>JAXLSJ010000001.1:0-1684 GCA_046330625.1 Candidatus Nanopelagicales bacterium
GCCCGACTCCGAACGGGACCGTCCGACCCTCCCGGCACCATGCCGTTCGACGGCCGGACGGCGATCGCCAATCTGGTACATGTGTTCCTTTTAGATGCTATGATCAGGTATGTTTGTGGTGGAGCGACGGCATGCGGATCGTGCCTTGGTGTGGCGGTCCACGCCGCCCGCCGCTCCTGTCCCGAACAGCCTGTGGGCGCCCGGCGCCGCCGAGCGGCATCCTTCCGACGGACCCGAGTGGGCGCCGGAGTTCACCATCCATCAGTTGCTGCGATCGACGACCGCCGACGACGCCGTTGTTCAGCTGGCCGAGTTCCGGCATCGGATCAACACGACCCCGGCGGGCGGGGCGTTGGCCCGGTTCCTGCAGCACCGCCCCGCCCGTCCCGGTGCCGACTTGGGCGTGCCCGAGCCGGAGTCGATGTGGGCGAACGTGCTGGTCGACTCGATCCGGGCGCGGGAGCGGGTCATCGCCCACCTGCAGGGCTGCCAGGTCGCGGACCTGGCCGAGCTGTCCCGCGACTACCCCGGCCTGCACGAGTTCCTGCCGACCGAGATCGCGTTGGCGTTGGGCGTCGCCGAAAGCACCGCGACCCGCAGGTTGATGGAGGCGCAGGCGTTCACCGACCGTCTGCCCGCCACGTTCGCGGCCCTGCACGCCGGTGACATCAGCGAGCGCAAGGCCAGGGCGGTGCACCAGGGCACGCTCGACGTCACTCCCGAGATTGCCCGACACGTGGAACGGGATGTGCTGCCCGACCTGCCGCTCAGCACCATGCCGCAGGTGCAGGACCTGATCGCCGCCGCGATCATCCGACGTGACCCCCACGGCGCTCAGGAACGCCACGAGAACGCGTGCGACCGGCGCGGCATCACCCGGCATAGCGACCCCGACGGCATGGGTACCCTCAAGGTCTTCTCCACGTTGCCGGACATCGCGACGATCCACGCCGCGCTCACCGCGATGAGCTCCGCGTCCAAGACCTCCGACGATGAGCGGACCGCGGACAATCGAAAGGTCGATGCTCTTGTCGACCTGTGCGCCGACGTCCTGGACGCCGGGGTCTGGCGCGAGAAGGAACTGTCCACCGAACAGCGTCGCCGGCCGCACGTGCACGTCACCATGCCGCTGACGGCACTGCTGCCCGGTCCCCCGACCGGGGACGTCGCACAGCTTGCCGGATACGGTCCGATCACCCCCGCTCAGGCGCGACACATCGCCGCCGACGGAACCCTGCGCCGGCTGGTCTGCGACCCACTGTCCGGGACCCTGCTGGACTACGGCCGAACCACCTACCAACCACCGGCCGCACTTGCCGACCATGTGATGGGGCGGGATCAGACCTGTTGCATGCCCGGCTGCCGGCAACCCGCCTGGCGCTGCGAGCTCGACCACATCGAGCCGTTCCGTCCCGGACAGACCGGCGGCGGTTCGACCAGCGCCGCGAACCTGGCCGCGGCCTGCAGACATCACCACCGCGCCAAGGACGGCGGCGGCTACCGAGTAGCCCACGGCGAGAACGGTTTTCGGTGGACGACACCGCTGAACCGCACCTACCTCCGGCCGCCAACCCGCCTCTGGCGACCCGCACCCGAGCAGGTACCCCTGCCGGCACCACCGCCCGACAATTCAGACCCCCCACCGTAGAGTCCGCGTGCAGGCCACCGTCGGCCGGCCACCGAG
>JAXLSJ010000002.1:0-343675 GCA_046330625.1 Candidatus Nanopelagicales bacterium
GGGTCATGTCGTTGGCGACGCTGACGATGCGGACCGATCCGGTGACCGGCGGGTCCCACCGCTCGTCGACGATCCGCCGAAGGTCGTCCTCGGTCAGGGCGCTGAGGATCTCGCGTGTCCGGGCCGCGACCGCGGCCGCGTAGCCCACCAGGAGTTCGGCGTCGCCGGGCACCTGACGCACCTGCTCGGTGGTCTGGCCGTAGCCGATGTCGGCCGGATCGAAGGGCAGCGCGAACCGGTCGGCCCAGCCGTCGGACAGCCACACCTGCTCCGACCCGGCGATACCGGCCAGGTGATCGTCCTCGACCCGGCACAGGTGCCACACCAGCCAGGCGATCGGGTTGGCGTCGGGTCCGGGCGCCCAGCACAGCTGCTCGGCGGACAGACCGTCGACCACCGGGGGGATCGCCTCGTGAACGCGGCCGAAGAGGTCGAGCAGCAGTGCACGGGTGTCGTCCATGAGCGACAGACTATGCGGTACCCGGCGGATCTACGATGGGCCGATGACCGACGGCGACTCCTACCCGCGCACCGACCGCACCACGCCGACCCGGCATGCCGACCGGGCGCGGTACGACCGCGAGTCGGTACACGCCATCCTCGACCACGCCCTGATCGGCCACCTGTCCTTCAGCCTCGACGGCGCTCCGGGGGTGCTGCCCCTCCTGTTCGTCCGGGTCGACTCCCGGATCTACCTGCATCAGTCCAGCGGCGCCCGACTGGCGCGTGCGTGCGCGGCCGGACCGGTTCCCGTGGCCCTGAGCGTGGCCGAGGTGGACGGCCTGGTCCTGGCGCGGAGTTGGATGAACCACTCGCTGAACTACCGCAGTGTCGTCGCACAGGGACCGCTGCGACTGGTCGCCGACCCCGTCGAGCGCTGGGACGCACTCGCGGCCACAGTGGACAAGGTGGTGGCCGGGCGGGCGACGGTGAGCCGGGAACCGAATGCCAAGGAGCTGGCGGCCACGGCGGTGCTCGCCCTCGACCTTCTCGACGTGTCGGCGAAGGTCCGCTCCGGTCCCGTGGTGGACGACGAGGACGATCTGGCACTGCCCTGGTGGGCCGGTGTGGTCGATGTCAACCGCGCCTACGGCCCGGTGCATTCGGCGTCGAGCCCCGATGTCCCCGCCGCGGTGCGGGCACTGCTCGCCGAGTGACGTCGGGCTCAGCGACCCGATTCCCGCTTGGCGATCCACGCGGTCAACGGAGCCGGCATCTCCGCGGGACGATCGCCCCAGTCGTACACCTCGCAGGTGCGGGCGACAGCGTCGTGCAGGGTGGTGCGTCGCGCCGTCACCAGGCAGGCGGCGACACCGACGAGGAAGAGGAAGGACACCGGTTCCACGACCGTCCGCAGCGCGGCCGCGTGCCCCGTCAACGGCGAGCCGTCACGGCTGAGCACCTTGAGCCCCAGGACCGCCTTGCCGATCGTGCGCCCGGTGAGTGACAGCCCGACCCACCAGTACAGGAACGCCCACAGCAGGAACAGCGCGGTGCCCCAGGCCGTCCAGTCACTCGACGACCACGTGGCCGTCCCCAGCGCCTCGGACAGGACCCAGGTCACAGCTGCGGTGGCCAGCGTGAACAGCCAGAACACCAGGGTGATGTCCAGGAGGAACGCCAGGACTCGGGAGACCGGACCGGCGTAGGTACCGGTGACCTGACCACGGCCCTCGCGGACCTCGTCGGCCCGCACCAGCAGCGGCGGACCGTCGGGTCGGGTGAACGGATCGCGGCGGGTCAGCCGGTACACCGAACGCTCGACGATGGCATCGACCGCGACCAGTTGCCGTCGGGCGACGTCGAGCATCGACCCCGCCATCGCGCCGGTCGACTCGGCGACGATGTCCGCCACACCGGCACGGTCGACCAGTCCTTCGACGTCCACCCGGGCCATGAGGCGATCCACGTCCACCCGGTCCATCAGTCGGTCGGGGTCGACGCGATCCAACAGCCGGTTCGGGTCGACGCGATCCAACAACCGATTCGGGTCGACGCGATCCAACAACCGGTCGGGATCCACCCGGTCCAACAACCGGTCGGGATCGATCCGGTCGAGTACCGACTCGGGGTCCACCCGGTCCACGACCTCCTGGATGTCGCTGCGATCGACGACCGCGTCGATATCCACGCGGGCGAGGAGGTTGTCGACGTCCACCGCGTCGATCGTGTGATTCGTCAGCCAGGAGAACGGGCCACGGCGTTCGTCAGTCACGCACGACCTGCCGGATGATCACGTGTCGATGGTAGGCGTGGGCCGACCCGTGGCGACGTGAGAGGGGGCCGGGAGGACCAGATCTCCGTCGGTGGTGTGGACCACGATCCCCGACACCACCGCCAGATCGATCGGGTGGGGTCCTGGTCTCAGGAACAGCGCGCGCGCGTCGCGGCTCATGACGGAGCGCACCAGTTCGGTGGCGCGCCACAGGTCCGTGTCCCCCAGATACGGCTCGACCTGCAGCAGCCGGTTGCGTACCAGGGACTGTTCCGGATCCTCGGGATCGATGGTCGGGACCTCACGGGTCCGGTCGGTGGCCGCCGCCCACTCCAGAGCCGCGATGAGGGCGCCGCATGCGGTGGTGGGCTCGGCCTGCCCGCGGCGCCAGACCCGCCCCGGGGTGCCGTCGGGCAGCACTCCCACATGGGGCATGGCGAACACGACGAGACGCACGCGGTCCGCCACCGGTGGGGCGTGACTGAGCGCCGCAGCGGCGCCCGTGACCCCCGCGAGAGGGAGACCCGTCAGCGAACTGAAGTCGAACGCCCGGTGCCAGTGGGCCCGGACACCGGCGCGCAGCGGCGCCATGATCTCGTCGCGGCAGGTGGCGGTGACCGCGAGGCAGACCTCGGGATCGAACCCGGCCTCCACGAGATCCCGGGAGCGCTCGGCCAGGAAGTCCGCCAGCGGGACCAGATCCCGGTCGTCGATCATCCGACGCCGGTCAGGCGAGGTCGCCGGCCGCCTTGTCCGCGGCCTTGTCGACGCCCTTCTCGAGCTCAGCCATCGCGGCGGCGACGTCGCCGTCATCGATCTTGGCGCTGGCCTTCTTGGCGGCCTTCCCGAGCGTCCGGTCGACGTCGGTGGCGACAGCGTCCTCGGCGACGGCGATGACGGCGGCCTCGCCATCGTCGAGGAGGTCTCCCAGACCCTTGAGCTCCTTGCGCGACAGGCCTCCCGCGAAGTGACCGATCGTGCCGAGCACGGCACCTCCGACCACCGCATCGGCGATGATCGCCGCGCCTGCGGGCGGGAAGATCGCGCCCACGATGGCTCCGCCGATGACCCCCACACCGCCGGCGACCTTGCCCGCGTAGGTCTTCTCATGCACGTGGACCCGGCCGTTGGGATCCTTGACGACCAGTGCCGCCGTGATGTGCCGCAGCCCCGCCTCCTTGAGCGTCGCGAAGTCCGCGGCGGCGTCGTCGGCATTGTCGTAGGCGGCGGCGTAGGCCACGTAGCTGGCGGTATCGGACATGCGGGTTCCCTCCCAGGGTCGTCGTCCGCCCACTCTTTCACGACACGCACCGCCAAGCCCGTCGAGTTTGCCGTCACGGTGTCCGGGGATACTGGGGGCTTGTCGGGAACCGTCGGAGGGACCATGGTCGTGCGCCTCGTGATCATCGCTGCCGTCGCCGCCGTGAGCGTTGCGGGTTGCTCGTCGGCCGAGTCGGGTGACCGCATCACCCCGCCGCCCGCGTCTCCCTCGTCCGCCACTTCGGCGGCCGTGTCGCCGAGCCCCCGCCCGTCACCGTCCCACACCGCGACGGTCAAGCCGGTGCCCAGCCTCCAGGGCGACACCCGCAACGCCATCGCCTTCGCGCCACTGGACAACCCGCGCCACGTGACCGTCGAGGGAAGCGTGGACTCCAGTCCCGCCTGGTCGACGTCCAAGGTCCTGGTGATCATGGCCTTCATCCAGGAGGTCGCCGGTGGCGATCCCGCGAACCTCACCGTCGAACAGCGCGACCTGATCGAGCGGGCGCTCACGGAGTCGAACATGGACGCCCTGCTCGCGATCCGCGCGCAGATCCCCGGGGGTTCGGGGGCCCCGATGACCGAGATCCTGCGCTCCATCGGCGACGACCACACCACCGCTCCGGACATCCGTGAGGGCCTCATGGAATGGTCCATCCGCGACCAGGTGAAGTTCATGGCGGCGCTGGCCGACGGCGACGTCGTGTCGCCCGAAGCCAGTCGGTACGTGCTCAAGCACATGCAACCCGTCAAGTCCGAGAGCTGGGGACTGGGGACCATCGGGGCCTCCGCCTTCAAGGGCGGGTGGCTCGAGCCATACACCGTGACCCGGCAGATGGGGATCGTCGACGGCTACGCGGTGGCGATCATCACCGACGGAGTCGGCCCCTCCGAATTGCAGATCGACGACGACTACGCGCACGTGAAGCAGATGAACAAGCTGGCGAAGATCCTGAAGGCCCATCTCGATGCGGAGAACGCGGCCAGTGAAGGCGCGACGAACTGATCCCCATCCGCGGCGCCGCCGGGGTCAGTAGGTTGGGCCCGTGCCCCAGATCCTGCTCCTCGTGGCGGGCGTGCTGATCTGTCTGGTCACTGCCGACAGCGTGATCCGCACCCTTGTGGTGCCGCGAGGGGTGACGTCGCGCATCGCCGGTGCGATCAGCCGGGTGGTCTTCGCATGGATCCGGGGGGTGGCGCGGCGGACCTCGTCTTATGAGGCGCGGGATCGGGTGCTGACCCCCGCCGCGCCCCTGGTCATCATCATCTGGCTGTTCTCGTGGTTGCTGCTGTTCATGTTCGGGTTCGCGCTGATCCTGATGGTCACCGGGCAGTTGGCGTTCCCCGACGCGTGGCACGAGGCGGGCTCCAGCCTCCTGACGCTCGGGTTCGCCTGGAGCGGCCGGGTCCAGTTGTCGACGGTCGACTTCATCGCGGCGGCCACCGGCCCGGTCGTGATCGGTCTGTTGATCGGCTTTCTGCCTGCCCTGTATGCGTCGTACAACCGGCGCGAACGCATGGTGACCGTGATGCACGCCCGCGCCAGCGAACCCAACTGGGGCCCCGAGGTGCTGGCCCGCCAGGCGATGCTGGGCAGTCTCGACCAGTTGCCGGTGCTGTGGCACGAGTGGGAGCTCTGGGCGGCCGACGTCTCGGAGTCCCACACCTCCTACCCGATCCTCATCGGGCTACGGTCCACCAAACCCCGCCGGAACTGGGCGGTCGCCCTGCTTGCCGCCATGGACGCGGCAGCGCTCCAGTTGGCGGTCGCCCCGGCACTCCCCCAGGGGTCGGCCCGCATGATGCTGCGCCAGGGGATGGCGTGTTTCGGGGATCTCGCGGCCCTGCAGGGGTATCAGAGTGCGGTCGATCCGGTGCTGGCCGAGCCTCAACCGGAACGGGTGACCCTGACCCAGGGGGAGTTCCACGACGCGGTCGCGCGGTTGTCGGAGTCCGGGTTCCCCTGCGGTCGGACGGGCGAGGACGCGTGGCTGATCTTCCGACGCTGGCGCAGTTTCTACGAGGAGCAGGCGTATTACCTGTGCGACCGGATCGATGCCGTCCCGGCGCCCTGGTCCGGGCCGCGCACTCCACCGCTCCCCGTGGAACGCCCGACCTCGATGATCCACCGCACTGTGGACTGACCGCCCGTCATTCCGCCCGACCCGACGCCGGTTCCGGGAACTGAACACCCAGGTCGGCTGCCGGTAGAACCACGGTTCGGGCGCCTTGTCCGCGGGGAAGATGTGTCCAGCGACGGCGTGACAGCCGACCCGGCGCGGAACAGGGCATCCTTATCCTGAGCGTGACCGAGGCGACCGTGATCACCAGTTCGTCGAGCAGGCCGGCGTCGAAGAACCCGACTGGCCAGATCGCCACCGCCCACGATCCACAGGGCCCCGCCCGAGCGCGGCCGCGACCATCTCGGCATACCGCGCACGTCCTCAGCTCACGAAATGATGTCGGCGTCGGGCACCGGCCGCAGGTTCCGGGAACTGAACACCCAGGTCGGTTGCCGGTAGAACCACGGTTCGGGCGCCTTGTCCGCGGGGAAGATGTGCTCGCGCAGCAGCCACTCATACGTCGACGAGCCCATGGCGAGTGCGCCGATGCCCGTGATGAACTCGGGGCTGCTTCCTGCTCGACGGTGGAACTGCAAGCGCAGCCAGTCCAGCGAGTGGTCTGGCCGGCGATGAACCCGTCCAGCGAGGATGCCGTAGTAGACGGTCTTCATCGTTCAGCGCTCGGGGATCGAGATGTCCTCGGGCATGACGGTGAGGGGTTCTCCCGCACGCCGGCCGCGGTGACCGCCGCCCGGCCGAATTGCGCATGGTCCTGGCGTTCCCGAAGTCGGGAAGCACCTTGGCCGCCAAGATCATCTGCCGGACCCGCTCCGGGGTGCCCTCACCCACCAGAGCCCCCGCCTTGGTGACGAAGGCCTCCCAGATCCCCGCCAACTGATCGTCGGTGAAGTCGGTGAACTCCCACTCCGTGGCGAACCGTGAGGTGAGTCCGGGATTGGAGCGCATGAGCTCGTGCATCGGCTCGGTGTAGCCGGCCGCGATCACCACCAGATCGGAGCGGTGGTCCTCCATCATCTTGAGCAGTTCGGCCAGTGCCTCTGCCCCGAAGTCCGACTCGCCACCCGACTGCAGGGCGTAGGCCTCGTCGATGAACAGCACCCCACCCAGCGCGCGCTGCACGACAGCGCGGGTCTTGGGAGCGGTCTGCCCGACGTACTCGGCGACGAGGTCGGCCCGGGTGACCTCGACCAGGTGGCCGGACGACAGGACGCCGAGCGCCGCGTACAACTCAGCGGTCAACCGGGCGACAGTCGTCTTCCCCGTCCCCGGGGGACCCACGAACAACATGTGCCGAGACGGCTCCATCGACGGTTCGCCGGCGGCCTCACGCGCCGCCCAGAACGCCGCCGACGTGGCCAGGAGGTGCATCGCCGCTTTGACGTCCTCCTGCCCCGACAACGCATCCACCTGTGCGAGCACCTCGTTCACCGGCGTACGTCCGGTGCCGACCATCGTCAACAACGAGGCGGCTTCGGCGGCACGGACGGTCTGGGCGTTCACCTGGATCGAACCGGCGGGATCGGTCACCGGCGCGGTGGCGATCAGGCGCTCCAGGACGTACTCGGCGATCCGCGCGTTGCGCATGTCGCCGATGGGACGGACCGCGGCGAGCATCTCGCGGACCAGGGGTTCGGCGTCGGGGTCGATCGTCACCTTCCGTTCGGCCGCCAGCCGGTGGAACACCTCGGCGATCTGGTCGGGGGAGAAGTCGTGGGTCGGGACCAGCGAGAACCGGCGCAGCAGGTTGGGCGCCGCCAGCACCAGTTGCTGAAGGTCCGCCGCTGCCGTCACCACGACCACGCGGGGCTCGACCGATTCGAGGGCCTGCTCCAGCCGCTCCATGCCGTAGCTGCCGCCTCCCGAGTTGAGCGCCTCGTCGAGTCGGCTCAGGAACACCGCCGCACCCGGTCCGCCCGATGAGATGGCCTCGACGTCGGCCGCCGCCGATTCCCGGGTGTCCCACTGCTCGACGCGGATGTCCAGCAGGTTCGTGGCCCCCACCGCCTTGGCGAGGTAGCGGGCCGCGCGACGCGCGCCCACCCCCTCCGGTCCCAGGATCAGGAGTCGCACCGACCGGCCTCCCAGGAGCCCCGCCTCGGCCGAGGCCACCGCGGCCGACAATTCCGGCTGACCGATCAGTCCGACACCGGGCTCGTCGGGAGGCGCGGGGACGGCCTGGGGCGGAGTCGGTGCCGCGGGCATCGCCGGCGCCGCGGGGGTCCCGGGCGTCATGGTGGATGCCGGGGGCGGGGCAGTGGCCACGCCCAGGTCCGTGAGGTCCCCGCGGGTGCGTCGCGCGGCCGTGAGCAGCTGCCGGGCTTCCGGGGAAGGTGCCGACGCCGTCCCGGCCAGGGCGATCGCCACCTCGACCGCCTGATGCACGTCACTGACATACGAGGTCACGGCCGGCAGGAGCTCCGGCACCGTCATCGACTGCAGGTGCGCGAAGGCCGCGACGATCGGGGCGGTGGTGACCCCCGCGACCTGGGGCGCCGCCACCGCGGTCCGGATCTCGGGCACGTCGGCCAGTGCGGCGGCCGTCGGGGGCAGTTCCTCGAGCACCCCCGCGTTCTGCAACCGGGCGCCGGCCGCGTCGGAGGACTTCAGGAGCTGGGTCACCCGGCTTCCCGCGGTCCCGAATTGAACGGGCATCACCTGGGCCAGTTGGGGGTGGTCGGTGAGCCACAGCCGGAACCGATCCGCCGGTGTCGCTGCCGCGACATCAGCCTCGGCGGCGCCACGATCGAGGCTCCGCAACCGGCAGCAACTGGCCAGCACCCGGGCGGACGCGGTGAGGATCGGCACCGTGGAGAGGGTCAGGTAGAAGTCGCCCAGCAGGCCCAGTCGGCTCTGCCAGATGCGGACGTTCGCCCCCGGTCCCACGAGCTCGAACGGGTAGACCATGTGCGGCACCTCGACCGGGACCGGCCGTGGGGTCTGCCGGTACGAGTCCCACACGCCGTAGAGGCGCTCCGGCCCCTGCCCACTGAGCAGGCGCCCGGTCCCGAACAACAGGTTGAGCAGCCCCAGTCCGGCGGGCACCAGGGCCCCCGTCCCGATCCGCCACTCCAGCGGGGCGGACACGTCGGTGGGCAGCCGCAACGCGGCGTCAGCCTCTCGCAGCCACGCGCGCAAGCGCGCCACGAGGTCCGGGGAGGCATCCAGGGGGCCCATGCCCCACACGTAGCCGCGGGCCAGATCGTCGAAGTCGCCCATGGGGGTGAACCTACTGCGGCCCGCGTGCGGGGGGCGAGCGAAGCCGAGACCCCGCTGGTCGAGCGCAGCCGAGACCCCGGTGGTCCAGCGGAGCCGAGACCCCGGAAGCTCGACCACCGGGAATTCGATTGGGCGTTCACCTCCGCTTCACGTGGAGTTCACCTCTAGAGTCCGCGGTATGGCCACCCCCACGGATGTCACCACGGCTCCCGAGGTGTCCCGCTGGCGGCGCATGTCCGGCGCCGTGTTCACGTCGGGCAACGTACTGGCCGGCATCTCGGTCGGGGCCTACCTGATCCCCCAGGCGATGGCGTACGGGCAACTCGCCGGGATCGATGCTGCCACCGGCCTCGCGGTGGCCGCGGTCCCGCTGATCGTCTACATGATCCTGGGCCGCAGCACCCACATGTCGCTGGGGCCCGAGTCCACCGTGGCCCTCATGGCCGCCGCAGCCGTCGGACCCGTCGCCGCCGCCACCGGCATCCCTGTGCTCAACGCGCTCGCGATCACCAGTCTGCTCACCGGCGTCATCCTGTTCGCCGGCTGGCTGCTGAAGGCGTCGTTCCTCGCGGACCTGCTGTCGAAGCCCATCCTGGTCGGGTACCTGACCGGGGTCGCCATCCTGATGATGCTGTCGCAGTTGCCCAAGATGCTCGGCTACGACGTGGACACCTCGTCACTCGTCGGGTTGTGGCAGACCGACTGGCAGGTCCCCAACTGGTACACGCTGACCATCGCCCTGGTCGTCGCCGCGATCTCCCTGGGACTGCGGTTCGTGTCGAAGAAGATCCCCGGACCGCTGATCGGCCTCATCGTCGCGATCCTGCTCGGACTCATGTGGGATGTGCCCAAGGTCGGGACCGTCACCCTGAGCCTGCCCACGCCACAGTTGTCGGCCATAACCCTCGACGCGATCTCGGTGCTCATGGTCCCGGCGCTGAGCATCGCGGTGGTGTCGTACACCGATGTCATGGTCACCTCGCGCGCCTTCGCGGAGCGGGTGCCCCCGGATCCGGGCGACGAGATGCGGGCCCTCGCCGGGGTCCAGGCCGCCACCGGTCTCACCGGCGGCTACCCCATGTCGGCGTCGTCATCGCGCACCGCGCTGGCGGTGGCAGCCGGGGCCAACACGAAGTTCTACTCCGTGTTCGTCCTGATCGTGCTGCTCGCGGGTCCCCTGCTCATCCCCGGGGTGATCGCCGCCGTCCCCATCGCCGGCCTGGCCGGCGTCATCCTGTTCGCCGCCATCACCCTCATCGAACCCAAAGAGTGGGCGGCCCTGCTGCGGTTCCGCAAGCGCGAGACCACCATCGCTGCGGTCTGCACGATCAGCGTCATCGTGTTCGGCATCCTCCCCGGCGTCATCATCTCGATCGCCCTGTCGATCGCCGAGTTCATGGCCCGCCTCGCCCGCCCCCACGACGGGGTCCTCGGCTTCGTCCCCGACGTGGCGGGCATGCACGACGTCGACGACCACGCCCGCACCGAGACCATCCCCGGTCTGGTGGTGTTCCGCTACGACGCCCCGCTGTTCTTCCTCAATGCGTACGACTTCTACAACAAGGTGGACGCGGCAGCCCCCGACGGCACCGAGGTGCTGATCCTGAACATGGAGGCCAACGTCGAACTCGACTCCACGGCGCTGTCGATGCTCGAGGAACTGCACAACACCCTGGAAGCCCGCGGCACCGAACTGTGGCTCGCCCGGGTGAAGAACGACGTCCTCGAACCGATGCGCGACCACGGGGTGGCGGCCATCATCGGCGAGCAGAACATGTACCCGACCCTGCCGACCGCGGTGGCCGCCTATCGGGAGCGGTTCCCCGACGAGGTCGAGCCGTCGGGCGGCCCGTCGGATACGGGATCCGCGCCCACCGTGGCCCCCGACAGCGCTACGGATTCCGCTGCCGGACAGTGACATAGGAGACGGTTTCCCGCGGTTTCTCCTCTCCGCCCACGGATAGACTCTGCTTATGCGGATTCGCCCCGCGTTCTCCCCCCGGCCCCAACCGGCGCCCCACACCGTGGTGCCCGGACAGCGCCGTGCGGGAGTGCCGCCGATCCCCTACGTGGTCCTCACCGGCCTCGTGGCGATGGCGGCCGCCTTCTCGGCGCTCTTCGTGTTCCTGCCCACCGCCGGTTCGGACCTGCGGACGCTCGACATCGTCACCGCCGTGACGTTGACCATCGGCGCGGTCCTGCTGTGGGTCGCTGGACCCCGTGCCCGCACCGGGTGGCCCCTGGACGTGGCCATCGTCGCCTCGATCACGATCGCCGCATTCGGGGTCACCCAGGTCCAGACGTCCGACGGACAGTTGTTGATCGGGATGGGCATGGTGCTGTTCGCGGTGTTCGCCGCCTACTTCCGGCCCGTCGTGGTGTTCGCCGCCGAGCTCTCCTACCTCCTGGTCGCCTACTCGCTGGCGGTGTTCCTGGGTCGGCACCTGGTGAGCACCATCTACTTCGTGGTCGTCCTCGTAGTCGTCAGCACGGTGAGCATCATGGTCGCCTTCCTCGCCGAGCGGTTGCGCCAGCAGGCTCTGCGCGACAGCCTTACGGGACTGCTCAATCGCCGTGGCCTCGATGTCATGAGCGGACCGGTCCATGCCGCCGCAGTCCGCTCCGGCAACCCCGTGATGGTCGCGGTCCTCGACCTGGATTCATTCAAGCAGTTCAACGACCGCGAGGGCCACCTGGCCGGCGACCGTCTGCTGGCTCAGGTAGCCGCGGACTGGAGCCACGAGTTGCGCGCTGCCGATCTGCTCGTCCGGTTCGGCGGCGACGAGTTCGTCCTGGTCCTTCCCGGGGCCACCCCCGACCACGCCACGGAACTGGCTCGCCGGTTGAACGCGGTCTGCCCGGTGAGCGTCGGCTTCTCGTTGTGGGAGCCGAACGAGGACCTCTACGCGGCGTTGGCACGCGCCGACGATGCGCTCTACCGGCAGAAGGACGAGCGCCGAACGCTGGGACGACACCTCTGACGTCAGCCCGAACGCGGCCGACCGACCGACGGCACGGACCGGTCCCACGGCCGATCCGGCAACCGGCACATATCCGGTGATCACCGAGAATCACTGCGCTCCGCCCCCTAGGTTGGGGGCGTTGCACGTGCGGGGGCTGTCGCAGGAGGTTCGATGAGACTCGCCCGAACATGTGCCGCCGCCGCGGCCGGATCCCTCGCCCTGTTGTCCCTGGCAGTGGGTACGGGACAGGCCGCCCCCAGCGCCCCCGCGACCGGCGCGGCCCTCGCGACGTCGGCACCGGCCGGGGCCGGCCACGGCACGGTGAAGGTCCGCTGGGACTGGACGATGCCGACCTTCATGGTCGACAAGTTGACCTTCGTGCCGACCGACGACAAGTCCGACCCCGACTGGGTGAACGGCGGCTCCTACGTCAAGGGCCCCGACGGGATCCCCGACGACCCGATGGCGGCGGTGGGGCGCTATCCCAACGCCGGTCCGGCCACCTACGGCAAGTTCCCCACCGACGACAAGTTCGCGGTGAAGTTGGACGCCACCCACAGCACCGGGCGTGGCACCCTGCGCTGCTCATGGGACATCCGGACCAAGCCTGTCACCCATGTGACGAACAACTGCGCGAAGAAGAAGACGATCAGTCTTCCGGAGGGTCGTTACGGCCTGCACCTGACCGTGACCGACTCCCACAAGAACACCAAGACCATCGCGAGCCACATCACGGTCAAGAACGTGCTCATCGCCGTCATGGGTGATTCCTACGGCTCGGGCGAAGGGTTCCCCCCCTTCACGGAGGCGACCGCCGACGGCAAGGGCCGGCAGCTCGACTGGGACTACCCGTCGTGCAACCGCACCCGGTGGAGCGGTTTCGTGCGGGGCGCCCAAGCGGTCGAATCCGCCGACAAGCGGTCGAACGTCACGCTGGTCGATGTCGCCTGCGCCGGTGGTGAGATCGACAAGGGCTACATCCGCAGCATCGAGTCGGTGGCACCTCCGGTGACCAAGGAGAATCCCACCGGCGGCATCCTGTACCCGAAGCCGCGGCTCAAGGCCAACGGCATCAAGCTGCCGGGCTACGAGCAGCCCCAGATCGACCAGGTCCGGCGGATCACCCGCAACCGGACCCTCGACTCCGTCCTGCTGAGCATCGGCGGCAACGACACCGGCCTGTCGGACATCGGCATCGCCTGCGCCCTGGAGGACATCGCGAAGCCGAACTGCTACAACGCGGTGCCCTTCTACTGGGACACCAAGCCCAACGCCAAGCCGCTCTATCAGGTGATCGACCGCAATCTGGTCGACCTGGCCAAGCGCACGCAGCGCATGGCGCCCTGCTTCGGCGAGAAGGGCACCTGCGAGACGACCAAGCTGAAGGGCGGCAAGCCCGCCAAGAAGGCGACCCCGTCGAAGCCCCTGCGCCTGGTGCGCGACAAGAACCTGGTGCACGCCATGTACCCGGACCTGACCACCACCACCGAGGCAGGCGCGATCGTGCCGTGCTCCAACAAGTTCCCGCCCGAGTCCCCCATGAACCAGCTGGACAACACCTGGGCCTGGGACTCGGTGTACGCGGGACGGGCCGGCAAGCCCTACACGCTGCCGGACACCTACTCCCCGCCGCTGCCCAAGCCCGATCCGAAGACGATCACGCCAAAGGGCAACAGCATCCCGGTCCTGCTGAAGCAGAACCAGAAGCAGTACGGCTGGTCGCCGGCGCTCAGCATGCTGAAGGCGTCACGCGGCCACGGGCTGTGCGCCGGTGACGAGGCGTGGGAGTACGGGCTCACCCAGGCGACTGTGGCCTCGAATCCGGCCAACTCGGGGGCAGCACTGCACCCGAACGACGCCGGCCAGCAGGCCTACGCCGACATGCTCGGACCGAAGACCCAGCGCCTGACGCACATCCCGGTCGCGAAGCCGCGCTCCGTGGTGCTCAACGGGCTCGGCTGACCCGGCGCCATGTCGTCGGCCTGGGGGGTGGTCATCCCCCTGGCGCTCGGTTCTGCGATCAGCCCGGCGGTCCTGACGCTGCAGCTGCTGATCCTTTCCGGGCGCCGGGACCAGGTCGCCGGGCCTGGGCGTTCACTCTGGGCATCGCAGCAACGGTCGTCCTGTTCATCGCCCTGGTGGCCACCATCGGCCGGGGGCTGGTGCTGGCGACGGGCAACGAGAGCATGACCGAGCGCGCGATCAAGGCGCTCGCCGCGGTGGGTCTGCTGGCACTGGGAATCCGGGCTTTGCGGCGGGGGCCGCGACCCGAGTCCCACCACCGGCGGATGGCCGACGCCAAGCCCCTGGCGTTCGTGCCGGTGGGGTTCGCGACGATGTGGCTCAACCTGTCGTCGCTGGTGCTGATGCTCCCGGCGGTGCACGTGGCGGTGAACTCCTCGGCACCTGCGGACCAGGTGACGGCGATGCTGCTGCTCATCGCGTTCTGCGCATTGGCCCCGGCGCTGCTGCCCGCCCTGCTGGTGACGGTGATGGGACGGCAGCGCTCCGATCCGATGCTGCACCGGCTCAACACCTTCACTCAGGCCCACTCCTCGCAGATCAACGCGGGCATCTGTTTCCTGTTCGCCGTCCTGCTGACGGTCAGCGCGATCCGGGGCTGACCCCGGTGGTCTCGGCTCCGCTCGACCACCGGAGCACCCGGGAGTGCGTCCGGGGCAGCTGTTCCGCTTGAATGACCCCATGCCATTGCAGGGTGAATACGAACCGTCCCCCGTCCCGATGATCAGCAAGCAGGTGTCCGACTTCGAGCGCACCGGAGGCGCCGAAGGCGGCACCATGATGGGCCTCCCCGTCATCATCCTCACGTCCCTGGGCGCTTCGTCGGGCAAGATCCGCAAGACCCCCCTCATGCGGGTCGAGCACGACGGCGAGTACGCCGTGGTCGCGTCGAAGGGCGGAGCTCCCGACCACCCGTCCTGGTATCACAACCTGGTCGCGCATCCCGAGGTGGAGCTGCAGGACGGTCCCGAACGCCACGACTATCGGGCCCGCCAGGTGAGCGGCGCCGAGCGTCAGGAGTGGTGGGACCGCTGCGTGGCGGCCTTCCCCCAATACGCCGCGTACGCAGAGAAGACCGACCGCGAGATCCCGGTCTTCGTGCTCAGCCGCGGGTGAGCGACAGGCCATCGGCCGGGGTGACGCGTCTGCTCCGCACACTCAGGAGCGCCCCGACGATGATCAGCATCGCGCCGCCGGCCATCGCCACGAGTGGCAGTTCGGTCGGGATCCCGAGGTACACCGTGATGCCGAGGATTCGCGACAGCCCCCACGGCAGGAGGGCCATCTGGTCGTTCCAGGTGGTCAGCGCGGACTCCAGACCCATCAGCTGAACGAGCCCGCCCAGCACCACCAGCGGCACGCCCATCGCCATCGACACCCTGCCGATGCCGCCACGCAACCGGTAGCCGTAGCGGTCGCGCAGCACGATCGCCGCCACCACGAACACCCACAGGAATGCCGCGAAGGCCAACGTGATGTAGACCGTGCGCAGGTTCGGCGCGGTCCAGAAGTTGAACCAGTACCGGCCCGGGCCCCGCGCCATCAGCGCCACCAGCAACAGCATCACCCGCAGCAACACCGCGCCACCGATGCCGGCCCACAGCCAGAAGGGGTCGAGGCGTCCGACGAACCCGCGGAGCACCAGCACGAAGAGCAGCCACGCCGACAGCACCACGAGTAGATGTGCCGGTGCCAGGAACCACGTCATGATCCCTCGGCTCACCACGAGCGCAGCAGCGGGGATCAGCCAGATGAGCACCCGATCCAGCGCAGTGGGGGCGGCCCTGCGACGAGACTCGACCGACTGCGGCCCAGGCTCCGAGAACTCGAGATCCGCCGGGCGCCATGGGCGGGTCAGGCCCATCCACAGCGCCCGGCACGCTGCCGCGCCCGGAAGGCTGCCATTGCGCAGCACCCGTTGACCCCGCCCGGTGCCCAGCAGAAGGATCACCAGCAGCCCCACGAACAGGATGCGGGCCAGCCACGCCATCACCGGGTCGCGCTCCGCGCGTTGCAGCCCGATGTCAGCGGCTGTGAAGTTCCACGCCGGTAGCGCCGTGCTGTCGGCATAGGCCGCTTCGTGCGCATTGCGCGCCGTCAGGTACGCGTCCCGAGCCGACGCCCACGCCTCCTGCGCTCCCGGATCACCGGTGTCCAGCCACTGGGCATGCCGCAGCACCATCTCCCGGTACGCCGCCAACGTCTCGTATAGGCTCACCTGGAAATCCAGCGTCGCCAGGAACTCGTTGCGCAACTGCGGGCTGCGCCACGTGCTCGGATCCGTGGCGGCGATCAGGTCCCGCTGCTGCTCCGCCAGCTCGACCGCCTGCCGGCCTTCCGCCACCGCTTCGTCGATCCGGTCGTGGCTGACGGCGTAGATGCTGTCCAACACAGCACTGTCGCCCGTGGGGATGTCCCATTCGAAGATCCACATCATCGGGGGCGGTTCCAGTCCCAGCGCCTTCACCGACTGCGACGCGTACGGCCCGATGTACAGCCCTTTCGTCACTGCATCGCGCGACAACGCCATCACCTCGCCGATCGCCGCCACCGTCGCCGGGTCGTCGGAGAACATCTGCCGGGCCCAGTCCGCGGTGACCTGCGCGGCGTCGAGCTCCGGGTTCCACGCCAGCCGGGCGACCGCGTACGTGTTAAGCCCGAACAGCTGCCAGAACCCCTCCCGCAGGTACAGGGTCCGCGGACCCGCCCGCAACGGCCCGCCGCTCTGCGTCCAGTTCCACACGCCGATCACGTTCGGATTCGCCGCGAGGAACTGCTGCAACGCCTGCTGTTGCTGCACCGTGAGGTCGTTCGGCAACGACCCGAAGGCTTCGAACTCGCGGCGCGCCTGAAACTCGATGATCCGCTTGTGGTCGCCCTGCGCCAGCGTGTCGTTGAAGGGCAGGTAGCTGTAGAAGTCGCCCTTGGTGAACTTGGTCGACACGATGAGGTTGTCGGCGTTGATGCCGCCGAGCACCTCCTGGTAGGCCTCGCTGCTGGTATGCAGGTCGCCGACGGCACCGACCCCGACGGTCCACGTGCGGAAGATGATGTCCTTGCCGTGCTTCCCGGCCGTCGCCAGCAGGGACGTCAGCATCTGCTGCACCGCCGCCGGCGTCGTCACCGCGATCTCGGACGTGAAGTCCCATCCCTCCATGTGGTAGACGTCGCCGCCCTCGCCGATACGCACCAGCAGCCCGGCAGCGTACGGCAGTTGCGTAAACAGTTCGTCCAGCGCCTGCTGGTAGACCGTCCAGAACTGCTCGTCCTCGGTCTTCAGCCCTCCGTAGGTCGTGGTCAGGTAATTGCGCAACGGCGGCGACAGCGCCAACATGTCCGTTCCGAAGAAGACCTGCATTCCCATCTCGTGGGCGTACTGCCACACGGGGCCGAAGGCCTGGACCAGCGCCTTGGCGCGCAGCCGCCGAGGGTCGTCCTTGGCGTAGACGGCGGTCCCATCGCCGACACCCGCGAACGTCACATACTCCAGGAATCCCGGCACGATCACGCCGTTGTAGCCCAGCGCCAGGCTGTGTTCGATGAACTGCCGATACTGCCTGCTGATCTCGGCGACCTTCGCCGGGTCGACATAGGGGGCATCCGGCAGCAGCGCGGTACCCACGACATCTGTGTTCAACGAGTAGTCGTCGTTCTTCCAACCCGCGGCATCGGCGTCGATCCCGACCGCACCGGTGTCCACCAGACGCAGCTGCAGCGCCGGGTTGATCACCTTGCCGTCATCCGCCGGGGGCACCATCTCCCGGCCGGACCGGATGCGATCCGCCGCCGCGTAGAGGCCGTTGGCGGCGCCGGTGGGAGAGGCGCCGGTGATCGTCACGTCGTCGCCGCGGGTCTGCGCGCGGAACGCCTGATCGGAGTTGCCGAGGTCCTTCACGAGGGTGACGACGATCTGGCCCACGCCGGGCTCGTCGCTGGGCTCGGTGGCGACCAGCGGCCGTTTCGCGCCTGCAGCCGAAAGGTCCTCCGCCAGACGTCGGGCCGCCAACCGGATCTGCGGGTCGTCCGAGATCACGATCCGCTGGTAGTCCGGCGGCGGCACGATCGGTTGCTCGGCAGCGGCAGTCAGATGCTCTTCCGGGACCTCCACCGGGGTGTTGCTCAGTCCCAGCGCCGCGCCCAATTGCGTGGCCAGCAACGCCCCGACCGCGAGCAGGACGAGGGCGGTGATGACCATCGGCCAGGCGCGCCGGGTGGCGGGTTCACGCAGCACCGCGGAGGTTTCGGCCACGTCCGCAGTCTATTGACCGCAGCGGCAGGCCGCCCTGCCCGGGCGCGGCCCGGTAATCTGACGGCGCCCTGCTGCGACGATCTCGACCGACCCGGAGTTGCCCATGTCCGCTGCGCCGCAGCCTCCGGCGAGCGACCCCAAGCGCTGGTGGGCGCTGGCGGCGATGTGCCTGGCGATCTTCCTGGTCGCCGTCGACGGCACCGTTCTGAGCCTCGCCACCCCCAGCATCGTGCGGGATCTGCAACCCACCGCGACCCAGGTCCTGTGGATCGGCGACATCTACTCGTTCGTCCTCGCCGGGCTGCTCATCACGATGGGCAACCTGGGCGACCGGTGGGGGCGCAAACGCATGCTCCTGGTCGGCGGGACCATGTTCGCCCTGCTGTCGATCCCGGCCGCCTACGCGCAGAACGCCGAAACCCTGATCCTGATGCGCGCGCTGCTGGGCGTGGCCGGGGCGACGCTCATGCCGTCGACCCTGGCCCTGATGCGTTCCACCTTCACCGACGACAAGGAACGCAGTTTCGCGATCGGCGTCTGGAGTGCGATGGGTGCCGCCGGCGCAGCGGCCGGTCCGCTGTTCGGCGGGATCCTGCTCCAGCATTTCTGGTGGGGATCGGTGTTCCTGGTGAACGTGCCGATCATGGCGCTGGTGTTGATCATCGGGATCCCGACGCTCCGGGAATCGTGGGACCCCGAACCCGGGCCACTCGACCTGATCTCGGTCGCCCTGTCGATGATCGGGATCCTCGGCGTCGTCTACGCGATCAAGGAGAGCGCAGTCCACGGCATCGAGCCGACCTACGCGGTGGCGGGGGTGGTGGGAGCGGCCGCATTGGTCTGGTTCGTCCTGCGGCAGCAGGCGCTGGAGCATCCGCTGGTCGATGTCCGACTGTTCAAGAACGGCGCGTTCACCGGTGCGGTCCTGGGCATGCTGCTGTCGGTGTTCGGGCTCGCGGGGGCGCTGTTCTTCTTCTCGCAGTACCTGCAGTTCGTCCAGAAGCTCGACCCCCTCCAGGCGGGTCTGTTCGAACTGCCGGCCACCATGGCAGCCCTGGTGGCGGCGCTGGTCGCGGGACGCATCATGCGGAGGTTCGGTCGCGGCCCCGTGACGGCCGTGGGCCTGCTCGCCATCGGCGCGGGCATGGCGGCCGTGGCGCTGCTGCTGGGCAACCCCCAGTTCCTGCTCTTCGTGATCCCCCTGATGTTGATCGGGGGCGGCGACGGAGTCGCGTTGACGATCGCGTCGGACACGGTCCTGGCGGTGGCGCCGAAGGACCGGGCCGGGGCGGCGTCGGCGGTCTCGGAGACCGGGTACGAGCTGGGCACCGCACTCGGCATCGCGCTGCTCGGCAGTATCCTCACCGCCGTGTACCAGTCCACCCTGCTCCTCCCGGCCGGGGTTCCCGAGTCCGTCGCGGACGCCGCCGAGGAGTCCCCGGGCGAAGCCTTCGAGGCAGTGGCCTCGTTGCCGGCGGACGTTGCCGCGCAGGTGGTGGGACTGGTCGAGAACGCCTTCACCCATTCGCTGACGATCACGACCCTGGCGGGCGCCGCGGTCCTGCTCGTCGGAGCATTCGCCACGTGGTGGCTCATGCCAGGCAAAGGAGATGTGGTCGACGAGATGAGCAGCCATTGACCAGCTTCGACCCGGCCTCGGTGATCGACGGCCGCCGCCACCGGCTCACCCTCGGCCTGCGCCGGCTGGATCCCGCACGGTGGTTGCTGGTCGACGACGACCGTGACACCGAACTCGCGCTGAAGCGCCGCCTGCTGGACACCCGGTCCGAGTACGTGCTGGCGACCATGCCCGCCGGAGACGCGGCCGCCGCCGAGTTGCGCGACCTGGTGGTGGCCGATCTCCAGAAGCACCACCCGGATGTGGCGTTCACCCTCGACCGGGAGCGGCACCCGCTCGCCGCCGCAGCCCTGCTCGTGCAGGAGGACCTGTGCGTGCTCACCCGCGAGGGCGACGAGTGGCTCATGACCGCGGCCTGTGTGTGCTTCCCGTCGCGGTGGAAGTTGGCCGACAAGATGGGCACCTCGGTGGCCGGGATCCACGACCCCGTCCCGGGCTACGAGACCATCCGCGGGCCGGTCGACCAGGCCATGGACCGACTCACCGACGACCGGCCGGTGTGGCGCACCAACTGGACCCTGCTCGACGATCCCGACCTGTTCCAGCCGTCGCCCGCGCGTGAGCGCAGCGGGGGCGAGTGGACGTTCCGCGTGGAGCGACAGACCCTGCGCCGCCTGCCCCGGACCGGTGCCGTGGTGTTCACGATCCGGACCTACACCCGACAGGTCGCCGAGCTGGTGCGCGACGATCCGGCGACGGCGACGGCGCTCGCCGACTCCCTGGAATCCACCCCCCTCGACACCGCCGCCTACAAGGGCTGGGACGAGCTTCCCGCGCTCATCGCACACCTGCGTGCCCTCGCTTCGGCGGGTAGGGTCGAACGACCGACGAAAGGAACTGCGATGGACGACGACGAGCTGACCGGCGGCGAGGGCGTGGCCGACGGCGGAGCCAACTCCGATGGTCACGACGGCGGCGCTGACGGCACGGCCGACGGTGGCGCGGGTGCCGATGGCGGCGCGGACGGCGGCGCCGATGGTGGCGCTGACGGCGGAGCCGACGCGGGTGCCGATGGCGGTGCCGACGGCGGAGCCGACGCGGGTGCCGATGGCGGTGCCGACGGAGGCGCTGACGGTGGAGCCGATGGCGGTGCCGACGGTGGCGCCGACGCCTGACTCCGTGGGCGGGTCGCGGACGGTTCCGCGGCCCGCCCTCGCACGTTGTCTGGCGATCGACGTCGACGACTTCGCCCGGGACTACTGGGGCGAGCGGCCGCTGCTGTCCCCCACGCCGGGGTTCGCCGACCTGTTCAGCGCCGACGCCGTCGACGAGCTGCTCACCGAACACGGCCTGCGGACCCCGTTCCTGCGCATGGCCCGCGATGGTGCGGTCCTGCCCGCGTCCCGGTTCACCACCGGCGGCGGGGTGGGGGCCCGGATCTCCGACCAGGCCGACGCCACGGCGATCCACCGCGAGCTCGCCGCCGGCACCACGTTGGTGCTGCAGGGGCTGCATCGCACGTGGGGTCCGCTGCGCGCCTTCGCGCGTCAGCTCGTCGCGGATCTGGGCCATCCGGTGCAGATCAACGCCTACATCACGCCGCCGCAGTCGCAGGGGTTCGCGGCCCACTACGACACCCACGATGTCCTGGTGCTGCAGATCGCCGGGACCAAGACCTGGCGGCTGCACGAACCGGTCGTCGAGCATCCGGATCGGCCGTGGGAGACGGTCGCCGATCTGGTCGCGGCCCGGGCCACCGAACCGGCGTTCCTGGACCACGACCTGGTGCCGGGCGAGTGCCTGTATCTGCCGCGCGGGTGGTTGCACTCCGCGACCGCGCAGGACGACCTGACGATCCATCTGACCGTCGGCATCCCGGCCATCACCACCGTCGACGTGCTGCGCCGGGCGGTCGACCGGGTCCGCGAGAACCCCGACCTGCGCGCCAACCTCCCGCTGGGCGCCACCGCCACCCCCGAACTGCTCGCCGAGGTCATTGCGCCGCTGCTCAAGGAGGCGGCGCACGACCTGGCCGAGCTCGACCCCGCCGACGTGGCCCCCGCGGTCCTCGCCGAACTGGCGCGCGGGGCGCCGCCCGAACCGGTGGCCCCGCTGCGGCAGTTGCGCACCGTCGAGGCACTCACGGCCACGACCCCCTTCCGAGTCCCGCAGGGGGCTCGCGCCCGGGTGACGCGGCACGGCGACCGCCTGCGCCTCGAGGCCAACGGCCGATTCGTCGAAGCGCCGGCCTCGTGCGCCGATGCCCTGGCCCGGATCGCCACCGGAGCCGTCACGACCCCCGCCGACCTGCCTGGCCTCGACGTCGAGGCCGCGGTCACCCTCGTCCGTCGACTGCTGGCCGACGCGATCGTGGTGCCGGTTGACTGACGACTTCCGCTGCGGCGTGATGGCCCGAGCGCGCGGCGACGCCCTGCCCGGGACCGCGGCTCCCGCCCGCCACTGGCTGCTCGTGCAGGATCTCGGGCCCTGGCCGCGGCGTGCTTTCGTCGACCACCCCGGGGACCCGGTGGCCGGGCGCGAGATCGTGGCCCGGGCGCGGGAGTCGCGGACCCGGCCGTTGTTCATCCGACGCCCGGGTCGACGTGACCCCCGCGACCCGGCCGATCGGTGGGCGTACGTCGACTCGATCGCCGGGGCCGCGTTGTGGGGGCACTACCGTTCGCTGGCCGAGGTGGCGGCGGGGCCGTGGCAGGCCGCGGCTCCCCTGTCGGAGCCGTTGTATCTGGTGTGCACTCACGGGCGGCACGATCAGTGCTGCGCGATCGCGGGTCGCCCGGTCGCCGGGGAGTTCGCGCGCCTGCGGCCGGCGTCGACGTGGGAGTGCAGCCACCTGGGCGGTGACCGGTTCGCCGGCAACGTGGTGGTGCTGCCGTGGGGCCTGACCTACGGCTTCGTCGACGCTGACGATGTGGCGTCGATCGTGGCGGCCACGGAGCGCGGCGAGGTGTATCTGCCGCTGTTGCGGGGTCGGTCGACGGATGGTCCGGTGGTCCAGGCTGCGCGGATCGGGGTTCAGCGCGACCTGGGGCTGGCCGGGATCGACGCCTTGACGTTGACCGAGGTCCACGCGACGGAGCCGGGTCGGTGGCGGGTGTCGTTCTCCGCCGGTGCGGACGCGGGCGACAGCGCGGAGGCCGCCGGGGCCTGGTCGGTGGCTGTCGAGCAGGTGCGCATCGCCGACGCCCGGGCCACGTGCGCCCACGACGAGCCGGGGCCGATGCGGGAGCTGCAGTGCGGCGAGGTGTCGGTCAGCCGCGGTCCGGTCAGTCGCTGAGCCGCGCCACCCACAGCTCTTCGACGGGCCACTTCTGGGCCCAGCCCGGTTCGGCGATGTCGTAGTAGGAGTGCCGCTGTGCGTCCGGCGGGGCGTACAGCTCCTGCAGGTCCTCGAGGGCGAATCCGTGACGGCGCAACGTTCGGATCAGGTCGCCGTGTGAGGCGTGGAACTCGACTCCGCCGTCGCTCCAGCGGATCGGGTCGATGTCGCGTTGGCCTCGCTGCAGGGATCCGGTGGCGGGGCCTTCGTCGTCGGGCACGCAGAGGGTGACCAGGATGCTGTTGGTCAGGAACACCAGGCGGCCGCCGGGGCGCAGGAGCCGCGCGGCTTCGCCGATCCAGCCGTCGGCGTCGCACCACAGGCTCGCGCCGTATTCGCTGATCGCCAGGTCGAATGAGTCTGACGGGAGGGGGACGGCGGTGGCGTCGGCGACGACGAGTGGGAACTCCGGGCCGTAGGTCTGTTGGCACCGTCGGGCCGACGCGATCTGGGCGGGGGTGAGGTCGACGCCGACGGGACGAGCGCCGCGGCGGGCGAGCCACGCCGAGAAGTACGCGGTGCCGCAGCCGAGTTCGACGACGTCCAGCCCGGCCACGTCGCCGATCACGTCGACGTCGGATTCGGGGATCGCGAAGATCCCCCAGTGGATCCCGTCCGAGGCCCACTGTTCGTCGGCCTGCCCGTCGGTGTACTGCTCGTTGACGAGGGTCCAGAGACTGCGGTTGATCTCCGCCGCCTCGGCGCGGTCCGGGGCGTTCACGATTCGGGCGAGGGGGTGAAGACTTCGGAGAAGACGGCCTTGAGCAGGACCTCGACCAATTCGGGCGGCGAGGCCTCCATCAGCGCATTGATCCCGGCCATCTCGTCGGGCAGCCCGACCTCGCCGCCGTCGGTGAAGCCGGCCAGTTGCAGCAGTCCGGTGACCGCGGCCGGGTCGAGGGCGGCGACGTCGATCATCCCGGCGGCAGCGGCCAGTTGCGGGTCGGGGTCGGCCCGCCCCTTGCCGGTGGCCGCAGCGGCGGCTCTGCGCAGGACGTCGAGCAGTTCGTCGGCTCGGTCCGCGATCCCCGCTGACACGGACAGGTGGATGTTGGGCGGACCGCCGTGCCGGCCGGGCTGCACCTGCAGCGACCAGCCGATCCTCTTCGCCTCGTCGGCGACGATGCGGACGTCGGGACCTTCGGGGGCTCCGGTGTCGGCGACGCACAGCAGCGTCGAGTCCGGCGTCACCGCTACGCGGAGTCCCGGGATCTGTTCGACCCCCTGGGCCAGCCGCAGGGTGCCGGCGCGTGCCCGAAGGGCCAGGTCGCGCAAGCCGTCCCGCCCCAGCAGGTGCAGGACGGCCCACGCCGACGCCGCCGGCGCCACCGACCGGCTGCTCAGCAGGGTGTTGTTGATCAACGGGTATCCCGGCCAGGCGGCGTCGGCGAAGAACTGGTACGACCGCAGTTCGGCGTTGGCGTTGAGCACGACCGAGGCGCCCTTGGGCGAGTAGCCGTATTTGTGGAGGTCCATCGAGGCGGAAGTGACGCCGGGGATGCTCAGGTCGACCGGCGGACGGCCTTCGTCGGCGAGGACGAACGGCAGCACGAAGCCGCCGATGCAGAGGTCGAGGTGGCACAGGAGGTCGCGTTCCTGGGCTGCGGCGGCGATCTCGGCGACGGGGTCGATCACCCCGTGTGCGTAGCTGGGAGCCGACACGACCGCCAGCGCGGTGCGGTCGGACATGGCCGCGATCATGGCCTGCGCGTCGGCCCGGAACTCGGCGTCGACGGGGATGTCGATCACGTCCAGGTCGAACAGGTGGGCCGCCTTGCGGAAGGCGGAGTGCGCCGTGACCGGCAGCAGCAGTTCGGGCCGGGTGTCGCGCCGTTGGCGGCCCGCCACCGTTCACGAGCTCGAGCACCGCGAGCATGCACGACTCGGTGCCGCCGCTGGTGATGGTGCCCACCGTGTCGGGTCCGCCGTTGTGCAGTTCGATCGCCGCGGTCGCCAGGTCGTTCTCGATCGCCGAGATGCTGGGGAACGCCGTGGGGTCGAGCCCGTTACGACCCCACGCGGTGGCCGCGGCCTCGGTGGCGATGCGCCGGACCTCGGGGTCGCCGGAGTCGAAGTGGTAACTCGTTGCGCGCGTCACGTCGAGGTCCTGGTCGCGCAGCGCGGTCAGCGCGGACATGATCTCGTCGGCGGGCAGTCCGTGATCGGGCAGGGGCGGGAGGTGCGGAGTCGGGGTCACGGTTCAGTCATAGCACCCGGACCCGACGGAACGACCGTCAGAGTCGCCGATCAGCGTCGTCAGCGTCGCATGCCCCCCAGTCCCGGCGCCGAGGGCGCCGACCAGGCCGCGTCCTCGTCGTACTCATACCGTCGACTGGGGGTGATGCTCTTCAGGTGGTGGCCGTCGGCATCCATCACCTTCAGCACTCCGCGGTCGTCGGTGTAGCGGGTGAACACGATCCGGCGCCCATCCGGCGACCAAGCCCACGGCCGACCCGCGGCCAGTCGCTTCACGTGGGTGCCGTTGGCGCGCATGACGTACACCTTGTCGCCGCTGCGGTCGGCGCCCCGCCCTCGGCGAGTGAACGCGATCCGGTGACCGTCGGGCGACCAGAGCGGGTCCCACCCGGTCGTGGTGAGCCGCTTCCGGTGGGTGCCGTTCACGTCGATCACACCCACCCCGCGGTGGTCGCGGTTGAAGGCGATCCGCCGCCCGTCCGGCGACCAGGCCGGGTCATATCCCTGCGTGGTCAACTGCCTCAGACCCATTCCGTTCGCGTTGATCAGGCGAATACCGGCGCGGTTGAACGCGATCCGCCGCCCGTCCGGCGACCACGCAGGGTCCGTTCCCGCGGCAAGCACCCTGGGATCGGCGCCGTTCGCGTCGATCACGGTGACACCGTCTCCGGCGAACGCGATCCGACGCCCATCCGGCGACCACACCGGGCCACTGACCAACCCCAGGGCCAGACGTTGCAGTCCGGATCCGTCCGATCCGATCACGTTGACGCTGTCGTAGACGTCGACGTCGGTGCGGTCGTTGTCGCTGACATAGGCGATCCGCCGCCCGTCCGGCGACCATGTCGCATCCCATCCGGTGGCCAGCCGCTTCATCCACCTACCGCTCGGGTTGGTCACGCGGAGCTGGGGCAGGCCTTGGCAGGAGTTGTCATGGCCGAAGTGGGAGCACCGCGTACTGGTGAACAAGATCCTTTCGCCGGGCTGAGCAGCGGCCACGGGCGATAGCGCGCCCACGACCAACGCCACTCCTACGCCACTCACCAGCGCTTCCAAGGTCCGGTTTCGAGGGCTCACGGCTGACCTCCTCACCGGCAGGGCCACGTCGGGCACACCGCCTGTCTTCAGGCAGATCACTCGGCGAGGCACGCCCCTCTTCTCTTGAGCGTCTCATCAGCAGCCTGGCCAGTGTCAGAGGACAAGGTCCCTGTCGACGGACACCACACCGACCACGACGTCGGCGCGTGATCGTGTGACACCGCCGACAGAACCCGGAATCCTGGGCCGCGTGACCAGCGACCAGGGGACCTCCGCCGTCGCGCAGTTGCGGCAGATCCTGAGCAGCTCCGCGAGTTCGCCGGTGGCGTGGCGCAACAGTGTGGCGGTGCTGCTCACCATGGTCCTGGCCGCCGGGTTCGGGCTGCTGCTCGACGCCACAGTCGGGGGCCACACGGTCGGGGCTTCCGCCATCGTCGGCATGTTCCTCGGCGTGGTCGCCGTCACCGGGCCGTTCTTCATGGCCGTGCGACTCGTGCTCGTCATCGGGCTGCTGACCGCCCTGGCCGCCGGTCTCGCCGCGTTCGCCGCGAATACCGCCTGGTTGGCCGTGCTCGGCATGGTCGTGGTGGTGTTCATCTGCACGCTGTGGACCGCGTTGCCGTTGGCAGGCCGCCTGGTCGGGACCTTCCCCGCGATCGTCTACCTCGTCCTGCTCGCCCAGAACGACAAGATGACCGGCGGCGCGAGCGCCCCGCGGGCGATGCTGGCCGTGGGCGCTCCGATGCTCGCGGCCCTGGTCGTCGCGCTGGTGATGTCGGGCCGCGACCCCCGCAAGACGTCGCGGATGGCGGTCGCCGGCGCCTGGTCGACGACCGTCACCTGGCCCCAACTGGGCACGACGCTCACCCTGCTGCGGCTCGACTTCGCCCCCAAGACGCTGATCGCGATGACCCAGACGGCGATCTCGGCCAAGATCGCCCGCAACTGGGTGTCGGGAGCCGACCCGTCCGACGCCTACACCGCCGGCGTGGCCGCGCAACAGGCGATCGCCACGACCCTGCAGGCCGGCGGTCCCCTCACCCCTCGCACCGTGACCCCGCCCGTGGCCGACACGGTCACGACCCTCGAAGCCCAGGGCACGGCAACCTCGGATCGCAGGATCGCCTACGGCTGGGCCCACTGGGCGCACGCGCTGAACTCCGCCGCCGACTACCTGGCCGGCACGAAGACGCCGAACCCCGAGGTGGTCAGCCGGGGCTCGATGCTGCGGGCGCTGATCCGGTCGGTGGTGCATCCCGACTCCGCACCCTTCCGCTACGCGGTGCAGCGGTCGCTGGCGATGGGGATCGCCACCTGGATCATGGTGTCGTCGTCGTTCACCGAGTTCTACTGGGTGCTGCTGGCGATGTACTCGGTGATGCAGACCAACGCCAGCGCGACCGTCGGACGCGCCGCGCAGTACGCGTTCGGCACGTGGGTGGGCGCGGTCGGGGCCGTCCTGCTGGGCCTGGTGGTGCCGCAGCCGGTGATGGCGCTGGTGGCACTGGTCCTGCTGGTGGCGGGATTCGCCTACATGGTCCGCAACTACTTCATCTTCTGCGTGGCGATCGCGGCGTCGATGGTCCTCCTCGTGGGCAGCCCCGACGGCCAGTACCTGCAGTGGGCGGGGCTGCGCGCGCTCGACGTCACGATCGGCGCCCTGGTCGCGATCATCGTGTCGGCGTTCGTGCTGCGGGTGCGACCACTCCCGGAACGCCACACCGGACAGGCCCGCGCCGCGCTGCAGTCGGCCGTCGCCCAACTCAAGCAGTCCCGCCCAATGGACGCCGGTCCGACGCAACTACTGGCCGACGAACAACGGTTCTGGC
The DNA here is from genome assembly GCA_046330625.1 of Candidatus Nanopelagicales bacterium. GTDB lineage: Bacteria > Actinomycetota > Actinomycetes > S36-B12 > CAIWTL01. Next base: position 27,989 of record JAXLSJ010000002.1, read on the forward strand.
GGGCCTGCGCGAACTTGGACGCGGATCGGGAGTTGATGCACGACGACGACGGCGTGTCCGACGTGCTGCACCAACTGATCGACGCCAACGAGAACGTCATCGCCCTGAGCACCGTCGTGTACTCGGCATCCACCGCGCCCGCCCCGGACAGCGAAGGGCAACGACTCCTGACCCAGACCCTGGACGACCTGGACCACACGATCGAGCGGATCCACTACGCGGGAACCTGACCGGTCGGGGTCCGAGACCGCCGGGGTACCGTGGGGACCCCATGGGCGAGCGGCTGCAGATCGATATCGTGCGATCGCCGTTGGTCCAAGCCGCCGGCATCGCGATGCGGCTGACCCGCTGGTGGGCGACCTACCCGCTGGCGCTTGGCATCGTCATCGTGTCGGCGCTGCTGATCAGCCCGGTGGCCCCACTGCTCGAGGACGAGGGGTTCCCGCTGTCGGTCCTCACGCTGGTGCTGCTGCACGTGCTGGTCCTGGCATTGCTCTTCGCGTGGATCAAATGGTGGGAGCGACGCCCCACCGCGTCGGTGGGGCTCACCAGTCCGGCGGACCGCGCCGGCGTCGTGCGCGGGTTCGGTCTCGGGCTGGCCCTGTTCGCCGTCCCCACCCTGATCCTGGTCGTCGTGGGAGCCGTCCACGCCACCCCCACGGCGTCGGGTCCCGTCGCCTGGTCGGCCCTCGGCCCCGCGCTGGTGATGCTCCCCGTGTGGCTGTTCCTGGCCATGGTCCAAGAGGCGCTCACCCGCGGGTTCGTGCTCCAGGTCTCCGGACTGCAGGTCACCGCTTGGGCGGCCATCGTCGGCCAGGCCGTGCTGTGGGCCGTGATCCGGCTGTCGAGTCAGGCGAGCGGCGACCTGATGGCCCTGCTCAACCTCGTGCTCGTCGGGGTCGCGCTGGCGTTCGTCGCCCTGCGGTCGGGGTCGCTGTGGCTGGCGATCGGGATCGACGCCGGCTGGAGCTGGTTCGAGACGAGCATCCTGGGCGTGAACTGGGTGGGCGCCGGGCGCACCGAGTCGGTGGTGACGCTGGTCCCGACCTCGGCGAGTTGGTTCAGCGGAGGCGCGGCCGGAGTCCTGGCCAGTCCGGTGGTGACGGTCGCTGCCGCGGCGGCGGTGGTGTGGACGTTCCGGCGCGCCCGCTCGACCCTGGGTTGACGCGGACTCCTCCCGACAATCGATCACGCGACTCGCTTCCTCGTCGCGCCCGGGTGGGACCGCCGGATGCCGCATTTCGCAGCCTGAGAGGATCACGCGACGGACGTGGGTGAATCGGCCAAGGCCCGGCGGTCGAGCGAAGCCGAGACCCTCCGCGGGTTGAGTAGGCGCGCCAGCGCCGTGCCGCCCCGCCTTGCGCAGCAACGATTTCGGGGTCGGAGGTGTCGGACCCCCGGCGTAGTTTCAGGTCATGGAAGCACCTACGTTGTTCCCGATATCGACCGTCAGCCCGACGACGTCCGAGGACTGCGACCCCACGGCCGGGGTGCGGGAATGGGTGGAACCGGGGTGGGCGTCGACCCCGGGGTTGCGGGCATCGGTGGCCGCGCTGCTCGACCTTGATCCGGGCCCGGAGTTGCTCACCGCTGTCACGGCAGCCGAAGGCGACCTGGTGGCCGGGCGGTGTCCGGTGGATCACGGGTGGGACCTGAATGGCGGGGTGGGGTTCCCAGGTTCGCCGTGCATCTGCATGGTGATCTGCACCGCGGCGTGGACCGCCTTCGCATCGTGGACCCAGCATCAGGCGGACACCAACCTGGTCGCCACAGTCGGGGCTCTCCCTTACCGCGCCGCTCACGCCGACAAGCCCGGTCACCCTGCCGAACCGATGTCCGATTCATCGTCTTCCTCAGACGCCGGGCGCCGAAGCGGGCCGGTCGATCCCGGGGTGGAAGACCTGGCGATCGGCATGCGGTGCGCGCCCGGGAGTCTGCACTCGAGGGTCGCGCGGGTTCGTCGGCGCCACCGGCATCCTCGTCTGGTGGCCCTGGTGGCTGCGGGACGGTGGGCGGGTTGGCAGGTGGACTACCTGCTGGACGACCTCGCCGGCTATCCGGTGGAAGTGGTCGATGCCGTGATCGACGCAGTGGTGGACCGCATCCGCGAACGTACGGCCCGGGGCATGGGCTCCTGGACGCTCCCCCGGATCCGGGCCTTCGCCCGTCGGCAGGCAGCGAGCATCGACCCGGTCACCCTGAACGAGGCGCGCGTCCGAGCCCGGGCCCAGCGGGGTGTGCGCTTCCGGTCCCATGGGGACGGGTCGGCGACGATCACCGCCACCCTCACCGACGACACCGCGTCGCGGATCAACAACCGACTCTCGGCGCTGGCTCACGGTCTGGCCGACCACGACGGCGACGCCGGGGCAGGTCGGAGTTTCGCCCACCGCCGCGCGGATGTGTTCACCGACCTGCTGCTCGACGCTCCCCACCGCAGCCCGGGGAGTGGACCCGATGACGGTTCGGCGCATCCGGGTCGGGGAGAAGAAGTCGCGGTGGTGATCACGATGGACGCGCTCCTGGGGCTGGCCCAGACCCCGGCCCAACTGCCGGGCGGGTCACCGGTCCCGGTCGAGGTCGCCCGCGAGCTGGCCGCCGATCGCCGGTGGCGGGCCTGGATCACCACCACCGATGGCACCGTGATCGCGACCAGCCCGTCGACCTATCGCCCGACCGCCGCGCTGGCGCGGCTGATCCGGGCGCGCGAACCGTACTGCCGCATGCCCGGGTGCCGCTCGGGGGCGACCGATCTCGATCACACCATCCCCTTCCCCCACGGACCGACCGAGGCGGAGAATCTCGGCGCTTTGTGCCGGCGCCATCACAACCTGAAGACCCACCACTCGTGGCGGCTGGTCAACAACCCGGACCACACCTACACCTGGACCACCCCCAGCGGAGCCCGCCTCACCGACTCCCCCGACACCGACTGACCCCCCCACGACACCGACTGACCCCCCACGACGCGGCATTCGGATGCCTCTGCCCGCGGTGCCGCGCGAAACCCCCCGACGGCGACCACACTGGCCCGGACCGAGGAGTGTCACATGAAGAGGACGACCACCCTTGCCCTGCTGGCCACGACCGGGGTGGTGGCGCTGGCGCCCACCGTGGCAGCCCAGGCCAAGTCCCCCGTGATCGACCACGCCTACACCGTTTGGGCCAAGTCCATCGCGACCGCCGACTGCGACGGTTCCGTCGTCGCCGACCAGTACACCCAGCGGGCCATCCTGCTGGCCACGTTCAAGAGCTACGTGAAGGGTCACGCCCGCATCACCCGGTACTTCGACGACCTCACCTGCAAGCACGGGGTCAGGGTGAAGACGCAACGCATCACCACATCGCGCGAGGGCCGGATGGGGTACGCCACCGGCCTGTACCGCTTCTCCTACCGCGAAGGCGGCAAGCTCGTGAATGTCCCCGCGCGCTTCACCTTCGTGTTCGTCAAGCGGGGCGACACGTGGCTGATCGCCAACCACCACTCATCCGAAGTGCCCGCGCCTCACTGATTCCGCACGCTGCGCGGAGTTGGGCCACCGAATCCGTGCCATGACCGGGTATCCTCGGGCCAGAACCGTAGGAGAGCGCATGCCCCGGACCCCGCAAGCCCCGTTCGACCTCTACGACATCGACGTCCAACTCGACGACGAGGAACGGGCGATCCGCGACACCGTGCGCCGGTACGTCGACGACCGGATCCGCCCCGACATCGCCGAATGGTTCGAGACCGGGGAACTGCCGGCCCGGGAACTGGCCCGCGAGATGGGCGAACTCGGCCTGCTCGGCATGCACCTCGACGGCTACGGCTGCGCCGGGACCAGCGCCACCGCCTACGGCCTCGCGTGCCTCGAACTCGAGGCCGGCGACTCCGGCATCCGGTCGCTGGTCAGCGTCACCGGCTCGCTGGCCATGTTCGCCATCCACGCCTACGGGTCCGAGGAGCAGAAGCAGGAGTGGCTCCCCCGCATGGCCACCGGCGAGACGCTGGGCTGCTTCGGACTCACCGAACCGGACTTCGGCTCGAACCCCGCAGGCATGCGCACCCACGCCCGCCGCGACGGCTCGGACTGGGTTCTCGACGGCACGAAGATGTGGATCACCAACGGCAACGTCGCCGACGTCGCAGTCGTCTGGGCTCAGACCGACGAGGGCATCCGCGGGTTCGTCGTCCCCATGGACACCCCCGGGGTCTCCGCGAACCTCATCCACCACAAGATGTCGCTGCGTGCATCGGTCACCTCGGAGCTCGTCCTGGAGTCCGTGCGCCTGCCCGAGTCCGCGGTGCTGCCGGGCGTCTCGGGCCTTCGGGGCCCCCTGTCCTGCCTGACCGAGGCCCGCTTCGGCATCGTGTTCGGCACCCTCGGCGCGGGCCGCGACTGTCTCGAGACCGCGATCTCGTACTCGATCGACCGCCCGCAGTTCGACCGGCCCATCGCAGGGTTCCAGCTCACCCAGAAGAAGCTCGCCGACATGGCACTCGAACTCGGCAACGGCATGCTCCTGGCCCTGCACCTGGGCCGACTGAAGGACAGCCACCGGCTGCGCCCGGAACAGGTCAGCGTCGGCAAACTCAACAACGCCCGAGCCGCTCTCGGCATCGCCCGCGAAGCCCGCTCCATCCTGGGCGCCAACGGCGTCACGCTGGAGTACCCGGTCATCCGGCACATGAACAACCTCGAGTCGGTCTTCACCTACGAGGGCACCAACGAGATGCACACGCTCGTCGTCGGCGACGCCCTCACCGGAATCCCCGCGTACCGCTGATGCCCGGCGCACTCGACGGCGTGGTCGTCGCGGACTTCACGCGGATTCTCGCCGGCCCGTACTGCACGATGCTGCTCGCCGACCTGGGTGCGGAAGTGATCAAGATCGAACGACCCGAGGTCGGCGACGACACCCGTACCTGGGGCCCTCCCTTCGACCCCGACGGACGCGCGACGTACTTCGAGTCCGTGAACCGCAACAAGACCTCCCGCGTGCTCGACCTGGGCTCACCCGCCGGGCGCGAAGCCGCCGGCGACCTCGCCCGCAGCGCCGACGTCCTGATCGAGAACTTCACCCCCGGCACGATGGCCCGGTTCGGCCTCGGCTTCACCCAAATCCAGCCGGTCAATCCCGGACTCGTCTACTGCTCGATCACCGGGTTCGGCAGCGGGGCCGGGGCGGCGCTGCCCGGCTACGACCCCGTCGTCCAGGCGGTCGGCGGGCTCATGTCCGTCACCGGACCCGACTCCGATCACCCCAGCAAGGCCGGCGTGGCGGTGGTCGACGTGATCGCGGGGCTGCACGCCGCCATGGGGATCCTCGCCGCCCTCCGGCATCGGGACCGCACCGGTGAGGGTCAACTGCTCGAGGTCAACCTGCTGCAGTCCCTGTTGTCGGGACTGGTGAACCAGACCACCGGCTACGTCGCTGCCGGGGTGGTCCCCACGATGCGCGGCAACGAACATCCGTCCATCGCCCCGTTCGAGACCTTCCCCACCGCCGACCGTCCGATCATGATCTGCGCGGGCAACGACCGACAGTTCGCCGCCCTGTGCCGGGTCTTGGGATTGGACGAACTCCCCGACGACGACCGGTTCCGGCGCAACAAGGCCCGCGTGGCGCATCGCCTGGAACTCGTCGCGGTCCTCGCCGACACCCTCGCCACGCGGCCGGCGGCGGACTGGCTGGCCCGGCTGGCCGAGGTCGGCGTTCCCGCAGGTCCGGTGAACTCGATCGCCGAAGCTGTGGCGCTGGCCGAAGACCTGGGGCTGGATCCCGTCGTCGAGATCGCCGGGCCCGATCGGACCACGCCGAGTCGCACCATCGCCCACCCGGTGCACTACTCGGCAACCCCGCCGCGCTACGAGTTGCCGCCGCCCTCGCTGCCCGCCTCGTCCTGACCCAGTTGCACCAACAGGTACCAAGCCTCGAACACGGAACTGATCAAGATCGCGATCACCAGCGACAGCAGCACGAACATGGCGTTGGCGCCCACGACGGCGATCATGATCCCCACCAGCACCATCAGTCCGGACATGACGTTCGCGGTGACCGCCGACCGGCGACCGTGATCCACCCCCTTGGTGAGCACGTCGCGCGACGTCCACACGGTGATCCCCACGGCCAAGAGCGCGAGGACCGCGATCGAGGCACCCAGGGTCAGCGGTGTCTGCCGGGGGATCAACGCGACGATCGACACCTCCATGATCAACAGGAACTGGTTGAAGGTGCGGATCGCCGACGATCGCAACTGCGGATGGTCGTCGCTCATGATGGTGCGCACCCCCAGCGACACCGCCACGAACAGCAGACCGGTCAACGTGGCCGCCATACCGCCGATGAGGACGAAGACCGGCTGCCACTCGTCGAGCGCCCGGTCGAACGGATCCATGTCAGTACGCACCCCCGCCGGCCACCGAGGCCAGCGCTTCCTCGCGGAACACAGCGAGACCCAGTTCCGGTCGGTAGCCGTGGATCTCCTCGATGTCGATCCGCAGCAGGTAGTCCACGATCTCGGGGCTGATCATCTGTCCGGGGACCAGCACCGGAAATCCGGGCGGGTAGGGGATCACGAACGTCGCGGACACCAGCGAGCGGCCGGCGGCGAGCTCGTCGAGGGCCTCGGTGAGCGGGACGTACTCGTGGTTGTCGGAGCGGTAGGACAGGAAGAACGCGGTGCGCAGATCCCCTTCGGGGGTGTCGGCATGGGGCCGGAAGACGGGGTGGAAGGCGCTGAAGTCCGGCAGCGGCGGGACATCGTGGGTCAGCCGCTCGACCCGCTCCTGGTACAGATCCCGTTCCGCCTCGCTCGACTCGCGTGACCGCTCCTCCAGATCGCGGGCGATGGTGCGCAGGGCACCCAGCAGCGTGTCGATCGAGGACCATGTGGTGCCGATGTTGGTCATCAGCAGCACGCTGTTGGTGGCCGTCTTGTTCACCTGGATCCCGAACCGGTCCATCAGCGCGTCGACCTTGAACTGGTCCCCGCTGACCCCGGTGTTGGCTACGTACAGGGTGAGCCGGGTCGGGTCGAGCACGAACTCGTCGCCGAAGAACGACGTCATGACGTCGGTGGTCCCGTGCATCCCGGCCTTGTCGGTGTAGGTGGGGATACCGGAGCGGTAGTCGGTCGGGATCATGTCGGCAGGGTCGAGCACGGCGAAGTAGCGACTGAGGAGCGGGTCGTGGGCGATCTGCTGGCGCACGACCAGGGCCATCTGGATCGCGGCCGACATGCGCCCGTAGCCCTCGAGTTCCACCTGGCGCCGGGCAAGATCCAACGACGCGAGGATCTGGTAGTTGGGCGAGGTCGTGGTGTGGGTGAAGTACGCCTCGTGGAACGACTCGGCCACGTCGGAGGCGAAGTGCTCGTCCCAGTGGTGGATCATCGACCCCTGCCGCAGCGCGGACAGGGACTTGTGGGTCGACTGTGTGGCGTAGACCCGGATCTGGGCGGTCTCCGGGTCGGGGAGCAGCGCATTGTCGAGCCACGTGGCGTCGTCGTCCGGGTCGAGCGTGTCGAACCACTCGCGCCACTCCGCGTACTGCCGCCGGTAGTAGTGGGTCTCGAGCAGTTCGCGGGTGTTGGCCGCCGCCCACATGGCCGAGCGGCGCCGGAACGTCGGGTGCAGCTGGGCGAACGCGTACCAGGCCTCGTCCCACAGGAAGACGAGGTCAGGCTTGATCGCGAGCAGTTCCTGCATGACCCGCATCGGGTGGTACACGATGCCGTCGAACGTGCAGTTCGTGAGCAGCACCATGCGCACGTCGTCGAGCCGCCCCGCACGTTTGAACTCCAGCAACTTCTCCTTGAGGGTGCGCAGCGACACCCCGCCGTAGAAGCCGTACTCGGGCAGCGGATAGGCGTCCAGGTACACCGGGCGGGCGTCGGACAGCACCAGCCCGTAGTGATGCGACTTGTGGCAGTCGCGGTCGATCAGCACGACGTCGCCCGGTCGGCACAGCGCCTGGACGACGATCTTGTTCGACGTCGAGGTGCCGTTGGTGGCGAAGTAGGTGCCCTTGGCCCCGAAGGCCCGGGCCGCGGCCTCCTGCGCCTCGCGCAGGGTGCCGGTCGGCGACAGCAGCGAGTCGAGGCCGCCGACGGTGGCCGACGTCTCCGCCAGGAAGATCTGCTCGCCGTAGAAGTCGGCCATGTCGTCGATCCAGCGGGAGTTGAACACCGAGTTGCCGCGAGCGATCGGCAGAGCGTGGAAGTTGCCGATGGGCCGCTGCGCGTACCGCTTCAGCGCGTCGAAGAACGGCGTGCGGAACCGGCGGCGCACCCCGTCGAGCGTGGTCATGTGGATCTCGCTGGGGTGTTCGCGGCGGTAGAAGATGCGGTCGAACAGCGACTGGTCGGCGGCGTCGGCGAGGTACCCCTCGGCATCGAGATTCAGGTAGAGATCCAGTTCCGGGCGCAGGTCGGCGATCGCCCGCGCCAGCATCGGACCGTGCAGGTGGCCACCGAGCGAACGCTCGATCTGCAGCAGCAGGTCGACGCGGTCGCGCATCAGGTGCAGCGGGTGCTCGGACCGCAGCGGAAGATCGCCCCGGATCCACACCGCCTGGATCTCCGGGTTGGACACCACCGCAGCAAGGGCGTCCTCGACCGACGGCACCTGCAGCAGTTCGAACACGAACTCGTCGTCGACGGTCCGCGCGCCCCGCATGTCGGCTCGGATCTCGCGCATCTGCCGGGCGGTCAGCGAGTCGGCGACCAGGACGGTGAAGTAGCGGCGGCGCTTGGCCTCGTCCAGGAGTTCGTCGACGTCCAGCGACAGGTCGAACGCATCGTCGAGGATCGCGGCACCGTCGCCGAGTTGGCTCAGCAGCAGTTCGAGGCGATCCATCTCGTCGCCGAGGAGCCCGTAGTCACGTCCCGCCAGCCGTCGGCGCACGGTGTCGATCATGTGCCCACCGGGGAAGGCGAAGTACGGCTCGAAGGGTGCCATCACCGACAGGTGGTGTTCGATCTCGGCCTCGAGCGTGACCCGCTCGTCGGGCTGGCGTCGAAGCCGGCTGGCCGCGTCCCGGATCCGCGCCCAATGGTCGTAGCGGAGTTGAGCCGCGTTGATGTGCGCCTCGGGCATGTCGTCGGACGTGACGGCGGTGGTGGACATGGCGACTCCTGGGTGCCGAGCGTAGCCGTCGGCAACCCGCGTCACCCGGCGTGCGCGCGCTCCAGTTCCGCAATGTCGATCTTGACCATGCCGAGCATGGCCCGCATCGCCCGCGACGCCTTCTCGGGATCGGGGTCGGTCATCAACTCCTCGAGACGGGTGGGCACGACCTGCCAGGTGACCCCGAAACGGTCCGTCAACCACCCGCACTGCATCGGGGTGCCGCCATCGGCCAGCAGCCCGTCCCAGTAATGGTCGACTTCCGCTTGGTCGGCGCAGTCGATCAGGAAGGACGTGGCCGGGCTGAACGCGTAGTTCGATCCGCCGTTGAGAGCGACGAACTTCTGACCGGCGATCTCGAAGGACACCGTCAGCACCTGGCCGGCCCGCTCCGGCATCACGTCGGAGTAGTAGGCGGTATCGGTGACGACCCCGTCGCCGAACAGTTCGGTGTAGAACGCGGCGGCCTCGCCGGCCTGGCCGTCGAACCACAGGAATGGGGTGATGCTGGTCATGCGGGGTGCTCCTCGGATCATCGAGCCGGACGGGGCACGGCTGCCGGCCCGGGATACGTCGACACTACGGAATGGGCTCGGGGGCCAGAAGGTCGGTGATGAACAGTTCCACCATCCGCAGCGCGTCGTCGAGGTAGGCCCGCTCCACCCGTCCGTTCGCGGTGGCCTGGTCCAAGGCGATGGTCAGGGTGGTGCCGACCAGGGTCGCGGCCCGGTCGGCCCGTGCGCGGGACAGCTGCGGGTTGCGGCGGCGCAGGCCGGCGGAGAGGCGCACGATGACGGCATCCGCTGCCACCTGGCTCGCCTCGCGCAGGGGTTCGACAGCATGCAGGAGTGGGCGCAGCGCCAGGTAGTCGGGGTCGGCGACCCTGGCCCGGGCGGCTGCGATCGTGGCCTTGCGGACGGTGGCGAACCACTGTTCCCCCGACGACGACTGGGGGATGTGCGGAGTCACCATGGTCGTCCGGCGCTCCTCGGACCGCCGGTACAGCTCGCCCATGATCGCGTACTTGTCGGGGAAGTAGCGGTACAGCGCGGTGATGCTGATGCCCGCGCGCTCGGCGACCGCGTTGGTGGTGAACGACTCCAACCCGCGCTCGGCGAGCAACTGGGATCCCGCGTCCAAGATGGCGTCGTACGTCCGTTGCGATCGCTCCTGGACCGGCCGACGTCGTTGCCCGGCGCCCTCACCCGATGTGCGCATCCCCCTGGCCTCCCCTCCCGCAATCATAACGGAGAGTGGCGACTACTCACGGCACGTGCAGACCCTCGTCCGCCAGCTCGAGTCGGGCGAGGGCCTGGATCACGGTCGGATCCCCCGCCCGCCAACGTCCTGCAGGATCGTCGTGAATCCGGGCGAGCACCGGCAGCGGTTGCCGGGCGAGAGCACGCAGGGCGAACAGGTCGAGATCGTCGGCGGAGTCCACGAAACGCAGCGCGGCTGCCGCCCGGCGGGCGAAACGCACGCGCACGGGAAGCCAGATCACAGTGAGGGTCGCGATGGGGATCAATGCCAGCGACACGGCCGAGAACCAGGCGAGTTTGGTGACGGCCTCCTGCTGACCGCGGCCGGCGTCGGCGATCGAGGTGCCGGCCTCCGCCATGCGGTCGAACGGGGTCCGCACCCCGTCGCCGACCACGGGCAGGCCGTCGATCGCCTCTCCGGCGCTGGTCATGTTCTCGGACAGCGACGTTCCCGCCGACTCGATGGTCGCGCCCGGGGCTCCCACCATCAGGACCAGCGAGAACATGCGGGTCGCCAGCCAGATCCAGATGACGATCCAGGCCACGATGCCCAGGTCGGCGGCGACCTGTCGGTGTCGCCGTGACGGGGTGTCGGCATACCACTTCATCCGGCCATTGCATCACTGCAGGTGCCGAACCGCAGTGCGATGCCACGACCCGTGCGCGGGCCGTATCGTCGCTCATCATGGCTCCTGTCGACCCACCGCCGACCGGACGGCTCCGTCGTGCCGTGCGCGCGTTCGTCCGCTCCCCGGTGTCGGGGGTGCTCCCGTGGATTCCTGCCGCGATGGTCACCACGGCCGACACGTTGACCCCGGCGGTGGCGGTCTCGCTGGCGATTGCCGTGCTGACGAGCGTCGCCACACTGTGGGTGGGCGACCGGATCAAGGCTCTGGAGGCCTTCGACGTCGCCTACTTCGCGCTCGTGGGTCTGCTGCTGTGGGTGCGGACCTCCGAGGTGGATGAGCCGGTCGCGCGGTGGCTGAGCGAGGTCAGCCTGCTGGTGATCCTGATCTACTCGGTGGCGTCGCTGGTGTTCGGGCGGCCTTTCACCGGCGAGTACTCGCGGGTGGGGTTGACTGCCGGTCAGGCAGGGAGCGCGCTGTTCAGTCGGTGGAACCTTCGCGCCACCACGATGTGGGTCGTGGTCTTCGCGGTGCAACTGGCGAGCATGTACGTGGCTGAGGCGGTGCTGGCGCGCCCCGACGACCTCGTCTTCGGCTGGGTGATCCCGCTGGGTTCGCTGGCGGCCGGGTTCGTGATGGATGCCCGCATGACACGTCGGTACCGCTCTGCGATCATCCAGGAAGTTCCCTAGATCATCCGCCGGTGATCCGCCGGTGGCCGTGCGCCTGGAGCAGGAGTCCCGATGGCCGTTCGCGAGTCAGTCGTCATCCCCCCGCAGCACGGCACGGTCGTGCGCATCTCCGAAAGTGAGGCATTGCGGATCACCGACCGCGAGGGACAACAGGTCTCGGACATGTTCGCGGTCTTCACCGACTTCTCGGATTTCCTGTCGGCGCGGACCAGTCGCGGGGCCAGTTGGCGGTTGTTCCCGCCCGTGGGCGCCCCCTTCGTCTCGGTGAACTACCGGCCGATGTTCCTGTTCGAGGAGGACACCAGCCCCGGTCCGCACGACTTGCTCGCCCCACCGTGCTCGTCCGAGATGTACGAGTTGCTGGGGGCGGAGGGGTACCACCGCAGTTGCAGCGACAACTTCCGGGAAGCCGCCGATTCGATCGGATGGCGACCCGAGATCGTGCCCGACCCGGTGGACTGGTTCCAGAACACGCCGGTGGACGCCGAGGGCGGCATCACGGCGCTGACGGCGCTCAGTCGGCCGGGCGACAGTGTCACGCTGCGGGCGCTGGCGGACATGTTCGTGATCGTGACGGCATGTTCCATGGACCTGCCGGACAAGAGGATCAATGGCGACGAATGCACGACTATCGGCGTGGAGATCCTGACCTGATCGTCAGGCGTCGGTCCGGTAGGTGACGGGAACCGCCACCGGATCCTGCCGACCCCGGGACCGCATCACGGTTGCGGCGATGAGCGCAAAGGCCGCCATGTCGTCGGTGAGGCCCAGGGGGCCGGTCACAATCTCGGGGATGAGGTCCACGGGCGACAGCACGTAGAGGACGGCCAGCGCGATCAGCACCAGGTCAGACTTGCTCAACCGGCTCATGGCCACTCTCCCTGTTCCGGGCGCCGCCCGTCGGCACCCACCAACTCAACACCTCACACCTCAACACCGTCGGAATACCCGCGATTCCCCCCCGGGAAAACCGCCCCCCGACCGCAAACCTCGGGCGAACTCACAGAACTCGGGACTGTGCGCCGTCGAACGCCCGAGGTTTGTGCTTTGGCCCGCGGTTTGCGGTCGGGGCACTACAGTCCTGGCCATGTTGGGCTCGCCGTGGCGCTATTCCGCGGCCCACACGCGGCTGCGCATGGCCGGGGCCGCGGTGCCGCTGTCGATCACGGGCTCGGCGGTCCTCCCCCAGCGTCTGTTCCACCGGAACACCGTGGACCGGGCGGGATTCGACCTTCCTCCCGAACGGTTCGGCGGCACGGACCGCAGGGCCCCCGTCAACCTGATCGACGCGCTCGCCGAGGCACTGGCCCGCGCCACGGGCCAACCCGACAGCGTCATCAGCCCGGTGGGGAGCATCGTCTACGCCCGGCGGGACGGGCAGGTGCTGTGGGACCTGGTCCACGACGCCGACATCTGGTGCTACGTCCCCGGTCCGTCGCTCGCCGGCCGATCCCTGCATCGCCGCCACGGCGACGTACAACGAGCGCTCTTCGACGTTCTCGCGGGTCGCGGCGTCTCGGTGCGGCAGACGCCGAGGACACGCTACGTGATGCTCCGCGATGCCGTCGACGGGCGCGAGCGCATGGTCGAACTGAAGGTCGCCGACACCGCGTGGCTGAGGTCGGGACTGGACAGCATCCACCTGCGCGCCTGCGGGGTGCGGGCCCGTCGCAGCCCCGCGTACTCCCTGCGACCCCGGCACGAATGGGCCGCGTACAGCGCCTTCGAGAACCACTTCGCGACGCCCGGATCCGGTTTCGACGCGATGATCGCCGACATCCCGCCGGCTGACGCGCTGCGCGGGCTCCGGTTCGTCTACCACGAGAACCTCGCCGCCGCGATGCGCCGGTTCGGCCCGGCCCACGTCGTGGAGTCACACATGAGTGACACGCGGTTGACCCGCAATCGCCGGGGCGTGCTGAAGAAGCTCCTGATGCTCAGCGTGGTGCGTCGCGACGACTACCTGCGCGACGACGTGATCGACCGGCTGCGCCGTCCCCCGCAGGCCGAGCGACGTCGCGAGGTGGACCGGTTGCTGGCCGACCTGACCGCTGCGGCCACGGTGTCGGCCGCAGTCCTGGCCCGATGGCTTGGCCCCACGGTGGACGTGCGGGATCGGGACCTTCGCCGACCACGGTCACGGGTGCAGGGCGGCGAGTCGGGACAGGTGCCGGGTCATGAGCTCGTCGGGGACCCCGTCCTCGACGATGCGACCGCCGGACAGCACGACGACTCGGTCGCACCCCCGGATCGTGGACAGCCGATGGGCGATCACGAGGTTGGTGCGACCGGTCATCAGGTCGCGCAGCGCCTGGCGCACTGACTCCTCACCCCGTGGGTCGAGGGCCGACGTGGCTTCGTCGAGGATCAGCAGGGGCGCATCCACCAGCAGTGCGCGGGCGATCCCCAGCCGCTGCTGCTGCCCGCCGGACAGCCGGACCCCGCGTTCGCCGATCACGGTGTCGTATCCGTGCGGGAGCCGTGTCACGAACCCATGGGCGCGGGCGGTGGTGGCAGCTTCGACGAGTTCGGCATCGGTGGCGTCCGGCCGTCCCAGCCGGAGGTTGTCCGCGACCGTACCGCTGAGCAGGTGCACGTCCTGCGGGACCACGGCCGACTCGGAACGCACCCGACCCAGCGGCAAGGCCGCGATCGACCGGCCGCGCAGCAGGATCTCCCCATCGTCGGGTTCGTAGTGCCTCTGGAGCAGTCGCGCGATGGTCGACTTTCCCGCCCCCGACTCCCCCACGAGGGCCACCGTCGTTCCCGGGGCCACGACAAGATCGAGGTCCGCAACAGCCGGGACCCGTCGGTCCGGGTAGGTGAAGGTGACCCGGCGCAACTCGACCGCGGGCGCGGCGGGATCGGGGTCCCGCAGATCGGGCCCGGCCATCGGCACCTCCGCCTCGATCGGTTCGTCCAGCAGGTCGATGACGCGGTCGGCGGAACCCACGAGCTGCTGCAGGCGCGAGTACTGGTTGGCGAGTTCGGTCATCCCCCGGGTCACCATCAGGCCGTACCACACCACGGCCAGCAGTTCGCCTGCCGAAAGCACCCCGGACTGGATCATGCGACCGCCCCACCACAGTGTCGCCACCGCTGCCACGGCGGCCAGCAGCGCAACGACCGTGCTCCATGCCGCGCGATGTCGGGCGCGCCGGACGCCGAGATCCACGGAACGTTCGGTCAGTGCCGCGAAACGCCGGGAAAGCACGTCCTGCGCGCGGAAGGTCTTGACCACCCGGACTCCCGCCACGGCGTCCGCCGCCAGCGCCGTGGCGTTGGCCTGCTCGTCGGAGTAGTCGCGCGACAGATCGCGGGTACCGCGCCCGGACATGATCGACACCACGGCTGCCACCGGGAGCACGGCGAGCAGCAGGGCCCCCAACTGCGGGCTGACCAGGAGGATCAGGACCGTGCCACCCACCAGACTGAGCACCGCGTACGCGGTCTGCGGCCCTGTCCCCGCGCCCGACCCGTACACCGCGCCGGCATCGCCCTGCAGCCGCGCCAGGACCGTGCCGGTCGCCACGCGGTCGAAGAAGGCGACGGGCAGGGACATCACGCGGTCGAACAGCCGCACCCGCAGGTCGCGCACCGTGAACTGACCGGCCGTCGCGACCGACCAACTGCGGATGCCACCCGCCAACGCCTGGAGGACGAACAGTCCCAACAGGAGCAGCGCCGTCCGATTGAGTGCACTGCCGCCATCGTCGGCGAGGGCGGCATCGACGAGGTCTCCGGAGACCCACGGGATGGCCAGGCCGGCGCCCGCGGCCACCAGGACACACCCGCCGGCCAGGAGCAGCAGCGACCGGTACGGCCGGACGAGACGCCGCAGCTCGCGCAGCGTCGCACGGGTGTCAGCCATGATCACTCTCAGGTCCGGAGTGCCGCGACCGTAACACCGTGTGCGAACGGCTCGCGGCGAGTTACCGGGATCGCTCCCGAGAACCCGGTGGACGGTGGTTGGCTGTGCCCGTGATCGCCGTCAGCCGTCCCCGCCATCGCTGGCGACTCGGCGCCTGGCAGGAACGGTTGCACCGGGACATCGCCGCGGTGCGCGACTGGGCCGACGCAGGGCCCGCCGACCTGTTCCTCGTGGGCGGTCTCGGGCTGGCCGTCCGTTCCGAGGGGTTCCGGCGGAACCACGCCGACATCGATCTCGCCCTGTTCACCGACGAGCTCGCCCCCTTCACCGACTACCTGCACGAGTGCGGCTACCAGTGGGCCCGTCCCGTCCTGGGCCTGGCACTGTCCCCTTGGCATCGGATCGACCTGGCCCGCCCGCTCGCCGACCCCCAGCCGACCCGACCGCTGCGTGTGGCGCGGGCGGTGTCACCGCGGGTGCGCCGCAGTCGGCTGCGCACCGACTACATGGACATCATGCTGATGCACCGCGACCCCTCGGGTGTGACGATGATCGGCGAGGACGTCAGGGTCCCGTGGTCGGACTTCCTGCCGGCCACGCCCGTGTCGGGCGCGCGGCGGTTGTGGTTGCCCAACGTCTCGTACAAGCGGCACCTCCCGGCCCGGTGGCCACGGCAGCGCCGTGACCTGAGCCTCGCCGTCGGCTGAGTCCGCGGGGGCGGATCACGCCTCGATCGCGTTCCGGCGTGGCGCGGCGACGTGGGGGTCCTCCGACTGGTAGACGTGTGCCACCCGATGCAGGAGGACATGCCCGATGGCTGACGAGACCAGCACCCTGAATGCCGAGGAGCGCGCCGAACTCAACGGCATGGCCCAGTACTGGTGGCTGTGGCTGATCACGGGGATCGCCTGGCTGATCATCGCGTTGATCGTCCTGCAGTTCGACACGGCCTCGGTGAAGACGGTCGGCCTGCTGGTGGGCCTGATGTTCCTGTTCACCGGCGTCCAGCAGTTCATCCTCGCGACCGTGGTCGAGGGCTGGAAGTGGGTGTGGTTCCTGTTCGGGGTTCTGTTCGTCCTGGCGGGACTGTGGGCGTTGTTCAACCCGGGCGAGACCGTCGCCGCGCTCGCCGATTCTCTGGGCTTCCTGTTCCTCCTGGTGGCGATCTTCTGGGCGATCGAGGCCTTCGCGACCAAGGCCGAGAACGAGCTGTGGTGGTTGTCGCTCATCGCGGCGATCCTGATGATGGTGATCGCCTTCTGGGTGTCCGGCCAGTTCCTCGTCGAGCGGGTCTACACACTGCTGATCTTCGCGGGGGCCTGGGCGCTGATGTCGGGAATCGTCGACATCATCAAGGCGTTCCAGATCAGGCGAGTGGGGAAACTCATCGCCGGCTAAGACCTTCCTCCTCCCCCCACTGTGGGCCCCGCCTACCCCGGGCGGGGCCCACACCCTTTTCCGGATCGGATTCCGGTTTCCGGGCCGGATCTCGGCTCGCGTAGGCTCACCCCCCGGAGGACTCATGGCGCAGTGGCACCGGTACGTGGCGATCGGGGATTCGTTCACCGAGGGACTCGAGGATCCCGGTCCCGACGGGCGGCACCGAGGCTGGGCCGACCGCGTGGCCGAAGCCCTCGCCGCCCCCGACTTCGCCTACGCCAACCTGGCCATCCGCGGCCGCCTGCTGGCCCCGATCCTGAACGAGCAACTGCCCGCTGCCCTCGACCTGGACCCTGACCTGATCACCATCGCCGGAGGGGTCAACGACGCCCTGCGGCCCGGGTGGGACCTGGCCCAGATGGCCGCGGACTGGGACCGGGCGCTGGCGCGGACGGCGGCGGCCGGTGCCGACACCTACGTGGTGACGTTCGGTCAACCGTCGCGCCGTTCCCGGGCCATGGGTCGGATCGAAGGTCGCCTGGGCGACTACCGCGAGGTCTTGCTGGACACCGCGGCCCGGCACGACGCCCATGTCGTGGATTTCTGGTACGCGGCGGTGTTCGACGACCCCCGGTTCTGGGCCGAGGACCGACTGCACCTCAGTCCGCTCGGCCACGAGCGGGTCGCGTGGGCGGTACTCGACGCGCTCGGCCGGCCCACACCGGACTGGCTGGCGCCGCTCCCGCCGGCCGACCCGGTGTCGCCGCTGGCGCGGGTGGCCGCCGACGCCTCGTGGGTGGCGGGCCATCTGGGTCCCTGGCTGGGTCGCCGACTCACGGGTCGCAGTTCCGGCGACGGGCTGGCGCCGAAACGCCCCCGGCTGGCGCCGGTCGACTCCTCCGCCCTCCCGGCGGAGTGATCAGGCCCCCAGCCGACGCACCCAGTCCTCGGGATCCGCGACCGCGAACGACCACGCCTCGTCCTGGTGCGCCACGACGAGGCACGGTCGCCTGAGCCCCTCGTCGGCCGAGACCATCGCTGTCAGACCGACTCGCGGGATGGTGGTGATCACGCCGTCGGCGTCGGCGAACCGGACCGCGTCGCCGGACAGTCGGAGCATCCCGAAGGCCCGCCGCGGGGCGAGCAGGGCCGCGCTCTCGTCGAGGTCCCCGGGGGCCGCCGGCCCCAGCGCCACGGCCGCCTTCGCCGCATTGCCCCGCACGACAGTCCGGCTGATCACGAACCCCGCCAGGGCCACGAGCCCCACCACGACGAGGACCGCGGCCGACACCCCGAGTAGGACACTCACCGGACCCAGAGTGCCACCGACCGCAAACCTCGGGCAAAGGCACAGACCTCGGGAGCAGAACGTGTTGTAAGCCCGAGGCCTGTGACTTGGCCCGAGGTTTGCGGTCCCGGGTGGTCCGGTTGTGTCGGAGGGGCGGGCTACGGTGGCTGCAACCGACAGGGGACGAGACATGGCACCACCGGACGACGCCGGACCGGCGCCCACACCCGGACGACTCCGGGTGCATCGGGCGACCCGGATCGACGCGCTGCTGCCGGAACTCGCCCACCGGCTCAGCCAGGCACCCCCCGATCCGTTCACCCCCGAGATCATCGCCGTCCCGACCCGCGGGGTGGAGCGCTACCTCACCCAGCAGTTGTCCCAGCGACTGGGCACCTCGTCCGGCGGCACCGACGGCGTCTGCGCCGGGGTCTCCTTCCCCTCCCCGAACCAGCTGTTCGGCGAACTCACCGCCGACATCAGCGGCGTCGCCTACGACGACGACCCGTGGCGGGTCGAGCGCCTGGTCTGGCCGGTGCTCGACGTCATCGACAACTCCCTGGGCGAACCGTGGGCGGCCCCGCTGCGGACCCACGTGACCGGTTCCGACGGCGGAGGACGGCCCGGGCGTCGGCTCCGGCTGGCCCGCACCGTGGCGGCCCTCTTCGACAGGTACGGCGTCGAACGTCCCTCCCTCATCCGCGACTGGCGCGCGGGTCACGACTCCGACGGAGCCGGCGGATCGGTGCCGCCGGCCTGCGCCTGGCAGCCGGTGCTGTGGCGACTGGTGGCGGCTCGCCTCGACGTCCCGGCCCCTCCGGAGCGCACCCCCCAGGTGTTGGCCGTACTCCGTGACGACCCCGGCCGCGTCGATCTGCCCGAACGACTGAGCATCCTGGGTGCCACCCGTCTCCCGGCGGCGCATTTGGACCTGGCCCGTGGCCTGGCCGAGCACCGTGATGTGCACCTGTGGCTCCCCGATCCGTCCCCGACCCGGTGGGCGGCCATCGCTGCGATGCACCCCACACCGCCCATGCCCCGGCGCCGCGTGTCACCGTTGCCGACGCTCACCGACGATCCGCTCCTGCGGTCGTTGGGTCGCGACAGCGGCGAACTCGCGTGGCGACTCCTGACCGACGGCGACACCGGCGACGTCGTCATCCCGGACCGGCCCGACTCGATGCTGGGCCGACTCCAGCGCCGGGTGTCCGGCGAACCCCCCGGCGTTGGCAGCCGTGACGCGACCATCCAGTTCCACGCCTGCCACGGGCGGGCCCGTCAGGTAGAGGTGCTCCGCGAGGTCCTGCTGTCCCTGCTGCAGGCCGATCCCACCCTCGAACCGCGCGACGTCATCGTTCTGTGCCCCGATCTCGCGGGATACACCTCGCTGGTGCAGGCCGCCTTCGACTCGGTCACCGTCGCCGACGGGCGCACCGTCGACCTGCGCGTCCGGGTCGCCGACCGCACCTCGGCGCAGGACAACCAGGTCCTCGCCGCGTTGTCGCTGGTGTTCGATCTCGCGGTCGGTCGGGTCACCCGCAGCGCGTTGCTCGACCTGGCCGCCCAGCCGGCGGTGCGGGCCCGCTTCGGGTTCGACGACGACGCCCTGGAACGGTTCGACGAGCTGGCGGACCAGACCCAGGTGCGCTGGGGACTCGACCTCGCCGATCGGCGTCGCGCCGACCTGCCGCTCCCCCACAACACCTGGTCGTCCGGGGTCGATCGGATGCTGCTCGGGGTCGCGATGGCCGACGACGGCATGCTCACGGCCACCGTGCCGGCGGCCGGCATCACGGGGACCGAGGTGCCCACCATCGGCAACCTGGCGGAGTTCGTCGACCGGATCCGGCTGACGCTGCCGGAGCTCCGGACCGCCCGGCCCCTGTCGGAGTGGGTCACCCTGCTCAACAGCGTCATCCCCGGTCTGTTCGACGCGACCGGTCCCGACAGTTGGCAGGTGCCGGCCGCCCTCGGCGCGGTGGCGCGCTGGTCCGATGACGCCGCCGACCACGACCCGACCCTCGACATCGGCGACCTGCGGGTGTGGTTGGCCGATCTACGCACCGGTCGACCCACGCGGGCGAACTTCCGCACCGGCGGCGTCACGGTCTGCTCCTTGGCCCCCATGCGGGCCGTTCCCTATCGCGTGGTGTGCCTGCTGGGCCTCGACGATGCGACGTTCCCGCGCGCCACCCGGGCCGCCGGCGACGATCTCACCGCCCGCGATCCGATCCTCGGCGAACGCGACCCGGCGTCCGAGGATCGACAGCAGCTGCTCGACGCGATCATGGCGGCCGGCGATCACGTGATCATCACCTACGCGGGGCGCGACGTTCGCACCAACCAGGTCCAGCCGCCGGCGGTCCCGGTCGGCGAACTGCTCGACGCTCTCGCCGACCTCACGGGCGACGATCCCCAGGACTTGGTGACCCGTCATCCGCTGCAGCCGTTCGACCCGCGCAACTTCTCGCCCGACGACCCGTTCGGCCACGACCCCGCCGCCCTGGCCGGTGCCGAGGCCGTGGCCCGACCGTCGGTGCCGGCCCCGCCGTTCTTCACCGGACCGGTGCCCCCGGACCAGGAGCCGGAATCCGCGACCGTCGACGATCTCGTGACGTTCCTGGGTAGCCCGGCCGAGTACTTCCTGCGACGCCGTCTGGGGCTGCCCCGAGCCGATCGCGACACGGGCAGCGACGAGCAGGTGCCGATCCGCCCCGACGGCCTCACGACCTGGGGTGTCGGCGACCGGCTCGTCCGCGGGCTCCTGAACGGCGAGAACCCCGACGACCTGTGCCGCCGTGAGATCGCCCGAGGAGTGCTGCCGCCCCACTCCCTCGGACGGACGGCGTACGAACCCATCGCCGCACTGGCTGCCACCATCGCCCGCCAGCCGCAGGCGCAGGGCGACGTCCCACCCCGCGACGTACCCGTATCGGTGACCCTGCCGTCGGGCGCATCGATCTCGGGCGTGGTCGGCGGGGTGCGGGGCGATCATCTGGTGACCGTCGGCTACTCGCGACTCAAGGACAAGACCATCCTCGGGTCCTGGGTCCGACAACTCGCCCTGGCCGCCGTCGGGCTGCCCCTCACCGCGGTGATCGTGGCGCAGGCCGACAAGGACAGCGACGGCGAAGTGGCGATCTGGCGCAGCACCCCCCCGAGTCGCGCCGATGCCCTCACCGAGCTCGACCTGCTGGTCCGACTCTGGCGCGACAACCACACCGCTCCGGTGCCCTTCCTGCCGACCACGAGCCGGGCGTACGTGGATCGGCGCCACCACCTGTCCCCCGAGGAGGCGCTGTCGCGGATCAGCGCCGACTGGCGCGTCGCCCAGGCACGTCCGGACCGGCACAAAGGGGCCGACGCCGTCGATGCCGCCGTCCGCCGACTGTGGGTCGACTTCGACGGACTCACCGCCGAGCCTCCTCGGCCGGGCGAGCCCGCCGACGGACCCAGTCGCTTCGGAGCACTGGCCCGCCGGGTCTGGAGCCCGATCCTGGCCCACGGCACCCGCCACGTCGTAGGGGTTCCCTCATGAGCGAGTTCGATCTGCTCGGCCCGTTTCCGGTGTGCACGCTCCTGCTCGAGGCCAGCGCGGGGACGGGCAAGACCTACACGATCGCGGCCCTCGCCACGCGGTCACTCGCCGAGGGCACGTGCACGCTCGACCAGCTACTGCTCATGACCTACACCCGCGCCGCCACCCGGGAACTGCGGGAACGGGTCCGCGACCGCATCCGCACCACGATGGTCGCCCTGCGCACCCCCGGCCCTCACGAGGACCCGGTCACCGCCGCACTCGCGAGCGGCGACCCCGTGCTCGTCGCCGAACGCGCCGACCGGCTGGAGCGGGCGTTGACCTCGTTCGACGCGGCCACGATCGTCACGACCCACGCCTTCTGTCAGGACGTCCTGTCGGGCATGGGGATCGTCGCGGACACCGATCCTCTGGAGTCCTTCGCGGAGGACCTGCGGAACCTCGAGACGACAGCCGCCGGCGACGTCTACCTGCGCACCTTCGCCGTCCCCGGGGCGGCGGAGCCGCCGTTCACGTGGCACGTCGCGCAGGACATCGCCCGGGCTGCCGTGGGCGATCCCCAAGCCGAACTCGACGCCCTGCCCGAGACCGCCGATCCCACCGGCACCCCGGCAGCACGCCAACGTTTCGCCCGGCAGGTGCGCGACGAAGTGCTCCGCCGGCGTCGTGACACCGGTCTGACCACCTACGACGACCTCGTCTTCCGCGTTCAGTCCGCGGTGACCGATCCGGGCACCGGCGGCTTGGTCCGCGACCAACTGCGCCAACGGTTCCGCGTCGTGATGGTCGACGAGTTCCAGGACACCGACCCCACGCAATGGCAGATCCTGCACGACGTGTTCCACGATCTCTGCACCCTGATCCTCATCGGCGACCCCAAGCAGGCGATCTACGCGTTCCGCGGCGGCGACATCGTGACGTACCTGACCGCCCGGCGCAGTGCCGGACACATCGCGACCCTGCGTCACAACCACCGCACCGATGCGCCGCTGGTCGCGGTCGTCAACACCCTCTTCTCCGGCATCGCCCTGGGCGATGCGGACATCGTCGTGGAACCCGCTCTGGCGGTGCGCCCGGACCGACGCCTGCACCACGCCGGCGCGCCCCTGCGGCTGCGCACCGTCGACACATCCGGACGCATGGACGATCTGCGCGAACTCATCGACATCGACCTCACCCGCGACATCGCCGCCCTGCTGTCCCGAGGCGCCGAGATCGACGACGGTGGCGACCGCCGCCACGTCCGGCCGGGCGACATCGCGGTGATCGTCTGGCGCAACGCCGACGCCGACCGGATCCGCGACCGACTGCGCACCGCCGGCATCAACGCCGTCGTCACCAGCACCACCGACGTGCTCTCCACCCCCGCACGCGACGACTGGCTGGCACTGCTGCGTGCCCTGGAGAAGCCGCAGCGTCCGGCACTCGTGCGCGAGGCAGCCTGCTCGTCCTTCTTCCCCACCACGGGCACGGACCTGGCCACCGATGGCGACACCCTCAGCGACACCACCGCCCAGACCCTGCAGGAGTGGGCGGCCGCGTTCGCCGGCGGAGGAGTGGCCGCCGTCCTGCGCCGCGCCGAACCCGAGATGACCGCACGGCTGCTGTCCCACCCCGACGGCGAACGACGATTGACCGATCTGCGCCACCTCGGGGAACGACTCCATGCCCAGGGATCGGGTCTCGCAGGGCTGATCGAATGGCTGGGGACCAGCAGCGACGCCGACGAGAACGAGGTGACCGAGGCCTCCCGCCGCCTCGACTCCGACGCCGATGCCGTGCAGGTGCTGACCGTCCACAGCAGCAAGGGGCTCGAGTTCCCGATCGTCTACCTGCCGTTCGCCTGGAGCCGACACGCGTCGGCCGACAGGCAGACGTCCCGGTTCCACGACGACCGGGGCCGCCGGATCCTCGACGTGACCGGCAACTCCGATCCCGGACGCACGGCCCGACGCCGGCGGTCCCAGGCAGAGGAGGCCGGCGAGTCGTTGCGCGAGTTCTACGTCGCCATGACCCGCGCCGCCTGCCAGGTGACGGTGTGGTGGGCGGCAAACAAGTCCAACGGTCCCGCCTCGCTGCAGCGGGTCGCGTCGGCGCAGGTCGCCGGGGATCGTGAGCCCGAGCTCCGTTACCCCGGGACCACGCTCGCCGACATCGAAGCAGCACTGGGGGTGGCCGCGGAGCCGATCGACCCCGCAACCGGGTCCCTGACGGCCACCGGCGCGGCCCCGCCGCATCTGGCTCTGGCCCCGTTCGACCGGCGGATCGACCTGTCGTGGCAACGCACGTCCTACAGCCGACTGACCGCCGCCGCCCACGAGGCGCACATGGCGGCCGATCCGCCCGAACGCGAATCCGACGAGTCGGCCCCGGCCCCCACCGGTGACCTGACCGAGGGAGTGCCGTCGCCGTGGGCCTCTCTGCCCGTCGGCGCGGCGTTCGGCGTCGTGGTGCACCGCGTGTACGAGTTGTTCGATCCTGCGGCGCCCGATCTGGCAGGCGAGATCCGGCGTTGCTGTCACGAGGCACTGCGCGAGCGGCCGGTCGCCGACCTCGGACCAGACGCCCTCGCGGCAGCCGTCCTGCCCACGGTGACCACGCCGGTGACGGCCGGCCTGGCGCTGTGCGACCTCCCCGACCGCTGGGCCGAACTCGACTTCGAGTTCCCCCTGGCCGGCGGCGACGAGCGCGTGCGGACGGTCCTGCTCAGCCAGGTGCCGGACCTGCTCGACCGACACCTGGCCGACGGCGACCCACTGGCGCCCTATGCCGACCGCATGCGGGTCGACGGACTCGACGACACCCTGGCCGGCTTCCTGGCCGGCAGCATCGATGCGGTGCTGCGCACCCCGGACGACGGGCGCTATCTCGTCGTGGACTACAAGACCAACTGGATCGGCGGCGACATCACCGCCCGGCACCTCCCGCTGTCGGCCTATCACCCGGCGGCGTTGACCGACGCCATGATGGCCGCGCACTACCCCCTGCAGGCCCTGCTCTACGGGGTGGCGCTGCACCGGTTCCTGCGCTGGCGGGTCCCCGGCTACCGGCCCGAGCATCACCTGGGCGGGATCCGCTATCTGTTCGTGCGGGGGATGACCCCCGAGGCTCCTGCCCCCGCGGGGATCTTCTCGTGGGATCCGCCCGCGAGGCTGATCACCGACCTGTCCGATCTGCTGGCGGGACTGTCATGACCCCGAGCGCGATGCACCTCCCCGCCGACCTGAGCGTGCGGGCGGCCGGGCTGCTGGAGCCTTTCCAGAGTGCCGGCGTCCTGGGGACGGGCGACGTGCAGGTGGCGGCCGCGGTCCTCCGGATCGCCGACCCCTCGCCCCGCGGTGGGTCCGACGACGAACTGGTCGCGCTGGCCACCGCGCTCTGCGTCCGGGCCCTGCGGCACGGGTCGGTGACCGTCGACCTCACCCGGGTGGGTGATCAGGCATCCGTGTCCGACGACGGTGAGGTCGCGACCGGTCTTCCCTGGCCCGACCCGACCACCTGGCTCGATGCCCTGGAGCATCACCCGGCTGTCGCCCGTGGGGAGCATGTCGCCGACCGGCCGCTGGTGCTCAGCGACGTGCATCTCAGCCTGCAGAAGTACCGGAAACTCGAGACCACGGTGCGCGATGCGCTGGTGGCGCGCTGCCGGCCCGACGCGGGCAGCACCTCCGACGAGCGGGTCGACGACGATCGCCGGATCCTCGCCGAACTGTTCCCCGACCCGGCGCCGGACCGGCAGCGGCTGGCTGTCGCCGCGGTGCTGAGCAGCCGCCTGACGATCCTGGCCGGTGGCCCGGGGACCGGGAAGACCACGACCATCGCGCGGATGATCGCCGCCCTGCGACTCAGAGAAGGACCGGCACTGCGCATCGCCTTGGCGGCACCCACCGGCAAGGCGGCGGCGCGTCTGCAAGACGCGGCCAACGCCGAACTGGCGGGACTGCCCGGTGGAGGCGACACCACCGAACCGGTCGAGGCAGTGACCGTGCACCGGCTGCTGGGGTGGTTCCCCGACCCGGCCCGCCCGTTCCGTCACGACCGCAATCATCCCCTGCCGCATGACGTGGTGATCGTCGACGAGACCTCGATGGTCGACCTGCCCCTGATGAGCCACCTGGTCGACGCGGTGCGGCCCGACGCCCGCCTCGTGCTGGTCGGCGACCCCGACCAGCTGGCCAGCGTCGACGCGGGTGCTGTCCTCGGCGACCTCGTCGCAGTCCGGGCGGAACCGCCGGGCGGTCCGCTGATCACGAGGCTGGCCCCGCGCGACGAGCCGGGCTCGGTGAGCGGATGCGGGACCGTGACGCTCACCGACACCCATCGGTTCCACGGCGGGATCGCCGACCTGGCAGCGGCCCTGCGGTCCGGTGACGCCGACCGGGTCGTCGAGGTCCTGACCGACGCCACCGTCGACGACGTCGTGTTCACCGACTCGGCGACAGTCACCCCGGACGACACCGCCCGACTACGGCACGAGGTGACCGTGTGGGCCGAGACCGTCACCTCGTGCGCCCGATCCGGCGACGCAGCCGCTGCGCTCACGGCGCTCGATCACTACCGGATCCTGTGCGCCCACCGGCGCGGGCCGCACGGCGTCAGCCAGTGGAACGCCCTGATCCGCTCGTGGCTGCCGCGCCGTACCGACGACCACTGGCAGGAAGGTCAGGGAGTGATCGTCACCCGCAACGACGCGACCCTGGGAGTGCACAACGGCGACGCAGGCGTCGTAGTGGCCGGCAGAGGTGGTCCGGTCGTGGCCTTCGCGCGGCCCGGCGAACCGTTGCTCATCCCGGCGATCCGGCTGGCGGACGCGCTTCCCCTCGACGCGATGACCATCCACCGCGCCCAGGGCAGCCAGTTCGCCGAGGTCACCGTGGTGCTGCCCGACCCGGAGTCACCGCTGCTCACCCGCGAGCTGCTCTACACCGCGGTCACCCGGGCGCGGGAGCGGGTCCGGATCCTGGGCAGCGAGGCAGCGGTCCGAGCCGCGGTGGAGCGCCGGGTCGTGCGGGCCTCCCGCCTGACCGAGCGGATGACGCAGGCACTGTCACCGCCCGGTTGACGACGCGCGTCCGGCGGTCAGTCGTCCTTGGCCTCGCGCTGGTTCTCCGCCTGATCCTTGGCGGCCTCACGAGCCGACTCGGCGGCCTGCTTCTGCGCCTCGGTCATGCCGTCGTCGGAGGCCTCGTACTCCTGCTCGGAAGCCGAGTCATCCGAGCCACCCGAACTGTCGTCGGCGTAGTCGTCCGAGCCGCCGTTTCCGCCGCCACCGGAGTCATCGGAACCGCCCCCGGAGTTCGAGTCGTCGCCTGAGTCGGAGCGGCTCGCAGAGGAGTTGTCCGAGTCGTCCGAGCCACCCGAGTTGCCACCGGAGTAGTCGTCGGAACCGGCGTTCGACGACGAGTCCTCGCGCCAGGCCTGCGAGGTTCCCGAGGAACCGCTGGATCCACCGGACGCCGAGCCGGAACCCGAGGTCAGGTGCACCGGGACGTCGACGACCTTCTTGCGCGGCGGGTCCTTCACGACCTTGGTCTTGTACCGCAACACCGTGGGTCGTGGTTCCGGGGCGGCGGCAGACGTACCCGACACGGTGAGCCCTCCGGTCGCGGGGGCGACCACCAGCGTGTAGATCCCCACGCCGAGAGCCACACTCCCGACAAGAACACCGAGCCAAACGAGCAGGGAACGCATTCCGACACCTCCTGTGATTGCGGTCAGTCTGCCGGACGACCCTCGCCGGAACACGTCTGTCGATCGTCAAGCCCCGGCCCGATCTGACTTGACGCAGCCTTGACCTTCGGGCGGGCCGCCCCTTGACCGGACCTCCCGTCACCCTTGGGCCATGAACCCGCGAACCATTGCCGGAACCGCCCGTGGCACCGTGATCGTCGGTGCCGGCCTCGCCCTCGGTGCGTTGAGCGCCCACTTCTACGGCGACGCCGTCGCGACGGCGGCCGAACCCGTGACGCAGGCGGGGCCGGTCAAGCCCAAGGTGGTCACGATCGTGCGGAAGAAGCACGTGAAGTCCGATCCGATCATCGTCTACCGCAAGGTGCCGGTCTACGACTCGGCGCCCGCCACCGGCGGATCGACGGGCGGAAGCTGGTCGTCCGGCGGATCGTCGTCCGGTGGCTACTCGTCCGGCGGATCGTCCGGCGGGACCACCACCCACGTGGCTCCTGCCCCCGCACCGGCACCGGCCCCCGCCAAGCCGCCGGCTGCCACGTCGGGAGCATCGTGACCACCGCGACTCTGGCGCGGGTCCGCCTCGACGTGTGGCGGACGACGCTGAGCCTGACCGCCCGCAGCGACGACCCTCGCGCTCCGCTGCACCTGGATCGCCTGCTGCACGACGCGGTCGCGCGGCTCGACAGCGCTGCGAACCGGTTCCACGAGACCTCCGAGATCAGCCAGGTGAACCGCCGGGCCGGCTCCTGGGTCGACGTGTCGTGGCACTTCGTCGACATCCTGACCGCCGCCCTCGACGCAGCGACCGAGTCCGACGGTCTGGTCGACCCGTGTCTGGGGCGTGCCGTCGACGCCGCCGGCTACCGAACGTGGCGGGACGGGGTCGCACCCCCCACGCTTCCGGCGCCGGACGGCACATCTGCTCCCGCCACGCAGCCCATGTCCCACCCGGCCTGGCGCGACGTCGAGGTCCGCCCGGCGGGCTCCCACGCCCGCGTCCGGATCCCGGCAGGGGTCGCGCTCGACCTCGGCGCCATCGGCAAGGCCTGGCTCGCCGACCGACTCGCCCACCGCGCAGCCGAGGAACTCGAGACCGACGTGATCGCCGACATGGGCGGCGACCTGTCCGTGGTCGGGACCTGGGTGGTCGCCGCGGACCCGGCCCTGCCCGAGCACCCGGCTCAGGCACTCGAGGTGTCGGACTGCGGTCTGGCCACCAGCGGCACCGGGCGGCGCACCTGGCGCCTGGCCGACGGCCGCCGGGTCTCCCACGTCATCGACCCCAGCACCGGTCAGCCGGCCGACCTGGTCTGGCACACCGTCAGCGTGCTGGCCCGCGACGCTCGCGGCGCCAACATCGCCGCCACGTCGGCCGTCGTGCTCGGCACCGATGCCGGGCCCTGGCTGGCGGATCGGGGTCTCGACGCGTGGCTGGTCGCCACGGACGGAACCGAGGTTCGGGTGGGCCGTTGGCCCGGAAGGGAAGAGTCATGATCTCCATGACCTGGCTCGTGCTGCGCACGACCGGAATCGTCGCACTGGCGATGCTCACCGTCGCCGCCGTGATCGGCATCATGAGTCCGGCGCTGCGCCGGCCGACCGGGCGCCTGACGGCGATCTCGGTCCACAGCGCAGCGGCCGCGACCGGGGTGATCCTGCTGCTCGGCCACATCGTGCTGGCCATCGCCGACGCCTATGTCGAGGTGCCGCCCGCGGCGGCGGTCGTGCCCGGCATGTCGGTCTGGGAGCCGCTGTGGGTCGGGGTGGGGACGGTCGCCTTCGACCTGTTCCTGCTCGTGATGATCACCAGCCTCACCCGACTGCGGGCCCCGGTGCTGTGGCGGCGGGTGCACTTCGCGTCGTACGGGGCACTGTTGCTGGCGTGGACCCACGCCCTGATGGTGGGCACCGATGGGGGGAGCAGGGCGTTCCAGGTCGCGGCATGCGTGAGCCTGGCGGCCGTGGGCCTGGCCATCGTCGTGCGCCAGAGTCGACCCACCCGCAGACCCGCGGCAGCCCCCGAACGGCCGCTGGTGGGAGTCCGGTCATGACCACCGCCATCGCCACCGGCCTTCCCGGCCTGACCCTGCCGGGCCTGCCGGCCGCCGCACGTCCGGCCACGATCCGCTCGAGCGGGGTGCTGCTGACCGGCGCCCCGACCCTCTCCGCCCACCTCGCCGACTGGGGTCCACTCCCCCATCTGCCGCTGGCCGCCCTGGTCGCGGCGGCCGAGGCGGCGGGGTTGCGCGGCGCCGGGGGCGCCGGTTTCCCGCTGCACCGCAAGTTGGCGGCGTTCGGCGGCCTGCGGGTCGGGACAGTCGTGGTCAACGGCAGCGAAGGGGAACCCACCAGCGCCAAGGACGGCGCCCTGCTCAGGCAGTCACCGCACCTGGTCATCGACGGCGCCGTCGCCGCCGCACGAGCCCTGGGCGCCGCGCAGATCGTCGTGATCGTCGATCCGCATCGGCCCGACGCCCTGGCGTCGGTGTCCCGCGCGGCTGCCGAGCGCCACGAGGGGGTCGAGGTGCGTCCCGGCACCACCGCCTTCGTCGGCGGCGAAGCCACGGCCGTGGTCAACGCCGTGTCCGGCCGCGACCAGGTGCCCGGCGACCTGGGCCTGCCGCCACGGCGGCCCGGTCGACGTCGGCGTCACGTGCTCGTGAGCAATGTCGAGACGTTTGCCCGACTGGCGCTGGCGGTACGGGGCATCGCTCCCGCGACGGCGCTCACCACGGTGTCGGGCGCGGTCGAACGTCCCGGGGTGTACGAACTCCCGGTCACTGCGACACTCGGCGACGCCGCGAACGCCGCGGGCGTCCACGCCGGGTCACCCCTGGTCGTCACCGGTGGCTGGCACGGAGCGTGGGTCCGCTGGCCCGACGCCGCCTCCGGTCGGCTGACCTGGGCCGGGCTGGCCGATGTCGGGGGCCGGTGGGGAGCCGGGGCCATGGTCTGGCTGCCCGGGTCCCTCGATCCGCGGATCGTGCTGACGGCCATGACCCGGGTGCTCGCCGCCGAATCCGCCGGACAGTGCGGACCGTGCGTGGCCGGGCTGCCGGCGCTCGCCGACACCCTGGCCCGCGGTCACGACCCTCATCCGGTGCTGGCCGAGATCGACGGGCGGGGCCTGTGTGCCCATCCCTCCGCGACCGCCGCCGCCGTCCGGTCCGCCCTGGCCACGATCCGAGGCTCGCGATGACGACCCTGACCATCGACTGGACCCGGTGCCAGGGACACGGCGTGTGCCTGGCGGCGTTCCCCGAGCGCCTCGACGGCGACCGGTGGGGGTATCCGCAAGGGGTCGACACCCGCGGCAGCGAACTAGCCCCCGACGAGATCTCGGCAGCGCGCACCGCGGTGGCGACCTGTCCCGCGGCCGCGCTGCGGCTGCGCGACCGGCGCGCCTGAGAGCCCTAGGCTGACCCTGTGGCACACGTGCTGTTGATCGAGGACGACCCGGGCATCCGGACCGCCGTCATCCGGGCGCTCACCGCCCGCGGCCACGCGGTGGACTCCGCCACGACGGGACTCGACGGGCTGCAGACCATGCTCACCCAGGAACCCGACGTGATCATCCTCGACCTGGGGCTGCCCGACGTGCCCGGCGACCGCCTGCTCGGCATGCTGCGCGCCGTGACCCAGACCCCGGTGATCGTCGCCACGGCCCGCGACGACGAGGGCATGATCGTGCACCTGTTGGACGCGGGTGCCGACGATTACCTGGTCAAGCCCTACTCCCCGGAGCAGCTCGAGGCGCGGATACGGGCGGTGTTGCGACGTGCCGGTGCCGCCCCGGAGTCGGGTCCGAACGCCACGAGGATCGGCGGCCTCGCCCTCGACCCGGCGCGCCGCACGGCCAGCGTCGACGGCGCACCGATAGAGCTGACGCGCCTGGAGTTCGACGTGCTCGCCTATCTGGCGGCGCACGCCGGTCAGGTGGTCAGCCGCAAGGAACTGCTGCGCGAGGTGTGGCAGCGCACCGACAGCGCCCGCACCGTCGACGTCCATCTGTCGTGGCTGCGCCGCAAACTGGGCGACGACCCCGACGACCCGCGCTTCATCCACGTCCATCGCGGGGTCGGGGTCCTGCTCGAGGACCGGCGGGATCCGTCGGGTGTCACGGTCGATGCGGATGCGGACCTGGCCGACGACCCGACCGACGTGACTGCTCCTGCCGGCGACTGATGTATCGCCGCCTGGTCCTGTTCGGTCTTGCCGTGGTCGCGGTCTCACTCATGGCGCTGGTGATCCCACTGGGTCTGGCCGCCCGCGACATCGTGCGCACCGAGGAGATCGGCGAGGCCGCCGACCACGCCCGGCTCACCGCCGACGCCTGGCAGAACGACTGGCAGAAGCGGGGCAAGGACCGGATCTCCTCGGTCAAGGTGCCTGCCGGCGAAGGTGCCGTCACCCTCATCCCTCCCAGCGGCGACCCGATCGGCCATCCCGTCGATCCTCGCGCCGACCCCGTGATCGAATCGGCGCGCGACGGCGAGTCGGCCCGGCTCGACGTGGGCGACCAGGTCTTCGTCTCGGCTCCGGTGCCGTTCGACGACGCCACGGGGGTGGTCCTGGTCACCATCGACTCGGACAACCTGCGGGAGGGACTCGCCCCACGGCTGTTCGCCCTGGCGGGCGTGTCCGTCGCGCTGCTGACATTCGCCGCCGCGGCAGCGTGGCTGCTGGCCCGCCGCACCGCTGCGCCGATCAGCCACCTGGCAGCCACCGCCGACCAGATGGCCGACGGTGACCTGACGGCGCGCGCCGCGCCCTCGACGATCAAAGAGGTCCACGACGTCTCGATCGCGCTCAACCGGCTGGCCCAGCGGGTCCAGGAACTGCTGGCCGACGAGCGCGCCAACGCGGCCGAGCTCGCCCATCAGCTGCGGACCCCGTTGACGGTGCTCAGTGTCGACATCGACGGGGTCTCCGACGCCGAGGTCCGGTCCCGGCTGCAGGAGGACGTGCTCGCCCTGCAGCGTCAGACCGACGAGATCATCACCAACGCGCGGCGCTCGGCCCGCGAAGGCCTGCGACCTCGCTGCGACGCCGCGTCTGTTGTCGCCGAACGGGCACGGTTCTGGCAGGTGCTCGCCGAGGACCAACATCGGGCGGCGACCGTCTCGGTGCCCACGGACGAGATCTGGGTGCGCCTCACGGCCGACGACCTGGCGACGCTTGTCGACATCCTGCTGCAGAACGTGTTCATCCACACCGACGAGGGCACCGCCTACGAGGTCTCGCTCGGGTCCTCCCGCGACGACGCGGTGCTGGTCGTGCGTGACTACGGGTCGGGGTTCACCGCCGACGGCATGCCGGCGGGGTCGACGGAGGGAACGACCGGGCTCGGCCTGTCCATCGCGGCCCGCCTGGCCGAGGCGTCGGGCGGCTCGCTGGAACACCACAACGACCACGGCGCGGTGCTGGTCGTGACGCTGGGACCGGCGACCGACTGACCCGGTGTTGTCGGCCCCGCCCACGTCGGCCCGAGCCACCACCCGCGGGTGTCAGACTGGGCCACACACGAGGAGGTCCGGATGAAGGCAGTCGTACTGGGAGCCGGCGGGGGCATCGGCGCCACGGCCGCGCGGACCATGGCCCTCTCCGGGGAATTCGACGAACTCGTACTGGCCGATCTCGATCCCGAGGCCGCGGCCGACGCCGCCGCCACCTGGCCACAGGTCGCTACGCCGATCCGGACGGCGGCGATCGACGTCTCCGACGACGGGGCTCTGGTCGAACTGCTCACCGACGCCGATCTGGTGGTGAACTGCGTCGGCCCCTTCTACCGCTATGGGCCGCCCACGCTCGCCGCAGCACTCAGTGCCGGGGTGCCGTATGTGGACGTCTGCGACGACCTGTCCCCCACCCTCGAGATGCTGGACCTGCATGACCGGGCGGTGGCACGGGGAGTGCCGGCACTGATCGGCATGGGCAATTCGCCGGGACTGGCCAACGTGCTGGTCCGCTACTGCGCCGACACCCTGCTGGACACCGTCACCGACGTCGACATCATGCACATCCACGGCGGGGAAACCACCGAAGGTCCGGCCGTGCTCAAGCACCGGATCCACGCCATGATGAGCGATGTCCCGGTCTGGACCGACGGCCACGAGATCACCGTCCGCATGCTCGAGCCGAGCGGGGCAGAGTTCATCAGCGACGTCGACTTCCGCCAGGTCGGCACCTACCCGGTCTACCCGTACCCCCACCCCGAGACGGTGACCCTGCCCCGTCACCTGCCCGGTCTGCGGCGGGCCACAAACCGCGGGGTCGTGTTCCCCCTGTCGTACTTCACCCTGACCGCGGATCTGGTCCGCGCCGGGGTCTGCGGCACCGAACCGTTGCAGGTGTACGGCGAACCGGTGGTGCCGGTCGACTTCGCCGTCGCCCACCTCATGGCCCGACGCCCCGCGCTGCTCGCCGAGGCGGGCATCACCGAACCGGGTGGCTGCCTGCGGATCGACGTGGCCGGCGAGAAGGACGGCGCCACGCACCGCTACGTCTTCTCGCTGTCGTCGCAGGGCTCCGGTGCGGCCGAGGGCACCGGGATACCCGCCGCCCTCGCCGCGATCCTGATGGCCCGGGGCGAACTCGCCACGCCCGGCGTACATCCGCCCGAGGCGATCGTCGATCCGATGGCCATGCTGACCCTCGCCACGCAGCTGCTGCCCCGACTGGACGTCGCCGGCACGGGTGGGTCGCTGCCGATCCACATCGCCCACATCGACCCCGACGGCGCGGTGTCCGAGGTCGACCTGTTCGCCTGAGCCGGCGCCCGAGGCGGATCACCCCGGGAACCGGCCCCGCCGCAGCAACCCGCCTACCCGACCGAGCAGCCCCGCTGCCGGCAGGTCCGGGATCCCGTCGAGCACCACCGACATCCCCACCAGGCCCCGGCCGTCGCGCAGGCGCAGGCGCCGCACCAGTTCGAGCAGGTCCACCCGACCGGCGGCGATGTCCACCAGCAGCCCGGCGGGTCCCAATACCGCCGGGCCCAGGGCGTCGCCGTCGGTGGTGACCACCGTCCGCCAGGCCCCGGGGAGTGCCCCGACGCCGGCGCTCACCGCCGGGGTGACCGCAGCGATCGAGGCGGTGGCATCGAGGCGTGCCGCCACGGCTCCCGAGCTGTCCACCAACGACACGACTGCCAGAGCGTCGAGTTCGGGGGACTCGTCCGCGCCGGCCGGGCGCAGGTCGCGCGCGATGACGGCGAGCTGGAACGCGGCAGCGTGCACCATGGTGCCGATCGGCACCGGCCCGAGGGGCGATGCCGTCACCAGCGGCGCCTCGGTCGCCAGGTCCGGGCCGGTCACCCACGCGCGCAGGTGCTCGCGCGCGGTGCGAAGGGCGGTGCGCACCTCGTCGTCGGTGGCATCGCGGTGCGCGGCGCGCAGACGCTTCTCGGCCGAGCTCTCGCTCTCGACCTCGTGCACTCCGGCATGCGCGTCGGCGACCATGCCGTGCAGTCCGCGGGCGTCGGGCCAGGCTCCCAGCGGGATCAGCAGGTCGCGGGCGCTGTTGCCCCGCGACCGGGTGGGCCCGGACAGATCGACGGACTCGGCGATGGGCACGAACAGGTCCCACGCCCGCACCACCCGTCGCGCCAAGTCGGGCAGATCCGTCACCAGGCCCATCTCGCCCGTGACCGGGCGCAGGGGTTCGGGCAGTGACATCAGTGATCCGGGATCCGCTCGGACTCCTCGGGCCGGGGCAGCGGATCTGACTTCATGAGCGCATCGGTCGGCGCGGTGCCATAGCGGCCGGGACCGTGCGGATCGAGCGCGTGCAGCCACGACATCGTCAGCCCGTACGTGGCCGAGGCGATCTCGGCGGACTTGCGGAAGTCGTCGGGGCGGGTCCTGATCGGCCAGGGCCCGGGCAGGTAGATCACGGTGCGGTCGGTCACCTGTTCCAGGTCGCGGCGCACCTGCTGGGCGGCCATGATCGCCGCGGTGCGCAACAGGCGTGACGTCGCGGTGTCCTCCCGTTCGGGCGGCATGACGGTGAACCCGCAGTCGAGGACCACCAGCGTCTGGGCGCCGAGTTCCGCGGCCACGCGGATGGGCACGTTGGCGACGAGCCCACCGTCGACCAGCCGTCGACCCTTGCGTTCCACGGCGGGGAACACCAGCGGGATCGCGGCACTGGCGAGCAGAGCGCTGATCAGGTCGTCACTGTCCAGGCTGATGGCCCGTCCCGTGTCGAAGTCGGTCGCCATCGCCGTGAACGGCACGGTCAGGTCGCCAAAGACACGCGCGCTCAGGGCGCGCTCGATGAACTCGCGAAGCCCGTCGTTGCTTACCGCTGCCGGACGCCCGGTGGCGAGGTTGACCGCGTGGCTCATGACGTTGCCGAAGATCTCCTGCCGGGTGGCCGACGTCCACAGTTCGGTCAGGCGCTCCGGCGCGGCTTCGGGATCCTCGGCCAACACCGCCCCGTTCAGCGAACCCACCGAGGTCCCCACCACGAAGTCGGGACGCAGGTCGGTCTGCGCGAGTGCGCGGATGTGGCCCCACTGGGTGGCGCCGAACGACGCACCGCCGGCCAGGACGTAGGCGACGGGCCCCGGCAGTCGGTCGGCGAGTTCGATCTGAGCCATGGACATTCCTCCCGGGTGACCGGTCGCCAGCCTGTCAGATCGGGTCGGTCACCGCACCTCGGGCTCCGACGCTCACGCTTCCAACAACCGATCCCCGGGGTAGCCGCCTGGCTCGAATCCCGGTGGGATCGCGAAGACCGCCGACCCGACATGGGTGACCCACGTGTTGAGAGCGTCGCCCGCCGCCAATCTCCGTTGGATCGGGACGAACTGCCGGACGGGGTCGG
The DNA here is from genome assembly GCA_046330625.1 of Candidatus Nanopelagicales bacterium. Taxonomy (GTDB): domain Bacteria; phylum Actinomycetota; class Actinomycetes; order S36-B12; genus CAIWTL01. The sequence continues at coordinate 64,270 of JAXLSJ010000002.1, forward strand.
CCGCGTAGGCCACAAACAGCAGCCCCGCGTCGGGTTCGGCGCCGGTGGTGTCGTCGTAGTTGAAGGGCTGTCGCGAGATCCGTTCGTGCGGTTCGACCTGATGAGCCAGCCGGATGTGGGCGAACTCGGGGATGACGGCCAACCCGCTCTCACCCACGGCGTCCAGATCCGGGACATCCGACTCGACCGTCCCGGTGAGCGGAGCCCCGGAGTCCATCCGGCGCCCCATGATCAACTCGCGACTGCGCCGGTCGATCGATCCCCAACGCTCCAGATCCATCCGGATGCGCCGGAAGACCATGCCACTGCCGCCGACGAGCCATGCGGGTCCGTCGGCCACCCGGACGACGTCGTCAAAGTCCGGTGTCTGCGGCGTGGGGTTGACGGTCCCATCGACGTACCCCATGAGATTGCGGCCGGTGGCTCCTGGCGTGCGAGCCACCGCCGCCCGCTGGAACCCCCGCTGCACCCAACGCACCCGAGCGAACTCGGCCGCGTTGGTGAGCAGCATGTGCTGCGCATGCTGAAGATCCAATGCGTCTTCGCTGCGCATCTGCAGGAGCAGATCACCGCCCGACCATCGGTCGCTCAGTTCATCGCCGGCGAAGGCCGGCAGCGGCGCCACCCAGTCGGGCATCCGATCGGTCACGCCCGCCGCTCGGAACAGGCCGGGTCCGAATCCCACCGTCACCGTGAGCCCGGTCCCTGGCTGCGCGAGTTCGGGCGCGGTGTCGGCCAATGCGGGAGTTCCCGCTGTGAGTCGGGCGATGTCGTCGGCCCAGATGGTCAGCAGACGCCGCAGGTCGTCCCGCCCGACGTGGCGACGCAGGTCCAGCGCCACGAAGGCCGCATGGGCCGGCAACGGCGGTTCCAGGCCCGCCTGATGCGGGCCGTGACAACTGACAGTGAGGGCAGCATCGGCCCGGCTGGGGGCGCCGGCCGTAGCCAGCACGCCCAGTGCCGCGGCGCCACCTGCGAGCAGATGCCGTCGCGACAGGCCTCGCCTCCCCCCCTCGGGGGGAGCCATCAGGACATGCTCGGCGACGGAGTCATGGACCCCATGTCCGTCATGCCGTCCTTCTGGTACTCCTCGTCAGCCCCGGTGTAGGTGCGCGCCTGGGCCGTGAACTCCGTCGTCGCACCATCGGCGCACGTGAGTGTGAAGGACACCTCCTGACCAGCCTCGATGGGCTTGGTCACATCCATCAGCATGATGTGGAAGCCGCCCGGTTCCAGGGTGAGGGTCCCGTCGGCGGGGACCTGGAAACCGCCGGCAACCGGCTGCATGATCATCTTGCCGTTGTCGTCGACGACCTCGTGCAGTTCTGTCGACTGCGACGCGGGGGTCGAGGCAGCGGTGATGGTCACCTCGGCTCCACTGGTGTTGGTCAGGGTGCCGAACGCGGCCGTCATGCCCTTGTCGGCCGCCTTGACCCAGGGCTCGGCCATGGTGACCGGGCATCCGGAGGCGGAGGCACTGGCGCTGCTGTCCGAGGAGCTCGAACTGCTGGAGCAACCGGCGAGGCCGGCCAGGGCGAGTGTCGACACTGCCGCGGCCGTGGCCAGGCGGCGTCGGGTGGGGTGAGTTGAGGTCATTCTTCTGTTCCTTCGTAGTGGTGGTCGGCCGCAGGGATCCGCAGAGGGGATCGGAACCTGCCCGACGCGACCGGGATCAGACAGGAACGGCAAGGGCGCTGAGGGACGCCGGTGGCCCCCGTCTCCCCCCAGCCCTCGCGAAACGCGACGAGAAAGCGCGGACGCGCGCAGGAAGCGTCGGCAGTGCCGAGGGCACCCCGACGGGTACCGGCTCCGGCAGGACAGCGCGGATGACGGCAGCCAGCATGGAAAGGACCGCCACGGCAGCTCGCTCACCCCCGGTCAGCCACAGCCCGATGACCAGCGCCGCGACCACGTGGGCGGCCACCATCGACGGCTGCTGCGCCAACGCTGCGATTGCATCGCCCACCCCGGCAAGGAACTGCGGTCCGACGGCCCCCGCCGACCGGCGCAGACCGTCGTGATGGCCCGCAGCTGCGGTCACCCCGTGGACGTGGCCGGCAACTCCCCCATGGCCGACGCCCAGCAGCAGGTGGATCAGCAGTTGACCCCCCGCGAGCAAGCCGGCCGTCCGCAGAAAAGAACCAGCAGCGCCCTGGACGAGTCTCACCGTGAGGATCGCCATCACCGCGACTGCGGTTACTGCCGCCATGGACACCTCATGCGCGCCGGCCACACGGTGCGCCACGGTTCCGGCGGTAGCGATGAGCCCACCGGTCGCGGCAGCCCGTACCCACGGCAGCGCCAAGATCACGGCTCGATGCTACCCCCGCCGGTACCCTGGCGTGGTCAAGGAGGATCCGTGGGTAATGGATGGTCGATCGCCGCAGTGACGGCGACCGTGGCGTTGGCCACACCGATGCTCGGCGTGGGACCGGCGACGGCGGCGGCGACCGCGCCGACCGAATCCCCGGCGCGGATCTCCTGGCACCGATGCGATGACCATGCGCTCGCTTCGCAGGGCGCTCGCTGTGCGGACGTGCGGGTGCCGCTGGATCCTGCCGATCCGACCGGTACCACGATCCGCCTCGCGGTGTCGCGCATCGCCCACACGTCCGGCGCGCGCACGTACCGCGGCGCCCTGCTGGTCAATCCCGGGGGTCCGGGCGGCTCCGGGCTGGACCTGTCGCTGATCGCCAACAATTTCCCCGAGTCGGTGCGCAGCCGCTACGACTGGATCGGCTTCGACCCCCGCGGGGTCGGCGAGAGTCGCCCGCGCCTGAGTTGTATCCCGGACTACTCGGGCTTCGCCCGGCCCGACTACTTCCCGAAGCCGTCGTCGAACGAGAAGAAGTGGCTCAAGCGCACCAAGCAGTACGCGCAGGCCTGCGCCGCCGACGGCGGCACCCTGCTCGACCACATGCGAACCACCGATTCCGCGGCCGACATGGAGTTCCTCCGCGCAGCCCTGAGGTCGCCCACGCTCAACTTCTTCGGCTTCTCCTACGGCACGTACCTCGCGCAGGTCTACGCCACCCAGTACCCCGATCGTGTCGGTCGCATGGTCCTGGACTCCAACGTCGACCCGCAGCGGGCGTTCTACCAGGCGAACCTGGACCAGGACCTCGCCATGCAGAAGATCCTCAACCGGTGGTACGCGTGGATCGCTGACAACCCTCGGCAGTTCGGTCTGGGCAACACCCGCAAGAAGGTGTCGCACACGTACCGCACGATCGAGCGACGTCTTGCCCAGCACCCCGCGAAGGGCAAGATCGGATCCTCGGAGTGGACCGACATCTTCAACGAGGTCACCTACTCGACCGCGGTGTGGGCCTCGCGGGCCGACCTCTTCGCGAAGTACGCCCGCACCGGCCGCGGAGGACCACTGGTCAAGGCGTACCGCCAGACGGCCATGTTCGGCGACGACAACATGCTCGCCGTCTACAACGCGGTCCAGTGCACCGACGCCCCGTGGCCGGCCGACTGGTCGACGTGGAAGTCCGACGCCTGGTCCATCTACCCGAAGTCCCGCGACGTGGTGTGGATGAACACGTGGTTCAACGCCCCCTGCCTGTACTGGCCGGCCCCGGCGGGACCGCGGGTCACGGTGGGGAACGAGTCCCGGCTCCTCCTGATCGGAGGCTCCGACGACGGTGCCACCCCGTTCTCGGGAAGCCTGACCGTACGGCGGCTGTTCCCGCGCTCCTCGCTGGTCGAGTTGACCGACACCATGAGCCACGCGGTGTCGCTCGACAACAGCTGCTCCCGACGGATCATCAACCGCTACCTCGGCAAGGGTGAACTACCCCGCCGTAAATCCGGCGACCGTCCCGACGTGCGCTGCACGCCCGACCCGACGGGACTCTCGTGACCCTCCCTCGACGCACCTTCCTGGCCGCAGCCGCGCTGACCCCGGTAGCCCTGACCGCTGCCCGCGCTGCGGCAGCCGGAGCTGCAGCAGGCGCCGGGGCGGGCGCGGGCACCGAAGCCGACCGCACCGTCCCCGTCATCGGCCGGCGGGCGTGGGGGGCCATGAAACCCCATGCCGGTCGCGAGCGCCACGTGATCGAACGCATCACGCTGCACCACTCCGGGGTCCGACTCACCGACGACTCTCTTTCGCCGGCCCGGGTGCGCCAGCACCAGCAGTGGCACATGATCGACAAGGGCCATCCGGACATCGACTACCACTACCTGGTCGATCGCCGGGGGAACATCTTCCAGGGCCGCAACCCACGCTTCCGGGGCGACACCCAGACCGAGTACGACCCGACGGGCCACCTGCTCATCTGCTGCGAAGGCGATTACGAAGGGGGCTCCGGCCAACGGCCCACGCGTGCGATGCTGCGGTCGGTGGTTCACCTGATGGCCGCCGCCGCGCAGCGCTATGACGTGCCGGTGCGTCGGATCCGCGGGCACCGCGACTACAGCACCCAGACCGAGTGCCCCGGGAGCCGACTCGAGTCGCTCATCACCGACGGCACACTGGCCACCCGCGTGCAGTCGGCCATGGACCGCTCCTCGTGGGTGGTGCGACAGCTGCCCACACCGGAAGGTCGGGCGCTGGTCCGCAGCATCGAATCGTCTTGAGTCATATACCCCCGGGGGTATATGATGTCGGCGGAGGACGCATGAGGATTCTGGTGGTCGGCGGCGTCGCCGGCGGTATGAGCTTCGCTGCGCGAGCCCGTCGGCTCGACGAGTCGGCTGAGATCGTGGTGTTCGAGCGCGACCCGTACGTGTCGTTCGCCAACTGCGGCCTGCCCTACTACGTGGCGGGTGAGATCAGTCAGCGCGACGACCTGCTCCTGCACACCCCGGAGTCACTGGCCGCATCGCTGGCACTGGATGTGCGGGTGGGTCACGAGGTCACCGGCATCGATCGCGAAGCACGCACCATCACCGTCCGCACCCCGGACGGCACACGGGTCACCGAGCCGTACGACGTCCTGGTCCTGAGCACGGGCGCGGCGCCCATCATCCCCCCGATCGAGGGACTCGACCGACCCGAGGTCCGCCGACGCACCCACGTGCTGCGCAACGTCCCCGACGTCGACGCCATCTCGGCCCTGGTCGACGGTGGCGCTCGCCGGGCGGTCGTGCTGGGGGCCGGCTTCATCGGCCTGGAGATGACCGAGGCGCTCGTCCATCGCGAGGTGTCGGTCGCCCTGGTCGATCTTGCCGATCAGGTGCTCGCGCCGCTGGATCCGGAGATGGCGCGGACGGTGCAGTCTGAACTCGCGCGGGCCGGCGTCGACGTCCACCTGGGGGTCAGTGCGACCGAGATCACCGACGACTCGGTGGTGCTGTCCGACGGCACCGTCGTGCCCGCCGACCTCGTCATCCTCGCCATCGGGGTGCGCCCCGAGAGCGACCTCGCCGCCGCTGCCGATCTGGACCTCGGGGTACGCGGCGCGATCCGGGTCGACTCCCACAGCCTGACCAGCGATGCGAACATCTACGCCGTGGGCGACTCCGTCGAGGTGACCGATGCCGTGACCGACCAGGTCGGCGTCGTGCCCCTCGCCGGGCTCGCCAACCGCCAGGGTCGCGCGGCTGCGGATCATCTGTTCCAGCGCGATGCGCAGCGACCCCCGGCGCTGGGGACCGCGATCGTCCGGGTCTTCGACGTCACCGCGGCGACCACCGGGGCGTCGGAGAAGGTGCTGGCCGCCCGTGGTGTCGACTTCCGCAAGGTCTATCTGCACCCCAACGACCACGCCGGCTACTACCCCGGGGCGTCGTCGATCCATCTGAAGCTGCTGTTCTCCCCCGACGGCCGGATCCTGGGCGCCCAGGCCGTGGGCCGTTCCGGCGTCGACAAACGTATCGACGTGATCGCGACCGCGCTGCGCGCCGGCCTCACCATCGACGACCTGGCCGAGTTGGAGCTCGCCTACGCCCCGCCGTTCGGCTCCGCCAAGGACCCGATCAACATGGCCGGGTTCATGGCTCAGAACCTGCTCCGGGGCGACGTGCGGTTCTGGTACGGCGAGGACCTCGACCGGCTCCCCGACGATGCCGTGCTGCTCGACACCCGCTCCGCCCGCGAGGTGGCTCGCGGGGCCCTGCCCGGGGCGATCAATATCCCCCACACCGAACTGCGGGACCGGATCGACGAGATCCCGGTCGGCCGTCCGGTGTACGCCTACTGCGCCAGCGGTTTCCGGTCCTACCTGGCCGCCCGCATCCTGATGCAGCGCGGTTACGACGCGGCGACCCTCGCCGGCGGCATGGCGACGATGAAGGCGTGGCTGCAGATCGAGCGCGAATCCGCCGAGTAGCCGCCCACCTCGGCGCACCGACCACCACCACGGTGGCCTACGGTCGGGGCATGCGCATCTTCGCGATCTCGGGGAGCCTGCGGAACGGCTCGTTCAACACGGCCCTGCTGAGGGCCGCGGAGCAGGTGGCTCCGGACGACATGGAGTTCGACCACTACGAGGGCCTGGCGGAACTGCCGCACTACAACCAGGACCTGGACACCGACGATCCTCCCGAGGTCGCACGCGATCTGCGCGAGCGGATCATCGCGGCCGACGGTGTCCTGATCGCCACCCCGGAGTACAACTACAGCATCCCCGGCGGTCTGAAGAACGCGATCGACTGGGCGTCGAGGCCGGCAGCATCGTCAGCATTACTGCACAAGCCGGTCGCGATCATGGGGGCGGCCCCCACGAACTTCGGGAGCGTGCGGGCCCAGCTGGCCCTTCGGCAGTGCTTCGTGTGGATCGACTCCCGCGTGGTCGTCAAGCCCGAGGTGATCGTGTTCCGGGCGGGTGAGCGCTTCGACGACCAGGGTCACCTGACCGATCCGGCGACTGCCGAGCTGGTCACGAGTCTCCTGCTGGCGCTGCGGCACCTCATCGAGAGTGGGGACTGACGCGGGTCCGCTCAGCTACCTTCACTCAGTCCACTATCCGCACGATCGAGATCTCCCGGATCCTGCCGCGCTCGGCCCGGAAGGTCGTGACCACCGCGCCGATGAGAGTGTCACCCAGGGTGCAGTCCGTCCAGCGGGAACTGCCGCCGTGGGCGCACTGCAGCGAGTAGGTCGAGGTCAGTCGCGACAGCGGGCTCCCGAACCCGATCCCGTCGGCCGTCCTCGCCCCTTTACCCGACAGGGACAGCCCCACCACCCGGCCGCCGTTCAGGTCGATGTGGAGCTTGTTGCGGTAATGCCACATCGAGAACGGTCCGAAGACATTGGTGCCTGCGGTGATGTCGTAGGGCTTGCCCACCGCGCTGCGTACGGCTGCGGGCGTGTCCCCCAGCCGTACGCCGACCATGCCCGCCCCGGGGGCGATCAGTGTGTTCGTGAACCGGCCGCCGGTGATCCGGCCGCCGCCGGATCCGGGGTTGGTGCGACCCAGTCCGGGCAATGTCTCGGCCTTGACCGACCGCTTCGGGATCACCACTCGTGTCCGCGTGCCCCATTCGCCGAAGGAGCCCTGCGCCGACGCACCTCCGACCTCGTCGAACGCCAGCGGCAGCGGCGCACCGACAGCCCGCAGCCACACGACCATGGATCCGGAGCGGACCCCGATGGCGGGGACTCCGGCGATCTCGCGGCGGCCGGCCAGGGTGGGTGAGATCCGGTCGTTCAGGACCGAGCCCACGAGGTCACGCACCGACGACAGCGAGGCGAACGCCCGCGCCGCCGGCAGCGAACCGTCCGCCTTGCCTCCGTATCCCAGGCCCAGCGCCGATCCCGTCGACAGGGCCAGCCACCGGTGCCCGAGCCGTTTCGCCGCCCGCCTTCCCAGGCTGGCGCGGAACTCGGCGTCGCCCTTCAGGAAGATCCGCCGCGGGGTGCCGATCACCTTCACCGTGCCCGACCCGGGTTGGGACAGGGTGCCCACGCTGCCCCGGCCGGTGACCACCACCCGCGCCATCGACTGCTGTGACCCGGAACCGGACTGCATCGTCACCTGGAAAGCCCGTTGGGCGGAGAGGGCCTTCGCCGCCTGCGCCAGAAGGGTCGCGGGGTCCGGTGCCGCGGCCTGCGCGGGCACCACCAGCCCCAGGACCATCAGCAGGACGACCGTCACCGTGCCGGCGGTCCGTGTCGCTGCCGCAGTGCTCATGATGGTCACCCCACCCAGTGGCTGTCCCGCCACGGTAGATCTCGGGCCGCCGCGAAGCGCGTCGGCCACAGATACCAGTTGGCCACCAGACGCGTACCCTGACCGGGTGAGCGACTCCACTCCCGAGGATCTGCGGACCTTCACCGGCACGTCCTCCTACCTGACCGATCCGGCGCTGGAGGCAGCGGTCCAGGCAGCCCTCGTGCTGCAGAAGCCGCTGCTGGTCCGCGGGGAACCAGGCACGGGCAAGACCCTGCTCGCCGAGGCAATCGCCGAGGCCGAGGATCTGGAACTGATCACTTGGCACGTGAAGTCCACGACCAGGGCACAGGACGGGCTGTATCACTACGACACGGTGCAGCGCCTGTACGACAGCCGCTTCGGGGATCACGACGTCCGTGACATCCGCGAGTACATCCACATGGGGCCGGTGGGCCGGGCGTTCCAGTCGGAGCGCCGGGCGGTGCTTCTGATCGACGAGATCGACAAGGCGGACATCGAGTTCCCCAACGACCTGTTGCACGAGCTCGACCGCATGCGGTTCACCGTGGCCGAGACCGGCGACGTCGTCGCCGCGCGCCACCGGCCGATCGTGATCATCACGTCCAACGCCGAGAAGGAACTTCCCGACGCCTTCCTGCGTCGGTGTGTCTTCCACTTCATCACGTTCCCGGATCGGGAGTTGATGAGCCGGATCGTGGCCGTTCATCACCCCGGCCTGGATGAGCAGTTGCTCCAGAACGCGCTGGACGTGTTCTACGGGGTGCGCAGCATGGAGCGACTGCGCAAGCGCCCGAGCACGAGCGAGCTGATCGACTGGATCGCGATGCTGCAGTCGTTGGGCATCACCGAGGTCGACACGAGCACCGACACCCCGTTCCTCGGGACGCTGCTCAAGAAGGAGCAGGACCTCGAGGCCTTCGACGACGACGCGAACGGGCGCAACCGGCGGCGATTCATGTGAGTCGGACCGCGCCCTTCTATGTGCCGCTGATCTTCCGGCTGCGGCGGATGGGCGTGCCGGTGGGGACCCAGGAGGCGCTGGCGCTGGGCGATGCGTTGGCGGCGGACCTGCACGGCGAGTCCCTCGACGGCTTCTACTTCCTGGCCCGGTCGCTGCTGATCCACAACGAGGGCCACCTCGACGCGTTCGACCGCGCGTTCCTCGCCGAGTTCAAGGGCGTCACCGACGATTCCGCACTGTTGGAGTTGACCGACGAGTTGCGCGAGTGGCTCGACGAGGCGCGCGAGGAGCTCGAGGCGCTGGGTATCGACGAGGCGGAACTCCTCGATTCGCTGGACATCGACGAACTGCGCGACCTGTTCGAGCAGCGCAAGCGCGAGCAGACCGAGCGCCACGACGGCGGCAACACCTGGATCGGCACGCAGGGCACCTCGCCGTTCGGCGAGGGGGGACTGGCCGGGGGCGGGATCAGCACCGGTTCGTCGGGGGGCGGACGCATGGCGTTCCGCACCGCCGATGCGCGCCAGTATCAGGGGTATCGCTCCGACGTGACCCTGGACATCCGACAGATGGAGATCGCGCTGCGGCGACTGCGCGCGTTCGTGCGCGACGGCGCCGAGGTCGAACTCGACATGGAACGGACCATCGACGCGACGGCCCGCAACGCCGGCGAGATCGAGGTCGTGACGCGCCCGCCCACCCGACCCGACACCCACGTGATGCTCTTGATCGACGTGGGCGGCTCGATGTTCCCGTACGCGTCACTGATGTCTCAGTTGTTCAGTGCGACGAAGAAGGCGACACACTTCAAGGATCTTCAGGTCTTCTACTTCCACAACCTCCCGTACGGGAAGGTCTTCGAGACCGACCGGTTCACCGATCCCGTGTGGCTGCGCGACCTGTTGCGCCGCTATGGCAGCAACTACAAGTTGATCATGGTCGGCGACGCGTACATGGCCCCCTACGAACTCGGACAACGCGGGCAACTGTCCCCGACCGATCGCACGGGGATCTCGGGGTTCGAGTGGCTGCACATGCTCAAGCAGCACTATCCGGGGGCGGTGTGGCTGAACCCGGAGCCGGCCTCCCGCTGGCCGGGGTCGACGATCGAGGCGATAGGCACCGTCTTCGACATGTTCCCGCTCACCGTGGACGGTCTCACCGAGGCGATGAACCACCTGCGCCGCACGTCCCGCTGACCGCCGACTCAGGCCCCCGGACCGCAAACCGCGGGCGTGGGTACAGACCTCGGGCAAGGAAGCCGTCACATGACCGAGGCCTGTACCCAAGCCCGAGGTTTGCGGTCTCAGTCAGAGGCGCTCAGGCGCTGGACGGGGGAGCCGCCGAGCAGCTGGTGAGTCTCCGCGAGCCACGTGGGGATGTCGGCGGCGAACGGCGACTCGCGGACGGCGCGACTGAGGTCGAGGTCGCCGGCGTGGGCCGCGTTCAGCCCCGGGAACCAGTCCGAGGCGTTCCCCAGCATCCGGTAGCGACCCGTCGCGTACTCGGTCATTCCCCAGCCCAGGACCAGGCCCCGCAGCCAGGTGATCACCCGTAGGTTCACGAATCCTGGTGCGTCGACGAAGTCCGGCAGTCCGGCCCACAGCTCATCCGGGTGATCGACTCCCACCGCCTCGCGCATCGCCTCCGCCAGCCGCTCCTCGATTCCCGCCAGCAACTGCGGATCGGCCAGCGCCGCCAGCGAGTCCGGGACCGGGTCGAAGTCGGACGGCCGCGCGGCACCCAGACTCAGCGTGTGGACCTGGGGGTTCGACAGGCACCAGGCATTGTTGAACACCAGCGGTGACAACGGGGCGCAGAGGTCGACCAGCGTCGCGGGCGGCTCGTACAGCCGACCGCCCTTGTCGGACGGACTGATGATGAAGACTCCGATGTCCCGCTCGGTGGCGACATCGAGCGCCCGCTGGTGGCGTCTCGTGATGAAGTACCAGTGCAGATTCACGTAGTCGAATCCGCCGTCGCCGTCGTGCTCCAGGGCCGACACGATCAGATCGGTGGTCCCGTGGGTCGACAACCCCACCGAACCCACCCGGCCTTCGGCCTGGAACTGGCGCGCCCGTGCCAGACAGCCACCCGGCCGGACGGCCCACCAGAACTTCTCCCAGGTGTTGATCCCGTGCAGCGACAGGAGATCCACCCGGTCGGTGCAGAGTCGCTGCAGCGACTCGGCGAAGTGCTCGGCGAAGTCCGCCGGATCCGGGGTCGGGGCGATCTTGGTCTGCAGGATGATCGAGTCCCGGTCGAGCTCACGCAGGAGCATCCCGAGCTGCCGCTCGGACGTCCCGTAGCCGCGGGCGGTCTCGATGTGGTTGACCCCCAGGGCCAGACCGGCTCCGACCGTCTCGGCCAACGCGGCCTGCGCCTCCGGCTCGATCTCTTGGCCGGTGTCCTTCCACGCCTGCTGGAAACGCATCCCGCCACAGCTGAAGACGGGCATGTCGAGACCCGTGCGGCCGAATCGTCGGGTGATCACCGCGCGCGCTCCCGCACGACGGTGCGGGCCGCCCGACGGCCGCTTACCAGCGCGCCCTGGATGGACGGGGTGTCGCGATGGTCGCCGGCGACCAGGATGCCGTCGAAGTCCTGGCGCCCCCGCAGGTCGGCAGGGGGGACGATGGCGGGCAACGCCCGCGGGATGGCATAACGCCCGACCAGTTCCCAGCGGTCGGCTCCGGGGATCAACGTGCCCAGGTGCCGTCGCGCCCCGGCATCGCCGTCGTGGACCCCCACCGCCGTCGCCGCGACGAGCAGCTCGCCGGGACGCGCATACGCGGGTGCGACCGCGGACACAGCCGCGACGTTGACGAGCACGCCCCGGCTCCGACCGTCGACCATGAGCAACCTCGGGTCCGCCGGCACACCGTCGGCAGGGGCCGAGAAGTACCACGTGGTCAGGGCGTTCCACTGCGGTGCCGGTACCCCGGGGACCAGTGCCGCGGCGGTCGTACCGTCGGTCGCGACGACCACACGGTCGGCCCGGATCGTGCCCCCGTCGTGGACGACTGCTGTCGGCGTCACCGCCTGCACCCGGACTCCGCAGTGGATCCGGTCGGAGCCGACGTCGCGGCAGAGCGCGAGAGGCAATTGCTCCATCCCCCGGCTCGGCAGTGACGGCGTGCCCCGCACGAACGAACGCAGGACAAGATCCCCATACCGTCGGCTGGTGTCCAGGTCACGGTCACCGAAAACCCCCGCCAGGAAGGGCTGCACCACCGCGTCGAAGAAGTCCCGGCTGCCGACCGCCTCCCGCAGCGCGACACGCATCGGTTCGTCCGGGCGTTCGCCCAACCGCGTCACGGACAGGAAACCGCAGCGGGCGAGGTAGGAGGCGAAGCGTCCCAGCGCCACCGGGCCGCCGGGCACCCGCGGCAGGTTTCGCACCGACAGCGGATCGCGGCGCGGGTCCCGCAGTTCCAGTGGTCCTGCCTCGCCCATGACCGTGACCCCACGGGCGAAGGCGCGCAGCGCCAGCCTCCGAGGGCCGAACACCCGGGCACCCTCCGGGTACGCCGGGTTGTACAACTGGAAACCCCGGTCGAGCAGACGCCCGTCGACGGCGTCAGTCGCCACGCGGCCGCCAGGACGATCGGCGGATTCCAGCACCACCACATCGACCCCGTGCGCCACGAGTTCCCGCGCCGCGTTCAGCCCCGCGAGTCCGGCCCCCACGATGACGGCCTCGGCGTGATCGGGAACGGGCACCTGCTCATGGTGGTGCCGATCGGCGGGCGACGCATCCTCGACCACGGTCAGGCAACCGGGACCCAGATCAGGCGCAGATCCACGATGCGGACATCGGACTTGGCCAGCGTGATCGGTACGGGAACTATCTCGGCGGCTTTGGCCTGCCACTCCGCCTGGATGTCGTAGACCTCGTTGGTCAACTGGGCCTCGACGTCGGTGATCTGCGCCTGGAGGTCGTCCACCTTGGCTTGCGCCGTGTTGGCACGGTTCTGCGCGGTCTGGGCGCGGCGGGCAGCGGCTGCGATCGACGACGTCGAACGCCGACCGCCGAGGAACCCACCGATCACCGACGCGGCGTCGCCGAGTACCCCCTGGTTGCGGGCGGACTCCGCGGCTTGGACCTGGCCGGAGGCCGTCGCCAACCGCGTCTGCAGGGCTCGGACCTTCGACTCGTATTTGGTCTGCAGCGCCGCGACCTTCCTGTCGGCCTCGGCCATGGCGATCTGCGAACACCGTTGGGTGAACTCCTCGGCAGACTCGCCGACCCGCGAGTAGGCCTTGAGAGCCTTGTTCGCGAACACCTCGACGGTCTTGCTGCGCACCAGGAAGTCGGTCAGGTCCCGCCGCAACTGGGTCCAGTACGTCTTGGTGTCGACCTTGGCCAACGGAAGGGCGAAGCGGGCGGCCGCAGGGGCAGTCGTGGTGAGGTCGCGGTCGTCGTAGTCGACCACGATGGGTGTGAGGGTCGCGGTGTGCTCGGGCAGCGGGAACACGATGGCCTCGTACTCCTCGTCGTGCGTCACCCCCGCACGGGCGTCGTCGTACCGCAGCATCACCCGGGCGGCCGCTCCCGCGACGAGTCGCTGACCCGACCCCGTCGGGGCCACGGCCCCCACCGAAGCCGCCCACGGGGCTGCCGGGTCCAGGAAGGCGAACGCAGTCCCCGGCGCGGGCTGGGGCATGACCGGAGTCTCGTCGTCGCCCAACGGCGCAGCCGTGGCCCCGGCCACCGGGGGCAGGGTGTCCACGACGGGGGCGGCCCCTGACTCTGGAACGGCCGGTTCAGCCGGGGGAGCAGCGACGTCCGCGGCAGGGACCTCCGCGGGAGCGGCGGGAGTCGCTGCCGGGGTCGGAGCCGGGGCGGCGGCCGCGGACCCGCGGGTGGCCATCACCTGCGCGATCTGATCGCGGGTCATCGGTCCACGCAGATAGGACCGGGCCCACTTGGTGCCGAAGGTCTCGACGTCGTTGCGTCCTGCCTTGCGGATCAGGAACTGCCGCTTTCCCAAGGCCGAGATGCTCTCGCTCACCGCAGCGACGTCGACACCGCCCGCGGCCGACGACATGCCTTCGAGCAGCCGAGCCTTGTCGCGTTCGGTGGTGAGCCGACCGATCATCCAGGTCCCGGCGTTGCTCAACGCCTTGTAGTCGACGTCGACCGGGTTCTGCGTGGACAGCACGACTCCGAGCCCGAATGCCCGCGCCTGCTTCATCAGCAACATGATGGGCTTCTTCGTGGGCGGGTTGGCCGTGGGTGGCAGGTAGCCGGCGACCTCGTCCAGGTACAGCAGTGCCCGCAGATCGGTGGTGCCGCTCTGCCGGCGCATCCAGGTGACGACCTTCGAGAGGATCAGCGACGTGGCGCTCTGCCGATCCTCGTCGGAGAGGTGGGCCGTGGTGATCACGGCGCACCGGGCCCGTCCGTCGGCGCCGAACAGCATGTTCTGGATGTCGATCGGATCGCCCGTGATCCACGACTGGAAACCCGGCGCCGCCAAGACGGCGTTCAGGCGCATGGCGAACTCCATACGGTCCTTCGGCGGGAAGAACTGGTCGAGTTCGAAGACCCCGAGCTTGCGCATCGGTGGTTGCTGCACGCGGGCGAGCAGGGTCGGCAGGTCGATGTCCTCGCCCGCCGACCAGGCCGCGTGGATGATGTTGCTCAGCAGGATGTGTTCCCGCGACGACAACGGGTCGGCCGTGATGCCGACGACGTTGAGCAGGCTCGTGACGTAACCCTCGATCTCGTCGGCCATGACCTCGGTGTCGGTCGTCTGGGGAGCCGTGAGCGACCCGAGGATGTTCAGCGGGATGCCCGCGGTCGAGCCGGGGGTGTAGATCGAGACATCGATCGCCCCGGCGAACTGCGCCATCTGCTCGGGTCCGATTCCCCAGCCGGCGAGGCCGTCGCGCCACAGGGTGGCCTGCTTCTCGGCGAACTGCGGGACGTCGGTGCCGTCCGCCTTGGCCTGTGCCGGATCGACCCAGGGCTCGAACTCGGGACCGGTGAGTCCTGGGAAGACCAACGTCAGGTTCGTCAGGTCACCCTTGGGGTCGAAGAGCAGGGCCGGGACCCCGGCGGCGAGCGCCTCCTCGATCAGGACGACACCGAGTCCGGTCTTGCCGGACCCGGTCATGCCGACGATCACGCCGTGAGTCACCAGGTCGCCGGTGCCGACGGAGACGTCCTGAGGGTCGGACTCGGACACGGTCCGACCGAGAAGCAGATCAGCCACGACTCGACCCTAGTGGCGGTGGTCTCGACTCCGCTCGACCACCGGACACTCGAGCCCGCCCGACAGGGGTCTCGACTCCGCTCGACCACCGGAAACTCGAGCCCGCCCGACAGTGGTCTCGACTCCGCTCGACCACCGGAAACTCGAGCCACCGGGGGGTGGTCCCGGGCTAGGGCTGTTCGCCCCGCAACTGGGAGTCGATCTCGAGTTCGCGCAAGTCGTCGGACAGGTCCTGCAGGTCGCGTCCCACGGAGGTCTCCGGCGTCGCCAGATCCTCGGCCAAGTCGACGGCCACCCGCTGGGTCGCGACCTCGCGTTCGAGTTGCGCCAACCGGTCCTCGTCATCGTCCACGAGTTCCGCATCGATGATCGCGCCGCCATCGCCCCCCACCGGGGCCGGGTCGAGCACTGCCGGCAGACCCGCCGTCGGGTTCGCCGGCTCCACCGGATCCGCGGCCACCGGTTCCGCGGCAGCCGGAGCCGGTCGCGGTGGGGTCGGAGGAACGGGCGCCGCAAGTTGTTCCTGCACCGCACCGATCAGTTGCTTGGGATCGCCGTCGGCGGGGAATCGCGCCACCACGGCTCCGTCGCGGCCGACCAGGAACCGGGTGAACGTGGGCACCAATCCGACGCCACCGGCTGTCGGCGACTCCGACACCAGCCACGACAACAGGGGCCCATCGGGCGACTCGGGTCCGAGGACGGGGAACCCCACGCCATACCCGGAGCCGGAGCCCGTGGCCTCGGGCAGACCCAGCACCGTGAGTCCCTGATCGCCGAACATCGTCGCCAGACGGTCGAGTCCCTCGGCACGAGGCGACGGTTCGGCGGCCGTCGGCAGAGTCGCGATGAGCACCACCCGGCCATGCAGGTCCCACAACTCGAACGGTTCGCCGGACGGGCCGACGACGGTGAAGCCGTACAGGTTCATGCGGGTCCCTCTCACTGTGGTGGTGTGTCCATCGAACCACGGCCGTCCGGCGGAGGGGCACCGCCGTCACTCCACGAGACCTCGGCCCAGTCGGGGATCTCCGGCGCGGTGGTCACCTGCAGTCCCGGGGCCTCCGGCAGCGTCGTGGCAGCCAATCCCGGCGCCACCGCGCTCACCAGGCCGCCGTCGGGGGCTCCCAGGATCGTCAACGACACCGCACCGTCGGCGACCCGTCCCCGCAGTAGCGACACGAAGGACTCCAACGCAGCGCGCGCCGGAGCATCCCGCGGCAGGCGCACGTGCGGATCCACGTTGAGGGACACCGGCGCCCCCACCGCGAGAGCGTCGTCGAGCAGGTCCAGGACCTGCAGGCCCAGTCCGCCCAGTCCCGGATCCACGCGGGACACGTTGCGCAGATAGGCGGCCGCCCGGGACGCCCGTCGACGCACCTCGGGGTCATCGCCCTGACGTCCACCCGAAGCGACGTCCTCCAGCGGTCCACGGGCGGCGTCGGTGGCGGCTTGGAGACGCCGCAGGGACTCCGCCTGATCGGCGGTCTCGTGCAGCAGGACGACACGGACCCGGTCGCGGTCGCGGGCCACCTGATCGGCGTCGCGCATCAGCGCCAGGATGCGTCGCCGGATCAGGACCACAGCCAGGGCGCCGATGGCCATCACCAGCATGTCGGGGAACAGGACGCTGATCCCCCCTCCCGCCATGAACCAACGACCGGCGAGCTGCGCCAGGTAGGCCACCAGCACCCACCACGGCGACAGGGCGATGGCCGACAGCGCCAGGAAAACCGCGATCCCCGCGAGACTGCCCCACCACACCCAGCTGACCGGTCCGCCGGCTTCGGGGAGGAGCAGCACCACCGGGAGGCTCACCAGACTCAGGGCCAACAGGGCCGACCGCGCCGGTCGCTCGACCCCGGCCCCCACCACCCACGGCGCCACCATGGCCGCGAGCAGCAGGGCATAGGCCAGGAGTGCTCGCCACGCTCCGACCTCGATCCCGAGCGACAGCACGGCGCGCACCCCCAGGTCGACCAGCAGGATCGCGCACACCACCGCGGTCATGATCCGCGACTCCGCGAGGAAGACCGCATCACTGGCCTCGTCGCGGGACACCGGCAGCAGCAACTCGACGGTCGTGCCGGCTCCGGGAGTGGTGGTCACCGTGACGGCGATACCGGCCGCGGCGCAGCGGTCGACGATCGACTCGGAGATA
This sequence comes from Candidatus Nanopelagicales bacterium, assembly GCA_046330625.1. GTDB lineage: Bacteria > Actinomycetota > Actinomycetes > S36-B12 > CAIWTL01. The sequence continues at coordinate 81,700 of JAXLSJ010000002.1, forward strand.
CCCCGACCCGGCGCGTGGCCTCCGTCCCAGCCACGCCCGCCGTCGCTGATGGTCACCGCGACCATTTCGTCCCCGCGGCGCGCCACGTGCAAGTCCGCTATCCGCACGCCGGAGTGTTTGTCGATGTTGAGCAGGGCTTCGCCCAGCGCCCCCGAAGCAGCCATTCCCACGGGGTCGTCGACGTCCGCCAAGGCCGTGGTGTTCCCGGTCACCCGCACGGCCAGGCCCAGGGCTGCGGCGCGGGCCTGCACCGTCGACACGGGATCACGCAGCGGCGCCCCCGGAACCAGTCGGTCGATCTGCGCCAGGTCCTCGCGGCACCGGAACGCCACGATGTCACGGGACTCCGGGGCGATCCCCCGGCCCAGCGCCGCCAGGGTGTTCACGACGGTGTCGTGCAGGAATCGGGCCCGGGCCCGGTAGCGCTCCCCCTCGGCCCGCACGATCTCCTCGGCGGTGACCGCCCGCTGAGCCGACGCAGCGATGCTGTCGAGCCGACGGGCACCGCCACGCACCACTGCCGCGATGATCGCTCCGGTGAGTCCGAGCGACAGGGTCGCCATCGGCCAGACCACAACCGAGCGCCAGCCACCCTCGACCCCTCCGGTCACCACTGCGAGCACCGTCCACGCCGCCAACGCGACGGCCGTCGTGGCCGCGAGCCCGACCAGCGCCCGCCGCAGGGTCGCCATGCCGACGAACGTGATCGCCGCGGCGTCGAACCAGCCGGCCGCCAGTGGCGACCCCGCCTCCTGCGCCTGGGTGGCGCCCATGACAACCACCGCCGTGACCACCATGACCACGGCCAGCATCCAGGGCTCGGCCGGGATCATCGCCCAGGTCACGACCCAGGCGACCACCACCACACCCAGGCACCAGTAGACCGGGCCCGGCCAGGCGAGGAGGCCCGGGAGCAGGCCACCGAGCCACAGCACCTGACCCAGGAGGACCACGATCACCGAACCCCGACGCACCCGGGCCGTCGCCGGTCCGAGGGGGGTGCTCGCCGACGGTTCCTTTCCGACGTACTCCCGCAGGACCTGCGAGGGGCTGAGCCTGGTGGGGCCGAATCTGCCGCCGTTGTCCGGCACAGGCATCCCCCTCGCTCGCACCACGATCGGCGTGTCCGACCAGCGTGGCACACCCCGGGGGATCGCGCCCGGCACCAGCGCAGCGAAGATCACCCCTCGACTGCGGTGGAGCAATACGCTGCGGCCATGAGCATCGACGGCGGTCAGGCCCTGGCCGAGCCCACCGTACGGGTCCGCGGCGTGTTCCTCGCGACCTTGGGGCTGGCCAACCTCGGCATCATGCTGGCGTTCTTCACCCCCATCCTGAACCTGCTTCCGCGCCTGTCGGAGGAGATCGCGGGTGCGGGCGGCAAGGAGGCGGCGCTGGCGGTCGTCACCGGGGTCGGGGTGATCGGCTCGGTGATCGGCAACCCCCTGGCAGGTGCCCTGTCCGACCGGACGACCTCGCGGTTCGGACGCCGCCGTCCGTGGATCCTCGGCGGTTCGCTCCTGGGCTTGATCGGACTGGTGCTGTTGCCCCAGATGACCTCGGTGATCGCCCTGACCGTGTTGTGGCTGGTGGTGCAGTTCTCCGTCAATGCCGCCTACGCCGGTCTCACCGCCACGGTGCCCGATCAGGTCCCGGTCGACCAACGTGGTGTCGCGTCGGGGCTCATCGGCCTGGCGCAGGCGCTCGGTCCGGTGATCGGGGTCGGACTGGTCACCTACGTGGTGTTGTCCCTCAGCGGTGGCTCCTACATCACAGCCGTGCTGTTCGTCCTGTTCGTGCTGCCGTTCCTGTTCGTGCTCAAGGATCCGCCGCTGGACGCCCGCGACCGGCCGCCCTTCGAGCTCGGGGAGTTCGTCAAGGGTTTCTGGGTGTCGCCCAAGGCCTACCCCGACTTCGCGTGGGCCTGGCTGGCCCGGTTCCTGGTGTCCCTGGGGTTCGCCATGGCCACCCTCTACCTGCTGTATTTCCTGCAGGATCATCTGCAGTTCCCCGCCGAGCAGGCCGGACAGCAGCAGACGACCCTGCTCCTGATCTACACCCTCGGCACCGTGCTCACGGCCGTCCTCGGTGGCTGGATCTCCGACCGCAGCGGCAAGCGCAAGGTGTTCGTGATCATCGCCACTGTGGTCATGGCTGTCGCCGGGGTGATCCTGGCGCTGGTGCCGGGTGACAACGCCGGTTTCGGCCTGGCCATGATCGCGGCGGGCGTCCTCGGCCTGGGGTACGGCTGGTACCTGGCGGTGGACCAGGCGTTGATCACCCAGGTCCTGCCCACGGCCGGCGACCGGGCGCGCGACCTGGGCGTGATCAACATCGCCAACTCGATGCCCCAGGTCCTCGCCCCCGTGCTGTGCGCCCTCTTCGTCACGGTCCTCGGCGGGTACCCGGTGCTCTACCTCGCGACCGCGGTGATCGTCCTCCTGGGCGCGGTCGCGGTGCTCCCGATCAAGTCGGTCCCGTGACCGTGAGAATCTGAACCCGTGAAACTGCTGGCCCTGCTCGGAATCGTGGGGCTGGCCGTCTACCTGTCGGTGGCGACCCGCGCGATGGACGCGATGCCGCGGGGCGACGCCGAGGTCCGCTCGGCAGCGCCCCACCGCACGTACATCGCCGACGTCACCGCCGAGCAGGTCCCCGAGGGGTCCGTCTACCACGTGCGGCCGACCCGATCCGGCCGCCTGGCCGACCGCGACGAACTGTCCGTCGCCTGGCGCCAGGCGGTCCACCGCGGGGTGCCGGACCAGGCCGGGCTGCGGCAGCAGTTCCTGTGCCACCCGCTGTCGGTCATCGCCCGGGCCAAGCCCACCTGGGACCTCGAGACATGGCGACCGACCGTGGGGGCACTGCGCACCATGATGGCCGCCTGCAACCCCTGATGACCCGTGACTGATAAACCCCCCGCCACCGCGCCGGTCCCTGTCCCGGTCGGGGTGCCCGGCACGATCCCCGGCGACCGGCTCGACCCGCTGCCGAAATCACTGGCGCCGACCCTGACCACCATCGAGGACCGCAGTCAGCTCGCCGGGACCGGATTCCGGGCCGTCACTCGCTTCATCGACGGCAGGGCGCCGCTGCTGGCCGCCGGCACGACGTACTACCTGTTCCTGTCGCTGTTCGCCCTCATCGCCGCGGTGTTCGGCATCGCCTTCCTGGTGGGCGCCGATGCTGTGTCCACCGCGATCAACGACGCGCTGCAGCAGGCGTTCCCCAACCTGACCGGCGACCAGGGCATCAACCCGGCGACCCTGCAGAGTGTGGGTCAGGCGGCGACGATCTTCGGCCTGTTGGTGCTGCTGTACTCCAGCAGCGGCGCGATGGTGGCGGCCTCGGCCAGCCTGCACCACATCTACGGCGCACCCAAGGACGGGCGCAACTTCGTGGTCGCGCGCCTCCGCCTGCTGGGGTGGCTGCTGCTGCTGGCCCCTCTGGCACTGATCTCGTTCGCGCCGGGTGCGGTGCTGGCCGGTTCGGCACAACCGCTGCGTGACTCCGTGGGGTCGACCGGACCGGTCGGCGGGGTCGCGGTGTGGGTGGCGACGACGGTGGTGTCGTGGTTGATCGACTTCCTCGTGCTGTACCTGCTGCTCTCCCACCTGGGCGGGATCCGACCGCCACGCCGGGCCGTGGTGACCGCGGCGGCCTTCGGGGCCGTCGGCATCGAGATCCTCAAACACCTGATGGGCCTGATCGTCGCCTGGTCGATCGCCAAACCGCAGTACGGCGCTTTCGCCGTGCCCATCACCACCCTGCTGGTGCTCTACCTGCTGACCATGGTCGCCTTCGGTGCGGCTGCACTGGCGGGGGCGATCGCCGAGAAGGCCGCTCCGGTCCCACCCGCGGACAGCGACGAGTAGTCGGGCAGATACGGTCGGGCCATGGGCCCGGAGCACGACCCCGATGCCGAGGAACGGTTCGACGCCCGCTGCCTGGTGATCGGAGCCGGGGCCGCGGGCATCGCCACCGCGCGGGCACTTGCAGGCCGGGACATCGACTTCGAGTGGGTCGAGCAAAGCGACCGGTCCGGTGGCATGTGGAACGGCGGTCCCGACTCCCCGGTGTACGACTCCCTGCGCACGGTGTCGTCGCGCACCCTCACGGAGTTCCCCTCGTTGCCGATGCCGGTCGACTGGCCGGACTACCCCGACCATCGCCAGATGCGTGACTACCTCGACGAGTGCGCCCGTGGCACCGGATGCCTCGGCCGCATCCGATGGAACACGACGGTGCGCGCCGTCGTCGCGGTGCCGGGCCCGGGTATGCCGGGCAACAACGGGTGGGCGGTCACCCTGGAGTCGACCGACACCGAGACCCGCTACTACGAGAACGTCATCGTGGCGACCGGTCATCACCATGCGCCGCACCTGCCCGACGACCTCCCTGCGGATTTCGCCGGGACGGTGCTGCACTCGCTGGACTACCGGAACCCGGAGACCTTCGCCGACCGCCGGGTCGTGATCGTGGGAGCCGGCACGAGTGCCGCCGAGATCGCGGTGGAGGCGGCTGCCCAGGCGTCGTCGGTGGTGATCTCGGCCCGCCACGGGCTTTCCGTGGTGCCCAAGTACCTGTTCGGCAGGCCGTTGGACCGCCTGCGGCCGCAGGCGGCGTCGCTGCTGCCCCGATCGGTCGAGGAGTCGCTGTTCGGCACTCTGATGCGGGTGACACAGGGCGACTCGGCGGCGGGCGCCGACGGCACGAGTGTGTCCCAGGACCTGGCGGACCTGATCGACGACGGGACGATCACCGTGGCCCCCGGGATCAGCGAGGTGAGCGGCCACGACATCACCTTCACCGACGACTCCATGACCGCGGCCGACGTGCTCGTCCTGGCGACCGGCTACGACATCGACCTACCGTTCCTCAGCCCCGAGATGATCGACGTGAGCGGCAACCAGCTGCCGCTGTACCAACGGGTCGTGGCCCCGCAGCGCCCCGGCCTGTGGTTCGTGGGTTTCGTGGACACGTCCTACGGCGCCATCCCGCTCTTCGAACATCAGGCGGAGTGGATCGGTGCCCTGCTGGCCGGGGCTGCGGTCCTGCCCTCGCGTACCGCCATGCGCACCTGGTGCGAGCGGGATGCCGAGGACACCGCCAAGCGGTTTCCCGATCCCACGACCCACACCCTGCAGGTCGACCACTGGCGCTACATCAAGACGTTGCGCGCCGAACGCGGCCGCCGTCCGCAACGTTCGCGGCTGGCACGTCGGGCTCGCTGACGGGTCCGTTCGCGGTCCGCCGCGCATCCCGGACACACCGCCAGCACGATAGGCGCATGCAGGTCACCGACTCCGACTTCGCGACCGCCCGGTCCCAGCTCCACACCGTGGCGGAGTGGCTGCTGGCCGGACCGCAGTTCGCCACGAGTGCGACGATCAAACTCCGGGCCGACGACGGCATGCTGCGCACGGTCGCCCCGCCCGACATCGTGCTCTCCGCCGACGGCCTGACCGTCGACGGCGTGACCCACCCCCTGCGCGACACCGTGTCGCAGTTGGGCGCCGCCGCCGGTCTGCCGTGTGAGCGTCCTGAGGTGGTGTACCGGGATCCGGCGCCCGGGGACCTGACCACCGCACTGACAGCATCACAGTCCGCGTACGCGGCGGTGCTGCACGTGTTCACGGTGGGGCACGTCGCGTTGACGCAGTTCGCCGACGAGGTCCCGATCGTGTGGCCGGAGCATTTCGACATGGCCATCACCCGCGACGGGGTCACGTACGGGGTGTCGCCCGGGGACTCGTTCAGCGACCGGCCCTACGCCTACGTGAGCCCGGGCCGGAAGTCCGACGACGCGTTCTGGAACGCACCGTTCGGAGCGGCCCTGCCGTTCCACCCCGACGAGCCCGGCGCATCATCGCGCATCCGCACGTTGTTCGACGAGGGTCGGACCATCACCTCGTCGTGACCCGGGACGCTACGGTCGGGACGTGACCCGGTTCGCCCTCTCCACGCGGAACACCACGTATGCCTTCGCGGTCGACCCCGCCGGCCTGTTGCGCCCGCTGCACTGGGGGGGACTCATCCCCACCGCCGACGACCTGGACGCCCCCGCGAAGTGGGACCTGTCGACCAACGACATGCTGGTCGACGTCACCGCCGAGGAATACCCGATGCACGGCAGCTTCCGCTACAAGGAGCAATGCCTGGCGGTGACGTTCGCCGACGGCACCCGCGACATCCGGCCGGAGTTCCGCGAGGCGACCGAGGCTGACGACGGCCACCTGATCGTCACGCTGGCTGATGATCACCAGGGCCTGGCCGTCGACCTGCACTACCGCACCTTCGACGATCTCGACCTGATCGAACGCTGGGCCGAGATCCGCAACGAGTCGGCCGCGGCGATGACCGTGACCCGGGCCTTCTCCGCGGCCTTCACCGTGCCGTTCGACGACCTCGTGTTCCGCAACGTCCACGGTATGTGGGCCGCCGAGGAGCAACCCTTCGCCCAGCAGGTCGGCTTCGCCAAGCTCATCGTCGAGAGCCGCAAGGGGGTGTCCAACCACCACCACAATCCGTCGTTCGTGCTCGACCGGGGAGCCACCGAGACCACCGGTGAGGTATGGTTCGGGGCCCTGCGCTGGAGCGGGACCTTCGCCGCACGCATCGAACAGAGCCAGTTCGGCGGCACGACCGCGTGCATCGGGATCAACGACTACGACTTCGCCTACGACCTCGGACCTGGACAGGGGTTGAGTACTCCCCCGGTGGTGGCCGGCTACACCGACGGCGGGCTGGGTTCGATGAGTCACGCGTTGCACGAGTTCGGGCGGCGGCTCATGACGCCCGACATCCGTCCCGTGCTCTACAACTCGTGGGAGGCCACCGCGTTCGACGTCACCGCCGACAACCAGATCGCGCTGGCGCAGAAGGCCGCCCAGGTGGGTGCGGAACTGTTCGTCGTCGACGACGGCTGGTTCGGGCGGCGGGGCGAGCCGGCCGACGGCCTGGGTGACTGGCAGTTGAACGCCGAGAAGTTCCCCGACGGGCTGGACCCGCTGATCGACGAGGTGCACCGACTCGGCATGTCGTTCGGCATCTGGGTCGAGCCCGAGATGGTGTCGCCCAACTCCGACCTCATGCGGGCCCATCCCGACTGGATCCATCGCGACCCCGACCGCGAGCCCGACACCGCCCGCGATCAACATGTGCTGGACCTGTCCCGACAAGACGTCCGCGACTTCATCGTCGAGACCCTCGACGCCCTGCTGAGCACCTACGACATCTCGTATGTGAAGTGGGACGCCAACCGGCCCATGGCGCAGGTGGGAGCCCGCCAGGACGTCTGGCTCACCCAGACGCTGGGGCTCTACGAGGTCGTCGAGCGGATCAAGAACGCCCATCCGGACGTCCACATCGAGGCGTGCGCCTCGGGCGGGGGCCGGATCGACTTCGGCGCGCTCACCGTGTTCGACGACTTCTGGACCAGCGACAACACCGACGCGCTCGACCGGCTGACCATCCAGCGCGGGTACTCGATGCTCTATCCCGCCAAGGCGATGCGCGCGTGGGTGACCGACTCCCCCAACTTCCTCACCCAGCGGGCGATCCCGCTGACGTTCCGGTTCCGCAGCGCCATGTGCGGGACGTTGGGGATCGGTGCGGACCTGTCGACGTTCTCCGAGGACGACCTGGCGCTGGCCGCCCGACATGTGGCCGAGTACGTGACCATCCGCGACACCGTGCAGAACGGCCGGTCGGACCGACTCGACAACCCCTCGCCGAACGACTACCGAATCGTGCAGTACACCCGGCCCGAGCAGGCAGTGGTGTTCGTGTTCCTGCCGTCGAGTCGGATCGGACGCCGAGGCACCCGGGTGCGCCTGCGCGGCCTGGACCCCGCGGCGCGGTACCGGTTCCGCGCCAACTGGATCGACCAGGAGAAGTCCGGTGACTACCTCATGCACCACGGCATCGACGTCTGGCTCCAGGGCGACTACGCGTCCGAGTTGATCATCCTCGACCGGGTCTGACCTGCCATGGAGATCGCACTCTGGCTGGTCCTCATCGTCGTGACGGTCGTCGCAGTGGCGGCGTTGGCCGAAAGGTGGCGCACGTCGGCCCCGCTGCTGCTCGTGCTGGTCGGGATCGCCGCGTCATTCCTGCCGTTCCTGCCGCAGGTGGAGCTCGAGCCCGAACTCGTGCTGGTCGGGATCCTGCCGCCGCTGCTGTTCAGCGCCGCGTACAACACGTCGTTCATCGACTTCCGAGCCCGCAAGGGGACCATCGCCTCGTTGTCGGTGGGGTTGGTGATCTTCACGACGCTGGTCGTGGGCCTGGTGGCGTGGTGGCTCATCCCCGATATCCCGTTGGCCGCCGGATTCGCACTGGGGGCGGTGGTGGCACCCCCCGACGCTGTCGCCGCGACTGCGATCGCGCGGCGGGTGGGGATGCCGCAGCCGATCGTCCAGGTCCTCGAGGGCGAGAGCCTGGTCAACGACGCCACCGCCCTGACGGCCCTGCGCACGGCCATCGCAGCAGTCGCCGGGACGGTGACCGTCATACAGGTGGGATTCGGTTTCCTGCTCGCGGCGGGCGGCGGGATCGTCGTCGGGGTGATCATCGCCCTGCTCTACGTCCCGGTGCGGCGGCGGATCACCACCCCGGCCTTCGACACCGCGTTGTCGTTCACCGTCCCCTATCTGGCGTTCGTCCCCGCCGAGGAACTGCACGCGTCGGGCGTGGTGGCAGTCGTGGTCGCCGGGCTCCTGATCGGACACAAGGCACCACTGGTGAGTTCGGGGACCGCCCGGCTGACGACCGAGGCGAACTGGCGCACCGTGTCGTTCCTGCTCGAGAACGTGGTGTTCCTGCTCATCGGGCTGCAGTTGCCGGCGCTGGTGCGCGCGCTCGGCGACGACGACATCGCCATCGGTGTGATTGCGGCTGCCGCTGCCGGCGTGTACCTGGCGACGGTCGTGACCCGGTTCGTGTGGGTGTTCGCGGGCGGGTGGCTGCAGCGACGCTCGTGGTTCGGGAGCCAGTCGCCCGACTCCGACCGCCGCGACCTGACGGTGATCTCGTGGGCGGGAATGCGGGGCGTGGTGACCCTGGCCGCTGCTCTCACCCTGCCCGTGACGTTCCACAACCGCTCGGCGTTGATCTTCATCGCCTTCGTCGTGGTGGTGGCCTCGTTGCTGATCCAGGGAGCCACGTTGCCGTGGCTGGTGCGCAGGCTGCGACTGCCGCCGCCGGACCCTCGGGAGCTGGCCCTGGAGGAAGCAGCACTGCTCGATCGCGCGGCCGAGGCCGGCGACGAACGTCTGGGGACCCTGTCCGACGGCGTCGACGACGATCTGGCGGACCGGCTGCGCGCCCGCTCCGACGATCGCCGCAACGGCGCCTGGGAACGCGTGGCCCGACCCGGCGCCGCCGAGACCCCGATCGAGGCCTACACCCGACTGCGCCTCGAGATGCTGGGTGCGGAACGCGACGCGGTGCTGGCTGCGCGCGACGACGGCGGTTTCACCGACGAGGCCGTCCGTCGCGTGATCCGGCTGCTCGACGTCGAGGAAGGCATGTTGGATTCCCCGGCCGAGGCCGCGGGACGGGCGGACACCGAGTTGTCGGCTCCCGAGTCCCTCACCGTCACGTGCGAGCACCTGGCCGCGGCCCATGATCAACCGCCCGCCGAACGCGCCGAGTGCGTCGACTGTGTGGTCGAAGGTTCGACGTGGGTGCATCTGCGGCAGTGCCTCACGTGCGGCGAACTCCGGTGCTGCGACTCCTCCCCGCGCACCCATGCGACGCGCCACTTCGCCCAGTCCGAGCACCCCGTGATGCAGAGCGCCGAACCCGGCGAATCCTGGCGTTGGTGCTACGTCGACCGCCTGCTAGGCGGATGAGCCGTGATCGTGGAACTCCCCTGGACCATGCTGAGCACCGTGGTAGCGTTCGCAGCGCTTGATCTCGGGGAGTCTTGACCCCCTGGAGCCTGGCCGGATGCGCGGGGAAGGGTCGGTGGTCTGCGTGAGCACGATGACGGCAAGCGAATCTGACACTCGCCGCCGAGGGCCGCGCCGCAATGTGATCGTCGTGGTGGTGGTCCTGGTGGCCGTCGCGTGTCTCGGCGGTGCCATCGCGTGGCGATCGTCGGCGGCGCAGCCAGCGTCGGTCGTGGGGACCTGGCGGTTGGTATCGGTGCAGCATCGCGATGGCACAGTGACAACGATCCCCGCCAAGGCCGACGCCTACCTCGAGGTGAACTCCGACGGGATGATGTATGGCAAGGACGGGGTCGGTGCCATACAGGGCGCCTACACGATCACCGGTGATCAACTACGGGTCACCAACGTCGCGCTCGCGCTCATCGGCCGCCCACGGACACCGCCGGTCATGGCCTACGCGCAGTTGTTCGATGAGACCGCGACCAGTGTGGTGCCCGTGGCTGGGGACGCGCTCACCATGGCCACCACCGATTACAAGCTGGCGTTCCGAGCCACCACCCCGAGAGTGGAGATCACGCCCACCCCGATCAGCCCCAGCCCCCAACCCTAGGTTCGGCGGATCTTCCCCCGTGGCATCGCGACAAGAACCTCTGGCGGGTCACCGTCGGTTGCCGCGTCGCCTTCCCTCGTTCGTCCTGGCCGTGCTCCTGACCGGCTGCGGCTACTCGTGCACCTCGGCCGGCTGCATGTCCGGGGTGACCGTCCACCTGCCCGGCCCGCGAACCATTCCTCGTCCCGCCACGGTGCGCCTGTGTGTTGACGCGGAATGTCGGACAGCCACGGTCACTCGCGGGCAGGTGGCCATGACGAACGAGATCGCGAGCCTGGAGCCGGGACAGTCCGTGCGGGTCACCCTCACCACAACTCGGGGCGACAAGACGCTGGTCGAGGCAAGCACCATGGTCGAGTTGCAGCAGGTCGCGCCGAACGGAGAGCGATGTGGGCCGATCTGCGCAGCGGCCGGTCTTCGACTGGAGGGCACGACCCTCGTCCCGGTGGACTGACCCCCGGCGACAGCCGGATCAGTACCAGTTGTTGGCGTGCCAGAACGACAGGGCGGCACTGGGCGACCCGTAGGTCGAGCTGATGTAGGCCAGCCCCCAGCGGATCTGCGGTTCGGGGTTGGTGCGCCAGTCCTTGCCGTGCGACGCCATCTTGTCGGCGGGCAGCGCCTGGGGGATGCCGTAAGCGCCCGAGGTCGCGTTCTCGGCGCGATAGTCCCACTGGGACTCCAGGTTCCACATCTCCACGAGCGCGGAGAATTCACCGGCGCCCCAGCCGTACTTCTTCTTCATGTACGACTTGGCATACGACTTCGCGTAGGCCGGCGTGTAGGTCGCGGCCGTGGCTTCGGCGATGGCGGCCTGCGCCGCGGGGCCCGCCTGCTTGGCTGCCGCCAGAGCGGCGGCTTCCGCGTCGGGACCTCGCTGCAAGGTGCGCGCCAGCGCCACCGCCTGGGCGGCAGCCGCACGGGCCTCGGCCTTGGTGGGGGGAGCGGCCGGCACGGCCTCTGCTTCGGCGTCCGCAGCGGTAGCCGCGGCGAACGCGGCACCGGCCGGCAGCACCAGGGCAGCCGCCGCGACAGCGGTCACGATCATGGTCTTGCGGGTCGGCACGAGGTTCCCTTTCGACGGCATACTCGGCTGTGGTGCCCGCCGATCCCCCTCGGAAACAGCTCGCAGCGTGAGATGCGCCACCCCGGATGCCGTATCGACGGGTCCAGGTCGTGGAAATCGCGGCCGGTTCACGTGAGAATGACGCCCATGAAGATGAAGCCGCTTCCCGTCCTTGCCGCCTCGCTGCTCGTCGTGACCGGACTGGTGTCCGGCTGCTCGGCATCGGTGTCCGTGGGTGACAGCACCACCTCGGCAGCGCCGGCACCCGACACGTCGTCGTCGGTGGATCTGACCGAGACCATCACCAACGACCAATACGGCTTCTCGTTCAAGTACGCACCCCCCTTCGAGCCGCAGGAGGACACGACCTTCAGCGGCGAAGGTGGCGCCGACTCGGCCAACACCACCGCCGTTTTCGACACCGAGGGGTCCCAGATCGGCGGCCAGTACCGTGATGCCTTCGTGGTGAACGTCTACGAGTTGCAGGCCGAGATCACCGAGGACAACCTCGCCGATGCCAAAGCCGAACTCGAGAACAGCGTGATCCCCCAGCTCGAGCAGAGCACCGACGACATGAAGATCTCCGAGGTCACCGAGACCACGGTGGCCGGCAAGCCGGCGTTCAGTGCCGATGCCACGTTCACGGCCGAGGGCAAGGGCATCACCTCGACCCTGTACTTCGTGTTCGACGGCAACCGCGAGTACCAGGTGCTCACGCAAGCTGCCGACGAGAATTGGGACGGCCTTCAGCCCACGTTCGACGCGATGCTGGGCTCGCTGACGATCACCGGCGCTTCGGCCTCTCCCAGCGCCGGCGCCTGACCCGACCCGGCCGCGCACCAGGGCCCCGCACGGGCCCATATCCTGGTGGGCGATGAGCACCACGGCCGACCTGACCCGACGCGACTTCGCGTTCCTGCGTGGCGAGGCGCTCGGCTTCGGCATCGGGTCCTTCCTGTTCGCCGCCGGCGCGGTCATGCAGATGGCGGGGGTGGCCTCCGCGCCGGTCAACCTGACGTACGCGGCGGGAGCGGTGTTCTTCACCACAGCCGCCGCCATCCAATTGCGTGCGGCCTTCGCCCACCTGCCTGCCGGGACCAGCCGGTGGCGGGCACTCGTGGCCGACCCCGACGTGGCCAGCTCGTGGATCCAGCAGATCGGCACGCTGGCCTTCAACGTGATGACAATCCGGGCGGTGGTCCTGCCGCCCACTGCCGCCGACTACGGCGAGATCTGGCAGCCCGACGTCTTCGGGTCGGCGCTGTTCCTGATCTCGAGCTGGATAGCGTGGCATCCGATCGCCCGCGCCCGACGGCATCAGCGGATCTCGTGGAACTCCCGCGGCATCTGCTGGGGGAACATGATCGGATCGGTCTTCTTCGCCATCTCCGCGTGGGGGGCCAAGTTGCTGCCGAACCTCGAACTGCAGAGCGAACAGTGGAGCAACGCCGGAACCCTCCTCGGTGCGATCGGCTTCTTCGTCGCATCGATCCTCACCTGGCCGGGCGCTCACGACCGTGATGACTGATGCCTGAGCGCGCCCGCGACGAGTTGGGACGCCCACTCCCGCCGGGGTCGGTGGGAGTCCCCGCGGTCCCGGACGTCTTCCGCGACGATGCCGAGTCCCTGCGCGTGGCCCAGCAGCAGCTCGACGCCGGCCGGCCCTTCGCTGCCCACGAGGTGCTCGAGGCGCGCTGGAAGTCCTGCCCGCCCGCGCAGCGGCAGCACTGGCAGGGGTTGGCGCAGGCCGCGGTCGCACTGACCCACCTGCGCCGGGGGAACACCACCGGAGCTCGTCGACTCGCCCGCCGGGCGATCGACAACGGCGCCGCCGAACCCGACACGCTCCTGTTCCACCAACTGCAGGCGATCGCCGAGGGACACGACCAGGGACTCACCGTGTGGGACGGGGACAGCCCATGAGACCCAGCCCTTTCCTGGTGGCAGAGGACGTCAGTCTGCGCCACGGGACGCGCATCATCCTCGACGGGGTCTCGCTCGGGGTTCACCCGGGGGATCGGATCGGCGTGGTGGGCCGCAACGGCGGCGGCAAGACCACGCTGCTCCGCGTCCTGGCCGGCGAACTGCCACCCGACAGCGGTCGCGTCGTCCGCTCCGGCGACACGTCGGTCGCCGTCGTGACGCAGGTCGACACGCTGCCGGGAACCACTGCCCGCGACGTCCTCGTCGGGGATGCCACAGACCACGAGTGGGCGTCGTCGGCGCACATCCGCGACGTGATGGCCGGACTGCTCGGCGGGGTCGACGCGTCCTTCCTGCGGTCCGGTCTCGACACTCCCCTGACCGGGCTGTCCGGCGGCGAGCTGCGCCGGATCGCCCTCGCGGCGGCGCTGATGACCAAGGCCGACGTGCTGTTCCTCGACGAACCCACCAACCACCTCGACCTCGAGGCGATCGCGTGGCTCGCCCGGCACCTGAAGGCGTGGTCCGCCGGCCGACGGGCGCTGGTCCTGGTGACCCACGACCGGTGGCTCCTCGACGAGGTCACCACCACGACGTGGGAGGTGCATCGAGGTGCGGTCATCCCGTCGGACGGCGGCTACGCCGCCTTCGTCCTGGCGAAAGCCGAGAGGGAGCGGCTGGCTGCCTCGGCCGAGGCCAAGCGGCGCAATCTCCTCCGCAAGGAACTGGCGTGGCTGCGTCGCGGCCCCCCGGCGCGGACATCGAAACCCCGGTTCCGCATCGACGCCGCCGAGACCCTCATCGCCGACGAACCGGAGGCGCGTGACTCGCTCACCCTGCACCGGGTGGCCGGCGCCCGTCTGGGTCGGACCGTGATCGATCTCGAGCAGGTGACGCTGTGGCCCGCCGACGGTCTGCCGCCCGTCCTGGAACGGCAGGACCTGTTGCTCGGCCCGGGTGATCGGATCGGGCTGCTCGGCCCGAACGGCGCAGGCAAGTCCACGTTCCTGCGGCTTCTGCTCGGGGAGTCCGTGCCCCCGGTCACCGGTTTCGTCCGTCGCGGCAAGACGGTGGTGCCCGCCGAGTTGGGACAGCGCCTCGCCGACCTCGACCCCGACGACCGTGTCCTGCCCTGGCTCGAACGCGGCGGGCAGCACGTGGTGGTGACCACCGGCGATGAACTCACCGCCGGGAAATTGCTCGAGGTGTTCGGTTTCACCGGCGACGCCCCGCACAAGCGGCTCGGCGATCTGTCCGGCGGCGAGCGCCGGCGTCTGGAACTGCTGCGGGTGCTGCTGTCGGGGCCCAACCTGCTGTTACTCGACGAACCCACCAACGACCTGGACATCGAGACGCTCACGGTTCTCGAGGATGTGCTCGACTCGTGGCCCGGGACCCTGGTGGTGGTCTCGCATGACCGCTACTTCCTGGAGCGGGTCTGCGACGACGTCTACGCCATGATCGGCGACGGCCGCCTGCGGCATCTGCCGGGCGGAGTCGACGAGTATCTGGCGATCGTCGCGGCCCAGCCGGCGGCGTCGGGCGCGGCCCCGGCCGCGGCCTCTGACGTCGCCCCGCCCGCCGGACTGTCCAACGCCGACGAGCGACAACTCCGCAAGCAGCTCACCCGCATCGAACGGTCCCTGGAGAAGCTGGAGCGGCAGCGCTCCGACCTGCACCAGAGGCTGGCCGCCGCGGCGACTGATCCCGACCGATTGCTGGAGCTCACAGCGGAACTGCGGGAGGTCGACGGCCGCACGGCGGCACTCGAGGAGGAGTGGCTCGCGACGGGCTCGGAGCTGGAGCAGTAGCGTCCCGGTCCTCTACCAGGAACCGCCGCCGCCGCCGCCGGAGCCGCCACCGGACGAGAATCCACCGCCTCCGCCGGACGAGGACGACGACTGGGTCGCCGCGTAGGCCGACACCGCTCCGGCCGAGACGCTGCCTGCGGCGACCGAGACCGCATCGCTGAGGCTGTAGGTGCTCCAGGCGGCGGCGTAGGTGGGGTCGTAGCCGCTGGAGCCCGGCTCGGTGCCCGGCGGCGGCTTGCAGGCCTCGGCCCACTTGTCGGCACAGTCGAGGGCCACCGCCCACGGCAGGAACTGGGCGAAGTACTGCGCGCGCAGCGAGTAGTCGAACCGCTCGACCGAGGCCGGCGTCGACAGCGCGGTGCGCAGCCCGGTCACCTGGTCACGCATGGCCGCTCCCTCCTTCGTGAGCCGGGTCCGCTGGGTGCGGGACGAGAAGAGCCCCACGAACGCCGGGATCAACAGCGCCGCGCCCCACGCCGTCTTCTGCAGCATGACCGTGCACACGATCGAGGCGATCGGCAGCAGCGCGGCGATGAAGTTGGTCCAGGCCCCGGTCTTGGACTTGGTGAAGTAGCCGGCCGCCCGGGCCTGCGTCTCGGCGATCGTCGTCAAGGTCCCCCCCAACGACTGCAACGTGGAACCCACCGTGGTGTCGGACTTGGTGATCATCTTCGAGCTGCTGGGGGTAGTGAGACTCAGCGAGCTGACCAGCTCCGGAGCACCGCTGACACCTGTCGGCAACGCCGCATCCGTGCGGTGGATCGTGAACCACTGAGGTTTCCGCCCCGCATACTGCCCGTCGGGGTCGACTTCGATGCGCAGCGCCCCCAGTTGGGCCAACTGCAGCAGCAGGATCTGGAACCCCTTGTCGGGGGATTCCTCGCGGTAGGTCCAGACCGCGGGAAGGATGTCGTTCGTGGGCGCGGCGAACACCGGGGTGTCGTCGGACTTGCGCTCCCGATGCAGCCAGATCAGCAGCGCGATCGCGGCGCCCATGAGCAGACTCACGAGCCAGAACGTCGGCGACGACCACCACGGCCCCGTGACGGTGACCGGTGTGACACTCAGCCCCTCGGCGGGAAGGTCCGCCTGCCAGGTGATGGGGGTGCGTACCGGGAGGTTGGTGTACGAGCCGGTGACGGTGCGGCCGTCGGTGGTGGTCGTACACGCACCGCTGTCGGTGATGCAGCGCACGTCGGTCGGCTTGGCCGGCAGGGTGACGCTGACCGTCGACTTCTTGATGGGCATGTTCCAGCCCTGGCCGATGACGTCCCAGTAGAACTGGGGCGTTGTGGCGTCCGACGGCTGCGTGATGGCGTCGGTCGTGCTGCTGGTGATGACGTAGCGATTGACGGTGCCCGCGTCGTAGGTGACCGACCCGCTGCCGATCTTGGCGACGAGCAGGCCGTCCTCCTCATACGTCTTGTAGGGCTCGCTGACGCACTTGTTGTTGTCGGTGCAGTGTTTGACCGACTCCACCGTGATCGGGTGGGACACCGAGGGGTCGACGCCGTCCACCGGATCGAAGAACCGGTAGATGCCGTGCTTGCCGTCCTCGGTGAACTGCACGTCGAGGGTCTCGACCAGGTCCAGGTCGCCGTTCGCCGCGACCGTGTAGTCCAGGTCGTAGTTGCGAATGATCGATGTGTCGTTGGTCGACACCGCCGAGATTCCCTTGGCGATGATCGGGAACAGGAAAACCGCCAACACGGCGATCACGAACGTGATGATGCGCCACACCCGCGACCGGTAGGCCAGGACCAGCAGAACGATGGCGGGGATGATCACCCACCACATGTCCCAGGGCATGGGATCAGAACTCGACGGTCGGCGGCTTGGCGGCGTCCTCGGTGGACAGCGCCTCGGCCATGCGGGCCGCCGTGATGTCCTCGATCTCGAAGTACTCGGCCTTCTCCGCCTTCATCATCCCGGCGAAGATGTTCGTGGGCACACTCTGGATCTTGGTGTTCCACTGCCGCACGACGTCGTTGTAGTACTGACGGCTGAAGGCGATGCGATTCTCGGTGTCGACCAACTGGTCCTGAAGCTGAGCGAAGTTGGTCGACGCCTTGAGGTCGGGGTACGACTCCGACAAGGCGAACAGGTTCTTCAGCGCCCCGGACAATTGCTCCTCGGCCTGGCCGGCGGCTTTGGCGCCCTGCGGGGACCCCATCGCGTTGATGGCCGCGTTGCGCGCCTCGGTGACGGCCTCGAACGTGCCCTTCTCGTGGCTGGCGTAGCCCTTCACGGTGGAGACCAGCGGCGGGATCAGGTCGTGCCGACGCTTGAGCTGGACGCTGATCTGCGCCCAGGCCTCGTCGACCTTGTTCCGGGTCTGGACCAGCGAGTTGTAGAGGAGCACGGCGATGATGCCGAGCACCACGACGATCACGATGAGGACGATGAGTGCGGCCATTGCCCCAGGGTACGCCGGTGGTCGAGCGGAGCCGAGACCACCGCGCCACCCCGGTGGTCGAGCGGAGCCGAGACCACCGCACCAACCGCGGGTTGAGTAGGCGCGCCAGCGCCGTATCGAAACCCGCCCCCGGCTTGTTGCGGGTCTGGACCAGCGAGTTGTAGAGGAGCACGGCGATGATGCCGAGCACCACGACGATCACGACGATGATGATGAGTGCGGCCATTGGACCAGGGTACGCCGGTGGTCGAGCGGAGCCGAGACCACCGGATCGCTGCCACACTGTCGGGGTGACGACCCCCGCTCCCACCACGAGCAGCACCCCGTCGCGGGGTCGGGTGTTCCTGCCGGTGCTGATCCTGCTCGGCGTCATGTGGGTGATGGAGTTCCTCGACTTCATCCTCCCCGCCGACCTCGACTACTGGGGGATCCGCAGCCGCGATCCCGAAGGTCTGCTCGGCATCCCGATGGCGCCGTTCCTCCATGGTGGCTTCGAGCACCTGATGGCCAACACGTTGCCGTTCCTCATCCTCGGGACGCTGGTGGCCTGGCGTGCGGGCGGGAAGTTCTGGAGTGTCGCCATCATCATCATCGTGCTCGGTGGCGCCGGGGTCTGGCTGTTCGGGCCCGGCAATGTCATCACGATCGGCGCCAGTGGGCTGGTGTTCGGGTTCCTGGGCTACCTGCTGGTCCTGGGCATCCTCACGCGCAGCTGGGTCGACATCCTGGTCTCGGTCGGCGTCCTGTTGATCTACGGCTCGTTGTTGCTCGGGGCCACACCGTTCGGAGTGCCCGAAGGGGTGTCGTGGCTGGCCCATCTCACGGGATTCGTCGCAGGTGTCGTCGCAGCCTTCGTGACGAGCGACCGCAGCGTCCGGTGACCGGTCCGCCACCGGACCTCGACGCCGCGGGCGGTGGCATGCTGGGAACTCCCGACCCTGGAGGCCCGCGTGGCACTTGATCCGACACCGTCGACCGACTGGGCGGAACGCCCGTCCTCGGCCGAGGCCGCCCGGCACCAGGAGTTCAGCGACGGGATCTCCCGACTCCAGACCGGGCTCAACCGCAAGTACGGTCCCGGCCGAGCCTTCCACCGGCAACAGGTGGCGGGGTTGGCCGGCGAGCTCCGGGTCACCGCGACCGAGCCGGAACTGCGCCAGGGCCTGTTCGCCGAGGACGGCCCGTGGCCGGTGCGGGTGCGGCTGTCGCACGGCGGCATCGCACCGCACGCCGACGCCATCCCCGACATCCAGGGGTTCGCGATCAGCGTTCGCGATATCGACGGACCCGGCGCCCTCGCCGACACCACGGATCGTCAGGACTTCCTGCTCATCAACATGCCGGCGTTCGGCTTCCGATCGAGCGAGGAGTTCGCCCAGGTGGCCCTGTCACGGGGGCCGGTGGGTCTGGCCAAGGACCTGATCGCGGCCAAGGGCCCGGTGGCCGGACCCGTGGAGCTCGCCCGACTCACGTCGTCGGTCCTGCGCCCGTTCACGGGTTTCGCCACGACCGACTTCCACAGCGCGGCGCCGATCCGGTTCGGCCCCTACGCGGTCAAGGTCCGGCTGGTGCCCGTGGACGCCTCGCGCAACCTCACTGCCCTCGTGGACCAGCACGGGGACATCGCCGGCCGACTGGCGTCCGGGCCGCTCACCTACGACCTACAGGTCCAGTTCTTCGTCTCCGAGGACGTGACCCCGATCGAGGACATGCGCGATCCCTGGCCCCAGGACCGCAGCCCCTTCCACCCGGTCGCGCGGTTGACCCTGCCCCGGCAGGATCTCGACAGCGAGGCCGGTCGGGAACTCGCAGACGAGATCGAACGGGACCAATTCGACCCGTGGAACGCCTTGGCCGACCATCGCCCGCTCGGCGAGGTGATGCGGGCCCGCAAGGTCGCCTATTACCCGAGCGTCCGCAACCGGTCCGCCCCCGACCCGGAGTGACCCACCCGGTGGTCTCGACTCCGCTCGACCACCGGGGTACGGACACCTGACCGACCAGCGAGCCCGGGGTGGGCGCGGCGAGACGTGCCGAGGATGCCGCGGTTTCGAGACGCGGCCTGGCGGCCGCTACTCAACCCGCGGGGTGCAGCGAGATCACTGCCACCAGGAGGTCGCCTTGCGCGCGCCCGCCCAGGTCAACGAGATGTGCACGTGGCTGCGGTGGCACGGATCGTCGAGGCTCGCCGACCTCCGACTCGGGGCCAGGCAGTTCTCGTACTCCTGCCACCCGGTCTCGGCGTCGTAGCTCTTCCAGATCCGCCCGCGCCAGATCACATACATGACGCCGATCCTGGCCGCCATGACCCCCAGGTGGGGACCCCGGGCCATGGTCAGCCACTTCACGAAGTCGTCGCCCGCGCGGGCCGGCCGACGCACCCGGGAGTTGACCATCCAGTCGATGGCCCGACCGTCGTAGTGCTCGCTGGTCGACCCCTTGACGCAGGCCCGGTTCAGGCCGATGCGGTAGTCGCCATAGGTCGCTGTCAGGAGCCTGGCCAGGGACTTGGTACCGCGTTGCGCCTTCCGGATGCAGCGGGACTGACCGTCGTAGTAGCCCAAGGAGTCCAGGGGCCGGCGACTCAGTCCGGCCGGAAGTCGCGGACCCTTCGCACGGGTGTGGGGATGGCCCGGGAAGTTCGGCTGGTACTCCCCCGTGATGTCGGCCCGGACCATCGTGAGCCCGGTGACGGTCACCGGCAGCGCCTCCCGCTCCCGGCGGACCCCCGGGAACCAGAAGTCGGGGAAGTCGCCGTTGGACACCTGGACGCGGTACTGCCCCGGCTCGAGTCCGGTGAGGCGGTAACGCCCCTGGCTGTCCGCGACCACCTCGGCGTAGTCCCAGGTCGGTCCGACTCCCTCGGCGGTCACCCACATGCCCGCACCGCGCACCCCGTTGAGCGTGATCTGGCCGGCCATGTCGCCGGTCACCGGCTCGTCAGCCCGGGCCGCCACTGCCGCAGTGGGAACGACCAGAGCCAGCGCCAACCCCGCCGCCGCGAACCGCCGCAGAAGCGTCATGAGATCCCCCCGGTGTCGCGCATCATGCCTCGTTCTCGGCACGACCGGGGAAGAACTTGAGGGGGTGGGATCCGGCGACTACCGGCCCAGCAGCGCCGCCAGGTCGTCGTCGCGGGTGACCGGAGGCGAACACGTCGACCCGGAGCATACGTAGGCGGCGGACCGGCGGTCGGCCGTCTTGCCCGCCAACAGCGGGACCGAACCGGACGGCCCTCGCGCCACCACCACCCCGGCGGGGCCGTACCGGACGGCGGCGCGCAGCAGTTCGTCTCCGGGGTCGTCGTCGGTGGTCACGATCGCCACTTCCGTGGTCCCGGATTCCCGTGCCGCGCGCACCGCCAGGGACCAGCCGGCGAATCGGGGGTGGTCGCGCTGGAGTCCCGCCAGCGAACTCAATGTCGTGTCGGCCAGAGTTCGCCAGTCGTCGCGGTCCGCCAGTCCCGACATGATCATCAACGCCGACAGCGCCGCCGACACCCCGCTGGGGGTGGCGTTGTCCGACGGGTCCCGCGGGCGCCGGACCAGGCGTTCGGCATCAGCGGCCGTGTCGGCGAATCCCTCGTCGTGGAACTGGTCGACCATGACGTCGGTCAGTCGTTCGGCGAGCGTGAACCACGTCGTATCCGCGGTCGCTGCCGCAAGCCAGGCGAAGGCCACGATCACGTTGCCGTAGTCCTCGAGCATTCCCGGGGCGTCGCCACGGCGCCCGTCGCGGGACACCCGGACCAGCCGGTCCCCCACGAGATGCCGGTCCCGCAGGAGCCGCCCGGCGGCTTCGGCGGCAGCCACCCAGTCAGGACGGTCCAGCGCGATCCCGGCACGCACCAGGGCGGTGATCGTCAACCCGTTCCAGGCGGCCACGATCTTGTCGTCGCGGTGCGGCGGCGGCCGGTGTCCCCGGGCCGCGAGGAGCGCCGCTCGCACCCGCTCGAAGCGATCCCCATCGTCGGGGTCGGTGTGACCGGTCAGCACCGACGTGCCGTGCTCGAAGTTCCCGGCAACCGTGACGGCGAAGTGTTCCGCGGCCCACTGGCCGTCCTCCGGCCCCAGGACCGCGTCGAGCTGGTCGGGGGTCCAGGCGTAGTAGGCGCCCTCCACCGGCGTTCCGGCGGGATCGTCGGGTGGCGGGGAATCGGCGTCGAGCGCCGCGGCGAATCCGCCCTCGGCGGTCCGCAGGTCGCGGATGAGGAAGTCAGCCGTCGATTCCACGGTCGGGCGGAACTCGTCGGTGACCCGCCACAGGTCGGTGTAGGCCATGAGCAGCAGGGCGTTGTCGTAGAGCATCTTCTCGAAGTGCGGCACGGTCCAGGTCCGGTCGACGCAGTAGCGTGCGAACCCGCCACCCAACTGGTCGTGCAACCCCCCACGGGCCATCGCATCCGCCGTTGCGGTGACCATGACCAGCGACTCGGGATCACCGGAGTTCTCGTGGTGCCGCAGCAGGAACTGCAGGACCATCGACGGTGGGAACTTCGGAGCCCGACCGAATCCGCCATCGACCCGGTCGAAGGTGGCGGCAAGTTCGCGCACGGCATCGGCGGTGATCGGCGCGCCGTCGTCGTCGGTGTCGGCGGTCACGACATCCCGCTCGGCGAGCGCCTCGTTGATCGCGGCGGCCGACCGCAGCACGTCGGCCCGGCGGTGGTCCCACGCGTCGGTCACCGCAGCCAGCACCTGCGTGAACGCCGGTTGCCCGCGACGTGGTTCCGGCGGGAAATAGGTGCCCGCGTGGAAAACGCGCCCGTCGTGGTCGAGCCACGCCGACAGTGGCCACCCGGCGCTGCCGGTCATCGCCGTCACTGCCGCGATGTAGACGGCGTCGACGTCGGGGCGTTCCTCGCGGTCCACCTTGATGCTCACGAAGTGGTCGTTGAGCATCCGTGCGGTCACCGGATCCTCGAACGACTCATGCGCCATCACGTGGCACCAGTGGCAGGCCGAGTAACCGATGCTCAGGAAGATCGGCACATCCCGTTCCCGTGCGACGGCGAAGGCGTCGGGACCCCATGCGTACCAGTCGACCGGGTTGCCGATGTGTTGGTCGAGATAGGGCGAGACGGTACCCCGCTCGTCCGGCGGCACGTCTCTCAGCGGCGGCATAACAAGGATTCTGCCTGCTGCACGCACGGAGCCGAGTCGGCGAGCGGGAAAGGGGGATGCGTCGCGGGAGCCGAGGTCCCCCGCCACTCTCAACGTATAGCCGACCAGGGGGCTTGCGGCAAGGCCCCGGGGAGGCCGCAGAATCGTGGGCGACCGTGATCTCCAGGAGCGACATGACCGCAACCACCCCGAGCGCCTTCGCCCTTCCCGCAGCCCGTGCGGCAAAGGCCGATCCCGCGCTCATCGGCGTCGACGAGGCGCACTTCGCGTTCATCGACGCGAGCCTGACCCACGAGATCGCCGACCTGTCCGCGCGGCTCGATGTCACCCGGCGAGCGCCGGGGCGCTCCGGCCAGGAGGCACTCGATCGCGATCTCGAGGTTCATCGCCTCACGGCTCGACTCGGATCGCTGCAGCGCTTCGGCCTGGACCTGTGTCTGGGGCACATGGTGTTCGCCGATCAGCCGGATCCCGTCTATGTCGGTCGGCTCGGCCTCACCGACGAACAGGGTCGGCACCTGCTCGTGGACTGGCGCTCGCCCGCAGCCGAACCATTCTTCGCCGCGACCCACGCCGACCCGATGGGGCTGACCAGTCGCCGCCGCTATCACTGGACCCGCGGCAGGATCACCGACTACTGGGACGAGGTGTTCACGCTCGAGAGCGAGGTGGCCCACCGGGCATCGT
The DNA here is from genome assembly GCA_046330625.1 of Candidatus Nanopelagicales bacterium. Taxonomy (GTDB): domain Bacteria; phylum Actinomycetota; class Actinomycetes; order S36-B12; genus CAIWTL01. The sequence goes on from JAXLSJ010000002.1 coordinate 105,235, forward strand.
TGGATGATCAGTCGGCGTTCGTCGCCAGCCTCGGCGTCAGTCGTTCCGACCGGATGCGGGACGTGCTCGCCACGATCGCCGCCGACCAGGACGCGATCATCCGAGCCGGATCGGCCGGGGCGCTGGTAGTGGATGGGGGCCCGGGGACGGGGAAGACCGTGGTCGCGCTGCACCGGGCCGCGTACCTGCTGTACGCCGATCCGCGGCTCGGCGGCCGGCGGGGAGGTCTGCTGTTCGTGGGTCCCCATCAGCCCTACCTGGACTACGTGTCGGACGTGCTGCCCAGCCTGGGCGAGAACGACGTGCAGACCTGCACGGTGCGGCAACTGGTCGAAGAGGGGGACGCGGCCCGGCCGGAACGCGACGCGGCCGTGGCCCGCCTGAAGGCGTCGGCGCAGATGATCACCGCGATCGACGAGGCCGTGGCCTTCTACGAGGAGCCCCCGAAACGCGGGATGACGGTGTCCACCGACTTCGGCGACGTCTGGATCGCACCGGAAGCGTGGGCGGTGGCGTTCGAGGCTCCCGAACCTGGCACCCCCCACAACGAGGCCCGTGATCAGGTGCTGTCGCAGTTGCTGGACCTGGTCCTCGCCGGCGGTGACGGAAACCCGCGGGATGGACTGCGCGAGGCCTTGCTGCGCGACGCGGATCTGCGCGCCGCCCTCCAGCGATCCTGGCCGATTCTGAACCCCGACGACCTCGTCGGGGACCTGTGGACGGTGCCCGCCTATCTGCGACGCTGCGCTCCCTGGTTGAGCGCCGACGAAGTCACCCTGCTGCAAAGATCCGACCCCGATTCGTGGACGGTCAGCGACCTGCCGCTTCTCGACGCCGCCCGCGCCCGACTCGGCGACCCCGAACTCGAAGAACGTCGGCGGCGGGCCGATGCGGCGCTCGCGGTCGAACGTGCGCGGATGGCGGAGGTGATCGACGGCCTGCAGCACTCCGACGACGACTGGGAGCGCGTCCTGATGAGCACGCTGCGGCACGAGGACCTGCGCGACTCTCTGGTCGACGAAGCCGTGGTCGAGGCTGCCGAGCCGGACCGGTTGACCGGTCCGTTCGCCCACATCGTGGTCGACGAGGCCCAGGAACTGACCGACGCCGAGTGGCAGATGCTCCTGCGGCGCTGCCCGTCGCGGAGTTTCACGATCGTCGGCGACCGGGCCCAGGCCCGTCACGGGTTCACCGAGACCTGGGAGGAGCGCCTGCGACGCGTGGGGTTCGGCATGGTCGAGCACGCGACCCTGACGATCAACTACCGCACTCCCGAGGAGGTGATGGCGGCAGCCGAGCCGGTCATCCGGGCGGCGATTCCCGATGCCAATGTGCCCCGGTCGGTGCGCAGCACCGGGGTCCCGGTGCGGCACGGATTGCGGTCGGAACTTCCCGCGTTGCTCGACGCGTGGCTGGCCGAGCACACCGAGGGGATCGCCTGCGTGATCGGAGACCCCGGTTTCCCGGCGTCGGACCGGGTCCGCTGCCTGACCCCGGAACTGGCGAAGGGCTTGGAGTTCGATCTTGTGGTCCTGGTCGATCCGGATCGCCTGGGCTCGGACATCGAAGGCGCCGTCGACCGCTACGTCGCGATGACGCGCGCCACTCAACAGCTGGTCATCCTGTCGTAGCCACCGCAGTGCGAGTGGCGGGCGTCATTCCGCCCCGCGCCACTACGCTCGGCGCATCGGACGGGTGGTGATCCATGACGCCAACGGCTCCGGCGGCGCCGCGGCAGCGGGTCGCCGACGTCTACCTCGGGGTGACGTTCCTGTCGCAACTGGGTTCCGCCGCCGCCCTGTTGGCCGCCACCGTGGTGTCCAGCAACGCGGGCAGCAACGTGAGCGAAGCCGCGTTGCTGACGGCACTGATGCTCGCGTTCAACTACGGGGTCTCGGCTGTGGCGACGCCCTACGCGGGCCGGGTGGCGAGACGGTTCGGCATCGGCCGCACCTTCGCGGCGACGCAGGCCGGCGGGGTCGTGGTCTATCTCGCGCTGGCGATCCTGATGTGGCTCGGTGTCCCCGGCTACCCGGCGCTGATCTGCGTCACCCCCTTCCTCGGCCTGTTCGGCGGTATCGGACATGTCGCGGCACCCATGGTGTCGCGGGCGTACTACGGCGAGGGCATGGCCCAGGCCCAGGCGCGGTCCTCGACGGCCACCGGTCTGGCGTGGGTGATCGGCGCCATCGGCGGTGCGTGGATCATCGACCGGATCGGGCCGGGGTCGGCCTACTTCGCCGACGCCGTCCTCACCCTGCCCCTGATCGCGGTGCTGGTGATGCTGGCACCCAATGCCCCGTTCGGGAAGGTGGCCTCGATCAAGCGGCCGTGGCACGACATGTTCCGCCAGCTCCGCTCGAACCCTCGGCTACGCCGCGCGGCAGGGCTCGGGCTGGCGACCGCGGTGTTCGTCGCTCCGCTGGTGAGCATGGTCGTTCCGCTGACACGGAGCATGGATCACTACCTGGCGCTTCACGCGGGCATCGTGATCGCCTTCATCTCGCTGGGCGAGATCTTCGCCCCGCTGGTGGTGCGGCGGATCGGGCGACGTTGGGGGGCGCTGCGATCGGCGAGCGCGGCCTACCTGGGGGCGGGCGTCCTCCTCATGGCGATCGCCGGCTGGGTGATCCTCACGGAGCGGACCTCGGAGTTCGCCGGCGTGTGTGCGTTCGCCATGCTGTTCGGCGCGATGCACTTCGGGGGTACGGCGCTGCTCATCGCCGACGCCTCGGGATCGGCCGAGGGCGCGGAGCAGCAGGAAGCCCTGTCCGCCTACTTCTTCGTGCTCGGCATCGGGATTCCCCTCGGGACGATCCTGTGGGGCCAACTGCTCGGCGTGATGCCCGCGACCACGCTGCTCCTGCTCACCGGCGGCGCCATGCTGCTGATCGTGTGCGGGCTGGTGGTGCATCTGAACCGGATCGGCGCCCACTTGCCGCCGGTCGTGGCGGACCCGCCCGACAGCCCCATCGGCAGCCTGCGGCATCACTGGCACTGACCGCCCCGGGGCCGAACCTGATCAGCGCGTCGGACGGTACGGCTGGATCGCGTCCGGCGGGATGTGCCCGAACCGACCGGCCTGGAAGTCCTCGAACGCCTCGATGATCTCGGCCTTGGTGCTCATCACGAACGGCCCGTACTGGATCACCGGCTCCCGCAGGGGGACACCGCCGATCAGGAACACGTCCAGGTTCGGCGACCGCGACTCCTGCCGGTCATCGGCGCGGAGCACCACGGTGTCGCCGTCGGTCAGCACCGCGAGTTGACCCGCCTGGATGGGCCGTTCTTCGGCGCCGACGGTCCCCCGCCCCGCCAGGACATAGGCGAGGGCGTTGAAGTCGTTCGGCCACGGGATCTCGGCCCGGGCCCCGGGCGCGAGCGTGATGTGGGTGATCGCCAGCGGCGTGTGCGAGATCCCAGGACCGCGGTGGCCGGCCACCTCGCCGGCGAGCACACGGATCAGGGCGCCGCCGTCGCCGGTGGTCACCATGGCGGAGTCGTGTCCCTGCAGGTCCTGGTACTGCGGGGTCGTCCGCTTCTTGTCGCCGGGCAGGTTGATCCACAGTTGCAGACCGTGGAACAGACCCCCCGACATCACCAGGTGCTCCGGTGGTGTCTCGATGTGCAGGATCCCGTCGCCGGCGGTCATGTACTGCGTGCCACCGTCCAGGATCGTGCCCCCGCCCCCGTTGGAGTCCTGGTGCAGGAACTGACCGTCGATCAGGTACGTGAAGGTCTCGAAGCCGCGGTGGGGGTGCCAGTCCGTGCCTTTGGGCTCACCCGGGGCGTACTCGACCTCGCCCATCTGGTCCAGATGGATGAACGGATCCAGGTGCCGCGGATGCACTCCGGCGAAGGCCCGGCGCACCGGGAACCCCTCACCCTCGTGGCCGGTGGGCGCAGTGGTCACGGCGGCGACCCGACGCGGCCGGTCGGTGGGCGCGACGGTGACACGCGGCAGCGTCATCGGGTCGGCGGTGGCGGCGGGCATCGCTTCCTCCTCGTTCTTGAGTGCTCAACTATCTCGTGAAACAGGACGAGAGGTCAGTCTGTTCCCTCGCCCGACCGCCCGCCGAGAAACGACAACGCCCCCGCCGGGTGGGGCGGGGGCGTTGATCGGCACAGGTCAGGCGCAGGACCAGGGTCCCCAGCCGGAGCGCTTCCAGAGTTTCCACGCGATGTGGTTCTGGGCGAACTTCGGCGCCTGATTGGCGGTGGGGGCGTAGCGTCCGCCGCCCGCTCCGCGCCAGGTGCTGTCGAGGAACTGCCAGGCACCCTTGTACGGCCCGTCGATCATCTTGTAGTCGAATCCGGATTCACACCGGATGACCGACCGGGACTTGGGCGTCTTGGCCCACTTCTGGGCCTTGGCGATCTGCTTCAGCTCCCAGTTCTTCAGGTGGTAGTGCCGGAAGTGCGCGGCCGTCACCGGACGGCCCTTCTTGTACGTCTGCACGCTCGGGGCAGCGTCAGCGGCGGTCATCGCCATGGGGGCGACGGTCAGCGCGGACGCGGCGACCATGACGGCTGCCGGAGCGGCGATCAGAGCCTTACTCATCACGCACAGCTCCAGGGGCCCCAGCCCTGCTTCTTCCACAGTTTCCACGCCATGTGGTCCTGGGCGAACTTGGGAGCCTTGTTGGCGGTGGACGCGTAGCGACCGCCACCGATGCCCCGCCACGTGCCGCCGGCAAACTGCCAGGCGCCGTAGTAGCCGTTGCCGGTGTTGATCTTGTAGTTGCCGCCGGACTCGCACTGACGCACCGAGCGCGCCTTGCTGGAACGGGCCCACTTCTTGGACTTCTTGATCTGCTTCAGTTCGTAGCCCTTGAGCTTGAAGCGCTTGAAGTGCGCGTCAGAGACGGGGCGGTCGTTCTTGTAGGAGCCGAGGCTCGGGGCCGCAGACGCCGAGGTGACGGCGGGGCCGGCCGCGACAGCAGACGCGGCCAGGAGGGCGACAGCGGGCACAGCAACAGTTGCTTTACGCACGGATTTCCTTCATCGACGGTCCCCTTGCACGACTCGGACGTAGGGTCCGGCCGCACTCACTCGGGGCGGTCTCGCGGGATGTCCCGCGTCGGAGCCATGCCCGGTGGGGCATCGGCGAAACCGACTCCTGCGACGCTAGGCCATGTCGCAGAAATGTCTCAAGCAAGTCGCGTGTGAGTCACGTCACCTTGCTGCGACGGCCTCCTGCCCGGCCCAAGATGGGCGTAAACCCGCCGACTCCCACGGATTCCGTGTGCCCGGCTCCACATTGCTACGAGATCCGAATGCCCGAATAGCGGACGGAGGTTCTGGGCTCCCGCGGCTCACTCAGCTCGTCGGAGCAGCTTGCGACGCGTCTTGGCGGGCAGGCGATCGATGAACATCATGCCCTCGAGATGGTCGCACTCGTGCTGCAGGCAGCGGGCGAGCAGCCCCGTGCCGGCGACCGACACCGGTTGACCGGCGTCGTCGACACCCTCGACCCAGGCCAGGTCGGGGCGGGCCAACGCGGTGTACTGGCCCTTCAGCGACAGGCATCCCTCTTCGGAGTCGTCCAGCCGTCGGTCCGCCAACTCCGGCAGCCGCAGCGACGGGTTGATCACGACCCCCTTCTGGCGCCGACCGTCCGCGTCCGGGCAGTCGTAGACGAACACCCGCAGGTCGATGCCGATCTGGTTCGCCGCCAGGCCCACGCCGTCGGCGGCGTACATGCTGGCGAACATGTCGGCGACCAGTTGTCGCAGGGACTCGTCGAAGTCGGTGACGGTACGGCAGCGCGTGGCCAGCACCGGATCGCCGACCTGCACGATCGGGTGGATCTGACCGGGGTTCACCATGCGCCCACCATGCCACGGCAGTCGTGGGCCGCGGATGGCCGCCCGGTGGTCGAGCGGAGCCGAGACCACCCCCGGTGGTCGAGCGGAGCCGAGACCCCCGCAGCTTGACCGCCCACCAACTCCGGACCCCGGACCGGGGGCAGCGGGGCTTGTCGCCGGCGGCCCGGTTTCGATACGGCGCTGACGCGCCTACTCAACCCGCGGACGGTGGGCGGGTTTCGATACGGCGCTGACGCGCCTACTCAACCCGCGGACGGTGGGCGGGTTTCGATACGGCGCCGGCGCGCCTACTCAACCCGCGGAGGTCTCGGCTCCGCTCGATCACCGAGGCTCGGTTATCAGCCGACCGGGACCTCGGGCAACGTCTCCAGGGCAGCGGCGAACCGGGCGTCCGAGACCTCCTCGTCGACCATCCGACCGTTGAGGTAGTCGTCGTACGCAGCAAGGTCGAAGTGCCCGTGGCCGCACAGTGCCGTCAGGATCACGGTCTCCTCGCCCGTCTCCTTCGCCTTGAGGGCTTCGCGGATCGCGAGCGCCAGGGCGTGGGTCGGTTCCGGCGCCGGAACGATCCCCTCGGTCCGGGCGAACTGCACCGCCGCCGCGAAACACTCGGTCTGCGGCACCGCCTCGGCGTCCATCAGTCCGAGCTCGTAGACGTGCGAGATCAGCGGCGCCATGCCGTGATAGCGCAGCCCGCCCGCGTGGATCGGGTCGGGCACGAAGTCGTGGCCGAGGGTGTGCATCTTCATCAGCGGCGTCATGCCGGCGGTGTCGCCGAAGTCGTAGGCGTAGGTGCCGTGCGTCAACGAGGGGCACGAGGCCGGCTCGGCGGCCAGGATGCGCGGGCTGATCCTCCCGGCCATCTTCTCGCGCAGGAACGGGAACGACAGACCGGCGAAGTTCGACCCGCCACCGGTGCATCCCACGATCAGCGTCGGGGTGTCCCCCGCCTGCTCCAACTGCAGCAGCGCCTCTTCTTCGCCGATCACCGTCTGGTGCAGCAGCACGTGGTTGAGCACGAGCCCAGGGCGTAGCGCACCTCGGTTCTGGGCGGCCACCTCGACCGTCTTCGAGATCGCGACGCCGAGCGAGCCGGACTGGTTGGCCGGCGACTCGAGCATGGCCGACCTCGGTCAGGTCGCTGGGGGATCGGTGCACCGCCGCGCCGAATGCCTCGATCATCAGGCGCCGGTACGGCTTGGCGTCGTACGAGGCGCCGACCTGCCACACCTCGCACTCCATGTCGTACAGGGCGCAGGCGAACGCCAGCGCCGTGCCCCATTGGCCGGCGCCGGTCTCGGTCGTCAGCTTGGAGACGCCCTCGGCCTTGTTGTAGTAGGCCTGCGGGACGGCGGTGTTGGGCTTGTGCGAGCCGGCCGGCGAGACCCCCTCGTACTTGTAGTAGATGCGCGCCGGGGTGCCGAGCGCCTGCTCCAGCCGGTGGGCCCGGAACAGCGGCGTGGGCCGCCACTGCCGGTAGACGTCCAGTACGCCACCCGGGATGTCGATGTACCGGTCGCTGCTGACCTCTTGCTCGATCAGCGCCATCGGAAACAGCGGAGCCAGGTCCTCGGGACCCACCGGCTCCATCGTCCCGGGGTGCAGCGGCGGCGGCGGGGGCGCCGGCAGGTCCGGGATGATGTTGTACCAGGTGGTGGGGATCTGGTCCTCGTCGAGGGTGTACTTGTGGCGGCGGACCTGATCGTCCATCACGGGACCTCCTGAGCTGGGTTCGAGGTGAACCTAACACCGGCGGCGGAACTGCGATCCACCCGGCAGCTCGCCGAACGGACTCAGCAGCTCTTCGCCCGGGCGAACCGCATGACATTGGCCGTGTAGACCTGATGCGGACCCGAGCGGCGCATGGCGGTGGCGGTTCCCAGGTGGGTCGCGTCGGGGTTGAGGATGTTGGCCCGATGCGGCGGCGATCCCAGATACATCCGGACCAGCGCCACCGCGGAACGACGGTGCATGACCACGGGACGGGCGGTGGGGGTGTCGTAGCGGTAGGCCACGTTCTCGGCCCCCGCCCGGGGTCCACGGCACGACCGGGTGATGTCGCCCCAGTATCCGGCGTCGTGGGCCAAGGTCTGGGTCGTGCGGGCCAGGTGCTTCGCCCAGGGTCGCGCCGTCGCCGACATCCGACGCGACACCGTCAACGGCCGAAGTCCGTGTCGCTGGCGCACCCGGTTGACGACCTGCGCCACGCGGGAATCGGCCGGCGCCGACACCTGGGCTCGCGCTGTCACCGGACGTACCCGGTCCCCGGCGTTCGCGACGGTCGTCGCGGTCCCCCACGGGCTCAGGGCGAGCACGACCACGAGGAGAAGGAGTCGTCGCACCATGTCCTCCCGGGGGCGGTCAGTGTTTCTGATCGCTCCCGGTATCGGCCGGGTCGGCCGGGACCTTGACGTCGGTTGGTGCTGCCGGGGTGTCGGGGGCCACGTCGGGTCCGATGAAGGACACGTGCACGTGATCTTGATGGTTCGAGGTGCAGTCACCACGGTTCGACATCCCGCGCCAGGAGACGGCCGGCTTGGGGGCCTCGGTCTCGGCGTTCCAGATGCGCTGCTGCCAGATGATGTACTGCACGTGGAACTTGGCCGCGTTCTTCATGAAGAACTCCGCGATCGCGGTTCCCAGCGCCAGCTTCGACGGGGTCTGGGCACAGCCCTCGGGCATCATGATGTCGTCCGCACGCCCCGACGGGTGGTCCGGGTACGGGTCGCTCGGCCGCCAGCCGCCGATCGTCGTGATCTGCGGCCACAACGCGGCGGCGCACCGGCCACCGATGATCGCGGCCTCCTGCATGTGCGCCTCACCGAACACGGTCGGCTTCGGCGGGCACAGGGTCGGGTCGGCGAGGATCTTGCCATCCGGCATCGTGATGAACGCCGCCGGGTCGACGCCGCACTGGAACGGCCGCTTCGTCGCCTTGGGGACGTAGTTGCCGCGCTTCGGGGTCTTCAGCGACAGTCGGCCGACCTGCCAGATCCGACTGGTCGGGATGGGGACGGCGTTGACGCCGCCGGTCTTGGCATCGGCGGCGATCATGGTGTCGGAGTCCAGCACGATGCCCGCGTGGTTCACGCCCCGGCGGGGATCGGCGATGAACACGACGTCGCCGACACTCATGCGCTTGGTGGGGATCAACTGCACCGAACCGGCCAGCCCGGCCACGCCGTTGCGGACCAGGGATCGCTTGTCGGTGCGCTTGCCCCGCGGGATCGACGGGATGTTCCACGCCCGGTCGACCAGCGACGAGCAGTCCATGGCCGTGGCCTCGTTGGCATGCCACTTGTACGGCGTGCCGAGCGTGGACACCGCGTACGTGACCGCGGCCATGACCCGGTCGGGCACCACGGTCAGGGGGGTGTCGGCGCCGGTGAACCGGACCACACCGGGGTTGCGGTGATCGCCCTTCAGCCCCTTCGGCAGCTTGCCGGACAGGGCGTCGTCGATCGACACCGTCGGGACCCGCTCGTCGGCGAGTCGACCCAGGTACTCGGCCCATTGGGCGGCTGCTTCGCTGTTGGCCTTGGCCTGGTCGGCGTCGATCATGCCCGTCTGGCCGGCCAGGTGGTCCGCCCACTTGCCGGCCACGTCGGCGAGCTGGCGCTGCAGTCCGTTCATCTGGTTCTCGATGGACTGCAGACTGGCCTCGGCGGCCATCTGCGCCGAGTCGGCCTGCTCCTTGACCTCTTGGTTGCGCTTCAGCAGCTGGACCGCGTCGTTGTACTGGTCGTCCTTGCGATCGCCGACCCGCAGCACCTCGTCGGCTCGGTTCATCATGTCGCTGGGGTCGGCCGGGTCGATCATCGACGCGAGCATGCTCAGGTCGGTCGAGCCGTTCATGTAGATGGAGCGGGCGTACTGCCCGACGATCAGGCGGGCCTGGTCGGCCGCGGCCTGGTTGGCGGCGACGACCTTCTGGAGCTTCTTGGCCTTGGCCACCGCCTCGGCGTAGCGGTCCTCGGCGGCCGACTGCTGGGCCCGCATCTCGGTCAGGTCGGTCTGCAACCGCCCGGTCGTGTCGGCGATCTGCGCGGCCAGCGGGTCGGCGGTGGGATCGGCCGACGCCGCCGGGGCGGGGTCTTCGGCGGGAACTGCGGGCGCAGCCCATGCGCCCGTCGTCAGTCCGCCGGACGACAGAGCCAGGAGAAGTGCGCCCGCGATCACGCGGGAGTAGCTCGTCATTGCTGGCCCAGCATAGGTCGGGAGGAGGGGCCCTGACAGGCTCCTGACGAAACTCTTGTCACAGATGTGTGACGGACCTGCGACACGGCCTCACTGACAGACGAGATCGGGCGGTGGCAGGGTCCCGTCGACCAGGTAGTCGTCGACGGCGTCCTGCACACACTGCGACCCGTTGCCATATGCGGTGTGCCCATCGGCGTCCCAAACGATCAAGTGGGCGTCGGCCATGCTCTCGGCCAGCCGCTGCGCCCACGGCAGCGGCGTCGCCGGGTCGTGCGTGTTCCCGATGATCACGATGGGTCCGGCCTCGGAGGCCGTGACCTGTCGCGGCTCCCCCTCACCGGCGACGGGCCATTCGGCACACGCCGCTTCCGACCACGCCAGATATCGGCCGAAAGTGGGCGCGGATTGAGTCCACTCCTCGGCGCGGGCCGCCAGTTCGTCGGCCGACACGTCGCTGTCTCGGTCCAGGCAGTTCACGGCGTAGAACACTTCCTGGGAGTTGTTGCGGTAGCTGCCGTCGCTGTTCCGCTCCAGTCGGGTGCGGTACATCTCGAGCAGTTTCTTGCCGTCGCCGGCGAACGCATCGGTCAGTCCCTCGCTGAGCCCGTCCCAGTCCCCCGACGACGGGAAGTAGAGGTAGTAGAGGATCGCGCCGGCGGCTAGCGCCTGGTTGAGCTGTTCTCCGTCACCGGCGGGGAGCGGCTTCTCGTCGAGTCCGGCCAGCAGGTCCTGGATCTTCTTCACCCCCGACCCGACGTCGGGCCCCGCCACCGGACAGTCGGACTTTTCCTGACAGTCGGCCACGTAACGGTTCAGGGCGTCCTCGAATCCCTGGGCCTGACCGAGGGTCACCTCTGCGGTGGTCAGCTGCGGCGGGAGCACCCCGTCGAGGACCATCCGTCCGGTGGTCTCGCCGAACTGGTCGGCGTACAGGGCGCCGAGCATGGTGCCGTACGAGAAGCCGATGAAGTTGAGGCGGTCCTCGCCCAGGGCAGCGCAGACGTCCATGTCCCGGACAGTCGACTCGCGCCGATGTAGGGCAGGAGGCCGTCCCGGAGCGGCGTTCGCATGCCTTGCCGAACTTCTTCGCGCGACGCATCAGTTGCCACTGGTCGGCGGGGGTCGCGGGGTCGCCGTCGGTGGCGATCCAGCGGTCGAGTTGCGCGTCGCTGAGGACCACGGTGAAGCTGGTGCCCGACGCCGCGTAGGGGTCGAACCCGACGACGCTGTAGTTCTCGGTGACCTTCTTCGAGAAGACCTTGCTTGGCGGCCATGGCGTACTCCACGCCGCTGCCGCCTCGGACCCCGGGATTGATCACCGCTGACCTGAGCGGTTTGTCCTCGGGGTCGCGCAGCACGGCGATGCTGGTGTCGCCGGCGTACGGGTCGTCGTAGTCCTTGGGCACGGTCAGAGGGTTGAACTCCGCCCGTGCAGCCGCGCCACGCCAACTGCTGGTCGTAGTAGCGGTCGAGGCCGGCGGGAGTCGGCGAGACCGAGACCGGCGGAGGCAGGGTCGTCCCCGGGTCGCCCGGAGGAGCTCGCGCAGGCCGCCAAACCGACGGCCATCGACGCCGCGATCGCGACGTGCCGCTGTCCTGGTGAACCTCACTGATCCTCTTCCTGCGCGGACAGCCGCGATCGGGCCCGCGGACGTCGAATGTTCGACTTCACGCAGCAGCCCGCGGTTCCCGGTCCCAGGAGGTCGCGCCGAGGTCGGCGACCACTTACCGTGGAGGTATGGCGGACAGCAACCGGTCACGCGAGGTGGCCACGCGGCTAGTTCCCGGCTCTGGCCGAGGCGACGCCGCGACCGCTGCCGCGTTCCGTTCAAGCGCAGCGCACTCGCAGCCCCGCGGACCCGCACGACTGCATGGCGCTGGAGCACGAACGCCGGCGGCGACTACAGCCGCGACATGAAGAGGTACGAAGGTCGGCTGGCGTGGCCCGCTCGCGGGCCGAAGGCGCCACGGCCGCGGCGATCGCCGGCGGTTCCGTGGCGGCGATCGACTTCGTGGCCGGTCCCGGACAGTTCGACGCGTGGTTCTGGTTGGGGGTGCCGACGGCGATCGGTGGCGCCATCCTGGCGCGGACCTCGCGGCGCAAGGCCCGGCAGATGGTCAAGCCGCTGCCGCCCACTTCTCCGCCCTCGCCTGCTCCCGCGGGAGTCGCGGGCGCGTCCGAGTCGGCGCACCTGCATCGGGTGCGGGTCCAACTGGCGCAGCTGATCCCCACGATCGAGGGCCTGCATGCCGACGCCGCCATCGAGATCCGCCGCGCCGACTTCGAAGCGGCACCCGCGAGCGGTGGCCGCGCTCGTCGAGCGTCTCGCGGTGCTGCACCGCGTCGAGGTCGATGGTCGGGACTCCCGCAGCCACCACCGCGGCGGCGTCGGCCGAGGAGGTGCGTGGTCGGCTGGCGCTGGGCGTCGGCATGTACGAGGAACTGCTCAACGCCGCTCTCCAGATGCTCAGCGCCCCCGATCCCACGCGGGCACCGAGCCATCGGCTGGAGCAGACGGTGCTCGAGCTCGCGGCCTACACCGAAGGCCTGCAGGTCGCCGCGGGCACCGACGTCGAGTGACAGGGAACAGCGTGCGTCGCATCATCTGGTCGATGTCTGTCTCCCTGGACGGGTACATGGAGTCGGCGGAGCACGACCTCGCCTGGTCCCGGATCGACGAGGAACTCCATCAGCACTTCAACGAGTGGCTCACCCCGTGCAGCGCCTTCCTCGAGGGTCGCACCACCTACGAGCTCATGGAGAGCTACTGGCCGACCGCAGACCAGGACCCGACCGCGTCCCCCACGGTGCTGGAGTTCGCCGCCATCTGGCAGCGCATGCCGAAGGTCGTGTACTCGCGGACGTTGAGTGACGTGGGACCCGACGCGACCCTGGTGCGTGATGTGGTGCCGGAAGATGTCCGCGCCCTCCAGCAACTTCCGGGTGGACCCATGTCGGTGGGCGGGTCCCGACTGGGGGCCGAGTTCCTGCGCCAGGGTCTGATCGACGAGTTGCGGGTGTATGTGCATCCCGTGGTGATCGGCCGCGGGACTCCGATGCTGCGGCCACAGGACATCCTGGTTCCCCTGACGCTCACCTCGACGCGCACGTTCGACAGCGGCGTGGTGCTGTTGCAGTACGAGGTCGAGCCATCCGCGGGTTGAGTAGGCGCGCCAGCGCCGTATCGAAACCGCGCCCCCCGGTGGTCGAGCGAAGCCGAGACCACGCCACCCAGCGCCGACCCGACCGAGTGATCCACCCTGCGACCAGCGCGCTCGCCGTCGATAATGCAGCAGAGTCGCAGGGACCCCACCCACCGACAGTCCGATCTCGACGACGGGACATCACGATGGCACTTCTGGCGGGAATCGAGTCCGGCGGCACCAAGACCGTCGTCGCGGTCGCGGTCGAACCCACCACCGTCCTGGAACGGATCCGTATCCCCACGTCGGCCGACCCCGTGGAGACACTCGCAGCCGCCGCGGACTTCATCGCCGCCCAGGTGGCCGAGCGGGGTCCGCTGTCCGCGATCGGGATCGGGAGCTTCGGCCCCTGCGACCCGTCGCCGGACTCGGCGACCTACGGGTACGTGACCTCGACCCCCAAACCCGGCTGGACGAACACCGACGTCATCGGGATCCTGCTGCGCCAACTGTCGCAGCGCGGCGTCGACGAGGTCCCGATCCGGTTCGACACCGACGTGAACGCCGCCGCTCTCGGCGAGCAGAAGTACGGCGCCGGGCGCGGCCTGTCGAGCCTCGTCTACCTGACCGTCGGGACCGGCATCGGCGGCGGCGCTCTGGTCGACGGGGAACTCATCCACGGCCTGATCCACCCCGAGATGGGCCACATGCGGATCCCGCGCCCCACCGCCGAACTCGACCTCTTTGCCGGCGTGTGCCCGTACCACGGTGACTGCTGGGAGGGCATCGCCGCGGGACCGGCGATCGCCGCGCGCTGGGGAGTCCCCGCCGAGACCCTGCCGCCGGACCATCCGGCCTGGGACCTCGAAGCCGCCTACCTCGCGGTCGGGCTGCACGCCCTGGTGTGCACGCTGTCGCCCGAGCGGGTGATCCTCGGGGGCGGCGTCGGCTCGTCGGAGAACGTCCTCGCCCGGGTCCGCCCTCTGCTGCAGGAATCCCTCAACGGCTACATCGACAGCCCGGCGATCACCCACAACATCGACACCTACGTGGTGCCGCCCGGCCTCGGCGATCGCAGCGGTGTCACCGGTGCGTTCGCGCTCGCCGAGCAGGCGTTGACCGGATCCGACCAGTAGCCGACCGGATGCCGGACCGGGAGACGACCATGGCCCAACTCGGCCGGTGGCGGGGTCCCGCCGGGAGTGTGGTCCGCGGGATCTCCGCCGGCGCGGTCGGAACCGCGGCCATGACGCTCTGGTACGCCGTGGGACACCGGATCCTCCGGAGCGGGACCGCGAGCGAGTTGGCTGACGGGACCCCCGTCGCCGCACTGACCACGGCGAGCGGCCTCGACTACGACGACAGTGTCGTTCCCGGGGAGATCGTCGCCTCGATCCTCCACCTGCCCAGTGTCACCGACCGGCAGGCGGGCGAACTCACCGTGGCGCTGCGCTGGTCCTACGGGTCCGCGTTCGGGATCGCCCACGTGATCTTGCGCGACCGCATGCGCGAACCCGCCGCCAGCCTCGTCTTCGGCGGGGCGCTGATGACCATGACCCTGACCGCCTTCCCCTTCCTCGGTCGCACGCCGCCCCCCTGGCGGTGGCCACCCGCCGTGATGATCAACGCGGTCGGAAGCCACATCGCCTACGTCGCGGCGGCAGCAGCCCTCGACGATCGCCTCCGCCCTTCTCGCGTCACCCTGTCGTAGCCGGTGTCGCCGTGCTGCAATGGGGCATGACCGACCCCGTCGAACTCGACACCCTGTCCATCGACGACGTGGTCGCGGTCGCCCGGCACGGGGCCACGGTGATCATCCCGCCGGCGGTCACCGAACGCATCGCGGCCACCCGGACCGTGATCGAGCGGCTCGCCGAGAGCCCTGACCCCGCCTATGGCGTGTCCACCGGATTCGGCGCCCTGGCCACCGTCGCCATCCCCCCGGAGCGCCGGGCCGCGCTGCAGCGCAGCCTCATCCGCAGCCACGCCGCGGGATCCGGGCCCACGGTCCAGCCCGAGGTGACCCGCGCCATGATGCTGTTGCGCGCCCGCACCATGGCCACCGGACGAACCGGAGTGCGTCCCCACCTGGTCAGCACCATCACCGACATGCTCAACGCCGGCGTCACCCCCCAGGTGTGCGAGTACGGGTCGCTGGGGTGCAGCGGCGATCTGGCGCCCCTGGCCCATGTCGCCCTGGTCGCCACGGGCGAGGGGCAGGTCGTGAGCGAAGGGCAGGTGCTCCCGGCGGCCGAGGCGCTGTCGGCAGCCGGGATCGAGCCCGTCGCGCTGGCCGAGAAGGAGGGCCTCGCGCTGATCAACGGCACCGACGGCATGACCGGCATGCTCTGCCTCGCGATCGCCGACCTCCGCCACCTGCTGCGCGTCGCGGACATCACCGCCGCCATGTCGGTCGAGGCACTGCTGGGCACCGACCGGGTGTTCGCCGCCGACCTGCAGGCCCTACGTCCCCACCCTGGTCAAGCCGCTTCTGCCGCCAACCTGCGCCGCCTGCTGGCCGGTTCCGGGATCATGGCGAGCCACCGCGCGGACAAGACCCACATCGTGCAGGACGCGTACTCGCTGCGCTGCTCGCCCCAGGTGGCCGGCGCCGCCCGCGACGCACTCGACTTCGCCACGCAGGTCGCGGAACGCGAACTCGTGTCGGCGATCGACAATCCGGTGGTCACCATCGACGGTCGCGTCGAGTCCAACGGCAACTTCCATGGCGCCCCCATCGCCCAGGTCCTGGACTTCCTGGCGATCTCGACCGCCGACGTCGCCTCCATCAGCGAACGCCGCACCGACCGGATGCTGGACCGGACCCGCAGCCACGGCCTGCCGCCGTTCCTCGCGCACGAGGTCGGCGTGGACTCCGGCTACATGATCGCGCAGTACACCTCGGCCGGGATCGTGTCCGAGCTCAAACGCCTGGCGGTGCCGGCCAGCGTCGACTCGATCCCCAGCTCCGCCCTGCAGGAGGACCACGTGTCGATGGGCTGGCACGCGGGTCGCGCGCTGATGCGCGCGGTAGACGGACTCCGCCGGGTGCTGGCCATCGAGTACCTCACCGCCGCCCGCGCGCTGGACCTGCGGGCCCCACTGGACCCCGCCCCCGCGACCGCCGCCGCGGTCTCGCTGCTGCGCACCCGCGTGGCGGGTCCGGGACCGGACCGGATCGTGACCGACGAGATCGCGGCCGCCAACGACCTGGTCGAATCGGGGGCGCTGCTGGATGCGGTCACGTCCGTTGTCGGGGAGTTGGAGTAGCCGGACCGCCGGAGACCGCGTGGAGATTCCGCGCGATTCGATGAACAGAGAGGCATCTCATGCATGAACTGGGAACCCCGGTGCCCGTGCGCTCGCCGCGCGGCACCACCCGCACGGCGTTGGGCTGGCCGCAGGAAGCCGCGATCCGGATGCTGTCCAACAACCTGGACCCGGAGAACGCCGAGCACCCCGACGCCCTCGTCGTCTACGGCGGGACCGGCCGGGCGGCTCGCGACTGGCCCAGTTTCCATGCGCTGATCCGCACCCTCGAGACGCTGAAGGACGACGAGACGATGCTCGTCCAGTCCGGCCGTCCCGTCGGGGTCATGCGCACCCACGAATGGGCGCCGCGGGTGCTCATCGCCAACAGCAACCTGGTCGGCGACTGGGCCACGTGGCCGGAGTTCCGGCGACTCGAATCCCTCGGATTGACGATGTACGGGCAGATGACCGCCGGGTCGTGGATCTACATCGGGACCCAGGGCATCGTGCAGGGCACGTACGAGACGTTCGCGGCCGTCGCCGCCAAGAAGTTCGGCGGCAACCTCGCCGGCACCCTCACCCTGACCGGCGGCTGCGGCGGCATGGGCGGGGCGCAACCACTCGCCGTCACCCTGAACCAGGGCGCCTGCCTCATCGTCGACGTCGATCCTTCGCGTCTGGCCCGGCGGCAGGAGCACCGCTACCTTGACGAGTGGACCGACGACATCGACGTCGCCATCGACCACGCCCTGGCCGCGAAGGACGAACGCCGCGGCTGGAGTGTGGGGCTGGTCGGCAACTGCGCCGAGGTGCTGCCCGAGTTGCTGCGCCGCGGGGTCCCCGTCGACATCGTCACCGACCAGACCTCGGCCCACGACCCGTTGGCGTACTGCCCGGTCGGTGTGTCCTTGGAGGACTGGCCGCGACTGGCCCAGGAGGACCCCGAGGACTTCACGCTGCGGGCTCGCGAGTCCATGGCCCGGCATGTCGAGGCGATGGTCGGCTTCATGGACGCCGGCGCCGAGGTGTTCGACTACGGCAACTCGATCCGCGGCGAAGCCGAACTCGGCGGCTACGACCGGGCGTTCGCGTTCCCCGGTTTCGTCCCCGCCTACATCCGGCCGCTGTTCTGCGAAGGCAAGGGGCCGTTCCGATGGGCCGCCCTGTCCGGCGACCCGAAGGACATCGCGGCGACCGACCGGGCCGTGCTGGACCTGTTCCCCGACAACGCACCGCTGCACCGGTGGATCACCGCGGCGCAAGAACGCATCGCGTTCCAGGGCCTGCCCGCGCGCATCTGCTGGCTCGGCTACGGCGAGCGCGACAAGGCCGGTCTGGCCTTCAACGATCTGGTCGCCTCGGGCGAGGTCAGTGCCCCCATCGTGATCGGCCGCGATCATCTGGACTGCGGTTCGGTGGCGTCGCCGTACCGGGAGACCGAGGCCATGCTCGACGGGTCGGACGCGATCGCCGACTGGCCCCTGCTCAACGCCTTGGTCAATACGGCGTCGGGGGCGTCATGGGTGTCGATCCACCACGGCGGTGGGGTGGGGATCGGCCGCTCGATCCACGCGGGGCAGGTCTCGGTGGCCGACGGAACGGCGCTGGCCGCCGAGAAGTTGTCGCGCGTGCTCACCAACGACCCCGGCATGGGGGTGATCCGCCACGTCGACGCGGGGTACGAACTCGCCGACGAGGTGGCGCGCGAACGCGGAGTCCGGATCCCCATGAGTGAGGGAGAGTGAGCACGGTCCTGACCGGGATCGGCGAACTGGTCACCAACGACCCGGGGGCCGACGATGTGCTCGGCGTCGTGCCTGATGCCGCGGTGGTGATCGACGACGGCGTGGTCGCCTGGGTGGGACCCGCTTCGTCGGCACCAGCCGCCGACGAGGCAGTCGACTGCGGCGGCGCGGCCGTGCTGCCGGGGTTCGTCGACAGCCACGCCCACCTCGTGTTCGCCGGTGACCGGTCGGCCGAGTTCGCGGCCCGGATGGCCGGTCAGCCCTACGCCGCCGGCGGGATCCGCACCACGGTGGCGGCGACCCGGGAGGCCACCGACGACGCACTGCGGGCGCGCGTCGCGCAGCTGGTGGGTGAACTGGAGCATCAGGGATCGACGACCTACGAGATCAAGTCCGGCTACGGCCTGACGACCGCCGACGAAGCGCGTTCCCTGCGCATCGCCGCGGGGTTCACCGACGAGACGACCTTCCTCGGCGCCCATGCGGTCCCGCCGGAGTTCGACGGCGACCGTTCGGGATATGTGGACCTCGTGTGCGGGGACATGCTCGACGCCTGCGCGCCGCACGCGCGCTGGGCCGATGTCTTCTGCGACCGGGGCGCGTTCGACGCCGACGAGACGACCACGATCCTGACCGCCGCGCAGGGTCGGGGCCTGATGCCGCGGGTGCACGCCAACCAGCTGCAGCACGGTCCCGGCGTCCAGGTCGCGGTCGACGTCGGTGCGGCATCGGCGGACCACTGCACCCACTTGAGCGACGCCGACGTGTCGGCACTGGCCGACTCCGACACCGTGGCCACGCTTCTGCCGGGAGCCGAGTTCAGTACCCGCGCGCCGTACCCCGATGCACGGCGCCTGATCGACGCCGGGGTGACGGTGGCCCTGGCGACCGACTGCAACCCCGGATCCAGCTACACCACCTCGATGTCGTTCTGCATCGCGGTCGGGGTGCGCGACATGCACTTCACCGTCGAGGAAGCAGTGTGGGGCGCCACTGCCGGCGGCGCCGCGGCCCTGCGCCGCACCGACGTCGGCGGTCTGGCCGTGGGTCAGCGGGCGGACCTGATCGTGTTGTCCGCACCGTCGTATGTGCATCTCGCGTATCGGCCGGGAGTCGACCTCATCGACCAGGTGTGGCGCGAAGGGAGACGTATCCGATGACCGACGATCCCCGCTGGCCCCGGGCCTCCGCGTGGCTGGCCTCCGACTCGGACCACGGCCCGGCCGACCTCGCCGTGCTGGGCGTTCCATGTCATGAGACCTCCATCTCGCCCACCGGTGCCCACGCCACTCCCGCTGCGGTGCGCGCCGCTCTGGCCCGGTTCTCGACGTGGGCCGGCGACGTGGACGTCGCGGAGTTGAATGTCGTGGATCTGGGCGACATCGAGGACCCGGACAGTGGCGACGGCGAACGCCGGACGATCCAGGCCGTGCGCGACCTTGACTGTCCCGTCATCGCCATCGGCGGGGACAACTCGTTGACCTACCCCGTGGCCACGGGATCCGGCGCCGACGGGTTGATCACGCTCGACGCCCATCATGATCTTCGTGACGGGCGGTCCAACGGCTCGCCGGTGCAGCGGTTGATCACCGACGGACTCGACGGGCGACGCGTGGTCCAGATCGGGATCAACGACTTCAGCAACTCACCGGAGTACGCGGCCCGGGCGCGGGACCTCGGCATCACGGTGATCCATCGCGACGCCCTCGCGGACCGTCCGATGGCCGATGTCATGGCCGAGGCCATGGAACTGGCCGGTTGCGGCCCGGCCCGACGGGTTCACCTGGACCTGGACGTCGACGTCTGTGACCGGGCGGTGGTCCCCGGCTGCCCGGCGTCGGCGCCCGGCGGGATCTCCGCGCTGGAGCTGCGGCTGGCGGCGAGGGCCGCGGCCCGCGACCCCCGCGTGGTGAGCATGGACATCGTCGAGGTGGACGCGACCGCGGACTCCCCCGACGGCCGCACGGTCCGCCTGGCGGCACTCCTGATGTTGGAACTGGCCGCGGGGGTCGCCCGGCGCCGGTGATCCGGAGGGGTCGGGCGGCGGCCGACAACCACGTACCTCTCGCCACTACCGGGTTCCGCCGGCCAGCCACGCTCAGCGCCGCGGCAAACGGCGAAGTGGCGAGAGGTTTCTGGTGGTTCGCGAGCCGGCAAACGGGGTGTCAGGTCACTGACGGCCCACGGGGTGGAGCAACTGCACCAGCAGGGACTCGCAGACCAGCGCCGGCGGCACGTTGCCCTCCAACTGCGCGCGGGCCGCGGTGATCGCGTCGATCCGGCGCATCGTGGTTACGGAGTCGTCGGCCTGGGCCGCCTGCTCCAGCGCGGGGCGCAGGTCGACGTTCACCAGGTCGCTCGCGACGCCCAGCTGGAGCATCAGCACGTCGCGGTAGTAGCCGAGGAAGTCGACGAAGTACCGGTCGAGTTCGTCGCGCACCGACCGTGACGCCCGCTGGGTCTGGGTCTTGGCCAGGTCGGCCATGGCCTTGTTCGCCAATGTCCGCACGCGTCCCGCCGACACGCCCTCGGCGCCCTGGCCGTAGGCCGCCAGCACCTCGGCATTCTCCTCGTCGTTGCGTTCCTGGTTGCGCCGCTTGGCGTCCTCTTCGGCGACTGTCCGCAGGTCGTGGGCCATGGCGTAGGCGTCGGTGATGCTGGTCATCATCCGCGGCACCTTGAGCACCATCGCTCGCCGGGCGCGGACGTCCTCGTCGGTGGCCAATGCGCGTGCCCGGCCGATGTGACCTTGCGACGCGTGGGCGGCGAACGCGGCCATCGGGGTGTCGACCCCCTCGGCTTCGAGCAACTGCGCGACGGAGGCCGCCGACGGCACCCGCAGCGCCACGTGCCGCGTGCGCGACCGGATGGTGGGCAGCAGATCCTCGGAGCTCGGCGCGCACAGGATCCACACAGTGCGCGGAGCAGGTTCCTCGATCGCCTTGAGCAGAGTGTTGGCGGCGGCCTCGGTCATCCGGTCGGCGTCCTCGACCACGATCACCCGCCAGGGGGCGGTGACGGGCGCGCCGGCGGCCTGCACGACCAGCGCCTTGGTGCGGTCTTTGCCCAACGAGAGAGTGGTCGACCGGATGATCGTCACATCGGGATGCGCGTGGGTGACCACCGTGCGGCAGGCCTCGCAGTCGCCGCATCCCTCGTCGGGACACACGAGTCCCGCCGCCAACGCCAGCGCCGCGATCGAGCGACCCGACCCGGGGGGACCCGTCACCAGCCACGCGTGCGTCATGCCGAAGGACGGTCCATGCCCATGCGCGGCGGCAGCAGCGCCGCGGAACTGCGCCAGCGCCTCGGGTTGCCCGACCAGCCGGTCCCACACGCTCATGCCGACACCTCGATCCCCAGCAGCCGATCGACCCGTGCGGCGATGGTGGCCGCAACCGTGTCGCGGTCACCTGCGGCGTCCACGACGAGATACCGCTCGGGCGCCTGCTCCGCGAAACGCAGGAAAGCCCCGCGGACCTCGTCGTGGAAGTCCAGCGGTTCGGCCTCGAGCCGGCTGGCGTCCTGCGCCCGGGAGAGCCCAACCCGCGGATCGATGTCGAGCACCACGGTCAGGTCGGGCACCAGGTGGTCGGTGGCCCACAGACTCAGGTCGCGGACGCGCTGCTCGCCCAGGGAACGGGCCGCGCCCTGGTAGGCCACCGACGAGTCCAGGTAGCGGTCGCACAGCACGACCGCTCCGCTCTCCAACGCCGGGCGCACCACTGTGGCCACGTGGTCGGCGCGCGCGGCCGCGAACAGCAGGGCCTCGCAGCGGGCATCCAGATCGTGCGACGACGGCGCCAGGATCAACTCCCGGATCGTCTCGGCCCGGGGCGAACCACCAGGTTCGCGGGTGACGACGACCTCGCGCCCCCGACCGCGCAGTCGCTCGGCGAGCGCGGTCAACTGGGTGGACTTGCCGCCCTCGCCGCCTTCGAAGGCCACGAACACGCCGACGGGGCGCTGCGGGGAACTCGAGGTCACTGCCCGAGCCTAAGCCTCGGCCCCTACGACCACTCCCGGGGCAGGTCGCCCGGACGATCGACGTCGGCGACGGAGCCCAACTCGCCGCAATCGACGAGTCGGTGGGGGGCGGCGCGCACCACCTGCGACAGGCCCTGGTCCCCGACGAGGGAGTCGGCCAGTGACCACTGCGCCCGCGGCAGCACCACCGGGTTGCGCGGTTCGCCCCCGTAGCCGGCCACCAGGATCTGCAGTCGGATCCTCGTCGTGAACCTCGAGCAGCCGAGCGAACACCGCGGCCCCGCACCACGGTTGGTCGGCCGGCGCCAGCACGGCCGCCCCGGCCCCCGACGACTCCGCAGCGACGAGCCCGGCCCGGACACTCGTGGCCAGCCCCGCCTCCCAGTCCGCGTTGTCCACCCACCGGACCGGACGACTCACCGACCCGCGCCGGTCCGGACGCGTCACGATCACCACCGGGTCGGCCCCACCGTCGCCCATCGCCGACACCGCCCGATCCAGCAGACTCCGCTCGCCGATCCTCGCCGCGGTCTTGTCGCCGCCGAACCGCGTGGCACCCCCGGCCGCCAGCAGCACTCCCACCACTCGGTCAGCGGGCATGCAGGGGACCGGTCGTGTCGCGCAACGGTTCGGGCACCCGCCCGTGCCGCGACGCGATGATCTGCGCCACGATCGACACCGCCGTCTCGGCGGGAATCGACCCGCCCAGGCTCGAGTCCGACCGGGGCCTCGAGCCGTTCCAGGGCCGACTCCGGATCCCCCGGGCGAGCAGCCGTTGCCGACGGTCCGCCGTCGTGCGCCGCGAACCGAGCGCCCCGATGAATCCCGCCGACGTGCGCAGCGCCGCCTCGACCGCCGGTTCGTCGAACTTCGCGTCGTGGGTGCAGACCACGATCGCCGCGTCGCGGTCGATCCGCCCGGCCGCCGCCAGCTTGTCCAGGGCGGCATCGGGCCAGCTGCCGAGCACCTCGTCGGCGCACGTGATCCCGGCCGCGAACCGGGGCCGTGGTTCGATCAGCACCGTCTCGTAGCCCAGCAGCGCGGCCTGTCCGCACAACGCGTCGGTGTAACCGCTGGCACCGACGATCACGAACGTCCGGCGCCGTCCCACGGCCTCGAGGAACACCTCGCCGTCCCACTCGGTGCGCACCGTCGACCCGGCGATCCACCGCGCGACATGGTGGTCCCGATCGTCGCCGGGGCGGTCGTTCCCGCTGCACCCCACCAGGATCTCCTCGGCCTCCGCCGACGTCATGCCGCCCGACAGGGCACCGTCGGCAGCCGTCACCAGCGCCCCCACGCCCGGACCCGTCAGCACGCGAATCGCGTCGTCCCCGAGCCGGTGCACCCACACCGTGAGCTCACCCCCGCACACCAGACCCACCGACCCGAGGTCGTCCGACGCCTCGGCGAACGTCAGGACCTCCGGGGCGCCCCCGGCCAGTACCCGGTCGCACGCGAGCGCGATCTCGCCGTCGACGCACCCCCCCGACACGGCCCCGACGACATCACCGGACTGGTTCACGACCACCGCGAGTCCGAGCTGATGCGGCGTGGATCCCGCGACCCGCACCACCGTCGCAGCCGCGATCCGCTGTCCGGCCGCGGACCAGGCGCCCACCGCCTCGCGCAGTCGAAACACGTCAGAAGCCGAACGTCCGGAACAGCCACACGAAGAACAGCATCTCGAGGATGTAGATCACGATCATGAGCAACGCCCCGCGCGTCGTCTGCGACGACGTGGCCGCGGGGTCCAGCCACCAGGCCAGCAGCCGCGTGACGATCGGCATGAGCACCCAGGTCAGCAGGATGGTGCCGACCGCGTTACCGACGAAGACGACGACCGGGAACGGCAGCCCCAGACCGGGCACGACCTCGTCACCTTCGACACTGAGGCCCTTGCCGATGAAGTTCCCCAGGGTGATGTCGAGGACCGACACCATCGCGTACAGGACCGCCAGGACGACCATCGCCTGCTTCCAGGCCGGGCTCTGCGCGGTCGCAGTGGCGTTCACCGAGAACCACTGACCGAACCCGGTCGGCATCACCCGGTCGGAGTCACTCGCGACACTCTTGATCTGACCCACCAGCGCGGCCCGCTCGGGCGAGTCCCGCCACGACTGCAGCGACGCCGCCGAGTCGAAGGTCAGGATCGTGTTCCAGGTGTCCTGCTCACCAGAAGGCTGGAACACGTCGACGCTCACGAACCCGGGGTAGGTCGCGGCCTTCGCGTCCAGGGCCGCACGCTGCTTCTTGTACTCCGCCTGCTGAGCCGGGGGCACGGTGGCGGTGATCACCTCGGAGGCCCGGGCCAGGCCTCCCTCGGTGTCGCGGTGCTCGAGGGGCACACCTTCGAGCGCATCCGGCATCCGGGACTGCAGGTCTGCCCGGCCAGCCGATCCCGTCCACGCGTCGAGTGCGGCGGCGGAGTCGAACTTGAACGACGCCACCCACTCCTCGGTGCTGTCGCCGGGGGTCGTGTCGACGCCGACACCGAGGAAACCGTCGGCGGCGGCCGCATCGGCGCGTACCAGCGCCAGCCACGGCGTGAACTCGTCGGCCCCGTCGGCACGGACCTGATACGTGACGGACAGGACCGCCGGCGCACTCGCAGTAGAAGTCATGGCAAGCCTCCTGCGGAGAGGGTAGTGATCACCACCCCACGTCGCCGCCTGAACGATGATCATGACGACCGATCAGCCGGATGGTCGTTCAGCACCCCTCACGGCGCGGCCTTCCCTATCGTGGACGCAGCGACGAGGACCGTACCGGAGGGTGTCGATGCCGCAGTACCTGTACTCACCGACGACGGTCGCCGAGGCGGTGTCGGCCCGGCAGCAGGCGCCCGAGGCGGTGTTCCTCGCCGGCGGCACCGAACTGATCGCCGACCAGAACCGCGGGGTCGACCCCAAGGGCTACATCAGCCTGCGCGGCATTGCCGGGCTCACCGGGATCGACGTGTCCGCCGACCGGGTGTCGATCGGGGCGCTCACGACCATCGCCGAGCTCAAGCGGTCGGCCGCCCTGGCCGACGGCGCCGCCGTCCTGACCAAGGCCGCCCGTTCGCTCGGGTCGCGGCAGGTGCGGAACCGGGCCACGGTCGGCGGCAACATCGGCGCCGGCGGTCCGGAACGGACCCTGATCCCGGCGCTGCTCGTGCTCGACGCACAGGTGGACATCGAGGGCGCCGGGGGCCGTCGGACGGCGGCACTCGCCGACATCATCACCCCCGACGGAACCGAACTCGCTCCCGACGAGATCCTCACGACCGTCCACCTCGCCCCGGTGCGCGGCCCCCAGAGTTACTTCCGCATCGGTGCCCGCAACGCCGTCTGTTTCGCCACCGTGGCGCTCGCCCTGGTGGTGGACGAGGACACCCGGTCGCTGTGCCTGGGGCTGGGCGGGGTCGCCCCCACCGCCGTCCGCGCCGCCACGGCCGAGAGCCTGGCCGACCGCGTCGACTGGGACTCCCGCACCGTGTCTGCCGACGTGGCACAGGCGTTCGGCGCCGCAGCCGCCGACGACTCGTCCCCGGTGTCGGACCCCGTGGCCACCGCGGAGTACCGGCGACACGCCACGGGTGTCATGGCCCGCCGCGCCCTGCAGCATGCGTTCGAGGAGGATCCGGCATGACCGACGAACGGGTGTCCTACACCCTCACGGTGAACGGCACCGATCACGAGGTCACCGACGCGTGGTACTTCGAGACTCTGCTCGACGTGCTGCGCAACCGGCTCGGACTGACCGGGACCAAGTACGCGTGTGGCACCGGACAATGCGGCGCCTGCACGGTCCAGATCGACGGAGAACCCGTCAACTCGTGCCTGGAACTGGCCGCGTTCGACCAGGGCTGCGCGATCACCACGATCGAGGGATACCGGCCGCCCGACGGCAGCCTCACGGACCTGCAGAAGGCGATCGTCACCTGCGCCGACGTGCAGTGCGGCTACTGCGTGCCCGGACTGGTGATGTCGGCCGACGCCCTGATCAAGGAAGAGCCCGGCGCGAGCGCGGAGGACGTCCGCGAAGGCCTGGCCGGGAACCTCTGCCGCTGCACCGCCTACGGCGGGTTCGTCGAGGCCGTCCGGCAGGCGGCCGAGGAGTCGGGCGGAGGTCGGTCATGAAGGAGGGTTTCGTCACCGACCCGGACGCCGTAGGCATCGGCACCCCGCGACGCCGACCGGACGCCGACGCCAAGGTCCGCGGCGACTACGAGTACGCCACGGACGTCAGCGACCCCGACATGCTGTGGGGCGCCACGCTCCGCTCGCCGCACCCCTACGCGCGGTTGGTCAAGGTCGACCTGAACCCGGCCAAGGAGATGCCGGGGGTCCATGCCGTGCTCGGCGCCTGGGATGTCCCCCACAACGTGTTCGGCGCGATCATCGCCGACACCCCGGTCCTGGCCGACGACTACGTCCATTACGTCGGGGAACCGATCGCCATCGTGGCCGCCGAGGATCCGGTGCTGGCGCGTCGCGCCCTGGCGGCGATCGAGGTCGAGTACGAGGTCCTGCCGCCGGTGCTGGAACCGACCGAGGCGCTGGACAAGGGTTCGGTGTACCGGCACATCAAGTACACCCACGGCGACCCCGACGCCGAGGGCGAGGTCCAGGCCGAGGGCGAGTACGTGACCGGTCGGCAGGACCACGCGTTCCTCGCGCCCGACGCCGGACTGGCGCGCCCCGACGGCAAGGGCGGGGTCGAGGTCATCGGCGCCGCCCAGTGGGTCCATGCGGAGCGTCCGCAGATCGCGGCGGCCCTGGGCCTGCCCGAGGAGAAGGTGCTGGTCCGCAACTCCGGGATCGGCGGGTCCTTCGGCGGACGGGTGGCCATCCTGTGGCAGTTACACGCCGCGCTGCTCGCGATCCACACCGACCGTCCGGTGAAGTTCTGCTACACCCGCGAGGAGACGATCCTCGCCCGATACCACCGGCACCCCACGCGCATGTGGGTGCGGCACCACGCCAACCGCGACGGCACACTGGTCAAGGTCGAGGCGAAGATCCTTCTCGAGGACGGCCCCTACGCCCACTCGTCCGGCGCCGGGGTCGGCAACAGCTGCTCGATGATCCAGGGACCGTACCGGATCCCGAACGCCTCGATCGAGGGCTGGTCCGTGGCCACCAACAACGGCATGTGCGGGTCCATGCGCGGGTTCGGTGTGGTCGAGCCGATGTTCGCGTGCGAATCCAACATGGACAACCTGGCACGGGTGCTCGGGATGGACGGCGCCGAGCTGCGCCGCATCAACGCAATCCAGCGCGGCGACCGGTGGATCTTCAACCAGTTGCAGGACCGACCCACCCCCAGCAATGCCGTCATGGAGACGGCCGAGCAGATGCCGTTGCCGGACGAGGCCGAGAAACGTCACCCGGTCGACCTCCCCGGCGGGGTCGCGAGCCCGTCGCGGCCGGAGTACATCCGGCGTGGAGTGGCGTCAGCGGCAGCCGCCAAGAACTCCTGCCTGTCCGAAGGGGCGCCGGTGAACTCCACGGCACTCATCACCCTGCGCGACGGCCGGGCCGTGATTGACTGCGCTGCCGCCGAGGTGGGTCAGGGGTTCGTCAACGCCGCCATCCAGATCGCCCAGTCGACCCTGGGGCTGACCGACGTGAGCATGGGCGGGGTCGCGGCCACCGACATGGCCGCCGCCGCCACGACCGACGGCCAGCAGCAGACCATGACGTCGGGGCCGGCCATCCACAAGGCCGCCGCCACGGTGAAGGAACGGTTCCTGCGGTTCTACGCCCGCGAGTACGGCGGCGACCCCACCGCGTTGGACATCCGCGACGACCATGTCGTCGACCGCGACGGCAACCGACTGATGAGTGTCGCCGACGCCGGCATGGGGCTGGTGTTCCGGGCCACAGAGAGATTCGACCAACGCCCGACCCGCCCGCTCGACGAACTCGACAACCCCGACCCGATGCACGTGGCCGTGGCGTTCTCGGCCAACCGCTGTGTGGTCGACGTCGACGTGGAGTTGGGCCTGGTCAAGGTCGTGCAGATGGACGTCGCCCAGGACGTGGGGCGCGTGGTGAACCCGATCGCCGCCCACGGGCAGATCACCGGCGGCTCCTTGATGGGGATGGGCCTGGCGCTGATGGAGCACCTGCAGGCGCAGGACGGGCACATGATCAACGCGGACTGGTCCACATACCTGATCCCGACGGCCGTCGATGTCCCGCAGATCAACACGTCGTTCATCGAGGAACCCGAGCCGGGGATCGCCTACGGCATCAAGGGAATCGCCGAACTGCCCCACGTGCAGGCGCCGGCAGCCGTCCTGGCCGCCCTCCGCGCCGCCACCGGACGCGAGCTCCCGGTCATCCCGGCAACTGCGGAGATGATCTCCGGGGTCGTCGACGGCGATCAGAGCATGACCCTGGTCGACGTGGGCCGCGACGAGCGGCGGGGTCCCTGGCGGGTACCGACCCACCAGCGCACCTCGGGGCCGTGGGTGAAGCGGGGCTAGGTCCACGTCGACGGCGGCGGTCCGAAACTCTCCGGCCAGGGCAGCAGGCTGCGGATCGAAGCGGTGAGGTCCGCGTCGAGCGTCAGCGCGTCGTCCACGACCGCTGCGTACTCTTCGGCCACCGCGTCGGACGGGGGCGGCGGGCGGTCCCCCCGCTCCTCGGGGGACAGTGCCCAGACCAGGCGCCAGACACGATTCAGGATGTCGACGTAAGCGTCGAGCCGCCCCGCGTACTGGCTCTCGTTGACCATGACCGGCGCCCACTCCCGGGCCATCGCCTGCGCGTCGTCCAGGTGTCGGCTGAGCCGCTCCAGCACCGCGTCGCTCGCTGCCGGATCGTCCAACCGGGCAGCGACCGCGACCGCGACGGCCCCGGGGTCATCGGACTGGGTAGCCCTGACCTCGTGGGAACGGGGATCGGCGGACGGCACCCCCACCGCGCCGGCGAGATCCTCGATGGTGATCCGGATCTGATCGCGCAACTGCGTGACCGCCAATGCGGCGACGGTCTCCCACTGCCGGCGGGTGCGCGCGGCTAGGTACTCGTTGACCACGGCAACGCCGACGATCAGGAGCAGCAGGGCGGAGACGTTCGCCGTGACCATCGGATGCGCGACCCAGAAGTCGGTCCAGAAGTCCGACAGCGTGACCACCACGAGCGTGACGGCGGCCACGATCCCGACGGCACGCACCACAGCGTCGCGGTGCGACCGCCGTCCCGTGAAGTGCCGGTACTGCGTCACGCGATCATGGTGCCGGAATCCGGCAGCCCAGTCCTGGCATCAGCGACGGATCGAACGGGACACCGCTGCCCCGGCTGTGCGGGTCGCCGGCACGTAGATCCGCCACACCGAGCGGCCGGTCACCTTGGGCGACCGCAGCCGCACCCGGTCCACCAGCTTCTGCTCGGCGTGGGTCCGCTTGACCGTCCGCCACAAGCAGGTCTTCGTGCCCGCGTCGCGATCGCAGATCTTCCGCTGCAACCGGACCGAGCGACCCTGGGCGGGGCGCACCGTCGCCCGCACCACCACGCGATGATGCCGGTGGGTCGCCCGCAACTTCGACACCCGGGTCGCCGCCGGTCGCGCGACCGCGGTCGGGCGTGGTGTGGCCGTCGGCGAACTCGTCGCCGTCGGGGTGGTTGTGGCAGGCCGCGTCGCAGTCGAGGTGGCCCGAGGAGTGGGAGTCGGGCTGGTGGTGGTCGACCGCGTGGCACTGGGGCGGGGTGTGGCGGAGACCGTCGGGGACGGCGAGGCGGACCCGGGCGGCGAGGCGACCGGCGGGACCGACGGCGCGCTCGTGTCCGTGGGGTCGGTCGGGTCCGTGGGTCCGGTCGGGACGGTCGTGTCGGTCGGCTCCGTCGGCGGGTCCACGGGATCGACCGGGAACAGCCGAGCCGCCTCGATCGGACTCCCCGTGGCGACGGCCTGCGGCCCCCACTTGTCCAGCGAGTTCAGGGCCATGGCGGTCACGTCGTAGTCGCGACCCGGGGTCAGGTCAGTGATGAGGCAGTCCAGCGTGGCCGGCGCCCCGAAGGTGTTCTGGCAGTACCCCATCGGGATCCCATCAACCCAGGCGATGGCCCGGAATGCCTGGCTCGACGCGCCGTCACCCCAGGTCGCCGGCCCGTCCCCGACGACGTGGATGACTCCCGGCGAGTCCACGAACGCGAACACATTCTGTGGGGCGGTGGGGAGCAGCGAGGTCACCTCGGCGCGAGCCCAGTTCGACGGTGCACTTGTCGCGCCGCGGCCGGCCGCCGTGAGTGCCGCCACCCGGAACCGGTAGCGCGTGCCGTTGGTCAGCCCCGTCACCGTGTAGGTGGGGGTGGTGGATCCGGTGTCGGCGGTGGCTTCATGCCAGGTGCGGTACGGCTTGGCGGCGTACTCGACGCGGTATCCGCTGATCGGGTCCGACCCGGTGAACGCCGGCGCGGTCCACGACACGTCGACCTCGCCCGCGGACGCCCCGCGCGCGGCGACGACGTCGGTGGGCGGACTCGCCCGCAACGCCGAATTGCTGCGGGCGAGGAACGTCCCCTGGATGCCGTCGTCCCGGATGCTGGTGGTCCCCCCGATATCCACGGACCCGCCGTCGCCGGTGGGGGCCAGCGTGTACACCGACTGGTCGTACCGCTTCGTCAGCGCGGGCCCCCAGGCTGTCGGCGTCCCCAGTTCGTCGACCGCCGCCAAGCCCGACACCGCGAGTTGACCACCCCCCTGACCGATCGAGGTGAAGATGCCGCCGACGTAGATCACGCCGCCGTCGGCGGCCAGGGCGGTCACCTGACCGTCCGTGGACGGGTCCCAGGTGGTCACGTCGTAGGAGATCGGATCGATGGCCGCCACGTTCTGGCGGGGCACCGCCGGCCCCGAGATCGGGGTGACCTCGGAGAAGGAGCCCCCGACGTACAGCGTGTTGTCGGCGAGACTGAGCGTCTTGACCTCGCCGACCGGGGTCGGGAAGGGGCTCAGCCGGGAGTTGTCGACGCCGATGGCCGCGAGGTAGACATGCGGGCCGCCGAACCAGAGATCGCCGCCCACGTAGAACATGTTGCCCGGACCGGCCAGCAGGGAGTTGACGTAACCGTCGCTGAGCTGGCCGTTGCCCCACGACAGAAGGTCCGCGCTGTTCGTGGTGGTGTCGAAAGCTGCCAGTCCCCGCTGACTGCTTGCATTGACCTCTTGGAACCAGCCGCCGACGTAGAGCACCGAATCATGGACCAGGATCGAGGTCACGGTGTCGTTGATCTGCACCCCGTCGCCCCACGACTGCAGTTGACCCGCACTGGTGTCGATGACCGCGATCCGTTGCCGGCTGTTACCCCCGACACTGTCGAAGGCGCCTCCCAGGTACAGGCGGTTGCCGTCGAGCGCCAAGCTTCGCACTTCGTTGTTGATCTCACCGGGGCCGGAGAACCCGGGGACCAGCTCGCCCTCGGAGTCGACCGCGGCGATCCGGGAGACCTCCTCCCCCCCGACGACGACGAACGACCCGCCGTAGACCACCTGGGCTCCGATGGGCCAGACCCCGGTGACCGTGGTCTCGGGCGAGGCCGGCACGTCCGGCAGCCAACTGTCGTCAAGCGACCCCCCGCCGGTGGCGGACACCCGGGCCAGGCCGGCCATCCCACCCCCGCCGATCTCGGTGAACGGTCCGGCGAAGTAGACGTAGTCCCCCGACACCTGCAACGCGCTCGGCTCGGCGTTCGGTTCGGGGGTCCAGTCCTGGACCACCGGGGCGGCATCGGTGTCGAGATCCAGGAGCGCCGCGTCGTTGCGGCCGGTCCCAGCAACGCTGCTGAAGTTGCCGGTCACATACAGGCCGAGGTCACCCACGTCCATCGCGGTGATCCGTACGAACCCCGATCCGGTGACTGCGGGGGCCCACGTCTTCAGCGATCCGCCCAGGGTGTACGCGGCCAGCCGACTCCGCGGCGTACTACCGGCGACGGTAGTGAAGGAACCGCCGATGACCACCGAATCGTCCATGATCTCGACGGCCGTGATGGTGCCGCCGGCCCGCGGGTTCCAGGACCCCACCGCACCGGTCGTGACATCGACGGCGGCGCCGTTCCCGCGGGACAGGTTGCCGAAACTGTTGAACGTTCCCCCCACGTACAGGGTGGATCCCGAGACCGCCATGCCCCGCACGCAGGGACCGGTGAGCAGGCATTCGCCGAAGCTGATCGAATCGATGGTCGGCGGGATGAACGACGGCACCTGGGTCCCGTCCGGGGCGATGCGCAGAACCCCGTAGGCGGTCCCACCCAGGGTGATCCGGCCGCCGACGAGGGTGTCCGACCCGACGCGCACCAAGGATGTGACAGCGTCGTCGCCGTCCTCCTCGTTGGGAGCGTCGGTGACGGGGTTCCAGTTCGGGTCCACGGTCCCATTGGCCAGCACATGCGCCGCGTTGTAACGCTGCACCCCGCCGACGGCCGTGAACTGTCCCCCGATGAAGTACCCCCCGGCATCGTCCGACATCGTGACCAGGACCTTGCCCGCGACCGCCGGGAAGTTCGGGTTCAGGGCACCGGAACTGCCCGAGACCGTGGCCATCCCCCCGGTCTGCGGACCCCAGTGGGTGAAGTTGCCGCCCACGTAGGTGATGTCCTCGGTCGGGTGGTGCACGATCGCCCGGACCCGGCCGTCCGGGCCGTTGCGCAGCAACCCTTCCCCCGCGTACGCCGGGGTGGCAGCAGGGGCCAGAAGCAGACCGACCAGCAGCGCCAGCCCCATGAGCGTGGCCCTCACTGGGCCGTGGGTGCGCGCCATCGCCACCTTCTGATCCCTGTCGTCAGTGCGACGATCCTGCCCGCCCCCTCGTCATCGTGTCCATCGGATTCCCCCGATCCGCGCCGGGTGTCCGGGGCCGGGGCTAAGGTGGCCGCGTCGGCGGGGGGAAAGGAGCGTTCGATGTCCGGCGATGAACGCACACCGTGGCAGACTCCCGCGCTGGTGATCCTGTCCGACTCCGCGACTGCGGCCAATGGCTTCAACTCCAGCCCCGTCGAAGCGTCCGCCTTCCCTGCCGGGGCGACCAGCTGACCAAGCGACCGGACCCAGCCGGAGTCGACCGCTCAGATGCTGAAGTCCTCGGCCACGAAATCCTCGCCCCGCCAGACTCCCCGCTCTGGCGCATGGGGGCCCGCGCCCCGGATCTCACCGGTCTCCCGCTCCAGGTGCTCGACCCGCACCAACAGTGACACCACCGCGGCACCCAGGGCGTCGGGCACGTCGTTCTCGCGCTCGGACACCGGCGGTTCCAACGGCGTGCGCCGGGTCACGACCTGACCGGGGACGCCGACCACGACGGTCCCCGCGGGCACATCGTGCAGCACCACCGCATTCGCGCCCACCCGGGCGTTCTCGCCCACGGTGATGTTGCCCAGCACCTTGGCCCCGGCGCCCACGACCACGTTGTCGGCCAGCGTGGGATGTCGCTTCTCCTTCTTGAGGCTCGTCCCACCCAGGGTGACGCCCTGGTAGATCGTGCAGCAGTCACCCACGATGGTGGTCTCTCCGATCACCACCCCCATGCCGTGGTCGATGAACACGCGCCGTCCGATCGTGGCCCCGGGATGGATTTCGATCCCGGTGAAGAACCGGCCGATCTGGCTGAGCCACCGTGCGAAGGTGCGCATCCGGTGGTTCCACAACCAGTGGCTCAGCCGATGTCCCCACAGGGCATGCAGCCCGGGATAGGACAGCACCACCTCGAACCGGGTGCGGGCGGCGGGGTCGCGCTCCAGGACGGTCGCGATGTCCTCGCCCAGTCGGCTCATCAGTCCATCAGGTCGGCGAACAACGCAGTGGTCAGGTAGCGCTCCCCGAACGAGGGGATGATCACCACGATCGTCTTGCCCTTGTTCTCCGGTCGCCCGGCCACCTGCTGCGCGACCCACACCGCGGCACCCGAGGAGATGCCGACCAGCAGTCCCTCGTTCTTGGCCAACCCACGGGCGGTGTCCATGGCCGCGTCGGCGGGGACGGTGACGATCTCGTCGTAGACGGAGGTGTCCAGCACGTCGGGGACGAAGCCGGCCCCGATGCCCTGGATCGGGTGCGGACCCTTGGCTCCGCCGGACAGTACCGGCGACGCCTCGGGCTCGATCGCGACGATCTGCACACTCGGCTTGCGCTCCTTGAGGAGCTGGCCGACGCCGGTGATGGTGCCTCCGGTCCCCACCCCGGACACCACGATGTCCACGGCCCCGTCGGTGTCGGTCCAGATCTCCTCGGCGGTGGTCCGGCGGTGGATGGCGGGATTGGCCGGGTTGGCGAACTGTTGCGGCATTACCCACGTGGGATTCGCCTGCAGCAGTTCATCGGCTTTGGCGATCGCCCCGCCCATGCCGTCGGGTCCCGGGGTGAGGATCAGTTCCGCGCCGTACGCCCGCAGCACGGCCCGGCGCTCCTTGCTCATGGTCTCGGGCATCGTGATCACCAGGTGGTAGCCCCGCGCCGCGCAGACCATGGCCAAAGCGATGCCGGTGTTGCCCGAGGTGGGCTCGACGACGGTGCCGCCCGGCTTGAGCGCGCCCGACTGCTCGGCGGCGTCGATCATGGCGACCCCGATCCGGTCCTTGACCGAGCCGGCGGGGTTGAAGAACTCGAGCTTGGCGACCACCTCGGCGCCGGTGGCCTCGCTGACGCCCCGCAGGCGCACCAGCGGGGTACCCCGACCAGCTGGGTGATGTCGTCGGCGATCCTCATGACACTCCTGTCTCGGCGGGTGCGGCACTCGCCGCAGCAGCCGTGGTCTTCTTGGCGGCAGTCTTGCGGGTCGTGGTCTTCTTCGCAGCGCTCTTCTTCGTGGTGCTCTTCTTGGCGGCACTCTTCTTGGCCGTGGCCTTCTTCGCGCTCGACTTCTTGCGGGACTTCTTCGCCGGTCCCTTGGCCCGCCGTTCCACCAGCAGGTCCGAGGCCCGCTCCAGGGTGATCTCGTCGACGTTGTCGCCCTTGGGGATGGTCGCGTTGTACTCCCCGTCGGTCACGTAGGCACCGAAACGCCCGTCCTTCACCACGATCGGGTTGCCCGACACCGGGTCGGCGCCGAGTTCCTTCAGCGGGCCCGACGGGGCGCGCTGGCCGCGGCGACGGGGTGGCTCGGCCAGCAGCGCCAGGGCCTCGTCGACGGTGACGGTGAACAACTGCGCCTCGTCGGCGAGCGATCGGCTGTCGTTGCCCTTCTTGATGTACGGGCCGTAGCGCCCGTTAAGCGCGTAGATCGGTTCTCCGTCGCGAGGGTCGGGACCGACCTCGCGGGGCAGGGACAGCAACCGCAGCGCCTCTTCCAGCGTCACGGTCGTGGGATCCATGTCCTTGAACAGCGATGCCGTGCGCGGCTTGACCTTGTTCTTGCCCTTCCCGGCCTCGTCCTCGGACAGGATCTCGGTGACGAAGGGTCCGAACCGGCCGTTCTTGACCACGATCGGGCGACCCGAGTCCGGGTCGGTGCCCAGTTCCCGGTCGCCACGCGGCTGCGCGAAGATCTCGTCGACCTTGGCCGCAGTGATCTCGTCGGGGGCCAGGTCGTCGGGGAAGTTCGCCCGCTCGTCCTCGCCGCGCTGCAGGTAGGGGCCGTAGCGGCCCACCCGCACGACCGCGTCCGAGTCGGCCACCGGGAACGTCGACAGGGCGCGGGCGTCGATGTCGTCGCCCCCCTTGTCGATCAGCGTGCGGAGCCCGTCGAACCCGCCGTCGCCGCGGTAGAACCGCTCCAGCGCCTGCAGGCGCGAGTCATCGCCGGCGGCGATCGCGTCGAGCACCTCTTCCATCTGGGCGGTGAACGAGTAGTCGACCAGTTCGGTGAAGTGGTCCTCGAGCAGGCGCACCACGGTCATCCCGAGGAATGCCGGGACCAGGGCGCTGCCACGCCGCCAGACGTAGTTGCGGTCGATGAGAGTGTTGGCGATGGTGGCGAACGTCGAGGGTCGGCCGATGCCCATCTCCTCGAGGCGCTTGGTGAGCGAGCCCTCCGTGTAGCGGGGCGGCGGATTCGTCGAGTGCGGTTCCGCGACCAGTTCCGCAGCGGTGACCGCGTCGCCCTCGGCCAGCCGAGGCAGGCGGCTCTCCGCCTGCTGCGCCGAGCCGTCATCGGACACGTCGGCGTAGGCGGCCAGGAACCCGGGGAACACCACGACCGTGCCCGACGCCGTGAACTCCACCGAACGCCCGTCAGCGGCGGTTGCCCCCAGCCGCAGGGTCGTCGTCGCCACCTTGGCGTCGGCCATCTGGGACGCCAAGGTGCGCTTCCAGATGAGTTCGTAGAGCAGGAACTCGTCGCGCCCGACACTGCCCGACACCTGGCCCGGCGTGCGGAAGCGGTCCCCTGACGGGCGGATCGCCTCGTGCGCCTCCTGCGCGTTCTTGACCTTGCGGTCGTAACGGCGAGGTGAGGCGGGTACATGATCGGCGCCGTAGAGCTCCTGCGCCTGCGCCCGTGCCGCCGAGATCGCCTGGTCGGACAACGTCGTGGAGTCGGTACGCATGTAGGTGATGTAGCCGCCCTCGTAGAGCCGCTGGGCGACGTCCATCACCCGCTTGGCGGTCCATCGCAGGCGCCGACCGGCCTCCTGCTGCAGCGTCGAGGTCATGAACGGCGCCGCCGGTCGTCGGGTGCTCGGCTTCTGCTCCACCGCGGTGACGGTGAACGGTCGCCCCGCCAGTGCGGTGGTCAACGTCTCGGCGGCCGCCTCGTCGAGCAGCAGCACGTCGCTCGAGGTGAGCGAGCCGGTGTCGTCGAAGTCCTTGCCGCCGGCGATGCGTTGCCCGTCGACCTTGGCCAGTCGCGCCGCGAAAGGTCCCGGCGCGAACGATCCGCGGATGTCGCAGTACGTGGCAGACCGGAACTTGATGCGTTCCCGCTCCCGCTCCACGATCAGGCGCAGGGCCACGGACTGCACGCGACCGGCTGACAACTTGGGGGCGACCCGCCGCCACAGCACCGGCGAGATCTCGTAGCCGAACAGCCGGTCGACGATCCGGCGCGTCTCCTGGGCGTCGACCAGGTCGGTGTTCAACTCCCGCGTGTTCTCGGCGGCCTGCCGGATCGCGTCCTTGGTGATCTCGTGGAAGACCATGCGCCGATAGGGCACCTTCGGCTGGAGCACCTGCACGAGGTGCCACGCGATCGCCTCGCCCTCGCGGTCCTCGTCAGTGGCGAGCAGGAGTTCGTCGACTCCCGACATGGCGGCCTTCAACTCCCGGACCAAGGGCTTCTTGCTCGCCGAGATGACGTACATGGGGGCGAAGTCGTGTTCGACGTCGACCCCGGTCTTCGCCCACGCCGTGCCCCGGTACTTGTCGGGGACGTCGGCGGCGTTGTTCGGCAGGTCGCGGATGTGCCCCACCGATGACGTGACCTCGTACCCCTCGCCCAGATAGCCCGCGATGATGCGGGCCTTGGCGGGCGACTCGACGATCACGAGGCGGCGCGGCGTGGACACGGTGATCCTTCCCAGGGGGTGACGACACCGACAGTGGTGCCGTCAGAGTGTGAGGCTATCGGGGCGGCCCCTGTCAAGTCACCGCCCGGTCGCAGGGTGTGAGTCAGTCAACCCGAAAGCGCCGCCGGACCCCGACCAAGGTCCCCCCGACGCCGAGGAGCAGAAGGCCCAGCAGCAGGCCGGGGATGACGGCACCCGATCCGGTGTAGGACGTCGAGTCACCCGAGCCGCCCGATGAGCCACCCGCGGAGCCGCCGCCCGAACCACCGCCCGAACCACCCCCCGAGCCACCTCCCGAGCCACCGCCGGAGCCACCGCCGGAGCCGCCGCCGGAGCCCGGGAACCTATTGGTGACGGTGACCTTCTCCTTGCCTGTCAGCACCACGATCCCGTCGTGCTTCTTACCCTCGGTGTCGGTGTATGTGACCGTGCGGGCCCCGCCGGAGGAGGTCTCCTTGACCACACAGCGGGCTCCCACCGGGACCGTGATCCGCCGCTTGTCGCCGGAGGCGAGGTCGAACTTCCGATCGTCGTCGGGGAGCGCCACCCGCCAGGCTGTGTCGCCGGAGCCGACGGTGCACCTCACCGAGAAACGGAACGTCCTGCCCTTCGGGACAGTCCCCTTCGTCTTCTTCTTGACCACCAGTTGGGTCGCCGGGAAGTGGTTGGTCGCCGTGATCGTGATCAGCGGATGTGCTGCCGTCACCTCGACCGCGTCGGCCTTCGATCCGTGATCGATGGCGACCTTGGCGGCCCCGCCGGTGGCGGTCTCCGCGCCCCAGCAGCGGGCACGCAGCGGCAGCGGATCGTCGAGCTGCACCGATTCCCCACCCTTGAGGGTGATCGACTTCTCGAGGATCTTCTCGGTGCCGCCGCCCACGAGGTCGCGCTCGCAGGTCACGGCGACGGTGAACCTCGCGCTCGCCGCCAACTCGCCCGCACCACCGTCGAGAACCTTGGTGACGGTGACGTGACCGCCGGGGTAGTCGTTGTGCGCGGTGACGACCACCGGATCGGCGCCCTGGGCCGGCACGACGACCGTTCCGACCGTGCGGGGGACGGTGCCGGTCGCATCACCCTGATCGATCTCGACGATCTCGCACTCGGCCCCGACCGGCAGGCCACCGATCGTCTTCCTCAGATGGTCGGGCGTGAGCACGACCTGCTCCTCCGGCAGGGTGAGACCGCCGAGGGTGCACGAGACCGTGAACCGGTACTGCGGGCCCTGGGCGAACTTCGCCGCGGCGCCGGTCAGCCGCTTCGTCAGGCGGATCCGGCCCGCCTCGTAGGTGTTCAGGACCGTGATCCGGTTGGCCTCGCCGGCGACCAGCACCAGCGGGTTGTCCTCGCTGTCGTGGTTGATCGTGACCGACGTGGCACCCACCGCATCGGTCTCGGAGCCCCAGCACTTCGCGCCCGGCGGCAGCGGGATCGGGTCGCCGTGGTCGTCGACCAACTCCACCCTCTGCCCGTCCCTGATGGTCAGATCCCGGTCGACGATCACCTGGGTGCCGCCACCGGTGATCTCGCGGGTGCACTGGATGTTCACCGTGAACGTCGCCTGTGTCATGGCCGGCGATCCGGCTCCCGCCAGAGCCTTCGACAGCGTCACATAGGCGGGTGGATAAGGGTTGTCCGCCGAGACCGTGACCGGACCTTCACCGTCGGGCTGGATCGTCACCATGTCGATCAGCCGCGGGACGGTGCCGGCAGCATCACCGTCGTCGGTCTCCCACACCGCGCACTCGGCGCCCACCGGTAGACCCGCCACGGTCTCGCGCAGGTGATCCGGGGTCAGGGTCACGGGGACCTCCGCCAGGTCCAGACCCGCGATCCGACAACGCACCGCGAACTCGAACGGTCCCAGGGCGTACTGGGCCGCGGCCCCGGACAGGGTCTTGACCAACTCGATCGACCCGGCGTCGTAGGTGTTGGTGGCCGTGATCTGGACGTCGTGGTCCTCCTCGGTGATCACGACGGCCGTCTGGGGACTGTCGTGATCGATGGCGACCGACGTGGCGCCGGCGGAGTCGGTCTCTTCGGCCCAGCACCGGGCCAGGAGCGGCAGAGGGTTGTCCAGGAACACGGACTCCCCGCCCTTGAGGGTCACCGACCGGTGGAGGATCTCCTCGGTGCCACCCCCCACGACATCGCGCTCGCAGGTGACCAGGACCGTGAACTCGGCGTCGCCCATCATCCCCGCCGCCCCTCCGGCGAGCGCCTTGGTGACAGTGACGAAGCCGGCAGGGTAGTCGTTCTGCGCCATGACCACGACCGGATCGGCGCCCTCGGCCGGGACGGTGACGGTTCCCACGGTTCGCGGGACCGTCCCGGTCGCGTCGCCCTGGTCGGTCTCGACGATCTCGCACTCGGCCCCGACCGGCAGGTTGTCGATCGTCTCGCTCAGATGGTCGGGCGTGAGCGCCACCTGCTGCTCCGGCAGGGTGAACCCGCCCAGTGTGCAGGTGATGCTGAACAGGTACTGGGGGCCTTGGGCGAACTGCGCCGCTGGACCGGTCAGTTCCTTGTCGATGCGGATCAGACCCGCGTCGTAGGTGTTGGTGACCCCGATGTCGTTCGGCTCGTCGGGCACGACCACCAGTGCGTTGTCCGCGCTGTCGTAGTCGACCGTGACCGACGTGGCTCCTACCGTCTCGGTCTCGGCGCCCCAGCACTTCGCACCGGGCGGCAGCGGGATCGGGTCGCCGTTCTCATCGACGAGCTCCACTG
Organism: Candidatus Nanopelagicales bacterium; assembly: GCA_046330625.1. GTDB lineage: Bacteria > Actinomycetota > Actinomycetes > S36-B12 > CAIWTL01. Next base: position 145,552 of record JAXLSJ010000002.1, read on the forward strand.
TCTCGCCGCCCTTGATGGTCAGGTCCCGGTCGACGATGATCTGCGTGTCGCCGTTGTTGAGTTCGCGGCTGCACTGGATGTTCACCGTGAACTCCGCATCGGCCATCACCGCCGACCCGTCACCCTCGAGCGCCTTCGACACCGTCAGATAGGCGGACGGGTACGGGTTGTCGGCGTCCACGACCACCGGCCCCACCGGCGGGTCGTTCGCGGGGATCGTCACGGTGTCGACCAGCCGCGGGGTGGGGGGTCCCCACGCGTCGCCCTGATCGGTCTCCCACACCTCGCACACCGAATCCACCGGGAGCGGATCGACGGTCCCGTCCAGATGGCCGGGCGTGAGGGTGAGCGGGGTCTCGGAGTGGTACTGGCCGGGCCCGTCACAGATGATCGAGAATTCGAACGGTCCCTGCGCCCACTGCGAGCCGGGGCCGCTGACAGTCTTGACGACCTGGATGGCGCCGGTCTCGTAGGTGTTGGTGATGTCGACGGTGGTCCCACCGTCGTCATCGGACAGCACGTCGACGGTGATGTCGGAGCCCTCGATCGGGGTGTCGCCGTTCTCACTCATGTGCACGGTGGTGGCGTATTGAGTGTTGGTCTCCTCGATCTCGCACCGCGCCCCGGCGGGCAGGCCGGTGATCTGCTGCGACTCCTGATCGTTGAGCTGGATCACCTGGGGGAATCCGGGCAGTACCGCGCCGCCGCTGGGGAACTCGCAGGTGACCGTGACCTCGAAGGGATCCGTCGGGCCGGTGAGACCGTTGAGCTCGACCGTCTTCGCGATCGTGAGGCTTCCGCTGCTGAACGAGTTGGTGATCGTGACACCGACCCCGGCGGGAGTGGTCGACAGGGGTTCCACGGTCACGTGGGCCGCCGTGTCCTCACTGTCGTGGGGCGTGTCCCCACCCTGGGTGTCGGTCTCCCACACCGCGCAGTCGGCCCCCGCGGGTTGCAGCGGGAGGTCCGTGCTGCTGCCGTCCTCGACGGTGAAGGTTCCCTCGTCGACGACTGTGGGGTCGCCGCCGACCGGGGTGACCGTGCACTTGTACGCCATGGCGAAGGGCTGGAGCGGGACCCCCGGCGGCAACCCGTCGACCACCTTGGCCACCGTGACCTGCCCGAAGGGCATGATCACGCCGGCCTTGATCGGTTCGGTCGCGGGCAGCACCTCGATGTGGTCGCTCTGGTCCTTGAACGTCGACTTCTGCGCGAACGAGTTCCACGCCACCGGATTGGCGTTCGGGGCCGCGATGTCCAACGGCGCGCTCATCGAGTACAGCAATGTCGCCGACTCGCCGGGATCCAGCTCATCGCTTCCGGTCAGATCCATCACCGTCTGGAAGCCGGTGGTCGAGTCCGACGGGGTCGCGTCGGGGAACGCCGAGCCGGGGCACGGCACCGGCGGGTTGGCCAGAGCGGTGGTGCAGAAGGTCGGACCGGGGAACGTGTTGTCCGTGTAGGTCGTGGTGACGCCGCTGTAGCCCTCGACCAGCGTCACCGGCGTGAGCATCGGAGGCCGCGGGTCCCACTGGGTGCCGCGCTGCTGGCCGGTGAGGATGACGCCGGTGTCGCCCTCGACCGGCAGGCCGTCGATCAGCGTCGACTTCACGAGCCGGTTGGTGCCCGCATTGGTGATCTGCACGAGGAACTTGATCTCCTGACCTGGGTACACCTGCGGAACACACGGGTAGCAGGTGTAGACCACGCTCTGCTCGGTGTAGTGGGGCACACCGGGTCGGTGATCGACACGACCGTGTCCGTACTGGTGTTGTAGAAGCCCAGGGACGGGTCGCCGCTGCTCCACTTGCTCGCATCCACGGCGTTACCCGCCAACGAGCGGATCGTGGTGTCGTCCAGGCAGAACAGGCCGGCGCCGAAGTTCGGATCGTCGGTGGCGGTCTGGTCGCCGGGAGCGCACGTAAGGCCCGGATTCGACGCGTGTGCGCCCGCGGTGTTCACGATGTCGGTGTCGGCCGGGGTGCCGGGCGTCAGCTTCACCTGGTAGGTGATCTTGATCTTCCCGCCGACCGGCAGGTTCCAGCCGGCGATCGCCCAGTCGAGCGTCGCCACACGGTTGGGGTCGGAGAGATCGGGGACCTCGGTGAAGGTCAACTGCCCCGGCGCCGGCTCGCTCGTGCCGGCCGGCAGCTCGTAGGTGATCTTGTAGTGCTGCCCCGGGGGCGCACCGGGCTGGTTCGGGTCGAAGGTGAGCTCCGCGGGCAGCGGGTCCACGATGTGCGGGTCCACCAATGGCGAGGTGCCGGTGTTCTCGATCACCAGGTCGATCGGGGCGTTCTCCCCGGGGCCGATCCGGCTCTCCGGACCCTTGGTGATCTTGAGTTCACTGGATCCCTCGACGACATCCAGCGTGTCGGTCACCTCGGGGATCACGCTGGTGCCGATCTCGCTGGTCTTGGTGCCGTCGGAGGTGTCCGACAGCGAGGCCGGGATCGGGTCGGAGTTGGACTTCAGCGTCTCCCGCGGAGTGACCGTGAAGCACACACTGGCGTTCTTGCAGTTACCCGAGTTGGGGAAGTTCTCCCCCGGCAGGATGGTGTATCCGCTGCTGCTGTTGGTGAAGGTGGCGCGGATACCGTTGACGTCAGCGGCCGTCACCCCGCCCGGCAGTCCCGGGCTCTGACTCGAGGTCGGAGTCCCGGTGATCCACGTGGGACCCGCGCAGTCCGTGGTGCACACGTCGATCTGCACGCGGTTGGCGCCGGGAGGGAAGTTTACGTGGATGTTCCCGGCGAAGGTCACGGCGTCGAAGAAGTCCTGGTCGATGTCGGTCATCCCCAACACACTCAGGTACAGAGAGCCGTTGTTCTTCAGCCGGTGCTTGACCACGACCGGCTGAGCCGGCAGTCCCGGGGTGGGCCGGATGACCGAGCCGGGGTCGATGATCTTCTCCAACGACGCGCTGGTGGTGGGCGGGGTCGCGGTGACCTCGGTGTTGTTGCAGAACGGGGTGCGCGACGGGGTCCCGATCCCCACCGAGGCGCAGTTGGTGAAGCTGGTCCCCGGGGTGACGCCGTCGCGCAACAGCACCGTGTACTCGGCCCGGAAGGCCTGCCCCACGCTCATCGACTGGGTGACGTGGATCCGGATCCCCTTGGCCCGGGCCATGAGGTCGGCGTTGGGGCCGGGCGCGCACCCGGAGGACGTCTCCCCGCAGGCGGGCATCGTCACGTAGGCACCGCTGCCGCCCCCGGCGGTCGGGTCCCACACCTCCAGGGTGCTGTTCGGGTTGGTGGTGACCGCCCGCAACCGGGTCAGCCGGATGACGTCGAACGGGTTGCCGGACGCCGCCGGGTTCACGGGGTCGACCAGGTAGATGTTCGACACCGGGATGTTGCCGGTGTTCTTGAACGAGAGGCTGAAGGTCATGGGCTGGCCGGGGACGATGGTGTCGACGCCGCTGGAGCTCTTCACCCCGTTGCCCACAGACGGGGTCGGGAACTGGACCGGCGTCTCACCGCAGCCCGTAGCGGTCGAACTCGTCGCGCCCGCTTGGGCAACGGCGTCCGCGCAGTTCTGCAGTTTGTTGGTGACATCGGTGCCGTTCACGCGCGCGGCGATCCCGTGGATCTGCAGCGTGCCGGTCGCTCCCGGCTCGATCGTGCCGTCGCCCCCGCTCTCGCCCCGGAACCGCACCGACACCGTGCCCGGGTACACGCCCGGCACGCAGCCGAAGTCCGTGACGTTGACCGTGTTCGGCGAAGGCGGTTTCGTGTAGACGACGTCCGCCGGGTCGGCTCCCGACCGGCACGTGACCTTGAGCGTCGCCTCGGTGGCGCCGGTGGGGAATGTGAACCGGGCCTTGGTCGCGTCGATCTTGTCGAACTCGCTGGGCGACCCGACGCTCGGCTCGATGAGATCCATCGTGTTGAAAGGCAGTCCGGCGTTGTTCTTGCCGGTGATGGTCATCGACACCCCGGAGTCCTGGCCGACGACGATCGTCCCGTCCTGCGTGTAGTCGCCGTTCTGGTCGGGGAAGATCTTCTTGGTCGCCCCGATGGCCACGAGGTCAGGGATGATGTCGAAGTTCGCGCACGCGTTGGCGCCGGCGGTGGTGTCCCCACTGTCGACGGCACTGGGCGACGCGCAGTTCCTGATCCGCAGTTTGGACTGGGGCTGGATCGGGTCGCCGGAGGTGCGCTCGGTATCGCGCAGTTCCACGTGAAGTTCGACCTGCCCCTGGGTGGGGCTGTAGGGGATCACCTGGTCACCCTGGTCGAGGAACGTGTAGCGCACGCCCGTCACGTCAGCCAGGTCGACTCCCACCGGCGGGGTCAGCGGTGCCCCGGTCCCCGACTGCGGGGTGCTCTCCTCCCACTCGCCGTCGGCGCACGGCGTGGCGGTCGGTTTGGTGCAGGTGGCCACGATCACCCGGTCGGTGCCCGGGGGGTAGCTCGTGACGGGGCCCAACTGCGTCACCGTGAAGTGTTCGAAGGTCTCCGGAGTCTCGTCGGTGACCGACAGCCGGGTGACCTCGGCAGAGGTCGACGAGGCGTTGCGGGCGCCGAGCGTGATGACCGACGGGGACTGGGACTGCGCGATCGCCGTCGCCGGCGACCACTCCTTCGTGGCGACCGGACGCACGACCTTGGGCACCTCGACGCTGGTGTCCCAGGTCGCCTCGGGGGTACTGAGGCCGACGGCGTTGCCGGTCGCCGTGTTGTGGAGCACGGCACCGGTGGTGAGGTCGGTCTCGGCGGGCAGCCGTACCCCGACCTTCACCTTGCGCGCCGACCCCGCCGGCAGTCCATTGGTGCCGGGCGGGCTGGTCAGCGGGATGACGTACTGCACCGACAGGGTGCGCGTGCCCGAGTCGTAGTTGACGGTCCGCTCGGAACTCGAGTTGGGCAGCGAGGTGATCTCGAGCCCGGCCGGGAGGACATCGGTGATGGTGGCGTCGACGCATCCGTCGGTCAGTGAGCTGCACGTGAGGGTGAGCTCGTACTCCATCTCCTCGCCGGGCTTGATCACCGTGCGGCTGCCGGTCTTGGTCAAGCCCAGGGAATCGGACGCCTGGGCGACCGTCACCGGCGCGGCGAGCATGGTCAGTGCAAGGGTCAGTGCTACGGCTAGCCAGCGCCGCGCCCCCGAGGTGCGCATGGTTCGACCCTAGATTCCGGCGGGTGGCCGCATCCGCGGAATCGGCGAACTCGCCCCACGAAACACCGACGGCCCCCCACGCATCTGGCGCGGGGGGCCGTCGGGTCGAACCGGATCAGGCCGAAGCGGGCTCCGGGGTGTCGGTCGTGTCGGAGTCGCCGACGGCGATCGGACGCCGCTTGCTCACCACGACCGCGCCGACGACGATCGCGACAGCAACCAGGGCGATCCCCCAGCGCAGCGCAGTCTGCTCGTTCAGCCACATGGTCACCACGGCGGGGGCGATCAGGAGCGCCACCAGGTTCATGACCTTGATCAGCGGGTTGATGGCCGGACCGGCGGTGTCCTTGAAGGGGTCGCCGACGGTGTCGCCGATGACCGTGGCTTCGTGGGCCTCGGATCCCTTGCCGCCGTAGTTGCCGTCCTCGACGAACTTCTTGGCGTTGTCCCACGCACCACCGGAGTTGGCGAGGAACACGGCCATGAGCGTGCCTGTGGCGATGGTGCCGGCCAGGTAGGAGCCCAGGGCTCCCACGCCGAGGCCGAAGCCCACCGCGATGGGCGTCAGGACTGCGAGCAGGCCGGGGGTGACCAGTTCGCGCAGCGAGTCGCGCGTGACGATGTCCACGACCTTGCCGTATTCGGGCTTGCTGGTCCCGGCCATGATGCCCGGATCGTCGCGGAACTGCCGCCGCACCTCGAAGATGACCGCGCCGGCCGCCCGGGACACGGCGTTGATCGCCAGACCCGAGAACAGGAACACGACCGCCGCACCGATGAGCAGACCCACCAGGTTGCTCGGGGTCGCGACGTTCAGCACACCCAGGTACTGGACGGCCTCGGTGGCGCCCACCTGCGCGATCAGCTGGTCGCCGGAGGCGACCACCGTCTCGGTGGCCTGGCCGATCGCATCACGGAACGAGCCGAACAGCGCGGTCGCGGCCAGCACGGCCGTGGCGATCGCAATGCCCTTGGTGATGGCCTTGGTGGAGTTGCCGACCGCGTCGAGGCTCGTGAGGATCTTGGCGCCCTCGCCCTCGACGTCGCCGGACATCTCGGCGATGCCCTGCGCGTTGTCCGAAACCGGGCCGAAGGTGTCCATCGACACGATGACGCCGACCGTGGTCAGCAGGCCGGTGCCCGCCAGGGCCACGGCGAACAGCGACAGGATGACCGAGCCGCCGCCGGCCAGCGCGGCGATGTAGACGGCCGCGCCGATCAGCAGCGCCGAGTACACCGCGGACTCCAGCCCGACCGAGATACCCGAAAGAATCACGGTGGCCGGGCCGGTCAGCGAGGTCTTGGCGACGTCGTCGACGGGACGACGGTTGGTCTCGGTGAAGTATGCGGTCAGCTGCTGGATGATGACCGCGAGGACGATGCCCACGAACACCGCCCAGATCGCGAAGAGCCGCGGGTTGAAGCTGTCGACCGCGACGACGTCGAAGTTGCCCAGGTCGATGCCCTTGAGGTTGACCAGCCGCTCGGGCAGGAACACGAACGCGGCGATGACGACCAGGATCGCCGAGACGATCGCGGAGATGAAGAAGCCGCGGTTGATGGCCTGCATGCCCGAGCGGTCGCCGGGGCGCGGGGTCACGGCGAAGATGCCGATGACCGCGGTGATGACGCCGATCGCGGGCACCACGAGCGGGAAGACCAGACCGACGTTGCCGAAGGCGGCCTTGCCCAGGATCAGGGCCGCGACCAGGGTGACGGCGTAGGACTCGAAGAGGTCGGCCGCCATGCCGGCGCAGTCGCCGACGTTGTCGCCCACGTTGTCGGCGATGGTCGCCGCGTTGCGCGGGTCGTCCTCGGGGATGTTCTGCTCGACCTTGCCGACGAGGTCGGCGCCGACGTCGGCAGCCTTGGTGAAGATGCCGCCGCCGACACGCATGAACATCGCGAGCAGCGCCGCGCCGAAGCCGAAGCCCTCGAGCACCGTGGGCGCCTCGCCCTTGTAGACGAGCACCACGATCGCGGCACCGAGCAGGCCCAGGCCCACGGTGAACATGCCGGCGACGCCGCCGGTGCGGAACGCGATCTTCATCGCGCCCTGCTCGTTCTCCTCGCGGGCCGCGGCGGCCACGCGGACGTTGCCGCGCACCGCGAGCCACATGCCCATGTAGCCGGTGATCGCGGAGAAGGCCGCCCCCACCAGGAAGAAGATGCTGCGACCGATGCGCTCGCTGGTGGTCTCGGCGGGCAGCAGCCACAGCACGAAGAACACGATGATCGCGAAGATGCCCAGCGTGCGGAACTGCCGGCTCAGGAATGCGGAAGCGCCCTCCTGGACGGCAGCGGCGATGGTGCGCATGCTCTCGGTGCCCTCGTCGGCGGCCAGCACCTGGCGCACCAGGACAGCGGCCACCCCGAGCGCCGCGAGCGCGATGAGCGCCACGATGCCTACGGTGATGAGGTTTGTGCCCGTCAGATCGACGGCAAGACTCTCCACAGGTTCTACTCCTTGATCGGCGTCGGCGACGGGTCGCCCGACTCACAGTGGGCCGGCGGTTCCCCCCGCCCGCGCCCCGGAACGGGGACATGGCGGATTCCTCCGACGGGGGAATCCTACGCGACCCGTAGGGGTGCCCCGTGAACCCGGTGGCTGTGACACCGGTTACGCGCGCTCGGCGTCAGTCGAGGACCGGCCAGGTGAGCACGATCGTGCGTCCCCCGTCGGCGTTGTCCTCGGTGCGGCTCTCGGGGGCGAGTGCCTGCATGACGGTGAGCGCCAGTTCGTCCTCGTCCTCGTCCTCGGCCGGTCCGGCCTGGTCGGCCACGGCGATCTCGAACCGGTCGTCGGAGTCCGTGAGCGCGACCGCCACGGTGAGGCCGGTGTCGGTCCCGTCGGAGGCCACCGAGCGCAGCACCGCCCGCGCGACCGCCTCGGCCACCGCCAGGCGCACGTCCTCGAGGAGGTCCTCGTCGACGCCGGCCCGTCGGGCCGCGGCTCCGGCGACCAGCCGCGCCGTGCGGGCCTGCTCGGGGGCGGCGGGGACGGTGAGGACTGCCGTGGGCATCAGTCCACGGATCCCGACAGGCTCATGACCTCGTCGAGCCCGGTGATGGTGAACACCTTGGTGATCCGTTCCTGGGTGGCGACGACCCGCAACCCCCCGCCGGCCTCGCGGGCCCACTTGAGCGCCTTGACCATGACCCCGAGTCCGGTCGAGTCCAGGAAATCCACCCCGCTGAGGTCGATCACGAGGTCGCTGCGGCCCTGGCCGATGAGGTCGTTCAGCGCGGTCTCGAGCTCGGGTGCGGTGTAGACGTCGAGTTCCCCGGTCACGGCCACCACGGTGGCGGTGCCGTTGTCGGACGTGGTGATCTCCACGTGGCGTCCTTCCCTCCGGCGCACCCGCGCCCGATGGAGTCACGATAACGCCCCTCGACGCTGTGTCGGCACCCCGAGGCACACTGGCCGCATGACAGCGGCGCGTGACCCCCAGCGTGTGGGCGAGGGTCTGGGCGAGATCGTCGAGAACCTGCTGGACGACCGCCGGGCGACGGACCTGTCCGCAGAGTCCCCATCGTCGTTGCTCGAGCTGACTCTCGCGGCGTTGTCGAGCGATCCCGTCACGGTGGTGGAGCTTCCTCCCCGCCCGGGGATCACGGCCGACTGGCCGGCGTGGGTCGACCCCCGAGTCCGCGACGCGCTGGGGATCGACCGACCCTGGCGCCACCAGGTCGAGGCCGCCGAGGCAGCCTGGGCCGGGCGTCACGTCGTGCTGTCCACCCCGACGGCGAGTGGCAAGTCCGTCGCCTACTGGCTGCCCACGCTGACCGAGGCCCTGGCCGGCGGAACCACGCTGTACTGCACGCCGACCAAGGCGCTCGCCGCCGACCAGCAGTCACGACTGGCCGCCATGGACCTCCCCGATATCGCGGCCGCCTGCTACGACGGCGACACCGATCGCGAACTCCGGCCGTGGATCCGGCGGCGGAGTCGGTACGTTCTGACCAACACGGACATGCTGCACCGCTCGATGCTGCCGCGGCACCCCCAGTGGCGCCGGTTCCTCGCCCGCCTGCGGTTCGTGGTCATCGACGAGGGACATCTGTATCGCGGGGTCTTCGGCGCGAACGTGGCCGCCGTGATCACCCGGCTGAGGCGCCTGTGCGCGACCGCCGGCGCCGATCCGGTGTTCCTGGTGTGTTCCGCGACCCTGGGGAACCCGGCGGGGTCGGCGGCGCGACTGGTGGGCGTCCCCTACGACTCCGTCATCGCGGTGGCCGACGATTCGGCGGCCCGCGCGGGCCGCACGGTGATCCTGCACGACCCGGCGCAGGTCGACGACACGTCCGGGGAACCCGTGAGCGCCTTCGCCGACACCGCGCGCGCCCTCACCGCGTGGGTACGCGCCGATGTCCGTTCCGTCGGTTTCCTGCGGTCCCGGTCGGGGGTCGAGGCCATGGCCCAGACGGTGCGCTCCGGGGTGGGCGGCGGCGACAGCGTGACCGCCTACCGGGGGGGACTGCTGCCCGAGGAGCGGCGCGACATCGAACGCCGACTGCGCAGCGGCGACGTGCGCTGCGTGGCATCGACGAACGCCCTCGAACTCGGCGTCGACATCGCCGGACTCGACGCCGTGGCGATGTGCGGCTGGCCCGGGACCCGCTTGTCCTTCCTGCAACAACTCGGTCGAGCCGGCCGACGCGACCGACCCGCGGTGGCGCTGCTGTCCGCCCAGGCCGATCCGCTGGACCGGTTCTACGTGCACCATCCCGACCGCATCTTCGACGCACCGCTCGAAGCGGCAGTCTTCGACCGGGAGAACCCGTTCGTGCTGCTCGGTCACGTGGCCTGCGCGGTGGCTGAGCAGCCGCTGACGACAGCCGATGCCCGGACGATGTTCGGCGCCACGGCGGAGGATCTGCTGTCGGTGCTGGCCGGGCGGGGCCTGATCCGGCTCCGGGGCGACACCTGGTTCTGGGTCGCCTCCGACGCCGCGCACACCTATGCCGACCTGCGGTCCAGCGGCGGCGTGGTCACCGTCATCGAAGCGGACACCGGACGGGTCATGGGGACGATGGACGGCGGATCCGCCCGCTCGCAACTCCACCCGGGCGCGGTGTACGTCCACCTGGGGGTCACCCACGTCATCGAGTCCCTGTCCGACGACATCGCGGTCGCCCGACGCGACCGTCCCGGCTACACCACCACCGCCCAGTCGGTGAGCAGCCTGCGGGTCCTGGCGGAGCGCGAGCACCGCGTCCTGCCGGGAGGGACACTGCACTTCGGCGATGTCGACGTCACCGGTCAGGTGGTGGGATTCCTCAAGCGAGCCGTGGGAACCGGACGGGTCCTGGGCAGCGAACCCTTGGCGATGCCCCCCACCACACTGCGCACGACCTCGGTGTGGTGGTGTCTGCCCGACCCCGGGGACATCCCCGCCGACCGGCTGCCGGGTGCCGCACACGCCGCCGAGCACGCGGCCATCGGCGTCCTGCCGGCCATCGCCACGTGCGATCGGTGGGATATCGGGGGACTGTCGACCGCCCGGCATCCGGACACCGGTCAGTTGACCGTGTTCGTCTACGACGGGCACGCGGGCGGTGCCGGGTTCGCGCGCCGCGGATTCGACGCGATCACCGACTGGCTGTCCGCCACCTGGCAGGTGATCACGTCCTGCGACTGCGCGACCGGATGCCCCGGGTGTGTGCAGTCCCCCAAGTGCGGCAACGGCAACGAGCCGCTCGACAAGGACGCCGGAGCGGCCCTGTTGCGCACTCTCCTGTCGGGCTGAGCAGGGTCACTGCTCCGGGGCGCCCGGGTGTTCCTCTTCGTGCGCTCGCACCGATCCGGCGTGGGCGATGCGGGACGGGTCGCGGCGGACCGCGATGATGCTGGCCACGGTAGTCACGGCCAGGACCAGCACGATCACGGCCAGCGACATGGCCGTGGTCACCTCCGGAACCCCCGGCCAGATGCCGTGGGCCCAGTGCAGGACGAGCTTGATCCCGATGAAGACGAGGATCAGCGCCAGCCCGGTCGACAGGTAGACGAGCCGATCGAGCAGGCCCTTGACGAGGAAGAACAACGCCCGCAGGCCCAGCAGCGCGAACGCGTTGGCCACGAAGACGATGTAGGGCTCGTCCGTGACGCCGAAGACTGCGGGGATCGAGTCCAGCGCGAACAACAGGTCCGTGGTCCCGATCGCGATCAACGCGATGAACAGCGGCGTGGCGACCCGCTTGCCGTCGATGTGCGAGAAGAACCGACCTTCGTCGTACTGGTCGGTGGTCGGGAGGACCTTCCTGGCGCCGGTGACCAGGAGGTTGTCGCCGACGTCGGGGTCCTCGTCACGATGTCGGTACAGCGCGAAGCCGGTCCAGATGAGCAGGAGCCCGAACACCAGGAACATGAAGGAGAAATAGGCCAGGAGTGCGGCACCCAGGGCGATGAAGATCGCGCGCAGCACCAGGGCGATCGCGATCCCCAGGATCAACAGCTTCTGCTGATACTCGGGCGGGACCGCGAACGAGGCCATGATGATCACGAACACGAAGAGGTTGTCGATGGACAGGGTCTTCTCGACGATGTACCCGGCGAAATACTGGGCGCCGAACTCGCCACCGGCCCACGCGGCGAACACCACGCCGAAGACGATGGCCACCCCGATGTAGAACACCGACCACAGCGCGGCTTCGCGGAATCCCACGGCGTGGGGACGGCGCACCGCGAGTCCGAGGTCGAGCGTGAACAGGCCGACGATGACGAGCAGGGTCACCAGCCACACCAAGGGGGTGATCTCGAGAGTCACGGGCCGATCCTAGTGTCCCGGCCGGCTGCGCTACTCCACGACGAGTTCGGCCCGGCTCGTGCCCGAGACGGATCCCACCCGGATGATGCGCTGCCACACCGGGGGCGTGGGGAGCGTGACCGTCACCGTCGCGACAGCCCCGGACAGGGAGCACTCGGCCAGGTCGGCCCCGTTCGCCCGGGCAACGACCGCTCCCGCTGTGCACGGCTCCGGATCGGTGAGCAGCCGTCCGGCCACGGCGACCGCGGTCAGGTCGGCCGCAGTGTCGACCCGCGTATGCAGCACGTAACCGGCGACCAGGGCGGCGGACGCCAGCCCACCGGTGAGGACCACGCCCGTCGCGGCGACCGCCAGGACCACTCCGGCTCCCGTGTCGCCCCACCGACCCTGACTCGCCCCGGTCACGAGGGATCCTCGGCGGTCGTGGTCGCGGTGGCCACCACCGTGCGTTCCCACCCCGCCAGGACGGGTCCCGGTCCGGTGATGGTGCGTCGGGCGGTGACCGTGATCGTGTCCCCGGCGGAGTCGAGGCGGATGTCGGCGTGAGGGTCGATCCGATGACCGACGGCGACCGCGTCGGCAGGTGCGGCACCCCGGGCCGACTCCCGGGCGGTCGCCCGGGCCACGTCGGTGAGCCGCACTTGTGTCTGGCCGGCGGCCAGGACGCCGACCATCGCCATCGCGGCCAGGATCAGGATGGGCAGGGCCAGGGCGACCTCCACCGTGACCATGCCGCGCTCGGCGGTGCCAGGAGGGTGGACGCCGCGTCGACGCCCACCCTCCGTGGTCACCCCAGCAGGAAGCTGAATGCCCACTCGATGACCCGCTTGATGAGCTCCATGGCCCAGTCCGACGTCAGCAGTTTGATGAGCACCCCGCCGAGACCCGCCGCCGCCACGGTGCCAACGGCGTACTCCGCGGTCGACAGGCCGGCCTCCTCCCGGGCCACTCGCTGCACGATCTGCTTCATGTGTCTGCTCCCTTCTGCCCCTTCGGGCGTGGTTGTGCAGTCACCTTCCGGCGCGGTCGGCGTCGGCGACGGGTGGGTGGCCCGGCTGTGGACGCCGGGGCGGCAGTGATGCTGGGGACCGCCAGGACGCCCGCTCACGGGAAGTCCATCCCCGACACCAGCGACGCCACGATCGGCACCACCCCCACCAGGACGAAGGACGGCAGGAAACACACGGCCAGGGGGACGACCGCGCGCACCGCGGCGGCCCGGGCCGCGGCCTGGGCCCGGGAGAAGTAGTCGCGGCGGGCATCGGCGGCCACCCGGTCCAACGCGATCGTGACCGCCGACCCGGTCTCGGCATGCCGCGCCATGGCCAGCCCCAAGTCCGACAGGGCCGGTTCCGCGGCGGCATTCCACGCCTCGCGCGGCGGGGCCCCCAGCGCCCGGTGACGGGCCACCCGGGCCAACGGTGGTGCGAGCGGCCCGTCGCCGGCATCGGCGACCATCGCCACTGCCTCGGCGTCGGTCAGGCCCGCGCGCAGGACCGCAGCGAGGAGATCGATGACATCGGGCAACTCGCGGGCGATCCGCAGCGCCCGTCGTTCCTCGGGGCGCGACAGGTCCGTGGGCAGGAATCGCCAGGCCAGACCGGCGGCGGCGCCTGCCGCCACGAGGTTCCATGGCCCCGGGATCAACGTCAGTGCCGCCAGTCCGGCAGCCAGGCCCCCCACGACGTTCAACGCCGGCGCAGTCGCGGGCGCCGCTCGGCGGTCCGGCCGGATCCGGACGTCGGGAACCAGGACCAGCGCCGCGGCCAGCAGCAGCCAGGTCACAGCACGTCCTCGATGCCGCGCACGATCCTGGTGATCCACCAGTGGCCGATCAGGTTCAACCCGATCCCCGTCAGGAGGCAGGCCAGGCCCACCGGCGAGGACACCAGCCAGGTCACCGGGTCCGCCCCCAGGAGGAACGCCAGTCGAGCGAACACGGGGAGCATCCCATGATCCGCGCCGTGGCACGCGGTCCCGCCACCTCCACGGCGAAGACCAGGCGCTGCGGCGCACCTCGGCGGTGCGACGGTGCCCGTCGGCGATGTTGTCCAGGACCCCCGCCAGCCCGGCCCCCGTGCGGTCGGAGATCGACCAGGCCGCGGCCACGGCATGGAGGATCGGGGTCTGCGCGGCATCGGCACGCAGGGCGGCGGGGACATCGCCGCCCAGCGCCGCGGTCCGGGTGGCCCGGGGGGCCACGTCATAGCGTGCGCCACACACGCGCAACGCCCGCAAGGTGTCGCTGCCCCCACGCAGTTCCCCCGCCAGGGCCAGCAGCCAGGCCAGCACGACATCGCCCTGCGGCTTCGTGCGCCACCGGTGCCGCAACCGCACGGCGATCACGGGCGCACGCGGGAGGGGACTCGGCAGGAGCAGGACCGCCGCCGCCAGCAGGAGCATCGTCAGTGGCATCGCAGCAGCCGGCGGGCGAGCGGATGGTGGGGCAGGTGCAACCGGGGCCGCTCCGGGGTGAAGGTGAGCAGCGGATCCACACGGACGAGCCCCGAGCCTGCGTCGGGACGCAGCACACCCAGTTCGGCGATCCGGCGCCTGCCGTCGGAGCCCCTGCTGACGTGCAGCACCGCATCGACGCCGGCCGCCAGTTGACTGTGGACGGCCGGACGATCGAGACCCGCGGCCAGGGCCAGCGCCTCGATCCGGGCGGGCACGGACGCGGCGTCGTTGGCGTGCACCGTCCCGCACGACCCCTCGTGGCCCGTGTTCATCGCATTCATCAGGGCCACCACCTCGGCCCCGCGAACCTCGCCGACGACGACCCGGTCGGGGCGCATCCGCAGGGCCTGGCGCATGAGATCGACCAGCGCCACCCGGCCCCGGCCCTCGGCATTGGCCACCCGCGCCTCGAGCCGCACGAACTGGGGATGGCGCACCTCCAACTCCGCGGACTCCTCGATCGCGACGATCCGCTCGCTGTGCGGAACCACTTCCAGCAGCGCACGCAGCACCGTTGTCTTGCCCGCCCCTGTCGCTCCCGTCACGAGGAAACCGCAGCGTGCGGCCATCAGGGCCCGCAACCACCAGGCCCCGGCCGGCGAGACGGACCCTGCCGTCACGAGGGCATCGAGATCGAGGCTGCGGGAGGCCGGCACCCGGAGGCTGATCAGGGTCCCGGGAGACGCCAACGGGGGCAGCGCCGCGTGCAGACGCACCCCGTCGGGCAATCGGGCGTCGACGAACGGCGAGGCGTCATCGAGCCGACGTCCCGCCTGGGCGGCCATACGCTGGGCCAGCGAACGCACGGACGCCTCGTCGGGGAACGTGAGGTCCGCCGGACGCAGTCCGGAGCCGGAGTCGACCCAGACCGACGCCGGTCCGTTGACGAGGACGTCGGTGACCCCGGCGGTCTGCAGGAGCGGTTGCAACACCCCGGCGCCGACCAGTTCGGCGGTCAGCCGGGCGACGAGCTGTTCCAGGGCGGCCGGTTCGGCGACCACCCCCAGCGCCTCGAGTCCCCGACGGACCTGCCGCGGCGTGGCCTCCGCTCCCTGCCCCACCAGCCAGTCCCGCAACGTGGGGAGGAGGTCACGAGCCACCGCGACCCGCCACGACCTCGAGCAGGTGGCGGCAGGCGGAGGCGAAGGCGCCCCGTGACACGGCCCGGGCGAGATCACCGAAATCCGCTGCGGCTCCCAGAGCCGAGGTGTGGGGGATCTCGACGACGGTCTGCTGCGGCAGCGCTTCGGTCACTGCGGCGGGCACCAACGGACCCTTGACCCGTCGCAGGGCCACGATGGCGTCGGCACGGACGGCAGCTGAGTCGAGCAGCGCCCGGGCGGCCGCCACGGCCGCCACGTCGTGGGGCACGACGAGGATGTCGATGGTCCGCGTCACCACGGGGAGTCGCCCTACCCAGTAGCGGGGGACGTCGGCGACGACGACGTCGGCGGCCCCCAGGACACTGTCGGTCACGGCGGCCCAGGCCGGCTGCTCCGGCGGAGCGCCACGGCGGTGCGACAGCACCGGCACGCCCGCGACCACCGGCAGTCGTCCCAGGATGGACCGCGGCGGCACCTGGCCCCGGACCTCGGCCAGGTCGTCCCAGCGCAACCCCTTGTCCTGCTCGACGCCAAGGGTCAGGTCGAGACCGGCCCCATGGGGATCGGCGTCGACCAGGACCACCCGCCGGTCCGCGGCCGCCACGGCCATCCCCACCGCCACCGACGTGGCCCCCACTCCCCCTCTGGCGCCGACGACACGCACGAGGACTCCCTGCGGGCGGCGCGTCGGCCGGCGTAGTCGACGGTCCAGGAGCGCGGCGCCGTCGGGCAGCACGACGACCTGTTCGGCGCCGGCCGCAGCCGCGCCCCGCCACAGGTCGACGCCATCGGATGGGGCGACGAGCACCAGAGGGATCCCGTCGGGCGAGATCACCGGGTCGTCGAAACGGTCACTCACCACCAGTCTCGTGCCGGTGCCGACCGCGTCGGCCACCGTGACCCCTGCCGAGCGGGCGATCCCGCGCACCTCGCGTTCCAACCCCGGGTCGCTGACCCGCACCACCACGTCACTCATCTCGCCCTCCCGATCCGACCGTCAGCCTGGGGTGGCAGGCGGCGACCCCGCCCACCGATGTCCTGCCTGTGGACGCAGGAGGGTCGGACGACCCTGTGGACGGCTGCCCGAAGCGGGACCAAGGACCCGAACCACCCGTTGAGAACGCCACCGTCCTCCGGGCGGTCCTAGCCTCGAAGCAAGTGGAAGGAGTCCGGTCATGTCGGACACTGCACAGCACGCGGGCGCGGAGGTCGAGAAGGAGAAGGGGGGCACCCTGGGACTCCCGCAGGCGACAGCACTGGTGATGGGCGGGATCATCGGCACCGGCATTTTTGGTCTGCCCTACTCCCTGGCGCAGTTCGGCATGCTGGCGGTGGTCACCCTGGTCATCGTCACCATCGGCGCACTGGCCCTGGCCCTCATGTTCGGGTCACTGGTCAAACGGATCCCGGCCGCCGGCGGACCGTATGCCTACAGCCGCTACTACTTCGGGGACTTCGCCGGCTTCACCAGCGCCTGGCCCTACTGGATCACTGCCTGGGCGGGCAACGCCGGCATCGTGGTCATCTGGGTCGGCTACGTGCAGTCGCTCTTCGGGATCGAGGTCAGCGCCGTCAGCGGGATCATCATCGCGCTGATCGGGCTGTGGATTCCCGCCCTGGTGAACCTGGCGGGCGTGAAGTCCATGGGGTCGTTCCAGTTGATCACCACGATCCTCAAGTTCATCCCCATCGTGTTCATCGGCACGATCGGGCTGGTGTACGGGATCAAGGAAGGCAACTTCCCCACGTTCAACCCCACCGGGGACAACCCGATCGCGGCCATCCTGAACGCCATGACGATCGCACTGTTCGTCTACCTGGGCGTCGAGCTGGCGTCGGTCGCCGCGGCGAAGATCAAGGATCCGACAAAGAACGTGCCGATCGCGACCACGTGGGGGACGGTGGCCTCGGGCATCGCCTACATCCTCTGCCTCGTGGCGGTTTTCGGCATCGTCCCGCCCGATCAGCTGGCAGGCCCCGACGGTTCGGCGTCGTTCTCGCTGGCGTTGTCCGACATGTTCGGTGGCGCCGAATGGGCCAGCAAGCTCATGTCCGCCTTCGTGGTGATCTCGGGGATCGGTGCCCTCAACGGCTGGACCATGATCTGCGCGGAGATGCCGCAAGCCGCAGCTGACGAGGGCCTCTTCCCGGCGATCTTCAGCAAGTTGAACAAGGCGAAGGTCCCCTACTGGGGGATCATCATCTCGACGATCCTGGCGTCGGCGTTCACGATCTTCTCGTACATGACGGCCTCGGGCGCCGATGTCCTGAACACCCTGATCCTGGTGACCGGCGTGACTGCCGCCGTGCCGTACTTCTTCTCGGCGCTCTCGCAGCTGTACTACCTGTTGACCGAGGGGCGGCTGGCCGACCCGAAGGCATTCGTCAAGGAGGCCACCATCGCGGTGATCGCGCTGATCTTCTCGTTCCTGTTTGTGTACGGCTCGGGCGAGTCGGCGACGTTCTACGCGTACCTGCTCATCCTGGTTGGGTACGTCGTCCTGCTGACCCTGTACGTCAAGCGCAAGAAGGCCGGTGGGGTCGTCGAAGGCGACTCGTCTCCCGAGTTGACGGGCTCCCCCTGACGGACCTGACGTCAGACCTGGTCGATCTCGCCGATCTTGGTGGCCCCCAGGGACTGCATGGCGAGGTCGACGCCCGTCAGGCCACCGTCGTCGCCCAGGTCGGGATCGTCCTCTGACGGGACATCGGCGACCGGCGCGTGGGGGGTCGAGTCGGTCGCCGCCCGGACCTGCACGTCGATCCCGAAGGCCTCGATCAGCATGGTGCGCAGCATGAGATCGCGTTTGCTGCGGGAGATCGATTTCGCCTGACCCTCCGTGGGGACGGCGATCGTCAGGACCCCGTCGGCCAACGACACCGGTTCGGCCCCCTCCCAGGTCGCGGCCGCCACCCGGGAGCGCTCGGCCACCTGGGCCATGAGTTGCGGCCAGATGCGGGTGACCGCGGCCAGTTCCGGCGCGGGGGCGCCTTCGGCGCTCCTGGGTTCCTCGGCGACCGGGGCCTCCGCAGCCGCGGCCGGGGGTGCAGCTGCCGGGGCCACCGGTGCCGGAGCCTCGGCCGATTCCGAGAGGCTGGACAACGTGGGTCGCGCCGGCGGCGGCGGCGCCGCGGCAGCGCGAGCCGGGGATCGTGGGGGAGCGGGCGGGGTGACCGCCGCAGGGGCCGCGGTGCGGTCCGGCGGGGGAACGACCTCCGGCTCGGAGCCACCGGTCGGGGCGGGTGCCGACGCCACGACCGCCATCCGGCGCTCGAGCACCTCGAGCCGGGCGAGGGTGGCTTCGGGGTCGGTGTCCGACGTGGGGACCAGGAGGCGGGCCGCGAGGACCTCCAACTGGAGCCGGGGCGAAGTGCTGCCCTTGACCTGCGTGAGCCCTTCGTTGACCACGTCCGCGTACCGGGTGAGTTCGGTCGGTCCGAACCGGGCGGCCTGGGCGGCGAGGGCTTCGCGGCGGTCCTCGGTGACGTCGAGCATGTCGGCGGTCGCCGCGTCGCCGGCGTAGTGGATCACCAGCAGGTCGCGGAACCGGTGCAGCAGGTCGGTGACGAACCGGCGCACGTCGTGGCCGGAATCGACCGTCTGCTCGACGACCGCAAACAGTCCGCCGCCATCGTGATCGGCCACGGCGGAGACGACGGAGTCAAGGAGCGCCTCGTCGGTGACCCCCAGCTGGTCGGCGACCTGGGCCTGCGTCAGACCCTCCGGGCCGGCACCGGCGATGAGCTGCCCCATGATGCTCTGCGCGTCGCGAACACTGCCCCCGCTGGCGCGGGCGATCAGGGTCAGGGCCGCAGGTTCGAAGGCCACCCCCTCGGCCTCGCAGATCCCGGCGAGGTTCTGCTGCAGCTGACGGACCGGGACGAGTCGGAACGTGTAGTTGAAGGTGCGGGACCGGATGGTCGGCAGCACCTTGTCGACCTCGGTGGTGGCGAAGATGAACTTGACGTGCTCCGGCGGCTCCTCGATGAGCTTGAGGAGGGCATTGAACCCGTCCTTGCTCACCATGTGCGCCTCGTCGATGATGTAGATCTTGTAGCGGGCCTCGGCCGGGACGAACGCGGCACGTTCCCGTAGTTCGCGGGTGTCGTCCACTCCCCCATGACTGGCGGCGTCGAGTTCGATCACGTCGACCAGGCCCGCGCCGGTGGGCGCCAACGCCTCGCAGAAGCGGCAGGTACCGCACGGGTCCGGCGTCGGCCCCGACTCACACAGCAGCGAGCGGGCCAGGATCCGGGCGGTCGACGTCTTGCCGCACCCCCGGGGGCCGCTGAACAGGAAGGCGTGATGCACCCGGTCGTGCTCCAGGGCGCGCCGCAGCGGCTCGGTGACGTGTTCCTGACCGATGACCTCGCTGAGTCGGCTCGGACGATAGGTGCGGTACAGGGCCAGACTCATGGGCTCAGGCTACGCGGGGTAGCCGACGGCCCGGCGGCCGTGCTCCCCGCCGGAGAGCCGCGTAGACTGACCCCGACCCCCCGTGCGGCGTCACCTCACCGAACCTCCCCAGGGCCGGAAGGCAGCAAGGATAAGTGAGCTCTGGCGGGTGTGCGGGGGGTCCTGTCATTCCCGGCCGGATCGACACACCGCCCGTATCGTGGGGATCCGACAGCAAGGAGTGGGATGTACGAGGGTGCCCTGGCCGACCTCATCGAGCAGCTCGGTCGGCTGCCGGGGGTGGGGCCCAAGAGCGCTCAACGCATCGCCTTCCACATCCTCGACGCGGACCCCGACGAGGTGGAGCGGCTCGCCAGTGCGCTCCGCGAGGCCAAGGAGCGGGTGATCTTCTGCGGCGTGTGCGGCCGTGCGACAGAGGCCGACCCCTGCAGCATCTGCGCCGATCCCCGTCGCGATCGTTCGGTCATCTGCGTCGTCGAGGAGAGCCGCGACGTCATCGCGGTCGAACGCACCCGGGAGTTCCGCGGCACGTACCACGTCCTGGGGGGAGCGATCAGCCCGATCGACGGGGTGGGGCCGGCGGATCTGCGCATCGCCGAGTTGATGCGCCGACTCGGCGACACCACGGTGACCGAGGTCATCATCGCCACCGACCCCAACCTCGAGGGCGAGGCCACCGCCAGTTACCTGGCCCGCCTGCTGGCCGACATCGGGGTGAAGGTCTCGCGCCTGGCCAGTGGACTCCCCGTGGGCGGCGATCTCGAGTTCGCCGACGAGGTCACCCTCGGCCGGGCCTTCGCGGGCCGCCGCACGCTCGAGTGACCGTCCGTCGGACAGCCATCGGTACCATGGGCGACGTGGCGCTGATCGTGCAGAAGTTCGGGGGCTCGTCCGTCGCCGACGCCACCTCGATCCAGCGGGTCGCCCGACGCATCGCCGACACCCGACGCGCCGGCAACGACGTCGTGGTCGTGGTCTCCGCCATGGGAGACAGCACCGACGAACTCGTGGACCTCGCGCATCAGGTGTCGCCCGACCCTCCGGGGCGCGAGATGGACATGCTGCTGACGGCCGGCGAGCGCATCTCGATGGCCCTGCTGGCGATGGCCATCCACGACAACGGTTTCGAGGCCCGCTCCTACACTGGCTCCCAGGCGGGCCTCATCACGGACTCGGCGCACGGCCAGGCCCGGATCATCGACGTGACCCCGGGTCGCATCCAGGGGGCGCTGACCGACGGAGCCGTGCCGATCGTCGCCGGGTTCCAGGGGGTGAGCCTGGACAGCAAGGACGTCACCACTCTGGGGCGGGGCGGCTCGGACACGACCGCGGTCGCCCTCGCCGCGGCTCTCGACGCCCAGGTGTGCGAGATCTTCACCGACGTCGACGGCGTCTTCAGCGCCGACCCCCGGGTCGTCACCCGGGCCAGCAAACTGGAGCGAGCCTCGTACGAGGAACTCCTGGAACTGGCGGCCTCCGGCGCGAAGGTCCTGCACCTGCGCTGTGTGGAGTACGCCCGCCGCTACGACATCCCCATCCACGTGCGCTCGACGTTCACCGCGAGCGAGGGCACGTGGGTGGTGGCCGACCCGACCCAGGGAGGAACCGTGGAGCAGCCGATCATCGCCGGGGTGGCGGCCGACCTGAACGACGCCAAGGTGACGATCATCGGCGTCCCCGACCGACCCGGCGAGGCCGCGGGCATCTTCCGCGCCCTGGCCGAGGTGTCGGTGAACGTGGACATGATCGTGCAGAACGTGAGCGCCGAGGCGACGGGTCGCACCGACGTCACCTTCACGTGCCCCAAGGGAGACGTCGCACGGGCCCTGCAGGCCCTGCTGGACCACCAGCAGACGATCGGGTTCGAACGGCTCACCAGCGACGAGGGCATCGCGAAGGTGTCCCTGGTCGGGGCCGGCATGCGGTCCCATCCCGGCGTCTCCGCCACCTTCTTCGAGGCACTCGCCAAGGCCGAGGTGAACGTCGAGATGATCTCGACGTCGGAGATCCGCATCTCGGTCGTGACCCGCACCGAGTCCGCCAACGACGCCCTGCGGGCGGTCCACACCGCGTTCGGTCTGGATGCCGACGGCGAGGCCGTCGTCTACGCGGGGACCGGGCGCTGACCGCGTTTCTCGACCTCAGCCGCATCCACGATCCTCTGCGGAGCGACCTGCTGGCGGCCATCGAGCGGGTGTACGACTCGGGCATGTTCCTGCGTGGCCGCGAGGTGGCCGCGTTCGAGACGGAGTGGGCCGACTACTGCGGCGCCCGGTTCGCGGTCGCCTGCAACAGCGGAACCGATGCCCTGGCCCTGGCCGCGGCCGCGTCGCAGCGGACCACGGCCCAGGTGCAGGCCAACACGTTGCCATTGACGGCAGTGGGCCTGGCCGCCGGTGGGGCCCGCGTGAGGCTGTCGGACATCGATGACCGGGGCGCCTTGGCACAACCGGCTGCCGACGCGGTGCCCGTGCTGTTGTTCGGTCGCCTGCCCGGACCGGCCGACCCACGCACCGCCCTCGTGGACGCCGCCCACGCCCACGGCTGGCGGCCGCCGGCCCAGACCACCGCCACCTGGAGTTTCTACCCCACGAAGTCGTTGGGCGCGTTGGGCGACGCCGGGGCCGTCACCACCGACGACGCAGCCCTGGCCGAATCGATGCGCGAGCTGCGCGGCAGTGACGATCAACTGCACGGTCGGCGTCAGATGACATCGCGCATGGACGAGATACAGGCCGCCGTGCTGCGAGTGAAGTTGCGGCATCTCGACGGATGGCTGACGGCGCGACAGGCAGTGGCCGCCCGGTACGACGCGGCCTTGGCGCCGGTGGGGGTCACGTTGCCCGGCCCTTCGCTGGCTCATCTCTACGTGATCCGCCACCCCGACCGGGACCGGATCGAGGCCGCGCTGACCGCGGCCGGGATCGGGACCAAGATCCACTGGCCGCACAGCCTGAGCGAACAGGACGGCCCCTGGGACCCCGCACCCGACTGCCCTTCCGCCCGACGCTGGGCGCGTGAGATCCTGTCGCTTCCGTGCTACCCCGGCCTCACGCCATCCGAGGTGGATCGCGTGATCGACGTGGTCGGCACCGCGACCCGGGGGTAGTCCCGCGCCGACCACCAAGGCGTCAGCGGATAGTCGTGGCCCGCCCGCCAGGCCCCGAGCTCACCGGCCCCCGCCAACATCCGGTCGAACTCGACATCGAACCGCGATCTGGCGAACTGGTACTCCACCCCCCAGCCCTCGGCCCGGTCCCGGTCCCCGAGCCGTCGTCCCAGGCCGTGTTGGCGGGCCAAGGACTCGATCCGACCGAGGAACTTCGCGTGGAGCAGGGCCATCTCGTCGCGCTCGGGCAGCACCACCGCGCCGACGGGATCGGCCTCGTGCCGGCCGGGACCGTACCCGATGTCGGTGATCGCGTCGGGATCGAACACGCTGATCTTGAGCATCTGCGCCCACGCCGCACCCGTCTCCACGTCGACCGGCGACCGGTCCGCGGGCCACGTCGTCTCACTGATCAACTGGAAACCCAGGGCGGGCACAGCGGTGACCCCGGCCGCATGGGCGCGCGTCAGGTAGCCGGGCAGGTCGGGGTGCACCAGGAACTCGTCCACGTCGGTGACGATCACCCAGTCCGCCTGCCCGCGCGAGTCCTTCCAACACCGGTTGCTCAGCACCCGCTCCGAGGCCACGAACGACTCCGGATCGCTGCGGGGGAACGACAGCACGGCAACCCGCGGATGGGCGGCCAGGATTTCGAGGGTGCCGTCGTCGGAGCCGTCATCGAAGATCGTGTAGTGCGTCACCACCGGGTCGTAGTGCCGGAAGAACGCGGGCAGCAGCGCGGCTTCGTTCCACACCTGGGCGTAGAGGTGGACCTGGCTGCCCGGGCGGCTCACGAGGCGGCCCGGCGGGCGAACAGGGTGAGCCCCCGGTTGCGGATCCGGTCATAGTGCGGGGGGTGGACGTGGCGCTGCCGCACCCGGACATTCCCGTCGTGCCCGGGCACGCCGATCTCGACATCGGGACAGTTGTCCAGGACGAGCGTGCCGCCCGGACGCAGCCGGTGACTCCAGGCCTGAAACGTGTCCTCGCCACCCTCGGCGCTGTGATCTGCGTCGAGCAGCAGGACGTCGATGGGTCGCATCCAATCCACGGCGGCAGCGACGGCCGCCTGTGGGTGCACCACGACCCAGGGCGCCACCCCTGCCGTGCGCATGGTCGCGTCGAAGTGGTCGCGCAACGTCCCCGGCCCCGCGTCCGCCAGGATCTTGCGGTAGTGGGGGACGGAGAAGTCGTCGCCGGACACGTCGAAGGGGTCCACGCAGTGCACCCGGCCGGAACCGGCGGTCGCACAGGCCCCGGCCATGACCACTGCGCTGCGTCCGAAGAAGCTGCCGACCTCGACCAGTACGGCGTCGGGGGCTGCCGCCAGGCAGAGATCGAACAGTTCGGCGCAGGCAGCGGGGTCCCGCCACCCCGGCACCCCACCGGCCAACGCCACGAAATGCGCGCGGGGGTCGGGGGCAGCCACCGCCCGACCCTACGCCGCCGGGGCTGGGCTAAACTGAACTCACCTTGTTCGCCGGGGTGTGGCGCAGCTTGGTAGCGCGCTTCGTTCGGGACGAAGAGGCCGTGGGTTCAAATCCCGCCACCCCGACCAAGTCCGCGGCGTTCAGCCGCGGCCACCTGTCAACGTCATGATGGTCGCCTCCGGCGGGCAGGCGAAGCGCACCGGGGCATAGGGCGAGGTCCCCAGGCCCGCCGAGACATGCAGCAGGGGGCGCCCGGGTCCTGGATCGGGGCCCCACCACCGTCCGGGAATGTCGTCGGCGACTCGCGGGATGGTGGCCGGGCGCGGCATGTAGCGGTGCAGGCCCTTGGCCATCCCGCGGGGGAGGTCGCAGTTCGTGACGATCGCATGACCACCGGGCAGGCAGAGTTGGCCCCCGTGGGTGTGCCCGGCGATCACCAGATCGGCGCCATCGGCAGTCATTGCGTTGAGCACCCGCAGGTAGGGGGCATGGACGACCCCCACGCGCAGATCGGCGTCGGGGTACGGCCCGGCCACCTGCTCGTACCGGTCCCGCATGATGTGCGGATCGTCCACACCTCGCACGGCGAGCCGCACTCCCCCGAGGTCCAGCGTGGCAGCGGCGTCGGACAGATCGATCCACCCCCCGAGCACCAAGCCCGCCACCAGATCCCCCCAGGGCAGTTGTGCCCGTTCGAGTTGCAGGTCGGACGGGCCCCGCAGGTACTTGACCGGATTCAGTCGCGTCGGTTCGTAGTAGTCGTTGCTGCCCAACACGAACAACCCGGGGAAGGCCATGAGAGGTTCCAGGGTGGCCAACGCCGCGGGCACAGCATGCCGATCCGCCAGGAAGTCGCCCGTGACCACCACGAGGTCCGGTTCGAACCGCGCCAGGTCGGCGACCCAGCGCCGCTTGTCGGACTGCCGCGGCACCAGGTGGAGGTCGCTCAGATGGAGCACGCGGAGGGGCGCCGCGCCGGTCGGCAGCACCGGCGCCGTCACGTGCCGGAGCGTGATTCGGTGGGCCTCGGCCAGCGACCAGGCCAGTCCGGCGGCGCCCACCACGGCGCCGGCCGCGGTGAGGCGTCCCAGCGGGTTCACATGCCCAGCGCTTGCTTGACCAGTGCGGCCAGTTCGGCACCGTCGAACCGGCCCGTGGTCGCGGGTTTGAGTTCCTTCATGACGGCACCCATCGCGCGACCTCCGGACAACCCCTGACTCTCGGCGCCGGCGACAGCCGCGCTGATCAGTTCGTCGACCTCGGCCCGGCTCAGCGGCGCGGGGAGGTAGGCGGCCAAGACGTCGGCCTCGGCCAACTCCTGGGCGGCCAACTCGGGACGCTGGGCGTCGCGGTACGCCGCCGCTGCCTCCTTGCGGCGCTTGACCTCGCCGGTGAGCACCACGACCACGTCGTCGTCGGACAGTTCGCGGGCGGACTTGCCGGCCACCTCTTCCTTGCTGATGGCCGCCAACGCCATGCGGATCGTGCCGACCGTATCGGCGTCGCCGGACTTCAGCGCTGCGGTCAGGTCGGAGCGGAGCTGTTCCTTGAGTGCGGACATGGACCCTATTGTGCCGTGACGGGCGGGCGGGTCAGTTCGTGAAGTCGAACTCCGGCAGATCCTTCAGCGTGTCGGTGCCGTAGTCGTTCGCTGTCGGTGCGGGCTCCGGGGTCGCGGGCGGCTGCGGGGCCGGCGCCTCCTGCTGCTGCGGCTGATCGGCCCCACCGTTGTCATCGGCCGGCTTCTGGGCGTTGCCCTGGCCCAGGTCGATCATCGAGTAGCCGCCCTTGGGACCGCCCCCGAAGTCCTTCACGGGCAGGTTGGAATGCGCCCCCGCCATGGCCTGCCGCCAGATCGGTGCCGGGATCGTCGCACCGAACACGGTGCCGTAGTAGGACCCGTTGATCACGACGTTGTTCAGCGGGTAGCGGTAGCCGCCGCGCGGGTCGCCCACCCAGACCGCTGCCGAGATCTGCGGGGTGTATCCGACGAACCACACCGCCGACGACGAGTCGGTGGTCCCGGTCTTGCCGCGGATCGGTCGACCGAAGTTGGCGTTGGGGGCGGTGCCACCACCACTCACCGGGCCGGCGAGCAGGTCGTTCACACCGTCGGCAACCATGCTGCTCAGGACCCGTCGGCACTGGGCCTTGAACTTGTACACCGGCTTGCCGGCCAGGGTGGTGATGCGCTCGACCGGGTTGGGTTTGCACCACACGCCGTCGTTCTCGAACGCGGCGTAGGCGGCGGCCATGTCCAGCGGCACGACCTCGTTGGCGCCGAGCACGAACGACGGGACCCGGTTCAGCGGTTCGCCGTCGCCCTTGCGGACACCCAACGACTCGGCGAGTTCGGCCTGCCGACACAGGCTCACCATCTTCTCGAGGCCCACGAAGAAGCCGTTCACCGACATCGCGGTGCCCGAGAACATGTTGTAGGAGCCGGACTCGCCCGACTTCACCGTGTAAGGCGGGAAGGTGTAGCCCTGGCAGTCCTGGAAGCCGTAGAACGTGTCGATGCCGTTCACGTTGATGGTCGTGTAGGGGGAGATGCCCTTCTCCAGCGCGGCAGCCAGGGTGAACGCCTTGAACGTCGACCCGGACTGCATGCCGATGGTGCCGCCCTCGTCCTTGCGGACGTTGTAGTTGTAGGCCGTGCGCCCGTCGCCCTTGGTCCCCCACCGGGTGTTCTGCGCCATCGCCAGGACCCTCCCGGTCCCCGGCTGCACCATGCTGATCGCGGTCGCCTTGTGGCTGGGGTCGCCGACCGGGATGTAGTTCTCGGTCGCGTTCTGCGAGGCGTTCTGCGCCGTGGGCTGCAGCGTGGTGCGCAGGTCCAGGCCACCGGTCTCCAGCATCTGGATGCGGTCGCGGCGGCTGGGCCCGAACGCCGGTTCGTTGCGGATGTAGTTCAGCACGTAGTCGCAGAAGTAAGGCGACTTCGACGTCGGACACCCGTTCTTGATGAGTGTGGGATTGACGTAACTCTTGGTCGGGACCTTGATCGCCTGCTGGTACTGGGCCTGGCTGATGTAGCCGAGGTCGCGCATGCGACCCAGCACCAGGTTGCGGCGAGCCTGAGAGGCCTTCGGGTTGCGAATCGGGTCGAACGCCCCCGGCTGCTGCACGGCGCCGGCGAGGGTCGCGGATTCCAGGAGGTTCAGTCGCTTGGCGGACTTGCTGAAGTACGCCTCGGCGGCGGTCTCGACACCATAGGCGCCGGAGCCGAAGTAGGCGATGTTCAGGTAGCCGTTGAGGATCTGGTCCTTGGTCTTGGCCTTCTCCATGGCGATGGCGTACCGGGCCTCGCGCAGTTTGCGCTCCGGGCTGCGCTCGGTCGCCGCCTGCTGGGCCGCCTTCGACTTGGCATTGTTGAGCAGGATCATCTTCACGTACTGCTGGGTGATCGTGGATCCACCCTGCTGGATCGACCCCGACCCCTGGTTGGTGAAGAAGGCGCGGGCGGTGCCCCGGACGTCGACCCCGTTGTGCTCGTAGAAGCGGGAGTCCTCGATCGACACGATCGCTTCCTGCATCTGCTTGGAGATGTCCTTGAGCGGGACGTTGACCCGGTTCTGCTCGAACAGGTAGGCGATCCGGTGACCCCGGGCGTCGGTGATCGTCGACCGCTGCGGCAGGACCGGATCCGCCAGCTTGGTGGGGAACGCCTCGAAACTGTCGATGGCCGTGTTGGTCACCGCGGCGACACTGCCGACCGCCGGCATGGCGACGCCGGCAGCGACAACACCAGCCACCACGGCGGTGCCGGCGAAGGCGGCGATCAGCGTGGTCTTGGTGGCGGGCAGCGAGTTGCGCGGGGTGTCGTCGTCGGGCGAGCCCTCGGCGGAGGGGTCGGCGGGCGACGTGTTCGGGGGTTCAGAGCCAGGCACAGACATACGACTCTTAGAGTACGGTCTCCGGTTCCCCGGGATGACCACCTTTTGCACGTCGGTCGCCATAGCGAGACCACCCGAGACGCCGCAGCGGCACCTACGGAACGCAAATAGTCTGATCGGACTACGATACTTAGTAGTAACGGACCTGTGACGCCCATCACGCTCTGCGTATTGTCCATCACATCCCGCGTTGTGGATCTTCGTGCCGATATCGGCGGTCACGGAACCCGACGCCTGCCGAAAGGACCTGGACGGGCATGGTCTGGAGCAATGACTGGGCGGCCGCGGCCGCGTGCAACGGGACCGATCCCGACGAGCTGTTCGTCCAAGGCGCCGCGCAGAACCGCGCGAAACTCATCTGCATGGGCTGCCAGGTACGCACCGAGTGCCTGGCCGACGCCCTCGACAACCGGGTCGAGTTCGGGGTCTGGGGAGGCATGACCGAACGCGAACGCCGCGCCCTGCTGCGGCGCCGACCCGACGTCACCTCGTGGCGCCGCCTGCTGCAGACCGCCCGCGAGGAGCACACCCGGGTCACGGGCGTCAGCGGTCTCGGAGTGGTCGACGTGACCACGACCTCACTGGTGCCTCCGCAAAGTTCCGCCGCCGCCGTGAACCCGCTGGTCTGAGCTCAGCGCGCGTACCCTGACAGGGTGGCCGAACACCCCCTCGACGACCTCGCCACAGGCACGTGCGCGCGGATCGTCGGGTTCACCGGACTGTCCGGGGCCACCCAGCGACGCCTGCGACATCAGGGCATCGTGGTCGGCGCCGAGGTCACCGTCGAACGGCGGACCAGCGGCCGGGGCCGGGTGATCGCCGTCGGCCGCTCCCGGATCGCCGTGAGCCGGGCCATCTGCCAGGGGATCCGGGTCACCGATGACCACGACGCCTGATCGATCGGCACCCTCGTGCCACCAGTCCGCCTCCGACCTGCGCGAGTATCCGGGCGCGCCGGTGATCGCGCTGGTGGGCAGCCCCAACAGCGGGAAGTCGAGTCTGTTCAACGCGCTGACCGGGATCCGTCGCGACGTCGGCAATTGGCCCGGGACGTCGGTCGAGGTGGGTCGCGGCACGATGGCATGGCCCGATCCCGCGGATGCCGACGCCCGCGCCGTGGTCCTGGACTTCCCCGGCGCCTATGGGCTCGATCCCGTGTCCCCCGACGAGGCCCTGACCCGTGACCTGTTGATCGGGGTGCCGGAGTCCGAGCGGCCCGATGTGGTGGTCGTGACCGTCGACGCCTGCTCGCTCGGCCGGTCTCTCTATCTGGTCGCCCAGCTGCGGGAGACCTCGGCCCGCCTGGTGCTGGCGGTGACGATGGCGGATGTCGCGGCCCGCCGCGGCATCACGATCGACGCCGACGAACTCGCGCGGGCGACCGGTGCCGGGGTCGTGGTGCTGGATCCCCGGCGGGGCGCGGGGGCCGTGAGCGCCGCGATCGTCGCCGCGGCGACCGCCCCTCCGCCGCACCCGCTCCCCGTCGCCGCGCCCCCGGACGACGATCTCGCGCTGGAGGACGCCCGTTTCGCGTGGATCACCGCCGTGGCGGACGGGTGCGTCACCGACTCCGGGGTGTCACGCCGGACCTGGTCGGACCGCATCGACTCCCTCGCCACGGCCCCCGTCGTCGGGCCGGTGCTCTTCCTGGCGGTCATGTGGGTGGTGTTCCAGGTGACCACCACCGTGGCCGCGCCGCTGCAGGAGGCTCTTGACACCCTCGTCTCCGGCCCGCTGTCCGCGGGTGCCCAGACGGTCCTGGACCGGGTCGGGCTGGGGGACACGTGGGTCGCCGGCCTCGTGATCGACGGCCTGATCGCGGGCGTGGGCATGCTCCTCACCTTCGTCCCCCTGATGGCGCTGATGTTCGTGCTCCTGGCACTGCTCGAGGACAGCGGCTATATGGCGCGCGCTGCGGTCGTGACCGACAGCCTCATGCGCCGGATCGGACTGCCGGGACGTGCGTTCCTGCCCCTGATCGTCGGCTTCGGATGCAATGTGCCCGCGGTGGCCGGCACCCGGGTGCTGTCCGACTCCCGCCACCGCCTGTTGACGGTGCTGCTCGTGCCCTTCACGTCGTGCACCGCGCGCCTGACCGTCTACGTACTGGTGGCCACCACATTCTTCGGCAGCGCGGCGGGCACTGTGGTCTTCGGCATGTATGTGGTGTCGATCCTCCTCGTGGTGCTGGTCGGCCTGCTGCTGCGGGGCACCCTCATCCGGTCGATGGGCGCCGATCCGCTGGTGATCGACTTGCCGCCCTACCACCGGCCCCACCCGTCGGTGGTGGTCACCGTGACCTGGGTGCGCCTGAAGGGATTCCTCCGCACGGCGGGCGGGATCATCGTCGCCACGGTGGTCGCCGTGTGGATCCTGTCCAGCATCCCGGTCGGTGGCACGGGGTCGTTCGGGAACACTCCGGTGTCGGACAGCGCCTTCGCCGCAGTGTCCCGGACCGTGGCCCCGGTGTTCACGCCGGCGGGCTTCGGCGACTGGCAGATCGCGAGCGGACTGGTGACCGGGTTCGTGGCCAAGGAGGCGGTGATCTCGACCTGGGCCCAGACCTTCGCCCTCGAGGCTCCGTCGGAGGCCGACCAACCGGGCGCACTCGGCGACGCGTTGGATCGGCAGTTCACCATCACGTCGGGGGGCCACCCGGCGGCAGCGGCCCTCGCCTTCCTGATCTTCTTGCTGGCCTACACACCGTGTGTAGCCACACTGGCCGCCCAGAAGCGGGAGATCGGGACACGCTGGACCCTCGCGGGGGTGGCGATCCAGCTGACGATCGCCTGGCTGTTGGCGGTGGCGACGTTCCAAGTCCTGCGGGTGCTGTGGTGACCGCCGATCCCGGAACACCACCCGGCGCGGTCAGCGCGGTCCTGGCGCAGTTCGAGACGGGTGCGACGTCCTTGTCCGCCATCGCCGCGGCCACCGGACTGTCCACCGACCTCGTGCGCCTGGCCATCGACCGACTGGTGGCCCGCGGTCGGCTCACCCGCGAACAGCTCGACACCGGGTGCCCCGCCGAAGCCTGTGGCGGATGCAGGCCGTGGGGACGGATGGGTCGCCGTGCGGCAGCACGGACGCTCGCGGGCCGGTGCTGATCCGCTTGAGTCCCACGTCCACCCGGTGAGCGTCAGTCACCGGGTCAGCAGGTCGCCGATCTCGCGCAACCCGCCAGATCGTGGACGTCGTCGGCCAGCGCTGGGACGAACACGACCGCTGACCCGAGGCTGGCAGCGGTGAACCGCTCGGCGATGTGGGCCCGACGGGAGCGGCGGTGCGCATCGTGTCCGCATGCATCCGTAGCAGCGCAGCGGTCTCGGATGCACGCCGTCTCGCTCCAGGCGCTCGGCGCCGACGATCGCCTCCTCCGCCGACAGCGAGTGCTCCGGCGGCACGGTCACCCGGTTGAGCACCAGACCTGCCAGCGGCGTTCTCCTGGGTGAGCCGGTCGACGAAGTAGGTCGCCTCGCGCACCGCATCGGGCTCGGGAGCGGCGACGACCACGAATGCGGTGCCCGCCCCTGCAGGATCCGGTAGGTCTCCTCGGCCCGAGCCCGGAATCCGCCGAAGATGCTGTCCAACGCCTGGACGAACGTCGACACGTCGCTGAGCAGTTGGTTGCCGAGCACCCGCTTCATCGCCCCGGACGCCAGCCCATACCGGCCCCGAGCACCTTCCCGAGGCCGCGACCGGCGCTGCGCCCCCGCCGATGAGTCGGATGAAACGCTCGTCCAGGAACGACCCCAGCCGTTCGGGGCGTCCAGGAAGTCCACGCGGACCGCGACGGCGGGGTGTCGACCACGATCAGGTCCCAGGTGCCCTCGGCGGCCGCCGTCCGGGACAGCTGACCCAGCTTCTCCATGGCCATGTACTCCTGGGTGCCCGCGAAGGAGCTCGACAACGCCTGGTAGAAGGGGTTGTCCAGCACCTGCTGGGCACGCTGCGGGTCGCTGTGCGCCTCGACCAGTTCGTCGAAGGTGCGCTTCATGTCGAGCATCATGGCGTCGAGGGATCCGCTCCCCTCGACCCCCGCGACCGCCCGGGGGGTGTTGTCGAGTTCGGTGAGTCCCATGGACTGCGCCTGCCGCCGGGCCGGGTCGATGGTCAGGACGACCACGCGACGCCCCTGCTCCGTTGCCCGCAGCGCCATGGCTGCGGCCGTCGTGGTCTTGCCGACCCCGCCGGACCCGCAGCACACGACGATCCCGGTGGCCGGGTCGGCAAGCAGCGCATCGACGTCGAAGGACTGCTCATCGGGGTGCCTGTTCCGCGATGGTCCCGGCGGGGTCCGTACAGACCGCCGAGATCCATGGCCGGCAGCGCGGGCAGTTCGATCAACGACAGATCCGCCTTGGCCAGACGTTCGTACTCCCGGCGCTGCAACCGCACCCGCACCGCATGATCGACGGCTTCGTCGTGCAGGGCCGACACCAGCCCACGCTTCCGGTCGGAGATCCCCGCGGCGACCAGTCCCTCGCGGATCTCCTTGACCGGGACGGGGTCGTCGGCGGCGAGCGCCTCGTCGGTGAGCACCTCGGTGCGCAGCAGGTTCACGAACAACGAACCGACGTTCATGCCCGCTGCGCCCAGCTCGCGGATCCCGTCGATGGTCTCCTGGACCGGCATCTCCTCGAGCAGGGTCACCATGTGCACGATCGTCTCCGGTGATCGGATCACCCGCATGACCGAATCGGCCTGGTTCTTGATCGGCCCCACCCGAGTGAGACTGCCCACCTCGGTGTTCACGTTGAGGAATCGGGTGATGCGGCCGGTGGGCGGTGCGTCCATGACCACCGCATCCCACACGAACTGGTTCCGCTTGTCCCGCTTGCGGACCTGTTCCCCCGTCTTCCCGGTCAGGAGCACGTCGCGCAGACCGGGGGCGATGGTCGTGGCGAAGTCGATGGCGCCGATCTTCTTGAGCGCCGTCCCTCCCCGCTTGATGTTGTAGAACATCTGCAGGTACTCCAGCACCGCGGCCTCGGGGTCGATCGCCTGCGCCACCACATCACCACCGCCGCGGGCCACGGCGATACGGGTCTCGGTATACGGAAGCGGCGGCACGTCGAACAGTTGCGCGATTCCCTGACGACCTTCGACCTCGACCAGCAGCACCCGACGTCCGCCCGACGCGAGCGCCAAGGCGAGGGCGCCGGCGACGGTGGTCTTGCCCGTCCCACCCTTGCCGCTGACGACGTGCAGGCGCACGCCGGGCCACAGGTCGGTCGACACACCGCGAGCCTAATCGTGCGACGTGCGACCCGCGCCACACATCTGCGGATGCCGTATGAGGAGGGCCACATTTCCGGCCCTGAACATGATCCAGTTCACAGATCTTGAAGGTTCATGCGAATTCAGACGGGCAGGACGAAGTCGTTGCCGCAGATTGCGGCGGAGGGAGATATCACGCCAATGACCACGACATCCACGACGATCGCCGCTGCGACCGCCGCCGGAGTCCTGGCAGTGGGCGTCGCAGGCGCGGCGACCGCTGCGCAGACTGCACCGGCGCCGGTGACGGCCTCCACCACCGTCTTCGCCAAGGCCTCGAAGGCCCAGTCCAAGGCGGCACGCGCCGCCAAGGTGAAGGCCCTGAAGCGCAAGCTCATCACCCTGCCCGACGGCCGCAAGCTGCCGGTCCGGGACTATCGGGTTGGCGCCGGCTTCGGCCACTCCTCCGGCCCCCACGCGGGTCGCAGCCACGGTGGCCTCGATCTGGCCGCCAGCACCGGGACCCCGATCTACTCGGCCACCGACGGAAAGGTCGTCATCGCCAAGTCCTACTACGGCTACGGCAATCTGGTTGCGATCAGGACTGCCGGCGGCAGCACGATCTACTACGGCCACCAGAGCAAGATCCTGGTGAAGAAGGGCAAGAAGGTCCACGCCGGCGACAAGATCGGCAAGGTCGGCTCCACCGGCTACTCCACCGGACCGCACCTGCACTTCGAGGTGCGTACCAAGCACGACAACTCGATCGACCCGCTGAAGTACCTGGACCTGAGCCGGTCCGCGCTGCAGAAGCGGGCGGACAAGCTCGACAAGCTGCGCTGAGCCGGCTGACACCCACTGTGCGGACCCCTGACCGGGGTCCGCACAGTTGTCTCTAGAGGTCGATGCCCGTCAGCACCATGACCCGGTCGTGGGTGAGGTCCTGCATCGCCGACTTCAGCCCCTCGCGCCCGAAGCCGGAGGCCTTCACGCCGCCATACGGCATCTGATCGGCGCGGAACGACGGCACATCCCCGATGATCACGCCACCGACGTGGAGGTCGCGGTGCGCCCGGAAAGCCACTTGCAGATCGTGGGTGAAGATACCCGCCTGCAGGCCGAAGCGGGAGTCGTTGATGGTGGCGAAGGTGTCGTCGACACCGCGCACCCGCATCACGGTCATCACCGGACCGAACACCTCATCGCAGGCCACGGCCGAATCCGCCGGGGCGTCGGCGAGCACGGTGGGCGCCACGGTGGTGCCGTCGCGACGGCCCCCGGCCAACAGAGTGGCGCCATCGGCCACGGCCGCCTCGACCCAGGACTCGATCCGGGTGGCCGCAGCCTCGTTGATCACGGGACCGACCGCCGTGGTGTCGTCCCAGGGCGAGCCGGTCGGCAGGGCCTCGACCGCCGCGACGAGCCGGGGGACGAAATCGTCGTAGACCGCTTCGTCGACCAGCACCCGCTGGACCGACACACACGACTGTCCCGCCTGATAGTTGCCGAACATCGCGATGCGCTGGGCGGCGAAGTCGAGGTCCTCTGGCGACGACCAGTCGGCGAGCACCGCAGCGGCTGCGTTCCCGCCCAACTCGAGGATCACGTGTTTGGTCGGCTGCTCGGACTGGATGTGGAACCCGACGGTCTCGCTGCCCGTGAAGGAAACGACCGGGAGCCGCGGGTCGGCGACGAGTGCCGCCGTCGCCTCGTTCCCCAGCGGCAGGACCGACCACATGCCGTCGGGCAGGTCGGTCTCGGCCAGGAGCTCGCCGAGCAGCAGCGACGTGAGCGGTGTGGCCGGGGCCGGCTTGATGATCACCGGAGCACCGACCGCGATCGCCGGGGCCACCTTGTGGGCCACCAAGTTCAGCGGGAAGTTGAACGGCGCGATTCCCAGCACCGGTCCGTGGGGGAATCGCCGCACCAGGCCCAGTCGGCCGACGGCCGCGGGATCGGTGTCCAGTCGCTGGAGTTCGCCGGACCAGCGCCGGGCTTCCTCGGCCGCCCACCGGAACGTCGAGGCCCCGCGGGTGACCTCGACGCGTGACCACATCAGGGGCTTGCCGTTCTCTGCGGTGATGAGCCGGGCGATCTCCTCGGCGCGCGCGGCTATCTGCTCGGAGACGTGGGTGAGAGCCGCCGCGCGTTGGGCGGCAGTGGTGGCTGCGGCCGCGGGCTGGACATCGTGGGCAGCGGCAACAGCCGACTCGACGTCGGCGCCCATCGGAACACACATACGTGCCACGAGTTCGCCGTCGAAGGGGCTGTGGATCTCGACGACCTCGTCCGAGGTGACGGGCTTCCCGGCGATCCAGTACGGCCGGGGATCAGTCATCGCCCGGCCTCGACGCGGATGGCGTCACACAGGACGTCCAGTCCGTCGTCGAGCAACTCGTCGCCGATGACCAGGGGCGGGAGGAGACGGATCACGTTGCCGTACGTCCCCGCGGTGAGGATCACCACGCCCTGCTGGGCGCATGCTGCCGCCACCGCCTTGGGGATGTCGGGCAGGGCCTTGAGGCTGCCGGGTTCCGCGAACTCGATGGCGATCATCGCTCCCCGCCCGCGGACCTCGGCGATGCTGGGGACACCTGCGGCGAGCTCGGTCAGACGGCTCACCAGGCGGTCGCCGATCGCCCGTGCACGGGCGGGAAGATCCTGCTCCCGCATGGTGCGGATCGCACCCAGCGCCGCCGCGCACGCCACCGGGTTGCCTCCGTAGGTGCCCCCGAGCCCGCCCACGTGGACCGCGTCCATGATGTCGGGGCGCCCGGTCACGCCGGCGAGCGGGAAACCGCCGGCGATGCC
Source organism: Candidatus Nanopelagicales bacterium (assembly GCA_046330625.1). Classification (GTDB taxonomy): domain Bacteria; phylum Actinomycetota; class Actinomycetes; order S36-B12; genus CAIWTL01. Next base: position 181,880 of record JAXLSJ010000002.1, read on the forward strand.
CTTGGCCGTCGTGATCACATCGGGGACCACGTTCTCGTGATCACAGGCGAACCAGGCGCCGGTGCGACCGAATCCGGTCTGGATCTCGTCCGCGATGAACACCGCGCCGTTGGCCGTGCACCATTCCTGGATGGCCGGGAGGAAGCCCGGTGCCGGCACGATGAAACCGCCCTCGCCCTTGATCGGCTCGATCATGACTGCGGCGACGTTGTGGCTGCCGACCTCGAACTCGATGCGCTGCAACGACCGGGCTGCGGCGGCGGCGCCGTCGAGGCCGTCGCGCAGGGGGTAGGACGTCGGGACGCGGTATACCTCGGGCGAGAAGGGTCCGAACGACTCCTTGTAGGGCATGTTCTTGGCGGTCATCCCCATCGTGAGGTTCGTGCGGCCGTGATACGCGTGCTCGAAGACCACGACGGCGTGGCGCTTGGTGTGGGCTCGCGCCACCTTGATCGCGTTCTCGACGGCCTCGGCGCCCGAGTTGAACAGCGCCGACTTCTTGTCGTGGTCGCCGGGGGTCAACTCGTTGAGTTGTTCGCACACCTCGATGTAGGGCTCGTAGCCGGCGACCATAAAGCAGGTGTGGGTCAGCTTGCGCACCTGCTCGGTCACCTCGGCGACGACGTCCGGCGCGGAGTTGCCGACGTTCGTGACAGCGATCCCCGCGGCGAAGTCGATGAACGAATTGCCGTCGACATCGATGATCACGCCACCGCCGGCGCGGTCGGCGTAGATCGGGACCGCGGCGCCGAGGGCACCCGACACCGCAGCCTTGCGGCGCGCGGACAGGGCCTGCGACCGGGGGCCGGGGATCTCGGTGACCACCTTGCGGATCTGGGGCAGGTCGGGGCCGAACGTCTCGCTCATACTCGTCTCCTCGGGGAACGCGGATCAGGATGCCGGGATCAGGACGCGGGGGTGCGTTCCTGGAGTTTCCACTCCTGGCCGTACCCCTCGGACAGCAGGTCGAGGAATGGCTCGCTCGGCAGCGCCTCCGGGCCGAGTACACCTTCGCCGGACCACTGGCCGGTGGCGAGGAGTTCCAGCGCCACGACGGGGTTCATGGCCGTCTGCCACACGACCGCCTGGGTGCCGTACTCGTTCATCGTCCACTCGTTGTCGGCGACGTGGTACAGGTACACCTCGCGCGGGTTGCCGTCCTTGCCGGTGCCGGTGACCCACAGGCCGGCGCAGGTCTTGCCGGTGATCTTGTCGCCCAGGGTCATCGGGTCGGGCAGGCAGGCAGCGACCACGTCGCGCGGGCTCACCTCGTGGTGGCCGACCTTGACCGGCTCGGTCCGGTCCAGTCCCAACTTGCGCAGGGTCTTGAGAACCTCGATGAACTCGTCGCCGAGGCCGAACTTGAAGGTGACCCGCTGGGCGTCGATCCACCGCGGCATGAGGAGCACCTCTTCGTGCTCGACGTTGACACACTCGACGGGGCCGATTCCGTCGGGGAAGTCGAAGACCTCGGGTTCGCTGAACGGCTCGGTGGTGTACCAGCCCTTGTCCTTCTCCCAGATCACCGGCGGGTTGAGGCACTCCTCGATCACCGTCCAGATGGAGAACGAGGGGGCGAAGTCGTAGTCGGCGACGACCATGTTGGACGCGTCCCGCACTCCGAGTTCGTCGATCTGACTGAAGAGGTTGTCCGAGGCGTAGCGGGCGAACACATCGGCCAGACCCGGCTCGACGCCGATCCCGACCAGGGCCAGGCGCCCCTTGGCAACCCAGGCCTCGGAGTGCGCGAACTGGTCGTCGCCCAGCTTGACGCCGGTCTCCTCGTAGGGCTTCTCCGGGTGTTTGTGGGACAGGCTCATGGCCGTGTCCAGGTAGTCGCAGCCTGCCAGGAAGGCGCCTTCGAAGATGTGCACCACGAAACGGGGGTCGACCACGTTGAGCACATGGGTGATCTGGTGATCGCGGCACGCGTTGGCCACATCCTGCGGATCGGAGGCGTCGAGTGCGATCGCGGAGAACCTGTCGTCACCGATCCGATCGACCAGTGCCTGCGCACGTCCCTGGTCGTAGTCCGCCACCACCCAGTGGTCGAAGAAGTCCCGACGAGCACCGATGAGGGCGGCGGACGAACCGACGCCACCGGCGCCGATCATGAGGATGCGCATGGTTCTCCCTGAGAGGCGATTGTGGCCCCCAGCCTACGCATTCCGTCGCAAGGAGGGAAGTCCATGACGGAATGCGTGGATTCATGCCCCGGTCGTCGGCTCGTGTCCGTCGGTGTGGGTGATGCCGGTGGGATCGGTCCAGGTCCACGTGGGTGGCCGATCGGGATGGTCGGGGTCGGGGTCGTTGTCGACCAGCCGCCAACCTCCGTGGGTCTTGTGATTGTGGTGCCGGCGGCACAGTCCCGACAGGTTCTCCGGCACGGTCGAACCGCGGGGGAAGGGGATGACGTGATCGAGGTCCAGGCCCCGGGTGCGTCGACATCCGGGGAACCGGCAGTGGGGTTCCCGGGCCCGCACCACCCGAGCGACCGCCGCCGTCGGGGTGTACGTCGTGGGGCTGGTGGCGACCACGGTGCCACTGGCGTCCGTGAGCCATGCCCGCCAGCGCGAGTCGGCCGCCAACTGTCGGGCGGTCTCAGCGTCGAGAGGTCCGACTCCCGGCAGGAATGCGGGGTCGTCGGCCAGCCGCAGCAACGCGGCCGCCGAGATCACCAGCGCCACCTCCGAACCCGCCGGGCGAGCAGTGGTTCCAGCCGCCGGATCGGTCACGCTGTTGGGGGTCATCAGCAGCAGATCGGCGAACACATCGGCGCGCTTCTGCGCCAACGTCCGCTTCTCCTGACGGTCACCGACCGAGGCGCCGTCGCCGTCATGGCCCAGACCGGCGGCCCAAGCGGTGAGGTTGGCGAACACCCGCGCAGCCGTCGCCGTCGGAAGATCGGCCGTGATCCGGGCACGGCCATCGCCAAGATCGTCGAAGGTCACGGCCCGCCCCTCGTGTGCCTCACGGGCCGCGGGGTCCTCGGGAAGAGCCACCCGCTGCAAGCGCGCGTAACGACGGATCATCGTGAAGGTCCAGCCCACCCGTTGCTGGTCGTGACGTCTCCGCAGCCGGTTCACGACTGCCGTCACGATCCGATCCCGATCCGCGGGCTCCAGGTCCGCCAGATCAGCCAGCAGGAGGTCGGCCTGCCACGCCGGAAGGAAACCCTCGGCGACGACGCCGGACAGCACCTCCGACGCGGCGGCTCGGGCACGCAATCGGGCTACATAGGTACGCAACGACGACCCCGACCGCCGCAGCCCTGGAGCCAGAACATCGATACCGGCATCGGTGACATGCCCCAGGTCAGGGAAGTCGACACACATCAGCTGACGCTGCGGAAGCGGCCTCGCCGCCGCGACCACTGCGGCATCCGCCTTGTCGGCGAACCAGGCTGCAGCACAGGCCCAAGCCGCCACCAGCACCACCTGACAGGCACACGGGCAACCCGGAGTGCCGTATTCCGGCCCCCCGGCCCCATCGAGATCGACCGCGCGACCCGGATGTGGGTGAACACACCGGCGGCCATCGACCCCACCCACCCGCTGCAACTCTGCCGCAAGCAGCGGCCCTTTTGGGAGCCACAGCAATCCGCGCACCTCGTCGCGCAGTTCAGCGTCCCACCACCCCGCCTCAGTCCACCCCGGCCGCTGGCGGCGCCACCGATCCCCCAACGAGGTGGCGGTCAGCCTCGACAGCACCCGACCCACCGGCAACCCAACGGTCAGCGACACCCTCGGTGCGCCGTCCACCCCCGCAAGCACCCGACCGTCCCGCCACCAACCCATGAGGCCCATGGGGCCCGCCGATGTCGCCCGGAGTGACGCCGAGGTCGCCGACGCTTCCTCCCCCACCGTCAGCCGCGAACCCGCCCACAGGCCCGCCCGCACGATCGCCGACTCCACCACCGAGCCGGCCGCAGCCATGCCCGGACGACCCGCGGATGCAGAGCTCGACTTCATACCTGGACGCTAACCAGTGGGTCCGACAGTTCCGGCCCGGCCGAGATCAGCGCCGGATCGCCGTCGTCCACACGTACTGGCGCTCGTCCCCGTGGGGCGTGACGAAGAGGTCGAGCCGGGTATCGACCACGCGGAAGTCCGCACCCAACCAGGACGTCATCTCGGCGGGAGTCGCGCGGCGGACCGGAAGTCGACTGCAGGTGTCGGGGCTCGCGGGCCCGAATCCTCCGATGACCACCAGCGATCCCGGCGCGGTTCCTGCCAGGAGGTGGTCGCGATAGCGGTCGCGATCGGCGTCTTCGGTGAGGAAGTGCAACACGGCGCGGTCGTGCCATACGTCCCAGGTCCGGCGCGGCTCCCAGGCCACCATGTCCGCGACCAGCCAGGTGACGGACACGGCAAGGTCACCGAGCCGCACCCGGGTGAGCGCCATCCCCGCGTCCGCGATGTCCAGTGCGGTGATGTCGCGGCCACCGCGGTCCAGGACGTCATCGACGAAGACCGAGGCACCGGCCCCGATGTCGATCACCGAACGTTCCGGCCACGCCGGCAGTCCGGTGCCGTACTGCTCGATCAGGCGCAGGGACATGGTCGCGTGCGGCTGCGTCCAGCCCAATGACGAATCGCCCGCGGAGTACCGGTCGTTCCAGTGGTGGGCATTGCCACGGACAGGACCGGTCACAGGACCGAGGCTATTGCGCGAGCACCGCCCCTCGGCTCAGTAGCCGTGCTTGCGGGACAGCACTGACTCGACCTGCGACCGGTCGAACGGTTCTCCGAGCCACACGAACAGGCCGGCCAGGACCGCCGGGTCGGCGGTGTAGTCGTCGTAGCGGACGTCGAACGCCCGCTCCCCCAGCCGTATCCGCAATTCGTCCTGCATCTGCTGGACCCCGTCGAGGAATTCGCGCGCGTCGGCGCGCTCGCGCCACCAGTCGCTGACGACCACGTCGTCGAGGTTGCGGCTGTTGAAAACGAACCTCGCACCCGGGAAGGTGTCAGCCAACCACATCACATAGTCCGGGGTGTCCGGTCCCAAGTACCGGACCTCCTTGAAGCCCGTCACCCGGGTCCCGGGCGGCGGACGCAGGATCGTCCGGTCGACCACCCCACGCAGTTGTTCCGCCGACAGTGACTCGTCGAATCCGTCGATACCCCACCACGGGTTGTCCCGCGGCAGGGCCAGCGCCCGGCGTCGGCTGCGCGACCGCTGCGTCATTTCCCGATGGAATCGCCACAGGTGCTTGACCGCACCGCCGTTCTCGCCCCGGATGGCATATCCGGGGATGCTGTTCAGGATCGCCTGCAGCAAGGTGGAACCCGACCGACCGTAGGTGATGACGAACAGGTAGTCCCACGAGTCCGGCTCGGGTTTGCGTCGCCGCAGCACGCCAGAACCGTAGCAGCCGCGCCGGACTCAGCCGTGGGTCGGGAAACCCAGGTTGATGCCACCGTGCGCCGGATCGGGCCAGCGGCTCGTGACCACCTTGCCGCGGGTGAAGAAGTGGAACCCCTCCGCACCGTGGGCATGGGTATCGCCGAACAGCGACGCCTTCCAACCGCCGAACGAGTAGTAAGCCATCGGCACCGGGATCGGCACGTTCACACCGATCATGCCCACCTGCACCTCGCTGGTGAACTTCCGCGCCGCCCCACCGTCGCAGGTGAAGATCGCGGTCCCGTTGCCGTAGGGGTGGGAGTTGATCAACTCCATCCCCTCCTCGTAGGAGTCCACCCGGACCACCGACAACACCGGACCGAAGATCTCGTCGGTGTAGATCGACATGTCGGTGGTCACGTTGTCGAACAGTGTCGGCCCCAGCCAGAACCCCTCGGCGGCACCATCGGCTTCGACCTCGCGGCCGTCGACCACCAACGTGGCACCTTCGGCGACCCCGGCGTCGACGTAGCCGGCGACCTTGTCGCGATGGGCCTGCGTCACCAGCGGACCCATATCGCTGCCCTTGCGCCCGTCACCGGTGCGCAGCCCGGCCATGCGGGACTCGATCGCCTTGATCAGGTCGTCGGCCACCGGCTCGACCGCGACGATGACCGAGATCGCCATGCAGCGTTCGCCTGCCGAGCCGAACCCGGCGTTCACGGCGGAATCCGCCGTTAGATCCAGATCGGCGTCGGGCAGGACCAGCATGTGGTTCTTCGCGCCGCCGAGGGCCTGCACGCGCTTGCCGTGCGCAGTCCCCGTCTCGTAGACATACTTCGCGATCGGCGTGGAACCGACGAAGGAGATCGACGCGACGTCGGGATGGGTGAGCAGTGAGTCCACCGCCACCTTGTCGCCGTGCACGACGTTGAAGGCCCCGTCGGGCAGGCCGGCCTGCTTCCACAGGTCGGCGATGTACATGGCCGCGCTGGGGTCCTTCTCCGACGGCTTGAGCACGACGGTGTTCCCCGCCGCGATCGCGATCGGGAAGAACCACATCGGCACCATCGCCGGGAAGTTGAACGGCGAGATTATGCCCACGACGCCAAGGGGCTGGCGCAACGAGTAGACATCGACCCCGGTGGAGACCTGGTCGGAGTACCCGCCCTTGAGCAGATGCGCGTTTCCGCAGGCGAACTCGACCACCTCGAGGCCCCGGGTCACCTCGCCCAGCGCGTCGGACAGTACCTTCCCGTGTTCGTCGGTGATCAGGGCGGCGATCTGCTCCTTGTTCGCGTTCATCAGTTCGCGGAACCGGAACAGGACCTGCATGCGGCGGGTGAGCGTAGAGCGCCCCCACTCGGTGTCGAAGGCCCGTCGCGCCGAAGCGACGGCGGCGTCGACCTCGGTCGGTGCGGCGAAGTCGACGGTCTTGGTGACCTGCCCGGTCGCGGGGTCATAGACGTCGCCGGCGCGTTCGGCCGACCCGTCCCAGTGACGACCGTCGATCCAATGCGTGATGCGTTCGGTCGGCATGTGCTATCTCTCCTTGGTCACCCGGACATCAGTTGCCCGGTCGCGGTACTCCTCTACCCACGTCTGTCAGCTGTCGAAACCCAGTCCGAGTCTGTCGAGGGTGCGCAGCCACACGTTGCGACGTCCGGACTCGGCATCGGCGTCGGCCAGCGAGCGCCGGGTGACATCGATGACCACCTGACGCACCGGCTCGGGTGGGAACGGCAACGGCTTGGATTTCACCATCTCAAGCCGGGTGCGCTCGGTGTCGAGTCCCCACAGCAGGTCCAGCATGGTGTCGGCACCGAACCGCGAGGCCCCCACCCCGAGACCGGTGAATCCGACGCAATAGACCACGCGGCCGCCGAACGCCGAACCCCAGAACGCGCTGAACCGGGAACACGTGTCGATGGCCCCCGCCCAGGCGAACTCGACCGGCGTCTCGGCCACCGACGGGAAGGTGTCGTGCAGGTGCTGCACCAGTCGCGCGGTCAGGAAGTCGTCGCGCTCGAGGTCGGAGCCGGGGCGTTCCCCACGCGCGTAGACGGCGTCGTAGCCGCCCCAGAGGATCCGGTTGTCGTGCGTGAGTCGGTAGTAGTGGAACTGGTTGCCCGAGTCGCTGACACCTTCGCGGCCGACCCAGCCGATCTCGGCCAGGGCGTCGTCGGTCAGCGGCGCGGTGGCCACGACATGATCGAACACCGGGACCACGAACGCCGAGATCCGCCGCAGCAGCGGCGCGTGCGCGGCGGTCGCCAGGGCGACATGTTGCGACGAGACCGCACCGGAGTAGGTGCGCACCTCGACCGCCGCGCCGTCGCGCGACATGCCCAGCACCGGCGAGTGCTCGACGATGCGGACCCCGAGCGATTCCGCGGCCGCCGCCAGTCCCCAACACAGTCGCGCCGGGTCGACCAGTCCGACATCCGGGTCCCGCACCGACGCCCGATAGGTCGGGGAACCGATCAACTCGCGGGTGGCGTCCTGATCCAGGAACTCCAGGGCGACTCCGTAAGGAGCCGCCTCGGCGAGACCCTCGCGCAGGTGCGGCACCTGGTAGTCCTCGGTGGCCACCGCCAGGTCGCCGGTCCGTTCGTAGAAGCAGTCGATGCCGTAGCGGTCGATCGTCTCCTCGATCCCGGTCAGGTTCTCCAGCCCCAGCTCGTGCAGTTGTCCGAACTCCGACGGCCAACGCTGGATGCCGTTGGCATGCCCGTGGGTGATGGACGCCGCCACGAACCCACCGTTGCGCCCCGACGCCGCGTTGCCGATCCGGTCGCCCTCGATCAACACGACGTCGCGGTCGGGGTCGCGTTCCTTGGCCCGCAGCGCGGTCCACAGTCCGGTGAGTCCGCCGCCGACGACCACCAGCTCCGCCGTCGACCGGCCGACCAGCGGCGGCCGGGCGTCCGGACGCTGTGGATCGGCCTGCCACAACGGCTCGTGTTGGACGTCCCGCAGCGCGCGATAGGCGCGTTCGCCCGGGGAAGGGGCGAACGGCATGTCAGGCCTCCGGTTTCCTGCGGCTGCCCACGAACTGGCTGACCAGCACGATGGCCAAGGCGATGAAGAACATCGCCGACGCGATCACGTTCGCCTGCGGCGGGATCCCGCGGGTGGCCGAGACGTACACGAACTTCGGGAACGTGGTGAACTGCCCGGAGTTGAAGTTCGTGATGATGAAGTCGTCGAAGCTCAGCGAGAACGCCAGCAACGCAGCCGCCGCGATACCCGGTCCCACCAGGGGCAAGGTGATCCGGCGGAATGCCTCGCGTTCGCTCGCATAGAGGTCCATGGCGGCCTGCTCCAGGCGGGGGTCCAGACTCGCCAGGCGCGCCTTCACGGTGACCACCACGAAGCTGATGCAGAACATGACATGGGCGATGAACACGGTCCAGAAACCCAGCGGCATGAAGATGTTCAGGAACAACGCCAGCAGCGACGAACCCAGGACGACCTCGGGGGTCGCCATGGGCAGGAAGATCAACAGGTTCGTGGTGCTGCGACCGGTGAACCGATACCGCACCAGGGAGAACGCGATGAGCGTGCCCAGGATCGTCGCCACCGCCGTGACGACCGCGCCCAGCACCAGCGAGTTGACCACCGAACCGCAGACCTCCGGCGCACCGCAGGGGTTGAGCCAGTTGTCCAGCGTGAAGCCCTGCCACACCAGGTTGGTGCGGCCCGCGTCGTTGAACGAGAACACGAAGGTGTAGGCGACGGGCAGCAGCAGGTAGATGAACGCGATCGCTGCGTAGATCTTGAGGATGTTCCGACCGATCCAGTCGCGGATCCGCCGACCTGTCGAGGGACCTTGAGCCACCGGGGCGGCTTTCGTCGTGGCGCTCATACCAGGTCCTCCGTCCCGACCTTGCGTACGTAGACCAGGACCATGGCCAGGATGCAGGCCATGAGGATGAACGACAGCACCGCTGCCGTTGGGTAGTCGTTGACGCTGAGGAAGGTGTACTCGATGCGGTTACCGATCATGGTGTTCGACGGGCGTCCCAACAGAGCGGCGTTCACGTAGTCGCCGGCCGCCGGGATGAAGGTCAGCAGGGTGCCGGCCACGACCCCGGGCAGGGACAGCGGGAACGTCACCTTGCGGAAACCGGTCCAGGGCTTGGCGTACAGGTCGCCGGACGCCTCGATGAGTCGCGGATCGACCCGCTCCAGGCTCGCGTAGATCGGCAACGTCATGAACGGCAGGAAGTTGTAGGTCAGACCCATGATCACGGCGAAGGCCGACGGATAGACACCGCCGGTCGGCGCCACCAGTCCCACGTAGCGCAGGATGGCGACCACCGGGCCCTCGTCGGCCAGGATCTGCCGCCAGGCGATGGTCCGCAGGATGAAGGACACGAAGAACGGGGCGATCACCATGATCAACAGCAGGTTGCGGTGTTTGCCGCCCTTGAACGCGATCGCGTAGGCGAGCGGGTAACCGATGAGCAGGGCCAACAGGGTCGCGATGCCCGAGTAGACGAACGACCGGATCAACGGCACGTAGTACGTGGGGTCGGTCAGGGTGTTGACGTAGTTCGCGAAGTGGAACGTCTGCTCGAATTCGCCCACGTCGCCGCCCGGAGTCGGCGTCATGAGGCTGGTGCCGAACAGGGTCACGAGGGGGATGACGAAGAAGATCGCCAACCACAACATGCCCGGGAGCATGAGCAGGTACGGCGTCTTCTTGCCGCCCCGCTTGGGATTGACCGGCTTTCGATCGTCCTCGATCGTGTCGCCGATAGCCGCCGCGATCGCCATCGTCAGCTCACCTCGATCACTTCGGAGTCGACCCCGGCGTTGATGTCCTCGTGGCCGTCCAGCACAAAGGCGTGCTGCGGCTGCCAGCGCATGCGCGCCCGGGCCGCCACCGGCAGCAGGTTGTGGACGTCGAGGTTCTGGGCGAACACGCTGATCAGTTCGCCACCGGCGGTGCGTACCTCGTACTGGGTGCTGACTCCCAGGAAGCTCGCGCTCTCGACCACACCGTCGACGAAGTTGCCGTCGGCCGGAGCAGGGGCGGCGTCGTCCAGGGGTTCGATGCTGATCTTCTCGGGGCGCACGCCGACGAGCACCTTGGTGCCCGGGCTGGTCCCGACGCTCGGGGCCACCCGCGTCATCGGCATGTGGAACCGGCCGTCCGGGTCCTCGAGCACCAGATCGTCGCCGTTCTTCTCGACCACGGTGGCCGGGAAGAGGTTGGACTGGCCCAGGAAGTTGGCGACGAAGGCCGTGTTCGGCGACTCGTACAGCTCGGTGGGTGGGCCCATCTGCTCGATGATCCCGTTGTTCATCACGGCCACGGTGTCGGCCATGGTCATGGCCTCCTCCTGGTCGTGGGTGACGTGGATGAAGGTCAGGCCGACCTCGGTCTGGATGCGCTTGAGTTCGAGCTGCATCTGACGACGCAGTTTGAGGTCGAGCGCACCCAGCGGTTCGTCGAGCAGGAGCACGGCAGGTCGGTTGACGATGGCCCGCGCCAGCGCCACACGCTGTTGCTGACCACCGGACAGCTGGGTCGGCTTGCGCTTGGCGACGTTGGCCAGCTGGATCAGCTCCAGCGCCTCGGTCACCTGCTGCTCGGGGTTCTTCACGCCCCGACGCTTGAGCCCGAAGCCGACGTTCTCGGCGATGTCCATGTGCGGGAACAGCGCGTAGTTCTGGAACACCGTGTTCACCGGACGCCGGTACGGCTTCTCGTAGGTGATGTCGGCGTCGCCGATGCGGATCCGTCCCGAGGTCGGGTCCTCGAGTCCCGCGACCATGCGGAGGGTCGTGGTCTTGCCACAGCCGGACGGGCCGAGCAGGGCGAAGAACGATCCCTGCGGCACCTGCAGCGACAGGTCGTCCACGGCGGTGAAGTCGCCGAAGGACTTGGTGAGGTTCTCGAGGTACAGATCGCCCTCGGCTTTGGTGATGTCGGTCTTGTTCGCCATGGTCATCCCTGGATTACTCGGCCGAAGGCTTCGGAGTACTCCGCCTGCTCCTCGGGGGTCAACGGTCGGAATACGTACGAGTTGTTGAGTAGTTCTTCGGTGGGGAAGATCCACTCGCTCTTGGCGAGTTCGGGGTCGATCTTCTTCATCTCCTCCTGTGCGCCCTGCACCGGGCACACGTAGTTGACGTAGGCCGCGACCTCGGCGGCCACCTTCGGTTCGTAGTAGTAGTTCATGAGCGCCTCGGCCCCCGTCTTGGCCGTGGCGGTGACCGGGATCATCATGTTGTCCGACCACAGGGTGCCGCCAGTCTCGGGCAGGGCGAACTCCCACTTGTCGCCGTTCTCGGCGTTGATCTGGAAGATGTCGCCGGACCAGCCGATCGCGGCCCACGCCTGGCCGTTGATGAGGTCCTCCTTGTAGGAGTTGCCCTTGACCTGCTTGACCTGGCCCGAGTCCACCTGCTGCTGCAGGACGTCGAGCGCTGCGTTGAACTGCTCGGTGGTGAACGGCTGGCTGATGTCCACCCCCTGGCTGAGCATGATCAGCCCGATGGTGTCGCGCATCTCCGAGAGGACCACGACCTTGCCGTTGAGTTCGGGCGCCCAGAGGTCGTCGATGGTCTGGATCCCGTTGGGGACGAACTCCTTGTTCCAGGCCACCCCGCCGAACCCCGACTGCCAGGTGAGCGAGTACTCCCGACCCGGGTCGAACTCGACGTTCTCGAGCGCCGGCAGGATGTTCTTCTTGTTGGGCACGTTGGCCGCGTTGATACCGGCGGCGTAGCCCTTGCGGATCCACTCCGCACACATCCAGTCGGTCAGGGTGACGATGTCGTAGCCGATGTTCTGGCCGTTCGCCAACTGCGGGGCGACCTTGCCGTTGAACGAGACGTTGTCCTCGATGTCCTCGCGGTACTCGACGGTGTAGCCCGACTGCTTCTCGAACTGCTCGAGCGTCGGGTAGGTCTTGGACTCCTCGTCGTAGTCCAGGTACAGCGTCCAGTTGGCCCACACGATGTTCTTGGAGTCGCTGGTGCCCTGGGTGGCAGCCGTACCGTTGGCGGCACCTCGGGTCCCGCAGGCGGTCAGCGCGGCGGCGGCACCGGCAGCGCCGAGGGCGCCCATGAAGTTGCGCCGGGACAGGGCCTGCCGGAGCAGCTCCACCCGGGGGTCGGGATGGGGGTCGGTCACGTGTCACTCCCTGGGGTCGATGGGGGAATTGATGGGTCCGGGTCGGCGAACACCGTACGGTGCCACTCCTTGCGGGCGGCCCCGGTGATGTCGGTCGAGACGTGTTTGATCTGGGTGTACTCGTCGAACGCGTACTGGCTCATGTCCTTGCCCATGCCCGACTCCTTGTAGCCGCCGTGGGGCATCTCGGACACGATCGGGATGTGGTCGTTGATCCACACGCATCCTGCCTGGATCTCGCGACTCGCACGATGGGCGCGGACGACGTCGGTGGTCCAGGCGGACGCTGCGAGGCCGTAGCGGGTGTCGTTGGCCAGACGGAGCGCCTCGTCGTCGTCGTCGAAGGGCAGGGCGACCAGGACCGGTCCGAAGACCTCTTCCTGGACGATCTCGCTGTCCTGCGCGGCGCCGGTGATCAGCGTGGGCCGGTAGAAGGACCCGGGCAGCTCGTCGGGGATCACCCCGCCACACGCGACGGTCGCGCCGGCCTCGACGGCACGCGCCACCATGGCGGCGACCTTCTGCTGCTTGGCAGTCGAGATGAGCGGGCCCAGGTCGGTGGCCTCGGCGGAGGTGTCACCCAGGACGACCCCGTCCATGAGCTCGGCGACCCGGGCGACGAACTGGTCGTACCGGGAGCGGTGGACGTAGGCGCGGGTGGCCGCGGTGCAGTCCTGTCCGGTGTTGATCAACGACCCGGCGACGGCGCCCTGGGCAGCGGCCTCGAGGTCGGCGTCGGCGAACACCACGAAGGGCGCCTTGCCGCCGAGTTCCAGGTGGGCGCGCTTGAGCTGCTGCGCGGCGATCTCGGCGATCCGGTGACCGACCCGGGTCGACCCGGTGAAGGACACCATGCGCACGGTCGGGTGCGACACCAGTGCCTCGCCGGCGACGATCCCCGTGCCGGTGAGCACATTGAGGACCCCGTCGGGCAGTCCCGCCGCGGTCGCGTCCTCGGCCAACATCAGGCTCGTGAGCGGGGTCAGTTCGCTGGGCTTGAGCACGATGGTGTTGCCGGCGGCGACCGCGGGCAGCACCTTCCACATCGCCATCTGCAGCGGGTAGTTCCAGGGGGCGATCGACCCGACGACGCCGATCGGTTCGCGGCGGATCGTCGAGGTGTGGTCGCCATCCCACTCGGCGGCCGCCGTCCCTTGCAGGTGGCGGGCCGCACCGGCGAAGAACACGGTGTTGTCGATGGACCCGGGGACGTCGAAACCGCGCGTGAGCCGGATCGGCTTGCCCGCCTGGCGCGACTCGACGGCCGCGTACTCCTCGGCCCGGTCGGCCATCCGACGCGCGAGCGAGAGCAGCGCATCGCTGCGGACCGCCGGGGGCACCCGGGACCACTCCTCGAAAGCGTTCGCGGCGGAGTCGACCGCCGCCGCGACGTCGTCGGGGCCGGCCAGGTCGAGGGTGGCGATGACGTCGCCGTCGGCCGGGTTGATGACGTCGATGGACTCCCCCGAGGTGCCCCGGACGGCCTTGCCGCCGATCCACTGTCCTGCTGTCATCACCCCTCCTCGCCGACCCGTCCGCCGGGTCAGTCGGCCTCGATGGCGGACATGACGTGCTTGATGCGGGTGTAGTCCTCGAACCCGTACATGGACAGGTCCTTGCCGTAGCCGGAGTGCTTGTAGCCGCCGTGGGGCATCTCGGCCACCAGCGGGATGTGGGTGTTGATCCACACGGTGCCGAAGTCCAGCGCCTTGGCCATGCGCAGCGCGCGACCGTGATTCTCGGTCCAGACACTCGACGCCAGTCCGTAGTCGACGCCGTTGGCCCACTCAAGGGCCTGCGCCTCGTCGGAGAACTTCTGCACGGTCATGACCGGTCCGAAGATCTCGTTCTGGACCATCTCGTCGTCCTGCTGCAGGCCGACGACGACGGTGGGGTCGATGTAGAACCCGCGGTCGCCGGGACGGCTTCCACCGGCCGCCACCGACGAGTGGGCGGGGGCGCGGTCGAGGAACCCGAGGACCTTCTCCATCTGGTTGACGTTGTTGAGCGGCGGCACCAGCGCGTCTTCGTCGCCGGGGCCGTTCGCGTAGGTGGTGGCGGTGTTCTGCGCCTGTTCGGCCAGCGCCGCGACGAAGTCGTCGTGGATCCCGGACTGGGCGAGCACGCGCGTCGCGGCCGTGCAGTCCTGGCCGGCGTTGAAGTACCCGGCTACGGCCAGCCACTCGGCAGCCTTGGCCGGATCGGCGTCGTCGAACACGACGACCGGCGCCTTGCCGCCGAGTTCGAGGTGCACCCGCTTGACGGACTTGGAGGCTTCCTCGGCCACCTGCATGCCGGCGCGCACCGAGCCGGTGATCGCCACCATGTCGACACCGCGATGACCGACCAGGGCGCGCCCGGTCTCACGGTCTCCGGTGATCACGTTGAAGACGCCGGGGGGCAGGATCTCGGCCTCGGCGATCAGTTCGGCCAGTCGGACGGTCGACACCGGCGTGGTGTCGGACGGCTTGAGGACGACCGCGTTTCCGGCGGCCACGGCGGGGATGAACTTCCAGATGGCCATGAGCAGCGGGTAGTTCCACGGGGTGACCTGGCCGATGACTCCGACGGGTTCGCGGCGGATCGACGAGGTGAAGCCGGCCATGTATTCGGCAGTCGCGGTGCCCTGAAGCACCCGGGCGGCGCCGGCGAAGAACCGGACCTGATCCACCATCGGGGGGATCTCCTCGGCGTGGGTCACGGCGATGGGCTTACCGGTGTTCTGGGATTCCAAGCGCACGAGTTCGTCGGCGTTGTTCTCGATGAGGTCGGCGATCTTGAGGATCGCGGCCTGCCGCTCGCCGGGGGTGGTGTTGCGCCACGAGGCGAAGGCGTCGCCCGCTGCAGCCACGGCGCGATCGACGTCCGCAGTCGACGACACCGGGGCGCCGGCGAAGACCTCGCCGGTACTGGGATCGACCAGTTCCAGATCGGGTCCCCCGGCGGGAGCGGCCTGTCCGTTGATGACGCTGTTGACCTGCATGCGACGACTCCTGTGATGCGGCTGTGTGGTTGTCGGTGTGCGCCCTGCGGGGGCTCTGCGTCGCGCCATCCGGAGCGGGATGGCGATAACGTGATCTGCATCCTACGGTATTCGTGACCGAGATGGGTATACCCTACGGAAAGCGTTGCATTGACTCGTCCGATAGGTGAGAATCGAGAAATGTCCCAGACCGCCCCGGTTCAACTCGATGACGTGAACCGCGCCATCGTGCACCTCCTGCAGGAGGACGGCCGACGCTCCTTCGCCGACATCGCCAAGCGCGTGAACCGCTCCGAGGCATCCGTGCGGCAACGGGTGGGGCGGCTCATGCGGTCCGGCGTGATCCAGATCGTGGCGATCACCGACCAGCTGCAGATGGGCTACCAGCGCGCCGCGATGATCGCGATCCGCGTCGACGGCGACATCGAGGTCGCGGCCCGACAGATCGGCGAGATCGACGAGGTCGACTACCTCGTGGCAACGGCCGGCGGGGTGGATCTGTTCGCCGAGGTCGTCGCGGTCGACGACCAGAACCTGTACAACGTGGTGACCCGGATCCGAGCGGTTCCGGGGGTGCGCCATGCCGAGAGTTACGTCTATTTCAAGCTGCACAAGCAGACCTATCAATGGGGAGCGCGATAAGCGATGACCAGCACACCGCAGTATGTGACCGAGTCGGGGACCGACGCCCTGGCGGAGTCAGCCCGCGACCACCTCTGGATGCACTTCACCCGGCACTCGACCTACGAGCAGGGTGGCCACGTCCCCGTGATCGTGAAAGGCGAGGGCGCCTACATCTGGGACGACCAAGGCCGCAAATACCTCGACGGGCTCGCCGGACTCTTCACCGTGCAGATGGGTCACGGACGCACCGAACTCGCCGAGGCGGCTGCCGCGCAGGCCAAGGAGTTGGCGTTCTTCCCCATCTGGTCCTATGCCCACCCCCAGGCGATCCGGTTGGCCGAGCGGCTCGCCGACCAGGCGCCCGGTGACCTGAACCGGGTGTTCTTCACCTCCGGCGGCGGCGAGGCGGTCGAGACGGCCTGGAAGTTGGCGAAGCAGTACTTCCGACTGACCGGCAAGCCGCAGAAGTACAAGGTCATCAGCCGCAACGTGGCCTACCACGGCACCCCGCAGGGCGCCCTGTCGATCACCGGCATCCCCGCGGCCAAGGAGGCTTTCGAGCCGCTGGTGCCGGGCACGCACAAGGTTCCCAACACCAACTTCTACCGGGCCGCAGAGTACGGCGACGACGAAGAGGCCTTCGGCCGCTACGCAGCCGACCGCATCGCCGAGGCGATCGAGATGGAGGGCCCCGACACCGTCGCGGCCGTGTTCCTAGAGCCGGTGCAGAACTCCGGGGGCTGCTTCCCGCCACCGCCCGGCTATCTGGCCCGGGTCCGCGAGATCTGCGACGAGTACGACGTGCTCTTCGTCGCCGACGAGACGATCACCGCCTACGGCCGCATCGGCGACATCTTCGCCATGAAGCGTTTCGGCGTGACGCCCGACATCATCACATCGGCCAAGGGCCTCACCAGCGGCTACTCGCCGCTGGGCGCGATGATCGCCAGCGAGCGCCTGTTCGAGCCGTTCAAGCACGGCCAGAACTCGTTCCTTCACGGCTACACCTTCGGTGGACACCCCGTCTCTGCGGCGGTGGCGATGGCGAACCTCAACCTCTTCGAGTCCGAGGGGATCTTCGCCCACGTCCAGGAGAACGAGGGCAACTTCCGTGGCGCTCTCGAACGGCTCAACGACCTGCCCATCGTGGGCGATGTGCGCGGCGCCGGCTACTTCTACGGCATCGAGCTGGTCAAGGACAAGGCCACCAAGGAGACCTTCAACGAGGACGAGGCCGAGCGCCTGCTCCGCGGGTTCCTGTCGAAGGCCCTGTTCGACGCCGGCCTGTACTGCCGCGCCGACGACCGCGGCGACCCGGTGATCCAGTTGGCACCGCCGCTGATCATCGGCCAGTCCGAGTTCGACGAGATCGAAGGGATCCTGCGTTCGGTGCTGACCGAGGCGTGGAGCATCCTCTGACCCGACGGTCGAGCCGCCGAGACCGTCAGTGGTCCAGCGTCACCGGGACCGGGAGCGGCACTGGGGGCCACGACTCGACGGGCATCGGACGACCCAGCAGGTAGCCCTGGGCGAAGTCGATACCGAGATCGCGGGCGATCTGGAGTTGCTCGGGGGTTTCGACGCCCTCGGCGACCACGCCGCAGCCTAGGTTGCGCCCGACGCTGACCGCCGCCTCCAGGAAAGCCGTACCACCCGCGGGGAACTCGTCTGCCGCGCGCACCACCAGCGAGCGATCGATCTTCAGGAGCAGTGGACGGAGTTGTTCGAGGCGACTGAAGTTGGAGAACCCCGCGCCGAAGTCGTCCACGGCGACCGAATACCCGCGCAATCGCAGTTGATCAAGATGGGCGTCGGCGTCGGTTCCGGCCTTGAGTTCTGCGGACTCGGTCACCTCGAGGACCAGTCGGCGGGAGTAGCGGCCCAGTGGCCCGAGCAGTAGCCGTTGGACGATCTCGTCGTCGGTCAACTCCTTGACCGACAGGTTCACCGCCACGAATCCGTCCGGTGGGAGCGCGTCGATGAGTCGGGCGATGCACTGCTCGAGGCGGTCCAGAACTTGCCGTCCGATCTGGATGATCTGGCCGGTGGTGGTGGCGAACTCGATGAACTGGCCGGCCGGCAGTCGTTCGGTCTCCGTCTGCCAGCGCGCGAGGACCTCGACGCCGATCACCGGTTCCCCGGCGATGGCGACGGCCACGATGGGTTGGACGTCAAGTTCGAACTGCCCGGAGCGCACCGCTGCCGCGAGGTTGTGGCGCAGATCGGCGCGCCCGGCCGCCAGCGACCCCAGATCCGCCGAGAACCTCGTCCACCGGTCGCCGCCGGAATTCTTCGCGGCGTACATGGCGAGATCCGCACGGGACAGCAGAGCCGATGCGGTCGTGCCGTCCGCCGGGCACGTGGCGACCCCGATCGATCCGGTGACCAGGGCCGTTGCGTTGTCGATCACGATGGGATCGCGCAAGCCGCTGAGCATCCGGTCCGCGATCACCGAGATCCGATCGTCGCTGACCGGATCGCTGAGCAGGACGCCGAACTCGTCGCCCCCGAGCCGACCCACGTGATCGGTGGGGCGCACCCGTTCACTCAGCCTTCGGACCACGGTGCGCAGAACCTCGTCGCCGATGGCGTGCCCCACCTGGTCGTTCACGCTCTTGAACCCGTCGAGGTCAATCCACAAGAGGGCCCGGGTGGTGCCGTCGTGCTGCGCCGCGGCGATCTCACGGTCCAGCGAAGCCGTGAACGATGCGCGACTCTCGCACCCGGTCAGCCCGTCGCTCATGGCCAGTCGGCTGGTCGCCCGGCCGATCCGCGCGATGATCCACACCAAAGCGGCGAACAGTGAGGTGAGCGCGATCATGGCCAGGAGCCGGTCGTAGTACCAGGCGACGCTCCACCGGCCGATCGATCGGAAGTTGACCACGGCCTCACCCAAGGCCAGCAACGAGACGGCGAAGAGCCACCGCTGGATCTCGGCGCCATCCCAAGCGGTCAGACCGGCGACCAGGCACGCGATGATCGCCAGTGCCAGCACCAGCATGTCGAGTTGGCCGGCAAGACCGTTGATCCGGCCGTCCGCGTCGATGAGAGTCGGCAGGATGTCGCGCCCCGCCGCGAGGATCAAGTCGGTCAGGAGCACCGCTCCGATGACCAGCGCGATCGTCACCCAGACAGGACGACGAAGACCTGGACGTCGGTGGTTGCGCTGATCGGACCACAGGACGACCGCGGTCGCCAGGATCCCCACCACGAACGTGATGTGCCACAGGTAGAAGATCGTGATGGAACTCTGCCACCCACCGAGGATCGGCTCGTCACCGCCCATCGTCCCGGGGAAGAAGAGCGGGAAACCGAGCAGTAGCCCAGCGACGTACAGATATGTGACCCCCAGCCACACGTACCCGCGGCGACCACCCGTGCTCGCCTGGCCGAACAGGAGCGCGGCCGTGAAGGCGCACACCAGACCCACCACCAGCGAGTGGGTGATGGGCACCCACACCAACTGCTGGAGGACTCCCTCGCCCTGGGAGGCGGCGATCAGCGTGAGCGCGGCGAAGGCCAGTACCCCGACGGCCCACATGATGCGGCCGGATGTGGAGAGTGGACGACGCGCATCCAGGGCGAAAAGCGCCTCGTCGTTCACGGGACCTCCTCGCCCAGCCTTCGGATTCCGAGGGTAGTCACGTGCGAGCAGTCATGGGTAGGTCCCGACCCGGACAATCAGGCTCCTGGCGGACCAACGAGCCCGGTGGTCGATCGAAGCCGAGACCTCCCGCGGGTTGAGTAGGCGCGCCAGCGCCGTATCGAAACCGCGCCACTGTCGGAGGGTCTTGCCCTCGCCCCGCCCGGGACGGGTCCGGGCTCGGTGGTCGGTCAGGTGTCCGTTTCCGGTGGTCCAGCGAAGCCGAGACCCTGCTACTCAACCCACGGGCCTGGGGCAAACTCAGGCTGTCGAACCGCACAACCACGTCATACCTCTCGCGACTTCGCGAAGGGCCGAGACGCTGAGCGTGGCTGACCTACGAAACCCAGCAGTGGGGAGAGGCATGACGTGGTTGGACCGGGCGGCCGCTACTGGTTCGGACCGGGTCGCTGGCCGGTTCCCTCCGGGTTCCGTTCCGTGGGAGCCGACCACTCCGACCCGGACCCCGTCGGGACCGCGGCACCCACGCCCGAGGCGGCGCCGACTCTCGGACGCGCATGAAGTTGCCGTTATGGCACCGGTGGTGGGTATGGGTTTTCGAGGCGCGCACGATAGTGCTGTGATGGGCGCCCGGGAGTGCCCGATTACGTCATTGTCGTGCGCAGGTCCGGACCGGTGGCTCCCAGACGGCCGTCGTAACAACATGAACGGGCGCGCTTCCCCCGCCTCTCCGCCCCCGGTGGTCGAGCGAAGCCGAGACCACCCGGTGGTCGAGCGAGGCCGAGACCTCCCGGTGGTCGAGCGGAGCCGAGACCCGGGAGCTCGCCCCCGGATTCCCGTTGCGCGGCCACGCGGTCCTACTTGGGCGCCAAATATGGCCGACTTGGGGGAATCGTGGTGGGAGGAGCCCGGCTACAGTCGCCCCATGACCAAGTGGGAGTACGCGACGGCACCGGTGCTGGTGCACGCGACGCAGCAGATCCTGAACAACTGGGGCGCCGACGGGTGGGAACTGGTGCAGATCGTGCCCGGCCCGAACCCCGAGAACGTCGTGGCCTACTTCAAGCGTCCCCTCGCATGAGCGTCCAGGACCGGCTGGCCGAGCTGGGCATCACCCTGCCCACGGTTCCGCAGCCGTTGGCGGCATATGTGCCGGCAGTCGTCGTCGACGGCTGGGTCTATACGGCGGGGCAGTTGCCGCTGCGCGACGGCGAACCGCTCGCGCTCGGCGCGGTCGGCAACGCGGTCACCCCCGAGGAGGCTGCGGCCTGCGCGCGCCAGTGCGCGCTCAACGCGGTGGCAGCGATCGCCTCGGTCGTCGACCTCGACGATGTAGCGCGCATCGTGAAGGTGACCGGCTTCGTGGCGGCGACGCCCGACTTCACCGCGCACCCGGTCGTGGTGAACGGCGCCAGTGAGTTCCTAGGCTCGGTCTTCGGCGACGCCGGAGTGCACGCGCGCTCCGCGCTGGGAGTGGCGTCGCTGCCGCTGGGGGTCCCGGTCGAGGTCGAGGTCATCGCCCGGCTCGCCAACTGATCATGGTCGAGCCCGAACGCCCGAGTCTGGACATCCCGCGGGCACTGAGCGAACGCGCGCTCGCGCTGGCGACCGGCAGTGACGGCTGGACCGCCCCCGAGGCACGTGACGCGGCAACGGTGATCCTGCTGCGTGACGGTCCCGCCGGGATCGAGGTGTTCCTCCAACGCCGGGTCGGCAAGATGGCCTTCGCCCCGGGGATGTACGTGTTCCCAGGAGGCCGGGTCGAGGAGTCGGACGCCCACACCGCGTGGCGCGGGCCCACCGACGAGCCCTTCGGGATCCCCGACGGCGCCGGGGTGACCGCGACCTTCCGGGCCCTGACGAGTGCCGGTGCGCGCGAGACCTGGGAAGAGGCCGGCACCGTGCTGGCGGTCGACGACTCGGGGGCTCCCGTGGCGGGGCCCGACCAGTCGGACGCCGATTTCGGGTCGTGGCTCGCCGAACACGGCTGCCAGATCGACGGCGCGCACTTCCGGGCGTGGAGTCACTGGATCACGCCCGAGGTCGAGCGGCGTCGGTTCGACACCCGGTTCCTGGTCTCGCTGCTCCCCGACGGACAGTCCGCCGTCGACCTAGGCGTGGAGTCGGACCACTCGTCATGGTTCACCCCGCAAGCCGCCCTCGCCGGGGTGCGCGACGGGACGATGCCGATGCTGCCACCGACGTCGGCTGCCCTGACGCAACTCGCAGAGTTCGACTCCGCCGCGGCGGCGTGGGAGGCCGCGACCTACCGGGAGCCCCGGCCCTGGCTACCGCGCCCGTTCCTCGTCGACGGTGAGATCACCTGGCGCATCGTCGACGGATATACCGGCGACCCCATCGAGATCCCGTGACCCGCCCGGTCATCGGCTCGATCGGCCCGTGGTCCTCGGGCGAGGTTCTGCCCACCGCCGAGGTCGTGCTGGCACCCAACCCCTCGCCGATGACACTGGACGGGACCAACACCTGGGTCCTCGGGGAACCGGGAACTCCCGCCGTGATCATCGACCCGGGCCCGGCTGACGATCGCCATCTCGAAGCGGTCCGGCGGGTGCTGGAGCGGCGGGATCAGCCGGTAGCAGTGATCCTGCTGACGCACGGGCATGTCGATCACTCGGAGGGAGCGGAGCTCTTCTCGCGTGAGTTGCGCGCACCGGTGCGCGCGCTGGACCCGGCGCATCGCCACGGGAACGAAGGTCTGGCCGCCGGCGACGTGGTGGCCGTCGGCAGCGTGGAGATCGCCGTCGTCGGCACCCCGGGGCACAGCTCCGACTCACTGAGTTTCCACCTCCGACCGGAGCGGGCAGTCCTGACCGGCGACACCTTGCTCGGGCGCGGCACCACGGTGGTGGCCTGGCCCGACGGTTCGCTGCGCGACTACCTCCGTTCGCTCGCCGAGTTGCGCTCACTCACCGATACCCACGATCTGACCCACGCACTTCCCGGTCATGGCCCCGCGACCACCGACCCCGGCAGCCTCCTGGACGAGTACCTGCAGCACCGGCACGAACGGCTCGACCAGGTCCGCGCCGCGATCGAAGCGGGTGCCGCATCAGTGGCCGAGGTGGTGGCGATGGTCTACGAGCCCCTCCCGCCGGGGGTGTATCCGGCCGCGTACGCCAGCGCCGCGGCGCAGTGGGAGTACCTGACCGGCCGACCTGCCGGCGAGCCCTGCTCGGTGGCGCCCGTCCGTCGCCTCGACGACACCTCTCGCCTGCTGGTCCATCCGTGTGGCGACACTTCTGATGCTGCGGGGCCAGTGGCACATTCCGCTTCGCATCCTCACCACCAACCGCTCGGGCAGCGACGAGTGGGTGGGGATCAACAACGTGAGCCTGGTGGGCACCCCGGATACCGTGGCGCCGCAGACCACCCTCGATATCCCCGATCGGTGGTCCGCAGCATCTGGTTCGGGTGCAGCGCAAGGTCACGACCGGATGGCAGACCGTCAGGTCGGTGACCACCTCTGGAATGGATCACCTCGTGAGCACCACGATGACTCCTGGCACCTATCGCGCGAAGGTCGACCTGACCGCCACAAGGTCCGGTGGTGTGAGCGGCGTGACGACGGTGCGATGACACCTCAGAGCGGTCGGCGAGCGGTCGCCCGCAGCCGGACATAGTCGGCGTACCAGGTGTCGGAGTCGGCGTCGTACAGCGCGGGTGCCGCGAGCTCGCACGTCTCGGCCACGATCGTGTCCTGCTCGGCAACGGGGACCCCGGCGGCGTCGAGGAACCCCTGCCGGAAGGTCGTCAACCAGTCCGCCAGGTGGCCGGGCAGTCGGGTCTGGCGCGGCACGATCGTCGCGCTGATGTCGTGGAATCCCGCCCGCTCCAACACCGTCGCGTAGGCGTCGGCGGTGGGGTAGTACTGGCCCGGGTCGGCATCGGCGAAGCCGTGTTGCCCCATGACCGCCGTCAGGGCGGTGCGGATCGCCGCGATGTTCCCGAACCCGCCGAACTCCACTGCCAGCCGACCGCCGGGACGCAGGGCCGCCAGCATCGCGTTCGCCACGGGCGCCGGTTCGAGCATCCAATGCAGCGCCGCGTTGCTGAACACGGCGTCGAACTCGCTGCGGTAGGTCATCTCGGCGGCATCGCCCAGCAACACCTCGACGCCCCGTTCGCGAGCGGCCAGCACGAGTTCCGGCGAATTGTCGATGCCCACAACGTCGGCGCCGGTGCGGGCGATCGCTTCGGTCAGGACCCCGTCGCCGCACCCGACATCGAGGATCCGTTCCCCCGGTTGCGGTGAGAGCAGGTCGAGGATCGGTCCCGCGTGGTCGGCGACGAAGCGCCCATGGGTCGCGTAGCGATCGGAGGACCAGCGACTGGTCGGGTTGCCGGACGGCTCAGCGGGCACGTCGCTGCAGGCGATCGGTGTCGATCAGGATCACGGACCGCGACTCCAGCCGGATCCACCCGCGAGCCGCGAAGTCGGCCAGCGCCTTGTTGACGGTCTCGCGCGAAGCGCCTACGAGTTGGGCGAGTTCTTCCTGCGTCATGTCGTGGGTGACGCTCACGCCGCCTTCGACGGGCACCCCGAAACGTTCGCCCAGGTCGAGCAGGGCCTTGGCGACCCGCCCGGGCACATCGGAGAAGACGAGGTCGGACATGGCCTCGTTCGTGCGACGAAGGCGCTGGGCCAGCGCCGTGAGCAGGGCCTCGGCCACCTCGGGCCGTCCCGACAGCCACGGGCGCAGGGCGTCGTGACCCACCTCGCGGGCCACCACATCGGTCAACGCGGTGGCGGTCGCCGCGCGCGGGCCGGGGTCGAAGAGCGACAGTTCGCCGATCATCTCGCCGGGACCGATCACGGCCAGGAGTGCATCGCGGCCGTCAGCCGACGCCGTTCCGAGTTTGATCTTGCCCTCTTCGATCACGTACAGCCGGTCGCCCGGGTCGCCTTCGCGGAAGAGGATGCCGCCCTTGGCCAGCCGCACCACATTGGTGGCAGCCCGCAGGGCAGCCGCAGCCTCGGGATCCAACGCCGCGAACAGGGGTGCCTGCATCAGCACGTCATCCACGCCGTTCGCCCTTCCGTAGCCGCACCGTCCCCAGTGTGACGCAGTTCTCCCCCGGATGCAGGCCTGAATCCGGGCAAAGTACGTCGATTCGGACGATCGATACCTCGCTGACACACGGATTCAGTAGATGAGTCGCTCCGCTCGACCACCGGAACGTGCCCACCCACCGAGCCCGGGACGGGGTCCGGGTCGGCGTCGGCGACTGTCAAAGCGGAACCCGATGCGCAGCCGAGCCTGCGAGGCGCGCATCCATCAACACAGCCCGCCGAAGGTGGTTCCCTGAATCCAAGAGGCGCCCGACCCGAGCCCGGACCCCGGCACGGGCGCAGCGGGAGCCGGCGAGGAGTGAGGTGGTCTCGGCTCCGCTCGACCACCGGAGGCGGGTGCGGTGGTCTCGGCTTCGCTCGACCACCGGGGGTCAGTGGCTCATCAACCGCTCATGCAGCGCCGTCAGCGCCAGGGTCGGGTCTTCGCGATACCGCGCGATCAGTTCGCCGGTCACCTTGTCGATGCGCAGGTGGAGTTCATGGCGGTACTCGCTCAGCCGAGCCTCGGCCTCGCGCAGGTGCTCGGCCAGTTCCTCCCGCTCCAGGGGATCGTCGGGAATCATCCGGTCCCACAGTCCCGCCAGGTCGGGCAGCGGCGGTAGGGACTCGACCGATTCCACCTTCAAGGCGGCGAGCCGGCGGTGGGACGCGCGGGAGTCGGCCAGGATCCGCGCCAGACCCTCCCCACGTTCGCCAGGCCGGTCGCGGGAAACCAGCAGATCGATCCTCGCCTGCACGATGCGACGCCAGTAGGAGACCTTGGACTCCTCGTCGTTGAGTCCCGACCGCATCGCCCGCAGTTCGGCCAGTTCGATGTTCGCGAAGGTGACATCCCGCTGGGGCGGGATCCGTCCGACGGTGCGCCGCCCCCCCGCCGCCGATCGCGGGGGCGGGGACTGCGTCTGATCCACCTTCATCGACCCTCCTGGAACCTGGAGTGTGGTCCTGGAACCTGGAATCAGCATCGCCCCACCGCCGTCACGGATTGAATCCCTTGCGCCGTTCGGGTCACGCAGAGTGAGCGTCGCTCCGGTGGCCGGGCCGTCGATGACGGTGGGCGGGGATCGACCGGCGCACAGGTCTAGCCTCGGAGCCGTGGCTCCCACGACCCCCGACCCGGCTCGGCACTACGCCGCAGAGTCGCCGTTGGCCCGCAAGCGACGTGCTCGCAGAGTCATGCGGATCCTGTCGGACACCTACCCGGACGCTCGCTGCGAACTCGACTTCCGCTCCCCGTTCGAACTCATCCAGGCCACGGTCCTGTCGGCGCAGTGCACCGACGCCCGGGTCAACCAGGTGACCCCGACCCTGTTCGCGCGCTGGCCCGAGCCGGCCGATCTGGCGGCGGCGGACCGCTCCGAACTCGAGGACGTCATCCGACCGACCGGCTTCTTCCGGGCCAAGTCGACCAGCCTGCTGGGCCTGTCACAGGCGTTGTGCGATCGGTTCGACGGCGAGGTGCCCGGTCGACTCGAGGATCTCGTCACCCTGCCCGGCGTCGGCCGCAAGACCGCCAACGTGGTGCTCGGGAATGCCTTCGACGTCCCGGGGATCACGGTGGACACCCACGTCGGGCGACTCAGCCGACGGCTCGCCTTCACCGTCCACGACGACCCGGTGAAGGTCGAGCGCGACCTGATGGAGCTGTGGCCCCGCCCGGACTGGACGCAGTGGTGCCATGTGCTCATCTGGCATGGGCGGCGCCGCTGCCACTCGCGTCGCCCGGCGTGCGGGGCGTGCCCGGTCGCGAAGCTCTGTCCGTCGGCCGGGCTCGGACCGCTGGATCCGGTGGCCGCCGAACGTCTCGTGAAGGACTCCGCATGAGCCCCACGGCCTGGCTCGTCGACGACGTCCTGCCGGCACTCCCCCGCTGGTTGTCCCCGATCGTCGACGCCGTGGGGCGGATCACCCCGGAGGACCTCAGTGCGTTCCTGCCTCCTCCCGAAGGCGGCCGCCCGGGAGCGGTCCTGATGCTGTTCGGCGAGTCGGACGAGGGCCCCGACCTCCTCATCATCGAGCGGGCCGCCACGATGCGATCCCACGCCGGGCAGCCGGCTTTCCCGGGAGGCGCGGTCGATGACACCGACGCCGACGCGGTGGCCGCTGCGCTGCGCGAGGCGCAGGAAGAGACCGGCCTGGACCCTCGCGGCGTCACGGTCTTCGGCGGCCTTCCCGACCTGTGGCTGCCGCCGTCGGGATTCGTCGTGACCCCGGTGCTGGGCTGGTGGTCCACCCCGTCGCCCGTGGCCGCCGCCGATCCCGCCGAGGTCGCGTCGGTCCATCGCATCCCCATCGCGCAACTGCTCGACCCCGCCCGTCGGGTCGAGGTGCGCCACCCCATCGGCTACGTGGGCCCGGGCTTCGAGGTCGGAGGTCTGCTGGTCTGGGGCTTCACTGCCGGGCTGATCTCGCGGCTCTTCGACGCGGCCGGCTGGACGGTGCCCTGGCAGCCGGCCCGCCAGGTCGACATCGGCCCCCTGCTCTAGTCCGCCGGGCGGGTGGGTTCAGCCGCGAGCCGCCGGCAGCGCATCGAGCCACCCCACGAGCAGGTCGGCGAAGGTCCCGGGCGCCTCCTCCTGCGGGAAGTGACCCACCCCCGCGAGATCGACGCGCTCATAGGGGCCGCGGACGTAACGTTCGCTGCCGTCGGAGGTGCGCGGGAGGATGCTGCCGTCGGCGGCACCGAGCACGTGCAGGACCGGCTGCCGCACCGGGAACTCCATCCGCTGCTGGAAACGGCGCCCGTCGGGTCGCGGGATCGAACGGATGGCCCACCGGTGGTACTCCAGGGCGCAGTGGGCCGTCGAGCTGAACTGGATCGCCGCCCGGTACATCCCCGCGGTCGCCTCGTCGGGCCAGTCGGGCATCGCCCCCCACATGCGCAGGATCGTCTCGACCTTCGCCCCGTTGTTCTTCACCAGGGCCCGCTCCGGGGCCAGCGGCCACTGATACCCGATCGCGTAGCGGGACAGTCGCCGCTGTTCGGGATCGCCGGAGATCCCCCGGCGCAGCAACACCGGGTGCGGCATCGACACCGGCACGATCGCCCGGACCGCTGACAAGCGCATGACCGCCGCCGCCCACGCGACCATCCCGCCCCACCCGTGTCCGACCATCACCGCGCTCGACTCTCCCAGCGAGCGGACCACCCCGGCCGCGTCCGCGGACAGGGTGTTGGGGTCGTAGCCGTGGGGAGTGTGATCCGACCCGCCGTATCCGCGTAGGTCCATGGCGACGGCACGGTACCCGGCCTCGGCCAGGACCGGGAGCAGTCGACGCCAGGTCCACCAGTACAGCGGGAAACCATGCATCAACAGGACCAGCGGCCCCTCGCCCATCTCGGCGATGTGGAACCGGGCGCCGTTGGCGGCGACATCGCGGTGCTCCCACGGTCCGTCGGCCCAGACCGCCTCTTCGGGGGTGGGGATGTCGTCCACGCGGTGGGTCAGGAAGCCCGGACGTCGCCGGCCCGCTGGGCCACGGCGTCGCTGCTGCGGGGGACGGGCAGTACCTCGGGCTTGCTGCCCGAGAGGAGTTGCTTGGTGCGCTCGAACTCGGACTTGGCCAGCTTCGGGCCGCTGATGGTGCGCGCCCGCTTGCGGCCCAGGAGCCCCAGGATCGCGGTCACGATGATCAGCAGCAGCGTGACGATGCCGAATCCCGCCCAGACGGGAAGCCCGACGGCCACCAGGACGTAGGCCAGCGTGATCAGCAGGAACACCAGGGTCAGGAACCCGGTCACCGCCGCGCCGACGAACATGCCGCCGGTGGCCGCGACGTCCTGTTCGGTGGACTTGATCTCGGTCCGCGCCAACTCGGTCTGCGCCTTCGCCAGCCGTTGGGCATCGGCCGCCACGGATTGGACGAGCTGTCGGATGGTGGGATCGCTGCCGTTGGTGCTCACTGCCTGACTCCCTCTGCGTCGACCCGGCACCGCGGCCGGTCGCCGTCAGCCTAATCCCCCGCGTGTGCCGACCGCCCATCAGGCGGGATCGTCGGGTCCCCGCTGGTAGACGTCGGGGACTCCGTCGTGGTCGATGTCGGCGTCCTCGACCGCCGCCAACTGCGCGTAGTAGCGGTTGCGGGTGACGATCACCACCGAGGCGACGATCGCCGAGATCACCGATGCCGCGAGCACGGCGAGCTTGGCGGCCGACAGGGTGGTGGGGGCGTCCTCGAAGGCGAGTTCCGCGATGAGCAGGGACACCGTGAACCCGATACCGGCCAACAGCCCGATCGCCACGACGTCGCGCCAGCGGATCGATTCGGCGAGCGACGCCTTGGTGAACCGGGCCATGAGCCAAGCCGTGCCGACCACGCCGATCGGCTTGCCCACGACCAGCCCGACGATCACGCCGACGGCCACGGGCCCGGTCAGCAGGGTCGCCACGTCGGTCCCCCGGACGCTGACGCCGGCAGCGAAGAAGGCGAACAAGGGCACCGCCACGCCCGCGCTGATGGGGCGGATGACGTGCTCGGCCCGCTCGCCGGGGGACTCGTCCTCGCCAGGGTCGGGTTTCACCCGGGTCAACAGCCCGGCGGCAACCCCCGCCACCGTGGCGTGGATCCCGCTGGCGTGCATGAACCCCCACGCCGCGATGGCCAGCGCCACATAGATCGGCCACCCCGTGACCCGGCGCCACTGCAGGATCCCGTACACCGCCAGCAGGACCACCGAGATGGCGAACGCCCCGGGGTCGAATCCGTGGGAGTAGAAGATCGCGATGACGGCGATGGCGCCGAGGTCGTCGACCACGGCCAGCGACAACAGGAAGGCCCGCAGGGCCACCGGGAGATTGCGTCCCACGACCGCCAGGACGGCCAGGGCGAAGGCGATGTCGGTGGCCATCGGGATCCCCCACCCGCCCGGCTCGCCGCCCGCCATCACGCTGTTGACCACCGAGTAGAGGATCGCCGGGACGGCCATGCCCCCGATCGCCGCCGCGATCGGGACCGCAGCCTTGCGGACGTTGGCGAGAGTGCCGAGTTGGAACTCGTGGCGCAGTTCCACCCCCGCCACGAAGAAGAAGATCGCCAGAAGACCGTCGGCGGCCCACACCGACAGCGGCAGGTTCAGGTGCAGCGCCGCAGGTCCGACCACGGTCGACGACAGCTCGAAGTAGGCGTCGGCCCAGGGGCTGTTGGCCCAGATCAGCGCGATGGTGGCGGCCGCCAGCAGCAGGATGCCGCCGGTCGTCTCGTCCCGCAGCGCTTCGCTCACCCAGCGCCGTTCGGGCAGGGGGAGACGACCGAACAGTCCGTCGCTGGTCTGGGACACCGGGCGCCTCCGCAAGCCACTGTATTGGGTGCCTCGGCATCGTGGCCCTGCTCCGGGGGAGGTCACGATTCGGGCGCGGTCCGACACTCCCCCGCCTGGGTTTGACCAGATCCGGTCATTGCCCTACTTTCCTACCTGTACAGTCAAGATAGTTAATCAGTAGGAAATACCTACTTGATACGAAATGAATGGACAGACCGTGTTCCCATCACTCAAGCGGAGGGGTCGTCTCACCGCACTCGCTGCCGGCGCCGCACTCATCGTGGGCCTCGCCGGCTGCTCGTCGTCGACACCGGACTCCACCGCCTCGGGCGACGCGTCCGCGGCCCCGGTGAAGACCCTGCGCCTCGGCTTCTTCCCGAACCTGACCCACGCCCCCGCGCTGGTCGGACTCCAGGAAGGCCTGTTCAAGGAAGCGCTGTCCGATCAGGAGATCACCGTGACGCCGACGGCGTTCAACGCGGGCCCGGACGCAGTGAGCGCCCTGTTCGGTGGCTCACTGGACATCACCTACATCGGCCCCAACCCCACCATCAACGCCTACGCGCAGTCCCAGGGCGAGGCCGTGAAGGTCATCTCCGGATCGACCTCCGGCGGCGCCGCACTCGTGGTGAAACCGGATATCACCTCGGCCCAGGACCTGCGCGGCAAGAAGCTGGCGACACCCCAGCTGGGCAACACCCAGGACGTCGCCTTGCGCTACTGGCTCAAGGAACAGGGTCTGACGACGGACACCAACGGGGGCGGCGACGTGTCGATCATGCCGCAGTCCAACTCGGAGGGCCTGACGGCCTTCGGCAGCGGCGAGATCGACGGCGCGTGGGTTCCCGAGCCCTGGGTCGCCGAGTACAAGGAGGCCGGCGCCAAGGTGCTGGTCGACGAGAAGACGCTGTGGCCCGAAGGGAAGTTCGTGACCACGAACATCCTGGTGCGCACGGAGTTCCTCGACCAGCATCCTGACGTCGTCAAGGCGTTCCTCGAGGGTCACGTGGCCGCGCTGGACGAGATCAAGAAGGACCCGAAGGGGTCCGCCGAAGCCGCCAACAGCGCGCTGCAGTCCCTCACCGGGTCATCGCTGGATCCCAAGATCCTTACGGCCGCCTGGGATCAGATGGACTTCACGGCTGATCCGCTGGAGAAGACGCTGGTCGAGTCGGCGACTCACGCCGAGGACGTCGGACTGCTCGACAAGGCCCAGGTCGATGCGGCCGGCGGACTGCCGGGCAACCTCTACGACCTGACCCTCCTCAACGAGGTGCTGAAGGCCGACGGCCAGAAGCAGGTCGGGTCATGATCGGGACCTCCGCAACGGAGTCCACCGTGCAGCCGGCGTCGCATGCGACGCCGGCTGTCCGGCTGGAGTCGGTCTCCAAGGGTTTCGGCGGCGACGACCCCGTGTGGGCGCTGACCAACGTCTCCCTCGACGTGGCCCACGGTGAGTTCGTCACGGTCGTCAGCAGGTCCGGGTGCACCGGCAAGAGCACCCTGCTCAACATCGTGGCCGACCTCGACCAGCCGACAGCCGGCGACATCGTCCGGTCTGGTCGCGTCGCGCATGATGTTCCCGGACGCCACCCTGCTGCCCTGGCTGACCGCCAGCAGAACGTCGAGCTCGCCCTGCGCGCCCGAGGTGTTCCGAAGGGGGGCGCCGCGACCACGCCGAGGAGCTCCTCCAGGTCGTCCGGCTGGGCAACGCCGGGGACAAGCGGCCGCACGAGTTGTCCGGAGGCATGCGGCAACGCGTCAACCCTGGCCCGGTGCCTGGCCCAGGACCTCGATCGTGCTCATGGACGACCCCTGGGCGCACTCGACGCCATGACCCGCGACCTGCTGCGACGAGATCGAACGTTCGGCCCGGGAGCGCCGGCTCGGTCCTGTTCGTCACCGCAACATGCGCGAGGCCGGCCGGCTCGCGGACCGCGTGATCCTCGCCAGCGCAGGGCCAGATCCTGCACGAGCATCCGTCCCGCTGGACCGGCCGCGCGTCATGGACTCCGCCGAGATCGCCACCCGGGCCGCCGACCTGACGGCCCGTCTGAAGGACTCCACACAGCGAGGTGACCGATGAGCGCGGTGCTGACCCCCGTCGTCGAACGACCCGTCGACCTTCCCGGCGGCGCCCCGTGGTGGGCCAAGGCCTGGGGCTGGGCCTGGCCGAAACTGCTGGCCATCCTGATCGTGCTGTCCGCCTGGCAGCTTGTCGATGTATCCGGCTGGCGCCCCGAATACGCGATCCTGCCGTCCCCCGCCACCACCCTGTCCGCCCTGTTCGAGATGGTCGGCACCGACCGGTTCTGGTCGGCGATGCTCACCGATGACCCAGGCGCTGATCGAATTCGCCCTGGCCCTGGTGGTCGGCACCCTCGTCGGTATCCTCGTCGCGCGCATCCGGCCGTTGCGGATGGCGACCGGCGCCCTGATCGCCGGCCTGCAGACGATGCCGAGCATCTCGTGGTTCCCGCTGGCGATCCTGCTGTTCGGCCTCAACGAACAGGCGATCCTGTTCGTGGTGGTGCTCGGCGCGGCGCCCAGCATCGCCAACGGTGTGATCACCGGCATCGACCACGTACCTCCGGCGTACCACCGGCTGGGCAAGGTGCTGGGCTTCGGCCCGGTAGCCATGTATCGCCGTGGTGCTTCCGGCGATCCTGCCCGCCTATGTCCGGACTGACCCAGGGATGGGCGTTCGCGTGGCGCAGCCTGATGGCCGGCGAACTGCTGGTGATCATCGCCGAACGGCCTGCTGGGCGCGTCGCTGGAGTTCGCCCAGCAGTTCTCGAAGGCCCGCAGTTGCTGGCCACGATGTTGGTGATCCTCATCATCGGCATGCTGGTCGACGGAGTTGTTCTCGTCGGCGGCCCCGCAGTACGGCGGCGTCGGGGTTGGCCGATGTCGGGCACGACACCTGTCCGGGGGGCACGCCGCCCCGAGGTGACTCCCGCGCCGCCCGCGCCATCCGGGTTAGATGGAACCATGCGGGTGTCCGCGCGCGTCGACTACGGGATGCGCGCGCTCGTCAGAACTGGCATCGGTCAACAGCGCCGAACCGGACCGACTGGTCAAGGGCGAGGAACTCGCCGACCGTCAGGGATCCCGGGGTCCTCGAGGGGATCCTGAACCAGCTCCGTCGTTCGGGGTTCGTCGCCAGCCAGCGCGGCGCCGACGGTGGCTACCGGCTGGCCCGGCCGGCGGCTCAGATCACCGTCGCCGACGTGATCCGCTCCCTCGAAGGCCCGCTGGCCGCGGTCCGGGGCGAACCGCCCGAGGACACCGAGTACGCCGGTCCCGCCGGTCACCTGCGCGATGTGTGGGTGGCGACCCGCGCGTCGATGCGCGCCGTGCTCGAGCACGTGACCCTGGCGGACATCGCCGAGGGGCACCTCCCCGCCGGGCCGGCCTCGCTGCTCGACCAACCGGGAGCCTGGGAACGGCGCTGACGTCGGTAGGGTGGCGGCGTGACCGATTCCGCGGCGTCCCCCGCCGACGCCACGGCGGTGATCCGCCAGGCGATCCCGATGCTGGGCCATCTGGGGCTCGAGGTCCTCTCGATGGAACCCGGCCGGATGACACTACGGGTGCCCTTCGCGGGGAATCAGAACCACGTCGGGACGATGTATGCAGGCGCCCTGTTCGCGATCGCGGAGGTGCCCGGCGGCGCCATCGCGGTGCAGCTGTTCGATCCCACGATCTACTACCCCGTGATCCGCAGCATGACCGTCGACTACCGGCGACCGGCCACCACCGATGTGACCGTGGACGCGCACATCGACGCTGCCGACGCCGATCGGATCCGGGCCGAGGCCGACGCGAACGGCAAGGCCGACTTCGTGATGAACCTCGAGGTCACCGACACCGGTGGCACGGTGGTGATGACGTCGCGCGGGGAGTACCAGCTGCGTCGTCATCGCCCCGCGGACTGACCTTCGGCGCTGCTCGGCCACCACCGGGACTCGACCACGGGCCCAACCACCGACCACGGACCGATCACCACCCACAGAGCCCGGACGGGGTCCGGGTCGGCGTCGGCGACTGTAGAAGCGGAACCCGATGCGCAGGCGAGCCTGCAGGCGCGCATCCATCAACCGGCAGCGCGAAGCGCTACCCCAGCTCAAGAGGCGCCCGACCCGAGCCCGGACCCCGGCGCTGCAGGCGAAGCGGTCTACGACTCGCTCGACCACCGGGGCACAGCGGTCTCGGCTCCTCGACCACCGGGGTGCAGCAGTCTCGGCTCCGCTCGACCACCGGGGTGCAGTGGTCTCGGCTCCGCTCGACCACCGGACGCTCGACCACCAGGGGCTTTGACCCGTCAGGGTGACGACATCCTCTTCGGTGGCTACGTCGGACGATTCCTAGACTGGCGAGGACTCGTCCCGGACCGGTGGCCGAGCGCAATGAGGAGGCGGTTCCGCATGAAGGTTTCGACGCAGTGACCCAGGCGATGAAGGATGACCCGGCCCTGGCCCGGAGTTGATGGCGGCGTCCACGCCCGCCGAACGGGCGGCTGTCCTGGATGCCCGTGGCATCGAGAAGCCGCGAACAGCAGGATTCCCCGACATGGCCGGCCTGCGCCGGTGGCGAAGGCGACCACCGAGGTCGGTCGGGGCGCTGCTGCCACGGCCGCCGCGGCCTGATCCCTCGACGGGTCTGCTGCGTCGCGACGGCGACGCGGCAGACCGCCACTCACTTCACCCGGAGACATCATGAGCATTGACGCCGTCACCCAGGCACTGAAGGACGACCCGGCCCTCCTCCAGGAGGTCATGGCAGCCGGAACCCCGGCCGAGCGGGCCGCGATCCTGAAGGCACGGGGAATCGCCCAGCCCGACGCCCACAGCCAGTTCCCCGACATGGCGGACACCGCCGGCGGCAGCGAAGGAACCATGACCGAGACCGGTCAGGCCGCCGCCGCGACAGCCGCTGCAGGCTGACCGACGACCGCCTGCCGCGGTTTCGATACGGCGCTGGCGCGCCTACTCAACCCGCGGGAGCGGGATCGCGATTCGGCGCTGGCGCGCCTACTCAACCCGCGGGGGTTTCGATACGCGGCCTGGCGGCCGCTACTCAACCCGCGGGGTGGTGGTCTCGGCTCCCCGCGGGGTGGTGGTCTCGGCTCCGCTCGACCACCGGGTTCCGCTACGAGGCCAACTGCCGGGCCGCCAGTTCCGCGAACAGGCCCTTCGCCGCCATCAGTTCGTCGTAGGTACCCTGCTCGACCAACCGCCCCGCATCCACCACCAGGATCCGGTCGGCGCCCATCACGGTCGACAGCCGGTGCGCCACCACGACCCTGGTCACCTGAAGTTCGGCCATCGCGGCCATCACGGTGGCCTGGCTCTCGTTGTCCAGCGCACTCGTGGCTTCGTCGAACAGCAGGATGCGGGGTTTGCGGGCCAGCGCCCGGGCGATGAGGATCCGCTGCGCCTGGCCCCCGGAGATGGTCTGCGCGTTCACCACCGACTGCATGTGCATCGGCATGGCCCGGATGTCATCGGCGATCGCGGCGGATTCCGCCGCCGCCCACGCATCCGCCTCGGTGATCTCGGCACCACCGGCGATGTTGTCGAGGATGGATCCCGGCGACAACTGGCCGCCTTGGATCACGGTGCCGATCCGGCGGCGGTAGTCGTCGCCGTCGATGTCACGCAGGTCGTGGCCGTCGATCAACACCTGACCGGAGTCGGGCGACTCGATCCCGGTGATCATCCGCAGGGTCGTGGTCTTGCCTGACCCCGACGGACCGACGATGGCGGTGAGCTCGCCCTCGTTGACGATCATCGAGAGGTCGCGCAGCACGGCGGGCGTCTCGGGCCGGTACTGGAAGGTGACATCGCGTAGTTCGATCCGGCCCTTGAGCGCAGGGATCGGCCGGGCGTCGACCGACTGCGTCTGGACGGAGTCGAGGATGGGGGTGATCAGTTCCATCGTGGGGCTGATCATCGCGATCGCCGGCACCGCGTTCACCAGACCGATGATGGCGCCGAGCACAGTCCCGAAGGCCGTCGAGAAGGCGATGTAGGTGCCTGTGGTGATGGTCGCCCCGGACGGGCTCCACAACCACTGCGCGACGACGAAGAAGAACATCATCGGAGCCACCGCCGCGATAGCTCCGAGGAACGCCTGCAGGCGTCCCATCACGACGGTCTGCTTGGCCTGGGCGTTGATCATCTGCGCTTCGACGTCCATCGTCAGCGCCGTGAACCGGTCCTCCGCGCCGGCGACCCTGATCTTGCCGATCCCCGAGATGAGCTGCACGATCCAGGAGTTCGCCCCCCGCTGGGCGGTCAGTTGCTCCTGGGACAGGTCGCGCAGGACCAGGGTGAGTTTCACGATGGCGATCGCCGCCGCCACGATCACGATCAGTGCCGCCACCGCCAACTGCCAGCTGTAGGTCAGCAGCAGGGCGAAGTTGACCAGCGAGAGCACCGCCCCCAGGATCGCCGTCACCGTCTGCGAACTCAGCAGGTTCTTGAGCTGATCGACGACCGTCAACCGCGTGACCATGTCACCGCTGGAGTAGCCCCGGAAGAACTTCAGGGGTAACGAGAGAGTCCGGTCCCACAGGGCGGACTCCACCCGCAACTGCCCGAGTTGGGTGAGTTCCGAGGTCGCGAAGTTCTGCACCATGGTCAGCAGTCCGGAGCTGATGGCCACCACCACCAGGATCACCCCGACGGCGACCACGGCGCTGGAACTCCCGGCCGGCACCAGCATGTCGAGCACCGACGACGTCAGCGCCGGGGTGGCCAGGGCCAGCACCGCCGCAGCGGCGGCACACGCGACGATCAGAGCCCACAACCGGCCCGTGCCTCGGGACGCGAGGCGCCCCATGTCGGCCAGGGTCGCGGGACGGTCGTGGGGAAGCGGGACGTAGAGCTGGATCGCCGACGGCGCCAGCGTCTGCAGTTCGGCGTCGGACAGCCGCGACGGCTCCAGTTCCCCGGACCGCTGGATGAGGTATCCCCGCCGGGTGGGCAGGAGCGCCACCGGCTCCGGCGGCCCGGCCGCCGACGGCGCGAACGCCAGAAGCGGTGTCTTGGTCCGCGTGCTCCAACCGTCGCTGAGCCGCACGCCGCGGAAACGCAGGCCCGAGGCCTCGGCGACCGCTCGCACCGGGTTCCCGGACGTCAGGGCGGAGCGGCGGGGCTGGGTCACGGTGAAACCCTGGTGATCGCCCAGGATCCGGAACACCTCGATCAGGGGCGAGGTCGAGGTCACCGCGGGAGCGTCGTCGGTGTATCCCGCGCGATCGACCCCGGCGACCAGCCGGGCCTTCGTGCGCCCGATCAGGTCGTCATCCGCAGCCTGTGAGGCAGACCGGGCGGCGCTCTGGCGGGCCAACCGGGTGGCCAGCGCGTCGGCGCAGCCGGACGTCAGGCGGGCCGCGACACCCTGGGGATCGGCACCCGTCAGGGCCGACACCCCCAGCGGCTTCGCGATCGCGTCCACCCACTGCGTCAGCTCCGCCGCCGACGGGGGATCCGACAACACCTCGATCGTGGCACCGATACGACCCACCGCGACGAGGTCCACATCGCCGCCCGCCGGGCCGACCATCGCCAGGGGCCCGGTCACGGTGGTCACCGGCCACCGTTGACCGTCGGCGCCCACCAGGAAGACATCGGCGACTCCGTCGCGCAGCGCCGCCCCCGGCGCGCCTCGCAGACTGACGCGCTCAGGACCCGACATCGCCACCACCCCCCGCGCTGGCGACCAACTCGGCGTAGGGGCCACCTGCCGCCATGAGTTCGTCGTGCGTCCCCCGCTCGACGACTCGGCCGCCGCGCGCCAGCATGATGATCTCGTCGGCGTCCCGGATCGTGCTCAGACGGTGCGCGATGATCATGCAGGTACACCCGCGAGCCCGGATCGCGGCATCCACGGCGGCTTCGGTGGCGGTGTCCAGCGCGCTGGTGGCCTCGTCCAGGATGAGGAAGTTCGGCGACCGGACCAGGGACCGGGCGATCTCCAGGCGTTGCCGTTCGCCACCGCTGAAGTTCATGCCTCCTTCGATGATCTGGCCGTCCAGACCCCCCGGCCGGGCCAGCACCTCGTCGAGGATCTGGGCGTCGGCCAGGGCCCGGGTCACGGTCTCGTCGTCGATGGTCGGGTCCCACAGCGTGATGTTGTCCCGCACGGAGCCCGCGAACAGCATGATGGTCTGGTCGACCTTCGCCATCTGCTCGGACAGCACGACCGGGTCGATCTCGGTGATCGCCCGGCCGTCATAGGTGATGGTCCCCGACCACGGGGTCAGGAGCCCGGCGGCCAGGTTCCCGATGGTGGTCTTGCCCGAGCCCGAGGCCCCCACCAGCGCCACCCGATGACCGGGCGCGAGGTCCAGGTTGAAGCCCGCGATCAGGGGGGGTTGTCCTTCGGCGTAGCCGAACATCACGTCGGTGAACGAGACGGCTCCGGTGATGGGTCGCTCGGCGGCCGCGGCGATCTCGGGTGTGGCGTCGGCCGGGGACGCCGCGGCGAACCGGGGGTCCAGGGGGTTGTCCAGCGCGTCGTCCAGGCGCTGCAGGTCGACGGTGATCGTCTGCACCTGACTGGCCGCGCCGACCAGCATCGTGATGGGGGCGCTGACACCGGCGGTGAGGGACTGGAACGCCAGCAGACCTCCCAGGGTGAGGTGACCGTTGATGACCTCGAGCGCGCCCACGACCAGGATCGCCGCAGAGGTCAGCATGGTGAGGGTGACCGGGACCGCGCTGACCACCGCAGTCGGCGTCACGAAGGAGGCCTCCGAACTCACCATGCGGGTCTGCTGATCGGTCCACTTGGCGAAGACCTCGGGCTCGAGCCCACCGGCCTTGATGGTCTCGATGGACTGCAGCGACGACACCGTGGTGGCCTGCAGGTGCCCTTGATCCACCATGACCAGACCCTGGCCGACCGTGCGCCGACGCACGACGGCCCGCAGCACGACGACGTTGCAGGCCGCCAACGCCAGCACGATCAGCGCCAGCGTCCAGCTGTAATAGAACATCAGCGCGGCGTAGGCGATGATCGCGACCAGGCTGATGATCGCCCCGGCCACCTGCGAGGCCAGGAGTTGGGCGATCGCGCTGTTGTAGCCGACCCGCTGCACGAGGTCACCGATGTTCCGGCTGCCGAAGAACGGGATGGGCACCCGCAACAGCCGTACGAGGAACTCGACGCTGCTGCGCGAGGCAAGCTTCTCCTGCACCTTCGCCAACGACCGGTACTCCACCAGGGTCAGGCCCACGCGCAGCAGGGCGACCAGCGCCAGAGTCCCGATGAGGAACGGCAGGAACTCGCGGACCCCCTCGCCCAGCACCCCGTTGACGAACAGCGAGCTGACCGGTGCGATCAGCAGACCCGGCAAGAGCGCCAGCAGTCCCGCCAGGAACGCGAGCAGGACTCCACCCCGCACGCCCGGCAACCTGCTCAACAGCGAAGGCAGTGACCGGAAGGGTTTCCCCCCGGGACTGAAGTCGGGTGTCGTGGCGAAAGTGACGGCGGCACCGGAGTAGTTCTCGGCGAAGTACTCCTGGGGGTAGGTCATCCGACCACGGGCCGGGTCGTTCACGTGGAAGGTTCCGCCGTGGGCCCCTTCGAGAACGACGTAGTGGTTGCGCTGCCACCAGATGATCGCGGGCATCGGCAGGTCCGCCAGATCCCGGGCCGTTCCCCGATGCCCCTCGGGCGCCAGCCCGTACTGCTCGGCTGCCTCCATGACATTGGCCAGCGAGGTTCCGTCGCGGGAGATATGGCACGCCTCGCGCAGCTCGCGCAGCGACACCCAGCCACCGAAACCCGCCAACACCATGGCCAGCGAGGCCGCGCCGCATTCGATGGCCTCGATCTGCAGGACCGTGGGCACCTTCTTGCGCGGCCCGGTGTCGATCGGTGCCGCAGGATCGGCGGCGGATCCGGCGTCGGGCGGGGTCTCGGTGGACATGTCGGCCTCGTCAGCTGCCGAACAGCAGTTGGAACGGGTGCGGCGTCGCCTGCGTCACCGTGATCACCGCCGGCATGGACCCGGTGACGGCATCGGCATCGGTGGCGTTCGAGTAGGTGAAGATGACCGTGTAGGGCGCACCCTGCGCCGCGTCGTAGGCCTGCTGGGCGTAGATCGTGTTGCCGCCGGTGAGCAGCGCGATCTGTTCCTGGGACACGGGCACCGAACCGACGAAGTCGATCTGGATCGGGGCGGGCGCGCCCTTGAGGTTGGGTGCGGCGGGAGTCACGGACAACGACTGCGCGGTGGTGACGACCTGGACCTCATCGGCACCCAGGAAGGCGTACACCTGAGCCCTGCCCTTGTCGCTGCCCGGACTCGACGCGGGCGCACCGTGGGCGACGATGGTGTCAGCGGTCACCGCCGAGCCCTGGATCACGTCGAGCGACGCATTCATCGTCACGGGGACCTTGACCTCGACTGGCTTCCCGCCGCCGTTCGGCGCGATCGTGGCCAGGACTGTGCCGGCGGGCAGCGTGCCGTCGGTCTCGGCAGCCAGGCCGCGCACCTCGGTGGGCGAGATGATCTTCTCCACGACCCCGGCGACGCCCGCCGGGATCTGCAGCGGGGACGTGCCGTCGGTCGCCGTGGCCGAGATCGTGGACTGCACCGGGATGGTCCCGAACAGGCCCCACACCCCGAACGCGACGATGACGAGGAACAGCGCGACGAGCGCCAACCAGGCGCGTGGCGACGTGGTCCGCCCCAGTTCCCCCAGACCTGCGGCCTGGGCAGGGCGGGGATGCGGTGGGGCGGCCGGAGTGGGGGCAGTCACGGCTCACCGCCCCCGCGAGGTCTGGGGTTCGAGGTCGTGGGCGAGTTCCTCCTGCGCCGGGACGATCTCGATCGGGTCCAGGCCGAACAGTTCCCAGTGACCGGCGATCAGGGTGATGAGCCGCTCGTAGAGCTCCGCGCGATTGCCGAGACCGGCGAACTCGATGAAACGGTCCAGTTCGGCGACGTCCTCGGGAAGCGGAGCACTGCTGATCTGGCGCTGCACGCGGACCGCGGTGGCGAGTCCCAGCGTGGTCGTCCCCAGGTGACCGGAACTGCGGGCCAGGGAGTCCATCATCCCGGCGGTCCGACGCACACTCTCGTACTCGCCCGAGCGCGCCAGTTGCCGAAGGCACGACTCCAGCGCTCCGATGCTCATCCGCTGGTAGCGCCGCCATTCGTCGGCGCGCAACACGTACGCCTCCTCCTCGATCCACCCCGCCAGCGACGGCGGCCGGATGTCCAGCTCGCGGGCGCGGGACTCCAGATCCTCGACGGCCACGCCCAGGTCCGCGGCGATCGCCTGTCGGGCCCGCAGCAGGTCGGCGTCGGAGATGGGGACCCCCGCCTCGGCCATGAACTCGGCGAGGTTGGCCCGCAGCAGCGCGTTGCGCACCAGTTCCGGCGCACGGGTGTCGGTCAGCACGAAGTGCCGCCAGATCTGGTCGCGCGTCACCGGCAGGCCGTCGGCGTCGCCGACCGTCATGTCGTGTTCGACCAGCACCCCGTAGGGTCCGGACGGGACCATCTCGGGTCGGGTCGCCTCGGGCATCGGTCCCCGCGGCAGTTCCTTCAGTCGGGTCAGCGCCAGTCGGGCGTCGGCCGCCTTGACGTCGACCCAACCGTTGCGGAGCAGATCCGACAACGCGGCGAGCCGGTCGCCGTCGATGCCGAGTTCCTCGGTGGCGTCGGTCAGCGACGCCAGCGGCCGCCGTTCCGGGAACCACCGGGCCTTCTGGCAGTCGATCAGGGTCTGCGCCTCGCCCTGGCTCAACACCCCCTCGGCCACCGCGGCCGACAAGGTCGCGCGGATGTTGACCATCGCCTCGCTGACGGGCCGGAACCCGTACTCCTCGGCCAGGTGGGACAGGGCGACCTCGTCGTCGTCCTCGATGACCCCCGACGCGTATCCCTCATAGACCTCGCCCACGCCGATCATCCCGTAGACGTCGCACTCCGCGGCCCGCAACGCCCCCATGCTGCTGGCGCCGACCACCCAGATCCCGCGGGACAGGACGTCGAGCAGTTCCTTGTGATACGTCGCCAGGTTCTGCAGGAAGGCGCCGTCGATCAAGGCGATGGCGTGAGGTTCGTAACGGGCTGCCGCCGAGATCACGTCGCCGGCCGCTGCGGGGGGCAGGAAGATCGCGTCGGGGTGGATCTGCTCGGCCTCGGCCCGTCGCAAGGACGGTCCCAGGAAGACGATGTCCGGGCCGTCCGTCATCGCAAGCCTCCGGTTCGCGCAGCGATCAGGCGGGCCGCCCGGATCCCGGGCGTGTAGTTGGCGAACATGTAGCCCTCCAGTTCGGGGACGACCACGCGGACGACCTGGGCCGGGTCCCCCGGTTCGGTGTAGCGGTGGACCAGCACCTGGGGAAGTCCCGCGTCGCCCAGCATCGTGATCAGCTGCTCGACATCGGTGGTGAGCGCTCCGGTCGACAGATTGGGGCGGGCCACCGGGTCCAGCGACTGGTCGGCCCGGTGCACCCACGAGTGCTGCGAGGTCAGGCGGGAGGCGTCACGGCCGCACCGGAACTGGTCGTCCCGCGCGCCGGCGATGATCAGGCCCCGGGCCTGCACGGCCTCGGTGACCGCACGTACCAGGGCGATCCCCGGATCCAGCGAGGCTCCGTAGCCGCTGTAGCTGCCGACACCGCTGACGCCCGGTTCGGTGAGCAGGGCCTTGTAGGTCGGCAGGCCCAACTCCCCGGTGAAGTCGAACACCGACAGCTCGAGGCGCGCTGCCCGGATCTTGTCGAGCAGGGTCACCAATGGCTCGCCGAATCGCGCCCCCATGAGGTCGGGATCCAACGCCTCTGAGGGAAGGTGCGCGTCGGAGCCGGCCGCCCACATGGCGACGGCATCGCGTTCCATGACCTCGGTGAGGCCGGACAGGATCGCCTCGATCACGTTGTTCCCGCTGGCCAGTCCGTTGGAACCGCACATGTGGGTCAGTGCGACGGTCCTGCTCCCCACCCGCCAGGGAAGGCCCACGAGATCGGCCGGGACCAACACCTCGCAGCCGTCGCTGACGTCGGTCATGGGCGTCCACTGGATCGGGAGCCCCGGGTGCCACAGGTTGCCGCGGATCATCGCGACCCGGTCGCCGGGCACGTGGGCGACACCGTCACGCTCGAGGTCGTCCTGGGTCGCCCAGATCCGGGTGATCGGGCTGTCCTCCCAGTACGTCTGCTCGACCGCCTCCATGATCGCGCTCGTCCGGCTCGCCTGCGGGGTCACCCCTTTGCCGCTGCCGTTCGACAGGGACTTGCCGGCCGGCTTGTGAGCCGTGTGGACCGGGATCCCGACGTGGTCCAGATGCGTCAGGTGGGCGACCCGCGTGATGCCGTAGTCGGGCAGATAGGGCTCGACCCGACTCATGACCGCGTCGGGGGTGCTGGTGCGCAGCGCCGATCCCGGATCGGCGATGACGCGGCCGGCCTCGTTCGACTCCGCGGGGGTGCACAGCTGATCCCAGGCGATCGGTCGCGACTTCGTGGCAGCCGAGGTCGCATCCGCCTCCAGACCCACTCCCGGAACCATGCACGGAAGTCAATCAGAGGGATCCCGCTGAGGCCTGTCGTGCGCCGGGTTCCTCACCGAGTGCTCGGATCGTCTCACCCCGCGGTCGAGTAGCCCATCCGCGCCATCACGTCCCCGTGGTCGGAGACGATGCGCTCGGCCAATCCCGGTGCCAGTTCGTCGCGCCACGCCTCGGCCTCGCCGCGCCGGAAGAATGGCCGGTCGGGGGCGGAGGCCTCGGAGAACCCGGCGACGATCTCCTGGGCGGCCAGGTTCGCGAAGGATGCCTCCGACACGGCCCGCTCGATGCGGTCGGGGGGGACCGGGATGCCCAGCCACCCGGTCAGCGCCGCCAGCCGTGTCGCCGGGTCGGCCAGCAGGTCCTCGTACCGGATCAGCAGGGTCGGCACCTCGTCCTGTTCGGTCCAGGACCGCACATTGTCCGACCAGGAGCCCCACGCGAAGGCAACCCGGCAGCTGCGGGTCGGATACCTGTCGTCATGACCCGCGAGACCGATCCGGGGGCCCTGGGACAGGGTGACGACGGCGTCCTCCTGCGACGTGCCCATGTGATGCGCGAGCGACACGGCCACCGCCCGAGGGTCCCGCACGACGTGGACGGCACGGCACGGGGTGGCCA
The DNA here is from genome assembly GCA_046330625.1 of Candidatus Nanopelagicales bacterium. Lineage (GTDB taxonomy): Bacteria > Actinomycetota > Actinomycetes > S36-B12 > CAIWTL01. The sequence continues at coordinate 226,101 of JAXLSJ010000002.1, forward strand.
GGACATGACTGGCGCCCTTCGCCCGTCGACTGGGCACGAAGGCGTTGTGCGTCTTGCGGAACACCCACCCCGAACTCCGCGTCGCCAGCGCGGCACCCGCCTCCCCCATCAGGTCGTCGGCCAGACGGTCGTCCAGAAGGCTCGGCGACAGGCCGAACTCGCGGAAGATCGTCCGCTGGTCGTTGTCGACCCCGTTCCCCGGAAGTCGGTCCAACCGGACCGAGCCATCGCCCACGACACCGCTCACCAGCGCCCGCAGCCAGGTGTTGCCGGACTTCGGGAAGGACGCGCACCAGACGGTCGTCGCGGGCCCGGTCACGATGCGCCGCCCTCGTCGGGAGCCCCCACGATCAGGTCGGCGATCTGACGGGGACTAAAGATCGTCACCTCGCCGGGCGGGACCAGGGCCACCTCGACGGGAACCAGTCGCGTCGCCTCGCGACACCAGCGGTCGAGTCCGGCTCGGACGGCGGCGTTGCGGGCGCGAAGTGCTTCGCCGGCGACGGCGGCCGCGGCCCAGGCACGTTCCCCGGCTGTCGGGTCGGTGTCACTGCCGGTACGCAGGACTCCGGAGGACTGCAGACCGGACACCTGCAGGGATACGACCCGGGAGAGCTCGCTCGGTCCCGCCGTGGGTACCGCAAGGTCGGACCGCGGCCGTGGGGTACCCGGGTCGCGGCTGGGTTCGGGCGGGGGGAAAGCCTGGGTGACGGCACGATCGACCTGGAGCCCCGTCCCAGGTCCTGGCAGGGCGAGGAGCCGGGACGGGCTGTCGACCACCGTCACCGGACAGGTTCCGTCCGCCACCAGCCGCCACCCCCGGCGGCACAGTGAGAGCGCGGTCAACGAAGCCCCGGATCGCGGCTGGCCGAGGATCACCAGGGCCGCGCCGTCGCGCTCCACCACGGCCCCGTGGAAGGCGAACCTGCCGTGGAGGGCCTGCCACTGCCCCCAGGCCCAGTCGCCGGCGATGGCCGCCAGCCGCTGCTGCGCGGCATCGTCGGGGGCCCAGCTCACGACTCCCTCAGCCGACACGGTGATCGCCCCGGTCCCCGCCACCGTGAGGGTCAGCGCGTCGCCCGCGGCGGTGATGTCGAGCGAGGACTCGTCCGGAGCGCCGGCGGTCTCCCGGCGAATGCGCCACTCCGTGTCGCCCGTGATCACATCCGTCCCTCCGACCCGCGTCATTCTGACAGTCCTCCCGTGATCGGATGGGGGAGTTCCCGGCCGGACCGGCTCGCGGCCAACGCGTACATCACCCCGGCCGTCCCGTCGACCAGGCCCCAGGCCGCCAGCGGCGACGCGACCGGCACACCGAGCCGGAGCCGTCCATTGACCGCCCGGTCCGCGAGGTCGGCGATCCCTCGGACGTACCGCTGGCGCTGACCGGCGGCATCGGACCGCAGACCCTCCAGCCGTCCGGCGACCCCGGATCGCAGGCTGTCGCCGTGCGGATCGCGTGGCGTCTCGGCAACCACGGGCAGTGGAGCCACGTCGCGGAGGCCGTGCCGGATCATGGCGGCCACCACGGCGGCATCGACCGGCGAGGTGATGCCGGTGTCCTGCAGTTGCGTTGCCGTGTCCTTCCCCACCGCATCCAGCAGCTGCGCCGGGATCGCCCACCCCGCGGTCCGCGCCGTCAGCAACCCCGCCATGAGCCCCGCGGCGTCCCGGGTCCCCTGCCCCCGCAGTGTCGGGACTCGGTCGATGATGTCGCTGATCGCCGGCGCGAGCAGGTCCCGGATCTCGGACGACCGCGACACCGCATGGCAGAGGGCCCAGCCCCGCAGGATGCCGCCGACCCCGGCGCCGCGACCCAGGCCGCGCACCTGCACCAGCCGGTCGAGGCGCGCCCGGGTGGTGGTCACCGAAGGGCGCAGCAGGTCACGGGCCATGCGATCCGCCTCAGGATCGTCGCAGACGCGGGCGACGACGCAGCAGGCCAGCGCCAGTCCGGCGACGCCGTCGTCGTACCCGGCGTCCAGAGGCGCGATCCCCCACTGGGCGGGGCTGATCGCGGTCAGCCCGACGACCCGCACCCCCCCGGCGACATCCTCGACGGTGTCCGCCAGACCCCGCACGAGAGCGCGACCCGCATCCAGCGGATCCGCCGCGGTATCCGTCACCCGGCTCGCATCGGCAGAGTCCGCGGCAGCCGCGAGGGTCCGCAGGCGTATGTCGGGCGGAGCCACCGCGAGCGCAGCGGTCAACAGGCGGCGCTGCCGTCGGTGATCGGCGGGGGTGAGGCGGGTGAGCAGCCGCTCAGCCCGTGCCACCGCCGACTCCCGCAGCGTCACGAGCCGGGCGCCGGTCGGATCGTCGAGTTCGCCCGAGCCGCCGCTCACGGTGAACAGCGGGACATCACCGTCCTCGAGCTGACGTCGTTCCGTGTCGGCGAGGAGCAACGTCAGGGCACCGTCGGTCCGGGCCAGGGGATACCGGGCCAGTTGCTCCAGGACCAGGGAGCGGTGCAGTCCGCCGACCAGGGCCTCCGGCGCCATCGACTGCCGGCGCAGCCACAGGTACCGGGCGGTGGTGCGGACGATGACCCGCACCGGCGAGCCGGCCAGGCGGGCCAGCGGTCCGTCACGCAACTCCGCGCCCCGTTCCGTCAGCACCCGCCACGCGTCGTCGAACCCGGTCAGGATCGCTGGAGCGTGGTCGGCCGCCGCGAACGCCGTCCCGTCGGGGCGCCGCAGGTCGCTGCCCCGTCGCAGTCCCGGCTCCGGGACGGCGACCAGGCGCGCCGCGGGCGTGCCGGCATCGCGCCAACGGTGTCGGGTGACCCACGGTTGTCGTTCCGGGTCCGCGGTGCTCAACGCCGAGACATCGATCACCTGTCCGGCCATGGCGACCCAACGCGGGGGGATCAAGGTGTCGAGCACCGACCCGAGTTCGTGGTCGTCACCGGGTTCCCCGACAGCGCCGACGACCGGGTGCAGGATCGTCTCGGCATCCACCACGACGGGCTGATCGCCACAGGCGATGAGGTTCTCGGTCGTGCAGTCTGCGCCACCCAGCGCGTAGAGGAGGGCGGCCAGCGCGCCACACCGCCGGAAGTACCGCTCCGCCTGTTCGTCGTCGCCCACCGGTCGGGACTCGACGTGTTCCACCCACCCGTACCCAGCTCCGGCCAGCACCCGCAACGGCCGGCCGACGTCTGCCCCTGCCCCGGACATCCAGGCCGCGATCGCTGCGAAGACCTGCTCGCCGACCACGTCCTTGGGTTTGTACATGATCACCGCCGGCTCGCCATCGGTGGTGGCGAACCGGCACTCGACCACCCGCGCCTGGCCTCGGTGCGGATCGGACAGCCCCCGTGACACCCGGTCCAGGCGGAGCAGCGGCCGACCCGTCAGGTCGCTCAGGGCGGCGAGGTCGCGCTCGGCGCGGTCCAGAAGTTCACCGGAGCGCGCCAACCACGACAACACGGTGACCCCGACCAGGCGCGCCAGCGCCGGATACCGCGTCCACAGGTCGATCAGCCCGTCGGCGGCCCGGGCCGCCATCCAGGTCGACCAGGGATCCGGGTCATGGGGGTCTTCTTGTCGCACTCGCGCCAGTTCCGCATCGACGCACGGGGACATGCACTCGACCAAGGCCCGCTGCAGGTGGGCGAGGAGATCGCCCAACAACGGCAAGTGGTCGGGAACGGTGAGCGCCGGGAAGTCGCCGGTCAATCGGTCGGCCGCCACCCCCACCAGACCGTCGAGCAGGTCGGGCAACCCCGCCGGGTCGGGATCGAGCAGTCCGGCCGCCGGACCGCCCGGCGCTCTCCCGGCGGCATCCCGCAGCACCTCACACCATGCCGCGAGCGGCTGCGCCGACAGGTCGGGGGGTGCGACGCACTGTGGAAGGTCCGACTCCGTCAGGCCCAGCGCCTGCAACCGTCGGCTGAACATCACGGGATCGCCGGCGGCCGCCCGCCGCGCCCACTCGCCGGTGGCGGCGGCGTCGGGAGCAGCGCCGCCCCCATCTCCGGCCCGGTACGCGGCGAGGCGTTCCGACAACGTGGCCGCCTCCTGGGCGATGGCCCGCCATCGCTCGGAGGCCACGCCGCTGGTCACCGCGGCAGCCTAGTGCGATGCGTCCGAAGCGTGCGACGTGGCGATACCGCTCGCAGTACGTTCGTCTCATGGGGATCACCCGGCCGGCCTCGGCGCTGACAATCGCGGCCCTGGCCGCCACCGGACTGATCGTGACCGCGGCCGCCGACAGCCCGGGAGAGGAGCCGGCGCCCACGACGTCACAGGGGACCCAGCCCGGGTCTCCCTGGCCGACGATGCGCCACGACCTGCGCAACACCGGGGCATCCCCCATCGTGGCTGAGGACCCCGGCACCAAGCCCTGGTCGTACCCCACCGGCGTCGGGATCTTCTCGACTCCGGTCGTGTCCCGCGACGGGACGATCTATGTCGGGTCGGCAGACCACACGCTGTACGGCCTGAATCGGTCCGGCGACGCGGTCTGGAAGTACCGCACCGACGGCATCATCGACACCGCTCCCGCCCTCCTGGCACCGACCAAGGAGCTCGGCAACACCCTGGTGTTCGGTTCCGGCGACGAGATCCTGCGCCGGGTGCGGACCGACCCCCAGGTACCCGACAAGGACCGGACCGTCTGGCAACTGCAGGCCAAACCCCCGGCCCCGGGAAGCCCCCAGCTGGTGTCGTGGTGGGAGGGCAGCCCCAACGTCGGCGACGACGGGACGATCTACCAGGGCAACACCGGCAGCTACGCCTACGCGATCACCGGCGACGGACAGATCAAGTGGGCGACGGCCGCCGCCGACGCGGTGTGGACCGTGCCGGCGATCGACGCTGCCGAGAACACCTACTGGGGATCGGTCGACACCCGCTTCTTCGCCCTGAACCCCGACGGGCAGCAACTGTGGCAGCGGACCACGCTGGGCTACGTAACCTCTTCGCCGGCGCTGGACACGCAGGGCACGCTCTACCAAGGCTCGTTCGACGGCGCGCTGTACGCGCTGGACAAGAGCAGCGGATCCGTGAAGTGGACCTTCCCGACGCGCGACCACATCTACTCCTCGCCCGCGCTGGTGGAGAACCCCGACGGGACTCCGCAGCAGGTGATCGTGGGCTCGACCGACGGGGTGCTGTACTCCGTCGATCCGAACGGTTCGCTGAGGTGGGCCTACGACACCGGATCCCCGATCCGCAGTTCGCCGGTCGTGGGTAAGTCCCCCGACGGCGGCTGGATCGCCTATGTGAGCAACGCCAACGGCCACATCGTGGCGGTGAACACCGATGACGGGTCGCGCCGGTGGGTCTACGACGCGACCTCCGACAAACCGGAACTGGCGACCCGCAACCAACTCAACTCCTCACCGGCGCTGTCCGAGGACGGCGTGATCACCGGAAGCCAGGACGGGGTCATCTGGTTCGTCCCTTACGACTACTGCCTGCGCCAGGACGTGAGGGACCGGCGCTGCGTGCCCGCATCCGACGACCTGCCCAACGACGGCACGCATGTCTATCCGGTGAATGTGGGCGGCGGGGTGGTCACCGACGGGTCGCCGGTCACCATCAGTCCAGCCGGGTACTTCACGGGGCGGCTCGTGGTCCGCAAGGGCGGCGAGACAGTGCCCGCGCGGCTGGTCCCGTCACCCGACGCGAACGCCCTGGCGACCGTCTCCCCCGACGTGGACGCCACGGTGTCGCTGTCCGGCGACGGCCGATATGTGTTCGTCCGGCCCAACTCGCTGCTGCCCCCGGACACGACATTCACTGTCACGGTGCAGGGCATAGCCACCAACGGTGGTCCGAGGTTGGGCAACCTGCCGCTGGGCAATGGGGACCTCCAGGCGGTGAAGGGCTCGTTCCAGGTGCGCACCGGCAGCGACGGGACCCCATGGCGGCCGAAAGTCACCCCCGACGCGGTGCAGGGCCTGAACCTGTCCCGGCTGGCGGTCCCCCTGCCGCCGATGCTCACCAGCGTCAACCAGATCGGATTCGACTTCTACAACTGGATCGGAGCCCCGATCCGCACAGACGCGAAGTCCACGGTCATCTGGTTCGTGGGCGCCAAGCGTCAGCCCGACGGGACCTTGGTGTCCGACCCCGAAGCCCTGTTCGCGTTCCCCGTGTTCGGCGAGCAGCGCGGCGGCACCTTCTCGTGGTCGGCGCAGCAGGTCAACCTGTGGTTCACGTTCGGACCCGTTCCCCTGCGACGTTTCGACCTACGCGGCACGTTCGACGCCGAGGGCGTGGTGCGGCCTGACGCCCAGTTCCTGGCCGAGTCGGTGTGCGCGGACATCCCGTCCTACGGCACGAAGATGCCGATCACGGGGATGTGCGACACCGACGGCGTGATCACCGCCGCCGGCACCTACCTGGGCCGGACCGCGGACTCGCCTGCCCTGCACCGGGTGAAGGGTCTGACGGTCGGCAAGGTCACGTTGGCGGACGGTCGGGTCAGCGCGCCCATCACTCTGGCGCCCGACGTGCCCTACAAGAAGGATGATCACTTCGTCTCGATCCTGCTCCTCGACACTGCGACGGGGCGACCGGTACCCATCGACTACTACCAGGACACGACGATGACGACCGACGCCGACGGCACCATCACCGGGACCTCGGTGACCGTGCCGGCCGATCTGCCGGATCGCGTGACCGCCTATGTGATGACCGACGCCTTCCCGGCGGCGACCGCCGAACTCGACGGGAGCAGCTCATGAGCACGACGACACCCGTGGACGCGCAGGCCGAAACCCGGACAGGTCCCGGTCCGGCTGCCGCCGGGGCAGTGACCGGTCTGGTGGCCGGAGTGGCTGCCACAGTCACGGGGCTCGTCCTCGGTCTGGTCCTGAACGTCCTGGGGGCGACGACCACCGCGCCCCTGCGACTCGGCACCTGGCTGACGGGGCTGGGGCTCGGTGGCGGGTGGCATCAGGTGGTCACCAGCGACCTGCCCACCGGTGCGGGCTGGACCACGTGGGTCGCCGGCGCACCCCTGCTGGTCACGGCCGCCGCGGGCCTCATCGCCGCCCGACTGTTCCGGCGGTACTCGCCGGGCATTGTCGGCGTGGCGATGGCGTGTCTGACATTCGGGATCGTGGCTGCTGCGGTGGTCGTGCTCAGCATCGTGACCGAGACGACCACGAGCGACTCCGGGACGGTCGACTCGAGCATGGGGCTGACCTGGCTGTGGACCGGCGGGCTCCGCCCCGGCACGGTGGTGGGCGCGATCCTGCTCATGCTCGTCGTGGGCCTGGCCACGACGGTTCTCCGCCCCCACTTGGACGCCGCACGCGGGGTGGCCTGGGGCGTGGTAGTCGTCCCCGGCGTGGTGTTCACCGTGGTCCTGTTGGCCGGAGTGTTCTACCTGACCAGCCAGCCGGTGGCCGCGCTGACGGTGGGGCTGCTGATGCCGCTGGCGGGTACGGCGATCATGTTCGGCCTCGGCGGCGCGCGGGTGTCGTTGGGGCTCACCCGCGCCGCTCCCGAGCCCTACACTCTCGACACGTGGCAGGCCGGACCGCTGGTGTTCGCCGCCGGTGTCGCAGCAGTTCTGATCATCGCCGTGATCGTGGAATCGTCCTGAGGCGACGCCGCAACACCTGCCCGCTGGGTACCGGGGTGATCGCCACGGCGCTCTTCGCCCTCTGGGTGACCTGGCTGATGGACACCACGGTCGGGGTCCCCGCCGCCCTGGGTGCCGATACCACGGTCGCCGTCTGCCCGATCGGGTCCGCCGTCGTGGCGGGGGTCATGGCCGCGGTGGCCCTGCTCGTCCGCGGTCGGCGGTCGCCGGCCGAGTGAACCTCGTCAGCCCTCGGGTCGAGTTGGTGAGACCGGCCGCGATCAGGTTCATCACCGCGGGATCGGCGAGGGTGGTGACATCGCCCAGGTCGCGGTTCTCGGCGACGTCGCGCAGGAGTCGGCGCATGATCTTGCCGGACCGGGTCTTCGGCAACTCCGAGACCACCATGATCTGACGCGGCTTGGCGATCGGACCGATCTCATGGGCCACGTGGTCGCGCAGTTCGGCGACGAGTTCCTCGCCATCGGTGTGGGTGCCGCGCAGGATCACGAACGCCACGATTCCCTGCCCGGTCGTGGCATCGGTGGCACCCACGACAGCCGCCTCGGCGACCGCCGGGTGGGAGACGAGGGCCGATTCGACCTCGGTCGTGGAGATCCGGTGACCGGAGACGTTCATCACGTCGTCGACGCGGCCCAGCAGCCAGATCGCCCCGTCGCTGTCGAGTTTGGCGCCATCGCCGGCGAAGTACACGTCCGGCCAGCGCGACCAGTAGGTGTCGATGTAGCGCTGGTCGTCGCCCCAGATCCCCCGCAGCATCGACGGCCACGGCTCGTCCAGCACCAGGTAGCCGCCGCCGCCGGGCTTGACCGGCCGGCCGTGATCGTCCACCACCTGCGCCCCGATCCCCGGCAGCGGTGTCATCGCCGAACCCGGCTTGGTCGCGGTCACCCCCGGCAGCGGCGGGATCATCATGGCCCCGGTCTCGGTCTGCCACCAGGTGTCGACGATCGGACAGTCGTCGCCGCCGATCACCCGCCGGTACCACATCCAGGCCTCGGGGTTGATCGGTTCGCCCACCGACCCCAGCAAGCGCAGCGACGACAGGTCGAACGAGTCGGGCAGCTCCTCGCCCCACTTCATGAACGTGCGGATCGCGGTGGGCGCCGTGTAGAGGATCGTGACGCGGTGGCGCTGGACGATCTCCCACCAGCGGCCCTTGTGGGGGTGTCGGGGTGCCTTCGTAGATCACCTGGGTCGCGCCGTTGGCCAGGGGGCCGTAAACGATGTAGGAGTGTCCGGTGACCCAACCGACGTCGGCAGTGCACCAGTAGATGTCGTCGGGTTTGAGGTCGAACACCGCCCAGTGGGTCCAGGCGGCCTGTGTCGGGTATCCCCCGAGGTGTGCAGGATGCCCTTGGGTTTCCCGGTGGTGCCCGACGTGTACAGGATGAACAGCGGATGTTCGCTGTCGAAGGCCTCGGGATGGTGATGGGCAGCGGCGGCGTCGACCGCGTCGTGCCACCAGACGTCCCGCTCGGTCCACGCCACGTCGCCGCCGGTGCGGCGCACCACGAGCACATGTTCGACCGAGGGGGTCTGGGCCACCGCCTCGTCGACCGCCGGCTTCAGCGGCATCGCGCCGCCGCGACGGAACTGGCCGTCGGCGGTGATCACGACCTTGGCCTGCGCATCGTCGATCCGGCTGCGCAGGGCCTCGGCGGAGAACCCCGCGAACACCACGGAATGTGGGGCGCCGATCCGGGCGCAGGCCAGCATTGCGACGACGGCCTCCGGGATCATGGGCAGGTAGATCGCGACGCGGTCGCCGGCCTCGACCCCCAGGCCCTGCAGGGCATTCGCCGCGCGCGACACCATCTCCTGGAGTTCGGCGTAGGTGATCTCGCGCACGTCGCCGGCCTCGGACTCGAAGATGATCGCGGTCTGGTCACCCCGCCCGGCCTCGACGTGTCGGTCGACGCAGTTGTAGGCAACGTTCAGGCTGCCCCCCACGAACCACTTCGCGAACGGGGCGTTGCTCCAGTCGAGGACCTGCGACCAGCGCTCGGCCCAGTCGAGGCGCCCGGCCTGCTCGGCCCAGAAACCCAGTCGGTCATCTGCGGCCGCCTGGTACGCCTCGGCGGGGACGTTCGCGTGGGCCGCGAAGTCGGGCGGCAGGGGGAACGCACGGTCCTCCTGCAGCAGGTTCTCGAGGGATTCGTTGCTCACGCGCTGCTCCGATGTCTCCAGGTGGCCCACGTCCGCGACGTGGGCCGATCAGTGGTCCCCGCCGACACTATCCGCCCCGCGCGCTACTTTCATCACGTGTCGGATCCGATCGCCGTGCTGGCGCAACTGCCCGATGTGGCCACTGACCTGCAGGCCGCCCGGCACGCCGTCGACGCGCTGCTGTGGAACCGCGAAGCCCGCAGCCGGGGTCGGGCTCAGCACCGAGTCCACGTTGCTGGGCGCGTGGGCGGATGCCGCTTTCGAGGGGGCCGAGGTCCCCCAGGCGTCGCTGCGTTCCGGAGCCCTCGAAGACTCCCCCGTGGGCAGGACCGCCGCGCGCACCGTGGCGATGTACGCCGAGATCCCGGCGGTCGCCGACCTGATGACGTCCGCACCGCTCCAGGCGTTGGCGCGGCTGCACGCGATCGTGGCCGTCGGTTCGTCGGCCGAGGTCGGCAGGCCGCGCGCCGCGGACGAGGTGCCCGACCCGCTGCGATCCGGGACGGCGGTGCCGGCCGCCGACGCCACCGCCCGACTGGCCGCCCTGGCGCGGCTCCTGACCTCGGACACCGCGGCCCCGGCTCTCGCGGTGGCGGCCATCGCCCACGCCGAGGTGGCCGTGACCCAGCCATTCGACTGGGGCTCGGGTCTGGTCGCACGATCCCTGACCCGCGTCGTCATGCGCGCCAAGGGAGTCGACCCGGACGGCTGGACCATCCCCGAGGCCGGCCTGCGCATGTTCGGCCGCCCCCGCTACGTCAAGGCCCTGCGTGCCTATGCGTCCGGCGAACCCAACGGTATGGCCGAGTGGCTACGCGCCCATTCGCAGTGGGTGACCTCCGGTGCCGCGGCAGCAACGGAGTTGGTGCCCGACCTGCCGGTCGACGGCTGAGTGTTCCCGATCAGTCGCTGCAGGGCATCTGGGTGAGCGCCCGGAGGCCCGCGACGTCGCCGGGCGCCAGCGAGAGCCGCGTGTTGCTCAGGGTCCCGTTCATGATCGAGGTCCGCGAGTCGACGTGACCGAGGCCCAAGGCGTGCCCGGACTCGTGTTGGTACAGCGCCTGCCGTAACCCGTCGGCGTCGAGTGCCACGGCATCATCGGCGTCGATCATCACGAAACCCTTGTCACCCACGAGCATGCCGCCGTCGCTGCCCGTGTCACTGGACACCTGCAGCCCACCGTTCCCCGCTGTCCGGCCCCGCACCGCGGCTGCTCGATGGGTGGCGTCGCCCGGCTGGTCGGCTCCGGTCACATAGGTGATCCCGATGGTGCCGGATTCGATCGACTCCAGGTCCAGTTGACCGTCGTCCTTGGTCGTCAGCGACCGGTCACCGGCGAACTCGAACCGGTAGTACCCGCCCGAGGCGGCGGACCAGTTCTGCAGCACTCGCGCCCACCGGGCGGTTTCCGTCGCCGGGTCCATTCCCACGGTCTGGGCACGCGTGAGGTCCAGCGTGTAGCGGATGGTGCCCCCACACCAGCGTCCCGGGTAGCGGCTGTCGCTCGACTTCAACAGGAACGTGTAGCCCTTCCCGGAGTCCGCCTCCCGCTGCAGGGCGTCGCTGGCCACGGGGTTCCGCGCATCGGCGGCGAAGTTCGCCCGGAACTGGGGGTTGGCGGCGACCACGGCGACTGCACCCACCGCGAGCACCGCTGCGGTGGCGCGCAGGACATTGTCCACGGTGGCCATATCGCATTACCTCGGTGATCGAGGTCGGGTTGCCTGACTCCGTGACGTGGGGTAACCCGTTCGGCCCAGTCAAGCGGGGCAAACAGGACAGTTCCGCCGGTCGAGCGGAGCCGAGACCCCCCGTGGTCGAGCGACGCCGAGACCCTCGGTCAGTGAGGTCCGGCCGACCGGCGCCCCGCGTACCACGCCAGCCCCAGGGCGACCGCGCCACCGATCGCCACCGCCGCCGCGCGGCGGCCTTCCTTGGTCTCCAGCGGGGTTCGCATCGCGACGGGTTTGGAGAAGCGGACGATCGGCCAGTCGCGCTCCTCGGCGATGTGCCGCAGCTCGGAGTCGGGATTGGTGGCCACCGGATGGCCGACGATCTCCAGCATCGGCAGGTCGGTGTGAGAGTCGGTGTAGGCGTAGCTGTCCGCCAGCGAGTAGCCCCGCTGGGCGGCGAGGTCGCGCATGGCGTCGGCCTTGTGCGGACCGTAGGCGTAGAACAGGATCTCGCCGGTGTAGTGCCCGTCGTCGACGGCCATCTGGGTCCCGATCGCGAGGTCGACACCGAGCCGGTCGCCGATCGGCTCGACGACCTCGGTCCCCGACGACGAGATGATGATCACGTCGCGGCCGGCCTCGTGATGTTCGTCGATCAGTTCGAGTGCTTCTGCGTAGACGATCGGGTCCACGATGTCGTCGATCGTCTCGGCAACGATCTCCTGGACGCGCGTGACATCCCATCCCCGCACCAGGTCGGAGAGGTACACCCGCATCTGCTCCATCTGGTCGTGGTCGGCTCCGGAGAGCAGGTAGACGAACTGCGCGTAGGCGGCCTTGATCGCGTCGGGTCGCTTGATCAACCCGCCCTCGTAGAACTTGCGGGTGAACGCCAGGGTGCTCGACTTCGCCAGGATGGTCTTGTCCAGATCGAAGAAGGCGGCGGCGCGCGGCTCGGTCACACGCGGATCCTATGGCCCGGACGGGCCCTCGGTGCCGGGTTCGGGATCGGGGGGCGGGGCGGCCTGGAGTCTCGTGTTCACGACGATCCCGCTGCCGATCGAGCCGACCACCCACCACAACAGCGCCAGGCTCGGGGAGAACAGGGCGATCGGGATGGACAGCAGGAAGACCGCCACCGGCGTGAGCGACCCGATGATCTGCTGGCGCCGGAACGGCGCCGACAAGGGGGCGACGAACAGATCGCCGCGATCAGCCACCCAGAAGAGGACCACCTCCATCGCGCTGCATGCACTGGCGTACACCGCGAAGATCACGATGGCCAGCGGGTTCTGCCAGTACTCACCGAGCAGCCCCGCGGGGATCGGCAGCAAGGCGATCAGCGCCAGGTAGAGAAGGACCGAGCGGACGTAGGCGCCGTTCATGGCGCGCAGGGTCATCGTGAACCGGTGGTTGGCGCGCCAGTACACGGCCACCCAGATGAAGGCCACGATGTAGGCGCCGATGCCGGGCCCCTTGGCCACCACCGCATCCCACAAGTCGGAGATCGAATTGGTGTCGCCCTCGACCTCGGGCAGTCCGATCTCGACGGCCGCCAGGGTGAGCGCGATCGCGAACACCGCATCGGAGAAAAACACGACACGGTCGAAGGCGACGCCGTCCCCTTCTCGGGGATACCGATCGCGGGTCCACGCCGAACGGACGGTGTCGGTCATGGGCCGACGGTACTCCCCGGTGGTCGAGCGGACCCAGACCCCGCCGGTCGAGCGGAGCCGAGACCCTCCCGGTGGTCGAGCGAAGGCGAGACCACGCCGCCCAGGGCGGCCTCCACATCTGCGGAACCCGTCAGTCGATCGGGATGGTCCGTTCGGTGTCAGCGATCTGATCCACCAGTGCCGCCACCTCCCGGCTCGTCCGGTCGCACCCCTGGATGGGCGCCATCGGCTGCAGGTACGTGTTGTCCCGCAGGACCATCACCAGCCACGGTGGCTTCGGCGCCTGGAACCCGACAACACACGGCCGGTCATCCGGCGTTTTGTCCGGTGCCGCCAGCGCCGTCAGGAGCGCCCCGACCTGCCGTTGGTAGGCCGGCTGCACCCGTCGCCTCCACATCGGTGGAATGGGCCCGATACTCCCCCCCGCGACACGTCAGCACCCAGGCCACATCCGACACCGTCACCATGCGATCAGTCCCGGGCATCGCGATGCCTGTGGTGAATCGGCCCGGGGAGACCGGCCCCGGTGGCCGGAAGTCTTTGCACCTCCGCAGCATCAACTCCGACATCGGGGACACGGCCGTCCCGCGCCACACCACCGCCACGGCCGTGGGACTTCCCGACGCCTGCGGTGGCGCCCCCTCGCCTCCCGCGCACCCCGCGACCGCCAGCCCGGCCACCGCCAGTGCCGCCGGCCATCCGGCGACCCGTCGAGTACTCACCATGCCGTCCTCCCGTCATCGGCCCGGAACTCAGACGCCGCCACCCGGCTGGTGGTTCCCCGACGTGCCCGCCGCTCCCGCCACAAATCCCCCCAGTCGGCCATATCCGGCGCCGTTGCGGGACCGCGTGGCCGCCCGACGGGAATCCAGAGGCGAGGCGCCGGTGGACCACCCGGTGGCCTCGGCTTCGCTCGACCACCGGGGCGGGATGATGGCCCCATGACCGACGCCACGCCATCGTTGACCGACCGCCTGCGGGAACTCCTGCGCCAGTCCATGCGAAGCGGCGACCGCCCCTTGACGACCGCGGTCCGCACTCTACTCGGCGAGCTCGCCAACGCGGAGGCCGTGGACAGTTCGCATCATCAGGCGAGCGGAGACGACAACTTCGCCGGATCGGTCGCAGGGCTGGGGGCCGGTGAAGCGGCGCGGCGCACCGTGCCCGTCGAGGAGCAGCTCGCACTGTTGCAGGCAGAGGTGACCGAGCTGCGGGCCTCCGCCGACGTCCGAGAGACCGCGGGCCGCGCCGACGAGGCCGCTGACCTTCGTCGTGCCGCTGATGCGCTCGAAGCTCTGGGCAAGGGCTGACTCACCGAGACATCGTCGCGCCAACCCGACCGGGGGACTGTGACAATGCGGGTCACCCGAGACGCCATCGCAGAATCGAGAGACACATGGCCAGTCGCCCTCGGAACCCCGCGGCGCCTCCCGCGAGCCGACGCGCCGCCTGGGCCGTGATGGGTATGGCCGCCGTGACGGCCACGCTGCTGACCGCCTGTTCCGGCGACGCGTCCACGTCTGACGGCGCGAGCCCCTCGCACTCCCACATCACGGCCAGCACCGTCAACGGCATGGTGCCGCCGGGGCGCCCGGCGAAGGTGATCAAATCCGTGCTGGTCAGTGACACCGACAACGGCGACGGCACCCACACGGTGGTCTTCCGCGACAGCCGAGCGGCCGGCACCAGGACCCCCATCCACACCCACCCGTACTCAGGCAAGACCTGCCTGCTCAAGGGCCAGATGACGCTGTACCTCGAAGGCGCGGACCCCTCCACCGCCCGCAAGGGCGAGTGCTACGACATGCCGTCCGGGTTGGTGATGTCCGGGTCGAACCAGGGGCGCCGCACTGCCGTATTCACCGACACATTCACCATCCCGCAGGGCGAGTCCGTGTGGGATGTCGTCGAACCTGGCCAGGAGTACATCGAGGACCAGTTCGCGAGTGCCACGCCCTCGTCGTCCTCGTAACCGTCCCGGGGCCCCGTCTGGACCTCGTCGATCTCACGACGAGGAAGGCACCCAGGCCACTAGCCTCGACCCAGCCGGGCCGTCGCGGGACGCCGGTCGGCCCTCGGGTCAACACCGGGCGCCGGAGGTGGACATGACACTGCGTTGGGTGGCCGGGATCGCGGGTGCCGTGATTGTGCTGCTGATCGCGCGCTCCCTCGTCACCGACCTGCTGGTCCCCCGACCGGTGTCGTCGCCGCTCACCCGCGGCACGCGGGCGCTGACCCAATGGTTCATCTCGCTGGTCGCGGCCACCCACTGGCCATACCGGCGGCAACATCGGGTGCTCGCCGGCCTGGGTCCGATCATGGTGATCGGCATGTTGATCATCGCGGTCCTGGGATTCCTGCTGGGGTTCACCCTGCTCCTGTTCGCCTTCACCGGCCAGTCCGCGCTGCAGTCGGTCATCGGCGCCGGCTCCGGGCTTCTCACCCTGGGCCTGTCCGAGGTGGTGGATGTGGGCCAGGTGATCGTCACCTTCGCCGCGGCGCTCACCGGCATGGTGATAATCGCCGTGATCATCGGCTACCTGCTGGTGCTGCTGACGTCGTACCAGGCCCGCGAAGCGGGGGTCACGAAGTCCAGCGTCTGGGCCGGAGAACCGGCGTGGGGGCCGGAGTTGCTCTGCCGCCGCCACCTGAGCGACTCAGGGCCGATGGACCCACTCGGCGAGGGGTGGGTGGACTGGGTCTGCCAACTGCGGGTCGCCCACACGCTGTATCCGATGCTGGTGTACTTCCGGTCCTCGGGCACGATGCGCGGCTGGGTCACGACCCTGGTCGCCCGCATGGATGCAGCGGCTCTGGAGCTGGCCGTGGCCGACTCGCGGCGGGACGGCGACCTGACCGCGCTGGTCGCGGAAGGCGTTCAGACCCTCGGGGTCATGAGGGTCGTGGTCGATCAGCCGCGTCGATGGCGGGACCACGAGGGCGACCCCCTCCAATTCTCCGAACCCGATGCCGGCCATCCCCGGGCCGAGGCGCTCTATCGGGCCATCCGGCTGGACGGCGATCGCGCGCGGATGCTCAGCCATCGTTCCGCGACGGCTGACTCCTGCACCCTCACCCGCGCCGACTTCGACCACGCGGTCGAACTCATGGACCTCGTCGGCATCCCGCTGGTCGCCGACCGCGACGCCGCCTGGGACTTCTTCCGCCGGATCCGGTCCCAGTACGAGGAGGACGCCTATCGCGTGGCGGAGCGCATCCACTCCCCCCCTGCCCCATGGTCCGGCCCGCGCCGTGGCGACGTGCCGACCGTCTGGCCGACCTCGTCCGCCACGGTGCTGGCGGACCTGTGACGACGGGTCAGTGACTCACTCGTAGGTGCTGCCGTCCGACGCCTTCTCGATCAGCGACTGCGGCGGGGTGAACCGGTCGCCGTACTTGGCGGCCAACTCGTTGGCCCGCTCGACGAACCCGTGCAGGCCCCCGGGGTAACCGTTGATGTACTGCAGCACTCCACCGGTCCAGGGCGGGAAGCCGATGCCGAAGATCGAGCCGATGTTCGCCTCGGGCACCGAGCGCAACACCCCCTCGTCGAGGCAGCGCACCGAGTCGATGGCCTCGACGAACAGCATGCGCTCCTGGAGCTCGGTCAGGTCGATGCTGCGAGGGTCGATGTCGCCCTGCCAGCGCTCGGCCAGCCCCGACCACAGTCCGACGCGCTTGCCGTCGGCATAGTCGTAGAACCCGGCGCCGGCGGCCCGGCCCCCGCGCTCGAACTCCAGCACCATGGTGTCGATCACCGGGTACGACGGGTGGTCGGGGAAATCCCAACCCTCGGCGGCCGCCGCCTCGCGACCGGCCTCGCGGATCCGCCGACCCAGCGTCAGGCTCACCTCGTCGAACAGCGCCAACGGACCCGTCGGGTATCCCGCCTGCAGCGCTGCCTGCTCGATCGACGCCGCGGGGACCCCTTCGGCGACCATGCCGCCGGCCTCGCCCATGAAGTTGCCGATCACGCGGCTGGTGAAGAACCCGCGGCTGTCGTTGACGACGATCGGGGTCTTCTTGATCTGCAGCGCGACGTCGATCGCCTTGGCGATGGCCGCGTCCGAGGTCTGTTCGCCGACGACGATCTCCAGCAGGGGCATCTTGTCGACGGGCGAGAAGAAGTGCATGCCGATGAAGTCCGCCGGCCGCGTGACGCCGCGGGCCAGCCCGGTGACGGGCAGGGTCGACGTGTTCGACGCCAGCAGGGCGTCCTCGGCCAGGTACGGCTCGATCTCGGCGTAGACCTTGGTCTTCAGTGAGGGGTCCTCGAACACCGCCTCGATGAGCAGGTCGGCGCCCTTGGCGTCGGCCGGGTTGTCGGTGGCCGTGATCCGGGCGAGCACCTCGTCGGCGGCTTCCTGGGTCATCTTGCCGCGGCTCACGGCCTTGTCCAGCAGCCCCCGGCTGTAGTCCTTGCCCTTCTCGGCGGACTCCAGGGAGACGTCCTTGAGGACGACCTCCATGCCGGAGCGGGCGGAGACGTAGGCGATCCCCGCGCCCATCATCCCGGCCCCCAGGACGACGAGCTTGCGGGCGCGGTAGGTGTCGTAGCCCTCGGGACGGGCACTGCCCTTGGTGATGTTCTGCAGGTCGAAGAAGAACGCCTTGATCATGTTCTTCGACACCTGGCCGGTGGCCAGATCGACGAAGTACCGGGTCTCGATCAGGTCAGCGTTGTCGAAGTCCACCTGGGCGCCTTCGACGGCCGCCGACATGATGTGGTGCGGCGCCGGCATGGGCGCACCCTTGAGCTGCTTGCGCAGGTTGGCCGGGAACGCCGGGAGCATGGCCGCGAACTTCGGGTTGCTGGGCGTGCCGCCGGGGATCTTGTAGCCCTTGACGTCCCAGGCCTGCCCGGATTCGGGGTGTTCCTTGATCCAGGCCTTCGCGTTGGCGATCAGGGTCTCGGGCGAGTCCACGAGTTCGTCGACCAGGCCCACCTCGAGAGCGGCCGCCGGCTTGCGCCGCTGCCCCTGCAGGAGGATCTCCATGAGCGCCTTCTGCAGTCCGAACATGCGGACGGTGCGGGCGACTCCGCCGCCGCCGGGCAGCAGCCCGAGGGTGACTTCGGGAAGACCGATCTCGCTGCCCTTCACGTCGAGCGCGATGCGGTGGTGGCAGGCCAGCGCGATCTCGAGGCCGCCACCGAGCGCGGCTCCGTTGATCGCCGCGACCACCGGCACACCGAGGGTCTCGATCGTGCGCAGGTTCTTCTTCATGGCCAGCGACTGCGCCTCGAGTTCGGCCGCGTCGGCCTTGGTGGCCTGTCGCAGCAGTCCCAGGTCACCGCCGGCGAAGAAGGTCTTCTTGCCGCTCGTGAGGACGATGCCGGTGATGGTGTCCTTCTCGGCGACCAGGCGTTCCGTCGTCTCGGCGAGCGAGTCCTGGAAGGTCCGGTTCATGGTGTTGGCGCCCTGGTCGGGGTCGTCCATCGTCAAGGTGACGATCCCGTCGGCGTCCTGCTCCCACTTGATCATGTTGGTCATTGCTGTCTCCGAAGTCCGTTCTTGTCCGTGTTCCGACTGAGGTCTGCGGTCGCCGTCAGACGCGCTCGATGATCGTGGCCAGGCCCATGCCGCCGCCGATGCACAACGTCACCAGGCCGTAGCGACCGCCGCTGCGTTCCAGTTCGTCGACCACGGTGCCCATGATCATCGCGCCGGTGGCACCCAGCGGGTGGCCCATGGCGATGGCGCCACCGTTGACGTTGACGTTCTCGATCGGAAGGTCGAAGTCCTTCGCCCACTTGAGCACGACCGCGGCAAACGCCTCGTTAAGCTCCCACACGTCGATGTCGGCGGGAGTGAGTCCGGCAAGGCGAAGCGCCTTCTCAGTGGCGGGCGTGGGCCCGGTCAGCATGATCGTGGGATCGGCGCCGCTCACCGCGGTGGCCACGACGCGGGCACGGGGCGCAAGACCGGCGATCCGGCCGGCCTCTTCACTGCCCACCAGGACCAGTGCGGCTCCGTCGACGATGCCCGAGGAGTTGCCACCGGTGTGGACGTGGTTGATCTTCTCGACCCAGTGGTACTTCTGCAGCGCCACCGCGTCGAAGCCGCCCATGTCGCCGATGCCCACGAACGACGGCTTGAGCTTGGCCAGGTCGTCCATGGTGGTGCCGGGGCGCATGTGTTCGTCATGGTCGAGGATCGTGACGCCGTTGACGTCCTTGACCGGGACCACGGACTTGGCGAAGTGACCCGCGCTCCAGGCCTTGGCGGCGCGGTCCTGGGACAGCACCGCATACGCGTCGACGTCCTCGCGGGTGAAGCCCTCGGTGGTGGCGATGAGGTCCGCACTGATGCCCTGGGGCACGAAGTAGGTGTCGTAGGCGGTCTCCGGGTCCATCGCCCACGCGCCGCCGTCGGAACCCATCGGGACCCGGCTCATGGACTCGACACCGCCGGCGACCACAAGCTGATCCCAGCCGGCGCGCACCTTCTGCGACGCGATGTTGATCGCCTCGAGGGCCGAGGCGCAGAACCGGTTGATCTGGGTGCCGGCCACGGTGTCGGGCAGGCCGGCGGCGATGGCCGAGGTCTTGGCGATGTCGGCGCCCTGATCGCCGACCGGGGTGACACAACCCAGGACGATGTCGTCGATCAGGGCGGGGTCCATGCCCGGATGGCGGGCGGTGAGTTCATGCAGGAGCCCCGTGACCAACGACACCGGCTTCACGCCGTGGAGAGAGCCGTTCGCCTTGCCGCGACCGCGTGGGGTGCGGATGGCCTCGTAGATGAATGCTTCGCTCGACACGATCTGCTCCTTGAGCTGCGGCGGGGAAAACCCGCATCGGATCGGGGGCGGCCACCCCTGATCCCCCGAGTGTAGGCACGTTCGTTACTCACCGGTAACAACGGGTGGGGGCGATCCGCCACTCGCGCCCCGACTCCGCTCGAACTGCTCCGGAATCCGGCACCGGTTCGTGACCGGTGCCCGACCGGGCAGGCTCCACGAGGCCCGTACCCTCTTGCCTTGTGAAGATCTCCCGCGTCCTGTTCGCCGCTGTCGCTGTCGCGGGTTTGGTGTCCGCATGCACGCAGTCCCCTCCCACCACGACGACGGGGTCCCCGTCGGGCGCCAAGACGTCGGCCAAGCCGAGCGAGTCGGCCACACCCGAGTCGCAGTACTGGTCCGACCCCGCGGGAGTGGGGCAGCCGTACCCGCCCGGAACAGTCAAGGGACTGATCACGTTCCGCGGCAACCCGACCCGGACGTACTACGGCCAGGGCCCGGTCACCCAGACGACCCCGAACGAGAAGTGGACGTACCCGAAGAACGGTCAGATGTGCGGCACCTCGATCGACGAGCACGGCGCCATGCAGTGGTGCGGCAGCGGCTGGACCGGCCAGCCGTCGGTGTTCGAACGCGACGGCAAGACGTGGGTCGTCTTCGGCGCCTACGACTACGGCGTCCACTTCCTGAACGCCGACAACGGCAAGGAGATCCTGCCGACGTTCAAGACCGGCGACATCATCAAAGGTTCGGTCACCGTCGACCCGGACGGGTATCCGCTGGTCTACACCGGTTCCCGCGACAACAATCTGCGGGTCCTGTCCATCGACGGCAACCAGGCCGAGGAACTGTGGCGGCTCAACGCCAACGACGTGTCGCCGGTGCAGTGGAACGACGACTGGGACGGCTCGCCGCTGGTCATCGACGACTACCTGTTCGAGGGCGGCGAGAACAGCCAGTTCCACATCGTGAAGTTGAACCGCAAGTACGACAAGCAGGGCAACGTCACCGTCAACCCCAAGCTCGTGTTCAACACCCCCGGCTGGGACTCCCAGCTGATGAGCGACTTCGGCAGTCCGCAGACGTCGATCGAGAACTCGGTGGCGATCTACAAGGACACCGTCTACTTCGCCAACAGCGCCGGCCTCGTGCAGGGCTGGGACATCAGCGGACTCAAGAAGGGCAAGGACCCGCACCGGGTGTTCCGGTTCTGGACCGGTGACGACACCGACGCCTCGGTGACCATCGACGAGGACGGGTACCTGTACATCGGGTCCGAGTTCGAGAAGGGCAACTCCCGCTCGCGCGAGGTCGGCCAGATGATGAAGCTCGACCCCCGCAAGAAGAACGATCCCCTCGTCTGGTCGGTGAACGACCAGGGGCGCCTCGGGGGCGGCGTCTGGGGCACGCCGGCGCTCTACAAGGACATCGTGATCTACGACACCGACGGAGGCCGGGTGTTGGGCATCGACCGTCAGTCCGGCGACGTCCGCTGGGAACGGGAACTCCCCGGTCCCCTGTGGCAGTCCCCGGTGGTGGTCGACGACACGCTCCTGCTCGGCGACTGCCAGGGGTCGATGCACGCGTTCGACGTGTCCGACACCAAGTCCGAGCCGAAGCCGCTGTGGGACAAGAAGTTGTCAGGATGCATCGAGTCGACACCCGCGGTGTACGGCGGCGGCATGTACTTCGGCACCCGGTCGGGACAGTTCCACGCTCTCGACATCAGCTGAGCGATCCTGGGCGCGACGTGCCAGGGTGAGTGCGGGACGCGGACGGCGGTCGAAGGCGAGGGACACACCATGAGGTTCAGCGACATCGCGGCGGGGCTGCCCGACGTGCTGGCGGCCGCGTTCGGCTCCGGGTCCGACATCGTCATCGACCGCGAACCTCCGACGGACACGAGTGATCAGCCCTGGCTGGCGGTCAAGTACGGACCCAGCGGGGACGACGACGTCCATGGCGTGACCGGGTTCCAGATCCACTCCGGCGACCGAGTGCTCGACCTCATCGTTAAGGTCAACCCGGTGCATGGCATCGGCGAGACCCTGATCCCGTGGATCGTGCAGCACCACGATGTGGCCCTGCCGCAGCCGTACCCGCTATTCCACTCGACCGCCGAAGTCGTCGCGACGGGCACCCGCGAGGCGAACCTCTACGAGTTGTCCCGCGACCTCCCCGAGCTCGAGGCCGTGCTCCCCGTCTTCTACGGCGTGATCGCCGTCCACGGGGAGCGGGCGATCGTCGTGGCCGACGAGGGTCACGTGCGGGGTCTGGACGCCGGGGGGACCGACATCCACTGGTCGGGCGAGGACATCGACACGGCCCTGCGGGGGATCGGGGCGGTCCACGCCGCCAGCACGTCGGCGGTGGGCGACGTCGCATGGCTGCCCCGGCGTCCGACCGCCGATTCGATGTCCGCTGATTCGGCACTGTGGCGCGCACTGCTCGCCGACGCCGCCGACCGGTTCCCGGACATCGTGACCGACGCCGTGCAGCGGAATCGGGAGACCTTGATCGAGACCCTGCCCACCTGGCATGCCGCCAAGGACGTGCTGCCCACGGTCCTGGCCCACAACGACTTCAACCCGCGCAATGTGGGGTTCCGGGCCGATGGGCGACTTCTGGTGCTCGACTGGGAGTTGGCCCGCAAGGACTCCCCGACCCGGGACGTGGCGGAGCTGCTGACGTTCACCCTCGATCCCAATGCCGACGAGGCGACCGTGCGGCACCATGCGCGGGAGCACCGGCACGCCATGGCGGCCCACGGGATCCCCATCGCCGAGGACGCCCACCTGGCCTCGCTGGCGGCCGACCTGAACGCCGAGGCGATCGATCGGGTCGGGATGCAGTTGCTCTTGGCGGCGGCGTTCGACCTGCCCTACGTGCCGGCGATCAACGCGACCGTCGATCACCTGAACCACGTCACCGCTTCGTGGCTGAGCTGACCCAGGTCCCCGACCCGGACGTCCTGCGCAGGTGGCGATCCGGGCCCCGGTGGTGGAGCGTGGTCGCGGCGATGATCGACGATCCCCGGGTCGAGGAGCGCCGCCGCGCGGTCGCCGCCGCGCTCGCGGACCTGGTGCAGGTCACCAATCCGGGACAGGCGCACGTGACCCTGTGGGTCGGCGGGTTCGACGCCTCCCCACGACTTCCCGACCAGCGCACGGTGTCGCTGACGGTCGGGGTGCCGGACACGTTCTCCTCGGCGGTGTACCTGGCGGTCGGGGGGGCCTGGGCGGCGGCCCGCGACGGGCTGGTGGCCGTGAACGGCCCCGACCGCGACATCCCCTTCGTGCCTCACGTGACTGTCGGCACGTACCACCAGGAGGTGCCGCTGACGACGATCCAGGATCGGCTGGCGCAGTTCGCCGGGTGGGACGACCTGGTCGTCACGGCCCACATGGAGCATGTGGTCGTGGACACCCGGAGCACGGTGGGCGCGCTGGCGCCGGCAGAGCGGAGGATGCGGGATTCGAACCCGCGAGGGCGTTAACCCAACCCGCTTTCCAAGCGAGCGCCATAGGCCACTAGGCGAATCCTCCGCCCACGAGGGTACCCGGTGCCCCGCCCCGGACCGCAAACCTCGGGCCAAGGCGCAGGCCACGGGCATGGGACAGCGTCTAGGGCCGAGTTCTGAGCCTTCGCCCGAGGTTTGCGGTCGAGGGTGGCCCGCGTCAGCGCGGCGAGCCGGAGGTGCGCGGCTGGGGCGTCGACGGCTGGGGCTTCGGGGTGACTGAGGGCGTGGTGGACTGCGACGGTTTCGGAGTCGGCGTCCGCGAGGTCGACGGCTTGGGCGTCGGGGTCCGCGACGGGGTGGGCTTGGGTGTCGGCTTGGTGGTGGGATCCGGGTCCGGCTTGGGTTTCTTGGTCGGCTTCGGCTTGGGCTTCGGGTTGTCGGCCGGGCGCTGGGTGTCCGATCCCGGGGCCACGGTCACGACAGGCACGTTCACCGTCGGCTTGCCCCAGGCGTCGAACTTGCCGTCCATGGGCCCCGGCGTGCTCGAGTACAGCGCCGCGACCACGCCGATCTTGTACGCACAGACCCACGGCCCCCAGCCCCGCTCGGCGTAGATCGAGGCCGCTGCCTTGACGTTCGTCTCGGTGTCGAGCGCACGCTTCTGAGCCTCCGCCGTCGAGCTGTAGGACACGCCGATCGCACTCAGGGCCCCCTGCAGGGTGCCTCCGTCGTTGAGCTGGAACACGCCCCAGTCGATGGTGCCGTCGGAGTTGACCGCACCCTTGGCGTCGCTGTGTCCCGACTCGCAGGCCGACACCGCCATCGCGTTGCCGAGCTGATCGGCCGGGAAGTACTTCTTGACCAACGCCTGGATCTGGCGGGTCTTGGCGGTCACCTGGGTGGTCGGGATGGCGCCACCGGTGGTCACCTGGGCCGTGCCCCCGGGCAGGTTCAGCGCCTGGCCACCGCCGCCGCGGGCCAGCAGGGCCGCCTGCCGCCGGGCCTGCTTGAGTTCGAGCGCCTGGCGTCGCGCCTGCTGCTCGGCGAGCATCTTCCGCTGTTCCTCGGCCGCGGCCATCTGGATCACGGGGCTCAAGGCATCGGTCGGCGTCTGCGTCGTGGCGTCGGCATCGGCCACGGCGACCGTGGGGACCCCGATCAGTCCCATCGCCGGAGTCAACGGAACACACGCGAAGAGGACACCGCCGGCGATCGCCGCAGCGGGCACAGCCTGCCGTCGTGTGATCCGCTCGAACATGTCCACTCTTCCTGCACGGGGGGAAGCATCCGCGCACCCTAGATGATGCCGAACCACCCCGGTCGCCGTCCGCCGAACCCCGAAAATACCCGACCACCGCGGCGTGTGGATCACGGGAACGTCACGCCTGTGCGGTGGTCTCGGCTCCGCTCGACCACCGGGGGCAGGGTCCCGGCTCCGCTCGACCACCGGCTACGACGTGCAGGCCTCGCAAGCGAGGGCGGCGTTCACCAACCCGATGTGCGAGAACGCCTGCGGGAAGTTGCCGAGCATCCGCTGGTTGACCGTGTCGTACTCCTCGCTGAGCAGGCCGACGTCGTTGCGGAGTTCGAGCATCTTCTCCAGCAACTCCCGGGCCTCGTCCATCTTGCCCTGCATGGCGATGGCCTGGATCAGCCAGAAGGAGCAGATCAGGAAAGCGCCCTCGGTGCCGGCCAGACCGTCCGACGCCGCATCGTCGGTCAGGTAGCGGGCCACGAACCCGTCCTGCACCAGTTCGTTCTTGATCGCGTCGATCGTGCCGGCCACCCGCGAGTCGTCCCCGGGCAGGAATCCCACGATCGGGATCTGCAGCAGGCTCGCGTCCAGAGCCTGGGAACCGTACGACTGGACGAACGTGTTGCGTTTCTCGTCGAAACCCTTCGCCATCACGTCGGCGTGGATCGTGTCGGCGAGGGAGCGGTATCGCTTGCCCCCGTCGGGGTCGCCGGACAACTCGAACCGGCGGGCAGCCCGATCCGCGGCCACCCAGGCCATCACCTTCGAGTAGACGAAGTTCTGGGCGCCGCCGCGCACCTCCCAGATGCCCTCGTCCGGCTGGTCCCACACCTTGGCGATGTGGTCGATGACGACCTGCACCACCGACCACGCGTGCGGGTCGGGCTCCAGCCCGGCGAGCCGGGCCACCCCCATCGCGTCGAGCAGTTCACCGGGAACGTCCAACTGGAACTGGTCGGCGGCGCCATTGCCGAGCCGGACCGGGGCCGAGTTCTCGTAGCCGGTCAGCCACGGGAGCTGCATCTCGGGCAGTCGACGGGTGCCGTCGACGCCGTACATGATCTGCAGCTGCTCCGGATCGCCGGCGACGGTACGCAGCAGCCAGTCCCGCCAGGACTGGGCCTCGTCCAGATAACCCCCCTCGACCAGTGCGCGCATCGTCATCGACGCGTCGCGCAACCAGCAGTAGCGGTAGTCCCAGTTGCGCTCGCCGCCCAGCTGCTCGGGCAAGGACGTCGTGGCTGCCGCGACGATGCCGCCCGTCGGCTGGTAGGTCAGTCCCTTCAGGACCGTCAGTGACGGCGTGATGTCCTCGACCAGATCGCCCTGCAGTTCGCAGCGGTCGGTCCAGGCCTTCCACGTCGCCTCGCAGTCGTCGAGCAGGTCCTCGGCGTCCTCGGCCGGAGGCGGATCCTGGGCGGAGTCGTACCAGGTCATGACGAACGGGATGCGGTCGCCCGCACCGACCCGGAAGTGGGCCTCGGTGTGCATGTTGCGACCCGTCAGGCCGATCGGCGTGCGCAGCATCAGTGCCTCGGGCCCGGCGATCGCCGAGATCCCCTGATCGTGGTGCCGCACCCAGGGCGTCACCCAGCCGTAGTCGAATCGGATGCGCAGGTTCATGGACATCGTCACGCTGCCGCTCACGCCCTGGACGATGCGCACCACGGTCGGGTGCTGATCGCGATGCGGCATGAAGTCGATGATGCGCACCACGCCGCCCTGGGTGTGGAACTCGGTCTCCAGGATCAGCGTCCCCGGCCGATAGCGACGACTGACGCGGGCGTCATCGGCGTCGGGTGCGATGGTCCAGTGGCCGTTCTCGTCGGTGCCCAGCAGTCCGGCGAAACACGCGCCGGAGTCGATCCGCGGCAGACACAGCCAGTCGATGGACCCGTTCTTGCCGACCAGCGCCCCCGTCTGGTTGTCGCTGATGAATCCGTAGTCCTCGATGCGCAGCGCCATGGCCGGATTGTGGCAGCGCGACGGCGGCGAGTCCTGGGAACGCCGATCGGGGCGCTACTCCTCCGGCTGTGTCGCCTGCGTCAGGTCCTGGGCCACCGTGGCCTTCAGAGCATCGAGTTGCTCCCCCGACGGTCCGAGTCGGGGGAAGATCCCCGCGAAGAACAGCTGCTGGGCATGGAAGGCCAGCGCGCTGGTGAGGTGGAAGTCCGGGTCCTCGAGTTGCGGCGGCAACGTCCAGCCCTTCTGCTTCGCGATCTTCACCAGACCCGGGATCGCGGCCTTGCCCAGATTGCTCAGGGACCGGTCGTTGGCCTCCCAATCGACCTGCGCGGGCGGCAGATCCCGAGCACGCGGCACCGTCCAGGTGTCGGGATCGGTCGGGGTGTCCCGGCTGAAGACGTAGTCGATCGGTGCGGCGGCCTTGTCCCGCTCCGAGAACGGCTCGCCGAGGTCCCATCCGGCGCAGCGTGGCCAGCAGCAGACGTGTCGATTTTCGTCGTTGAAGACTTGACCAGGTCGACCACGGCGACACCACGATGGCCGGCACCCGGATAGCCGGAGCGGTCGAAACGGAAGCCGAACTGTTCTCCTGGCGCCGTTGATCGGGCGCTGACCGCCCAGCGGGAACGCCGTAGGTGCCGGGCTCGTCCCAGCCGATCGAAGGGTCGTGTTCCAGACGTTCTCGCCGTTCGGGACCGCATGCCGCGGTAGGCGTCGAAGACCTGGCTGCAGAACGCCTCACCGGACAGGATCGACGACGGCGGGTCCACCGCCAGGTCGATGCCCGGCGCCAGCGGCGCCCGCGCCGCGGAATGCCGTGCCCAGATCAGTTCGGCTCGATCAACGCCGTAGTCGGGCAGGTGCCGAGCAGCAGCGTCGGCCCTTGAACTCGTTGAAGGGCACGAAGTGGGTGCCGAACTTCTCGCGTAGCCGGCCAGTGGATGATCCCCGGTGAGCGAGGCCTGGGTGTCGCCCTCCACATAGACCTTCCCAGGTGCCTGCGCTTCCCGAGCCGGTCGAAGATCGTCTCGGCGGTGTTGCCGGACCAGTGCGAGATCGGCTCGGCGGATCGTGCCGCCCGTCGGCAGTGGCGTGCAGGTGGCGGCGGTCCGGGCGAGCGGATTTTCATGAACGTCTGCGACGGCACTGCAGGCGGTAGTGGTCGAACACGAACTCGCGGGCCAGCCGTTGAGCACCGGCACTCCTGATCGGCGGCAGCACTGCATGATCGGCGTACTTCATACCTGGGCTGCTGACCTTCTCCAGGTGAAGAACGAGAGTCAAGTGACGAAGCCGTCCGCAGGAGTCGGGGTACTTCGGCCGGCGGTACGGGTTGTGGCGCCTTGATCGAGTCGGCGCCCGCGAAACCGGTTCCGCCGTCGAGCGTCCTGAACAACTGCGTTGGTGTGAAGTATTCCTCGCCGGAGTCGGGGTTCGGGGCATCCATGTCGTCGCCCACGAACACCGCGACCTCGACCGCCGCCGTCCGGGGCTGGTGTTCGGCCCACGCCGGCACCGGATTGCCGGCTCCCGGCCCAGCACCCCTCGGCTGTTCGGCTGCCGGCGCCGTAGAGACGCCCGAGAGGGCTATCCAGGGAGCGGTTCTCGAACACTACGAACAGACGACATGGTCCGTATCGCCCGCGAACGGTCAGGGCCTGCGTGCCAATCCTCCAGCTCGAGCGCCATGCCCTCGACGGCACCGCCGAACCTACTGCGCCACCGGAACGGATGCCGGGTTGGCCACAGGCGCCCGAAACACAGAAGAGGCACCCGAACCACGGGTTCAGGTGCCTCATCGAACCGGGGCGGACATGGCGGTGGCGGTGGATGTCCCGGCACGGGTGGAGCTGCCCCCACACGCCGAGCAGCGCGCCTCCTTTGGCCGCTCGAGCACGCCACCGCCGCCGAGGATGCCTGGGCGCGCTGTTCGCGCCACCAATCCGCACCGAGCCGGGCTGGGACCTCAGCGCCGCCGGGCTTCCGCGAGAACCCTGGAGACCAGCCGCCGCACGGCTCGGCCAGCACTCGACCACCTCGGGCCGGTGGGGCAGGCGCCGGTCCTGCGGTATGTCGAACAGCGATCCGCACGCCCCAAGGTGGCCTGGCTGCTCCAGGCGCCGAACACCAGCCGGCTTCATCGACCCGCAGCGACCACCGCGCCGGCGCACATGGGTAATGGCCCAGAGTCACGTAGAGGTGCAGTCGTCGAGCCGCCAGGTCCCGATCGCGGCGCCCGCGGCCCGAAGGGCGGCGGATTCCTGCGTGGTGCGCGGGTCGGGTCGGTCCCTGGCCCGATGGTTGGCGGCAGCGGCGACGACCTGGTCCTCGCTAGTATACCACCAGGAGCACCGACCGGGATGTCGTCGATTCCCCGGGGCGACAGCCAGGCCTGGCGGAGGAAGGCCTCGTCGCGGTCGTCGACCTGGATGGTCAGGCGACGTCAAGGACGGCTGCTGCTCCGCCGACCGAACTCGATCCGGGTCAGCATTGTCGATCAGCGCCGGCGTCGTCCGGGTCGTCGCGCAACAACTGCACGACGTCCTCGTGCGTTGGTGCCGAAGCGGCGAGCGGCGAGGTGCTCGCGGGTCGAGTGTTCGACGTCCTCGATCGCCACGCCGGCTCGGCGCATCTCGAAGGTCTCGTCGCGATCTCGTCAACGGGCCGAGACGTTCATGGCGAGGCCGCACCCGAGCCTTGCGCAGCACCAGGTGACCGCCGCGACGACGACCACGGATCCGGATCCGCCCGGCGATACCGGGCGTCGGCGAGTCGGCCGGTCGGCGGTGAACTGCTGTAGGCGGCGAGGAACGCCGCCACCCGCCTCTCGCGCCACGCCACGAAGGCGGCGTCCACCGGCGTCATCCATGCTGTCGATGGTGTCACCGGGAGAGGCCTCGGTGGAAGGGGGCCAGCCGCTGGCCGTGTTGCCCTGGTCACGCCACGGCATGGCGGCCTCGCCGTGGCTCAGAGCGCGCGGATGATGTCCTCGACCTGGTCCCGGGGCGTCGCCGAACAACATCTGGCTGTTCCCCTTGAAGTACCAGGGGGTTTCGCACCCCGGCGCAGCTCGCCGAGCAGCGGAGCGCTTGAAGACGATGACGTTGCGCGCCTCCCACACCGTCAGCACGCATCCCCGCGATGGGGCTGTTCGGCCTGCCGATGGCCGCCGGGTTCACCGTGGCCGTTGGCGCCGATCACCAGGACCACGTCGGTGTCGGCGAAGTCGTCGTTGATCTCGTCCATCTCGAGCACGATGTCGTAGGGCA
The DNA here is from genome assembly GCA_046330625.1 of Candidatus Nanopelagicales bacterium. Lineage (GTDB taxonomy): Bacteria > Actinomycetota > Actinomycetes > S36-B12 > CAIWTL01. The sequence continues at coordinate 255,872 of JAXLSJ010000002.1, forward strand.
CCTTGGCTTCTTCGGCGAGCAGCACGTTCATGTACGGGCAGGCGACCGGCCACCGGATGATGCCGAATCCGCACTGACGCCCTGGTCCCGCAGTTGCCGGGTGAGTTCGGCCACCGGGTACTGGGCATTCGCGCCACGGCCATGCCGTATCCGGGCGTGATGATCACCGACGAGCGCTTCGGCGAGCATCTCGGCAGCGCGCCCTCGGCGGTGATCTCGCGGTGTTCGCCGTAGTCGACGTCGGACGAGGACCGTGCCGGCTTCGACGCCGAATCCCCCGGAGATGACCGAGATGAAGGAACGGTTCATCGCCTCGCACATGATGTACGAGTTGCGGTAGGCACCGGACGAGCCGACGAGCGCCGGTGTAGATGATCAGTAGGTCGTTGTTGAGCAGGAAACCGCCGCCGCGGCCGCCCAGCCCGAGTAGCTGTTGAGCATCGAGACCACGATCAGCACGTCGCCGCCGCCGATCGACGCCACCAGATGCCAGCCCAGGAACAGTGCCAGCAGGGTCATGGCGCGAGCAGCGACTGTTGCAGGACCATCTCGCTGCGGGGGATCATCACGTAGGCGATCGTCAGCGACCACCGCCGCGACCACGATGCCGAGGTTGACGACGTTGTGCGCCGCGCAGCATGGTCGCCGACTTGACCTGGCCGACAGTTTCGTAGGCGACGATCGAGCCGGTGAAGGTGACCGCACCGATGAACACCCCGACGAACACCTCGGCGTGTCGTGGATCCCCGGGTACGGCACCTCCAACTCGTACGAGGAGTTCCAGCCGACCAGGACCGCAGCCAGGCCCACGAAACTGTGGAGCATGGCGATGAGTTCGGGCATGCCGGTCATCTCGACCCGGCGGGCCCGCCAGATCCCGATCGCGCCGCCGATGGCCATGGCCGCGACAATGAGTGCGAGCCCCACCCCGCCGCTGCCGGCGCGGTCGTTGGCCTCGCCGACCCCGTTCAAGCCCCCGACGGCGGCGATGATCGTGATGATCAGCGCGATCGCCATGCCGAAGATGCCGTAGCGGTTGCCCATCGCCGAGGACTCGTGCCGGGACAGGCCGGCCAGGGCGAGGATGAACAGCAGCGCCGCGACGATGTAGGCGCCCTGGACCAGGGTCAGCGAGATCATCGGGCGTCCTCGCGCTTGAACATCTTGAGCATTCGTGCGGTCACCGTGAATCCACCGAACACGTTGATGCTGGCCACCAGGATCGCGATGAAGGCCAGCGCGGTGACCGCTGTGCTGCCGTGGCCCACCTGCAGCAGGGCTCCCACCAGGATGATGCCGCTGATCGCGTTGGTCACCGACATCAGCGGGGTGTGCAGGGCGTGGTGCACATTGCCGATCACGTAGAACCCGATCACCACCGCCAGCGCGAAGACCATGAAGTGACCCAGGAACGGTTCCGGCGAGACCGACGACAGCAGCAGGAACAGCGCCGCGGCCACCCCGATGAGGCCGAGTTTGCGCCCGTCCGACATCGGTTCCTTGGGCGGGACCGGCTCCGGGACAGGTGCGGGGGTCGCCGCAGCGGGCGCCGCCGACACTTGGACCGCGGGCGGCGGCCAGAGCACCTCGCCGTCGCGCGTGACGGTGACGCCCCGCTGGACCACGTCGTCGAAGTCGAGGACGAGCTCACCGTCCTTGCCCGGGGTGAGCAGCTTCATCAGGTTCACGAGGTTCGTGCCGAACAACTGCGACGCCTGGGTCGGAAGCCGGCCGGGCAGGTCGGTATAGCCGAGGATCGTGACGCCGTTGCCGGTCACGACCTTCTCGTCGGCTACCGATCCGGCGACGTTGCCGCCGTTGGCTGCGGCCATGTCGACGATGACGCTGCCCGGTTTCATCGACGCGACCATGTCCTCGGTGATCAACAGCGGCGCGGGTTTTCCGGGGATCAGCGCCGTGGTGATGATGATGTCGACGTCTTTCGCCTGCTCTGCGTACAGCTCGGCGGCCTTGCGGTTGAAGTCCTCGCCCATCTCCTTGGCGTAGCCGGTGGCGCTGGGGCCGGAGTCCTCGACGTCGATCCGGAGGAACTCGGCCCCCATGGACTCGACCTGCTCGGCAACCTCGGGCCGGGCGTCGAAGGACCGGACGATCGCCCCCAGGCTGCCGGCGGTGCCGATGGCGGCCAGGCCCGCCACTCCGGCGCCCACGACCAGGACCTTGGCGGGCGGGACCTTGCCCGCGGCCGTGACCTGTCCGGTGAACAGCGAACCGAACTCATTCGCCGCTTCGATGACGGCGCGGTATCCGGCGATGTTCGCCATCGAGGACAGCACATCGAGCGATTGCGCCCGCGAGATGCGGGGCACGGCGTCCATCGCCAGCGCCGTCACGCCCCGCTCGGCCAGGGCGGCGGTCAGATCGGGGTCGATGGCGGGAGCCAGGAGGCAGATGAGGGTCTGTCCCCGGTGCAGGCGGGCGACCTCGGCGGGGTCGGGTGGATTGATCTTGAAGATGATGTCGGACTGCCAGACGTCGTCGCCGACGGTCTGGGCGCCGGCCGCCGCGAAGGCGGCGTCGTCGAACGCTGCGGAAGCACCGGCGCCGGCCTGCACCGCCACGTCGTAGCCGAGTGCGACCAGTTGCGCGACGGTCTTGGGGGTGGCCGCTACCCGGCGTTCGCCGGGCTTCGACTCGCGGGGAACTCCGATGCGCACGGACTCAACTCCTCGGCCGGGGGCTACCGACGAATGTACCCGTGGGGTGGTGCGGCGCCGTTCGCCGGGGTTGACCGGACAACCCGGTTCCGCGGGTGTCCCGGGCCGGGAGGCGGCACGATGTCGCCATGGCCACACTGACCCTCGCCATCGACTGCGGCGGAACCGGGATCAAGGGGTCCGTGCTGGATCCGTGGGGCCAGATGGTCGCCGAGCAGATCCGCGTGCGTACGCCGTACCCTCTGGCGCCCGAACGGCTGATGGGGATCTTCGACGATCTCGCCGCCAAGTTGCCCCGTGCCGACCGGGCCACGGTGGGCATGCCCGGCATGATCCGCCACGGCCGGGTGGTGTCGACGCCGCACTACGTGACCAAGCGGGGTCCCCACACCCGCATCGACCCCGCCCTGGTCGAGGCCTGGCGCAACTACGACGCCCAGCAGGCCGTGGCCGAGCGGTTGGACATGCCCGCGATCGTGCTGAACGACGCCGAGGTGGCCGGAGCCGGGGCGGTAACCGGCTTCGGGTTCGAGGTGGTCTTCACCTTGGGCACGGGGCTCGGGTGCGCGATCTTCGACGACGGGCACCTCCTGCCCCACCTTGAGGTGTCTCGCGCGCCGGTGCGCCGCGGCCGGATCTACGACACCTATATCGGCGACGCCGCCCGCAAACGGCTCGGGCACCTGGCGTGGTCCCGGCGAGTACGCGAGTGCCTGATCGGGCTGCGGCCGATGTTCGAGTGGGACCGGCTGTACCTGGGCGGCGGCAACGGGTCGAAGGTCGAGCAGCGCGACCTGTTGATCGTCGGCGGCTCGATCCTGGTCGTGCCGAACTCCGCGGGGATCGTCGGTGGGGTCAAGGCGTGGGACCTGCAGGTCGGCCAACTCCGTCAGCCGATGAGTTCATCTGGACGTCCGAACACCCCGCCGGAGCCGGTCGTGCGCAAACGGCGTCCCGCATCGCGACCCGGGAAGAAGGCGGCGCCGAAGAAGGCGGCGGCCAAACCCGCCGCGAAGAAGGCCGTGGCGAAGAAGACCCCGACCAAGAAGGCCGCCGGTGGGCGGAAGGCGACCCGATGAGGCCGACCGACGAGCCCGACCCTCGACCGGACTCCGGTGGCGCGTACTCGTACTCCGGCCGGGTCACGCCCGACTACGCCCCCGAGCACGACGGCGACCCGGATCCGGGGGAGATCGTCTGGGCGTGGGTTCCGTACGAGGAGGACGACCGGGTCGGGAAGGACCGGCCTCTGGTCGCGATCGGCCGTGGCGAACAACCCCGGCAGTGTGTGGCGTTCATGCTGTCGAGTCGCGATCACGCCGGCGACCGCGGGTGGGTGAGTGTCGGTTCGGGCGACTGGGACCGCGAGCGCCGCGAATCGTGGGTGCGGGTCGACCGGCCGCTGGGGATCGACGACGGTGCCGTGCGCCGCGAAGGCGCCGTGCTGCCCCGGGACCGGTTCCTGGAACTGCTGATCAAGGCCCGGCAGGAGCGGAACGGTATCGAGGTCGACTGAACGTCAGTCGGCGAGGCAACGCGTGACCACCTGGAAACCGCCATCGGTCGGTTGGTAGGTCACCGACATCCCCGCCAGCTCGCCGATGTCGGACACGTGGGTTCCGCCGCAGGGGATCTCGGCCGTCCCCTCGGGCAACTCGGCGCGCCACATGCGGCGGGCGGACAGGGACTCGTCGCCGCCCGTGTCGACGGTCGACGCGCCGCCTGCCGCGGTCCATTCCGCGAGCACGGCGTTCGCCTCAACCTGAAGTCGGGGCAGGTCGGCGAGCAGGTCCGCGGTCCGCAGCCCCTTGCGGCGGGTGCTCTTGCCGAGCCGATAGACGTCGAGGGCGCCGTCGGGCACGATCCGCGACAAGGTGATCGCCACGGAGTCCAGATCGGGGCTGCCCAGCGAGTCCGAACGGCCCGGGTCGGAATCCCAGAACGACGCCGCGACGCGGTTCAGCGCCAGGGCCGCGAGGTGGCAGGCGCTGTGACCGCGGGAAAGGCGCTGCCGGCGGGCGGCGTCGACCACGGCCTCGACCTCCTGACCTTCCCCGAGAGTCCGGGCCTGGGCCTCGGGCAGCAGGTGCAGCACCAGCCATCGGTGACCCTCGGTGCCACGTCGGACTCTGATCGCCCCGTCGGCCGTCACCTGGTCGTCCGGATCCGCCGTGGCCGTCACACACGACACCACCGGGATCCCGGCGACAGTCCCGTCGTCGGCCGGCTGGTCGGGCCACGCGTGGTCGACCGGATGGAACGGCGTGCGATCGAGCACCACCCCCAGCAGCGCGGTGTCGGCGTGCACCGCAAGCGCGTCGTCGCCGACCGCCACGGTGCCGCCACTGCCATCGCCGACCGGGAGCACGGCCTCGATCCGGCCCACGCCCTCGACGGCGCCGGCGGGGAAGGTGACCTGGGTGTCGTGCATGACGCCACAGTAAGGCCGCCGGGCTGGGTTGGTCTCGGCTCCGCTCGACCACCGGGGCGGGGTGGTCTCGGCTCCGCTCGACCACCGAGGGCGGTCGATCGGCACATGGGACATACTTCGGGCTGTGACCGAGTCGCCCGAGGCCATCGTCGACCCCTCTGCCGACGTGGCTCCTGACGCGGAGTTGGGCACCGGCACCCGGGTGTGGCACCTCGCCCAGGTGCGCGAGGACGCGCGGCTCGGATCCGGCTGTGTGATCGGCCGCGGCGCGTACGTCGGCACCGGCGTCGTGGTCGGCGCCAACTCCAAGATCCAGAACTACGCCTTGGTCTACGAACCGGCGCGACTCGGCCACGGCGTGTTCATCGGCCCGGCGGCGGTCCTGACCAACGACCAGTACCCGCGCGCGGTCAACCCCGACGGCTCGGCCAAGTCCGCCTCCGACTGGGAGGCCGTAGGGGTGACCATCGGCGATGGCGCGGCGATCGGTGCCCGCGCGGTCTGCGTAGCGCCGGTCACCATCGGACGATGGGCGCTGGTGGCGGCGGGATCGGTGGTGATCTCGGACGTCCCCGACTACGGCTGCGTCGCCGGTGTGCCCGCTCGTCGCGTGGGCTGGGTGGGACCGGCCGGCCGGCCGCTGGTGGCCGACGGACCAGACCACTGGCGCTGCCCCGTGACCGGCGCCGGCTTCACCCAGGACGCCGAATCCCTGATCCCCGACGAGGAGAACTGACCATGATCCCTGCCGCCCAGCCCATCCTCGGCGACGAGGAACGCGCCGCGGTCGACGAGGTACTGCGCTCCGGCATGATCGCCCAGGGACCCCAGGTCGCCGCCTTCGAAGACGAGTTCGCCGAGCTTGTCCAGGGCCGCGAATGTGTCGCGGTGAACTCCGGGACGTCGGCCCTGCACCTGTCGCTGCTGGCGATGGGCATCGGGGCCGGCGACGAGGTGATCGTGCCGAGTTTCACGTTCGCCGCAACGGCCAACGCGGTGGCAGTCGCGGGCGCCACCCCGGTCTTCGTCGACATCGACCCGGCCACGTTCTGCCTCGACCCGGATCGGGTGGTCGAGGCCATCACCGCCCGCACTCGGGCGATCATGCCGGTGCACCTGTACGGCCACCCGGCGGCGATGCCGCAGATCATGGACCTGGCCGCGGACCACGAACTGCTGGTGCTCGAGGACGCCGCGCAAGCCCACGCCGCCGCCCTCGAAGGTCGACCTGCCGGCGCCTGGGGCGATGCCGCCGCGTTCTCCTTCTACCCCACCAAGAACATGACCTCGGGCGAGGGCGGCATGGTCGTCACGGGCGACCCCGAACTGGCCCGCATGATCCGCCTGCTGCGCAACCAGGGCATGGAGAAGCGGTACCACAACGAGGTCGCCGGACTGAACAACCGGATGACCGACGTGCACGCGGCCATCGGCCGGGTGCAGCTGCGCAAGCTGCCGGGATGGACCCGCCGCCGACAGGAGATCGCGGCGGTGTACGACGCGCAGCTGTCCGGCGTCGTCGTACCGCCGGTCGCGCCGGGCGCGGAGCACGTCTACCACCAGTACACGATCCGGGTGTCCGGCGATCGGGATGCCTTCGCCGCCGCGTTGGCGGACCGCGGGGTCGGATCCGGGGTCTACTACCCGGTGCCGGTCCACCGCCTGCCCACGTTCGACCTGGTGCTCGACCTGCCGGTCACCGAGACCGCAGCCGGACAGGTGCTGTCGCTGCCGGTCCATCCCGCGTTGACCGACGCCGACGTGGCCGCCGTGGTGGCCGCCGTGAACGACGTCGCGAAGGGCGCATGATGGCCAACCTGCGCGCCGGCCTCATCGGGCTCGGGATGATGGGGCGGCACCACGCCCGCGTCCTACAGTCCCTCGACGGCGTGGATCTCGTCGCCGTCGCGGACCCGACCGGCGATCCGCACGGGGTGGCGGGCGACCGCGAGGTCCTGTCCGGCGTCACCGCCCTCATCGACACCGGCATCGACTACTGCGTGGTGGCCGTGCCGACGGCCTTCCATCACGGCATCGCCATGGAACTGGCGGCAGCGGGGGTGGCCGCGCTCATCGAGAAGCCGCTGGCGGCCACCAGCGCCGAGGCCGACGAGATCGTGGCGGCCTTCGACTCCGCCGGCCTGGTCGGGGGGGTCGGCCACATCGAGAGGTACAACCCCGCCCTGCAGCAGGCCCGCGCCCGGCTCGAGGCGGGTGATCTGGGCGAGGTGTTCCAGGTCAGCACGCGCCGCGTGGGGCCCTTCCCGGCCCGGATCGCCGATGTCGGCGTCGTCAAGGATCTGGGCACCCACGACATCGACCTGACCGCCTGGGTCACGCAGCAGCAGTACGCGACCGTCGCCGCCCACACCGCCCATCGCTCGGGTCGGCCGCACGAGGACCTCGTCGCGATCACGGGGCAACTGACCGGCGGCACGGTGACCAACCACCTCGTCAACTGGCTGTCTCCCATGAAAGAACGCCTCACGGTGATCACCGGCGAGAAGGGGGCCTTCGTGGCCGACACCCTGTCCGCGGACCTCACCTACTACGCCAACGGTTCGGTGCCGACCGAGTGGACCCAGATCGCCGGGTTCCGCGGGGTCAGCGAAGGGGACATGATCCGGTACTCGTTCCCGAAACCGGAGCCCCTGCGCACGGAGCACGAGGCCTTCCGCGATGCGGTCCTCGGCCAGCCGTCGCGCATCGTCAGCCTGGCGGAAGGGGCCCGCACCCTGGCGGTGGCGGAAGCCGTGCTCGAATCCGCGGCCACCGGGACCACGGTCCGGTGCGCTGCAGCTGTCAGCTGATCCGGACGGGAAGGTAGCCGACCTTCAGCGACTTCTTGACCCGGCTGCAGGACCCCCCACTCACCGGGCAGACCGTCGCCTTGCGCTTCAGTCGGATGCGGTGGGCGGTCATCGTGTCGGAGTACGCGATGGCGAACGAGCGACCCGCTCGGGAGAAGCGGCACTGCTGGACCCCCGCCTTGCCGATGCACCCCTTGAACCGGGCCCCCACCGTCCAGCCGGCCAGGGTGGTGAAGGCTGAGCGGGCGGCACTGTGTGGGGTGAGATCGACGCCGAGCCATTGGTCGGGCGACAGGGTCCACGTGTACCAGTAGGTGCGCCGCACACCGAAGCGCCAAGAGTCCAAGTACGTGCGCGCCAAGTACGCCTGCGACCAACGACCCGACCGCGTGGGGCCGAGGTAGTTGGTCTCGGTGTCCCAGATACCCACCCGCATCGGCATGTCATAGCGCTCGACCATGCGCAGCACGTTCGTGAGCACCTCGGGACGCTTGGCCAGCGCCTGATTGGCGGTGGTCGTCGGGCCTCCGGCGTAGGTGTGGATGGTGATCGCGTCCACCGGCCACCCGCGCGCCCGCAGGGCCTTCAGGTAGGCCGGGAAGAACGAGTTGTACCAGCCCGACTGCTCGGCCGTCTGCACGTTGGCCGCGAGCACGGTGCCCGTGGGGTCGTACTCATCGACCACCTCTTTGAGGATCTTGGTCATGGTCGCCAGCTCACCCGGTGTCCCCTGCCACTGGTAGGGCGAGGTCGCCTCGTTCCAGGCCTCGTAGACGCTGATGACGGACCCGTAGTGCTTCACCAACTGGGTCACGAAGTCGCGCCAGTAGGACATCTGCTTCGGCGCCGAGACACCCCAGTAGACCTTGACCTCGGGATGCGGGATCGGCTTCGCCGCCCAGGCAGGGGTGCCGCAGATCGAGAACTGCAGATCGGTGATCCCGGTGGGCCGGATGTGGCTCAGCCAGAAGCCCATCATCCGCCAGTTGTACTTGCCGGGGGCCGGATTCAGTTCCGACCACAGCGGCGCACACTGCAGTCGGATGGACCCCGCGGGGACCGCCGGCTTGCCGACGTAGCTGTGGATCCCGAAGTCCTGGGCGGTGATCCGGTTCAGGGGACGGACCCCGGGGATCCTGCGCGAGTTGCTCGAGGCCCTGCCGGAGAGCCATGAGCGCTGCCCGGCCGAGGCCCCGGGAACGGACAGGGTCTGGGGCAGTTGCGGAAGGACCGACTGGGGCGCTGCCGGCATGAGGCCGCGGGGGGACACCGGGTCGCTCGACGGGTCTGTGGCGGCCGCCGCGGGTGCCACCACGCCGACCGTCACGGCCATGGCGGTCGCCAGTACCCACGAAGTCATGCGCATTCCGTCAGTATGCCTCACCGAGCGCAGTCACCGACCGGAACAGGATGCGCCCTCCCGCCCGCACCTCCCGTCCGCGACACTGGGGCGATGCAGGACGTCGCCACCCACGCCCCGGGCGCCGGGACGGGGCATGTCCTGTATCTCGCGATCGGCTTCCCCCCCGCCGCCAAGAGCTGCGCCTACCGCATGCGGGCCACTGCCTGCGCCTTCGTCGAACGGGGATGGTCGGTCACGGCGGTCTCCCTGGCGGACGAGTCCTGGGAGCGGGAGATGGGCCTGGACCCGTCGCTGCTGACCGGACTGCCGCGGGCGGTCGAGCGGGTGGGACTGCCGCTGGCCCGCTACGACATGGCCAACGACATCCGGGGCTTCTCACGGGATCAGGCACTGCACCACGAGGACTGGCTTGCCGAGCAGGAGGCCCTGGACCGGGCCACGTTCCCCGAGGCGATCTTCGGCCGGTGGCTCGACCCGCTGCAGCGGGCCCTGACGGACGAGCACCGCCGGCGGCCGGCCGATCTGGTGCTGGTGTCGCCGGCGCCGTACGTGGGGGTCGGCGCCGCCTCCCGGTTCTGCGCCGACCATGACGTGCCCCTGGCCATCGACTATCGCGACGCCTGGAGCCTGGACGTGATCTCCGGGGACGAGGCCTTCACGCGGGACTCCGCGGAGGGGCGATGGGAGACCGAGGCGCTCGGCCGCGCCACGCAGGTGTGGTTCGTGAACGACGCCATCCGGGGGTTCTACCAGCAGCGCTACCCCGAGTTCGCGGACCGGATGATCACCGTGCCCAACGGGTTCGACCAGGATCCCGGGAACCAGGTCGTCGCCCGCGCCCACCAGCCGCTGCGATTCGGCTACCTGGGGACGATCACCCTGAGCGTCGAGCAGCTCACCACCGTCTTGCGGGGGTGGCGGTTGGCGCGCGACGCCAGTCCGCTGCTCGCGGGGGCGACGCTGGAGTTCCGGGGCCACGTCGCGACCGGCAACGTGGGCGCCGGGCGCCGTCAGCGGGCCATCGAACGATTCGCCGACGACGGCGTCAGCTACGGCGGGCCGGTCCTCCGCGAGGACGTCGCCGAGGTGTACGGCGGATGGGACGGACTGGTGCTGGCCCTGGTCGGCAGCGAATACGTGACCAGCGGCAAGGTGTACGAGTACGCCGCGACGGGTCTTCCCATCGTGTCAGCGCACGACCCGCGATCGGCGGCCGCGGCCGTCCTCGCCGACTACCCGCGCTGGTTCCCCAACCGTTCGCTGACACCCCCCGACATCGCCGCCGCCTTCATCGCAGCAGCCGAGAACGCCGGAGCCGACCCGGGGCCGGCACGACAGGCCGCACAGCGGTTCGATCGCGCCCGCATCACGGCCGACGCCGTGGCCGGGTTGACCCGACTCGTGGTCCGCGAGGGCACGCCATGAGCCGCGTGTCGGTGGTCGTGCTGCATGGGGGGCACTCCCGGCAACGCAGTTCCTGGGCCGTCGTGCGGAAACTGACCGGACCGCAGACCGAAGTCACCGCCTTCTTCGAGGGCCCGGTCCCCCCGGGCAGACCGAAACGCGTGTCGGCTTTCGTCATCGAGCCGACCCCCGCCCCCTCGCGGCGCAGGGTCGCCGACTACGTGCGCTGGCGGGCGCTCCACAAAGACGCGCTGGCGGTCGCCGAGGACCCCGGATCCGATCCGTTGTGGCGCCGGGCGGTGGCCGACCAACGACTCCGTGCCGCCATCGGCGACGCCGAGGTGGTGGTGGCCGCCAATTGGGGGGCGGTCCCCACGGCGTGGCATCTGCGGGACCTCAACCCGGCCGCCGACGTGATCCTGGGTCCGGGCGAGGCGCTGCGCCGCATCGCCCGACGGGCTCGGTGAGGGCCGACCACCCGTCCCGCCCGCAGGCGTCACCCGGCCAGCACCCGGTCCAGCTCGTCGCGGTTGGCGATCACGGCCAGGGCTTCGGCGCGACACCGCTGCCGTTCCCTGTCCCAGGCCTCGGGGTCGGCCATGAGGGGGGTGATGCGGGCCGCGCACTCCGCGGCGCTGCACCCCACCCATCGCTGCGGCAGGAAGTCCCCCGGCCCGCCGAACGGCGCCATGATCGGCCAGTCCCGTGTCACCGCCACAGCCCCGCTCAGAGCACCCTCGATGAGTCCCTGGTGGAACGACTCGCGGCGACTCGTGCTCAGGATGAAGCCGACGGAGGTCAGTTCGCCGGGGACGTCGTCGGTCGCGCCCGTGACCTCCACCCGGCCGTCGGCGAGGTACTCCTGGAGTCGACGCAAGAAGGCCTCGGTGTACGCCGCGGCAGCCCATCCTTGCGCCTTGCCCGTGGGGGTGATGAGGTCCCCCACGAGGCGCAGTCGGGCCCGGGGTTCGCTGGCGCCCACCGCGTCGAGCACATCGAGGGCGAAGTCCGGGTCCTTCACCGCACTGTTGTGGCCCACCAGCGCGAGGGTGAAGCGGGCGTCGGGGTCCTTCGCCGTGGTGAACCTTCCGGCATCGAGGTGGTTGCCGACCACCGTGACCGGCAGGTCGGGCGGCAGGGGCAGCAGCCGTCGCGCGGCCCGCGCCATCATCGACGACACCACGACGAGTTCGTCGACCCGCCGCCAGTCGATGAACTGCGCCACGGCGGTGAACACCTCGTAGGCGTGCAGGCGCACCACGAGGCGTGGCCCGTCGGGCAGGGCATGCGAGGGCACCATCGCCTGCCGCTGGGCCCACTCGGCCCACACGAGCCGGGATTTCCCCATGAGCAGGTCGGTGGCGGGTCGCCAGCGGTCCTGACGGCCGGCCAGGACGTCAGCGACGAGTCCATGGCTGTCGCGCGGGAACTCGTCGGGGTACCGCTGCAGATCGACGTCCGACACCGTGGCGAAACGCGCGGTCAGGGCAGCCCGGACCCCGGACGCGAAGTTCAGATTGCCCTGGGAGACCAGGACTGCGTCGTAGCCGCGGAAGTCCCAGCTCGGGGCGCGGGGCTCGCGCGATCGGTCCAGAGCGCGGCGCACGACCCGGTTGGTCGTGAACGGCTCCAGGAAACCGGCCGGATCCGCGGCGAGCGGGTTGTCCGGGGAATCGAACTGGAGGCTGCGGTGGAAGGCGAGGTCCGTGGCATCGGCCACCAGGTCCGGGGCAGCGGAGTCCTCGGACTCCGCGGCAGCCAGGAGGGCGCGGACCAGGTCGGCCCAGTCGCCGTCGGTCGACCCGCGGTCGAGCCGGATCAGCTCGGCGGTCGCCGCCAACCGCCACCGGGCGGCTGATCCACCCGGCACGGCGCGCGAGGCTCGGGCGACGAGATCCTCGGCCCACTGCACCTCGCCGCGCGACGCCTCACGGCGCGCCACCCGTGCCACCTCCGACACTGCGTCGGGGCCCTGGGCGACCGCAGCCACCAGGGACTGCAGGTCCGGGGCGCTGCCGCCCGTCGTGTCGGGGTGTGAGGGAGCCATCGCCGGACCACTCTACGGATAGGCTGACCGGGCCCCGCGCGCGAAGGACTTCACATGCCACCGAGCCGGCCTCGCGTCCTGATGATGGTCGACAACAAGGTCGCCGGCGACGCCCGTGTCCTCAAGTCGGCGCAGACGGTCGCGGACCTCGGATACCGCGTCACCGTGCTGGGACGGCGGGGCCCGGGAGCCGAGGATGTGGCGACCGACGACTTCCGTGTCCGCCTGGTACGAGTCCGCCGGCGGCGGCCACCGGTGGAGGAGCGCACCTTCGTCGGCAGCCACCGGTTCGCCTACCCCGACGACACGCACTCCGCCGAGGTGCCGACCGGTCCGATCGCCGCCCGGTGGCATACCTTCCGCGAACGACGACGCGCCGAGGCCATCGACGCCACCATCGAGCGGGCACACCGCCTGGCCCAGTCGGCACCCGACACCGATCCAGCGGCGCTGCCGTCGCATGACGAGTACTGGCAGTCCCTGCAACCGATCCTGGTCGCCTACGAGGACGCCTACGCACCCGTCATCGACAAGGTCCGGCCGCATGTCATCCACGCGCACGACTTCCGCATGATCGGCATCGCCGTGCGCGCCGCACAACGGGCCGCCGCCGCCGGTCGCCGGGTGCCCCGCGTGGTCTACGACGCCCACGAGTTCCTTCCGGGGCTCGAGGAGTCCCGGGAGTTCCTGGCCGGCAACATCTGGTACGAGGCGAGCCACATCCGCAGGGTCGACCGGATCGTGACGGTGTCGGAACCCCTCGCCGACCTGCTGCAGGAGCACCATCAACTCGCCGTCCGCCCGTCGGTGACCCTGAACGCTCCCGAGGCTGCCGCGCGGGAGTTCGATCCCACCTTCGGCCACGACGTGCGCTCCGACTGCGGGCTCGCCGACGACGTCGCGCTCCTGGTCTATTCCGGAGGGGTCGCGCCCCGACGTGGCCTCGACATCGTGATCCGGGGCCTGGCCGACCTCCCCGGCGTCCATCTCGCGGTCATCGCCAACCGCGATCCCCTCGGTCGCGAACTCATCGCGTCCACCGCCGACGAGTCCGGAGTACGGGATCGGGTCCACGTGCTGGACTTCGTCCCGCGGGAGCGGATCATCCAGCACCTGCGCACCGCCGACGTCGCCGTTCACCCCATGATCCATCTCGCGAACCACGAGATCGCCCTCCCCAACAAGTTCTTCGACTACGTCTTCGCGGGTTTGCCCATGGTGGTCAGCGACGTGCGTCACCTGGAGCAGGTGGTGGTGGGCAGCGGTCTCGGTCGCAGTTTCGCCGCCCGGGACCCCTCCGCGTTCGCCGACGCCGCCGGCGGCGTCCTGGCGGATCTGCCGAGGTACCGCCGTGCGGTGGCCGACTGTCCCCTGCGGCCCGAGTGGACGTGGGAGAGCCAACAGCCGGTGCTGGCCGAGATCTACAACACTCTGGCGCCGTTGCGCGACGGGAGCTGACGGCTCCGGCAGGTACCCTGACGCGAACAAGTGATCGCTCTGCGTGACCTCTGGAGGCGGGTATGCGGCGTACCGCACGCACAGGCGTGATGACGGCCCTGGTGGCCGCCCTCGTGGTGGGCACCGCCGGAACCACGGCCGCCACCGCCGCGACACCGGCCGTGGTCCCGGTCCCGGCCGTCCGCAGCCCCATGCCGGACGCCCCGATGTGCCGCGAGGCGCTGGCCAAGATCGAGCAGTACCGCAACTCCTCGGCGCTCGTGAACGACCACCGCCTGGTGATCCTGGGGGAATCGACCCCCATCGACCTGGCCACGATCGACCCCTACCACTCGCCCTTCACCGACCCGTCGAAGACGATGTGGTTCCGGGCCCTGACCTGGTTGGCCGTCGCGTCGGTGGACGCCGCCGAGAAAGGCGACACCGCGACCGCGGAGCGGTACGCCGCCGCGTTGATCGCCGCCGGTCATCGCGCCCCCGACCCCGGCAGCGCCAACCCGGTGAACGAGAAGTACGCCATGAACCTCGGGTGGGACGCGGGAACGACGATCCGCCGGACCCAGGCGCTGTTGTGCCTGTCCCACTACACGGGCGTGAAGCGCCTGCGGGGGCTGCTGCGCGAGAACGCCGCCGCCCTCGTCGACCCGCAGCGCTACGGCGGCCCGCCCCGCCGGCCGGTGGCCAACGGCGGGATCATGGCCAACCTGACCCTCATCGACGTGGGGGTCGCGCTGGGTCGCCAGGATCTGGTGAACCTGGCGCTGCGCCGGTTGGCCGACGACCAACCCGCGGTGTTCTCCCGCGGGGGCTGGTCCTTCGAGGGATCCACGCACTACCAGAGCGTGAACATCCGCATGTGGGAGGACGCCGAGGCCGTGCTGCGCCAACGGGGCCGGACAGCGGCAGCCGACCGGATCGCGGCCGACCTCACCCATGCCCGAGCCGCGGCCGCCGCGGTCATCGGACCGACCGGGCTGCCTGCCCTGATCGGTGACACCCGGGCCAACGACGTCGTCGTACGTCCCGACACCACGGGGCTGCCCCTCACGTTCCTCGACCGGGCCGGCGGGCTGGCCACGGGCCGCTGGTCGTGGACGAACCGAGCGACGACCTGGTGGACCGCGCAGAACCGCCTGCTGCGCGGGGCCCACGGGCACGCCGACAATCTCGCGGTGACCTGGCAGACCCGCACCCTGCCGATCCTGGTCGACTCCGGCCAGCGCGACTACGACCGGGTGTCCTCGCCCCTCACCATCTGGGCGCTGGGCCGGACCGCCCAGAACCGGCCGGTGCTGGGCAACAAGACGCGCGACCTGGCCAAGGTCCGCACGATGGACGTGACGCGGACCGGGCGACTGGACGACCTGTCGATGAGCACCACCGACATGGGCGCCGAACAGCGACGCCGCGCGCTGATCGACGCCAAGCGGTCCGCCCTCGAGGTCACCGACACCTCCCGGCGTCGGCAGACCCAGTACTGGCAGTTGGCGCCGGGATGGCAGGTCACGGACTCCGCCGACCACCACATCGAGCTCACGCATACGACGGGGGCGCGCCTGATCGTCGACAGCCCCGAGGGGAAGATCCAGGTGCTGAACGGCTCGCTGGACCCCCTGGGCGGCTGGATCGCGGTCGGCTTGTACAAGGTGATCGCCGCACCCCAACTCGCCATCAAGAGCGGCCGCTCGATGACGACCACCTTCGTCCTCGCCCGGGGGTCGAAGGACCAGCCCGGCGCACCGACGATCGACCGCTCGGCCTCCCGCACCTCATCCCGGTCGGTGAAGCTGGCGTGGAAGGCGCCGGCGGACACCTCGGGGATCAAGGGCTATCGCATCCAGTCCGCAGTGCCGGGACAGGGCTGGGAGACGTTGGTGGTGGACACGAAGAGCACGGATACCGCGATCACGCTGAAGCGGTTGTCCGACAACGCCAAGCGCCGGTTCCGCGTCGCCGTGCTCACGAAGCGCAGCATGAGCCCGTACAGCGAGGCGGAGCGCGCTGTGCCGCCGCGAGCCGAGCCGTCGCAATGACCCTGCGGGTCACCAGCGTCGTCGGCGCCCGGCCCCAGTTCGTCAAGTTGGCCCCCGTGGCCGAGGCGTTGGCCGCCGCCGGTATCGACCACCGGATCGTGCACACCGGCCAGCACTACGACGAACGGATGTCCCAGGCATTCTTCACCGACCTGGTCATCCCCGAGCCGCACCACAACCTGGCCGTCGGTTCCGGCGGGCACGGGGCACAGACCGGCGAGATGATGATCCGCCTCGAACCCGTGCTTGCCGACGAGAGACCCGACTGGGTGCTGACCTACGGCGACACGAACTCCACACTGGCGGCCGCTGTCGTGGCGGTGAAACTCCATCTGCCGCTGGCTCATCTCGAGGCGGGACTGCGCTCGTTCAACCGCCGCATGCCCGAGGAACACAACCGCGTGCTCACCGACCACGCTTCGGACGTGCTGTTGGCGCCGACGCAACTGGCGATGGACAACCTGGCCGGCGAGGGGCTGGGGCACCGCAGCCGTCTGGTGGGGGACGTCATGGCGGACGTGTGCCTGCGCGTGGCCGAGTCCGCCGGAGCGCCACCGCTGCCGGACGGAGTCGCCGGTCCGTTCGTCGTGGCGACCATCCACCGCGCCGAGAACACCGACGATCCCGACCGACTCCGGCAGATCCTCGCCGGGTTGCGGGCGCAGCCCGTCCCGGTGGTCCTGATGGCGCATCCCCGCCTGGTCGCCAAGAGCGCCGAAGCGGGAGAGACGCTGACCGGGGGCGCCCTGCTCGCCACCGAGCCCTACGGGTACCCCGACATGGTGGCTGCGGTCCGCGAGGCGCAGGCCGTGGTGACCGACAGCGGCGGGCTGCAGAAGGAGGCGTACCTGCTGGGCACGCCCTGCACCACCGTGCGCACCGAGACGGAGTGGGTGGAGACCGTGTCCGCGCGCTGGAACCGCCTCGATCCGGACCTGACGCAGGTCGACACCTGGTCGACTCCACCGACACCCGCCGACCACTCCCGCACCCTCTACGGGGACGGCCGCGCGGCCCACGCGGTCGCCGCGATCCTCGCCGAAGGCCCCCCGCCCGCACGGTGATCTCCGTCGGTGGTCTCGGCTCCGCTCGACCACCGGGGCTCGACCACGCCCGACCGAGCCCGGACGGGGTCCAGGTCGGCGTCGGCGTCGGCGACGAAGGGAACCCGATGCGCAGCCGAGCCCGCGAGGCGCGCATCCATCAACACAACCCGCCGAAGGCCGTTCCCTGACCCAAGAGGCGCCGACCCGAGCGACCCGAACCGGGCGCAGCGGTCTCGGCCCGCTCGACCACCGAGGCGGGTGGTCTCGTCGCTCGACCACCCGGAACCCACGTGCGACCAGCCCGACGGGGTCCGGGTCGGCGTCGGCGACTGTAGCGGAACCCGATGCGCAGCCGAGCCCGCGAGGCGCGCATCCATCAACAAGCCGCCGAAGGGTTCTTCCTCAAGAGGCGCCCGACCCGAGCCCGACCCCACCGGCGCAGCGGTCTCGGCTCCGCTCGACCACCGGAGGCGGGTGGTGGTCTCGGCCGCTCGACCACCGGCGGTGCGGAGGTCTCGGCCCGCTCGACCACCGGGCGTGCGGAGGTCTCGGCTCCGCTCGACCTGCCGGGGCTCACCACCGGGGCTCGACCGCCGGGGGCGGGTGGCAGGATCAACCCCGGAGGGCGCGGTGATCAAGTATCTGGCCCAAGCGGACGCTCGTCCCCGTCTTGGGCGCCATCGCCGACGCCACCGGAACCCGGACCGCAGTCGACCTGTTCACCGGGACAACCCGGGTCGCGCAGGAGTTCAAACGGCGGGGATGCAGGTCACCGCGGTCGACCTCGCGACGTACTCCGAGTTGCTGGCCCACTGCTACATCGCGACCGACGGGGCCGACGTCGATCACGACGAGCTGTCGGAGGTGTTGGCGGAGCTCGCCGCCCTGCCGGGGCGACGCGGGTACTTCACCCGGACGTTCTGCGAACAGAGCCGATATGTGCAGCCACCCAACGGGGAGCGGATCGACGCCATCCGCGATCACCTCGAGGACCGGTACCGGGGGACCCCGCTGTACCCGGTGCTGCTCACGTCGCTCCTGCTGGCCGCTGATCGGGTGGACTCCACCACCGGCCTGCAGATGGCCTACCTCAAGTCCTGGTCACGGCGGTCGTACCGGCCTCTGGAACTGCGGGCACCGGAACTCCTGGCCGGTCCCGGGCTGGCGGTGCGTGGCGACGCCACCGAGATCGTCGACCTGTTGCCCCCCGTCGACCTCGTCTACCTGGACCCGCCCTACAACCAACACCGCTACTTCACGAACTACCACGTGTGGGAGACCTTGGTGCGGTGGGACGAACCGGACCACTACGGCGTCGCCTGCAAGCGGGTGGACAGCCGCGACCCGCAGACCCGTTCGGTCTTCAACAGCCGGCGGACCATGCCGACCGCGTTCCTCGACCTCATCGACCGGGTCCGCGGTCAGATCGTGATGGTGTCGTACAACGACGAGTCGTGGGTCGACGTCGCCGAGATCAGCGCTGCCCTGGGTCGACGGCACGACAAGGTGGTCGTCCTCGACTTCGACTCACCGCGGTACGTCGGTGCCCGTATCGGGATCCACAGCCCGGCCGGCCTGCGGGTCGGCACCCCGGGGCGGCTGCGCAACCGCGAGTTCGTGTTCGTCGCGGGGACCCGGGAACGGGTCGAGGCGGTGGAAGAACTGGTCGGTCATCCGGGCTGGCGACCGACCTCGGTGGCCACCGGATGAGCCCCGAGACCCGTGGCACGACCTCCAGGTCGCTGCAGATCCTGGACAACTCGGTGGCGGCCGGAGTCGTCGTCGTGGTGCTGGTCAGGGTCCTGGCGGCCATGCTGGCGGATCCGCTGCGCGACCCCGGGTGGCCCGACGTGGTCGTCCTGGTCCTGGCGGTGGCCGCCGGCGGCTGGCTGGCCGTACGCGTGCCTCACAGCCGCGGCACGATCGCAGCCACAGCCGCCGTCGTGGTGTTCTGGCTTATGCCGTGCCTGTCCGCTGTCGTGCACGGGCAGCCGGTCCCGGTCGCCTCGGCCGCCATGGCGGCGGTGGCGGCCACCATCGTCCTCGCGCCGAACCGCTCCTCCCTGGCGCTGCGGACCGCGGTGGTCAGCGGCGCCCTCGTGGTCCTGCTCAGCCTGATCTACGGGCTCGTGTGTCTCACCGGCGTCTCGGACGCCGCGTTCCATGTGCTGCCGCACTACGAGCGGGCGGTGGCCGGCATCCCCGCATTGAGCGGGATCACGCTGCATCCGAACACCTTGGGCGGCATCGCCGCCTTCGTGGTGGCGGTCGGGGTGGCACTGGCGCTGCGGGATCTCCGCTTCGGCACCCTCGTGCTGCCCACGTTGGGCGTGGTGGCCCTGCTCTGGAGTCAGAGCCGGGTGGGCATCGCCTCGGCGGTCGTTGCCGTCATCGTGTTGCTCGTGGCCCGCCGGTGGCCCGTGTGGGGAGTCCGCTCGGCCGGTGTCCTCCTGCTGCTGCCGCTGGTCCCGGTCACTGTCGCCCTGTGGCGGATCCACGGCAAGGCGATCACGTCGATTACGAACGGTCGCGATCTCGCCTGGGGGCCCGCGCTGCGGGCCTTCACGGAATCACCGCCACTGGGTTATGGGCCCACCGTGCTGTCCAAGACGTACTGGCGGGTCCAGACCCCACAGTGGTGGGAGCCGCTCCACGCGCACAACCAGGTGCTGCAGACGCTCGCGGAGTCCGGCGTCCTCGGCGCCGCGGGGCTGGCCGCGCTCGTGCTGTGTGCGGTCCTCGCGGT
The DNA here is from genome assembly GCA_046330625.1 of Candidatus Nanopelagicales bacterium. Taxonomy (GTDB): domain Bacteria; phylum Actinomycetota; class Actinomycetes; order S36-B12; genus CAIWTL01. Next base: position 275,888 of record JAXLSJ010000002.1, read on the forward strand.
GACCCGCGCCGGGTTCGCCGGCGCACTCGCCGCGGCGACCTTGGCGTTCCTGTGCGTGCAGGCGACGGTCGAGGTGCCGCTGGGACTCACGTACTTCCCGATCAGCTACCTCCTCCCCACGTTGTGCCTCACCGCCTTCGCCTACGCAGGGAGCGAGTGGGCCCGGCGGTGACCGGCCCGGGCACTGCGCCTCCGCATGGGGCCATCGGGCGATATGCTCGCCGGGCTCCGTGATTCGAAAGGGCGCTGCTGGTGCGACGACTTGTGGGTCCCCTGGCCATGATGGTCCTCCTGGCCGGCTGCGCGGCCTCGCCGAGCGCCGACCCGGGTGGGACATCCCCGTCGGCGACGGGGCCGACGGCATCCGCGCAGCCGTCCTTCGCCAAGGCCGAGCGCCTGCCCGAGGGCCGACCGTTCGTCATCACCGACGACGATCTCACCATCCATTCCTTCCACTCCAAGCCCCAGACGAACTCGACGTCGTTCCGGATGGCCTGCTATCCGCAGTGGGGTCAGGTCGAGGCGGTCAAGGGTTTCTACAACTGGGTGCCCTTCGACAACATCATCAAGGGGCAGAAGTCCTACGGGGCGACACGGCTTCTCTACTCCTTCTGCGGAACCCCCGAGTGGGCGGGCGAGAAAGTCAAGGACCCGGATGCCGAGGTGTTGGGACCGGGGACCACAGCAGCCCCCCGACGGATGTCCGACTTCGCGAACTACGTCCGCGCCGTCGTCCAACGCTACAAGGGTGTCATCGGGACCTACGAGGTCTGGAACGAACCTTCCTCGCCGCAGTTCTTCCAGGGAACCCCCGCCCAGATGGCCGAGATGACCAAGATCGTCCGCGACGTGGTCCACCAGGAGGATCCCGACGCGATCGTGACGATGGCCAGCGTCCAGACCCACCGCCCCGACTACACCCGCAGTTTCGTCAAGCCCTACCTGAAGGAACTCAAGAAACTCGACTGGCCGTTCGACGTCTACAACGCCCACTTCTACCCACCCGGCAAGGGCGGGCCTGCGGCACGGCGCGCTCAGATCGCCAAGTTCCGCAAGACCCTGGCGCAGTACGGCGCGCCGAAGGACAAGGAATTGTGGGATACCGAGGTCAATTACTACACCGAACTGACCGGCGGTGAACCCGACGGCCGGATCACCGGGGTGCGAGCGGCGGCCTGGCCGGTGCGCACCTATCTGGACGGGTGGCGACTGGGACTGCCCCGCAACTACTGGTACTTCGCCACCCCCACCTACAACGACTTCCCCGGGATCCAGACCCGCCCCGGCGATCCCGCCACGCGGTCCCTGGCGACCTTCGCCGGGTGGGTGAAGGGCACCCGGTTCAACGGCTGCGAGACGAAGGGCCCGCTGGTCCGCTGCTCCTTCGCCACCGCGGACGGCGCCCGCACGATCGCCTGGGCCGAGGATCCCCGGGGCAACGATCAGAAGTCGGTGACCGCGGTGCTCCCCACCAAGGGGACTGTCGTGGTCTGCAGCCTTCCGGACAACGCCTGCCGGAAGACCACGAAGGTCAAGGTCGACCAGTCCCCCGTCGTGGTCGCCGCCTCGCCGTGACGGCAGGCCCGGCGCGTGCCGACCTCGCCGGCGTCGAGGTGGTCGTGGTCAGCAGCGAGCAGCCCGGCCGGCTCATGGCGGGGCCGGCGATCCGGGCCACCCACCTGGCGCGCGAATTGGGTCGGGCGGGAGCCCGGGTGACACTGGCGTGCACTGCCGAGCCGGATGTGGACCTCGGCGTCCCCACCCGGGTGATCGGCCCACCGGATCCGAGGACCTACCGGCGCTTGGCGCGCGGGTGCGATGTGCTGATGATCCAGCCGCAGCGGGTCGACGTCGCCGCGGGACTCCACCGTGGGACAGCACGCATCGTGTACGACCTGTACGTCCCGTACTTCGTCGAGTATCCGGCATCCGTGCTGGCGGCCCGGGGGTCCGGTCGTACTGCCCGCAAGCTGATCGAGCGCAATCACCGTGAGGTCGCCACGGCCGTGTCCTGCGGCGACGGATTCCTGGTGGCCTCGGATCGACAGCGGGACTTCCTGTGGGGGGCGCTGGGTCAGGCAGGCCGGCTGCAGTACCCGCCCGCCGCGCACGCCGAGGCCGCCCGGGTCGCCGTGGTCCCGTTCGGGCTGCCCGACGCGGACCCCCCTCGGCAGGCGACGGGTCGGCTGCGTGGTCAGCTGGTGCCGGCGGACGCGGTGATCGCCCTGTGGGCGGGTGGGGTGTGGAACTGGTTCGACCCTCTCACCGTCGTGCGCGCCGTGGCGGCAGCGCGGGTGTCGGACCCGCGGGTGCACCTCGTGTTCCTGGGTTCCGGCCATCCGTCCGCGGACTTCCAGGGACAGGACGCGGCCACAGCGGCGCTCGCCGCCCCCGAGGTGGGGGCACTGCTCGAGGACGGCGGGCTGGTGTTCGTCGACGAGTGGGTCCCCTACGAGGACCGCGGCGCCTACCTGACCGAAGCCGACCTGGGCGTATGCGCGTTCTTCGACTCGCCGGAGACGCGGATGAGTTTCCGGACCCGGCTGCTGGATCACCTGTGGGCCGGGCTCCCGACGCTCACGACGCAGGGCGGTGTGCTCAGCGACCGGATGGTCGCCGCAGGGGCCGCCGTCGAGCTGCCGCCCGGGGATGTGGACGCCTGGCGGGACATGCTCGTGGCGCTCGCCGACGACCGGGCCCGGCGAGGCGCGATGGCGGCGTCCGCCACGGCGCTGGCACCGGACTACCGGTGGTCCCGGGTGGCCGAACCTCTGGTCGGGCTCGTGGCGGACCTCGCCGCGCACGCCGAGGGCCCCGGCGCGCGACCGGCCGCCCGTGACGTCCTGGGCTACCTGGCGGTGGCGGTCGAGAACCGGCTGCGATAGGTCTCCCGTCCGGCCCGCCAGGCCGACTGGGCGATCGCGGCGTACCCCGACGGGGCGAAGCGTCCGCGCAGCACCCGGACGCCATGCAACTGCGCACGGAGCGTGAGCCGGTGGCGGCGGGGATTGCCGTGGGTCGCGTCGCCGGAACGGCGGTAGTCGACGAGCACCTCGGGGAGCAGTTCCAGGCCCCAGCCGGCGGCCGCCAGGTCGAACGCCAGGGTCACGTCCTCGGCCACGGGATACGTCTCGTCGAACCCCCCCACCTGTCGCAGGGCGGCCACCCGGAACATCGCCGCCGGGAACGGGAACGGCGGCCGACCCCGGGGGACCCCCCACCGCCAGTCCGGGACCCGGCCGGTGTCGGGGTCGCTGGCGAAGATGCTGATCAGGCCCCCCACCCCCCCGAGCCGGGCGTCGCCGTCGAGGGCGGCGGACTCCACGGCGAAACGCTGCGGACGACTAAGGTCATCGGAGTCGCAGATCGCCAGGTACCGGCCTCGTGCCGAGGCCAGCCCGTGATTGCGGGCGCCCGGGATGCCGGGGGACCCCTGGTTGCGCACCACCCGGACCCGGTCGTCACCGGCCGCGGCCGCCCCGGCGGCCACCACGGTCCCCTCGCGGGCGCCGGCGTCGACCACGATGAGTTCCCAGTCACCGGAACCCTGGGCCAGGACGGAGGCGACCGCGGCGCCGATCACCGGCTCCCGGTCCTTGACGATCATGAGCCCGGTCACGGCGGGGGAGGCCGTGGTCGCACGCGTCACGCTGGACAATGTACGCATGCGGATCGCGCTGGTACACAGCTTCTACGCCTCGGCGGTGCCCAGCGGCGAGAACACCGTGGTGCGCGATCAGGGGCGGTTGCTCGTCGACGCGGGACACGAGGTGCTGTTGGTGTCCCGTCACTCCGACGACGCGCGACCCTGGCAGCCGGTGACGGCGGCACTCACCGTCGCCACGGGACGAGGACCCGATCCCAGCGCGGAACTGCGTCGGTTCGCGCCTGACATCGTCCACGTGCACAACCTGTTCCCCAACTTCGGCACCCGATGGCTCGCCCGGTGGCCCGGACCGCTGGTGGCGACGATGCACAACTACCGACCGATGTGCGCCAACGCGCTCTTCCTGCGGGACGGACACAACTGCACCCTCTGTCCCGACCACGGCGTCGTCCACGCCGTGCGCCACCGGTGCTATCGCGGCTCGGCAGCGGCCACCATCCCCTTGGCGGTGCGCAACCGGCGCGGTCTCGCGGGCGACGCCGTGGTCCGTCGGGCCGACCGTCTCATCGTCCTGTCCGCGCGAGCCGAACAGCTGTACCTGAAGTACGGCGCCGATCCCGACCGCCTCCGCCTGCTGCCCAACGGGCTGCTGGGTGACGCGCGCGCCGACCGGGATCCCCGGAGCCGGACCGCCTCGGGTGACGGGTGGGTCGCGGTCGGGCGCATGACCCCGGAGAAGGGCTTGGCGGAACTCCTGGAATGGTGGCCCGCCGACCAGCGCCTCACCATCTTCGGCGACGGACCGCAGCGCGACGAACTGCTGGCCCTGGCCGGACCCCGCGTGACGGTGGGCAGTCAACTGCCGTCCGACCAGATGCGCGCACGCTTCGGCCACTACGAGGGTTCCGTCCACCCCGGGACCGCCTGGGAGGGCGGAGTCCCCATGGTCCTCGTCGAGTCGCTGGCCCGCGGAACTCCCGTGGTGGCCCGGGCCGGAGGCGCCGCCGCCGAGGTCGTGTCCCGCCACGGCTGTGGGGTGGTGTACGACTCCCCGGCCGGACTGGTCGCCGCCCTCACCGAGATCCGGGCCCGCGAGACCGAGTTCCGGGCCGCCGCCCTGGTCACCTTCCACTCCCATTTCGGGGCGGCGCGGTGGTTGTCGCGGTTGGAGCAGTTGTACGACGAGGCGATCAGCGCCCGAGGCGGCGCAGCCGGGCGCCCGTCCGGCGGATAGCCCGCTCGGCCGCTGTCCGGCCCTCACGGACCGCCGCCAGTTCTCGGCGCACCATCCACAACTCACGCATCTCGTCAAGCGCCTCCAGCGCCCAGTCGGGCAGAGGCGGGAGATCGGTCGGCAGGGCCGCCAGGTGCGCCTCGCCGAGCACGGACCGGAACTCGTCGAGATCGGCCGCCAGCCGCTCCGCCGAACCCGCCAGCGGGCCGGTGTCCTGGCGCCGCAACTGCGGCTTGACCGTGGCCGCGACGTCGGCGACGACGTCCGAGGGGACACCGCCGGCCACGAACTCGCCCAGGGCGGCGACGGCCGGATGCGGTGCCTCCAGCGCACGGTCGTAGTCCACGACCAGGCCGGCTCGATCGCCGCCGCTGTCCACCAGGGCCCGGTGGTACTCGGCCCACAGGGCCAGCGCCCGGCGCAGCGTCATCCCATTGCGCACCGCGAGCGACTGCGCCACCTCACGGTGGGGCCGTACCCCGACGACGACCGGCAGGCGGCGCAGCGCCAGCCGGTCCCACAGCGGCAGGAGCAGACAGATCCGGGGGTCCTTGACGAACCACTGCGTGGTGCGGCCGGAGAGGAACGGCAATTGAGCCCGGGAGGCTTCCAGTTCATGCAGGTCGAGGGTGCGCCAGGTCTGGGCGGAGGTGAGGGGCGGCACCTCCCACGATCCCCCCAGTCGATCGAGCCACCGGTCGTCCAGGGCGACGACCTCGACCCGCTCGAACAGTCCTTCGGAATTGGCGCTGTCGACGGGGAATGCAGTGCCCGGCACTTCCGGGACCCCGAGTTCCGTCACCCATTGCGCAAGCATGCTCGTTCCCGACCGGTGCATCCCGGTGACCAGCAGTGCCATGGCGTCTCCCATCCCTGCCATTGTTACCGAGCTCGGGCGCGCCGGTGACAGCATCAGGACAGGCCCCATCTGACAGGATCGCGGGATGACCAACGCTCGGGATGCCCGCTGGGTACTGGGGCGAACCCGCGAGGTGTGGCAGGAGTCCGGTGTCCGGGGGGTCGCCCGACGCGGCTCGGGCTACCTGTCCCGGCAGCGGGCCGCGATGCGCAAGCGCCTGCCCACCGGACCCGTCGACTCTTCGACCTGGCCCGCCTCGGTGACGATCATCGCCGGCCGGCAACCCCCGCAGTGTTTCCGCTACCGGGTGCTGCAGAAGCTGGAGGCCGCCGAGGGTGGCGTGCCGGTGCGGGTCGCGGACCCCGGCGATCCCGATCAGGTGTCGGACGCGGTGTCCCTGGCGCGGATCCTCGTGATCTTCCGGCAGCCGGACACCCCCGTGACCCGCGCCGCCGTGGCACAGGCGCGACGCCTGGGGATCCCCGTCGTGTACGAGGCCGACGACGCCGTCCACGACCGCTCCCTCCTGGCGGGTGACCCCAACCTGGCCACGCTGCCGGGGAACCTGCGCCGGTCGGTGGTGCGGGGCGCGGACCGGCACCGCTCGCTGCTGCGCGAGTGTGACCACGTGCTGGCGGCCACCCCGGAACTGGCCGCGGCGTTGGGCCGCGAGGTACCGGGATCGGCATTCGTCATGGAGAACGGGGTCGACCGGCAGATGCGGACCATCGCGGCCGGCCTCCGGGCGGATCCGGCGCCACCGCGGCCCCCCGACGACGGGCGGGTCGTCATCGGGTACGGATCCGGTTCGCGAGCCCACGACGCGGACTTTGCGGTGGCCGCACCCGGCCTGGCCCGGGTCATGGCCGGGGACCAGCGGGTGACCCTGCTCCTCGTGGGACCGGTCGCGCTCCCCTCTCCGTTGCAGCCGTTCGCCGATCGGATCGACCGGTTCGACTCCCTCGACTACGGCGAATTCCTCCGCCAGTTGGCGGCCTGCGACATCGCGATCGCTCCCCTCCTGGACCTGCCCTTCAACCGCTACAAGAGCCAGGTCAAGATGATCGAGGCCGCCGTGGTGGGCACGGCACTGGTGGCGTCCCCCCCGGTCTACGCCGACCATGTGGTCGATGGCGTCACGGGCCTGCTGGCTCCCGATGACGGATGGGCCGAGACACTCCGGCGACTGGTCGTCGACGGCGCCCTGCGCGGACAGCTGGCCACCGCGGCTGCCGCGTCCGTCACCGACCTCCGGGTCGAGCACCGTCCCCGACGCCAATGGAACGACATGATCACGGCACTGCAATGAGGATCCTGGTCGTGAATGCGCGCTACCGGCCCGACGCCTTCGGCGGTGCCACGGTCATCGTCCAGCAGTTGGCACATGGCCTGCGGGACGCGGGCCACGAGGTCGTGGTGTTCACCGCCACCTACGACTCCCGGCTGCGTCCGTATCGCCTGTACCGGTACTCCGACGGCCCGATCCCGGTGGTCGCCGTCCGGGTTCCCGACACGGCCGACCCGGCGACCCAGTTCGACGACCCGGACGTGGCCCGCGCGTTCGTCGAGGTGCTCGGTGCGGTGCGACCGGATGTCGTCCACGCACACAGCCTGCAGTCCCTCGGCGTGGGCGTGGTGGAGGCCGCCCAGTCGGCCGGAGTCCCCACCGTGGTCACCTTGCACGACGCCTGGTGGTTGTGCGAGCGCCAGTTCATGGTGCGGCAGACGGGGCAGCCCTGCGGGCAACGCGCGATCCGCCCCGAGGTGTGCGCCACCTGCGTCGCCGACGCCGCCGCTCACGACCAGCGTCAGCACAGGTCACTGCGCGTGCTGAACGACTGCGAGGTGGTCCTGGCCCCGAGTGCCTTCTGGCGCGACCTGATGGCCGCGAGCGGGGTGGCCGACGATCGCGCGGCCGTCAACGCCAACGGGATCGGCCGACCCCGACCCGGGTGGACGCGATCCGCCCGCCGGGGTCCCCTGCGCGTCGGGTATGTGGGCGGGACGTCGGACGTCAAGGGGTACCCGGTCCTGCTCGCAGCCCTGCAGGGCATGGACCGCGACGACTACGTGCTGGTGGTCGCCGACGCGGCGACCAACGTGGGCCACGTCGGCACGACCGCCGCCGACTGGCCGATCGACGCCGAGGTGCGGATCGTCCCGGGATTCACCGACGACACCCGCGAGCAGTTCTTCGACTCGATCGACATCCTGGTGTTCCCGTCGCAGGCCGAGGAGAGCTACGGCATGACCGTGCGTGAGGCGATCGTGCACGGCGTGTGGCCCATCGTCACCGACGTCGCAGCCCTGGGCGACCACGTCCGGGACGGTCGGAACGCCACGGTGGTCCCGCGCGCCGGCGGTGCCGCTGCCCTCGGCGCTGCGCTCGCCGACGCCCTCGAGCACCCGCGGCAGGTCCCGCCCGACGACGCGGGGATCCCGACGATCGCCGACCAGGTGGGAGACCTCGTCGAGCACCTGCGGCGGGCCACCTCGCGATGAACCGGGTCCCCCGCCCCTGGCTCATCGGCAACGTGGCCGCCGCTGCGGTGGCGGTCGTGGCGCTGCTGGTCGTCCTCGCGCGCAACTGGGCGGTCAACGGCGACTGGGTCTACGCCGGCGGTGAATGGCTCATCTCCTATGCCGCGGGTTTCACCCGCCGGGGCCTCGGCGGTGTCCTCGTCGCCGCCGTCCCCGGTGACGATCGCACCGGCGTGATCGTCCTCGTCGCGGCGCTCTTCACCGCCTGCTGCGCCCTGCTGGCGCTGCTCATCGCCCGCGTCATGGCGGTGGTGGGCTCGCCGTGGCCGTTGCTGGTGTGGCTGGCACCGGGGGGACCCCTGCTCGGGATCGTGCAGGGGTGGTGGCAGCCCTACGGGCTCGAGGGATCGTCGTTCGCCTATCGCAAGGAGTTCCTCGCCTACGTCATCCTGCTGGCGGCCGCGTTGTGGCTGATGGGTCGGCCGGGTCGGCTGTGGCCGGGGGCCGCCGCCCTGAGCCTGGCGCTGGTGGTCCTGGCTCTGGTCCACGAGGTCGCCGCGCTGTGGGCCACGGCCGCCGTCGTGGCCATGATGGTCCCGTTGGGACGGCGGGCGGTCGCTCCGGCGGTCATGGTGCTCCTGCCCGCCCTGATGCTGTCGGCGTGGCTGTCGTCCCGGCCCGCGCTGCCGGGCGGTTCCGCTCAGCGGATGTGGGAGGCGGTCGATCCCGGGACCCAGACCTGGTTGGGCGACGTCTCGCCCGAAGCCCTGAAGTTCATGGAGTGGGGTCCGCGCCTGAGCCGGGGCATCACGCAGCGACTCCTGATCGATTCCGGGATGTGGCGGTGGTGGCTGCTGGCAGCCGCCCTGGCCCTCGTCACGGCATGGGCCATCGCCGTCGTGTGCGATCCCCGGTCCCCCCTGCGGCCGGCGGTCCTGCTGCTGGTCCTGGGGGTCCTCTTCGCCGGTGTCACCTATCTCGCGCACGACGCCGGTCGCTGGATCAGCGTCGCCGTGATGGTCGGGATGATCGTGAGTCTCACCTGGACCGCCCAGCATCCGCCGGAGGGCCCCTTGCGCCCCCCGGGCTGGGCCCGGGTTTCCGCGCTGCTGCTCGTGGCGGTCAGCGTCGTCGCCGCCTTCCCCGTGGTGGGGACCCCCGGCGGTCTGCTTTCGTCCTCGGCCGCTCAGCTGCCCTTGGTGGCCTTACGCCGGTAGTCGTGGAACATCGCCGCGTGCACGTAGAACTGCCGCAGCTGTTCCTGCTCGCCGGGGGTGCTGTCGAACAGGTACCGCAGCAGCGGCTCGTCGGGCAGGTCCGGGCCGCCCGGCTTGCGCAGAACGCCCAGGCCGAAGCCGTGCCGGAACTCGAACACCTGCTCGTAGTCGTCTTTCAGCTCGTCCCAGAACCGCCAGACGCCGAAGTCCTTCAACCGCGCCTTGATGTCGTGGAACAGGATGATCCCGCCGGGCTTCACCTTCGGGTACCAGGTCGCGAAGTCCTCGGACACGGCGTCGTAGGTGTGCAGGCCGTCGATGTGGAGCAGGTCGATGGAGTCGTCGGCGAAGTGGTCGACGGCCTCCTTGAAGTACATCCGCAACAGGTAGGAGAAACCGGGGTAGTTGAGCCGGTTGACGTCGGAGACGAGGTTCCAGGTCGTCTCGTCGTACTTGCCGGTGTGCTCCTCGCCCTCCCACGTGTCGACGGCGTAGCACAGCGTCGGCAGGTCGTTCTCCTGCACCGACTGACAGAACGTGAAGTACGACAGCCCCCCCTGCGTCCCCAGTTCCACGAGCAGTTCGGGCTGCTGCGCGGCCACCAGGTCGTAGCCGAACTGGATGTGGTCGGCCCAGGTGCTGAAGACCAGGTGCCGGGGATGGAAGTGCCGGACCGAGGGCGGCAGGTAGATGGACACGTCGGCTCCTCCTTGTGCGGCCCGGATCCCCATGGGGTCGTCCAGGATCTCGCGACTGATCGTGATCGGGTCATCGTCCCATGGGGTGCGGGAATCGTGGCGGCGGGTGAGCCGCTCGAAGCGGGCCCGCCCCTCGATCGCCGAGAAGTGCAGCAGGGGGGCGGCGTTGAGATCGATCTCGCCGAAGAGGGTGACCTCGCGCAGTGGCGCGTGGAACGGTCGCCCCCGGATCTCGGTGTACCGCTGCTTGAACTGGTCCATGAGGTCCTGGCGCTTGCGGTCCTGGCGGGTGGTGACGCCGCCGTGGAACTGGTGGAAGGACGCTTCGCCGGCCAGGATCACCAACTGGGACTGCGGGAGTTCGACCAACTCCAGATACATGTCCAGGTTGAGCACGCCACCACCCGGCTGGTCGAACCGGACATCGGCCCGACCGATCTCGTCCAGGGCGGCCCGGGTGGCGAACATGCAGTTCGACTCCATCATGGGATGGAGGTAGCCGTACGGGTTGGCCCCGCTCAAGGTCGCCACCGAGAACAGCCGGTACCCGTTCCACTTCCAGGCGACCGAGTTCAGCAGTTGTCGTTCGGTCTTCTCGTCGTACTTGGCGGTGCGGTGCTCCTGGTGGTCCTGGTGTCCGAGATGGAATCCGGGTGCTGCGACCACCGCATCCGGGAAGGCCTTGAAGGCGTCCACTGTGTTGCGCACGATTCCCGGGGTCACCATCCGGGCCCCGTCGATCATGATGCCGACGATGTCGGCACGGGCGAGTTCGATGCCCTCGTTCACGGCGTGGACCGGCGAGACCCCGGTCTCCCGACGCGGCACGTAGCGGAACTCCGGACCCAACCGGGCCACGTCGCGGGGATCGAGGCAGTGGCGCGAGAGGTTCTCGACCACGATCACCTCGTAGTTCACGTCGTCGACATCGCGCTGGTGCCGCCGCGACAACGTGTACAACGTGTTCATCGCCTGGCGCGGCATGTCGTAGACGACCACCACGATCGACAGCACGGGGTCGCCCGGCGGCGGCGGAGAGGGGCGCCGATGCCGGGGCGGCACCCGGAAGGCGGCGTTCTTCACCTGCCGGGGCACCCGCCGCGACACCTCCGCGCGCCAGTCCACCCGGCTCAGGCGTTCCCTCGCGCTCATGCCGACAACACCCGGACCAGACGGGCGGCGCTGTACTCCAGGGCCGGGATCGCCCACCCCGGGACCGCACCCAGCATGCGCGGGTTCTTCAACGGCATCGTGTACTTGCCCCCGCGGATCTCGGCGTACTGGTCGCGGAAGGACGCCAGAAGTTCCTCGCGTCCCTCGTCGGCGGTCGTGGTGACCCCGCCGTGGTACTGATGGAACGTGCCCTCGCCGGGGAGGACGAACAACTGGGAGTGCGGGAGTTCCACGAGCCGCTTGTACAGGTCCAGGTTCACCATGCCGCCCCCCGGCATGTCGAACCTGCGGTCCGCGCCCCCGATCGCGTCGTAGTCGGCGCGCGAGAAGAACAGGCAGTTGCTCTCCATCAGCGGCAACAGGTAGCCGTACTGATGGCGCCCCCGGAAGAAGGTGGCGATCTCGAAGAGTCGGTAGCCGTCGGTGCGCCAGTCGACCCGGTCGAGCAGTCGCCGCTCCGTGTCCTCGTCGTGCTGGGGGTTGCGGTGTTGCTCGGCGGCACCGAGGTGATAACCCGGGACACTCACCACGGCATGGGGCGTGATCCGGAAGGCCGCCGCCGCGTAGTACAGCACGCGGGGGGTGACCATCCGGGCGCCGTCGATGACGAGTCCGATCCGGTCGGCGCGGGCCTGGTCGACCCCGAAGATCAGCGACGCGACGGGGGACTTCCCCTCGTTCTCGCGGAGGAAGTAGCGGACGTTGTCCGCCACACCGGTGGCCGCCTCTTCGCCCAGCAGATGGTCGGATCGGTTCTCGACCACGATGATCTCGTAGTCCTCGGCGGCCATGCCCAGTTGATGGGAGGGTGAGAAGGACGTGATGGTGTTCAGCGCCTGCTGCGGCATGTCGAACACGACGATCACGATGGACAGCAGCGGCGTGTGGCCGTCGTCGGTCATGTGTCCGTTCCCTGCGCTCGACGTACCGAATGCGCCAGGAAGGGCAGCGCGTCCGGGGGGATCTCCCCGAGAAGGATAGGCCGCGTCTGCGGAGACACGTAGTCGCGGCGCCGCAGGCGCCGGTACTCGGCCCGCATGTCGTCGATCAGGCGGTCGCGGTCCACGTTGGGGGCCCCCGTGGTGGCACCCCCGTGGAACTGGTGGAACGCACCCTCGCCGGGGAGCAGGACCAGTGTGCTTCCCGGGTGATCGACCGCCCGGCGGTAGAAGTCGAGATTCACGAATCCCCCGCCGCTGGTCACGAACCGCTCGTCGAAGCCCCCCAGGTCGTCGAAGAGCCCGCGTGGCATCGCGACGCAGTTGCTCTCGGCGATCGGCACCAGGAAGCCGTCGGCGCACGAGGCACTGAGGACGGCCCGCCGGAACAACGCGTAGCCGTCCCGCCGCCAGCCCAGTCGGGCCAGCATCTGCTGCTCCTGGGCCACCGAATAGCCGTGCGCGACCGCGTCCTGGTGCAACTGATCACCCAGGTGGTACCCCGGGACGCTCACCACCGGCGTCGGGGCGAGGCGGGCGGCACGCAGGATCCCCGACACGACGCCCGGAGTCACCATGCGCGCCCCGTCGACGGCGATCGCGAGGAGTTCACCCCGCGCCAGGTCGGCACCGGTGTTGACGGCCGCTGCGGGCGATCGCCCCGGCTCCGATCGGCGGAGGTACCGGGCGTTCGCCGCGGCCGCTTGCACCTGGTCCTGGTCGAGGGTCCGCGCCGACTCGTTCTCCACCACGACGATCTCGTACTGCTCGGCGGACACCCCCCGCTGGTGGTCCGGGGAGAGGCTCCGGATGGTGTTCAGCGCCTGCTCCGGCATGTCGTACACCACGACCACGAGGCTCAGCGCCACCGACGCCGGCCCTCGCCCGGGTGTCCGGGGGGCCACCGCCGGGCTACGGCGCCAGGGTCGCCTCACGGCCCGGGCTCGACGGACGGAACCTGTGCCAGGGGACGGGCCGGGACGCCGACCACGGTCTGGCCGGGGGCGACGTCCTTGGTCACCACCGCGTTCGAGCCCACCCGCGCCCCGTCCCCGATCACCCGCGGACCCAGGATGCGGCTGCCCGTGCCCACATGCACATCGGACCCGATCGTCGGTCCGGTGAAGTCACCGGCCACCAGCCCGATCGACACGAAGGGCGCGATCAGGGAGCGGGGGCCGATGGTGGTGATCCCGTCGAGGACCACGTGCCCGTGCGGCAGGTACCACCCGGGCTGGATGATGACCGGGTCGCCGATACAGGTCCCGCTGGTGGCCATGGCCACGGTGTGGCACACCCGGGGCAGCACGGGGATACCGTGCCGCAGCATCGCCGTGCGGCTGCGGTAGAGGACCTGGGCGAGGAAGGCGTCGGTCGTAAAGGTCAGGCGGACCACCTCGAGCGCGAGCTGGCTCGGGGTCAACGGGCCCTCGAGCAGTTCCCCCCGCGACCCGAGGTTGGCCACCGTGTCGGCGGCCAACGCCTTACGGAACGACGGGCCGCCGCGGTGACGGTTGCGGACCCACTCGCGGCGCCGCCGGTTGCGGTCCCGGGCGGCCCGCCATTGTCCGAGTGCCATCGCGGCCCGGTCCGAGAGGGTGCCGCCTGCCGATGCCATGGACCCAGCCTAGGGGGGCCCGACGAAGGGGTCGGGCGACCCGCCCCGTTGTAGGCTCCAGGGACTTCGCCCGACGGGCGACGGACGTGAGGCGTCACGGTGATCAGACGGAAGCGGCAGGAGCCCGAGCGGTACCTGTTCGTGCACCTGCAGAAGACCGCCGGGACCTCGCTGCGGGCGGAGTTGATGCAGGTCTTCCCCGGCCGGGCGCTGTACCCGAATCCCGCCGACGGCGACCCCGTGACCGATGCCCCCCAGATCGACGTCGACCGGCTGGTGCGGGTGGTCGACGACCCCCGTCGACGCAGACGGCTGCGCATGGTGATCGGCCACTTCCCGCTGGCGACCCGGGAGCGGCTCTCGGTCCCGTTCGTGCCGATCACCGTGCTCCGTGAGCCGGTGTCCCGGACGTTGTCCTACCTGCGCCACTACCGGGTGCGCCATCCGGATCTTGCCGAGGTGCCCGCGGCCGAGCTGTACGGGATCCCCGACGTGCACCGGATCCAGGTCCGCAACCACATGACGAAGATGCTGGGGATGACCAGCGCCGAGATGACCGCCGGCCTGCTCACCGATCTGACGGTCACCTCGGAGCACCTGGAGCGTGCCGTCGCCGCGGTCCGGCAGATGCCGGTGGTGGGGGTGGTCGAGGAGTTCGACCGGTTCCGCTCGGATCTCCAGCGGGTGTTCGGGTGGGAGCTCCCCGCTCCCGTGCGGGTCAACACCACGGTGTCGGAGCCGGTCGACGCCGAGCTGGTCGAGCGCATCCGCGAGGACAACGCCCTCGATGTGGCGCTCTACGCCAGTGCCCGCGAGCGCATCGGCTGACCGCCCGGTCGCGACGGTGGCCCAGCCGGTGGTCGAGCGGAGCCGAGAACCGCTCCCCGGTGGTCGAGCGGAGCCGAGACCCTGGCCGCAGGCGTCCGGACGTCAGGGGGAGCCCGGCTCGAAGGTGTACACGGTCAGCCGTTCCCCCTCCAGGACCCCCGAGTACCGGCCGCCCTCCCAGGTCTGTGAAGCCGTCTCCCGGTAGCCGGGCGGGAGCAGGTCACGCAGCTGTGCCAGGTCGCCCGTGCTGCCCACGCCGAACACGGTTCCGGTGGGCGGCTGCCATCCCGGGGGGTCGGTCACGCCGGGGCGCACGTGGACACCTCGCAGCGTCTCGGGCAGATGCACGTCCAGGGCGGTGGCGGGAGGTCCGACGACAGGAAGGATCTGCAGCACGGTGTCGCCCGGGGCGGCCCGGGCGACGATGTACTCGGCCGCTTCCCGGTTCTGGGGTCGCTGGTTGTCGGGGTTCAGGGTCTGTACCGCCGCCCAGCCCATGCCCGCCACCGCGAGTGCCACCGCCACGATCACGACACGACGGGATCCGGCGACCAGGACGGCGCCGATCACCACGTACAGCGCCGGCAGCGAGGACAGCAGATTGCGCGCCAGGAACATGTCGTCGCTGACCAGGGAGTAGCCGGCCGCCCCCAGCGGAGCCGCGAGGGCGATGACCACCACCAGAGCATGCCGGGCGGTCAGACGGTGAGGACGCCGTGGCCGGGCCGCCACGAACCACCCCACCAGCCCGAGCAGCAGCCCCACCGTGAAGAGGGCCGCCGCCCACAGGCCGGGCACGTTCTCGAGCCGGGCGAAGATGCTGCCCATGAGCAGACGGGCGGTCTGACCGGTGAACGCCCCGGGCGAGAACGGCACCAGGATCCCGATGATCTTCTGGGGCGGAGCCTTACCGTCCGCCAGGAACGCCGGTAGCCACGGCAGGAACAGCAGCGCCGCCCCACCCATGCTCAGGACGAGAGGGAGCCATCGGTCGCGGCGGGTCCACAGCGCCCACGCCGCCTGGGCCAGGAGGACGAAGGCCGCGGTGTAGTGGCTGTACATGGCCGCGGTATACAGGCCCGCCAGCACCACCCACCAGACCCATCCCGACGAATCCAGCGCCCGCAGCAGCACGAGGGTGGACAGCAGGACCAGCACCGTCATCAGGGCGTACGCCCGTGCCTCGCTCGAGTAGAAGATGCCCAGGGGGCTCAGCGCCATCAGGGCGGCGGCCACCAGACCGGCCCGGCGCGAGACGGTGCGCGCCCCCAAGAGGTAGGTGAGCGGGATCGTCGCCGTTCCCGCCACCAAGGAGGTCGCCCGCAGCCAGAGGAAGGGGTCGCCGAGGTGCTGGAGCCCCCACGCGAGGACGAAGAACAGCGGCGGGGTGATCTCGAGGTCGGACCGGACCATCGAGAGCGCCCCACGCAGGCTGTCACTCGTGGCGATCTGATAGGTGAACAGCTCGTCGCCGTAGAAGCTCTCGTCCATCCCGGCCCACCGGAACGCGAATCCGACGACCGTGATGACCAGCAGGATCGCCGGCACCAGCCAGGCACGGCGGGTCGCGGGGAGGTCGGCGGACGGCTCGGACCGCAGGGTCTCCACGTCGCGGGAAGCGGTCACTCATCCCTCCCCTGGCCTGCGTCGACCGGCGGCGCCGACGGCGTCGGACCTGCGCTCAGGGGAGTCTAGGCCGCGCAGCGGGTGCACCGGGCGCGCGGTCGGTGGGTAGGCTGACGACGACCGAGCGGTCGCGTCGGTGGCGACCGCCAGACGAAGGGGTGTCCGATGCTGACTCGACTCTGGAAACGCGACCGGTCAGGCAGCGGGGCGGACGAGGCCCAGTCACAGCCGGCGGTCACCTTGGCCGACTACCCGGGGATCGAGCCTCTGCTCGACAACCGCGACATCGCCGGGGCGATGGCCCTCGTCGCAGCGACCCGGCCCGACCTCACGGCTACCGAGCGGGCGCGCATCGACCTGCAGTTGCGCCCCGAGGCCTACCGCCGCGCGGCGGCCCGGCCACCGCACGACCTCACCTGGCCGCCGGAAGCCCACGAGTGGGCAGCGGGCCTGCCCGACATCCAGGTCGATGACCTCACCGTCGAGTCCCTGGTCAACGGCGTCATGGGTTCCGGGGCCGTGATCGTGCGGGGCCTGCTCGACGAGGCGGCCTGCGCGCGACTCCGTGATGTCGTCGACCGCGCCCTCGACGCCTTCGAACACCGGCGCGGCGCCCCCGACCCCCAATGGCACACGCCGTTCAGTGGCATCGACGGCACCCCGTTGTCCCCCACGTTCCGCAAGCGTGGCTACGTGTCGTTCGACGGTCAGGTGTCGGTGGCCGACGCCCCCGAAGCGGCTGCCACGGTCCTCGAGACCTTCACCAACGCGGGGATCCCCGCACTGATCGAGTCCTATCTGGGTGAGCCCCCGGTGCTGACGCTGGAGAAGTGGACGCTGCGCCGGGTGCCGCCGGACACGAACACGAGTTGGCATCAGGACGGCGCGTTCCTCGGGGCCGACGTACACACGATCAACCTGTGGATCGCGCTGTCCGACTGCGGCGAGAAGGCGTCCGGCCTCGACCTCGTGGCCAAGCGCTACGACGAGATCGTGGCCACCGGCACACCGGGGGCGTACTTCGACTGGGACGTCGCCGAACAGGTCGTGGACGAGTCCCGCGGCTCGGACCCCATCGTGTCGCCGGTGTTCCGGCCCGGCGACGCCGTCTTCTTCGATCAGTTCCTGTTGCACCGCACCGGCGTCAAGCCCGGGATGACCGAGAACCGGTACGCCCTCGAGTCGTGGTTCTTCACCCCGTCGAGCCATCCCTCCCACTACGAGGGTCTGCTGGTCTGACCGACCACGTCACAGGGAGCACCATGCTGGAGCACGGCCGCGAGTTCGCCCAGATCTGTGCGGAGGTCCTGCCACTGCCGGAGCCCGTCTTCGAGTTCGGGTCGTTCCTGGTCGAGGACCAGCCGGTGGAGGCCGACCTCCGCTCGATGTTCGCCGGCAGGGAGTTCGTCGGGGCGGACATGCGACCGGGTCCCGGCGTCGATCGGATCCTGGACCTCCATGCCCTGGACCTGCCGGCGGGCAGTGTGGGGACGGCGCTGCTGTTCGACACCCTCGAACACGTCGAACGACCGTGGATCGCGGTCGCCGAGCTCCATCGGGTCCTCGCCCCCGACGGGGTGCTGGTGCTGACCGTGCCCTTCAACTTCGCGATCCATGCCCACCCCGACGACTACTGGCGGTTCACCCCCGCAGGGGTGACCAGCCTGCTTCGACCGTTCGCCGAGACCTACGTGCGACCGGTGGGTCTTGCCGACGACCCGGTGACGGTCCTGGCGGTGGCGACGCGCTCGCCGTTGTCCCCCGCGGTGTGGAGCCGCCTGGATGCGGCACTCGCTCCCCGGATCGCGCTCTGGAACGCGATCGTCGAGAGTCTGCCGTCCTGATCAGATCGGCACGCGACTCCACCTGCCGGGCAGTGCCACCAGGCCGCCCCCGCCGGTGCCGTCCCCGCGGACCGGCAGCGTGAACCCCCGGTCGAGCCGATCGAAGACGTGTCCCTGGATCGCCAACGTGGTGGACACCCAGTAGGACGCCGGCTCCAGCAGGACCGGATCCATCAGGAAGTCGAAGTACCCGGTCCCGGCCTCGACGGCGAACGGACCCTCGTCCCAGGTGACGCAATGGGCGACGGTGGCGCCCGACTCGTGGTGGAAGGTGATCCCCGCGTGGCAGGCCGGGATGTCCCGGTCGGCCTCGTAGTGCAGCCGGAGCCGGGCGGGGGCTCCGGCCTCGAGGAAGGTCGACCCGGAACCCAGGGCCTCGAGACGGTCCACCCGGATCCCGCCACTGCCCGAGCGGGTCATCTCGGAGCCGCTCTGGCCCGAGGACCCGGCTCGCTCCGCCTCGGCCCGATTGACCGATCCGACGTAATCCCGCACGACGTCGGCGGCCGTTCCCGACGCGGCCACCTGGCCGTGGTCGAGCCAGATCGCGTGGTCGCACATGCTCTCGACCGCACTCATGGCATGGGTGACCAGGATGATCGTGGCGCCCCGGCGACGAAGGTCGAAGAGGTGGTCGAAACACTTCCGCTGGAACTCCTCGTCGCCGACGGCGATCACCTCGTCGACGATCAGGATGTCGGGCTGCGTGACCGCCGCCACCGCGAAACCGAGACGCACCGACATCCCGCTGGAGAACACCTTGACGGGGGCGTCGATGAAGTCACCGATGTCGGCGAAGTCGATGATGGAGTCCATCGACTCGTCGATCTGCCGGCGGCTCAGGCCGAGGATCGCCCCGTTGAGGTAGACGTTCTCGCGCCCGGTCAGTTCGGGATGGAACCCGGCACCCAGTTCCAGGAGGGCGGAGACCCGACCCTGGGTGCGGACCGTGCCCGAGGTGGGTCGGTAGATCCCGGCGAGGATCTTCAATGTCGTGGACTTCCCCGAGCCGTTATGCCCGATGACGCCGAAGAAGCTGCCGCGGGGGACCTCGAAAGACACGTCCCGCAGGGCCCAGAACTCGACGGTCCGGCCTCCTCGACCCTTGACCAGGCGCTCCTTGAAGGAGTCCCGACGGTCGGATCCCATCCGGAAGCGCTTGCTGAGGCCGGCGACCGATACGGCGGGGGGCGGGGTCACAGGAGTTCCGCCACGTCTCGGCCCCACCGGCGCGACACATAGGTGGCCGCACCCGCCGCCAGGACGGTGAGCACCAGCAGGTAGGCGACTGCGGCGGGCGACGGCAGCGTGAGGTTGTAGATCAGGTCGCGGCCGATGCCGATCATCGGGGTGAAGGGGTTGAGCTCCACCAGCGTGCGCGCCGGGATGGGGCCGACCTGCTCGGGCACCAGCGTGATCGGATAGATGATCGGGGTCAGGAAGAACATCAGTTGGAGCACCAGGCGCATGATCTGCTCGATGTCGCGCCACCGGGCGTTGGCGACGGCCAGCAGATACGCGACCGAGTTGCCGAGGACGCAGATCGTCACCGCCCACAACGGGACCAGGAGCCAGGTCCACGAGATGTTCAGGAACAGCAGCAGGACCAGGAGCACGACCCCGAGCTCGATCAGGGACTGGATCGCGACCGACAGCCCCACGGCCAGTACGGGGACGAACGAGGGGAAGTACACCTTCTGCAGCAGGTTGGCGTTCCCCGTGAGCGCAGGGATGCCCGACGAGATGGTCATGTTGAGGAAGGTCCAGGTGACCAGACCGGTGATGAGCCAGATCGCGTAGAGCCCGGTCCTGCCGTTGCCGAACGGAGGGGGCTGCACGCGGAAGAAGAACGAGAACACCAGGCTGTAGATGGCGATGGTGGCCAGCGGGCCGGCCAGGGACCAGAGCCACCCCAGCGTCGTCCCCCGATATCTCGCCTTGAGGTCGCGCCTGGTGAAGTTCCAGATCAGGGACCGGTACTCCCAGGGTGTGTCCCGGCGCACGGACGGCACGTCGGCGGTGGAGAGGTCACCCATGGTCCGATCATCCTGCCACGACCCGTGGCCGGGTCGGACCCGCGGAGGTGTCAGTGGTCCAGCAGGCGGGACAGATAGTCGCCGTAGCCACTCTTGCGCAGTGGCTCGGCCAGCTCGAGCAACCGGCTGTCGTCGATCCACCCGTTGCGCCAGGCGATCTCCTCGAGACAGTTCACCTTGGTGCCCTGACGTTCCTCGAGGACGCGGACGTAGGTGGCGGCATCGTTCAGCGATTCGAAGGTCCCGGTGTCCAACCACGCCGTCCCGCGGGGAAGGACGGTGACGCCCAGCCTCCCCTCGCGCAGATAGGCGTCGTTCACGGCCGTGATCTCCAGTTCGCCTCGGGCACTCGGCCGCACGCCGCGGGCGACGTCCACGACCGACGAGTCGTAGAAGTACAGACCCGGGACCGCGAAGTTGCTCTTGGGTCTCTCGGGCTTCTCCTCGATGGAGCGGACCCGCCCGTCGCTGTCGAAGTCCACGACGCCGTACTCACGGGGGTTGGAGACCTCGTAGGCGAAGACGTGACCGCCGCTCACCTCGGTCAGCGTGCGCAGCTCGTGTCCCAGCCCCGGGCCGTGGAAGATATTGTCGCCCAGGATGAGCGCGGCACCCTCGCCCGCAAGGAAGTCCGCCCCCAACAGGAAAGCCTGGGCCAGCCCTTCGGGGCGCGGCTGGACGACGAAGTCCAGGGTGATGCCCAACTCGCTGCCATCGCCGAGCAGGCGGCGGAACGACTCCTGATCCTCGGGTGTCGTGATGATCAGGATCTCGCGCAGTCCCGCCACCATCAAGGTGCCCAGCGGGTAGTGGATCATCGGTTTGTCGAAGACCGGCAGCAACTGCTTGCTGACGCCGCGGGTGATCGGCCACAGCCGGGAGCCCGTGCCGCCGGCCAGGATGATCCCCTTCACGCGTCGCAGTGTACGGGCCGTCGGGGCAGCGCCCCCGAGGTCCCGACGGACGCTTGGTAGCCTGAGCCGCCGTGAAGCGCGTGTTCCTGCACATCGGTGCGCCCAAGACGGGGACGACATTCCTGCAGGGGATCCTGTGGCGCAATCGTGAGTTGCTGGCCCAGGACGGGGTCCTGATCCCCTACGTCGATGAACGACAGCACTTCCGCAGCGCGCGCGACTTCTGCGGCGGCGGCTGGCGCCTGCTCCCTGCCGAGCACTTCACCGGGGAATGGGCCGCCGTCGCGGCCGCCACACGGAACTGGGACGGTTCCACGGTCATCATCACCAATGAACTCCTGGCCGGATCGGACCCGGACCGGATCAGTTCCGGCCTCGCGCAACTGGAGCCCGCCGAGGTCCACGTCATCTTCACGATGCGCGATCTGGCCCGGCAATTGGTCTCCGACTGGCAGGAGCACATCAAGCATCTGCACACCATCACTCTCGAGGGGTTCGTCGAGGCCCTCATGACGGATGGCATCCACGCTCAGGCGCCCTTCGGCGAGATGTTCTGGGGGCTCCACGACCCGTTGCGGGTACTGCCGAGGTGGGGCGAGTCCGTCCCCGCCGAGCGGATCCACGTGGTGACCGGCCCGCGGCCGGGGGCGGCCGGCGGCGAACTGTGGCGGCGATTCGCGTCGGTGGTCGGACTGGACCCGACCGGCTACGACGCGTCGGCCCGCCACGCCAACCGCTCGTTGGGCGTGAATGAGACGGAACTCATCCGCAGGATGAACCTCGAGGTGGCCGAGATGCCGCAGAACGTCTACGACCCGCTGGTGCGGCAGTACCTGGCCCGCGAGGTTCTCGGCAGCGACTCGGTGCGCCTCGCGCTTCCCCCTCAGTTCCTCGGGTGGGCGACGCAGCGATCCCACGACATGGTGATGGGCCTGCGGACGGCGGGGTACTCCCTGTCCGGGGACTGGGCCGACCTGATCCCCCGCCCCGAGGACCACCGCCCGTTCGTCTCGCCTACCACGTTGACTGATCGGGATCTGGGGGGCGCGGCGCTGCGGGCCGCCGTCGGGCTGCTCCAGCGGGCGGGGGAGCAGCGGGCGACGCTGCTGGAACTGAACTCCGAGATCACGGGACAACCCCTGCCGACGTTCACCGGTCCCACCTGGCGGGCCCGTTCCCGTCGGCGGGTGAACCTGGTGCGTCGCGAGGTCGTCACCCGACTGCGGGAGAGTCGCCGTCCCCGGCCGCGGGCCGACGACGCGGACCTTCTGTGAGGACCCGCGCCTGCGTACGGCCGAACCGGTTCCGCACCCGCCGTAGGGCTGAAGCCGGGAGCCGGACCAGTCGGCCGACGCGGCCCGACCGAGGGGTCACGCCCTGATCGGACGGTCGGTCAGGGGTTTCCCGATCCGCCAGTTCCCCCCGCACCCGGGTCAACTCGCCGCACACCCGGGTCAGCTCCCGGTGTGCGTGAGCCAACTCGCCGCGGGCGCGGGCCAGGCGCCGGTTGGCCACGATGTTGCGGCCCCAGTAACGGTAGAACCGCGCACCGAACCGCTGCGCGCTGTCCACTGCCGCCAGAAAGGCCGGATCGAACGGCTGGACGGGGTAGGGCTGCAGAGACTCCAGTAGGGGCGGCAGGACCTCGTCGATACCGAACTCGGTCCAGAAGTACGCCCGCCGGTGGGCCTGGAAGGCCGCCGCATCCGCGTAGCCATCCAGGATGTCCGCCACCAGACGCTCCGCCGACAGTTTCACCCCGCCACGACCGGAGAAGTTGCGGAAACGCGCACGCTCGAGGTTGTCCTCGTCGAGGTAGCCGTATCCGCCGTAGTGGTCGTAGACGAAGACCGGGATCCCCGCCACCAGGCAGTACGGCACGGTTTTGCCGATGGTGACCACGACGTCCGCGCCGGCCAGCAGCGCAGGGGTGACCAACTCGTAGGCGTCGTGCGGGGCGCCGAGATGCCGGACCTCGAACCCGCGGTCCCGCAGGAGGTCACGTGCCTCGGCCACCTCGGGCACGGAGTGGTTGGAGACGATCAGGATCCGTTCGGGTCGCTCCTTCCGCCGGTAGGGGTGCTCGGCGAAGCTGCGGGGAGCCGGGTTGGGATAGATCCCCGTGGCCACCGGGCGACCGATGGCGGGCAGGAGCTGCTCCCGGGTCGCCGGCGCCACGAACAGGGACAGCGACGACAGACGCGCCTCCAGGCCCGGGATGTACGGATGCTCGTCCGGCGCCAGGTCGAGCGCGGACATGTGCAGGAAGACGAACGGGGGCATGCGCTCCGGCAAGGGCCCTGCCAGTTGCTCGAGGATCGGCAGGGGGACCACCTGCGAGTGGACCCAGACCACGTCGAGGTCGGTCAATCGGAGATCCGGGAACGTCCGGTCGTCCACCACCGTCACGCCGCGCTCGCGGAACAACGACAAAGCGGGGTCGCCCAGGAACGCCGCATAGACCGTTACCTCGGCGCCCCGCTCGATGAGGAACTCCGCGAGTTCCAGCGTGACCACCGTCGCGCCCAGGATCCGCTGGACGATCGAATGGGCGATGAGGAATCGCCGCCCGGCGATCGGATCCATGGCACCTCTCGCGGTCGTGACCGGTGGAAACCGCGACACACCCGACGCGATCGATGGTGCGTAGCATAGGCGAGGTGGCGACGGACCGGAGCAGGATCTGATGCGGGCACCCTCGGCCTACCAGGTCAAACGTGTCGTCCTCTACCCCAAGATCCTGGTGGGCCGCCGTCGGGAACGGCACCAGACCGGCTTCATGAAGAGTTCCCTGGACCGCATGATGTACAGCCGCGGCGCCTACGGGTTCGTGGCGGCGGCGATGGACGATCCCGACCTGCTGGTCGACGTCCGGCTGGGACCCGAGGACGTCGCCCTGGACGTCGGCGCCTATCACGGCACGTGGGCCACGAGGGTCGCCGAGCGTTCGCCCGGTGGCACCATCCATGCGTTCGAACTGAGCCCGACCGAGGTGCCGGTCCTGAGTGAGGCGGTGGCGGGCGTCGGCACCATCGTCGTCCACGGCTACGGCCTCGGCGATGCCGACGACGAGGTCGTCGTCTCTGTGTCGGGCAAGGGCTCGTCGGTCTACCACCACCTCGACACCGGACCGACGGAACGCGCCGAGATCCGCGACATCGCCGGGGTGTGGCGGGACCTCGGCCTGTCCCGGGTGGCGGTGATGAAGATCAACATCGAGGGCGGCGAGTACCCCCTGCTGGATCGCATGCTGGAGACGGGGCTGCTGCCCCAGGTGGACACCTATCTGATCCAGTACCACGAGTGGTTCCGCGGCAGCCACAACGGACGCCGCCGGATCCGCCAGGCCTTGAGCCGGACCCACACCTGCACCTGGGACTACCCGTTCGTGTGGGAACGCTGGGATCGCCGGTAGCCTCGGACCCGACCCACTGGAGGGATACGGATGCGGATCCTCGTGACCGGGGGCGCGGGATTCATCGGATCCAACTTCGTGCGCCGCCTGCTCGGCAACGCCTACCCCGCGTTCGCGGATGCCGACGTGACCGTCCTGGACAAGCTCACCTACGCGGGAAACCAGGAGAACCTCGCCCCGGTGACCGACTCCCCCCGCTATGCCTTCGTGCACGGCGACATCTGCGACGCGGGCCTCCTGGCCGACCTCGTGCCCGGTCACGACGCCATCGTCCACTTTGCCGCGGAATCCCACGTGGACCGCAGCATCACGGGGGCCGCGGACTTCGTCCTGACGAATGTGCTCGGGACCCAGCAGTTGCTGCAGGCGGCGCTCGCCGCCGGCGTGGATCGTTTCGTCCACGTCTCCACCGACGAGGTGTACGGATCGATCCCCCATGGTTCCTGGACCGAGGATCTTCCCCTGCTGCCGAACTCGCCGTACAGCGCGTCCAAGGCCGGCTCCGATCTGATGGCCCGCGCCTACGGTCGCACCTTCGGACTCGACGTGCGGGTCACGCGCTGCTCGAACAACTACGGGCCGTACCAGTACCCCGAGAAGGTCATCCCCCTCTTCGTCACCAACCTCATGGACGGCCTGTCCGTCCCGCTGTACGGCGAGGGCGCCAACGTCCGGGACTGGTTGCACGTCGACGACCACTGCAACGGCATCCAGTTGGTCCTGGACCGGGGCCGCGCCGGTGAGATCTACAACATCGGCGGGGGCACGGAGCTCACCAACAAGGAGCTCACCGGCCTGCTGCTCGACGCGATGGGCGCCGACTGGGACCGGGTCGAGCGCGTCACCGACCGCAAGGGCCACGACCTGCGCTACTCCGTCGACATCACCAAGATCAGCGACGAGCTCGGCTACGCCCCGCAGGTGCCCTTCGCCGACGGCTTGGCCGCCACCGTCCGGTGGTACCGGGACAACGAATCCTGGTGGCGACCGCTGAAGGACCGCGGATGACCCGCTGGCTGGTGGTCGGCGGAGCCGGACAACTGGGCCGCGACCTGCAGTCCGTGCTGACCGACACCGACTGCACCGCCATGGACCTGCCGGACCTCGACATCACCGACCCCGGTTCGGTGTCCGAGGTCCTGGACCGGGTGGCACCCGACGTGGTGATCAACGCTGCTGCCTACACCGCGGTCGATGCGGCGGAGGACGACGAGCTGACCGCCACCCTCGTCAACGGCGAGGGCCCCGGGAACCTCGCGGCATGGTGCGCCGACCGCCCTGGGACCCGACTGGTGCAGATCAGCACGGACTACGTCTTCTCCGGCACCGCCGACCGGCCGTACCCCGAGTCGGCCGCCCCCGCACCCCGCTCCGCCTACGGGCGCAGCAAGCTGGTGGGCGAACAGCGGGTGCATGACGCCCTTCCCGACCGGGCGTATGTGGTGCGCACCGCCTGGTTGTACGGCGAACACGGCGCGAACTTCGTGGCAACCATGCTGCGGCTGGAACAGGAGCGCGACGAGGTCGCGGTGGTGACCGATCAGGTCGGACAGCCCACCTGGTCCGCCGACCTGGCGCGGCAGGTGCGCCGACTGGTCGAAGCCGACGCGCCCGCGGGCATCTACCACGGCACCAACGCCGGGGAGACCTCGTGGTTCGGGCTGACCCGGGAGATCTACCGGCTTATCGGCGCCGACCCCGAGCGGGTGCAGCCCACCACCACCGATCAGTTCCCCCGACCGGCCCCGCGACCCGCCTACAGCGTGCTCGGTCACACCGCGTGGGCTGATGCCGGACTGGAGCCGATGCGCCCCTGGGAGTCCGCGCTGGCGGAGGCCCTGCCCGTCCTGGCCCGCGACCCTCGCCGCTGACCCGGTTAAGGTTTCCCCGTGCAGTTCGACGAGCTCCCGATCAGCGGGGCCTGGGTCATGACCCCGACGGTCCACGGCGACAGCCGCGGTGCGTTCCTCGAATGGTTCTCGGTGGCCCGATTCGCCTCGGTGACCGGCCACCCGTTGTCGCTGGCACAGGCGAACTGTTCCGTCTCCGCGGCGGGGACGGTGCGCGGGATCCATTACGCCGACGTGCCCCCGGGCCAGGCCAAGTACGTGACCTGCGTGTCCGGCGCGGTCCTGGACGTCATCGTCGACATCCGCGTGGGGTCACCCACGTTCGGCCAGTGGTGCTCGGTGCGGCTCGACGATGTGGACCGGCGGGCGGTGTACCTGTCCGAGGGGCTGGGACACGGATTCGCGGCCCTAGCCGACGGCAGCACGGTCGTCTACCTGTGCAGCGAGACCTACAACCCCGCCGCCGAGCACGAGGTGCACCCGATGGATCCGGCCATCGGGATCGACTGGCAGGTGGCGGATCCCCTCCTGTCGACGAAGGACTCGCAGGCGCCCACACTTGCCGAGGCCGCCGAGCGAGGGCTGTTGCCCACCTGGGCGAGCTGTCGGGACCACCGCGCAGCCCTGGCGGCCGGGCCTCAGTCCTCGACGACCTGACCCAGGGGGACACCGGAGTCGAACCAGGGCCGCACCCGGGTGTCGAAGGCGGTCAGTGCGCTGGCGATCGCCATGTGCATGTCCAGGTACTTGTAGGAGCCCAACCGGCCACCGAAAAGGACGTTGCTCTCGCCCCGGGCCAGGTCGCGGTAGGCCGACAGGGTGCGCCGGTCCTCGGCGGTGTTGACGGGGTAGTAGGGCTCGTCGTCCCGGCCCGCGAACCGGCTGAACTCGCGCATGATCACCGTGCGGTCGGCACTCATCCGGTCGGCCCGCTCCGGGTGGTAGTGCCGGAACTCGTGGATCCTCGTGAACGGGATGTCCTCGTCGGCGTAGTTCATGACGGCGGTGCCCTGATAGTCGCCGGTGTCGAGTCGCTCGGTCTCGAAGTCCAGGGTGCGCCAGGACAGCTCGCCGGCCCGGTAGTCGAAGTACCGATCGAGTGCCCCGGTGTAGACGATGAGCTGATCGGCGCGGACCTGGTCGCGGAGGTCGAAGAAGTCGGTGTCGGTCACCACGGTGATCAACGGGTGGTCGGCCATCCGCTGCAGCCAGGCCGTGTAGCCGTCGAGCGGGAGTCCCTCGAAGGTGTCGTTGAAGTAGCGGTTGTCGAAGGTGTAGCGCACCGGGAGCCGCGAGATGATGCCCGCGTCGAGCTCCCGGGGATCGGTCTGCCATTGCTTGGCCGTGTAGCCACGGATGAACGCCTCGTACAGCGGGCGCCCGATCAGGCTGATCGCCTTCTCCTCGAGGTTCGCCGGAACGGCGTCGCCCAGCTCGGCGGCCTGCGAGGCGACCAGGGCACGTGCCTCGTCGGGGTGCAGCGCCCGCTCGAAGTAGGTGCTGATGGTGCCCAGGTTGATGGGCATGGGGTATATCCGGTCGCGGTACCGCGTGTAGACGCGGTGGCTGTAGTCGTTGAAGTCGGTGAACCGTCGCACGTAGTCGATGACGCGCTGATTGCTCGTGTGGAACAGGTGGGAACCGTAGGTGTGGATCTCGATCCCGGTCTCGTCGTCGAACTCCGAGTAGGCGTTTCCGCCGATGTGCGGTCGACGTTCGACGATAAGTACGGGTCGGCCGTACTCCTCGGCGATACGTTCGGCGACAGTGAGGCCGTACAGCCCGGACCCGACGACGACCGCCGCTGCGCTGGTCAGCGCGTCCACTGCCGCTCCCACGCCTGCGGCATCGCTGCTTCCTCACGGACCGCCGCATACTGCGGCACCAGTTCCGAAGCCCGTCGCAGCACCTCGCGCGCCAACCTGAGGTTCGTGCCGAGCACCGCACGCGCGGCCTGGACATCGCGGTCGCGCACCATGGCCTGCGTGCCATCCGTGCTGATGACCACGGCCTTGGGGTTGTTCATGAGGACCTGCCAGGTGTCCTGGTCCTTGCGCAGGGGCACCGGCCCACGATCGACCGGGGTCCGCCACGGTTCCCATTCGTCGGCGTGGTACTTCTTCGGCAGCCAGGAGGGGGGCACCGGGATCGGGACGACCAGCGGCGGACCGCCCAACTCGCGGTAGATGGATCGCGTCATGTCGACGCGGGTGGCCCAGGTCCCCGAACGCCCCCGCGGCAGCTGCGGGGTCGGAGGTTGCCGGTCCGGTCGGAACGGGATGGCGGACTCGTCGCCGGGGAACCGCTTGCGGTCCGCGCGCACGTTCTGCACGAGCGTGTCGAGCGGCTCGAAGAGGATCTCCGGGCCGCGCAGGAAGTCGGCCACCGCCTGGCCGACGGCGGCGGCACTCGAATAGGAGCGCCGGGAGACGTTGGCCAGCGTGTTGTTGATGATCACGTCCTTGACCACCGAGCGCATTCGTCGCTTCGCGACCTGCTCGGGCACTTTCCCCGACAGCATGGCGGCCGCGATCAGCCGGTTGCGGACGTGGAAGTACACGGTCCAGTCGACCGTGTCGTCCTTCAACTCCCAGGACTCGTGCCACACCGCCACGCCGGGGAGCGTGACGGTGGGGAAACCGTGCTGGGCCATGCGCATGCCGTACTCGGCGTCGTCCCACTTGATGAAGAACGGTTGCGCCAATCCGATCTCGCGCACCGCCGCAATGGGGATGAGGCAG
Source organism: Candidatus Nanopelagicales bacterium (assembly GCA_046330625.1). Classification (GTDB taxonomy): domain Bacteria; phylum Actinomycetota; class Actinomycetes; order S36-B12; genus CAIWTL01. The sequence goes on from JAXLSJ010000002.1 coordinate 304,967, forward strand.
CACCACCAGCCGTTGTACCCGACGTCGACGACGAGGTCGAGGGGATCGCGGTCCACCCGGATGCTCTCGCGACCCTGGGGCGCAGAACCCCATCGGAAGGTCCGCGAGTCCACGCGTTCGCCACTGGAGTGCAGCTCCAGCGGTTTGCCGCGCAACAGCATCTGCCCCCCGACGGCCACCTGTTGGGTCGCCAGTTCCGCGAAGACGATCGCCCGGCGCAGGGACTCGGGCTCGGCGACCACGTCGTCGTCCATCAGGAAGACATAGTCGGCGGTCCCCTGTCGCACCGACTCGTACATGGCGCGCGAGAAGCCCCCGCTGCCGCCGAGGTTGGGCTGTTCGATGACGTGCAGCCGGTCCCCCCACCGGGCCATGATGTCGGCCGCCCCCTCCAGGGACTGGAAGGACGTGGTGCCGTTGTCGATCACCCAGACGGTGCCGACGTGGCCCACGAAGTCCTCGTCGCTCAACAGCGTCGTGAGCAGCTTGAGGACATCCTGGGGGCGGTTGTAGGTACAGATCCCGATGTCGACGACAGCCTCGAGGCTCGCCTCGGTGTCCGCCACCCACACTGCGCTCTCGACCTCGACCGGCCCCTCGAACGCCTCGACGTCGAACCACTGCGCCCCACCGGCGAGGAACGGTTTCAACGGCACGGTGAGCGACACCCCGCGTTCCAGGGGGGCATCGACCACCTCGTCGATGACCTGACGCCCATCGGGCGTCGAGTGTCGCACCGTGACCCGCGCCGTGCCCGATCCGGTCATCCGCAGGGTCATCTCGTCCAGGTCAGTCCAGCGGTTCAGGTACCCGGCGTGGACCCGGTTGAAGTAGGTGTCGAACGAAGCCCGGGCGCCGTTCTCGACCGTGATCGAGTCTCGACCCGTGATCACATGCCCGCCGGACTTCTCGGTGTCGACGCGGTGGCCGTGCTTCTGCCGACGGATGCCGGAGTCAGTGACGTAAAGGGCTTCCACCTCGTGCGCGGTGGCGGGCAACTCGATCCCGCGAGGGAAGATCACACGCTGCAGGACAACCTCGGGCAAGGAATCTTCCCCCTACGCGTCACGCTGCTGGGTTCACCGGATGTGGTCGCTGGAGCCTAACATTCCCCGGCGGCCGGACAGCGCACGCCAGTGGCACCTGGAGGGTCAGTACGCGCCCTTGCCGGCCAGCACGGCCTTCAGGGTCCGCATCAGGATCACGATGTCCAGCGACAGGGTCCAGTTCTCGATGTACGACAGGTCGAGCGTGACCGCGGCCTCCCAGGTGAGATCCGACCGTCCCGACACCTGCCACAGGCCCGTCATGCCGGGTTTCGTGAGCAGCCGCCGCGTCGCCACGTCGTCATAGCGCTCGACATCGTCGAGCGGATGGGGCCGGGGGCCGACCAGCGACATCTCGCCGACGAACACGTTCAGCAGCTGGGGCACCTCGTCGATGGACCAGCGACGCAGAAAACCGCCGAAGCGGGTGATCCGGGGATCTGCGGCCATCTTGAAGGTCGCGCCGTCGCTCGCTGCCTCGCGGCGCAGCGCGGCGCGCTGGTCGTCGGCGTCGGCGTACATCGTCCGGAATTTCCAGCACAGGAACGTGGTGCCGTCGACTCCGGCCCGACGCTGCCGGAAGAAGACCGGGCCCTTGCTGTCGAGCTTGATCACCAAGGCGATGACGAGCATGGGGATCGCGAGCAGCGCGATGCCCACGGTGGAGCCCACGATGTCCAGGCTCCGCTTGACGACCCGGGCCGGCCCGGAGAAGCGGGGAAGGTCCACCCGCAGCAGCGCCAGACCCTCGATGGGCTCGATCGACAGTCGCGGTCCGGCCACGTCCGCCAACGCCGGGCTGACCAGCAGGGAGAGGACAGTGTCCTCCATGGCCCAGCCCAGTCGGCGGGGCCACCGGGGATCCGCATGATGGCCGGGCGCATAGAGAATCGTGTCTGCGCCGGCGTCGAGGGCTCCTTGCACGACGAGCCCGGGGTCGGGATCGCTCTGCTCGGGCAGGGTCACTCCCCCGACCCGGGCGAACATGCCGTCTGTCCGTTCCAGCTGCTCGCTCAGCATCTTGTCGGCCGAGCCGGGGGCCACGACGAACACCCGGTGCAGGGGTCCGCAGCGGCTGAGGTGTCGATGCAGCCGGATCCGCATGAGGTTGCGGCCCACCAGGAGCAGGACGATACCGAGCAGACCCATGGCCAGCAGGGCGTCGCGCGCCCGGGAACTGCCGATGGCATAGGCGCCGGCGGCGGCGAAGACCAGCGCCCAGAGGCTGGCAACCAGCACCCGGCGGTACTCCTCGGACCCGGTCCCGAGGATCGTGGTCGCGCGGGTCTGCATCTCCCACAGCATCAACGGCCACAGCAGGAGCAGGGCTCCGGCGATGAACTGCCGGGGTGTGTCGAGCCGCAGGGGGGCCGACGCCCCGATCCCCGCCGCCAGGACGGCGCCCACCGCGACCGCGATCATCACCAGGTCGGTGATGACCATCGCGCGCCGCTGGTAGGTCTCGCGCACCCCTGCCTGGTGCGCGCTGGTGGGTGTGGCAGCCGGGGCGACCATCAGGAGCCTTCGCTGAACCAGGACACCGTGCGCTTCAGACCCTCCGAGAGGGAGGTGGAAGGTTCCCAGCCCAGCAGGGAACGGGCCACGGTGATGTCGGGCTGCCGTTGCCGGGGATCGTCGGTGGGCAGCGGTTCGAAGGTCAGGCCACCGGTCCCCCCGGTGAGCGCCAGGATGTCCTCGGCCAGCGCCCGCACCGTGGTCTCGCGCGGGTTACCCAGGTTCACCGGACCCGTCACGGAATCGTCGGTCGCCATCATCCGGACCAGGGCCTCGACGAGATCGTCGACGTAACAGAAGGACCTGGTCTGCTCGCCCTGGCCGTAGATCGTGAGCGGGCGCCCCTGGAGGGCCTGCACGATGAAGTTGCTGACCACCCGCCCGTCATCGGGGCGCATGCGGGGGCCGTAGGTGTTGAAGATCCGCACGACCTTCACCGGCATCTGGTGCTGTCGGCGGTAATCGAAGAACAGGGTCTCGGCGCAGCGTTTGCCCTCGTCGTAGCACGAGCGCGGCCCGATGGGGTTGACGTTGCCCCAGTAGCCCTCGGTCTGGGGGTGGACCTCGGGGTCTCCGTACACCTCGGAGGTGGAGGCCAGCAGGATCCGGGCGCCGGTCCGCTTGGCCAGGCCCAGCATGTTGATGGATCCGAGGACCGAGGTCTTCGTCGTCTGCACCGGGTCCCGCTGGTAGAACACCGGCGACGCCGGGCACGCCAGGTGGTAGATCTCGTCGACCTCGACATACAGCGGGAACGTGACGTCGTGGCGCAGGAACTCGAACCGGGGGTGCTGGATGAGGTGGTGGATGTTCCCGCGGGTCGAGGAATAGAAGTTGTCGACACACAGGACCTCGGCGCCGTCGGCGAGCAACCGGTCGCACAGGTGACTACCGATGAAACCGGCTCCGCCGGTCACCAGCACCCGCCTGTTGTCGTGCATCAGCGTCCTCTCCGGCTCGCGCCGACCCCACGTCGACACTCGACTGTATCCGGCGCGGGGAGGTCGGCGCGCCACCCGAGGTCGGGTCAGCCGATGCGGACCGGGAGCGTGGTGATGGTCGTCTTGCGCTTGGCCGGTTTCGTGCCGCCACCGTAGACCGGCGTCACCGTCTTGGAACCCTTGACCTTGAGGCGCTTCTTGCCCTTGGTGGTGAAGGCGATCTCGAAGGACGAGCCCTTACGGAAACTGCAGCGCACCAGCGTGCCCTTGGTCTTGCACTTCGAGAAGCGGGATCCGACGGTCCAGGCAGCCAGCCGGTTGTACGCGGTGGTGGCGGGATCTCCGGTGCGCAGCTGGACCCCCGGGAAGTTCAGATCCTGGGCGCCCACGGTCCAGATGTACCAGTAGGACCGCTTGAGACCGGACCGCCAGGTGTCGAGGTAGTTGCGTGCCAGGAAGGTGGCCGCCTTCTTGCCGCGCACCTTGCCCTTGATGCCCTTGCTCGGGACGCTGGTCCAGAAGTTGGCCTCGGTGTCCCACATGGCGACCCGACGGGGTTTCTTGTACTTGCGGAGATCCTTCTGGAGCATCGCGATGCGCTGCATGCGGGTGTCCGGACCGCCCTTGCCGGCGGGATAGAAGTGGCCGGCGACCACATCGACGGGCCACCGCAGCTTCTTCAACGCCTTGAAGTAGGGCGGCGCCATGGGCTGGTAGTACGAGTCGTAGTGGGTCTGCACGCTGGCGGCCACCACAGTCGCCCGGGGGTCGTACTTGGCCACGACCGTGTTCAGGATCTTGGTCATCTTCGCCATCTGCTTGGCGGTGCCTTGGAAGAACTGGGGACTCGTGATCTCGTTCCAGGCCTGATAAGAGGTGATCCGGCCCTTGTAGCGCTTGACCACCGCGGTCACGTAGTCGCGGTAGTAGGACATCTTCGCCGGCGCGGAGGTGGATCGCGGTCCGAAGATCTCGTTGGTCGGGCGCGACACCGACTTCCCGGCCCACGTCGGAGTGCCGCAGAAGGTGTACATGATGTCGGAGTAGCCCCACGCGTGGGCGCGGTTGACCATGAAGTCGAAGCGACGCCAGTCGTAGGAGTGACGCCCCAACTCGACCTGGCGCCACAGCGGCGTGCAGGCCATCCGGAACGCGCCCGCCGAGACCCCCGGCTTCTGGACGTTCGAATGGATCCCGAAGGTCTCCGGGGTGATCTTGGTCCCGGCCTCGGCCGCCGTCGCGCCACCGGCGAACAGCGTCGCCGCCGCCGCAACCCCTACCCCGACACGCACCAGCAACCCAGCCATGGTTCCCTCTTCCTCCGGTCCGGCCAGGGTAACCGACAAGGCGGTCAGATCCGGGGGCTTAGGCTGACATCCGGACGCAATGGCGAGGAGACGAGCGGGATGCCCAACGGTTCGCGAGTCCCGGCGTGGGCGGACCCGACCAATCCGACCGGCGTCTCCGGCCGGTTCCGGGCTGCCCGATGGCGCCGGATGCTGCAGACCTTCCCCGATCTGGCGGAACTGCGCGTCCTGGACCTGGGGGGGACCGTGGCCGCGTGGGATGCGGCACCGGTGCGACCCGCGCAGCTGGTCGTGGTCAATCTCGACCGGCAGCCGACGGCGCCCCACACGCGGTCGATGGTGCTCGACGCCTGCGAATGGGAACCCACCGACGACATCGACCTGGTGGTGTCGAACTCGCTCATCGAGCATGTGGGCGGCTTCGAACGGCGCCGCCGCCTGGCCCACGTCGTGCGGGCGGCCGCGCCGCGCTACTGGGTGCAGACGCCCTACCGGTACTTCCCCGTCGAGCCCCACTGGGTCTTCCCCGGGTTCCAGTTCCTGCCACTGTCGGCCAAGGTCTTCGTGACCCGCCATTGGCGCCGCGGCCACATCTACGAGGCGGATCCGGACCGCGCCCTGCAGGAGTGCCTGATGGTCGAACTGGTGTCGGCCACCGAGATGCGGGCGCTCTTCCCCGACGGGGAGGTCTGGTTCGAACGGGCCGCAGGCCTGCCCAAGTCGCTCGTCGCCGTGCGGACCTGACCGCTACTCGATCCGCACGGGGAGTTCGGACACCCGCAGGCTAGAGCCCGTCGTGGTGGTGCAGGCCGACCCGTCGACCGGACACACCGAGGCTCCCGGGGCCACCGGCACCCGACCGGAGCCCGTGGGCACCCAGGCGATCCGGAACGACGGCCCGTCGGGCCGGGTGAAGGAGCAGTCGACGACGCCGTCCCGCTCCCGACACCCGTTGAAGTGGGTGCTGACCACCCACGAGCCCAGCAACTGCAGCGCAGTCGTGGCGGCGTCGCCCGGCCGCATCTGGATCCCCAGCAGCGAGTAGTAGTCCTCGGTCCACGTGTACCAGTAGGTGCGGCGGATCCCGGCCCGCCAGGAGTCCAGGTACGTCTGGGTCACCCAGGCCGCGGCCTGCCGACCATGGATCCGGCCGTCCGGGGCCCCGCCCGCGCGACCCAGGTCGTAGTTCACCTCGGTGTCCCACAGGGGAAGGTCCGGCGGCGCCCCGGCGGAGTCGAGCTCACCCTGGATCTGCCGGATCTGGCGAAGGCGGGTCTGCGGGGTGCCGGGATCGCCCGGATAGAAGTGAGCCGAGATCCCGTCGACCGGCCATCCCCGGGCGCGCAGCGCAGCCAGGTACCGGGGGACGAAGGGCGACACCAACGAGGCGGAGTGGGTCTGCACCCCGGCGGACAGCACGTAGGCGCCGGGGTCGAGGTCGTCGACGGCGTCCTTCACGATCTGGGTCATGGTGGCCATCTGCTCCGGCGTCCCGGTGAAGAACTGCGGGTTGGCCGGCTCGTTCCACACCTCGTAGCCCGAGATGCGACCCCGATAGCGCTCCACGACTGCGCTGACGAAGTTCGCGAAATCCTGCATGTCGGCGGGAGCCTGGGCGCTGCCCGGGCCGAAGACCGCCTCGTCCGGGCTGGTCAGCGGCTCCCCGGCCCAGTGCGGGGTGCTGCAGAAGACGAAGAGGATGTCGCTGAACCCCCAGTCCTCCGCCTGGGTCACGAGCCGGTCGAAGGTCGCCCAGTCGTAGTCGTTGCGGTTCGGGTTCACCTGGCTCCAGCCGGGATAACAGCTGAGCCGGATCGCCCCGGCCGGAACCTGTGGCTGGGTGCTGAACGAGTGGATGCCGATGTTGCCGGCGGTGAGGTCGAAGGGCGTGTCCGGCGCCCGGCCGGTGGCGATGGAGTTGGTCGCGGGATCGGTCGGCGCCGGGGTGGATCCGCACGCGGCCAGCAGCGTCATCCCGAGTGCCACCAGGACACCGGTCAGGGCATGCACAGGCGCTGGGAAGGTCATACGAGTGGGCGACTCCGTCACTGAGGCTCTGCCAACTCTATCGGCCGGCCTGGCATCACGACGCAGGCTCCGCGAGGATGGGGCCGATCACAGGGAGATCACATGAGTCAGAACGAACGTGCCGGGACCGTGGCCACGCCGGCGGACCTGGTCGACGTCGCCGCACTGGTGACCGCCTACTACACCCTGCACCCGGACCCGGACGATCCGGCGCAGCAGGTCGCCTTCGGGACCTCCGGGCACCGGGGCTCGGCTTTCGACGCGGCCTTCAACGACGATCACATCGCGGCCACCAGCCAGGCGATCGTCGACTACCGCCGGGGACAGGGCATCGGCGGCCCGTTGTTCCTGGGACGCGACACCCACGGGTTGAGCGCCCCGGCGTGGGCGACGGCGCTCGAGGTCTTCGCGGGCAACGACATCACGGTGATGATCGACTCGCGCGAGGCCTTCACCCCGACTCCGGCGGTCTCGCACGCGATCCTGACCTACAACCGCGGCCGGGCGACCGACGACCCGTCCCGCGGCGACGGGGTCGTGGTCACCCCGTCACACAACCCGCCACGTGACGGAGGGTTCAAGTACAACCCGCCCGACGGAGGACCTGCCGGTTCAGACATCACCGGGTGGATCCAGGACACCGCCAACGACTACCTGCGCGCCGGGCTGGCGGGGGTGCGCCGGATCCCGTTGCCGCGGGCGCGGGCGGTCGACAACACAGTCCCCTACGACTACCTGGCGACCTACGTCGCCGACCTGCCGAACGTCGTGGACCTCGCGGCGATCCGCGACGCCGGCGTGCGGATCGGGGCCGATCCCCTGGGGGGCGCATCGGTGGACTACTGGGGTGCCATCGCCGAGACCCACGGCCTGGATCTGACGGTGGTCAACCCGCTGGTGGATCCGACCTGGCGGTTCATGACGCTGGACTGGGACGGCAAGATCCGGATGGACTGCTCCAGCCCGTCGGCCATGGCCTCCCTGATCGCCCAGCGCGACTCCTACGACATCGCCACCGGCAACGACGCCGACTCCGACCGGCACGGCATCGTGACGCCCGACGGTGGCCTGATGAATCCGAACCACTTCCTCTCGGTCGCCATCGACTACCTCTACCGCAATCGGAGCGGCTGGCCCGAGGCGGCAGCGGTCGGCAAGACCGTGGTGAGTTCGTCGATGATCGATCGTGTCGTCGCGTCGCTGGACCGCCGCCTGGTCGAGGTCCCGGTCGGCTTCAAGTGGTTCGTGCCCGGACTGATCGATGGTTCCATCGCCTTCGGCGGCGAGGAGAGCGCCGGGGCGTCGTTCCTGCGGCTCGACGGGTCGGTGTGGACCACCGACAAGGACGGGATAATCCTGGCGCTGCTGGCGTCGGAGATCCTGGCGGTGACCGGGAAGTCCCCGTCGCAGCATTACCGCGCGCTCACGGAGTCGTTCGGCGATCCGGTGTATGCGCGCGTGGATGCCCCGGCCACACGGGAGCAGAAGGCCCGGCTGGCCGACCTCTCGCCCGATCAGGTGAGCGCCACCGAGCTGGCCGGCGAGCCCATCACCGCGACACTGACCCGGGCGCCGGGCAACGACGCGCCCATCGGTGGCCTGAAGGTCTGCTCCGAGAACGGCTGGTTCGCGGCCCGCCCCTCGGGGACCGAGGACGTGTACAAGATCTATGCGGAGTCGTTCCTCGGCGCCGACCACCTGACCCGAATCCAGGCCGAGGCGCGCGACGTGGTGAGTTCGGCGCTGGGACAGTAGTCGCGTCACCCGCACCGCCACCCACCTAGTCTGGGCCTCGTGGAACCCGCCGCGCTCGAGGCCGAGGTCCCCACCCCGGTGTCGCGCGAGATCGTGCCGTTCATCGCGGTCGGGGTCTTCGCGGTCGGAGTCGACTTCGCACTGTTCAACCTCTTCCTGTGGTGGCAGTGGCCCGTGTGGCTGGCCAACGGGGCGGCGCTCCTGGTATCGATGAGCGTTGCCTTCGTCGGCAACTACAAGTGGACGTTCTCGCATCGCGAGATCAAGTCGCTGGGACACGCGTACGGGACCTTCACAATCATCAACCTGGCAGCCGTCGCGTTCATCGAGGTCACCGTCGTCGCCGTCCACGTCGCGTGGGACGCCGACGACCTGTGGCTCAACATCGTCAAGGCCATCGCCACCGGGCTCGCCACATTGGGGCGGTTCTTCGCCTACAAGCGGTGGGTGTTCTTCTGACCCACGCCGGTCAGCGACGCGGCGGATCACCCGGAAGCCGCTCGATCACCTGTTTCCCCAACGCGAGCGCACCCTGCTTGACCGTGGAGGTGTGGTGACTGACGCCGTGGGTCGACAGGTCTCCGCGGTGGGACAGGAACCAGTCGTAGGACTCGCAGATCATCTGGTCGTTGGAGTACTGCGGCGACCATCCCAATTGCGTCTGCGCCTTCGTCGTGTCGAACCACAGCTCGCGGGCGTACATCAGCCAGTGGTAGTCGGCGAACGGCGCCAGTCCCATGCGCGACAGCGCCTTCATGACCGGGGCTGCGGCGCGGCTGGAGATGGACCGGACCCCGGCGCCGGTGCCCGCGTGATCGCACAGCGCCTGCATCATCTGTCCCATGGTCCCGAAATCACCGGCGCCGATGTTGTAGGTCTCGGGTCCCGGGCGCGCACCGGCCAGGATGGCAGCGGATGCCAAGTCGGCGGCGTGGACGAACTGATACCGGTTGGTGCCGCCGTCGAACACGAAGATGTCGACGCCGTCGGCGACCCAGTCGAACAACAGGCCGAAGATCCCGAGTCGGCCGTGGCCGAGGATTGTGCGCGGCCGGATGATCGAGACGTCCAGGCCCTGACTGACGGCTGCGGCGCACAGCCTTTCGCCGTCGAGCTTGGCCTGGCCGTAGGCCTCGACCGGACGGGGCGGCGTGGTCTCGGTGACCGGGTTGTGGTCGGGGACCCCGAACACGGCCGACGACGACGTGTAGACCACCTTTCCCACCCCCGTGCGCAGCGCCGCCCGCAGCAGGTTCTGGGTGCCGAAAGAGTTGACCGACTCGAACAGCCCGGGGTCGTTGGCCAGGGGCACCTGGGCGACGTTGTGGAACACCACATCCTGGCCCGCGCAGGCCGTGAGGACAGCCGCTTCGTCGCGGATGTCCCCATCCACGAACGTCACCCCTGGAACCGGATCCTCCGGCGCGGAGATGTCCAGGTTGACCACCTCGTGGCCGGCGTCGACGAGTTGCCGGGACAGGAGGCTGCCGAAGTACCCGGAGCCACCGGTGACCAGGGCGCGCATCAGACGTCCTGTCCGTTGTCGAGACCCCAGCGGTAACTGCGGCGCATGCCTTCCACCAGCGACACCCGGGGTTCGTAGCCGAGGTCGCGGCGGGCGCCGTCGATGCGGCACGCGATGGTCTTGTTCAACTCGCCCGCCACGTGGATCTCCTGCTGGTAGCGCCCCCGTTGCTGCAGGAGTCGGTCCACCCGCTCGGCGGCATTTCCCGCGGCATTCGGGAGCCGCCGCACGGAGTCCACGACCTCCAGTCCCTCGAGTCGGGCGGCCTCGCGGACCCCGTCGAGGATCTCGAGCATCGTGTGGGGCCGGTCATCGGCGATCCAGTAGGAGCGGACGCCCGGCAACTGCGACTCAGCAGCCAGGCGCACCCCGTCGGCGAGGTTGTCGACGTACACCATGGACCGGCGGTTGCCCCCGGACCCGACCAGGGGGAACTTCCCCTGGCGCACCGTCTTGAGGAATCGCGCCTGCCGGTCGGGCTGGTAGGGGCCGTAGAACCAGGGTGGCCGCACGATGATGCCGGGGACCTGCGCGGCGGCCAGGGTCTCGGTGACGGCTATCTCGCCGGCCATCTTGGAACGTCCGTACCCCAGGTAGGGGTCGTACGGCTCGACGTCGCGGAAGGCCTCGTCGGGCCCGGGGTTGGTCCCGATGGGGGAGTTGCTCGAGACGTGCACCATGCGTGTCAGCCCGTGGTCGACCGCGGTGCGCACCACCCGACGGGTCCCCTCGGCGTTGACGTCGAAGAAGTCCGACACCCGTTCGGGGTGGATGATCCCCGCGGCGTGGACCAGGACGTGGGAACCGAGACCGTCGAACAGGTCCGCCACATCGGCACCGGAACGCACGTCCCCCACGTAGATCGCGGCGTCGGGCGCAGCCGCGGCCACCACGGGGACGTCGCCGGGGGCGTTGACCATCACCCGCAGGTGAGCCGCCGGGAACGGGTTCGCCGCCAGCTGGGCCAGGAACGCCCGCCCGAACCACCCCGCTCCCCCGGTCAGGACCAGAGCGTCGGTCATGCGAACTCCCTCGCCGGTAGTGGGATGTCGTGGTCGGTCAGGTACCGCTCGGCGTTGCGGGTGGCCAGCGCGACCACGGTGCCCTGGGGGTTGATACCCGGCGCGGAGTCGAGGATGGCGGCGTCGTTGACGACCAGCCCGGACACCCAGTGGGAACGGCCCCACGAATCCACGGCGCAGCGGGTGCGGTCCTCCCCCATCGGGACGGACGAGCAGATGTGCACGGTCATCACGTCTGCGGTGCGGCGGGTGAGCTTGGCGACCTCGTCCGGGATCTGGTCCGGTGTCGTGATCGCGGCACCGTCGAGCACCGACGGGATGGCCTCGCGCGCTCCGGCGGCGAGGAGCAGTTCCAGCAGCCGGCCCATGCCCGAACGCAGCCGGGCGATGTCCGAGGAGGTCATGGCATAGGTCACCAGCGGATCCCGCATCCCCGGGAGTACCCGCACCCGGCCCCGGCCCTCGCTCTGGATGGCGGCGTAGTAGATGGGCATGTGGGGCAACGACTCGGCCAGGTCGTCCAGGCGGTGGCGCGTGCGCAGGAGCGCCAGGCCGAGCATCGGAAGGTTGGCCGCCGATCCCCCCATGGACAGGTGGGGGGAGAACTCCCGCACCTGAACCACGGGGACGTCGGTCGGGTCGTTCACCGCTTCGTCGGTATGGGCGACTGCCTTCACCGTCGGGTGCATCGACAACGTCCGGCCCACGTTGCGTCGGATCCCGCTGCGCAGCAGCAGTGCGGCCGACTGGACGGCACCACCACACACCCACACGGTGTCGAAGGCGATGGTCTCGGTCGTCCCGTCCCCGCGTTCGACCTCCGCGCTGCGGGCGCGGCCGTCGATCACGTTCAGGCGCCGCACCCACGAGTCCGGTTGCACCCGGGCGCCGTCGGTCTCGGCCTGCACCAGGTAGGTGCGGCTCATCGACTGACGCACACCACCCGAGACGTCGAAGTCGAACCAGCGGGGGATCTCCTCGGAGCGCCACCCCACTGCCGCGGCGCCGTCCAGGAGGAGCCGCGATGCCGGCGGGAGGGTCCCGTCGGGGAACCGCGAGATGGTGAGGTTGTGCTCGACCGCGTCGCTGATCGGGGCGAGGGAATCTGCGTCGAGGTCCCGGATGCCCCACCCGTCGCTCCACTCGGCCAGCAACGCCGCGCCGGGTCGGTGGTACAGGCCGGAATTGATCTCGGTGGAACCGCCGACGCACCGCCCCTCGGCGTAGGCGATCGGCGGGGCACCGAGGGCGACCAACTGGCCCAGACTCCGGTACTGCCCCCGCATCTGGTCCAGGCTGAAGGGCGGCAACTCCCCCGGCGCGACCCGCGGACCCTCCTCGAGGACGAGCACGTCCTCACCGGCAGCGGCCAGGACCGCGGCCGTGGTCGCCCCGCCGGCTCCGGAGCCGACCACCAGATGTCGTACCTTCACGATGCCGTGTCCTCATCCGCCAGGTACACGACGGTCGTCAGCGATCGCACCAGCCTGACGTACTCGCCGGCCCCCGGCGTCCCCGCCAGTCGCGGCACACTCCCCGGCGGCAGGAGGGACAGGCCGCGCTGCAGTCCCCGGACACCCAGGAGCAGCGGTCCGGGCAGCCCACGCATCTGGTCGGCCACCTGATCGGCGATCTGTGGCGCCAGGTCCGGCGAGGCGCCCAGGGTGGGGAGCCACTCCGCCACCACGCTCGTCAGCGCGCGGGAGGCCACATCAGATCCCGGTCGCGTCGGAACTGAGGTACACGCTCGCCGCGAAGCAGACCACCCACAGGAAACCGCTGATCAGGACCGCCCGGTCCTTCAGGACGAGTTCCTCGGGAGCCGCGCCCCCGCCCTCGTCCATGCGCTTCACCAGGAGCATGACCGTCGCGAGGAAGGGGACGATCGAGATCTGGATGGCAGCCTCGGCGGCGCCGGTGACGATCTCGGATTTCTGGTAGGCCATCAGGGCATACGCCATGACCAACCCTGCGGCCGAGAACTCCCGCACGAACTGGAGGTAGGAATCCGTGTACTTGGCCTGCACCTTGCGGGTGGCCCCCGACGATCCGTCGGTGGCTACGCTCCGCTCCCCCGAGCGTTTCCCCCCCACCAGGAGCAGCGACCCGAACAGCGCCATGAGGCTGAACCAGACGCTGGGAGTCGTGGGCACGGCGAACACCCCGGCATAGGCCCGGAGCATGAAACCGGCGGCGACGATGAGCAGGTCGACCACCGAGACGTTCTTCAGGCCCAGGCTGTATCCGATGTTGAGGGCGACGTAGATCAGGCCCATGGACATGACCTGGAGGTTGACGGTCGCCATGCAGCCGAGCCCCGCCACGATGCCCACTCCGGCCAGGCAGTAGCCGAGGGCGAGGGGGACCACACCTGCAAGTGATCGGGCGGTGACGCTTGGTCGGATGGGCGCGGTCCTCGCTCACGTCGCGGGAATCGTTCAGGGAAGACACGCTGGAGGCCATGAGGGAGAACTCGACGGTGGTGACGGGGTCGTCGCGGAGGACTTCGCCGGCAGCAGGCCGACGCGGCGGCCCGCCACCAGGACGCCGCACCTGTTCGATGCGGATCGCCGGCGAGATTCAGGTCCACCCGGTCTCGGGTGATCGTCGGGTCGTTCTCGACCGCCTCGCTGGCTGGATCAGCGCATGGCCCGGCGGGTCTCGACCGGTCCTGCAGCCCGCCGACGAGGTCGTAGCCCGGTGGTGTCGGTGATCTCGATGGTCGTCCGCGGTCCGAACTGGACCAGGAGGTCGAAACGCACGAAGGCGGCCGCCACCCACGCGGTGGCCCGCGCCGCGTCGGTGTAAGCCTGCTTGGCGTCGGCCGCGACCGGCTCCAGGCTCGATCTGCTCCAGCCCGATGATCGCCTGGCCGGCGCTGGTCTGGATCTGGTCGGTCAGCTGGGTGCGCTGCTCGTCGCTGAGCCCGGCCTGCCCGGCAAGGTCGTCGCCGAGGATCGTCCCCAGTCCGCTGAAGAGCACGGCCCCGAGGATCGCCGCACCCAACGCCGACCCCACCTGCCGGAACGTCGAGGTCATCGCCGACGCCTGCCCGGACTTGATCCCCGGCACGTCGGCAAGCACGACGTTGGTCAACTGGGCGGACGCGAACCCCAGGCCGAGCCCATAGATGATGAGGGGGAGGACCAGCCACCAGGGCGACCGGGTGACCGACAGGGTCAGGCCGATCAGCACGATGCCCACGACCTCGAGCGACATCCCCAACCGCACCACCTGGGTGGGTCCCAGGAGTTCGGACACGTGCCGCGCGGCACCACCCGATGCCAGCGGGCCCACCGCCAGGCTGGCGAGGAGCACCCCGGGGGTCAACGGGTCGGTGCCGTGGACCGACTGCATCCTCAGGGGGAGCACGCAGAGGATGCCGACCTCGCCCCGGCTCACCACCAGGGCGACGATGTTGCCGTAGCCGTAGCGGCGGATGCGGAACAGCGACAGGTCCACCAGGGCGGCCTCGCCGGTGTGCGCGCGGCGCGATTCCCACCACACCAGGAGGGCCAACAGCAGGAATCCCACGACCAGCGTGGCGGGGACGACGGACAGGCCACCGATCCCGAAGTGCAGGGGGCCCAGGTCGAAGTCGGCGATTGCGGTCCACCACCCGAAGTCCTGGCCCTCGATCAGCGCGTACACGATCAGTCCCAGCCCGGCGGCCGACAGCAGCACCCCGACAGGGTCGAAACCCTTCACCGGCGGACCGTGGTTCTCGGGAACGGTCCGCATCACCATGATCGCGGCGATGATCCCCACCGGGATGTTCACCAGGAACGCCCAGCGCCAGGAGAAGTCCTGGGCGAGCCACCCGCCGAGCAGTGGGCCCAGTCCGGCCGCACCGCCGAACACCGCACCCCACAGGCCGAAGGCGACGGCACGTTGCCGTCCCGAGAACAGGACGTTGATCACGGCGATCGACGACGGCAGCATCATGGCCGCGCCGATCGCCTGGACCGCACGGGCGGCGATCAGGAACGAGGGGTCCTGCGCCGAACCGCTCGCCAGCGAACCCAGCAGGAAGACCGCGATCCCGGTCAGGAACAGCAGTCGACGTCCGAACTTGTCGGCGAGCAGTCCGACGGTGATGAGCAGTGCGGCGAACAGCAGCGAGTAGATCGAGTTGACCCACTGGGCGTCGGTCTGGGTCAGACCCAGATCCTCGACCATGTCCGGCAGCAGGACGTTGACGATGCTGCCGTCCAGGATGATCATGCTCAGCCCGATGAGCAGCGAGACCAGCGCCCACCACGGGTGAGCGACGACCGGACGGTCGTCGGTCGTGGTCTGTGTCACGGACTCACGCTATCGGCTGGGGTCGTAGGCTCGCCTGCCATGAGTGATCATGTGGCGGCTGCGGTGCGCAGCATTCCCAGGAGCCGGCCCGTGATCGTCATCGACGGACCCGCCGGCGCCGGCAAGACCCGGCTCGCGGCCCGACTGGCAGCCGAACTGCCGGGTGCCACCTCGGTGATCTCGATGGACGATCTGTACGACGGGTGGGACGGTCCGGTCGACCCCGGGTTCGCGATCTACCTGGCCACGTCGTTGGCCCCCCAGATCCTCGCCGGCCGGTCGATCACCCATCGCCGCTACGACTGGGGGCAGGGACGGTTCGGCCCCGAGGTGACGATCCCTGCAGGCGACCGATTGATCGTCGAGGGCGTCGGGGCGGCCCACCCGGCGCTTGCGGGACCTGCCGACCTGCGGGTCTGGGTCACCGCCGATCCGGCGATCCGCGCCACCCGCGTGCTCGAGCGCGACGGCGAGGCGACCCGGCCGCATTGGGCGCACTGGCTGGCCGTGCAGGACCTCTACTACGCACGTCATCCGACGCAGCCCCTGTGCGACCTGACGGTCGTCACCGACGAGGGCTGAACGAGGGTCCGCCGGTCAGAACACCGCCCCGATCTCGGTCTCGACCTCCTCCAGGGTCAT
Source organism: Candidatus Nanopelagicales bacterium (assembly GCA_046330625.1). Taxonomy (GTDB): domain Bacteria; phylum Actinomycetota; class Actinomycetes; order S36-B12; genus CAIWTL01. Next base: position 321,053 of record JAXLSJ010000002.1, read on the forward strand.
GTCGTCGCACAGTCCCGCAGCGTGCAGCGCCTGGGCCGCCTCGTCGGCGTCGTCGGCCACATGGAAGGCGATCCCCTCGCCCCGGATCCCGACGGCCTGGTCCCGGAGTTCCGCGGTCCGCTCGGCCGACGCGTCGCTGGCCTTCATGATCACGATCTGGGCCACCGCGCCCGGGTGCTCCCGGGCGAACCAGAGGTAGATGTCGGGATCCTTCTGGCCGCTGTCGCCGATGAGCACCATGGGGGTGTCGGGGAAGGCCTCGCGCAGCCGCACCAGCGTCTGCCGTTTGTGCTCCTCCCCCGACCGGTGGATGTACCGGTCACTCGGCCCCCAGTCGGTGAGGAACAGCGGACCCCGCGGGTAGCCGCGCAACTGGAGGAACTGCGTCAGCATCTCGTAGAACGACCACGACCCGGTGGACAGGTAGAAGAAGCCCGGCTCCGGCGGGGTCACACCGCGCCGACTGGCCACACCCCGCTGCAGACCCCGATAGAGCGAGGCCATCCCCGGGACGGCACGACGGGTGTGCGCGTCGCGGAACAGGGTGCGCCGCAACGCAACCATGCCCTCGTCGAGCCCGGTGCGGATCACGGTGTCGTCCAGGTCGCTGACGACCAGGAACTTCGCCTTGGGCGACGGGTACAGCACCCGGCCGGTCCCGCTGAACTCCGTGCCGTCGTCGTCGCTCAAGGTCGTGAGCCGCACCTCGTGCCACCCCGGCGTCAGATCCGGCACCTCCAGATGCACCGACACGTACCCGTGGCGATCGGTCGTCCCCTCGCCCGTAGCCTCACCGAGCTGAGCGCGCACGCGGACGTCGGGGAACGCCAGGGAGACGTGCCGGCGCAGGTTTGCGTTCAACACGTCCCAGTAGGGGATCCGGCTTCCCTCTTCCGGCAGTCGCGGGGACTCGATGACGCGACCGTGGATCCGGGCCACCCCCTGCGCCGCCCAGCCCCGGTGCACCACCACGCGGATACCCCGCAGGGTACCGTCCTCCATCTTCTGGTTGCGCCGGTGCGCGGCGTACCGGTCCTCCCACCCGGACACGGTCCGGGCGGTCTCCTCGCTGCGCACGACGTCGTCGAGCTTGCTCGCCGCCGAGTCCTTGAGCTTCCTGGGCACATCACGGGGATCCACGGGGCCAGCATGCCGGGTGGGGTGTCGCGACGCGCAGCGAAACCTCCCCCGTCGTCGCGCCCCCGACTGTCAGGATCGGGGCTGGAGGTACGTCATGGACAACGGGGACGTGCAGGTCACGTTCGATTTCGACTTCGTCTCGGTGGCGCTGTTCCTGTTCGTGATCGGCTGGATCACCGGGCGCCTGCTGGGTGTGAAGCGGGGGTTCTGGCGGGCCTTCTTCGCCGGGCTGGTGGGCCTGATGGCCGGGTACGCGCTGGTGTACTTCCAGTTCGGAGAGATCGAGGACTACAACGACCTCGGCGAGTGGGCCCGGCTGGGTGTCGGTTTCCTCGGCTACGTGCTCCTGGTGACGATGCTCACCAGCATCGTGATCGAAGCCATCCTCCGACCCCGCCAGGGACGCAGCCGCAGGATCCGGATCCCCCACCCGTTCCGCTGGATCCGCCAGAAACTGGCGCTGGTACAGCGGCTGTGGCAGATCGCCATGGCGGCGCGCCGCAATGGACTGGTCGGACGTAAGTACGCCTCACGCGCGGCACTCGCCACCCCGGAGGGGGCCCATGCGCTGCGGATGACGCTGGAGCAGTGCGGTGGCATGTTCGTGAAGTTCGGCCAGATCGCGGCCGGTCGCGACGACCTGCTGCCGGCCCCGGTCACGGCGGAACTCGGGGAGTTGCGCACGGCCGTCACCCCGCTGCCGCCCGAGGTCGTCCACCAGGTGCTGCGGCAGGAACTCGGTGACGCCTACGACTCGACGTTCGCGTGGTTCGACGACCAGCCCTTGGCGGCAGCGTCGGTGGGCGTCACGCATCGGGCCCGGTTGGCCGACGGTCGCGACGTGATCGTCAAGATCCAGCGGCCGCGCATCGACGAGATCGTCGAACGCGACGGCCGGGTGCTCCTGTGGAGCGCGCGGCAACTCGAGCGGGGGTCGGACTCCGCCCGGTCGCTGGGCATCGTCGACCTCTGCCAGGAACTGCTGGCGAGCGTGACCGACGAGCTGGACTTCACCCGCGAGGCGAAGAACAACGCGGCCATGCGGCGTCACGCCGGCCAGACCCCCGGCGTGGAGTTCCCCGAGGTGATCGAGGTGCTCACCACGCGACGGATGCTCGTCATGGATCTGGTCACGGCCGAACCGGTGTCGGACAGCCCCGCGGTGGACGCCGCCCCCATGCCGCGGCGGGAGTTGGCCGACCGGCTCCTGTCGTCCTTCCTGGACCAGGTGCTCCACGACGGCGTCTATCACGCCGACCCGCACCCCGGGAACATCCTCATCGACAGCGACGGGGTCCTGTGGTTCATCGACTTCGGCGCCGTGGGGCACATCGATCCCATCACCATCGAGGCGCTGCAGCAGATGGCGATCGGGTTCAGCCTGCGCGATCCGGGCATGCTCGCGCGCGCTGTGCGACGGCTGGCGGGGGGCAATGCCGAGGACCTCGACATCCCCAGCCTCGAATTCGACATGGGCCAGGTGCTCACCCAGGTCGAGGGCGGCGGGTTCGGTCCCGCGGCCATCGCGGAGGTCGTCCACGTCCTGCGCCGCCATCAGGTGCGGGTCCCCCGCGCCCTCACGGTCCTGGGCCGCTCGGCGGTGACGATGGAAGGCACCCTGCGCGAGGTCTCGTCCGGCTACAGCATGTCCGAGGAGGCCCAGCGTCTGGTCCGCGCCGAGCCCACCCCCGGCACTCCGCAGGATCTCGCGCAGCAGGAACTCCTGCGGGCGCTGCCGTCGCTGCGTCCGCTGCCCCAGCTGACCGAGGACATCGCGCTGCAACTCCGCAGCGGGCGGCTGGGACTCCAGATCGAGCGTTTCGGTGGCGAGGACAGCCAACGTGTCGACCAATGGCTCGACCGCATCCTGTGGGCCGGCATGGGCATGACCGGCCTGATCGGGTCGGCGATGCTGCTCATCGCCGGTGCCCTGATCCCTCCCGAGGACGGCGCCGGCATGTACCTGCGCGTGATCGGTTTCGTCGGCCTGGTCGTGTCGTCGGCGATGCAGATGCGCACGATCGCGCGGGTGCTGCAACGCCGCGACCCCCAGGATGTGGGCTGACCGCCGCCGAGCCGCGACTCAACCGCAGCGGAACGTCGACTTGTGACGAGCCCGGACTCCCACCGTCTTGCTCCAGGCGGATCGGTATCCGCCCTTGGCGATCGCCTTGGCGCGATAGGTCCCGCTGGAGGGCACGGCGATCCTGCGGTGACTCGAGGTGGTGGACCGCGGCAGGCGACACACCCCCACCGTTCCCCAGTGACCCGACCGGTACCGCTGGACCGTCACCGGCGTGCGGTACAGCGCCGGCGCCACCCGTGCGGCCAGGGTGCCGCGCCGGGGCACGCTGAGCGTGAGGGAGATGAGCGGCGACTCGTACTTGGGCGGCGCCGGGACGCAGGCGGCATGCGCCGCCCGGGTCATCCGCGCCCGCTGGTCCTGGTAGACCGACGCGTCGATCAGGTTGTGCTGCTCCCAGGGATCGCTGCGGTAGTCGTACAGCTCCTCCTCGCCGCCACTCCAACGCACGTAGAGGTGGTCCTTGGTCCGCCACCCGCAGTACGCGGGGTGCCAGAACGGGTACCCGCGTTTGGACTGCGGTGACTGGACCGACAGCCCGGTGCGGCCCACCGGCCAGATGGCCGGGATTCCCTCGGTGGCCATCGATGCCCCCGATACCGCCGCGATGGTGGCGGTGACGTCGATGTTGTTGATGAGCCGGTGGTCGGCCGTCCCCTGAGGCATGTTCGACGCCGCCGGGTACTTGATCATCAACGGGACCTCGTTGGTCATCCGGTAGGGGGTCGTCTTGTCGAAGAGGGCATGGTCGCCCCAGGCGTAGCCGTTGTCCGACATGAACACGAACAGGGTGTTGTCCCAGTCCCGGGTGGCCTGCTGCGCCGCCACGATCTTGGCGATGTTGGCGTCGACCCCCATCAGGGTGTCCGCCTGGGACTCGCTCACGTGGCGGACCCGGGGATAGGGGCTGGGGCGCTCCCCGTCGTCGGTCAGGCCGGGCAACTTCCGGTTCCAGACGGGTTTCTCCCGTCGGTCACCATTGCCGATCGACGGGTTGGTCCAGGCGCCACCGCGCCGGAAGTCGTCGAGCCGGCCGGCGTCCCGGGCTGCGCCCTTGTAGGGCCCGGCGTCGAAGGGCTCGTGTGGCGCGTACGGCGTGTAGAGCAGGAACAGCGGCTGATCGGCCGGGGTTCCGGTGATGACCTTCACCGCCGTGTCCCCGAGGGTGTCGGTGGTGTAGCCCTCGGGCACATCGCGGACCGGGGTGCCGGGGGACCAGTACCCGCCGTTGGAGTCGAGGTAGGTGAAGAATTCGTCCCAGCCAGGAGGGCTCACCCCCGACCGGACGTCGTTGAACGCCGCGAACTGGTTCAGGTACTTCCCCATGAGTGCGGTGTGATAGCCGCGCCGTTGCAGGGCGACGGCGAGCGTGCGCTTCTCGTACCCGCTGCGCATGAACCGCCGCCATCCGCCCGGCGAACCCGCGTTGGTGTTGTCCCACACCTTCGTCCGGTTCGACGAGGCGCCGGACAGGAACGTCGACCGGGACGGGCAGCAGTTGTTGACCGGCACCTGGGCGTTGGAGTAGTTGACCATCTGGTTCCGCAGGTCGCCCCACAGGTACGGCATGCCCCGCTGCGTACCCACGCGCTGATCGTCGGTCATGACCACGATGACGTCGGGGGTGCCCGGATCGGCGGCCACGGCCGGTCCGGAACTGTCGGGGTGGGCGACCGGGGGAGCGACCAGGATCCCCGCGCAGAGCACGAGGGCGAGGACAGCCCACACACCACGTCGCCCGATCATTCGAGCCAGGGTAGTCCAGGACCTGTGGACAACCTATCGAGTCGTCACTTTCCGGACGCTCGGCTCGCTGCTGCCCACCAGGTTCTTGGCGACCACGGACACCCGGTAGCGGGTGTGGGGGCGCAATCCGGTCCAGGTGACCTCGCGGTTCTTGGGCGAGATCCGGGTCTCGAACACGGGCCGGTTCTTGCGGCTGATGACCGCCTCGTAACCCGTGATGCGGTTGCCGCCGTTGCCGGGGAACCGCCACACCGCGCGCACGGTCCTGCGGGTGCTCTCGACCTTGACGAAGGGGGGGCTCTCCGGGGGATCGGCGACCACCACGTCGCGGTTGTCGCTCCAGGGGCTGTAGCCGGCCGAGTCCTTGGCGGCCACCTTCACGCGATACGTGCGGCGATAGGACAACTTCGGGATCGTGAACGCCTGCTCGCCCCCGGCCACGGTGTAGTACCAGGCGTCGCTCCAGTCACGGGTCCGCGGATGCCACAGCGACACCGAGACCCGGTAGGAACGGACCAGGTCCGGATTGGTGACCGGCGGGATCCAGGTGACGGCGATCCCGTTGGTGGCGTTCGTGGGAGTCGTGGTTCCCAGGCCCGGCGCTCCGGTGCGGTCCGGACGCTTCAGGCAGTCGGTCCCGTCCGAGCCCAGTCTCAACTTGTTGGTGTCGAAGATCGGCACATCCCAGGTGTTGTAGCCCCACGCCTCGGGGTAGCCGACCGGGATGCCCTTGCGGCACGCCCACATCGTGGGGGGCTCGTAGCGCTGGCTCTCCAGGTTGGTGATCCGCCGCTCGAAATGCAGGTAGGGGACCTTGCACGGCGGCCGGGCGCCCGTGGATCCCATCGTCCCGAGCTTGGTGTCCGGGGTGACCCGCTGGCCGTCGCTCACCGCGACCGATCCGAGGTGGTAGTAGCGGGTGATCTCGCCGCCCCCGTGGTCGATCCACACCCACGTCCCGCGACGCTCCTCCTTGCTCTCGCGGCACCCGGACTCCTGGGCGCCCACGTAGGCGACCCCGTAGCCGGCGGCGTAGATGGGGTCGCCGTAGTCGCCGAGGAAGTCCACCGACCAGTCGCCGTGGTAGAAGTCCCCGTCGGACTGGATGCAGTTGTGCCTCACGCAGCTGATCTCGTTCATGCTCCGCAACGGCAGGTACACCGGCGAACTGAACAGCGGGTCCCGCACCGCGGCCCTGGCCTCCGGGGCGACGGTGGTCGTCAGGCCACTCAGCAATCCGGCGAGCAGAGCGCACGCCAGCAGCGGCGCGGCCACGATCCTGCGGTCCATGAACACCTCCTGCTCGGGGTGTCGGTCACCGGGGTGGGGTCCTTGAGGCCTCTGCTGCGCCGGTGTGATGTGGGACGATGCCTCCGCGGACAGAAGGGCGGTCGCATGACCCCGTCATGGGTGGGAGATTCCGGGGTGCTGCTGCACATCGGTCCCCCCAAGACCGGCACCACCGCGCTGCAGAACGCCTTGGCGGCCGCGCGGCCCCGGCTGGCGGGCGCCGGTGTGCTGTACCCGGGCAAGAAGGTGTCGCACTGGTATCCGTCGTGTGCCGTTCTGGGCCGCAGCGCGACCGCGCATCCCGCCGACCCGCCGGTACCCATGGAGAGTTGGGATCGGCTGGTCCGACGGGTGTCCCGCCGCGAGGGTCGCGCCATCGTGAGCAGCGAGGGTTTCGCCGACGCCGAGCCCGACCAGATCATGCGCATCGTGACCGGACTGGGTGGGGCCGAGGTGCGGGTGCTGATCACCGTCCGCGGACTCGACAGCATCCTGCCGAGCACCTGGCAGCAAGATCTGAAGTCCGGGGCGCCGGTGCCGTTGCCCGGACCGCTGGCCCGGCTGAAGTCACGGGTGGTCAAACCCTTCGACACCTGGGTGGCGGACATCCTGGGTGAGTCTGGGCCTCGATCGCTGTTCTGGTGGCGCAACGACTTCGCCGCGCTGGCCGATCGCTGGGCCGCGGCGGTCGGGTCCGAGAAGGTGGCGGTCGCCGTCGTCTCCCCGGCCGATCCCGAACGCATCCTGCGCGAGACCGAGGCCCTGGTGGGTCTCCCCGCCGGCCTCCTGCAGCGGGAGGGACGCGCGAACCGCTCGCTCAGCCGCCAGGAGGCCGAGTTGGTCCGTCGCTGGCTGGTCCGGCTGGAGAACGAGCAATTCCTCACCCCACGGAGATACCACGACTGGGTGCGTCGGGGCGGGCTGTCGAGCCTGGTCGAGAGCCGTCGCCCGGGACCCGGCGAGACCCGCCTGACCGTCCCCGGCTCGACGGTCCCAGCGCTCCGGGAACGGACGGAGCGCATCGTCGCGGGGATCAGCCGCTATCGCGTGCTCGGCGACCTGTCGGACCTGGCGGTGGCGCCGCCGACGCCGTCCGGGTCCGAGCTCGCGGGCTGGTCGCCGGACGACGCCGCCGTCGAACTGCTCATGGGGGTGCTGCGCGCGGCGGACCGGGAGCAACCGGTGGCCGAGTCCGGCGGTGAGTTGCGCGCCACGCTGACCGACCGCCTCCGCCGCCGGCGGCGCTGACGGTGGTCCGGGGGGCTCGGCTCCGCTCGACCACCGGCGACCGGGTCAGTCCGCGTCGCGGCGGCGGCGTTTCTTCCGCTTGGCCTTGAGTCGACCCTTCTTGGCGTCGATCACCAGGCGGGCAAGCGTGTCCGGGTCGGTCATGCGAGTCCGCGGGCCGTCGATCACCAGGCCCCGGTCGCCGAGGTCGCGGATGTGCTGCGGGTTCTGGGAGTGCACCAGGATCCCGCGCCCCGCGGCCTTCAGTTCACCGATCCGGGTGCGGCACTTCTCGTGGAACGCGGCATCCCCCACCAGCGCCATCCGGTCGAAGGCATAGAGGTCGGCCGACGCCGCGGTTGCCGCCGCGAACGCCACCTGCTGCAGGACGGCCTTTCCCACGGAGTCGGTGGCCCGGTGCACCTTGTCGGTCACGTTCGCGAACTCGACGATGTCCGCGAATCGTCTGTCGATCAGATGGTCGGGCATCCCGTACAGGCCGGCCATCAGCCGGGCTGCCTGACCGACCGACAGGGACTTGATCACCTTCCCCGACGGCGGTGACAGCAGCACGCTGTGCGGGGTCAGGGCGATGGTCCCCTCGTCGGGCGCGAGCAGCCCCGTGGCCAGTCGGAGGAAAAGGGTGGGCCGCTCGTTGGCCAGATCGGCGACGAACACGGTCTCACTGCCGGCCATGGCGAAGTCCAGGTGCCGGATGGGCCAGGTCTTGGTCTTCACCTTGCGACCCAGCACCGTCGGCAGGTTGCTGCGCCGGCTGCGGTCCCGCATCTCGATCACCCGGACCCCGACGTCGGTCATCTCGAGCATCAGAACAGCCGCCGGATCTCGCCGGTGCGGGACCGCATGAGGACCACCCCGGTGGCGAAGATCCCCATCGTGACCGAGAACGAGATCACGTAGTTCTGCCACTGGCTGAGGACGTCGGGGAAGAAGGTGGCGCGGTAACAGTCGAGGATGCCGTGGAACGGATTCAGATACAGGTACGGCGTGATCCAGTCGGGGAAGTTGCGCTGTGACCACAGCACCGGGCTCATCCAGAAGAAGAACCGGTTGAGCAGGCTGGTCATGCGTTCCACGTCCGGGAAATGCACCGACATCGCCGCGCCGATCATCGCGAACCCGAGGCAGAGGAAGAACTGGAAGAACAGCGCGACGGGGACCAGGATGATGCCCCAGGTGACCATCGGCTCGCCCGTGAAGAGGTGGAACACGACCGCGAGCGCCACCACCACCGGGAAGGCCAGGACCATGTCGGCGAGGGCGAACAGAACCAGCCGCATCGGCCACACGACGGTCGGCACCTTGCTGGTCACCATCAGGTCGCCGTAGCGACGCAGGATCTTGGTGCCGCCTCCGATGGATGTGGTAAGCCAGCCGAGCGGGAGCAGGCCCGTGATCACGTAGATGATGAACGGCTGCTGGGCGATCCCCTTGGTCGAATGGAAGATCAGGGTGAAGACTGCCCACATGAACATCGACTGCAGGAACGGGTCGCCCATCGTCCAGAGCAGTCCGAGCCGGTAGCGCCCGTAGTAGCTCTTGAGGTCCTGACGGACCATGAGGCCGACCGTGGCCCGATGCGTGACGAGCTGGTCGACGACGGTGCTCACGCGCTCACTTCACCCGGTTGCGCAAGCCCGCCAGGCGACCGCGGACCCGCTGCATCACGCTCGCGGACGACGACTCGGCAGTGCTGGTGGCCGCCGTGACCAGCGTGCCGTCCTCGGCCCGCTGGGTGATGTCGATCCCGGCCTCGAGCAGGCTGGCCATGAATTGGGCTGCCAACCCGACGGGCACCTGTCGGACGTCGATGACCTCGTCGTCCGGGATCGGCGACGTGGGGACCAGGGCCTCGAGATTGCCGATCACCGGGACACCCATGGCGCCGATCTCGGCCACGTGTTCCTTGCTGATCATGCGCGCGCGTTCGATGGCCCAACCCGGGGTCGTGACCCGCGGCTCGTGCGGTCCCGGGGTGCGCCCCTCCACCAGTGTGCGCACGGCACCACGCTTGACGAACCGGTAGTAGTCGGTGTGCGTGATGCGGTTGCGCACCCGGCGGTTGAACTGTCGCAGGAGTTCGACCTCGTAGGCCGACAGCGATCGGTTGCTCGGACCGGACTCGTCGGCGTTGAGCGAGTTGCGGGGCAGTTGCAGGATGTCCTCGAACGAGTCGAACAGGCTGCGGGGTTCGGCGGAGTCCACGACCACCACGACTAGGTTCTCGGGGCCGATCACCTCGCTCCAGCGACGGATCACCGCGGGGTGGTCGTTGCGGACCCAGAAGGAAGGAGTGGCGGCGGAACTCTTCTCGCGGGTCTCGAAGACGTTCTCCAGCCAGTGTTCGTACCGGATGCGGTAGCCGGACTTGATGTACTGCTGCCAGTTGCTCGGCAGGAGTTTCTCGAGCGGTCGCAGCGTGACCGCCACCTGGACCCGGTCGGGGCCGAGATCGTGCACGATCCGGGCGGCCGACTCGGCGTCAGCCTCGCAGAACACCTCGCTGCTGATGACCACGCGGCCCGGGTATCGCGCCGCCTGGGCCACCAGGGTGTCCCAGTAGGCCATGTCGAGCCGCCGCCGGTCCCAGCCCAGCGAACGTTGGATCGCTGCCGCAGCCTGCCGGTTGTGCTCCAACCGGCGCCCCGGATACAGGATCCGCTCGCGCTTGAGCAGGGGTCGAGCCGCCGCCAGAGCCCCCTGGATCGCCGTGGTCCCCGTCTTGTGGGGACCCACGTGCAGCAGGACGCCCCCGTCGCGCAGCACCGGTGAAGTCATGGGTCGATGGTAGGTGGCCCCGGGGCCGGCACCGGCCACCTGCGCGGTTCGATGACGTTCCGTTGCCCCTTTGACAGAATCACGGCATGCAGATCCCTGACGTCGTCGTGCTGGCAGCGGGCCTCGGTTCCCGCCTGGGACGCCCGATCCCCAAGTGCCTCACCCCTCTGGCGGGGGGCACCAACATCCTCGGTCAGCAGGTGGCGGCGGTCGCCCGGGTGTTCGGCCCGGACGCGGTCGTCACGGCAGTCGTCGGTTTCAAGTTCGACCTCGTGATGGAGGAGTTCCCCGGCCTGCGCTTCGTCTACAACGAGGCCTACGACCGCACGAACACCGCCCGGAGCCTCGAGAAGGCCCTGCGGCTGAGCAGCCCCGGGGGCGTGCTGTGGCTGAACGGGGACCTCGTCTTCGATCCCGCGGTCCTGCAGCGCGCTGCCGACCGGATCCCCGACGGGCGGTCGTTCACCTGCGTGAACACCTCCGAGGTGGGGGACGAGGAGATCAAGTACACGGTCGATCCGTCCGGGAATGTCGCCGAACTGTCCAAGACCGTGGTCGGGGCGGCCGGCGAGGCGATCGGCATCAACTACGTGGCGCCTGCGGACAAACCGGTGCTCCTGCGCCGGCTCGCCGAGGTCGGCGATCAGGACTACTTCGAGCGCGGCCTGGAACTGGCCATCGCCCACGACGGCCTGGCCGTGGTTCCCGTCGACACCTCCGACCTGTTCGCCGTCGAGGTCGACTTCGCCGAGGACCTCGCCCGGGCGGACTCCTGGCTCAGTCGCTGACCGACGGGGTCAGCAACTCGTCCAGCGCATCCCCCAGAAGTCGGTCGCGCGACAGCGCTGCGCCGAAGGACAGGGCCGCTTCGCGCGCTGATCCATCGCGGGCGTCGGCCAGTGCCGCGCCCAGCACCTCGACCCAGGCGTCGCCGGCGTCATCGTCACGCACGTGGGCCCGGGGGGCGTCCGCGAGCACCCGACGCGAGTCGTGCTCGGCGGGCACGACGGCGGCGATCGGCAGTCCCGAGGCCAGGTACTCGTAGATCTTGCCGGAGGTGACCAGCCCCCCACCTTCGCGCGCGAAGACCAGGACATCGCACTCGCGGTACGCGTCGGCGATGTCGGCTTTCGGCACCGGTCCCCGCAATTCGACTCCATCGGCTTCGGCAGTCCGGAGCAGTTCCCGTTGGGCGGGCGACTGCTCGCGGTAGCCCAGCCCCCCGGTGATCACCAGCCGCGATCCGGCGGGAATCGTGGTGCCTCGGGCCCGCCGCCAACCGTCGAGCAGACCGGCGAGCGGGAACCCGGTGTTCAGGGTGCCGATGTACCCGAACACGGGTTCGTCCGGCACGGGCCGGTCCGGAAGCGAGGTCGGATCGAAATAGCGCGGATCGAAGCCGTTCTCCACGACCCGGATCCGGTCCGCCACCTCGGGGAAGGCGTCGCGGTAGAGGTCGGCGATCGGCGGGTTGACGAACCACAGCTGCCGGGCGCGGTCGGCCAGTGGGCGCCACCAGGTCCGGCGGGCGTCGAACGTCTCGTGCGGTTCGCCGGTGTACACCGAGAACAGACACGAGTCGCGATCATCCATCAGATAGGGGACGCCGGACATCACGTCGAGTGCCCCCAGGGCCGTGTACGACACGTAGGGATTGCCGGTGCCGATCGCGAAGTCGAAGGGTGTCTCGCGGTGCTGGCGTACGACCGTGGCAACGATGCGGTCGCGCCACGCGCCGTACCGCTCGGGGAAGATCGCATCACGCTCCGCCTCGGCTTCGCCGCGCCACTGCCGTGGTTTCACGGCGCGACGTTTGGTCCATCGGTTTATGACGGGATCGCGCAGGTCGGCGTAGGGGACCCGGATGATCGTCAGACCCGCCGGCAGGGTGCCCTCGAGGCTGGGATCGGTGCCGGTGGCCAAGGCGAAGTAGTCCGCGCCACCGGCGATCACCGTGACCCGGTGACCGCGTTCGCACAGGTGATGGGCCATGGCCACCGCGCGGTACACCCCCGAGGCCCGCGAAGGCGGGAACCCGAAGGCGATGAGCACGACGTTCATCGCCACCACCGGATCCCGAGCGTCTTGCGCAGAGCGGCCGACACAGTTTCCGGCGAGCAGTGCTCGGACACGTACGCGCGGCCGGCCTCGGCCAGGGCACGGCGCAGGGAGCTGTCGCCGATCACGTCGGCAGCCACGGGGGCGCAGGGAACCCCCAGCTCGGCGTCGCTGACCAGGGCGACCCCCTCGGCCATGGCCCGGGCGACCAGGGTGTCGAACCGGCCGCGGTGGTCGATGATCACGCTCGCGGTCAGCACGGCGCCGGCCCAGACACCCCGCGGCAGGTCCGCCAGGCGGGTGACCCGCCATTCCGTGTCCGGCACCGGCCCGTCACCGATCACGACGAGATGGTCCGAGACGGGTGCCCGAGGCGGCCGCGGTGAGACACAGGGCGGGAGATCGTGGGCGCGCACCACCGTGGCATCGCCGGCGGCCGCCAACTGTCCGGCGACCTCGGAGTCCTCGTCCAGCACCAGGTGCGTGGCCGACTGGGCGAGCCGCAGGACCTGGTTGCGGACACTCAGGGCCGACCAGTCCGCTTCCGTCGCGATCAGGTCGGCCGGGAAACCGTCGTCGCCCACCGTAAGCGACAGGGCAGCGGTGCGGCGCCAGGTCCTGGTGGCCGCTGCCCAGCCGGACGCCTGCGCGAAGTCGTTCCCGGGCCCGATCAGGACCCGGTTCCGGGCACCTTGGGGCCAGGTGGGGACCGGGGTACCGGCGAACTCCAGGGCGAAACGATGACTGGCGCGGCGCCGCCCCCACGGTGAGACGTCGATGACCAACCGGCCGGACCGGGCCCGATCCAGGTTGTCCAGGTGGGTGAAGCCGCGCAGTTCCGGTCGGGGACGGACCACCCGCCAGACATCCCGCGCGGCCCATCGGCTCTGCGCCAGGAGTGACGTGGTGGCCGGGTGAGCCGCCAGGTGATCGGTGATCGCGGCCACTGCCGCGTCGGAGTCGGCCGGGAACCCCTCGTCGGCACCGTCCTCCTCGACCACCACGCGGTCACGCGGACCCAGGTCAAGAAGGGTGACCGTGGTGCCGGCGAGCCGTTGCTCGATGTCGGCCCGGACCTCGGGCGCCAGATCATGGGCCACCACCAGCACATCCCCGGTCGGGTCCCAGTCCGGCACGGGGACGACCCTATCCGGGCTCGTCCCCATCCCGAGCGCCCGGCGTCGAGTGGCGTGCCGTTCCCGTCCCGACCGCTCCTTAGGATGTCCCGGTGACCTCATCCCCCGCCGATCCGCTGCTTCCCGAGCGCGGTGTACTGCTGCACATCGGCCCACACAAGACAGGGACGACGGCGCTGCAGTCGTCGTTCGCGGCCTCCCGCGATCCACTGCTCGCGGCCGGCGTGGCGATCACGCCCTCGCGGATCCAGCGCATGGGGGCAGCCGCGGCGACCGAGCGGACGCTGGGCGGCATGGACGAGGGGACCCACCCCAGCCGCAAGGTCTGGCGCCAGCTCGTGCGCCGCGTGCGCCGGGCGCAGGACCTCAAGGTGCTGGTCAGCAGCGAACTGTTCAGCGACGCCACCGACGATCAGATCCCCGACATCGTCGAGGCTCTGGGCGGCGACCGGGTGCGCGTGTTGATCACGGTCCGCCCGCTCGAGAAGCTGCTGCCGAGCACGTGGCAGCAGGCGGTCAAGAACGGCGCTCCCCCCACCTACCGCAACTGGGTCGATCGGGTTCTCAAAGGCCCCCAGGCGCCCCGGCTGAGCAAGACGGCCCGGAAGTTCTGGAGCCGTCATGATCATGCGCGACTCGTCGAACGGTGGGCCGCCGTGGTGGGCATGGATCGGGTCGCAGTGCTGATTGTCGATGAGAGCAATCCGCAGGCCCTGCTGCGAGACACCGAGTCGATCATCGGAGTGCCCACCGGGACCCTGGTGCCCGGGCCGAGCCGGAACCGGTCGGTCACCGCCGAGGAGGCCGAGGCCATCCGGCGCGCCTACGAGGTACTGGGCGGCAACCAGATGGACCGCCAACTGGCGCAGCGCTGGATGCACCGCGGCGCCGTCATCAATCTGATCGACACACGCACCCCCCGGCCGGACGAGCCCCGGATCGTCACGCCACCGGCGCAGGTGTGGCGCGCCCGCGAGCTCGGCACCCAGATCCGCGACCAGTTGGTCGCGACCGGGGTGCGCATCATCGGGGACCCGGATGCGCTGGTCCCGACCTCGACGCCCGCGCAGGTGGACTTCAACGAGCCGGACCGGGTCGACGACGAGGTGACCGCCCAGCTGATCGCCGGCCTCTACCGCGCGGCCGAGGCGGACCTGGCGCGAGCCCGCTCCCAACCGGCCACCGAGTTGAGCAGCCGGGCGATGTTGTCCGAGGTGCGCACACGGGCGTTCCGGCGGCTGCGCCGCTCCGAGGAGCCCGAGGACGACCTCTCCGAGGAGTGACGTCCCGGTCGGCTATCCGACCGGAGGACCTCCGGCACCGAGGACGACCACCGTGGCCTCGGGGAATCCCGCCGCGGAAAGGATCCGCCTGCCGTCGACGACAGTACGGGCAGGCACGTCCGCGCCCGTGAGACGCGCGTAGTCGGCGTGATCGGCCTGGACGATGGCGGCGTCGACGGGCGACCCCAACCGGTACGGCTCGAAGCCGAGACCCCGAAGTTCGTCGTCGGTGTACATGGGGTCCGAGACGAGGGGGACGGCGCCGGCGGCGGTCAGCGCGGCGACGGTCGCGAACACCCCCGAGAAAGCCGTCTCCTTGACGCCGCCCCGGTAGCTGGCGCCGAGCACCGCGACCCGCTGGTCGGTCAGGTCGCCGTGGGTGCGTGCCAACAGTTCGACGGCGTAGTCGGGCATGTCCGCGTTGGCCTCCCGGGCGGCGCGGACGACCGTGGCCGCCGGGTCGTTCCACAGGTAGAACCGGGGGTAGACGGGGATGCAGTGGCCACCGACCGCGATCCCCGGGCGGTGGATGTGGCTGAACGGCTGGCTGTTGCAGGCGTCGATGACCTTCTCGACGTCGATGCCCTTGCTGTCGGCGAACCGCGCGAACTGGTTGGCCAGCCCGATGTTGACGTCGCGGTAGGTCGTCTCGGCGAGTTTCGCCAGTTCGGCCGCCTCGGCGCTGCCCAGGTCCCAGACCCCGTTCGGCTGCGGCAGATCGGGACGGTCGTCGAACTGGAGCACCTGGTCGTAGAACGCCATCCCGGCCGCTGTGCTGGGGGCGTCGATCCCCCCGACGAGCTTCGGGTACTGCCGCAGGTCGGCGAAGACGCGCCCGGTGAACACCCGCTCCGGCGAGAACACCAACGGGAAGTCGCGTCCGGGCCGCAGGCCGGAGCCTTCGGCGAGCATGGGGCCGAACCGGTCGCGCGTGGTGCCCACCGGCAGCGTGGTCTCGTAGGAGACCACCGTCCCGGGCCGCAACCCTTGTGCCACGGCACGGGTGGCGTCGTCCATCCAGCCGAAGTCGGGAACCCCCTCGTCGTCGACGAACAGGGGGACGACGATCACGACGGCGTCGCTGTCCGCCACCGCAGCGGTGGTGTCGGTGGTCGCCCGCAACCGCCCATCGGCCACGACCTCGGCCAGGTACTCGGCAAGATGCGCCTCACCCGGGAAGGGCTCCGTTCCCGCGTTCACCAGGTCGACCGTCGAGGCGTTGACGTCGGCCCCGATCACGGTGTGCCCCGACCGGGCGAACTGCACGGCCAGCGGGAGGCCGATCTTTCCCAGGGCGACGACAGTGATGCGCATGGTGGTCAGGGTAGTGCGGCGTCCGGTTCAGCCTCCGCAGCCCCCGCAGCACCCACCGCGGGTTGAGTAGGCGCGCCAGCGCCGTATCGAGACCCCCCGGTGGTCGAGCGGAGCCGAGACCCGGGGGGCAGAGTGTTCCCATGCACTGGGGCCTCGTCATCCTTCCCGACCTGTCGTGGCCGCAGGCCGCGGCCGCGTTCCGCGAGGCGGAGGAGCGGGGGTTCACCACGGCCTGGACGTACGACCACCTGTCCTGGCGGTCGCTGCGTGACGGCCCCTGGCTCGGGGCGGTCCCGCTGTTGTCGGCCGCGGCCGCCGTCACCTCGACGTTGCGCCTGGGCACTCTGGTGGCCAGTCCCAACTACCGACATCCGGCGCTGTTGGCCAAGGACATCATGACGCTGGATCGGATCAGCGACGGGCGCGTCGATCTGGGGATCGGGGCTGGTGGCACGGGGTTCGACGCCGACGTCCTGGGGGTGCCCACGCTCACGCCGGGTCAGCGTGCGGCACGGTTCGAGGAGTTCGCCGACTGCCTGGACCTCCTGCTGCGCGAACCGGAGGCCGACTTCTCCGGCGAGTGGTTCACGGTCGTCGAGTCACGCACCCATCCGGGATGTGTGCAGCAGCCGCGGGTGCCGTTCACCGTCGCTGCCTCCGGTCCACGGGCGATGCGGGTGGTCGCGCGACTGGCGTCCCGATGGGTCACGTTCGGCCCGCTGGGTAACGCGAGCGGACCCGACGAGTGGTTCGCGGGCGTCGCGGATCAGACCCGACGTCTGGAGGTCGCGTGCCACTAGATCGGCCGCGACCCGGCGGAAGTACGGCGCATGGCCCTCCTGGGACTGGACCTCACGTGGGCGACCGGGACCATCGCCGCACTCGACGACACGGCCGACCGACTTGCGGCCCTGGGGTTCACCGACATCGCCGTCCACCGGCCGAGAGTCAGCGATCCGGAACTCCCCGGACTCCCGCCGACGGTCTACGACGAGCTCGGTCGGCGGCTCAGTCAGTCAGCGGATCAGTAGGACTGCGGGTCGTTGACGCACTCCGTGACGAGCTTCTTGGCCGACTCCGACGTCGTGCCGGTGTTCATGGCCAGGAACTGGTCGAACGGCAGCTTGGCCTCGAACGCACGGTAGACGCAGCCGCAGTAGTCCTGCGCCTGCTGCTCGGTGATCTGGGAGTTGGACTCCCGGGCGCTGCTCGGGCAGGTCGACATGAACCCCGCCTCGATCGCGTCGGAATAGCCCGACGCCAACGACGAGATGTCCGAGGGCAGTTCCGAGGGCATCTCGGTCGGGATCTCCGTGGGCACAGAGGGCGCCGCCGGCGAAGCCGTCGTCGTCGATGAGTTCGATGAGCAACCCGCGAGAGCGAGGCCCGCGAAGGCGACGGCGGCGAGGGCGAGGGTGGGGCGGCGCATGAATCCTCCAGAGCAAGACCCGGGGGCCCGGGTGGGGTCACGCTAGCCCAGACACCGGGTCGGATGCGCCGGATTCACCCGGACGCGCCCGGCAACAACGACCCCCGCTCCCTACCATCGAGGGGTGCGCACCACCGGCCGCGTGATCGGGACCCTGGCTGTCGCCAGCCTCCTTGCCGCGACCGTCGGGTCGCAGGCCGGCGCCGTCGTGGGGACGGGAGGTCCCGACGTCATCCGGGGGCATGCGGGCGCGGACCGTCTGAACGGCAGGGCCGGCGACGACGTGGTGCACGGAGCCGGCGGGCCAGACCGCATCCGGGGCGGCGGTGGACCGGACACCATCACGGGAGGCTCCGGCCCAGACCGGCTGTCCGGGGGACCGGGGGCCGACACGCTGGCGGGGGGCCGCGGCAAGGACGTCCTGCGCGGCGGTCCCGGTGCCGACGTCCTCGACGGGGGTACCGGACGCGACACGATCTCCTGCGGTTCGGGGGCCGACACCGTCTACGCGGCCCCCTCGGACACCCTCAAAGGATGCGGCGACGCCACCATTGTCGCCTCGTCGCCGTACCAGCAGACCACCGGCATCGACGCGCGCCTGCAATGGAACGCCAACTACGGCTACTGCGGGGAGACCAGCTTCATCGTGGCCGGCATGAAGTACGGCCAGTACACGTCGCAGTGGACCGCCCGCTCGTTGGCCTCGCCCGGCAAAAAGCAGTGGTTGTCGGGCAGTCAGCTGCTCCTGGGAACCCCGCCGCAGGGCAATGCCCTGGTCGCCGCCCAGGCGATGCGGTTGCAGGCCACGGCGCTCAACACCAACTCCCGCCCGACGTCGCAGTTCCTGGCGTGGATCAAGCAGCAGGTGGTGGCGGGCAACGTCGTCATCCTCGGCGCCTACAACAACGTCAACATCCTGGGCGAGGATCCCCCGGGCGACGCCGACTACGACCACATCGTCCCGGTCGCCCGGATCGGTTCGCAGAAGCCCCTGACCAGCGCCAACGCGGGGACCTACTTCGCCACCGACACGATCACCATCAGCGACAACGGCCTGTTCACCCCCCACCCCAACTCGCAGCCCAACGTCCCGGGGAACACCCCGAACAACCCGACCGCGTCGGCGCTCTACACCTACGGCTTCTCGGCGTTCCCCAAGACCCGGGCGCAGGCGAACCGGGGCTCGAGCGTGGCCGACCTGTACTCGGTGCGCAACAGCGCACCCGACTTCGCGGCGTCGGTGAGCGGGGTGGTCGACAACAGCGCCGGAGGGCCCTACGTGATCCCGGTGGGCCTGACCTCGAGCACCGACAACGAGGGGTTCCAGAACCAGACGTATCTGCGCCAGGCGCCCGCCGCGACCCCCATCACGCTGACCGCGACAGTGACGATCCCCGACCAGAGCCAGGCGTACACGCTGTACCGGTACACCAGCTTCGGCCAGGTGCCCACGAGCAACTTCAACGCCAATGCGTCTCACGCGGTCCAGAGCTGGCCGATCGCGGCCCACTCGGGGGCCACGTTCACCGTCAACGTTCCCGCCCACTCCGGCGACACCCAGGTGTTCCGCGCAGTCCCGACGACGGCCCCCTGAGCCGGGGCCGCACGCCCGACCGTCGATCAGGCAGTGCGGGCGCGCCCTTCGGACTTGTGCGAGTACATCGCCGCATCGGCGCGCGCCGCCAACGACTCGGGGATGTCGGTGGGCGTGGCCATCGCGACCCCGGCGCTGCAACCCACGGAGAGCTCGTGGTCCCCGAACGTCACGGGTTGGGCGATGACCCTGGTCAACCGCTCGGCGAGCGCGCCCATCTGCTCGCGGTCGTGGTGCTCGGTGACCACGGCGAATTCGTCCCCGCCGACACGGGCCACGGTGTCCTCGGCCCGGCAGGTGGCACGCATCCGACGCCCGACTTCCGCGAGCACCGCGTCGCCGGCCTCGTGGCCGTAGGTGTCGTTGATCGGCTTGAACCGATCGAGATCCAGATACACCACGCCCAACTGGGTGCCCTCTCGCTTCGCCCGCGCCAAACCGTGACTGAGGGCTTCGGAGAAGGACGCCCGGTTGCGCAGTCCGGTCAACTCGTCCTCGCTCGCCCGGCGGAACGTGTCGTCGAACACCCCGGCGTGCTGGATCGCCGAGGCGATGAAACCCGCCAGCGTCGACAGCAGATCCACGTCCTCCTCGGCGAAAGCGCCCGGTTGATCGGACACCACCTTGAGCACTCCGATGGTCCTGGTCCGATGCACCAGCGGCACCACGACCATCGATCGAGCCCCCACGCGGCGACAGGCGGCTGCGTCGACCCGTGGATCGGAGTCGCTGTCCACGCACAGTTGCGACTGACCGGTGCGAACGCACAGCCCCGACAGGCTGCTGTGCAAGGACAGGTGAAGCCCCTCGTTGCCTTCGACCGAGCCCAGGGTGGCGGCATAGACCATGTCGTCTCCCTCGGCCAACTCGACGACCGAACCCGTGGCCCCGGTCAATTCCTGGGCCGTCTGGACGACGATCCGCATGACGCCGGCCAAACTCGGGTCTGCCTCGATGATCCGGCGCTGGGTGTCGATGATGGCGGCCATCCGCGCGATCTGATCCACCGCTCCTCCTCCCCCCTGAATGTAGCGCGACGCTGCGTAGGGTTCTCGCTACTTAGTGTCAGCCTGTCGGCGGCGGGGGCGGCTGGGGAGCGATCTCGACCCGGCCTCCGGACTCCTGCGACCGCAGCGCCGCCAACGAGAAGTCGAGCAGGTCCCGACCCTGTTCCCCGGTCAACACCGGAGGCGTTCCCTCGAGCAGGGCCGTGATGAAATGCCGTCCCGAGTTGACGAACGACACCCCCCAGTCGGCGTCCATGTCGTCCATGTGGATCGTGCGCTGCCCCTTGTGGAGGATCACGGGAGCCGTGTCGGTCATCCGACCGTGGCCGCGGGTTACCCAGATCACGCCCTTGGTACCGGTGATCTCGATGCGATCGTCCTGCCCGTAGTACTTGCCGTGCAGGGCCAGTTCGGGGGAGAAGGTCGCCTCGAACGAGCCCACGGCACCGTCGGCGTACTGCCAGGTCACCACCGAGGGGGAGTCCAGGATCCCGTTGAGGCTGTTGCCGATGAACGCGTGAACGGTCTGGGGGAACCCGTGGAGGTACCAGGAGCTGGCGAACTTGTGGTGCCCGTCGTCGAAGACTTGGGGACCCCCGCCGCTGCGGGCCGCATCGAACCGCCAGGCCATCGCCTCTGCCGGGACCGGCCACCCCTCGGTGGAGTAGCCTGCGGCGGACTTCAGCCGGATGCTCAGCACGTCCCCGATCTCGCCGTTGTCGATCAGCGACCGCGCGCGTTGGATGGGGGGGTAGAACACGAAGTTCTCGAAGATCTTCAGGGTGACGCCCGCCTCGGCGGCGCGGGCGATGATCCGGTCGGCCTCGGCCACGTCGCGGGCCATCGGCTTCTGCAGCGAGATGTGCACCCCGGCGGCTGCTGCCTGGGCGGCGACCTCCTCGTGCAGGTCGTGAGGGACGAGGACCTCGACCATGTCGATGTCGTCCCGGGCGAACAACTCGGCGGCATCGGCGTGCCGGGCCTCCGGGGGCACTCCCCACGCCTCACCGCGTTCGTCGCGGTTCTGCTGGTTCGGGTCGGCGACCGCCGTGATCGTGGCCAGGTCGAAGTCGCGGTAGGCGGCGGCGTGCAGATCGGAGATCCGGCCACAGCCGATGACTCCCACTCGGATCATGATTCCTCCCACAGGTCGAGGTCGGCTCCCAGATGGGCCTGGTGGACGTGTTCCGTAAAGAGGCGGCGCCAGCCCGACGCTTCCGTGACGGGGGGTTGCCAGCGGCTCCGGCGCTCGTCGAGCTCGGCCTGGTCGACCAGGAGGTCGAGCCGACCGCCGGCGGTGTCCAGGCGCACCCGGTCGCCGGTGCGGACCAGGGCCAGCGGTCCCCCGACGGCGGCCTCCGGCGAGACGTGCAGGACCACGGTGCCGTAGGCGGTTCCGCTCATCCGAGCATCGGAGATACGCACCATGTCGGTGACCCCGGCCGCGGCCAGCCGCCGCGGGATCGGGAACGACCCGGCCTCGGGCATCCCTGCCCCCACGGGACCCGCGTTGCGCATGATCAGGATCGTGTCGGCCTCGATCGGGAGGGACTCGTCGTCGATCCGTTCGGCCACGTCCTGCGGTGACTCGAACACCACGACCGGGGCCTCATGCTGCAGCAGGTCAGGCGACGCGGCCGCCACCTTCAGGACGGCCCCGTCGGGTGCCAGCGATCCGCGCACCACGGCCAGGCCACCCCGCTGCTTGACCGGGTCGTCGAGGGTGTGGATCGTCGAGGTCCCCGGGTTCGGTCGGGCCCCGCCCGCGAGTCGGTCGCCCAGAGTGCCGCCTTCGACGACCTCGGCGTCGAGGCGCAGATGCTGCTCGAGCACACTCAGCAGAGCCGGCACCCCACCCGCCCGGTGGAGATCCTCGAGGTAGCCGCTGCCGGCAGGTTTCAGGTCGGTGATCACCGGCACGGCGCGGGACACCGTGGCGAAGTCGTCGAGGGTCAACGGCACCCCCGCCCGGCGGGCGATGGCCAACAGATGCACCACGGCGTTCGTCGAACCACCGATCGCACAGAGCACCACCAGGGCGTTGTGCAGCGAGTCCGCGGTCACCAGGCTGCGCATCGTCCGACCGCTTCCCACCAGGTTCACCGCCGCCCGCCCGGCGGCCACCCCGGCGCGCAGTCGGTCGCCGGTGGGGGCGGGTGCTGTGGCGGACCCGGGAAGGGCCAGACCCATCCCCTCCACGATGCAGGCCATGGTCGACGCCGTGCCCATGACCATGCAGGTCCCCGCGGTGGTCGCCAGAGCCGTCTGCACCTCGGCGATCTCGGACTCGTCCAGTTCGCCGGCGCGGTGCCGACTCCACATGCTGCGGCAATCGGTGCAGGCGCCCAGCCGCTGCCCCCGATGGGACGACGTCAGCATCGGGCCCGCGACCAGCGATACCGCTGGCAACGCGGCCGACACTGCCGCCATCACCTGCGCCGGCACCGTCTTGTCACAGCCACCCACCAGCACGGCGGCATCCATCGGCTGCGCCTTGAGCAGTTCCTCGGTCACCAT
>JAXLSJ010000003.1:0-189341 GCA_046330625.1 Candidatus Nanopelagicales bacterium
GATGGCCAAGGAGGTCGAGACCAAGGAGCAGATCGCAGCCACTGCGAGCATCTCCGCGGCGGACCCCGAGGTCGGCGAGATCATCGCCGAGGCCATGGACAAGGTCGGCAAGGAAGGTGTCATCACCGTCGAGGAGAGCAACACCTTCGGCCTGGAGCTCGAGCTCACCGAAGGCATGCGCTTCGACAAGGGCTACATCTCGCCGTACTTCGTGACCGACACCGAGCGCATGGAGACCGTGCTCGACGATCCCTACATCCTGATCGTCAACAGCAAGATCTCGTCGGTGAAGGACATGCTCCCGATCCTCGAGAAGGTCATGCAGAGCGGCAAGCCGCTGGCCATCATCGCCGAAGACATCGAGGGCGAGGCGCTGGCCACCCTGATCGTCAACAAGGTGCGCGGCACGTTCAAGTCCGTCGCCGTGAAGGCGCCCGGGTTCGGCGATCGCCGCAAGGCCATGCTGCAGGACATCGCGACGCTCACCGGCGGTCAGGTCATCTCCGAGGAGATCGGCCTGAAGCTGGAGTCCGCCGACATCGAACTGCTGGGCAAGGCTCGCAAGGTCGTTGTCACCAAGGACGAGACGACCATCGTCGAGGGTTCCGGTGACGCCGACCAGATCGCGGGCCGGGTCAACCAGATCCGCGCCGAGATCGAGAACAGCGACTCCGACTACGACCGCGAGAAGCTGCAGGAGCGCCTGGCCAAGCTGGCCGGCGGTGTTGCGGTGATCAAGGCCGGAGCTGCCACCGAGGTGGAGCTCAAGGAGCGCAAGCACCGCATCGAGGACGCCGTGCGCAACGCCAAGGCCGCCGTCGAGGAGGGCATCGTCGCCGGAGGCGGCGTGGCTCTGCTGCAGGCGTCCGAGGCCGCCTTCGCCGATCTCGACCTGGCCGGCGACGAGGGCACCGGTGCCCAGCTCGTCAAGGTCGCGGTGCAGGCCCCGCTGAAGCAGATCGCTGTCAACGCGGGACTCGAGGGCGGCGTCGTGGCCGAGAAGGTGCGCTCGCTCCCCGCGGGTGAGGGCCTGAACGCCGCGACCGGCGAGTACGTCGACATGATCTCCGCCGGGATCATCGACCCCGCCAAGGTCACCCGCTCCGCACTGCAGAACGCCGCCTCGATCGCGGGCCTGTTCCTGACCACCGAAGCCGTGGTCGCCGACAAGCCCGAGAAGGCTGCGCCGGCCATGCCGGGCGGCGACGGCGGCATGGGGGGTATGGACTTCTGACGAAGGAGCGCCCGACGAGGTAGAGCCGCGACGAAGGAGCGGATCTGCCGAGGAGAAAGCGACTGAGGAAGAAGTCCCAGAAGCACAGCCTTCTGACTCCCCGGAGTCCCAGAAGCACAGCCTTCTGACTTCCGAGCAGACGAGGACCCCGACACCCGCCGAGGGTGTCGGGGTCCTCGCACGTCCGGACGTCGGTGCGAAGCGATCACAGGTCGCCGGCCGGAGCCACGCCGAACTGGTTGGTCATGCCGTACTCGGAGCCGATGCCGTACTCGCCGTCGGGGGTGATCAGGTAGAGCACGGAGCTGGCGACGGTCTGCCCGTCCGCCGAGGCCGTCCATCCGGTGCCCTGGCCACCGATCCACCAGTTGTTGTTCGCCCCGGAGTGGCCCTGGCCGATGACGACCGGGTAGTCAGTGCCGTTGATGGACAGGGTGCCGCTGAACGCGAAGTTCAACTCCTCGGGGCTGTTGTCGGTGCCTTGGTCGTCGCCCACCGCCAGGGTGCTGCGCGCGTTGAACCAGTCGGCGACCTCGCTGCTGCCGCTGCGGCCGGCGTCGGCGGTGACGTTGATCCCGCTGCCGCCGCCGGGGGTTCCGGAGCCGGTCGTCACGCCGCCCCAGGGCTGTCCGGCGGTGATGCTGTATCCGCCGTCCCAGGTGAAGGACAGCGATTCGGAGGACTCGATGTCCAGCACGTTGTCGTGCTCGGAGACCCCGACGAGACCGGTGGTGGCGGCCGCGTGGTGGGTCGTGTGGGCTTCGGGGGCGGCCATGGCCGGGCCGGCGAGTGCCCCGAACATGACTATGGTGGCGACGATGGTTCCGATCTTCTTGATCATGATGCTTCTCCTGGTCTCTGGTCCGGTCGGGCGGTCCGTCCGGCTCATGGGACAGGGATGCCTCGCGGAGACCCCCCGGAAACCGACCCGGCCATTCGTAACGTTGCGAAATCCGCCAGACGTCAGCCGTTCGGGGGTGACACGGGACGCGACCCCACGGCAGACTCGGACCAGCCGATCGAGGAGAAGCGATGCCGACCCTGCTCACCCCGTACCTGTCGTTCCTGGACAACGCCCGCGAGGCGATGGAGTTCTACGCCTCCGTCCTGGGTGGCGAGCTGACCGTCACGACCTTCGGCGAGTTCCAGGCCAGTCAGGATCTCGCCGAGCAGGACAAGGTCATGCACGCGATGCTGGTCAGCCCCAGCGGACTGACCCTCATGGCCGCGGACACCCCCAACGGCATGGACTACGTCCCGGGTAACAACTTCTCGGTGTCACTCAGCGGGGAGGACGAGGCCGAGCTCACGCGCTATTGGAATGCCCTGTCGCAGGAGGCGACCGTGATCATGCCGTTCGGACCCGCACCCTGGGGCGGCATCTTCGGCATGTGTGAGGACCGGTTCGGCGTGCGCTGGATGGTCAACGTCAACGCCGCCGGCTGACGCGCCACGCGCCGGCCCACGCTTCGCCGAGCGACTCCTCCCGACCAGCCTCAGTCCCGGTCGAAGAACTCGATGACCTGACGCACGCGATCGCCGAACCCCGGCACCATGCCGCCGACGGCAACCTCGGGATTGCCGCCCACCACCGCGGCGATGTTGTGCTGGCTCGTCGAGCCTTCCTGCAGGTAGTTGGCGTGGCCACTGACCTCGATGCCCACGTGGCTCGGGCCCGTGGACAGGATCACGATGTTCTCGAGGAAGTTCGGATCGTTGCCGAAGAAGCCGAGGTCGGCGACCGCGTCGTCCTTGGCCTCGAGCAGGTACACGTGGCCGGGGGGGAACCCCAGGTCCGCAACGTTGCTGGTCCCGAGTCCGGGGGAGCCGAAGAAGACCGCATCGTCGATGCGGTGGTCGCGCTGGATGAGCGACAGCGCCGTGGTCGTCGAACCGTACGAGTGGCCGATCGCCACGAGGTGGAATCGGTCGTCGCGGGGACTGCGGATGCCGTCGGTGAAGCGCTGCAGGAGCCGGGAACCCGCGATCGCCGCATCACGCTGCGCCACATCGACGACTCCCAGGGGCGCCTCGTAGCCGAGCCACGTGATCGTGGCGACCTCGGCCGGGGAGCGGCCCTGGGCGATGGCTCGCTGCCGCAGCCGGGCCATCTCGTCGTCGTAACGGTCCAGGCATCCGTGGACCGTCGACCCCATACCCGGCGTGTAGACCCCGATGTGCACCGCGCTGTCGACGTCGCCGACGGACACGGCTGCCTTGGCACGCACACCCTCCATGCTCAGGGCGAGGAGTTGCCGATCGGGTTCGGCCAGCACCTGCTGCAGTTCCTCGAGGCTTGCCACCTTGTCGGCGATCTCCTGCCGCTGCGCCTCGCCCGCATCGCCCCGCTGTTGGTGCAACTCCTCCAGATGGGCCGGGAGAGTGGCGCGAAGAGCCCGATCCAGGGCCCAGCCGGGTATCCCGGCGAGGGTCCCCAGATCGCGGGGTGCGATGTCGATGCACGCCTCCTGGTCGACAGGGGTGAGGTCGTGCCACCAGACGGCGTGGTCGTCCGGGGTGCGGTCGCGGACCTCGGCGATGAGCCGGCCGGCGTTCTCGGCGCTGATCATCCTCGACTACTACCACGCCGACCCCCGAGGTGTCGGCCCTTACGGCCGACGTTGACCGGGATCCGAGCCAGGACCAAGGTCCCGACCTTCGTCAAACGAAGGTCAAGCGGCCCGTAAGAGACCTTGAGCGGACCCGGGCGGGGCCCGGACCGATGCGACAGTGGGGCGGTCGGCCCCGTCGGGGTCGGACTCCACTCACCATTCTCTGGGGACCACCCATGACACGCAGTGCCACGCGCACCCTGGCACGACTGGCCGTTGCGGCCCTCGGGCTCTCCCTCGTCGGGCTTCCGGCGGCAGGGGCCCACGCCGCCACCACCACCGTCGGCAACGGGATCACCACCAGCGATCTGTCCGCGGTGGGAGTGTCCGCGACCGCGCTGGCCCAGGATCTGGCCGGCAGCGGGGTCACCGTGTCGAACGTGACGTACACCGGGGCACCGGGGCAGGCAGGGAAGGTCCACGCGACGGACCCGGCAGTGGTGTCGTTCAACGACGGCGTCATCCTGTCCAGCGGGAACATCGCCGATGTCGTGGGTCCGAACAAGTCCGACGGGATCACCGGTGACATGGCAGGCGCGGCCGATGCCGACCTGAACTCGCTCATCGCCAACACCCAGACCGTCAATCCGGTGACCTTCGACGCCGCCTCCCTCGAGTTCGACTTCGTGCCGCAGTCCGACAAGGTGTACTTCACCTACACGTTCGGCTCCGACGAGTACCTCGAGTGGGTCAACCTCTTCAACGACGTGTTCGCCTTCCACGTGAACGGCACGAACTGCGCGACGGTGCCGAACGGCGATCCCGTCAGCATCGACACGATCAACTCCAGCGTGAATCCCCAGCTCTTCCGCGACAACTCCTACTCAAGTCCGCCGGCCAACCCGATCAACATCGAGTCCGACGGGCTGAGCGTCGAGATGATCTGCTCGGCCACGGTGACTCCGGGCCAGACCAATCACATGAAACTGGCCATCGCGGACACCAGCGACCAGATCCTCGACTCGGTCGTGATGATCAAGGCGAACAGCCTGTCGACCACCAAGCCCGAGTCCTGCAACGACGGCGTCGACAACGACGACGACACGATGGTGGACATGGAGGACTCCTCCTGCACCAGCACGACGACGGCCCCGCCCGCCGGACAGAGCGGCATCGGCAGTGGCAACTCCGCACCGCCGTTCACGGGCAATGAAGGCACCCCCATCACCCTGGACGCGGGCGCACTCGGCTGGTCGGCCACCCCTGACACCGTGAGCACGTCGTGGACGGTCACCGGCATCAACGGCACGACCGGCAGTTGCACCGTCGACCCCACAGGCCGACAGCCGCTCAACGGCGATGGCTCGATCGCGGTCGTCACGGCCCTCTGCCCGGCGGACGGCGAGTATGTCGCCCGGGTCGACGGATGGGACGTCGAGAACAAGAGCGCCTTCGACATGGACGTCGATTTCTTCGTCCACAATGCACCCCCCGGCGTCACGATCGACAGCCCGGTCAGCGGCTCCACTACCACCGTCGGTGAGTCCGTCGCAGTGTCGGCGACCGTGAGCGACCCGGGCTCCGACGCGATCTCGTGCCAGATCTCGTGGGGCGACAGCACCGAGGACGCCGGTCAGGTCGACGCCGGAACCTGCACCGGCACCCACCAGTACGACAGCCCCGGGTCGAAGGTGATCACCGTGACGGCCACGGACGTCGCCGGGTCGGGCTCGGCCGCAGCCACGGTGGTCGACGTGTCCGCAGGGGCGACGACACCCGCCGCTCCCGCCGGCCCCACCGCCACCGCCGGTTCCGGGCAGGCCACCCTCTCGTGGCAGCCGCCGACGGACGGCGGGTCTGCCATCGACGGCTACAACGTGCAGGTCGGCAGCGCAGCGGACGGCCCGTTCAGCGACGCGACCGGGTGTGCGGCGCCGAAGATCACCACCTGCAAGGCCACCGGCCTGACCAACGGGAGCACCTACTTCTTCGTGGTGCGGGCCCACAACGCCCTCGGGTGGGGGCCGACATCGGCTCCGGTCTCCGTCGTCCCCGCGACCAAGCCGGGCAGCCCGACGAATGCGGCCGTGACCGCGAACGGTCCGGGTAACCTGGCGGCCACCTGGACCGCTCCGACCTCCGACGGATCCGCCGTCGACAGCGACGGTGCGCGCCTACCCGACCGGCAGCACGACCGCGGCGAAGAGCTGCGCAGCCGTGGCACCTGCCACCACCTGCACGATGTCGGCACTGACCGCCGGGACGTACACCGTCAAGGTGCAGGCCCACAACGCCATCGGCTGGGGTCCGCTGTCGGTCGCCAGTGCCACGGCCACCACCACCGGCATCCCGGGGGCGCCGGTCAACGCGACCGCAGCCGTCGCGGGTCCCGGGCGCATCACGGCATCGTGGGACGCCCCGGCATCGGACGGGGGCGAGAGCATCGACAAGTACTCGGTGCGCGCCTATCCCGCGGGCAGCACCACCGCCGCCAAGTCCTGCACGGCCCTGACACCGGCGACGTCGTGCACCCTCACCGGACTCAAGCAGGGCACCTACCGCCTCAAGATCCAGGCGCACAACGCAGCCGGGTCCGGCGCGTGGTCCGGCGACAGCAACTCGGTCACCGTGACCGGGATACCGGGCGCACCCGCGAACCCGGTGGCGACCTGGCTGGGCGCGGGCAAGGCGAAAGCCACCTGGGACCAGCCCGGGTCCGACGGCGGCGAAGCGATCGACAAGTACACGGTCCGGTTCTACCCGGCCGGATCGACGACCGCCGCCAAGGCGTGCAGCGCCATCGCACCGGCGCTGTCCTGCTCCGTGGCCGGCCTCCCGGCGGGCACCTACACCGTCCGGGTCCAGGCCCACAACGCAGCCGGATGGGGACCCCTGTCCGACTCCTCGGCGGCGATCACGGGGTAACGTCGCGCCGTGGCCGCGCTCCTCTCCGACACCTACCGCGAACTGTGCCTGTGGCAGGAACAGGCCGACCCTCCCGTCCCCGCGCTCGCCACACCGCCGAGGACCGCGGACCTGGTGATCATTGGCGCCGGGCTGTGCGGTCTGGCTGCCGCTACGACGGCCGCCCGCGCGGGTCGGTCCGTGGTCGTGCTCGACAAGGAACGACTGGGCTGGGGAGCGTCCAGCCGCAACGGTGGGATGGTCATCCCGGAACTCAAGGCCGGCCCGGGGACCCTGGCCAAGAAGTACGGCGCCATCGGCGACGCCATATTCGCCGAGGTCAACGAGGCCTTCGACTTCGTCGAGGACCTCGCGCGGGACGCCCATTGCGACTACCTACGCACCGGCATGCTGATGCTGGCGCACAGCCCCTACCAGGTGAGCGCGGTCCAGCATGAGGCGGACGACCTGACCCGGCACGGCCAACCGGCCCACTTCGTCCGCAAGGAGCAACTTCCCTCCGAGGTCGGCAGTTCGGCCTTCGCGGCGGGGATGGTGCTGGAACGCACCGGCGCCCTGCATCCGGCGAAATTTCACGCCCATCTCGCCCGGCAGGCACTCGCCGCGGGCGTGCAGATCCACGACCGGACCGCCGCCACGCACCTCGCAGGGAGCCCGGGCGCACTCAGCGTCCTCACCACACGTGGAGGCATCCGGGCTCGCGACGTCTTGGTCGCGACCAACGCCTACGCCGACGACGTGGTCCCCTGGCTGCACCGCCGGGTCACCCCGGTGTCGTCCTACATCATCGCGACCGAGGTACTCGACCCGGACCTGGCCCGCTCGGTGAGCCCCACCGGGCGCATGATGGTCGACACCAAGAACTTCCTGTTCTACTGGCGCCTCACCCCCGACGGTCGCGTGGCCTTCGGGGGTCGCCGCAGCCTGGACCCGGTCGATGTCGCGACCGCCCGCGACTTCCTCTACGACTCGATGATCCGCATCCATCCGCAGCTCGCGGGCACCGCCGTCGACTACGCCTGGGGCGGGAGTGTCGCCGTCACGCTCGACCGGATGCCGCATGCCGGGATCCACGACGGCGCCTGGTACGCGACCGGCTGCAACGGCAGCGGGGTGGCCACCAACACCTGGCTGGGTCATCGCATCGCCCAGCACCTCACCGGGCAGGCCCCGCCCCCGGCCGTGAGCCGGATCCGCCACCGGGCCATCCCGGCCTCGCGTTGGAGCTCGTCGTATCTGCCGGTCGTGAGTCGCTACTTCGCCTGGCAGGACAGTCGCTGAGGCCATCCGGGCGACTCCGGGAAGGACACCGGGGAGCAGGTGCGTCACTATCGACCGACACTTGCCCCCGACGAACGGACTAGAGCCCATGTGCACGAGTCTGCAACTCCGCGCCGATGACGGAACTGTCGTGGTCGGCCGCACCATGGAGTTCCCCGACGCCATGTCGGCCCGCATCTCGGCGGTCCCCCGGGGCACGACGGGAGTCGGGGTCACCCCGACCGGCGAGAACGGGCGGCAGTGGACGTCGACCCATGGGTTCGTCGGGGTCAACGCCCTGGGACACGCTGACTGGCTGACCGACGGCATGAACGAGAAGGGCCTGTGGGCCGGTCTGCTCTACATGCCCGACGCCTGTCACTACGAGTCCGCGGACGGCAAGGATCCGGCCGACATCATGGCCATCGTCAACGTCGTCGCCTATCTGCTGGGGACGTGCGCCGATCTCGCCGAGGTCCGCACAGCCATGGACGGTGTTGTCGTGTGGGCGATGGAGGTCCCCGGATTCGGCTTCGCGCCTCCCGCCCACATCGTGTTGCACGACGCCGGCGGGAACGCCGCCGTGATCGAGTGGCGTCCCGAGGGAATGACGGTCACGGACAACCCCATCGGAGTGGCGACCAACGCACCGTTCCTGGACTGGCATCTGACCAACCTGCGCAACTACATGAACCTGAAGGTCACCCAGCCCGACCCGATCACGGTGTCGGGCGTGACGCTCGCGCCGTTGGGCGTCGGCGCCAGCATGCTCGGGATGCCCGGCGATCCGACGCCGCCGGCGCGGTTCGTGCGCGCGACCGCCGCCGTCGCCTCGAGCCGACCGCCCAAGGACGGGAAGACGGCCGAGATGGCGGTCTTCCACATCATGAACACCTTCGACATCCCCGAGGGCCTGGTCATGGAGGGACCGGGAGATGCGATCCCCGAACTCACCGAGTGGACCGCGATCGCCAACCTCACGGACCGGCGCTACATCCTGCGCGGGTACGACAGCCCCAATCCCGTGGTGATCGACGTGGGATCGACCTCCTTCGACGGTGGGGAGATCCGGCAGACCGACATTCCCACCGACACCTTCCGATCGCTGACGGTCTGAGTCCATGGCGGCCACCGAAGCGCCCAGCGAGGCGCCCGGTCGCGCGGTGTCACCCCTGGCGGTGCCCCTGTTGGGGGTCCTGGCCGGGATCCAGGGATCCGATCCCAACATCGCCAGTACGGCGTTCGTCGGCGCCACCCGGGGGCTGGACATGGTCGGGGGTATCGCGTCGTTGGCCGCGAGCATCTCGACACTCGCGCTGGCCGCGACGGTCATCTCGACCGGCCTGCTGGCCGACCGGCTCGGACGCCGCAAGGTCCTCGTCGCGGCATTGGTCCTGTCCGCGATCGGCGACGTGATCGTGGCGCTGGCTCCGACGGCCGGCATCTATCTCACTGGCCGGACGCTGGCGGGAATCGGTTTGGGGGCCATCTATGGCGCGGGTTTCGCGTACATCCGCGCGGTGGTGCCGCCCTCGCGGATCGCGGCGGCGATGGGTGTGTTCGGCGCCACGACGGCCCTGACGACAGTGATCTTGAGCTTCCTGGGCGGGGCGATCTCGTCGCTGGACTGGCGGCTCGCATTCCTGGTCATACCACTGGCCTGTCTCCTGGCCCTCGTGGGGGTGCTGGTGCTGCTGCCGCAACAGCCGCGGGTTCCCGGCGACGGCGAGGACATCCTGGGTCAGGTCCTGCTCGCCCTCACCGTGATCGGCTGGCTGGTGGGGTTCTCGCATGCCGACAAGGGCCTGCTGGACCCCTGGTGCGGGGGAGCCTTCGTGGTCGGCACCCTGGCGGCCATCGGATTCGTCCTGGTCGAACGCCGCCGACGGGACCACGGCAGCAACTTCTTCCCGGTGGAACTCTTCCGCAACCCGGTGTTCATCGCCGCGATCTGCGCGGGGTTCGTGTACAACTTCGGGACCGCGGTCGGGTTCCTGCAGTTGGCGAATCTGTGGCAGTACGTGGTCCAGGTGTCGAGCCTGACGGTGTCGCTGTGGCAACTGCCTCTCCTGGGTGTCGGCATCGTGGCCGCCCTGTATTTCGGTCGCCGGATGAGCAACGGCATGACGGCCGGCACGGCCCTGCTGCTGGGAACCGTGATCACGGCGGTCGGCTTCACCGTGCTGGCGCTCGAGCGCTCGGCGACTTCGCTGGTGGGGTTCCTGCCCGGGATGCTGCTCGTCGGCGCAGGCGTGATCATCGCCTCACTGCCCTACGGGACCCTGATCATCAGCCAGGCGCCACCGAAGTTCTTCGGTCCGGTGACATCGTCGCGCACGACGTTCGGCCAGTTCTTCTACGCGGCGGGGCTGGCACTCGGAACCGTGATCATCGACAAGCTCACCGTGGGTGGAGTGACCCGACGACTCGTCGAGGCGGGCGCGAACCCGCAGCAGGTCGGCACGGGACTGGACGCCGTCACCACCTACGCCACCACCGGCGATCAGCCTGCCGAGGGGACGGGAGCTCAAGCCCTGGACCTGGCGTTCACGTCGTACGCCAACTCCTTCGGCATCACGATGCTGGTCGTGGCCGTGCTGACTCTGGTGGTGGGTCTGCTCGGGTGGGGGTTGCTGAAGAAGCACGGGGAGCCGCCTCCCGTCGAGGCCTGAGGAGGGATCGACCGTCGGCGACCCCACCCCCGGTGGTCTCGGCTCCGCTCGACCACCGGGCTCAGCCACCAGGAACGGACGGATGACCACCCCGAGAGCCCGGACCCGGACCGGGCGGAGCGAGACCCGACTCCGGTGGTGGGTTTCGATACGGCGCTGGCGCGCCTACTCAACCCGCGGTCGGTGCGGTGGTCTCGGCTCCGCTCGACCACCGGGCGGGGCGGGCGACGTCGCCCGACGCACGACTATCGTCGGCGTATGCCGTCATCCGCTCGCAGCCTCGCAGAACACCTGCGTCTGCTGAGCGATGACCGCCTGACCGCCGTGCTCACCCTGCGCCCCGACCTGCTGCGCCCCGTGCCCAAGTCGCTGGCCGACCTGGCCTTGCGGGTCAACAGCGCCGCGTCGGTGATCCTCGCGCTCGACGACCTCACCCGGGAACAGTTGCAGGTGCTCGAGGCGGCGTGCGCCCTGGCCCCGGCGGGCCGGTTCGGCGTCGCCGATCTGGCCGGGCATCTGGACGGCGATCCCGATCGGGTCCGGCAGGCGGTCATCGACCTGACCACTCGGGTCCTGCTGTGGGGGACCGATGACGACGTGCGGGTGCCGTCGGAGGTCCGCACCGCGATGGGGCCCCACCCCGCCGGGCTCGACCCGGTGGTGCGCGAGAACCTCATCGGGGTGCGGTTGGCGCTCGCCGATCCCGACGCATTCGCCGACCGGCTGGCACTGGCTCCTGCGGATGCGCGGGAGTTGCTCCAGCGTCATGCCTGGGGGCCGCCGGAGATCCCCGAGGCACCCGGCCGGGACTGGCTCGCGCGGCAGGACTTCATGGCGGTCGACGACGCCGGGACCGTCATCATCCCGCGCGAGATCGCCCTGGTGCTCCGGCGGGGTGCCCTGTCCCCGGATCCGCTGGAGACACCACCCGCCCCGCGGACTGCCGACGAGACCCTGGTGGCCGCCGCCGATCGCCATGCGGGCCACGCGGCCGACCTGTTCGTGCGCGATGCCGAGCGGGTGCTGCGACAGCTGCAGCATCGGCCGCTGCGTCGTCAGGGCAATGGGATCCTGCGGGACTGGGACACGTTCGTCCCCACGACCGGGGTCGCTGCCGACCAGGCCGCCTTGGTCCTGGCGCTGGCGTGGGATCGGGGTCTGGTCGACCTCGACGACGACTCGCTGCTGCGGACCACGTCCGCACTCGATCGATCCCTGACCCACTCCATCGCCCGACGCTGGGGCGAATGGGTGGCCGCCTGGCTGGCGCTCGAACGTCCGGCGCATGACTCGCGCCACGTGACCGGCACGGGCCGTGATCCTCAGGTTCCGGCAGCTCGCCGGATGGTCCTGGCCGCCCTGGCCGACGGGGCCGGGACCGAGGTCCTGGGGTGGACGGCGTGGTACCGCCCGCGCAGTCGCATCCCCGGTGCCCTGCTCGCGGCCTGCGCCGCGGACGCC
Source organism: Candidatus Nanopelagicales bacterium (assembly GCA_046330625.1). Taxonomy (GTDB): domain Bacteria; phylum Actinomycetota; class Actinomycetes; order S36-B12; genus CAIWTL01. The sequence goes on from JAXLSJ010000003.1 coordinate 12,105, forward strand.
GAGACTCTGGGGCTGGCGTTCGGCGGCATCCTGTCTTCCGCGGGACTGGCGGCCGCAGCGGGCGTCACCGCTGCGGACACGCTGGGGGACACCGTTGCCCCGTCACTGCCGGCACTGACGGACCGCATCATCCTGCAGGCGGACCTCACGGCGACCGCGCTCGGCCCTCTGGACGCTGCCGTGGAACGGCGGCTGTCGGAGGTCGCCGACTGGGAATCGGGCGGCGCCGCCGCGGTGTTCCGGTTCACCCCCGACAGTGTGCGTGCCGCCCTGGCGCGAGGAGCCGATGGCGCCGAGACGCTGCAGCGGGCTGCGTGGCGTCTCCGCCACGGAACTCCCCCAGGCGCTGACCGTGCTGTTCTCCGACGCTGCCGCCGCGTTGCCCACGGCACAGGTTCACGACGCGCACGCGGTGATCACGTGCGAGCCGGACGAGGCCGAGCGCCTGCTCACCGATCCGGCCCTCGCTCACCTGGGGCTCCGGGCGATCGGCCCGGGAACCTTGACCAGCCAGGCGTCCGGCGACGAGGTCGCAGCCGCGCTGACGGCCGGAGGGCGCGCGGCAGCACGTCCTCGGCACTCGCGGCCGACGCCCACCCCGCACCGACCGGCGCCCCGCGCGATCCATCCGGCCGACCCGGCGCGGGTCGTGCAGTCGCTTCGGCACATCGAGTCGGGGTCGACCCCGGACGTGCACCCACCGACACACCTGGCCCCGGTGGGGCCGGGGCAGGTGCAGTCCGAACTCGCCACCGCGGTGAGCGAGCACCGTCGGTTGTGGCTGACGTTCGCCGGCGACGACGGCCGACAGCTCACCCACCTGCTGGAGCCACTCCACCTGGCGGGCGGCGATGTCTGCGCGTTCGATCACACGGCCGGTGAGATCCGCACGATCCCCGTGGAGCGGATCGTGGCGTCGGCGGTGGCCTGACCGCCCGCGGATCCGGGGGATAATCGTCGGATGACCACCGGCCCGCTCATCGTCCAGAGCGACAAGACGCTCCTGCTGGAAGTCGACCACGAGCAGTTCGTCGACTGCCGCAACGCCATCGCGCCGTTCGCCGAACTCGAGCGTTCGCCGGAGCACATCCACACCTACCGGATGAGCGACCTGGGACTGTGGAACGCGGGGGCCGCCGGCTACGACGCCGAGGCCGTGGTCGACACCCTGATCCGCTACAGCCGGTTCCCGGTCCCCCACGCCCTGCTGGTCGATGTCGCGGAGACCATGTCGAGATACGGACGACTGCAGCTGCAGATGTCGCCGGTCCACGGCTTGGTCCTGTCCACCGCCGAACCCGCGATCCTCGACGAGGTCCTCCACAGCAAGAAGATCCAACCGATGGTCGGCGACCGCATCGACGCCGGGACCGTGCGGGTGCACCCCAGCGAGCGGGGCCGACTGAAGCAGGTGCTCGTGGGCCTGGGATGGCCGGCCGAGGACCTGGCGGGCTACGTCGACGGCGAGGCGCACGAGATCGCGCTGGCCGCGGACGGGTGGTCCTTGCGCGACTACCAGCGGCAGGCCGTCGACGGTTTCCTCGCCGGCGGATCAGGAGTGGTGGTGCTCCCCTGCGGATCCGGGAAGACCCTGGTGGGGGCCGCCGCCATGGCCGATCTGGGAGCCACCACCCTGATCCTGGTCACGAACACGGTGGCGGCTCGGCAGTGGAAGGCCGAACTCCTGCGTCGCACCACGTTGGGCGAGGACGAGATCGGGGAGTACTCCGGTTCGCGCAAGGAGATCCGACCCGTCACCATCGCCACGTATCAGGTGCTGACCACCCGGCGCAAAGGGGTGTACTCCCACCTCGACCTCTTCGACGCCCGCGACTGGGGTCTGATCATCTACGACGAGGTGCACCTGCTGCCGGCTCCGGTGTTCCGGTTCACTGCCGACATCCAGGCCCGCCGGCGACTCGGGCTGACTGCGACGTTGATCCGCGAGGACGGTCGGGAGCGCGACGTGTTCGGCCTCATCGGGCCGAAGCGGTCCGACGCCCCGTGGCGCGAGATCGAAGCCCAGGGGTGGATCGCCCCCGCCGACTGCACCGAGATCCGCGTGAGCCTGACCGACTCGGAGCGGGCAGCCTACGCGGTCAGCGAGTTCGACGACCGCTATCGCCTGGCGGCGCCCGCCCCGGCCAAGACCCGGGTCGTGCGGAAACTCCTGGAGCGGCACGCCGGCGAGCAGACCCTGATCATCGGCCAGTACCTGGACCAGCTCGAGGAACTCGCCGGGTCACTCCCCGCCCCCCTGGTCACCGGGAAGACGCCGGTCCGCGAACGCGAGCGTCTGTTCGAGGAATTCCGCACGGGCGCGATCACCACGCTGGTGGTCTCGAAAGTGGCCAACTTCAGTGTCGACCTGCCCGAGGCCACCGTGGCCATCCAGGTGTCGGGGACCTTCGGGTCCCGGCAGGAGGAGGCCCAGCGTCTGGGGCGCGTGCTGCGGCCCAAGTCCGACGGCCGGACCGCCCACTTCTACACGATCGTCACCCGCGAGACGGTGGATGCCGAGTTCGCGGCGAAACGGCAACGGTTCCTCGCCGAGCAGGGGTACGCCTATTCGATCGTCGATGCCGACGATCTGCTGTACGGCACAGCCGACGACGAGGACGTCCGAGACCCGGAGTGAGACGTCGGGAGGGGCGACCTTCCCGTCAGTACCGCGTCAGTTCCGCGATCCGCGGCTTGATCTCGAACAGGTAGAGCAGGGCGACCACGACCCCGGCGATACCGATGATGCCGAGGGGATCGAAGAGCAGACCAGTCAGCGCCGACAGGCCGGTGAGGATCAGCCAGAGGTTCTTGTTCTGACGCTGCACCGCGGGGAAGGCGTCGGGGCGCTGCCGCAGGCAGTCGACGAACGCCCACACCTTGAGCACCAGGAACACCGCCCATACGGCGATCGTCACGATGCTCTGGAACGCCATGAACCCCGTCATCGACGACCTCCCTCGATGATCGGACGGCTCAGAGGCCGACGGCCTCGCGCAGCAGCACGACCGACTTGGTGAGGCTCTCACGCAGGTCGACGACGAGTTCCTCGACCTTCTCCGGGGCGGTCATGACCGCGTCCTGGATGTTGTCGAGGGCCCGGACGATCCCGAGGCGCACCTCGTCGGCAGACGGCAGTTCCACCTTGGGGAGCTCCACCTTGGGCATGTCGACGTGCGGAACCTTGGGCAGCTCGACGTGGGGAAGTTCGAGCACGGGCAGATCCAGCGTGGCCAGATCGATGCTGCGGATCTCGGTGAGCCGGTCGAACCAGGCCCGCGCGGCTGAGGTGGCCGCGGGAGCCGCTGCCGGAGTGGCCGCGGCCGGCTTCGGGGCGGACTGGGTCTTCGGGGCGGTCGACGCGGCCGTGGACCGTGCGGTGGTGCGCTTGGCTGCCGGGCGCTTGGCCGCGGTGCGCTTGGTGGCCGTCGACTTGGCCGTGGTGGTCTTCGTGGCACGGGCGCGGGCCGGAGCCTTCTTGACGGGCGCCTTCTTCGCGGCCGGCTTCTTCGCCGCTGCCGTGGTCGCGGCAGGCTTGGTCGCAGCGGGCTTCTTCGCCGTCGCCTTGGGGGTGGTCTTCGCGCGCGGCTTGGTCGTGCTCACCGTTACTCCTGTGGTGCGGGGCGAGGTCGGTGACCTCGGGTGCATACCACCCCATTGTCCGCGAAGGTCGCGAATCCACCAAACTCGGCGACGCGATCCCGATCACAGTCCCCGGCGAGGTCAGACCTGTCCGGTCTGATAGCGGCGCGCCAACTCCGAGGTCAGGGTGTCGATGACCTCGTGGACTTCGCCGCGGGTCCGCGACACCAACTGCTCCTGCTCGGTCAGGCGGGCGATCGCCGCCCGGACCTCGTCGGGGGTCATCGCCCCCACGTCGGAGAGACCCACGTCGGCGATGACCCGCTCCACGTAGCGACGGCGCTCGGCCAGGCGAGTCGGTTCGGCCACCAGGTGCCGGCTCGACACCCCGGGGGTCGCGGTGTGTTGGACCAGCGCCCGCGTGAGCCGCTGCACGAGTTCGTCGTCGGACTCGTCGGGCTGGGTGTCCAGTTCGGCGGTGAGGATCTCGATACGGCCCTGGAGCATGCGCCGCACGTAGGACAGGTCCGCTTCCTCCTGCATGGCGGTCTGCCGACGTTCCCGCACGGTGGCCATCGGCAGATCCGGGAGGTCGGCCAGGAACTCAGGAGCCATGATGTGGTCGATGCGGCGACGACCGCCCGGCATGGCAGTGACCATACGCACCTCCGAGTACTGAGCCAGCGTATCCAGTTCCGCGGGATTCGGAGAATGAGTTGACCCCGATACCGGACCAGCGGGTCAAGCCCGACGACACCCCGTCCGATGGAGTACTGACCGACGGAGTCGCCGTGACGCATGCGCCGCTTCCGGCCCCCTGGGCCGAGGGGTTGCTGGATCTGGTCGTCCAAGAGGCGACCGGACGCGTGGTGCTGTCCGGATCCGCCGGCGAGTACGGCTGGGTCTACCTGCGGGACGGGCTGCTGTCCGGGATCTCAGCGGGGGCGCGTCGGCCCCTGCTCGCGCAGCGGCTGGCGGCGTTCGCCGCGCTCCCGCCGGTGCAGATCGACCAGGCGCTGGCGGCCGTGAAACGGCAGCCCGGGCTCCGACTGCTCGATCTGATCGTGGCGGAGCGACTCGTCCCCCAAGGGTTCGTCGAGACCTACCTGCGCAACGTCATGGCCGAACACCTGGCGGTGCTGCTCCACGGACCGCCGGCGCAGTTGCGGCTGGAGTCGGGTCGGGTGCAGCGCAGCGCCCCCCTCCTACTCGACCCCCACGAGGTCCTGTCGCTGGCCCTCGTGGTGCCCTACGCCTTCCCCGACGAAGTGGCCGAACACGCCATGACCGCGTCGGGCAATGACTACTCCGCGGCCGCAACGATCCACCAGTCCGTGCTGGCTGTTTCCGACGGTCGTCGCCGCCCGGTCGACGTGGCCGACGAATGCGGTCTCACGGCCGGGGAGACCCTGCAGGTGATCGCCGAACTCCAACAGCACGGGGCCCTCGAGCTCACGCCGTCGGGTGCCGCGACCTGGTCCGACCCGCTGGCCGGTCCCCCACCGCCGCCCGCTGCCACGCCACCCACCCTGCCGCCTCCTCGCGCGGCGACACCTCCCCCGGTGGCGGCGCCTCCCCCGCGGCCGGAGCCGGAGCCGACGGCCGAACCCGTGGTGACCCCGTTCGCCCCCGAGCCCGTGGAAGAGGAACCGACCGTGCGCCCGCCCCGCTCCGGCGAATCCCGCCGCGAGGCGCTCAACGCGCTGAAGAACCTGACCGACGCCCTCGTCGACCCGGATTCGGCGCCCGCTCCCGGTCCCGCGGAGACACCCTCGCCGCAGGCCGCTGTCACCACCACGGGTCGGGTCTGGTCGGTGCGTCCGCAACGTCCCGCCGACCCCATGGAGTCCGGCGACGTCCTGCGCGAACTGAAGTCCCTGGAGGACCAGGGCTGACGCCGGAGCGCCGACCCCGCCGATCAGACGACGACCGGCTCCTGGGCGGCCGCCACCCCCGCCACCAGCAACGGCGCATCGGTGGGAACCCGGTGCTTGACGACGGCCAACGCGATCGGGCCCAGTTCGAAGTGCTGGGCCACGCTGGTCAGCCGGCCCACGACCACCCCATCGGCGGAGGTGACCTCGGCCCCCGGATCCGGCAGGTGGTCGGCAGAGCCGTCGAGGTGGAGCAGCACGAGTCGTCGCGGAGGGCGGCCCATGTTGTGGGTGCGGGCCACGGTCTCCTGACCCCGGTAGCACCCCTTGGCCAGATGCACACCCGAACCGATCCAGCCCAGTTCGTGGGGCAGGGAGCGCGCGTCGGTCTCCATCCCGATCCGGGGGACCGCCGCGGCCACCCGCAGGGCCTCCCAGGCCCAGGTCCCCGCCCGGCCCCCCTCCGGAACACCCGCATCGCGGGGGACGACGTGCTCCCGCGCGGCGAACGTGGCCGGGCGCCGGGGGACGTAGCGTTCGGCGCCGCCGCCGCGGTCGGTACCTGCGGGGGTCACCCCCGTCCCGGCGAACTCGGCGGGCACGGACCACGCCACCCGCTCGCCGGGCAGTGGATCGTCCGCTCCGATCGAACCGACCACCGCCCACCGGTCCGACTCGTCGGTCACGACAACGTCGCGCAGGAACTGCATCGAACGCAGGTAGGTGACCAACGTCGGTGCGGCTCCGGCCTCGACGGTGATCCACGTCGTGGCGCCGTCGTCGACCAGATGCAGTTCGTGTTCAACCCGGCCATGGGGGTCCAGGATCAGCGCCAGGCGGGACTCTCCCGGAGCCAACTCGTCCACCTTGGCGGTGGTCAGGTCATGGAGCCAGGGCAGCCGATCCGGGCCCGACACCGTGACCACCCCGCGATGGGAGAGGTCCACCAGCGCCGCACCGCGCGCCAGGTCACGCTGCTCGCGCAGGGGATCGCCGTAGTGCCAGGCGACTCCCTCGTCCGGGGAACCGGTGGGGGGCGGGACGGGAGTGACTGCCATGAGGTCAGTGTGCCGCGCATTCGGCGCACAGCCCATGGACCGCCGAGTGGGTGGCGTCGAGCTGGAACCCGGTCAGTTCGGCGACCTGGGCCGCGAAGTCGTCGGCGACGTCTGCCGGCACGCTGCGGACGGCGTGGCACCGCAGACACGACAGATGGATGTGCGGGTCCTCCCCGACCAGGTGATACACCGACGTGGTCCCCAGATGGGTGTGTTCGATCACCCCGAGTTCCTGCAGCACCGTCAGATTCCGGTAGACCGTGGACAGGCTTAGGTCGGGATCATCGCTGCGCAGATGGGCATGGACCGATTCGGCGCTGGCATGGGGGAGCTCCGCCACGGCGCGGGCCACCGCTTCGCGCTGGGGGGTGATCCGGTGGCCTCGCGCCCGAAGACGGGCCCGCCAGGCTTCCTCAGTCACCGGAGGTGTGACGCTTCAGGCGAGCCGCCAGGTGGTTCTGCCGTTCCAGGCCCATGGCCGCCATGTCGAAGGTCCACAGCAGATCGCCCTCGACCAGTCCGTACAGCCGGTGGCCGGCGGTGTAGGGCTTGGAGTCCTCGGTGCGGGCCACGACGTCGGTGCGCAGTTCCATCTTGGCGCTGGTGATGGTGTCGTCCTGCAGGCCGGTGACCTCGACCTGGCCCTCCCAGATCTCGCTGTACCCGGTGGGATGCGACAGGAGCAGTTCCACGGACCGGTCGGCAGCCGGGCGCAGGAACCCCGACTCGGTGGCGGTGGGTCGCACCCGCTGGCCCTCGTCGTCGAGCAGCCAGGACCGGGACCAGTACGTCAGGAAGGGGCGCCCATCGCAGGAGAACCCCAACTCCTGACCGAAGCGGAAATCCTCGATTGTCGGGTACTGGCCGGTGCCGACTCCGACCCACTGCCCGATCAACCAGGAGACGGGCAGGACCTGGGCCGGCAGCGCGGTCAGTTCTGCCCCTTGAACAGTTGCAGGATCACGTAGATGGCGAACCACACGATGGCGACCGACGCCAGAACCAACAGGCCTTCGAAGAACATCGTCACGCTCCCACGATAGCGGCGGGCGTAGGGTCGGTGGGTGGCCGAGTCGCTGGTGGTGAAGGTGACAGCGGGCGCTGACGCCCCCGAACGCTGTGCCCAGGCGTTCGCTGTGGCCGCCGCTGGGGTGGCCGCCGGCGTTCCAGTCTCGCTGTGGCTGACCGGCGAAGCCTCGTGGTTCTCCGTTCCCGGGCGGGCGGCGGAGTTCGAGCTCCCGCAGTCGCCGCCCCTCGAGGAACTACTGGACGCGGTGCTGACCCAAGGCCAGGTGACCCTGTGCACCCAGTGTGCCGCTCGCCGCGGCATCACCACCGAGGCCGTCCTGCCGGGGGTGCGCCTTTCCGGGGCGACGACCTTCGTCGCCGAGGTGATGGCTGCCGGCGCCCAGGCTCTCGTCTACTGAGCGATGGCCGGTGGTCGAGCGGAGCCGAGACCACCGCACCCTCCGGTGGTCGAGCGAAGCCGAGACCACCGCACCTTGACCCCCCACCGAGCCCGGGACGGGGTCCGGGTCGGAGTCGGCGCCTGTAAAGGCGGAACCGGATGCGCAGCCGAGCCTGCGAGGCGCGCATCAAACAAACACAGCCCGCCGAAGGCGGTTCCGTGACTCCAAGAGGCGCCCGACCCGAGCCCGGACCCGGCCCGGGCGGAGCGAGGATCGTCGTGAGTGCGGTGGTCTCGACTCCGCTCGACCACCGGGGCTAGCGGCCGCGACCACCGGGGTCACCCGCCGTTGTTCTCGCCTCATGATCATGGTCTCCCGCCCTCTTCTGAGCGGAAAGGGTGCGTCAGAGGTCATGATCATGAGGCGAAAAAAACGGCCACTTCTCAAGCAGGAGGCGTGACTGACGGCTCGACCTCAGCGCGGCTGCTCAACCGCGGCATGGGTGGGCGTGGTGCGCGAGCGGGGGTCTCGGCTCCGCTCGACCACCGGGGTAGCGCGGGTCTGGTGGTCTCGGCTCCGCTGTACCACCGAGGTGGCGCGCCGACTCAACCCGCGGAGGGTGCTGCCGGGTCGGTCGCGGTGGAGTCCTCGTCCGCCGGAGTCACGCTGCGGCGGCGGAACCGCTGCACGAGCAGGTAGATCTCACAGCCCAGGCAAAAGTTGAAGGCCGCATTCAGGAAGGCGGCGGCCAAGGCGAACGCGGTGGCGATCTGGGCGACCAGGGGAAGCGCGAAGGCCAGACCCACGAGGGCCACCAGCACGAACGCCAGTCCCACCTGCTGGGCGAACCGCGGTGGTGCGGCATCCTCCAGATGCTGGGGCGGCGACAGGCGCGGCTGCACCACCGCGCGGTACAGCCGACCGTACGGCTGAGCCTGCAGCCCCAGCAGGGCGGCAGCACCGAACGCGATCGCTTGCCACACCAGCAGCACGACACTCGTGATCGAGGGAATGGTGATGAGCGCTACGGCGAGCACCACGACCGTGATGGCGGCACTGAATCGGGGCCCGCGCGGGTCGATCGTGCCTGCGGCCGGGTCGCACTCCTGTTCGGGGGCCTGGGTCGGCTCGGCGCCGGTGGCGGATTCGGTCATAGTGCTGTCCTCCCACTCAGGCTCTAGGTTGGCACGACTTGGCCGAGCGCGGCGACAACCTCGGTACGTCGGGGCAAGCCCGTGGCGCGCTTGCGGATCGCTCCGTTCGCGTCGAGGAGCAGCACGGTGGGGGTCCGCCGCACCTGGAGGTGGCGCACCAGGTCGAGGTGGCTCTCCGCGTCGAGTTCGACGTGGCTGACCCCGGGCAGGTCCCGGGTGACGTCATCCAGAAGCAGCCGGGTGGCCCGGCAGGGCTGGCAGAACGCCGACGAGAACTGCACGAACGTGGCCTGATCGCCCAGCGGCTGGCCGAGTTGGGCCTCGGTCATGATCTCGCCGCCATGGTGGGCGGCGTCGGGGGTGTCGACGTGGGCGGGCGGAGCGTCATCGCGGACGGGCCGCGGCGAGGCATCGCGCAGCCGACCGTCGGTCAGCCGGCGCCACAGGCCGAAACCGCAGCATGCCACCAGCACGCCGACGACGATCCAGAATCCGGCCACGTTCTCTCCTCGGTATCCCACCAGTGTGCGGCAGGACGAGAGTGTCAACGACCACGTCGTGGGGCTCATTCCCGCGGCCACCGCACTCTGACCACCCACCCACCCGAGCTGGGACGGGGTCCGGGTCGGAGTCGGCGCCTGCCCAAGCGGAACAGGATGCGCAGCCGAGCCTGCGAGGCGCGCATCAAACACACACAGCCCGCCGAAGGCGGTTCCTTCACTCCAAGAGGCGCCCGACCCGAGCCCGGACCCCGGCCCGGGCGGAGCGGCACTCATCGACATGGCCGGAGGTGGCCGTGGTCTCGGCTCCGCTCGACCACCGGAGTGGGCGCGGAGGTCTCGGCTCCGCTCGACCACCGGAAGGGCACTCGACCACCGGAAGGGCCGGTGCAGGTCTCGGCTCCGCCCGGCCACCGGGGGCGGTGCGGTACTAACCTGCGCAGGTGTCCCGCCTCGCCGAGATCGGCACCAAGTTCCGTAACGGTGTCGCGCTGCGCCGGGCCACCCGCGTCGCCCTGGTCGTCCCCCTGCTGCTTCTGGCACTGACGTCGGTCCCCTACCTCAAGCCGTCGGCGCTGTTCGGGGTGTTCGCCGGACTCGCCATGATGCTGTTCGCCGACTTCGGCGGACCGCTGCTCGACCGCTTCGTGGCCTACCTCATCACCACGGCCCTGGGAATCCCGATCCTGCTGATCGGGATCACCTTCGGCCAGTCGGTGATCGGCGCAGTGATCGTCATGGCGCTGGTGGCCTTCACCGTGGGGATCGCCGCAGTCCTGCGGGGACCCGTGTCGTCGGCGCAGACCGTACTGCTGCTGGCCACGGTGCTGGCCGTCACCAGCGCGCCACCCGGCACCCAGGTCCCGGCAGTGATCGCCTGGACGATCGGCGGGGTGACCGCCGCACTCGCGGCGCTGATCCTGTGGCCGGCCCGGCCCTCTCACCAGCTGGCCAAGGAGCTTTCGCAGGTCTACGACAGTGCCGCGCTGACGATCCGCGCGCGCTGGGCCGAGCCCGACGCCGATGCCTACTCCGCCGCCCTGGAACGGTTCGATCGGGAACTCACCGCTCTCCACGGGCAGTTCGACGGCAATCTGCTGCGCCCGGCCGGTCTGACCGACTCCGACCGGGCGCTCGCGCAGCTGGTCGACCTCGCCAGCCGCCTCCGCGGCTACCTCAAGTGGGAGGACATCCCGACGCCGGAGGTTCCCGACTCTCCCGAGTTGGACCGAGCCCGCACCGTGCTCGCCGAGGCCATCGCCGAGGAACTGCATCGGGTCGCCAAGTTCCTTCTGGATCCGGGACATCGGCGGAACTCCCCGGATCGGATCAAGACGGCGCGCGAGGAACACCTGCAGGTGGCCATCACATGGGTCGCCGAGCACCGGGGAGTCGTGCCGGGCACGAACATCCGCCGACGGTTGGACAACATGTTCCCCCTCCGCCTGGCGTCGATCAGCACCGAACTGGCCAGCGCCAATGTGGCCCAGCAGGAGGTGATCGACCACTTCTCCGACCGTGTCCTGGACCACGAACTGAACCGGCAGCGGCAGGGGATCTGGGACCGCGTGACGAGCAACCTCGCCTGGGACTCTCCGTGGTTCCGCAGTGCCCTGCGCACCGCCGTGGCCCTGGCCTGCAGTGTGGCGCTGGCGAAGACCCTGGAGCTGTCCCACGGCTTCTGGATCGTGTTGGGCACCCTCACCGCGCTCCGGTTCGACGCCTTGGGCACGGGGCGTACCGCGGTCCAGGCGCTGGTCGGGACAACGGTCGGCGTGCTGATCGGCGCGGGCCTGATCGAGATCGTCGGCAGCGCCGGCACGATCTGGTGGGTGCTGTTGCCCATCGTCCTGGTGATCACGGCCTACACGCCCGGCACCTTCTCGCTCGCCGTGGGCCAGGCGGGATTCAGCGTCACCGTCATCGTCATGTTCTCCCTGCTCTACCCCGCGACACTGGCGACCGCCGAGACCCGCCTCGAGGACGTCGCCATCGGACTGGCCGTGAGCTTCGCGGTCAGCCTGCTCATGTGGCCCAGCGGCGTCGTCGCGACACTGCATCGGCGTATGCGTGACGCCATCGTGAGTTCCAGCGACCACCTGCTGATGGCCATCGACTACATCGCCGGCGGCGCGGTCGACGACGACCTGCTCTCGTGGGGGGCGGGTCGGGCGACCGTGGCACTCGACCGGGCGCAGGAGGCCTATGACCTGTCGGTCGCCCAGAAACCGCCCAAGACGGTGCCGATGCAGAAGTGGTTCCGGGTGGCCATCGCCGCCCGACACATCGATGTGGCGGCGAACACCCTGCCCGGGGTGGCGATCATCGTGCGCGATCTGGGCGCCACCCTGCCGTTCCCCCGACAGTTGACCGGATCCGTTCTCGAAGCCGCCCACGACGTCCGCGATCATCTGCGGGCGGTGGCCGTGGCCTGGGATCAGCAGAAGGACTCCGAACAGCTGGCCCGGCCCGATCTGGGCTCCGAGGCGCCGGCGACGCCTCTGCGCGCCGATGGTCCCATCGTCGCGTTGCGTGCGGACATCGACCAGTGGATCGACGAGCCCAGCGACTGGACGGGCGAGGGGCCCGATCCCCGGCCGGCCCTGTTGACCTGGACGGCGGACTGGAACGCGTTCGTGGCCTGGAATGCCGACCGGCTGCAACGGGCGCTCACCGAAGCCGTGGCTCCAGCCAGTCGCTGATCCGCAGCAGCAGCGCGGTCTCGATGGCTGCCTCGGCGTGCCCGAAGTCCTCCACCCACAGTTCGGTGTGGTCGCGGACTCCTCTCGCCTCCGCGCCGGTGTGGGCCGCGTTGGCGATGGCCATCGGATGCTCGAGGGGGAAGAAGCCGTCCTGGGTGCCGTGGACCACGAGGAACGGGGTGGGCGGGATGTGTTCGGCGGCTTCGACCGGCGACTCGGGCCAGGGCTCCGGCCACGGCGGCTCGACCACCCGCGTCCCCATCACCCGGGTCAGCCACTGCCGGGCCAGCGGGTTCTCGACCCCGAAGTGGAGCATCCGCATGATCGGGGTCCCGCGGTAGTTCCAGAACGCGGGACCGCTGACCTCGACGACGGCGTCGACACCGCCGACCAGGCCGGCGTGACGCACCACGATAGAGGCCCCCATCGAGAACCCGACGGTCGCGATGCGCGAGTAGCCCAGAGTCCGGGCCCACCGGACGGCGGCCTCGAGATCGAGGATCTCCTTGTCCCCCAGGGTGCATTCGCCGTCGCTGTCGCCGTGGCCCCGGAACTCCGGCGCCACGATCGGGAACCGTTCGGCGAGGATGCGCACCACCCGGAGGTTCGGGGCCTTGCCGATTCCCGCATTGAACCCGTGGGCCACCACCAGTGCGGCGTCACCACCGGGGCCCGGCACATGGCCCGCGCGGATGCGCACCGCGTCCTCGGTCAGGAGGGTGCGCTCCTCGCTGAACGGGCTGGGATCGGTCACGGTGGGATACTCTCGCACGAGCGTGGGATTGTGTGAGGTACGGATGCGACTGCTCCTGCTGACAGCCCAATCGGGGCCTGCGGCCAACGTGCTGCCCGCCGTCGAACTGCTGACTCACACCCTGCGCGTGCTCCCGGCCGAAGGCTCGGCGCTGCTCGACGCCCCACCCCACGACGTGATCCTCGTCGACGGCCGGCTCTCCCTGCCGCAATCGCGATCACTGACCCGACTGATCCGGGCGACCGGGGTCGAGGCGCCGGTGCTGTTGATCGTCACCGAAGGGGGTCTGGCGGCCGTCCAGTTCGACTGGGGGATGGACGACATCCTCGTCGAGAGCGCCGGTCCGGCCGAGATCGAGGCCCGCCTGCGCCTCAACCTGAGCAAGGTCCGACAGGGCGCCGGCAGCGAGGACGCCGACCCGCCGGATCGCATCCGCCGCGGTGCCCTCGTCATCGACGAGTCGTCGTACCTGGCAACCTTGGGCGACCAGCAACTGGACCTGACCTTCAAGGAGTTCGAGTTGCTCCGCTACCTGGCGACGCACGCCGGGCGGGTCTTCACCCGGGCGCAGCTGCTGCAGGAGGTCTGGGGATACGACTATTACGGCGGCACCCGCACGGTCGACGTTCACGTGCGCCGCCTGCGGGCCAAACTCGGGCTCGAGTACGAGGCCCTCATCGGCACCGTCCGCAATGTCGGGTACCGGTTCATCGAGGACGCCGTCCCCCACGACTCCACCTCCGCACCGGCATGACGCCGGTCCGCGTGACCCGGCTCGACGCGACTCAGGCCGAGGCCGTCGCCGACCTCATGGCGACCGAGGAGATCCGCAGCGGTCGCCGCCCCCTGGACGAGGCCCGGCGCCAGGCGCTGACCGCCGGGGCCCCCGGGGAGCACTGGCTGCTGGTCGAGGACGGAATGCTGCGCGGGTTCGCCGATGTCGTGGACTCGGTCGCCGAACTGTCGGCGGCCGACACCCAGGCAGCGACCCTGCTCGTGCGGACACTCCGCGACAGCGGAGCCCGGACCCTGTGGGCCCACGGCGACAGGTCCCAGGCCCGGCGGGCTGCGACGGCCGTCGGCCTGCCGGTGGCGCGCGAACTGGTGCTGCTGGCCCGAACCCTTCCGCTCGAGGGAGCAGTGCGACCGCTGCCGGACGGGGTCACGGTGCGGTCGTTCGACACGGTTGGCGATCGTGACCCCTGGTTGCAGCTGAACCACCTGGCCTTCGCCGACCTGCCGGATCAGGGGGGGTGGACTCGGGACGACCTGGACCTGCGCCTGCGGGCCGACTGGTTCGACGCCGACGACTTCCTCGTGGCCGTCGACGGTGACGGCCGGTTGGTGGGGTTCCACTGGACCAAGATCGATCCGGCCGCGGTCGCCGACGGACAGGTGTCGGGTGAGGTGTTCGTCCTGGCAGTGGCGCCCTCCGAGCGCGGCACCGGATTGGCCGGCGCGCTGCTCGACCTTGGCCTGCGTCACCTCGCCGACCGCGGACTGCGGCAGGTCCACCTGTACGTCGATGCGGACAACGTGCGCGCCGTCGCCTTGTATGAGCGCGCGGGTTTCCACCGGGTCGACGGCGACCGCGAGTACCGACTCACCTGATCGCGCGTCTCCGGTCGGATGGAGATGCCGACGCAACCTCCCTACGCTCCCCTCCATGGAATCCCGTCCTCCGATCCTGATCATCGTCGCCCCGGCGCACCAGGAGGCCCTGCTCCGCCCTCTGCGCCGCTACGCTGACGACTACGACATCCGCGTCGCTGGGTCGGCCGCCGAGGCAACCGGGCTGGCCACCGGCGCACTCGGAGAGGGACGGGAGATCGCCCTGTTCCTCACCGACTCCGACCTGGGTGATGTCAACCCCCTCGACGCGCTCGGGAGCTGGCGGGAACTCGTCCCCACCTCGCGACGGGTCGTGGCGGTCGCTCCCGAGCGGCTGATGAGCGACCGGCCGCGACTGCTCGACGGATTCGCGACCAACCTCCTCGACGCGATGCTCCTGCACCCCCAGGGGCCGCGCGACGAGGAGTTCCATGGGGCGATCAGCGACCTTCTGTCGGACTGGAACAGCACCGTCGCCACCACGCCGACGGGGCTGATCCAGGTCGTCACCGCCGGGGACGACTCCGTGACCCGGGAGGTCTGCGACTTCCTGGACAGGTCCGGCTACCCCCACGAGCATCACGCGCCCGACAGCGAGACCGGTCTGCGTCTCCGCGCCGAACTGGGGGACCGCGAAGCCGGCGGCGACCCCGGGCTCCCGATCGTCGCCGCCCCGGCGCTGGGCCTGCTCGTCGCACCCCGGTCGGCCGCCGACGTGGGCGCGGCCCTGTTCGGTCGACCCTCGGAACTCCCCCAGGACGCCCCGTCCGACGTGATCATCGTGGGCGCCGGACCCGCCGGCCTCGCCGCCTCGGTGTACTCCGCGTCCGAGGGCCTCACCACGGTCACCGTCGACGCCGCCGCGGTCGGCGGCCAGGCGGGCACGAGCACCATGATCCGCAACTACCTGGGCTTCGAGCGCGGCATCTCGGGGGTGCGGCTGGCCCAACGGGCCATGAGTCAGGCCATCCGATTCGGAACACGGTTCTTCAGCGGGACGCAGGCGCTGTCCCTCACTCCCGGCGCCGGCGGGGCGCCCCACGTCGTGCACACCGACGGGGGGGATCTGCGCGGGCGGGCCGTCGTGATCGCCACCGGGGTCACCTACCGCCGGATCGGGGTGCCCTCGGTGGAGGCGCTGTTGGGCCGCGGTGTCTACTACGGCGGGGCGTTGAGCGCCGGTCAGGAGGTCGCCGGACAGGACGTGATCGTCGTCGGGGGCGGCAACTCGGCCGGTCAGTCGGCGCTCCACCTGGCCCGATTCGCGCGCTCGGTCACGATCTTGGTCCGGCGCCCCGATCTGAGTTCGACGATGTCGGCCTACCTAATCGACGAGATCGCCGGAAACCCGCGGATCACCGTGCGTCCGCACAGCCACATCGTCGCGGCATCGGGCACCACCCGGCTGACGGCCGTCGAGGTGGCCGACGTCAGGGACGGGTCGAGCGAGAGCCTGCCGGTCGTCGCCGTGTTCCTCCTCATCGGCGCGGATCCCCACACCGACTGGTTGCCCGCCGAGCTCGCCCGGGACGATCGGGGGTTCGTCCTCACCGGGAGCCATGTGCCGCCCGAGCTCTGGCGGGACGGCCGTGCCCCCGAGGCGCTGGAGACCAGCATCCCCGGCGTCTTCGCCGTGGGTGATGTCCGCTCGGGGTCGATGAAACGGGTGGCCTCGGCGGGAGGCGAAGGAGCCTCGGTGGTCCCCCTCATTCATCAGTGGCTGACACCCACGGGATGAACACCCGCAGCCCGGTCGAGAACCGGTCGGACCGGACCTGCGGAGGCTCCCCAACGCCGCGCCCCGACGGCCCGGGCTGTGACAGGATCGGAGCATGAGCGCAGAACTCACCGAAGTCGACGAACTGGACGAGGCTGCCCTCCCCGATCTGCCCGAGGACCGGTTCCTGGATCGCGAATTGTCGTGGTTGGCATTCAACGACCGGGTGCTGCAACTGGCCGAGGATGCCCGCTCCCCGCTGCTGGAGCGGGCCAAGTTCTGCGCGATCTTCGCCAGCAACCTGGACGAGTTCTTCATGGTCCGGGTGGCGGGCCTCAAGCGCCGGATCGCGACCGGGATCGCGGTTCGGGCGGCCAGCGGCCTGATGCCCACCGAGGTCCTGGACGGCATCTGGCGCAACTCCCGGACACAGATGCAGCGCCAGGCCGCCTGCTTCCGCAACGACATCCTCCCGGCCCTGGCCGACGAGGGCATCGAACTGCTTGAGTGGGATGGCTTGTCCGGACTCGAGCAACAGCAACTGCACGAGTTCTTCGCCGATCGGGTGTTCCCGGTGCTCACCCCGCTCGCGGTCGACCCGTCGCACCCGTTCCCCTACATCTCCGGCCTGTCGCTGAACCTGGCCGTGGTCGTGCGCAATCCCGAGACGGGCAACGAGCTGTTCGCGCGTGTCAAGGTGCCGCCGTTGCTGCCGCGTCTGGTGCACCTGGACGGCCAGCGGTTCATCCCGCTCGAGGACGTCATGGCCGAACACCTCGATCAACTGTTCCCCGGCATGGAGGTGCTGCAGCACCACGCCTTCCGCGTCACCCGCAACGAGGACCTCGAGGTCGAGGAGGACGACGCCGAGAACCTGCTCAAGGCGCTGGAACGCGAACTCATGCGTCGCCGATTCGGCCCACCCGTGCGGCTCGAGGTCGAGGAGTCGATCGACCCCCACGTGCTGGACCTGCTGGTGAGTGAACTCGGGGTCAGCCCGAGCGAGGTCGTGCAGCTTCCCGGACCGCTCGACCTTACGTTCCTGTGGACCCTCGTCGGACTCGATCGCGGCGACCTCAAGGAACCGCCCTTCGTCCCCAAGACCAACCGCGAACTGGCCGAGGTCGAGACCGCGGCCGAGCCCGATGTCCTCGACACGATGCGTGAGAAGGAGGTCCTGCTCCATCATCCGTACGACTCGTTCTCGACATCGGTGCAGCGGTTCCTCGAACAGGCCGCCGCCGACCCGCAGGTCCTGGCGATCAAGCAGACGCTCTACCGGACCAGCGGCGACTCCCCGATCATCGATGCGCTCGTCGACGCCGCCGAGGCCGGCAAGCAGGTGCTGGCCCTGGTCGAGATCAAGGCGCGTTTCGACGAACAGGCCAACATCAAGTGGGGTCGCAAGCTCGAGCGGGCGGGGGTACACGTCGTCTACGGCCTGGTGGGCCTGAAGACCCACTGCAAGTTGAGCATGGTCGTGCGCGACGACGGCGACGTCCTGCGTCGCTACTGCCACATCGGGACGGGCAACTACCACCCCAAGACCGCCCGCCTGTATGAGGACTTCGGGCTGCTCACGACCGATCCCGTCGTCGGCGAGGACGTCAGTCGACTGTTCAACGTCCTGTCCGGCTACTCGATGAGCACGTCTTACGACCGGCTCCTCGTGGCGCCCCACTCGATCCGTTCGGGGCTGATCGACCGCATCGAGCGCGAGATCGACCACCACAAGGCCGGCCGCCCGGCCCGTATCCGGTTCAAGTGCAACTCGATCGTCGACGAGCGGTTGATCGACGCGCTGTACCGCGCTGCCCAGCAGGGCGTGCCGGTGGACATCTTCGTGCGCGGCATCTGTGCAGCGCGGCCGGGTATCCCCGGCACCGAGGGCAACTTCCGGGTCCTCAGCATCCTGGGAAAGTTCCTGGAGCACTCCCGCGCGTACGAGTTCGCCAATGGGGGCGACACCGAGGTGTGGATCGGTTCGGCCGACCTCATGCACCGCAATCTGGACCGCCGCGTCGAGACGCTGGTGCGTCTGGAGACCCCCGAACATGTGGCCGAGGTTGCCGGGCTGTTCGACCTCGCCTTCGATCCGGGGACCTCGGGGTGGGACCTCAACGGTGACGGCACCTGGACCCGGCGGATCGTGGACGAGGACGGGAACGACCTTGCGGACTACCAGGACACGGTGATCGCCCTGAAGACCGGTCGCCGGGGGGCGTGATGGCCGAACGCCTGCGCGTCCACGCCCTGTTCCGGCTGCCCGAACTCGACGATCTTCCAGGGGTGTCGGCGATCGAGGGCGGCGACACCGTGACGGTCGACGACGTCCACTTCGACACCGAGGATCTGCGCCTCTTCCGCTGGGGGATTGTGCTGACCCGGCGCCAGGGTGGGACCGAACCCGGCTGGCACTGCGCGTTCCCCGCGGGCGACTACGACGGCGATGACGACGAACTCGTGTTCCCGGATGCCAAGGAGATCCCCGCGGAATTGCGGGACCTGCTGTATCCCCTGACGCGCGACCAGATCCTGGTACCGGTCGCCCACCTGCGGACCGAGCAGACCGCGCACCGGTTGGACGACGACTCCGGCGAACCCACGCTGACACTGCTCGACGAGACGGTGAGCATCCTCGACGGCAAACACGTCGCCGCCCGGTTCCGCGAGATCGAACTCGTCCCGCTCTCCCCGGAGGCCGGTCGCGGGTCGATGAGCGAGGCCGTCGACGACGCTCTGCGGACAGCGGGCGCGGTCGCGGCGGTGACCACCCGGGCGGCCACGGCCCTCGGACCGCGAGCGTCGGCACCACCGGACGTCGTCGAATCCGACCCCGTGCGTCCCGAGGATCCGGCCGGCGAAGCGGTGCGGGCACACCTCGCCAAACACATCCGCCGCTTCCTGCTGCAGGACGTTCGTGTGCGGCGCGACCTGCCCGACTCCGTCCACCAGATGCGCGTCGCGGCTCGCCGGATCCGCAGCGGCCTGCGCGGGTTCGGCCCTCTGGTCGACGCGGAATGGTCCCGGCATCTGCGCACTGAGCTCGGCTGGATCGCCGGGGAACTGGGGGCTGTGCGCGACACCGAGGTCATGATCGAGCGGCTCGACGAGCGGGCCGCCGACCTGCCCCCGGACGAGGCCGACCTGGCCCAGACCGCCGTCGACAACGCGCTCACCGTACGGATCACCGACGCTCGCGAGCACGCTCTGGGAGCACTCGGCAGCGAACGTCACCACCGGCTGCTCGTGGCACTGGTCGATGCCGCGGGCAACCCCCGGCTGACTCCGGCCGCCGACAGACCTTGCGCCGAAGCCCTCCCGCCGCTGGTGGACAAGACCTGGCGGCGCTTGGCGAAGGACGTGGATCAACTGCACCTCGACAGTCCGGCCCATCCCTGGCACGAGACCCGTATCGCCGCGAAGAAGGCCCGATACGCCGCCGAGGCGGTGGAGCCCGTGTTCGGCCGTCCGGCCAAGGAACTGGTCCGGGCCCTGGAGCAGGTCACCGAGATCCTCGGCGACCATCAGGACGCCCACGTGGCCCAGATGACGCTGCGGTCGCTGGCGACCGAACCCGGGATGGACGCCCCGACCGGATTCGCCCTGGGTCTGCTGTACGCCCTGGAGGTCGACTACGAGATGGCGTTGCGCCGCGACTTCCTACGACTGTGGCCCAAGATCGCCAAGGCCCGTACCGAGAACCCCCTCACCTGATGGCTCCCCCGATCCGCGCTGCGGGCGTGGTGCTGCTGCGCCACCGCCAGGGCGACACGAAGGTCCTCCTGGTCCACCGGCCGCGCCACCGGGACTGGTCCCTGCCCAAGGGGAAACTCGACAAGGACGAACACGTCGTCGCCGCAGCCGTGCGCGAGTGCGACGAGGAGACCGGTGTCGTCCCGGTCCTGGGCCCTGCGCTGCGACGCCAGGAGTACCCGGTCATGGGCCGCCCCAAGATCGTCGATTACTGGCGTGCAGAGGCCGGCCGGGACAACGGCTTCTCACGCAACGCCGAGGTCGACGAGATCCGATGGGCGACACAGGCACAGGCCAAGAACCTGCTCACCTATCGGCGCGACTACGAACTGGTGCGCGAAGCGCTGGAACTGCCGTTGACCGTTCCGCTCATCTTCTTGCGGCACACCCAGGCCATGAAGCGGGCGGACTACCGGGGGAAGAACGACTCGGGCCGACCCGTCTCGAGCCGGGGTCGCTCTCAGGCGCGTGCCCTCGTGCCGCTGCTGGCCGCGTTCGGGATCAGCCGGATCCACAGCTCCGATGCCGCGCGCTGCATCCAGACGGTGCGGCCGTTCGCCACCGCCGCTCGACTCTCGGTCAAGAAGGAGCCTCTGGTCAGTGAGGAGGGGTTCGACGACAAGCCGAAGGCCGCGGTCGCTCGCGTCCTCACTCTGGCGGACCTGCAGGTGCCACTGGTGATCTGCAGCCACCGCCCCGTGCTCCCCCATATCCTGGCGCCCTTCGCCGACGCCGCCGGCAAGAAGCTGCAGTCGATGTTCTCCGACCCCTTGGCGCCCGGCGGCTTCATCGTGGTCCACCGCACCTTCTCGAAGGGGCACTGGCGTATCGGCGCGGTGGAGCGTCACGAGTTGTAGCCCCGCCTCCTGGCGGTCCCGGCTCCGCTCGACCACCGGAGACGGACACCTGACCGACTACCGATCCCGGACCCCGGCATGGGCGAAGCGGGGCGAGACCCGACGACAGCGGCCCGGTTTCGATACGGCGCTGGCGCGCCTACTCAACCCGCGGAGGTCTCGGCTCCGCTCGGCCACCGAAGGGTCAGCCGAAGCGGCCGCTGATGTAGTCCTCGGTCGCCGTCACCTCGGGGTTACGGAAGATCTTCTCGGTCGGCCCCATCTCGATCAGGTGACCCGGCTTGCCGGTGCCCGCGATGTTGAAGAAGGCCGTGGTGTCACTCACGCGGCTGGCCTGCTGCATGTTGTGGGTCACGATCACCACCGTGTAGCGCTCCTTCAGTTCCATGATCAGATCCTCGATCGCCAGAGTCGAGATCGGGTCCAGCGCCGAGCAGGGTTCGTCCATCAACAGGACGTCCGGCTGGACCGCGATGGCACGAGCGATGCACAGGCGCTGCTGCTGCCCGCCCGACAGCCCGGCGCCCGGACGATCCAGTCGGTCCTTCACCTCGTTCCAGAGGTTCGCGCCGCGCAGGGCCCGTTCGGCGACCTCCTGCAGCGTCGACTTCTTGCGTTCGCCGTTGAGGCGCAGACCCGCCACCACGTTGTCGTAGATGCTCATGGTCGGGAAGGGGTTGGGTCGCTGGAACACCATGCCGACGTCGCGTCGGACAGCCACCGGGTCGATGTCGGCGCCGAGGGTGTCCACACCGTTCATCAGGATCTGGCCGGTGACGCGGCCTCCGGGGATGGTCTCGATCATGCGATTGAGGGAGCGGAGGAACGTCGTCTTGCCGCACCCCGACGGCCCGATGAAGGCGGTGACCGAGTTCTTCTCGATCCGCATGTCCACGTTCTCGACGGCCAGGAACTGGCCGTAGTGGACGCTGACCGACTTGGCCTCGATGGTCTTGCTCATCTGACTACCTCTTCACTCCGGAGTAGCGGCTGATGATGCGGGCACCGACATTCAGGGCCATCACCAACAGGATCAGGGTCAATGCCGCCGCCCAGGCCCGTTCCTGACCGGCGGGCAGCGGGTTCCCTCGCTCGACGTTGATCATCAGCGGCAGCGCCGCCTGTTCGCCGGCGAGGGGGTTGGCGTTGTACGACGCCGTGTAGCCCACGAGGATCAGCAGCGGTGCGGTCTCACCCATGATGCGAGCGATGCCCAGCATGATCGTCGTGATGATGCCGCTCATCGCCGTCGGCAGAACGACCTTGAGGATTGTGCGCCAGCGCGGGACGCCGAGCGCGTAGCTGGCCTCGCGCAGTTCCGTCGGGACGATCTTGAGCATCTCCTCGGTGCCGCGCACGATCACCGGGATCATCAACAGGGTCAGCGCCAGTCCGACGAGCAGGCCCATGCGGGTGAGTCCGAAGGTCGTGATGAACAGCGCGTAGATGAACAGGCCGGACACGATCGACGGGATCCCGGTCAGGACGTCCGTCATGAAGGACAGGGGCTTCACCAGCGGCTTGTCGCGGTACTCGACCAGGTAGATGCCCCCCAGCACGCCGATGGGGACCGCGATGATCGTCGCGATGGCAGCCTGGATGAGCGTCCCCTGGATCGCCGCTGCAGCACCCCCGCCGTAGTCGTTGGGGCCGATGTTGCGCATCGACGTGGTCCACCACTCCGGCGTGATCACCAGTGCGATGCCCCGGCTGATGGTCGTCCAGAGAACCCACACCAGCGGGATCATGGCCAGCAGAAACGCGACGTAGACCAGCACCCGGACGGTGCGATCGACGACGCGACGACGAGTGCTGATGTGCCGCAGCTCGGATGGCACGATCGGCTGGAGCGTGGGGGCGCTCATTCGGAGAACTCCTTACGCCGGTTGACGATGTACCGCGCGATGGCGTTCACGACAAAGGTCAGCACGAACAGCACCAGACCGGCGGCGATATAGGCCCCGGTCTTCTCGGGGGTGTCGAACTCGGCGGCGTTGTTGGCGATCTTCGATGCGAACGTCTCGCCGCCCGCGAAGATCGACGGATCGAAGGGGGCGCCGGGTGTCGGCTTCGACAGGATGATGACGACCGCCATCGTCTCGCCCAAGGCGCGGCCGAGGCCCAGCATCGAGGCCGAGATCACGCCGGGTCGCCCGAATGGCAACACCGCGGTGCGCACCATCTCCCACTGGGTGGCACCCAACGCGAGGGCTGCCTCCTTGTGGAGGAGGGGGGTCTGGGCGAACACCTCGCGGGAGATCGCGGTCACGATCGGAAGGATCATGATCGCCAGGACCACGCCGATCGAGAACACGGTGCCCGGTGATGTGAGTCCGGGTGCGAACAGCGGGATCCAACCGAGGACACTGGACAGCCAGTTGCCGAACGGCTGGATGGCCGGCGCCAGCACCTGGATCCCCCAGAGGCCGAAGATGATCGAGGGGACGGCGGCCAGCAGATCGACGAGGTAGGCCACCGGGGTCGCCAGTCGCCGTGGCGCGTACTGCGTGATGAAGAGCGCGATCCCGATAGCCACGGGAACCGCCAGGACCATCGCCATGATCGAGCTCAGCAACGTGGTCCACAGCAGGTCCACGATCCCGAACCGCAGGTCATCGGGATTGTTGACGTTCCATTCCCGCGAGGTCAGGAAGTTGACCTGGTCCGCCATGATCGACGGAACCGCCCGCCACAGCAGGAACACCCCCACCAGCACGACGGTGGCGATGATCGCCACACCGGACGCACTGGTGAGGAAGGAGATCACCCGGTCGCCGCGGCGACCCGTTCCCTTGGTCCGCAGGAGCGGATCAGAGGTGTCGGGCGGGAAGTACGCCGTCATGACTGCCTCTCACTCGGGGATGGCGGAGGGCCCCCTGACGGGTGCGGGGGCCCTCCAGCATCGGGGTCGGTCACTGCAGGGCGGCGACCGACGTCTGCACCTTCTTGTCCACCGAACTCGGCAGCGGGCCGTAGCCCAGGCCCTCGAGGACGGACTGGCCGTCCTCGGATGCCGTGTAGGTGAGGAAGGACTTCACCAGCGCCGACTGGGTCGAATCGAGACCCTTCGAGCAGGCGATCTCATAGGTGACCAGCACGATCGGGTACACGTCCTTCGACGTGGTCGTGTAGGCGCCGTTCAGGTCCAGCGGCAGGTTGTTCCCCTGGCCGGTGACCTTGGCCTCCTCCAGCGCGTTGCCGGCAGTGGTCGCGTCCAGCGTCACCGGACCCGAGCCGTTGTCGACCTCGGAGATCCCCAGGTTGCCGTCCTTGGCGTAGGACCACTCGACGTAGGTGATCGAGTTGGCCTGCTGGATGGTGGCCTGCTGCACCCCGGTGGACTTCTCCTTGCCCTCGCCGGTGCCGGTCCAGACCTTGCTGGGCTCCTCGGTCCAGACCTTGGGGGCGGCAGCCGCCAGGTACTTGGTGAAGTTCTCCGTGGTCCCGGACTCGTCCGAGCGGTAGAACACCGTGATGGGGGCGTCCGGCAGGGTCGCACCCTTGTTCAGATCGGCGATCGCCTTGTCGTTCCACTTGGTGATGTCGCCGTTGAAGATCTTGGCGATCGTGTCGGCGTTGAGCACCAGGCTGTCGACACCCTCCACGTTGTAGGCCACCGAGATGGGGCCGACGACCATGGGCAGGTTCCAGGCCTCGTTGCCGCCGCACCGCTGCTTGGCGGCGTCGACCTCGCCCTCCTCGGCGTTCAGGGCCGAGTCGGAGCCGGCGAAGTCCACCTGACCGGCGACGAACTGCTGCACGCCGGCGCCGGAGCCGGTCGGGTTGTAGTTCACCGTGGCGTCGGGGCAGGCCGTCTGGTACTGCTTGATCCACTCGGTCATGGCGTTGTTCTGCGCCGAGGACCCCTCAGCGCTGAGCGTGCCGCTGGCGCACTCGACACCTGCCGGGGGCGTTCCGGATGCTGACGAACTCGAACCTGAATTGCTGTTGGAACATGCCGACAGCGCCAGCATGCCCACCGCAGCGATCGCCGCGGCCTGAGTAGTACGGGTGAATCGCACCCTTGCCTCCTTTGATTCGGACGCTCCGGACGTTAGAGGGCGGTTCCTAATGGAACGGGCGCATCCGATGAACGCTCTGTGAACGTCAGTTGGCGGTCCGGCGACGAAAATGTGATCTGACGCACAACCCCGTGCCCCAGTGGCACAGGTCACCGGCCGGCCGCGGGTTGAGTAGGCGCGCCGGCGACGTATCGAAACCCCCGCGGGTTGAGTAGGCGCGCCAGCGCCGTATCGAAACCCACCACCAGCCCCGGGTTCGACCGGCTGCTACTCGTCGGCGATGTTCAGCCCGCGGTGCGTGCGGCTGAGTCGGCGGTACAACGCACGGATCTGCTGATGGGCGTCGTCGGGGCTGATCTTCCCCGAGTTCTCGAGGCCGCAGATCACCGCCACTCGTTGGGCGAACTCCTGCAGGTTGTGGTCGAAGGCCAGGTTCTCGGGAGTGAAGTCCCCCTGGAACCGCCCCCGCGGGTACAACATCTGTTCCTTGGTGCGCCGATGATGCTCATCGGTGTCCGGGGCGGCAGCGATCCCCACAGCAGCGCCCTCGCCATCGCGGGACCGCCACGGCCACCAGTCGAACAGACCCATACCGCCTCCTGCGGATGCGCCGCCACGGTAGACCGTCGCACCGGTCGCCGTCCACGGCGGTTACGCTCGCCGGATGATCACACACGTCGTCATGTGGCGGTTCCACGACCCGGCGGACGTCGACGAGGCCGTCGTGCGGCTCCACGCCCTGACCGGCCGGGTGGTCGGCCTGACGAGTCTGCGCGTGGGCCGGAATCAGAACACGACACCCCACGCCTACGAATTGGTCCTGGTCAGCGAACACGCCGACGACGACGCCCTGCGCGCCTACATCGCCGACCCGGTTCACCAGGAGGTCGTGGCCTGGATGGCCGACCGGGTCTCCGCGCGGGCCGTCGTGGACACCGGCGACCTGAGCTGACCGCGCCGGATACGGTCACGAATCCCCCCAGTCGGCCATATCCGGCGCTGTAGCGGGACCGAGTGGCCGGACGAGGGGAGTCAGGGGGCGAGGTGCCCCTCGACCACCGGCACGTACCCACCCACCGAGCTCGGGGCGGGGTCCGGGTCGGCGTCGGCGACTGTAAGAGCGGAACACGATGCGCAGCCGAGCCTGCGAGGCGCGCATCAACAGAGCACAGCCCGCCGCAGGCGTTCCTTGACTCCAAGAGGCGCCCGACCCGAGCCCGGACCCCGGCACGAGCGGAGCGAGAGTCGACGCCGGTGGCGGGTTTCGATACGGCGCTGGCGCGCCTACTCAACCCGCGGCCGTGTGCAGTGGTCCCGGCTCCGCTCGACCACCGGGGGTCTCGGCTTCGTTGAACCACCGGGGGTCGAGGCGCGTCGTACTCTGGAAGGACGTTGCCCGACCCAGGAGTGCCGCATGAACCGCAGGATCCCCGCTCTCGTCGCCATCGCGGCCGCCGGCCTGACCGTAGCCGGCTGTTCCGCCACCACGACGTCCTCCCCGTCCTCGACTCCGGCCGACACGTCGGTGCCGGTCACCAGCGCGTCGCCCGCGGCGTTCCTGGTCCAGGCCGCTGACGCCACCGCCGCGACCGGCAGTG
Organism: Candidatus Nanopelagicales bacterium; assembly: GCA_046330625.1. GTDB lineage: Bacteria > Actinomycetota > Actinomycetes > S36-B12 > CAIWTL01. The sequence goes on from JAXLSJ010000003.1 coordinate 38,699, forward strand.
CCAAGATCTCGGCCACGTCGACGATCAGCGGGATCGCTCCCGGTGACGGTGGCCCGCTCACCGTCACCGCGAACGGTGTGGTCGATTTCGCCGACTCCGAGGCATCGCTGCAGGTCGACTCGGCCCTCTTCGGGGCGGCCGGCGGACCCTCCAGGTGATCCTCGCCGACGGTGCCAGCTACCTCAAGATCCCCATGCTGGGCGACAAGTGGATCAAGATGCCGGCCAAGGATCTGGGCCTCACCATGACCGATCCGACCAAGGGGCTCGAGACCCTGCGAAGGCTGCCGACCTGACCGAGGTGGGCACGGAGGACGTCAATGGCGTCTCCGCCACCAAGTACACGGGCACCGTCGACCTGTCCGAGGCAGTGGCGCAGTTGGGGCTGCCCACCGATGCGCAGGACAAGGTCACCCAGGAACTGGACAAGGTCGCCCGCACCGCCCAGGTGACCGTCTGGGTCGACTCCGACGGCCGAATCGTGCGCTACGACCAGGAACTGGCCGTCAACCCCGACGGTAAGCATGTCACCGAACCCGTGACGGTCAAGTCCTCGACCACCATGTCCGACTTCGGCGTGACGACGGACATCGAGCCCCCGCCCGCCGATCAGGTGACCGACGGCTCCAACCTCTCCAAGCTGATGCCCGGAGGTATGCCGACGGACGGCTCCATGCCAGGGGGTATGTCGTCGGGCGCCTGAGCCGCCTGCTCAACTGTCCTTCCCCGGCGCCGACTCCGACTGTCGTGCGCGCGGCGGGTCCGGCCTCACGTCGTCGGCGGCGATCTCGGCATCCGAGGTCTGCTGCACCTGGAATCCGTAGCTCGGGCCCGAGAGTTCGGCCACCGAGGGCAGTTCCGCCTCGATGTCGTCGGCGGTCTGCGCCTTGAGCATCAATCGACCGGCCCAGGTCAGCAGCACCACGATCGCCGTCGCGGTGGCCAGGATCGCCAGGTACTCCGGCAGCACCGTAAGCCGGTAGACACAGAACCCGACGGCCGCCGCCGCCGGCAGGGTCAGGAACCAGGCGATCACCATGTCGCGCATCACGCGCCAGTTGACCCGGCGGCGCTCACCGACACCCGAGCCCACGATCGACGCCGACACCGCCTGCGTGGTCGAGATCGGCACCCCTCCGTGTGTCGCACCCTCGATCGACGTGATGGCCCCGATGTTGGCGGCGAACCCCGAGGCGCGGGTGATCCGGGTGATCTTCAGCCCCATGGTCTCGATGATCCGCCAGCCGCCCCAGACCGTCCCTGCGGCGATCGCCGCGTGGGCGAGCAGGATCACCCAGTACGGCGGTTCCAGGGACGTGACGTCAGTGTCGGCGAGGTAGCCGCCGGCGAAGAGGGTCGCGGCGATCACGCCCATCGTCTTCTGCGCATCGTTCGAGCCGTGTCCCCACGAGACCCACGCCGATGACCCGACCTGCGCCCAGCGGAAGAACTCGGAGTCCTCATGCACCCCGAACACCCGCTGAATGGCCCGGACCAGATACGTCGCCAGAACCGCGACGACGAACGCCAGCAGCGGCGAGGCGAAGATCGCGATGACCACCAGCAGCACCGACGACCAACTGATCACCGCCAGCCCACCGGCCGAGATCCCGGCGCCGATGAGGCCGCCGATCAGCGCGTGCGACGACGACGAGGGCAGCCCCAGATGCCAGGTCAGATAGTTCCAGAACACCGCGCCGATGAGCGCGGCCAGGGTGACCCGGACCCCCAGGGGGACCGCGCCCGCCTCGGTGGGCGCCAACGCGGCCATGTCGACGGTCTTGCTGATCGTGTTGGCCACTGCGGTGCCGACGATGAACGCCGGCAGGAAGTTGAAGATCGCACTCAGCCAGACCGCCTTGCGCGGTGACAGGGATCTGGTGGCGATGACCGTCGAGGTCGCGTTGGCGGCGTCGTGGAAACCGTTGGTGAAGTCGAACAGGACGGCGAGGGCCACGGTGATGACGACGGCGAAGAGAACAACATCCACCATCCGACGATCGCCCGGCCGATCCTGGGAAAGCCTCCCGAGGACCGGGAGTTCGAAAAGACATCAACTTCTGTTGGCCCCCCGATACCCAGCGTTCACCCGACGTTCGGACCGGTGGCGCGGCTCAGCGAGATCGATGGAAGGTGCGCAGCCGCAAGGAGTTGCTCACGACCAGGACACTGCTGAACGCCATGGCGGCGCCGGCGATCATCGGCGACAGGCGACCGCTCATCGCCAGTGGGATGGCGGCCACGTTGTAGCCGAATGCCCACCCCAGGTTCTGTTTGATGGTCCGCCAGGTGCGGCGGGCCAGCTCGATGGCCACCGCCACCGACGTCAGGTCGGAGTTGACGATGGTGATGTCGGCGGCTTCCCGCGCCGCGTCGGTCCCGGTCCCCATGGCGATCCCCAGATCGGCCTGGGCCAGCGCAGCAGCGTCGTTGATGCCGTCGCCGACCATGGCCACCCGTCGACCGGCCGCCTGACGTTCCCGCACGGCGACGACCTTGCCTTCAGGACTCACGTCGGCGATGACGTCGTCGATCCCGGCTTTCGCGGCAACGGCGGCAGCCGTCGCCGCCCGGTCACCCGTCAGCAGGACCGGTGTCAGTCCGAGCGCCCGCAGGTCGCCGATGGCGGTGGCGCTGGTCGGCTTCACCGAGTCGCCCACCGTCACGACCATCCGCGGTTCGCCGTCGACCGTCGCGACAACTGCTGTCAGACCCTGGGCTTCGGCGGCCGAGACGGCCTGGTCGAGCGAGGCTCCCAGGCCACCCACGGCCTTGCCGACATGGACCCGATGTCCGGCCACCTCCGCCGATGCCCCCACCCCCGCCTCGGCCGCGAAGTCGGCGATCACGGGAACGGGGGCAGTCGCGAACTCGGACGCGATCGCCCGGGCGATGGGGTGTTCCGACGCCGACTCCACCGCTCCGACGAAGGCGCGTTCCTCCGCGGTACCTCCGGCGACCGATTCGACCGTGATCTCGCCCGTCGTCACGGTGCCGGTCTTGTCGAGGAGTACCGTGTCGATCCGCTGTGCTGCTTCCAGGACCTGGGGGCCACGGATGAGGATGCCCAACTGGGCGCCGCGTCCGCTGCCCGCCACCAATGCGGTGGGAGTGGCCAAGCCCAGGGCGCATGGGCAGGCGATGACGAGCACAGCCACCGCCGCACTGATCGCGAAGGACGGCTCGGCGCCGGCGATCAGCCACCCCACGAGGGTCAGCGCCGACAGTCCCAGGACCACCGGGACGAATACTCCGGCAATGCGGTCGACCAGTCGTTCGATGGGCGCCTTGGAATGCTGGGCCTCCTTGATCAGGGCGCCGATACGGGCGAGTACCGTGTCGGAGCCCACCGCGGTGGCATCGACCAGGAGTCGCCCTGACCCGTTGACCGCGCCCCCCACCACGGTGTCGCCCGAAGCGACCTCGACCGGGACCGACTCTCCCGTGACGAGGCTCAGGTCGAGGGCCGAACCTCCGTCGGCGACGATCCCATCGGTGGCCACCCGGTCGCCCGGACGCACGATGAATCGGTCGCCGACCCCCAGTTGGGACAGCGGGATCTCCGCCTCGACTCCGTCGGCGTCGACCCGGCGGACGACATCCACCTGCAGTTGGGACAGCGCCGAAAGGGCATCCACCGACGTGTCGGTGGCCCGGGCCTCGAGCCAGCGGCCGAGCAGGACGAAGGTGATGACGACCGCGGAGACCTCGGCATAGACCTCCATACCCCCCACGGCCACCTGATACACCGACCACAGCCACGCCACGCCCGACCCGAGCGTCACCAGGGTGTCCATCCCGACCGAGCGGTGCCGCAGACCCCGCCAGGTCATCTGATGGATCGGCCACCCGCTCCACCACACGACCGGCGTGGCCAGCAGCAGGCCTACGAGCGGGGTCCAGTGCAGGGAATGGAACGTGGGGACCATCCCCAGGATCACGACGACGATCGTCAGGGGGATCGCGACGATCAGCCGGCGACGCAGGTCGGCGCTCGCCCCGTGACTCATGTGGTCGTGGCCGCCCATCTCGTCGGCCCGGGACTCCTGGCCCATCCCGTCGTGGGACATGGCGCCATGACCCGCGTGGTGACCCAGCGGAGGCTGTTCGCTCGCGTGGTATCCGAGACCGTCGATGGTGCGCAGCACCTCGTCGGTCGAGCACACCTGATCGTCCATGGTGACGCGCGCGGTCTTGGTGGCGAAGTTCACGGTGGCATCCGAGACTCCGTCGATCCGCGCGACCTTCTTCTGGATCCGCGCGGCACACGACGCGCAACTCATGCCGTCGATGTCGAGTTCCAGATCACTCACGGCTGTCCCAACGGTCTGGCGGCATGAGATATGCCCCCGCAGGCGGTCGAGCGAGGTCGAGACCCGCGTACGAGGGCGCCCGATGCGCCAGACTGACGGCCGTGGAGCACGTGATCGCCATCGTGGAGGATCACGGTTTCACGCGCGCCGTGTGCTCGTGCGGGTGGAGTGGCACCGGCTACCGCACTCGGGCGTCCGCTCGGTCGCAGGCACAGGAGCACCTGGCTCAGACGACCCGCTGACCCTTGCCGAGCACGACCACTCCGCCCGGGGAGACGGTGTACTTGGTGCGGTCGCCCTCGAGATCGACGCCGATCTGGGCGCCGTCCGGAACGTCGACATTCTTGTCCAGGATCACGCGCCGCAGCACGGCATTGCGGCCGATGCGCACACCGGGGCTGATCACGCTGCCCTCGACGTAGGCGCCCTCGCGGATCTCGACGTTGTGCGCCACGACGGACTGCCGCACGTGCGCTCCAGCGATGATCGACCCCGCACCGACCATGCTGTCGTGGGCGTTGCCGCCTTCGACGAACTTGGCCGGCGGCAGCGAGGGCGGGCTCGACAGGATCGGCCACTGCCGGTTGTAGAGGTTGAACACGGGATGGACGCTGACGAGGTCCATGTGCGCGTCCCAGTACGCGTCGAGGGTCCCGACGTCGCGCCAGTAGGCGTGATCCCGTTCGGTCGAGCCCGGGACACGGTTGCTGTGGAAGTCGTAGACGTACGCCTGGCCGGCGCCGGTGAGCATGGGGATGATGTTGCCGCCCATGTCGTGGACCGAGCCTTCATCGCCGGCGTCGATCTTGAGCGCCTCGATCAGGGTGTCGGTGCTGAAGACGTAGTTGCCCATCGAGATGTACGACTGGTCGGGATTGCCGGGGATACCCGGCGGATCAGACGGCTTCTCGAGGAAACTCTCGATCCGCATGCCGTCGTCGGCCACCTGGATGACGCCGAACTGATGGGCCTCGCTGCGCGGCATCGGGATGCCGGCCACCGTGACACCAGCGCCGGAGTCGATGTGCTGCTGGATCATCTGGCGCGGGTCCATGCGATAGACGTTGTCGGCGCCGAACACGACCACGATGTCGGGTCGCTCGTCGTACACGAGGTTGAGGCTCTGGTAGATCGCGTCGGCACTGCCTGTGTACCAGCGGGGTCCCAGGCGCTGCTGGGCCGGGACCGGGGTCACGTAGTCGCCGGTCATCTGCGACATGCGCCATGTGGTCGTGATGTGCCGGTCGAGCGAATGCGACTTGTACTGCGTGAGGACACAGATGCGGTGGATGCCACCGTTGACCAGATTCGACAGGACGAAGTCGATCAGGCGGTACGCGCCACCGAAGGGGACGGCCGGCTTGGCCCGATCCGCGGTCAGGGGCATGAGCCGCTTGCCTTCGCCACCGGCCAGGACGATTCCGAGAACATGCGGAGAACTCACCCTTGCAGCCTAGTGGCACCGGCGCCGGGGTTTCGCGGTACGAGGAAGGCCGGGGGTCGAGCGGAGCGGGTGCGGTGGTCTCGGCTCCGCTCGACCACCGGGGTGGGTGCAGTGGTCCCGGCTCCGCTTGACCACGGCAACACCCTGCGCGCGGCACTAGGCTCGCGGACATGCGCATCGGGATCATGACTCGGGAATGGCCACCGGACATCTACGGCGGCGCCGGAGTCCACGTCGAGCAACTGACCGCCCAACTCCGGCTTCTCGCCGACGTCCAGGTCGAGTGTTTCGGGGAGCCACGGGACGACGCCATGGCGTTCGAACCGCCGGCCGATCTGGCCGCAGCCAACATGGCGCTGCAGACGCTCGGGGTCGACCTGCTCATGGCCGATGCCGCGGCCGGACTCGACATCATGCATTCCCACACCTGGTACGCGAACTTGGCCGGCCACCTGGCCGCACTGCTGCACGGTGTCCCCCATGTGATCACCGCGCATTCGCTGGAACCGCGACGCCCGTGGAAGGAGGAGCAGCTCGGGGGCGGGTTCCGGATCTCCTCCTGGGTGGAACGCACCGCGTATCGCGAGGCCGCGGCGATCATCGCCGTCAGCGCCGGGATGCGGGCCGATGTCCTGGACTGCTACCCGTTCGTGGATCCGGATCGGGTGCAGGTGGTGCACAACGGCATCGACACCGAAGTGTACCGGCCCGTCGAGGCCACCGACGCCTTGGCGGCGCACGGCGTCGGCCTCGACCGCCCCTTCGCGCTGTTCGTGGGTCGCATCACGCGGCAGAAGGGCCTGCCGCACCTGCTGCGGGCGGCCGAGCAGTTCGATCCCGAGGTCCGGTTGGTGCTGTGCGCGTCGTCGCCGGACACCCCGGAGTTGGGGGACGAGGTCACCGCCCAGGTGGCCGCTCTGCGCGAGTCACGCGGGGAGGATTCCGTCATCTGGATCCCCGAGCAGCTGTCGCGACCAGAGGTCATGCAGTTCTACACGCAGGCGTCGGTGTTCGTGTGCCCCTCGGTCTACGAACCTCAGGGGATCGTGAATCTCGAGGCCATGGCCTGCGAGACGGCCGTCGTCGCCAGCGACGTCGGCGGGATCCCCGAGGTGGTGACCCCCGAGGTCGGCGTTCTCGTCCACTACGACGCCGACGCCACGGCCGAATTCGAGGCCGGCATCGCCGCCGGGGTCAATCAGGTGGTCGCCGACCCAGCGGCTGCAGCCGCGATGGGGGTCGCGGGTCGCACCAGAGCCATCGACGACTTCGGGTGGGACGCGATTGCGCGCCGCACCATCGCCGTCTACGAGCAGGCCCTGAGGTCCTGAACGGGACCGCCGGACGACGTCAGGAGTGCGCGGCCTCGTACTTGGCCATCACCTCGGCGGACACCCGGCCGCGGGCGCTCACCTCGATCCCGTTGGCCTGAGCCCACGCCCGCACCTTGGCGGCATCGCCCTTGCCCGCCCCGGCAGCGCCGGTGCGGCGGGACCGACCACCGCTGCGGCGACCCGCCTCGACGTACGGCTTCAGCGCCGAGCGCAGTCTGTCGGCGTTCGCCTCGCTCAGGTCGATCTCATACGCCGCACCGTCGAGAGCGAAGGTGATGGTCTCGTCGGCGATACCGCCGTCGATATCGTCTTCGAGGACGACCTGCACTTTGCGCGCCATGATTTTCTCCGAATTCCGCAGGAACTACCCCCGCGCACACAATAGCGAGACACTCCGAAAAGAGGAAATGCTCAGATGCGGAGCAGCATTCGGACATTACCGAGTGTGTTCGGTTTCACGCGTTCCAGGTCCAGGAACTCGGCGACACCTTCGTCCTCCGATTGCAGGAGTTCGGCGAATACGTCGGGCGGCACAGCCTCACCGGACAGAATGTCGAATCCGTAGCGGCCGAAGAACCCGGTCTCGAAGGTCAGGCAGAAGATCCGGCTGACTCCCAAGGCCCGGCCCCGGTCGATGAGCAACTCCAGCACCCGGCCGCCCACCCCCTGACCCAGGTGGTCGGGGTCGACCGCCAAGGTCCGGATCTCGGCCAGGTCCTCCCACATGACGTGCAGCGCCCCGCAGCCGATGGGTCGGCCGTCGGCCTCGGCGATGACGAACTCCTGGACGTCCTCGTAGAGCGTGACGGTCGCCTTGCTGAGCAGACGTCGATCCGGCGCGTACAGGTCCACCAACCGCCGGATGTCGGCGATGTCGGAGGTCCGCGCCGGGCGCAAGGTGACGGTCACAGCGGCTTGACCAAGGGGAAGAGGATCGTGTCGCGGATGCCCAGACCGGTCAGCGCCATCAGCAGCCGGTCGATGCCCATGCCCACGCCCGCCGACGGTGGCATGCCGTGCTCGAGCGCTGCGAGGAAGTCCTCGTCCAACGGCATGGCCTCGGCATCGCCCTGCGCACCAAGGCGCGCCTGGGCCTCGAGCCGCTCCCGCTGGATCACGGGATCGACGAGTTCCGAGTAGCCCGTGGCAAGTTCGAAGCCGCCCACGTACAGGTCCCACTTCTCGACCATGCCGGGGCGGTCGCGGTGGTCGCGGGTCAGCGGCGAGGTGTCAACCGGATAGTCGGTGACGAAGGTGGGGCCGGTGAAGCCGGGGATCACGTAGTGCTCGAGCAGTTCCTCGACCAGCCGTCCGGGAACCCAGGCCGGATTCACGTGGATGCCGGCGGCGTCGCACAGACCGACGAGTTCCGCACGCGGCGTCTCGGGGGTTATCTCGCGCCCCACCGCGGCACTCACCGCGTCGTACAACGACACCCATGGCCATTCGCCGGACAGATCGTGGACGGAGCCATCGGCATGCGTGACGACCAGCCCGCCGGTGACCGCCTGCGCGGCCTCCTGCACCAGTTCCCGGGTGATTCGGGCGCCATCGCGGTAATCGGCGTAGGCCTGGTAGAACTCGAGCATCCCGAATTCCGGGGAGTGGGTGGAGTCCGCGCCCTCGTTGCGGAAATTCCGGTTGATGTCGAAGACCCGTTCGATTCCGCCCACGACACATCGTTTGAGATACAACTCAGGCGCGATCCGCAGGAACAGGTCGATGTCGTAGGCGTTCATGTGGGTGACGAAAGGCCGCGCGGAGGCGCCACCTTGCAGCGTCTGCAGGATGGGGGTCTCGACTTCGAGGAATCCGCGATCGGTCAACGACTTCCGCAGGCTCGCCAATGTGGCGATCCGCTGTCGGGCCACGACCCGGGACTGCTCCCGCATGATGAGGTCGACATACCGCTGCCGGACCCGCGTTTCCTCGCTCAGTTCCTTGTGCGCCACCGGGAGGGGACGCAAGGCTTTGGCGGCGAATCCCCACTCGGTGGCGAAGATGCTCAGTTCCCCTCGCTTCGAGGTGCCGACCTCGCCCCGGACCCAGACCTGATCCCCGAGATCGACGAGTTGTTTCCAGTCGTCGAGTCGCTCGGCGCCGACCCGGTCCAGGCTCAGCATCGCCTGCACCGGGGTCCCCCCGCCGGAGCGCAGGCTGGCGAAGCAGAGCTTGCCGGTGTTGCGCAGGAACAGCACCCGCCCGGCGACGGCGACGGTCTGGTCGGTGATCTCGCCGGCCGGGACATCCGGGAACTTCTCACGGACCTGCTCGATGGTGTGGGTGATGGGCACGCTGACGGGGTACGCCTCGTGGCCCGAGTCGAGAACCCGGCGCCGCTTGTCGCGACGGATCTGCATCTGTTCGGGCAGGTCGTCCACGGAATCGTCGTCACTCACCCGAGGAGTTTATCGAGCCGGGGACCGCCCCCCGACCGCCCGATCCGGCCCGCGCTACTCGCGGTTCCGCTCAAAGACCAACTGCAGGCCGTGGAGCGTCAGGTAAGGGTCGTGATCGGTGATGGTCTCCGACTCCGGCACCACGATCTCGGCCAAGCCGCCGGTCGCCACCACCGCCTCGACGTCGCCGAGTTCCGCGGAGATCCGCCGGACCAGCCCGTCCACCTGTCCCGCGAAGCCGTAGAGCGCCCCGGACTGCAGGGCCTCGACCGTGTTGCGGCCGATCGGCGAGCGGGGCCGGATGATCTCGACCTTGCGCAGCTGCGCCGCCCGTTGCGCCAGCGCGTCGAGCGAGATCTGGATGCCCGGTGCGAGTGCCCCGCCCAGGAATTCGCCCTTCGCGCTCACGACATCCAGGTTGGTCGACGTCCCGAAGTCCACGACGATCGCCGGGCCGCCGTAACGCTCGAACACCGCCAGGGTGTTCACGATTCGGTCGGCGCCGACTTCGCGCGGGTTGTCCGTGACGACCGGGACCCCGGTCCGCACCCCCGGCTCGACGATGACCGTCTCGACGGCCGAGAAGTAGCGGTCCAGCATCAGCCGCATCTCGTGCAACACGGCCGGAACCGTGGAACACAGCGCGATGCCCGTCAGTGGTGGTTGCCCGGCGAGGAGGCCGCGGAAGGTCAGGATCATCTCGTCCGCCGTGGTCTGGGGGTCGGTCTTGATCCGCCACGACTGCACCAGGTCAGGGCCGTCGAACAGCCCCAGCACGGTGTTGGTGTTCCCGACGTCGATGGTCAACAGCATGGTCAGCTCCGCAGGTCCGCGCCGATGTCGAGAGCAGGCGCCGAGTGTGTCAGGGCACCCACCGCCAGGTAGTCCACTCCGGTGGCCCCGACCTCGGCCGCCAGGTCCAGGGTCAGCCCGCCCGACGCTTCGAGTTCAGCGCGTCCGGCGTTGATCGCCACCGCCTCGCGCATCAACGCGGGCGTGAAGTTGTCGAGCAGCACCAGGTCGGCGCCGGCGTCGAGCACCTCGCGCAACTGGTCGAGCGAATCGACCTCGACCTCGATCGGCAGCCCCGGGAAGCCCGCCCGCACCGCGTCGAATGCCGGGACGACCCCACCGGCGGCCAGTACGTGGTTGTCCTTGACGAGCGCCGCGTCGGACAGCGACATCCGATGGTTCACCCCACCCCCACAGCGCACCGCGTACTTCTCGAGTCGGCGCATCCCCGGGGTCGTCTTGCGGGTGTCCCGGACGCGGGCGCCGGTGTCGGACAGGATCCGCGCCCATTCGGCGGTCGCGGTCGCGACCCCCGACAGGTGGCACAGCAGGTTGAGGGCGGTGCGTTCGGCGGCGAGCAGGTCTCGCGTCCGCCCCGCGGCGCTGACGACCAGATCCCCCGGTACGACGGAACTTCCGTCGCCGTGATCGATCCGCACGACACAGTCCGATCCGGCGACCCGGTCGAACACCGCCGCGGCGACGGGCGCCCCGGCGATCACCCCCGGCTTGCGGGCGACCAGATCGAGCACGGAGCGCTGCGCGGCCGGCACCGTGGCCGCGCTGGTCACGTCCTCGCCCCCGTCGAGGTCCTCGTCGAGGGCCCGGGCGATGAGGTCGCCCACCTGCGCGGGATCGAGTCCCGCAGCTCGCAGGGCCTCGGCGTGCTCCGCCGAGATCGGGAACCAGTCACTCATCCCAGGCCTCCCAGTGCGGGGTGTCGAGCGGTTCATGTCCGGTGATCAACTCGCCGTCGACCAGCCGGGTGGCTTGATGGACGGCCCAGCGCGGATCGGTGTCGGGGTAGTCCTCGCGCCAGTGAGAGCCGCGCGTCTCAAGCCGGCTTCCGGCCTGATGGGCCAGCACGGTCGCCACCGCCGCGATGTTGGTGGTCTCCCAGGCCTCGGTCGCGGGACGGGCCGTGAACCGCTCCGGGAGCGTCGCCAGTTCGCCCTCGGCCCCCGCGATCGACTCCGCCGACCGGAGGACACCCACGCCGTCGGACATGGCCTGTTGCACCAGCGGCCGAGCGGCAGCATCGATGACGGCCGGTTCACCGCCCGTCGTCGTCGTGGGATCCCGACGGTCCGGCAGCCCGTCGGCCAGCACTCCGGCGATGCGCTCCGCGAAGACGAGCCCTTCGAGCAGCGAGTTCGACGCCAGCCGGTTGGCGCCGTGGACGCCGGTGCAGGCGACCTCGCCGCACGCGAACAGTCCCCGCAGCGAGGCGCGGCCGGACAGGTCGGTGCGGACACCGCCGCTGGCGTAGTGCTGCGCGGGCGCGACGGGGATCAGCTGGGTGACCGGGTCGACGCCCAGTTCGAGGCAGCGGGCCAGGATGGTCGGGAACCGCTGCGTCCACACGTCCGCCCCGAGTGCGCGGCCGTCGAGCCACACGTGGGGAGCTCCGGTCTCTCGCATCACGCGCATGATCGCCTTGGCCACCACGTCGCGCGGGGCGAGTTCCGCCAGCTCATGGACGTCGGGCATGAAGCGCCGACCGTGGGGGTCGAGCAGCAAAGCGCCTTCGCCTCTCACGGCCTCGGACACCAGCGGCTGCTGGCCGCGCGCTGTGGGCCCGAGCCACATGACCGTCGGGTGGAACTGCACGAACTCCAGGTCGGACATCACCGCCCCGGCCCGCGCCGCCATGGCCATCCCGTCACCGGTCGCGACGATCGGGTTGGTCGTGGCGGCGAACACCTGGCCCAGACCCCCGGTCGCCAGGACCACCGCCGGAGCGAGCACTGCACCGACTCCGTCGCGCTGCCCCTGCCCCATCACGTGCAGCGTCACTCCCTGCACGGCCCCCGTGGCGTCGCGCAGGAGGTCCAGCGCGAGCGCCTGTTCGTACAACGTGATGTCGTGGTCGTCGTGGACCGCCTGGACCAGGGCCCGGACGATCTCCGCGCCGGTGGCGTCGCCGCCCGCGTGGGCGATCCGGTCGCGCAGGTGACCCCCTTCGCGGGTGAGGGCCAGGTCTCCGCCGGCGGTGCGATCGAACCGGGTTCCGAGGTCGACGAGCCGCCGGACCGCCCCCGGGCCCTGGGTGACGAGCACCCGGACCGCGTCCTCGTCACACAGGCCGGCCCCGGCGATCAACGTGTCGCGCAGATGATCATCGGGTGAGTCGTCCTCGTCGAGGGCAGCGGCAATACCGCCCTGAGCCCACTGGGTGGATCCGTGTTCGACCCGAGCCTTGGTCACGACCATCACGCGATAGCCGAGGGTCCGTGCGTAGAGGGCCAGACTGAGTCCGGCGATCCCCGAGCCGACGATCACGACGTCGCATTCCTCGTACCACCCCGGCGAGGGAGTCAGCAGCGGAGCTGCCACCACCCCGCCGGGCCGACGCGCAGTGATCATCGAGGCTCCAGGGTCACGGCGACATTGTCCAGCAACCGCGGCGGACCGATCCGGGCGGCCACGATCAACCGTGCGGGACCGGAGGGGGGGAGCGGCCCGAAGTCGGGGGCGACCAGGTCCACGTAGTCCACGGCCACGCCGGACATCGAGGAGAGCACCGACTCGGCCGCGGCGATCACGTCGGCGGCCGATGCCCCACCCTCGGCCGCAGCGACGGCAGCGGCTGTTGCCCGCGGGATGATCGCCGCCGTGGCACGTTCGCTGTCCGACAGGTACACGTTGCGGCTCGACCGCGCCAATCCGTCGGGCTCCCGAACCGTCGGCACCCCGACCACCTGGGTGGGGACATCGAACTGCGCCACCATCCGCCGGATCAGCGACAGCTGCTGGAAGTCCTTCTCCCCGAACACCGAGTGCGTCGGGGCCATGACGTTGATCAGTTTCAGCACCACCGTCAGGACTCCCCGGAAGTGACCGGGGCGGACCGCCCCCTCGAACACGTCGCCCAAGGGGCCGGGATCCACCGTGACATCGGTGCCGGCGCCGTAGAAGTCATCCGCGGTGGGAGCAAACACGAGGTCCACCCCATGGGCACTACACAGCTCCAGGTCCTGCTCCCAGGTACGCGGGTAACGCTGGTAGTCCTCACCCGGACCGAACTGGGTGGGATTGACGAAGATCGAGACCACGACCTCGCCGTCGGCTCCGGCCCGTTCCCGCGCGACGTCGATGAGGGTCGCGTGACCGTCGTGCAACGCGCCCATGGTCATGACCACAGCCCTCGTCCCGCGGGGCGCCGCCGCGCGCATCGCCGCGACGGTCTCGACGACCCGGGGCGACGCCGCGTTCTGGTCCGTGGGCACAGGGCCACGATGCCAGAACCGCCGCATCGGTGGTTGAGCGGAGCCGAGACCCTCCGCGGGTTGAGCGGAGCCGAGACCCTCCGCGGGTTGAGTAGGCGCGCCAGCGCCGTATCGAAACCCCCACCCACCGAGCCCGTGCCGGGGTCAGGGACGCTCCCGCTTGGGGAGCGCGGCCACCACGACCCGATAGGAGTCGGTCACCGCATCGCGCAGTTCGTCGTCGCCGATCGCGCCGCCGACGGTGAGGCTGTTCCAGCCGTAGCGCCCGATGTAGGCCGAGGAACGCGCGTCGCCGGGGTAGCGCGCCAGCCACTCGTCAGCCTCCTCGCGATCGCCCCCGCACTTGACGCCGACGGCGGAGCCATCGCCGATGAAGGCGAAGATCTTGCTGCCGACCTTGGCGACCACGTCCCCTTCCCATGGCTCGTCCTCCCACGCGCCCGGCAGCGCGAGACAGAAGGCCAGCAGCGCGTCGCGATCCACGCCCCCATCCTGCCCGGACCGTCCGCCGGATCGCTGGTTGAGCGGGGGCGGCGGGTTTCGATACGGCGCTGGCGCGCCTACTCAACCCGCGGTGGGTGGGGGTTTCGATACGGCGCTGGCGCGCCTACTCAACCCGCGGCCGGTGCAGGGGGTCTCGGCTCCGCTCGACCACCGGGACTCGATCACCGGGACTACGACCCGCGGGCCGCCAACACCTCGAGCAGCCGCGCGGCCAGGACCGGGTCGAGCGTTCCCGCCGCCAAGGCCCGGTCGGCGGTGCGACGGGCCAGTGCCCGGTACGCGTCGCCCATCGCGGGGGAGACCTGCTCCAACTCGCCCAGGTGTGCCGCCACCGTGCCCGAGTCTCCTCGGGACACCGGTCCCGTCAGGGCCCGGTCGCCGTAGGCCAGCGCATTGTCCAGGGCAGCCGACAGCAGCGGTCCCAGCATGCGCGCAGGTTCAGCCACGCCCGCCAACTGCAGCAGGTCCATGGCCTCGGTCACGAGGGTGATGAGGTGGTTGGCGCTGTGGGCCAGGGCCGCGTGATAGAGCGACCGGCGGTCCTCGGCCACGATCATCGGCTCGCCCCCCATCTCGACGACGAGCGCCGAGGCCACCGCCTCCAGAGGGGGTGGCGCCGTCACCCCGAACGGGCAGCCCACCAGCCGATCGACGTCCTGGGGACGGCCGGTCAGGGTCATGACCGGGTGCAGGGCCAACGGCAGGATCTCGGGCAGCGGCGCCAGCACCGAGATCCCGTACCGCCCCGACGAGTGGGCGACGAACTGCCCCGGGCGGGCGAGGTCCGCCAGGGCGATCGCCTCGACCAGTCCGGGGAGTTCATCGTCGGGCACCGTGATCAGCACAAGATCGGCGGCCGCGAAGACCTCGGCGATGCTCACCACCGCGGCGCGCGGCAACATCTCGGCGGCCCGCGCCCGGCTGCGCTCGGAGGCCGCGTGGACGGCGACCACCCGGTGGCCCGCGGCATCAAGGGCGGCCGCGAGCACCGAACCGGCGCGCCCGACGCCGACAAGGCCCACCCGCAGCCTCGGGGGCGACTCCGGCATTTCGTCGAGGATCTCGTCAGACATCGGGATCCTCGGACGGCCGTGTCTGGTCCCGCTGCATCCAGCGACCCGTCCCGGCAGCAGCCAGCGCCGTCAACGCGCGCTGGTTCTGGGCGTCGGCGAGCGTCCGGGCTTCGACCGCATCGCGGTGCAGTGCCTTCACCGTGACCGGACCCGGGACGGAGTCCACGTACATCGAGGCCAGGTTCAGCCGCCGCTGCCACGGCCCTTGCCGCACCCGCACCGACTGGGACCGCGCGTGAGGAACGACCGCCAGCCGGTTGACGAATCGTCCGCGCTCGGTGACGAACACCTCGTCGGTGTGTCCGACGCCCAGGTTCCGGAACTGGATCCAGGCCCGTCGCGCGGCGCGCCGTGGCGCCGGTTCGAGCGGGATGGCGCGGGCATCGACACCTGGCAGCACCCGACCCACAACGGCCAGGGCGACGTCGTAGGGGGCGACGGGCAGGAGCACCTGTTCCAGGGATCGCTGGTCGTCGTCGTTGTCGTTGCTGGCCAGCCCCGCCACGTTCAGTCGTACGCGCACCCAGTCGCGGCTGCGCCATAGGATCGACTGCTCGAACTCGATCGCCTGGACCCGACCCGGCGGAATCGTGTGGGCCTGGACCTGGAACAACCCCGACCGCAGTCTGAGGCCGTCGGCGGAGTCCGCCACCGTGAAGTCGTAGTAGCGCGCGAACTCGACGCCGACCATCAGCAGCGGGATCCCACCGAACAGCAGGAAGAACAGTCCGACCGGACCTGCGCTGATGAAGGTGGTCACCACCACGACGATCGTGATCACCGCGAACAGCACGGTCGACCCACGCAATGCCAACGAGACGGCCAGGTCGCGGGGCGGGACGGTGACGAGCGGCTCCTGGGGGGCTTCGCCGATCTCGGGGTGCAGTCCCGCCGCCCGGGCGATGACCTGGTTGCGCAACATCTGGGCGTCGTCGAGCGTCAGGTAGGCCAGTTCCGCCTTGGAGTCGCCGACCCCGCCGACCTCCAGGGTGATCTTCGCCATGCCGAACAACCGGGCGACCAGCGGTTGGACGACCTCGACCCCCTGCAACCGCGACAACTGCAGGCGACGTTCGCGACGGGTCAGGACCCCCGAGGCGATCCGGAAGTCCCCCTCGTCGTCGAACCAGAACGTGAGTCGCTGCCAGGCCAGGTACTGGAATCCGGCCGTGAGCACGGCGATCAGCAGGGCGACCACGAGGATTCCCAGGGCTCCCCCCAGCAGCGGGACCTTGGCCAGGAACTGCCCCAACACCCCGATGCCGATGACGATGGCGACCGGGATCACCCGGACCGCGTGAACCAGCGGGGTGACCGGGTGGGTCCGGCGTGGCTCCGTCGCGCCCGCGGGTGGCAGGGCCCCCGACGGGACCGGACGCGGCGGCGGGGGAATGCTCATAGGCCCGCGGACCGCGCCTCGCCGGCGGCGGCGAGCCGGTCGCGCAGCCGCGCGGCCACCTCGGGGGTCAGCCCGGGGATTCCCGCGTCGGTGGTGGCTGCAGCGGTGTGGAGCTTGACGGTGGCCAGTCCCAGCGAACGGTCGATGGGTCCGGCCACCAGATCCACCAACTGCATCCGGCCGTAGGGAACGATGACGAGACGCTTGAACAGAACCCCCGAGGTGACGAGCAGATCATCGGTCCGCTCGACGTACCCGTAGGACCGCACTCGGCGACCCACGAGCCACCAGGCCCAGATCCCGATCCCGAGTCCCGCAGCGAGCGCCACGGCGGCCCATGTGGTCGCCCCCTGAGTGATGGCGATGATCATCAGGATCACGGTGACGGGGACGATCACGAGAGCGGCACTGATCCGCCACGCGACGGCGAGTCGCGGCGACACCCGCTGCCATTCCTCGGTCGGCGGCGCGAAGGCCTGATCCATCGCCACGACACCAGGCTAGTGCGTGCCCCTGTGGCCCGCCGCGACGGCAATCACGAGTCGACGTTCGCCGCAGAAGTCCCCGTCAACCGCCACCCGCTCCGCCGATCCCGCCAGATCTGGCTGGTTCGCGTGAGCAGGTGGCAGGTATGCCTACATCTGGGGGTGCAGCGGCGATACCGCACCGGGATCCTCGGCGCGGGACGGCTCCCCCACGGGGTGCAGCGGCGTTGCCGCCCCCGGCTCCATCGCCGTCCCAGCCGTGGCGTCGAGCGCCACCGGGTGCAGGGGAGTCCCCCCTGGCGCACCGAGGGCGGCACCGGTGTCCTCCGAGGTCGCGGCGACCTCAGCGGGGTGCAACGGTGTGCTCGCCGTCGACGGGATCGGTCCGACCGGTGTCGACGCGTCCGCCGGTGGCGCCTGGGGATGCAGAGGCGTACCGCTGGGCTGGGGCGCACTCTGCGGTGGGTCCGCGGGGTGCAGGGGTGTGCCGCTGGGTGAGGGCGACGGCGCCGACTGCGAGGGGTCGTCCGGGTGCAGTGGCGTGCGGCTCGGTTCGGGGGCCGGCGACTCCTCCGGAGGCGACGGCTGAGGCACCGGGTCGAGCGACGGCACGGGGTCGGGGGCGGCCGGCGTGGGCGTCGGCGTGTCCGGCTCCGGCCGGGAGTCGGGGTCGTCGCCCCGACCGTGATCCCGATGGTCGCCGGGATCGCGCCCATGACCCCGCTCGTCGTCGTGCCTCGGGTTATCGGTGGGTTCGGTGGGCTCCACCGGCACGGTGGGCTCCGTCGGCTCGACCGGCTCGACCGGCTCGGTCGGCTCAGTCGGCTCCGTCGGCTCAGTCGGCTCGGTGGGCTCCGTCGGCTCCACCGGCTCCGTCGGCTCCACCGGCTCCGTCGGTTCCACCGTGTCAGTTGGGTCGGTCGGCTCCACCGGCTCGGTCGGCTCCACCGAGTCCGTCGGCTCCGTGGGTTCAGTCGGCTCCGTCGGTTCAGTCGGCTCGGTCGGCTCCACCGGGTCCGTCGGCTCCGTCGGCTCGGTCGGCCCCACCGGGTCCACCGGGTCCGTGGGCTCGGTCGGCCCCACCGGGTCCGTCGGCACGTCCGTGCCAGACGGGACCTCCACCACCTCGCCGACAGGATCCGGGGGCGGATCATCGGTGGGCGTGGGAGTCACCGGCCCGATCGCCGGATCGTCCTGTGGGTCCCGTGTGAGCACCCCCGCCGACGCCTTCAGGCCGTCCGCGGGAGGCGCCCCGGAGTCGGCATGGCCGACCCCGGCCCCCAGCAGCATTCCGCCGCCCACCACGACCAGTCCGGCCGGGATGGTCAGATACCTCGATGACATGTCATTCCCCCTTGTCGATGAACAGTTCGAAACTGTCGGGATCATGGGCGGCGGTGACACGGAACAGCGACTCGGCCGGCCCGTCGGCGAGCACCACCTGCCAGTCGTCGCCGGACCAGCGGACCGGGACCTCGTACACGACCTGCTGGCCCTGCGGCGTGGTGACGAGAAGTTCGACGGTCGTGACGGCGTCGGCTCGGTAGTGGCCGATCCGCCACCCGGTCATCTCGCCGGTGGGCGCCAACACCGGGTCACCGCGTTCGACGGCGTCGTCCGCCAGCCCCGCCCGATGTGCCGCCTGGCGGTACGCCTCGGTCGTCTGCGCCACGAGCCCCTCCCCTCCCACGACCTGCTCCTCGATGGTGGGAGTGAACACGCGCGGCCCGGTGTACGGGTCGATGTGGGTCGAGATGTGGACAGCCGCCAAGGCAGCGCCCTGGGGATCATGACTGAACCCCGTCGAACGGCGGTCGGTGAACTGGCGTGGCCCGGCGGTGTCACTCACCGGCAACGCGGCGCCCTGCCAGGGCATCGCCATCACATCGCGCACCGTCGGCGTAGCGGTGGGTGTCGCGGTCAGAGCATCCGACGGTGTCGTCGGGGCAGCGCTTGGCAAGGTCGGCGGTGCGGCGGAGGTTGCCGCGGGTGGTGCCGGCAACGACAGCCGGTACGCGAGCACCCCCAGGACCACCAATGCGAACAGGCCGAGCAGCCCGCCGGCCACGTACCGGGTCCATTCCGGCCGCCACATCACCCGCTGTTGCGGCCGAGGCGTGTCGAAGACTCCCCGCACGTCGTGCGGGTCGGGCACCGTGTCGTCGGTGCCCGCGTCGGCGGTCCAGACCGGCTCGTCGCCCGGCCGGATACGAACGCTCATGCCATCCCCCGTTCTGATCCCCAGTCAGGGGCACGACTCTGCGGGTCGGGGACTGCGGACGCCGACACGGGGGGTCCGGATCAGTGACGTGGCCGACAGCGCCGACACGGGGCGCCGATCACGCGCACACGCTGCGTCAGGCGAGGCCGTTCAAGGTCAACCACGCCTCGGCGACCTTCTCGGGGTCCTGCCGTTCCCAGTCGACCGAGTAGTTCATGTCCTGCAGGGCTTGGGTGGTCAACTTCGCCTGCACCGCATTGAGGGTGTCGTCGACCGCCTTGTCCGATGCGTCCTGGTTCAGCACCGGCACGATGTTGTCCGACGCCTGAAGGTTCTTGTCGTCCTCCAAGATCACCAGGCCGAACTGGTCGAGGGCCCCGTCCGATGTGAGCACCAGTCCCACGTCGACGACTCCCTGCTTCAGCGCCGACTTCGTGAGCGGGCCGCCCGCATCGAGACTGCGGAAGTCCTTCACGTTCAGCCCGTAGGTGTTCTCGAGACCCTGTTGGCAGAACGGCCGCTTGGGGCATTCGGGAGGTCCGCCGAGCGTCACGGGATTCTGCTGGGAGTACGCCGCAAGATCGGACAAGGTCTTGAGGTCGTGCTCGGCGGCGAACTGTTTCGTGACCGCGAAGGCGTTCTGGTTGCGCGCCTCGGCAGGATCGAGCACCACCAGTTCCTCCTGCGCCGCCAGTTCTCGCAGGGCGCGCATCGTGGTGTCGAGATCCGACGACGCCTTGGCGGGGGCGTCGGGCCCGTTGACCTGTTTGTTCAGATACTCGGTCAACGTCCCGGCGTAGTCCCCCACCACCTGGACGTCCCCCTTCTCCAACGCAGGCACGATGATCTCGCGATTGGTCAGGGTCTTGACCTCGGCCGGGTGCCCGGCGGCGTTCAATGCACCCGCGTACAGATTCGCGACGAGTTGGCTCTCGCCGAAGTTGTAGGCCGCCACCTGCAGCGTGCCGCGCGGGACGGCGCTGCCGCTGTCCGACGGCGCCGCGTCGGGCGACGACTCGAGCGAGGAACAGGCCGGGACGAGGAGTGCCGCCACGACCAGCAGCGCCAGCCGGACCGAAGTGCGTCTCACGTCACGTCCCTCCCGCGGCCCCGGCTTCCCGCCGAGTCCGCAGGGGCAATGGTGTCAGGTAGCGCTGGAGAACGGCGAGGACGGCCTCGGTCCCCACCGACAACACCGACACCAGCACAACTCCGGACATCATCAGGGTGATGTCCTGCAGGGCGAACCCATCGACGACATACCGACCCAGACCACCGCCGCCGACGAGGGCCGCCAGGGTGGCCGTGGCCACCACCTGAACGGTCGTGGTGCGCAACCCCGCGCCGATGAGGGGGATGGCCGTGGGAAGCTCGACGCGGCTGAGCACCTGCCGGTCCGTCATCCCCATTCCGGTGGCCCCGTCCACCACGGCCTCGTCCACGTCACGGACACCGACGTAGGTGTTGGTGAGCAGCGGGGGGATCGCGAAGATCGCCAGCGCCATGATGGCGGCGAGGTCACCCACGCCGATGACGTCGGTCGAGGCGAAGATGATCAACAGGGCGAACGTGGGGATCGCCCGACCGATGACGCTCAGGTTGGTGACGAACCCGCCGAATCGGCGGAAGTGCCCGGTAAGCATCCCGATCGGGAAGGCCAGGACGAGCGCGATGATCATCGCCACGGCACTGATGTACAGCGTCTGGGCAGTGCGCACCGGGATCCCGTCCGGACCCGTCCAGTGGGCGGGGTCCGTGAGCCACTGCCACACCGACATGGCACTGTCCATCAGCGACCGCCCTTGGCATGGGCCCACGGGGTCACGAGCCTCTCGAGCAACTGGAGCAGTCCGTCGAAGATCAGCGCCAGAGCGACCGTCAGCAGCGTCGCCGTCATGATCTGCGCGTGGTAGAAGTTGTTGATGAAGCCGTTGAGGATCAACGTCCCGTAGCCCCCGAAACCGACCAACGCGCCGATGGTCACCAGCCCGACGGTGGACACCATCGCCAGTCGGATCCCGGCCAGGATCGCGGGCATCGCCAACGGCACCTCAACTTTCCAGAGGATCCCCCGACGGCTCATGCCCAGTCCCACGGCGGAGTCGATGGTGGTCGCAGAGACCCCTTCCAGGCCGACCAGGATGTTGCGCAGGATGATCAACAACGCATACAGCGCCAGCGCGATGATCACCGTGAGGGCGGACAGACCGAACACCGGCCACAGTGCGGCGATCATCGCCAGTGACGGGATCGTGTAGAGAATCCCCGTCGTGACGAGCAGCGGAGTCTCGAGCGGGCGCCACATACGGACGAGCACAGCCAGCGGCACCGCTATCGCGATCGACAGCACCATCGCGCAGAGCGTCAATGCCACATGTTGCTCACCGGCGGCGACCAACTTGTCTACGTTGTCCGTAACGTACGTCCAGCTGAACCACGGGTTCGGGGCGTCGCCGACCGCCGGAAGGGACATGGCATGGACGCTACCGCCGATCCGATGATCCGTCTGGACGGTGTGGAAAAGCGCTATGGCGACCAGACGGTCGCGGTGCGCAACCTGACGCTCTCGGTGCAACCGGGCGAGGTCGTGGTGTTGGTGGGACCCTCCGGCTGCGGCAAGACCACGACCATGCGGATGATCAACCGCCTGGTCGATCCCACGCAGGGTCGGGTCCTGGTCGACGGTACCGACGTCACCGACACCGATCCGGTACTGCTGCGCCGCGGCATCGGCTACGTGATCCAGCAGGTCGGCCTGTTCCCCCACCAGACGGTCCGCCGCAACGTCGGGACCGTGTGCCGACTGCTTGGCTGGGACTCGGGGAAGACCGACGCGCGGGCCGACGAGATGCTCGAACTGGTCGGCCTCGACCCCGCCACCTTCGCTGACCGCTACCCCCACCAACTGTCGGGTGGGCAGCGGCAGCGGGTAGGGGTGGCCCGGGCGCTGGCCTCCCATCCTCCGGTGCTGCTGATGGACGAGCCGTTCGGCGCGGTCGACCCGATCGCCCGCGATCGCCTGCAGGACGAGTTCCTGCGCCTGCAGGTCGAACTGGGAACGACCACGGTGATCGTGACCCACGACATCGACGAGGCGGTGAAACTGGGCCACCGCATCGCGGTGATGAAGCAGGGCGGCTACCTCGAGCAGTACGACACCCCGGCTCGCGTTCTGGGGGCGCCGGCGTCGGACTTCGTCGCCGAGTTCGTCGGCGCCGATCGGCTGCTCAAGTTGATGGCGGTGGTAGACGTCGGCGATCAGGATCTGGATCCGCCCGACCCGACGGGCACGGGCCTGCCGACGATCGCCACCGAGGCGACCCTGCGCGAAGCATCGGTCGCGATCCTCGAGTCGCCGACGGGGCGAGTGCGGGTGACCGACCGCGACACGACGCTGGGAACCCTGACCTTCGACGGCGTCCGACGGATCCTGAGCGAGCAGGCGGCAGGCTGAGCGCCCCGGCAGGTCGAGCCCCGACGGTCGAGCACAGCCGAGACCCCCAACTTCGGGTTGGGCCGTTGAAATCGCCTCATGATCAAGCTTCTGGTCTCACCTCCCAGGCTCAACCCATCGCAATTCACCATGATCATGAGGCCCTGGCAACGCCTGCGGATGGGTCACGTGGGTGGTGCCGTAGTCTCGGCTTCGCTCGACCACCGGAGTGGCGCGGAGGTCTCGGCTTCGCTCGACCACCGGGGCTTGACCACCGCCCGCCCGTCGCGGACTACCCTGGCGTCATGTCCGATCAGTCGCCCGACCAGCCGGCCTCCGCGGATCTGTCGGATCTGCCCTACGACGAGGTGAAGAGCCGCGCCATCCACCTGGCGGAGAAGCGGCATGATGTCGGCTTCTTCTACGACCTTTTCCGGCACACACCCGCGATGAACGCCGCCCAGTCCGAAGGTGGTTCGCTGGGGGATTTCTCCGGGAGCCTGATCGAGATGGTCGACGCGGCCCGCGAATTGTTCGGCAGCGGGAACGTCGGTGACCTGGAGCCGCTGTTCCGGGCCCGGTTCGAGCAGTACCTGACGGAGCACGGCCAGAAGGCCTGATCGGGTCTCGTCTTCGCTAGACCACCGGAAGGTGGCTTCCGGTCTCAGTTGCCGGAGGGCGCCTTGCGCCAGGACGCCGAACGCTCGGCGCTGCCGGGCATCCCCCGCAGGTCGATGCCGGCACCGTCGGATTCGTCGTCGTCGTCGCCCTTGATCCGGCACAGACTCTCGAGCCACAGCGCAATCGCCGCGATCGCGGCACCACCCAGCGCGGTGGCGCCCGATGCCCACGCCCCCGTCTGCGCGGCCGGCACCGGGAGGTCGCCGATGAACACCAGCGCCACTCCGACGTAGAAGCCGAAGACCCCTGCTCCCACCCGCGATGCCGCCAGCGCGAGCGCGGCGGTGCGAGCCGCCACGAACGAGGGCAGCGGCTCTGTGCCAGGTCGTCGCAGCAGTCTCGGTCGCACGACCAGGGACCACATCCCCAATCCGGCCGCGAGCAGCCACATCGCCACCGCTGCCGACCACGGCACGGGCAGGTACCGCTCGAGGATCGAGTCGGCGATGGTGGCCAACACCCAGCCCAGCACGCCCGCCACGACAGCGATCAGCAACAGCAGTCGCAGGCGGGTGGGAGTCACCGCTCCAGGGTAGCCAAGGCTCAGGAGGTCTCGGCTCCGCTCGACCACCGGACGGTGCGGCGGTCTCGGCTCCGCTTCACCACCGGAATCGCCTCGGCTCGACCATGGGGGCGCGACGAACGCGCCCGGGCCGTACCGTCGGAGCATGCATCTGACGAGCCGAGCGGCCGCCCCCGTCGTCGCCATCGGCCTGGCGGTCTCGACCCTCTCATCCCCGGCCGGAGCCGTTCCCGACACCGGCTTCACGCAACCGTTCGCCGGAGACGCGCGCTACCTGAGGTACGCCCCACGCGAAGCGACCACCTCGAAGCAGATCAACCGCCCCCTCGGGATGAAGAAGGCCCACCGGATCGCCCGCAAGTTGGGGCTGCGCCAACGCCACGTCTTCACGCCGCACCAGTACCGACTGTTCGTGAGCGGCCGCGGCGTCGGCGGGGATCGGAGTGCCGCCAAGCTGGTGGACCAGAGTGTGCGCATCCTCACCAACACGAAGCGGCGGCCGCTGATCGCGAAGATCGACGGGCACCGGGTGCCGTCGGTGCTCGCCGGTTACGGCCTGATGGTCGACCGGGCGGGCCTGCTCGAAAGCCCGGCGAACAGCTCCGCCCCCACCCGCCAGGTCAACTCGGTCATCGAGCCCGGCGGCTACATGCCGAAGTGGTGCCGCCAGAACGGCGCGCGTGACTCGTTGCGCATGCTCAACCGGTCGGCCTACCTGCCCGAGGCCGTGTACGGCAACCAGGCACAACTGCAGTCGGGCGTGGCGCAGCTCGTGCCCAACGTGAAGTCGGGTAGGACGGCCACGGTCGGGATGTCCATGGCGCCCTCGATCTGGGTCGTGAACTTCGCCCTCATCTACATGCTCAAGCCGCAACTCGCCGCCAAGATGCCCGCTCGGTGGACCCCCATCCCGCCGGACGTGGCCCAGGCCATCGCTGACAGTCCCACCGGTCAGGTCCCGTACCTCGACTACCGCTCCCAGTTGTCGCACTGACTTCTCGCGAGGGTCTCGGCTCCGCTCGACCACCGGAGGCGGGTCTCGGCTCCACTCGACCACCGCAGGCGCAGTATCGGCTCCGCTCGACCACGGTCGGTACTTTGGTCACGAGCGAGGAGGGCACATGGGCGCCTACGAGGACAGTTACCGCGAGAGCATCGCCGACCCGGAGGCCTTCTGGGGTGCCGCCGCGCAGGCGATCGACTGGCGCACGGCACCCACCCGAGTGCTCGACGACTCCGCAGCACCCCTGTACCGGTGGTTCTCCGACGGGCGCCTGAACACCTGCTACAACGCGCTGGACCGCCACGTGATCCACGGCCGTGCCGACCAGGCCGCCCTGATCTACGAGTCGCCCGTCACCGGCACCCGACGCACCTTCACCTATGCCGAACTCCTGGAGAAGGTCGCAGCGTTCGCCGGGGTGCTGGAGTCGCTGGGAGTGCGCGCCGGAGACCGGGTCGTGCTGTCGATGCCCATGATCCCCGAGGCCGTCATCGGCATGCTCGCGTGTGCCCGCATCGGTGCGGTGCACTCGGTGGTCTTCGGAGGGTTCGCGGCCGAGGAGTTGGCGCTGCGGATCGACGACGCCGAACCCAAGGTCATCCTGTCGGCGTCGTGCGGCATCGAACCCAACCGCATCGTCGCCTACAAGCCCTTGCTCGACGAGGCGCTGGAGATCGCGACCCACCACCCCGACGCCTGCGTGATCCTGCAGCGTCCCGAGCTCAACGCCGAGTTGGGTGATCGGGACTACGACTGGGCCGCTCTGGCCGCGGGCACCCAGCCCGCGTCCTACGTCGACGTCGCCGCCACCGACCCCCTCTACGTCCTCTACACCTCGGGAACGACCGGCAAACCCAAGGGCATCGTCCGCGACAACGGCGGCCACGCGGTGGCGTTGGCCTGGTCGATGAAGGAGATCTTCGACATCGGCCCGGGCGACGTCTGGTGGGCGGCGTCCGACGTCGGCTGGGTCGTCGGCCACTCCTACATCGTCTACGCGCCGCTGCTGGTCGGAGCCACGACAGTCCTGTACGAGGGGAAGCCGGTCGGCACCCCCGATGCGGCGGCCTTCTGGCGGGTCATCGCAGAGCACGGCGTCAAGGGGCTGTTCACGGCGCCGACCGCCATCCGCGCGATCCGCAAGGAGGACCCGGCGGGGGCGTTGATCGCCGACCACGACATCTCGTCGCTGCAGGCCCTGTTCATGGCCGGCGAACGACTGGACCCGGACACCTACCAGTGGGCCACCGAGGTGCTCGACCTTCCGGTGATCGACAACTGGTGGCAGACGGAGACGGGCTGGCCAATCGCCGCCAACCCCCGCGGGCTCGAACCTCTGCCATTGAAGGAGGGGTCCCCGTCGGTGGCAGTTCCCGGCTACGACGTGCGGGTGGTCGACGCGACCGGCGCCGAGGTGCCCCGCGGCGACGAGGGCAACATCGTGATCCGGCTGCCGTTGCCGCCCGGCACGCTCGCGACGCTGTGGCAGGCCGATCAGCGGTACATCGACTCGTACCTGTCGGCGTTCCCCGGCAACTACGCGACCGGCGACGGCGGCTACATGGACGACGACGGCTACCTGTACGTACTGGGGCGCACCGACGACGTGATCAACGTGGCCGGACACCGGCTCTCGACCGGGGTGATCGAGGCGGTCGTCGCTGCCCATCCCGCCGTCGCCGAGTGTGCGGTCATCGGCGTGGCCGACGACCTCAAGGGCCAGTCCCCGCGGGCCTTCGTCGTCCTCAAGGCAGGCGCGGACATCGACCCCGACGACCTCAGCCGCGAGATCGTCGCCGATGTCCGGCACCGGGTGGGGCCGGTCGCCGCGATGAAGGAGGTCGTGGTCGTCCCAGGACTTCCCAAGACCCGCTCCGGCAAGATCCTGCGGCGCACGATGCGCGGCATCGCCGACGGCCGCCCCGAGCCGGTCCCTTCGACGATCGAGGACCGTTCGGTGCTTGAGCGCATCACCCCGCTGCTGCGCGCGGAGTAGTCACGCGGGGGTCGGCCGCTCCCCCTCGCCCGACCATCGACGCACCGCGGCGCGTTCCGGGGTCGGCAGCGCCGCGAGCAGCTCGGCGACCGTGGCGCCGCCGCCGGGAACGTCAAACGTCGGATCGACGTCCGCCCACGGCACCAGCACGAACGCCCGCTCGGCCAGCCGCGGATGCGGCACGGTGAGCTCCGGATCATCGCTCGTCCACCCGCCCACCGCAAGGATGTCGACGTCGACGGTGCGGGGACCCCAGCGCACCTCCCGGACCCGGTGGAGCGCCTGCTCCACGTCCCGAGCCAACGTGAGCAAGCTCCACGCCATGACGTCCGGGGGCTCGGTGGTGTCGGCGATCACGACCGCGTTCAGGAAGTCCGGCTGGGCGATCCCGCCGACGGGGTCGGTCTCGTACCTCGGCGAGTCCCGCACATCCGTCAGACCGGGCAGGGCGCGAATAGCCTCGACGGCCGTCGCCAGAGCGGCCTCGCGATCTCCGAGGTTCGCCCCGATCGACAACGCGACTCGGTGGGTCATGGTCGCCGGATCCGGAGTTCCACGTCGGTGAACGGGACGCCGACGGGAGCCTCGGGTTTGTGCACGGTCACCTCGACGGCGTCGACTCCGACGAAGGTGAGGCAGGTGTCGGCGATCCGTTGGGCCAGCGTCTCGATCAGATCCACCGGATCCCCGGTGACCACCTCGAGCACCGCCGCGGCGACGGCGGCGTAGTCGACGGTGTCCGCCAGGTCGTCGCTGGCAGCAGCGGCTCGCGTGTCCGACGACAACTCGACATCGACGATGAACTCCTGGCCGTCGCGCCGCTCCTCGGGGAGGACACCGTGGAAACCGCGCGCCCGGAGTCCCCGCAGCAGGATGCGGTCGGTCATGCGGGCGCTCCCTCGTCCTCGCGCTGGTATGAGGCGATCAACTCGTTCTCCTCGGTGGCGCCCGGGAAGCGCCAGCGGATCAGCAGGGCACCGATGCCCACGAACACGACTCCCGCCGCGTACGCCCAGTTGGCTCCCGCCAGGAACGCCTCCTTGGCCGCCTGGACGATGGCGGTTGCGTACTGCGGGTACTGCTGCGCGGTCTCGGTGGCGCTGGCGAAGGACTTCTGCAGTTCCGCCACGACGTCTTGGCTCACGGGCTCGGGGGCCGCCGCCACCTGCTTGCCCATCGACGAGGCGTAGCCCGCCGTCAGCAGCGCCCCCAATACCGCCTGCATCACTGCCCCGCCGAGATCACGTTGCAGGTCAGCGGTTGCCGACGCCATGCCCGCCCGGTCGACCGGTACCGAGTTCGTGAGTGATCGCGACGCCGGCGTCCCCGCGAATCCCACGCCGAACCCGCACACCAGATAGGTGACCAGGACTGCGGCCAGGCCGGTGGACTCCTGCCACAGCACCAGCATCAAGACGAACCCGACGAAGAGGATGCCGAACCCCAGCAGCAGGGTGAGCCGGGAGCCGCGGTTCTCGACGAACTTCGCGGATAGCCCCGCCACCAGGACCATCGCGATGGCTGCCGGCAGCGGAGCGACGCCGGCGAGCGCGGTGTCGTAGCCGAGCACGTTCTGCAGGTACTGCTGGCCGATGAACATGGCACCCATCAGGCTGCCGAAGACGATCATGCCGCCGACGGCGGCGACCCAGAAGACCCGGCGCCGGGCCACCTTCAGGTCGTACAGCGGGTTGGGGGCGGTGCGCTGACGCCGGACGAACAACAGAGCGGCGACGACGGTGACGCCGAACAGGATGGCTGCGTAGCGCATCGCTCCGGGAACGGGGGCGAAGTTGATGCTGATCACCAGCGTCGCCACCATGATCACGGACAGCACGCCGCCCAGATGGTCCACGGGTTCGGTCGACTCGTCCAGGTGTGCGGGCACGTACTTGAGGGCCAGCACCAACGCGATGATCGCCAGCGGGAGTGTGATCAGGAAAACCGAACCCCAAGGCCTCGACAACAGCAGCACCCCCGACACCAGCGGCGCCAGCGACATGACCCCTCCGCCGATGGCCGACCACAGGGCGATCGCCTTGGTTCGGTTGGCCCCAGTCCAGATCGCGGTGATCAACGCCAGGGTGGTCGGGTAGGCCATACCGGCTGCCACCCCTCCGAAGATCCGGGCGCCGGCCAGGACCCATTCGTTCCAGGCGAACCCCGCCAGCAGCGACGCGGGGATCGACAGGATCACGCCGGTGAGCAGGATTCCCTTGCGGCCGTAGCGGTCCCCCAGCGCACCGAGGTAGAGCACCGAGGCCGCGAGCCCCAGCGAGAACCCGATGGCGATCATGTTCAGTGCGGTCTGGGACGCGTCGAACGCCTGGCCGATGCTCGGGAGGGCGACGTTGGCGACGGCGAGATTCAGGTTGGCGACCGCAGCGACCATGATCAGCGCGACCAGCGGCATCCCGAGCGACGAGCGAGGCGAGTCGTCGGCACTGGCGGTCGTCACGCCCACATGGTGGCACGCCTGGCCCAGACGTGCGGGTCGACTGACGATGCGGCGCCTCGACCGACCAAAGCATTACCTGCACCCGGCGGGGCGGCTCCTGCCCCGCCGTCAGGAAGTGCGATCGATCTATGGCTGCGGGCTGGGGCTGATCAAGGTGGGCGTCACCTCGACCTTCGGGGTCGTGGCCTCGAACGTCATGGTGTAGTCCGCAGTGGCCACCGCGAGGGTGCCCTCGGTAACGGTGACCACACCGATCGAGGCCTCGTCGAACAACTCGTCAAAGGCATAGACCGGCAGGGAGGGTGCGCGTGCGATTGCTGCAACAACGACGTTGCGGACCCGCAGTTGATCACCGGTGATGGTGTAGTCGCCCTGCAAGGCACCGACCCCGTCCTTGCCGGACAGCAGCCCGGCGGAATCCACCTCCATGTAGGCGTCGGCCTTGGCGGGGATCTGCAGCCTCGGGCCGTCGCGATGCTGGACGGAAGCAAGCTGCCAGGTCCCCACGATCGACACTGGCTGCGCGGCCGACGATCGCCACACGATGGCGCCGCCGAAACAGGCCACAGCCACCACGATCGACAACACGATCACAACCCGGCGCCGCACGACGTGGCCGCGCCGGGCCTCCGAGGTCGGCGGCTCGATCGCCACCCGGGTCTTCTGCGTCTTCGACATGGATGTATCCCCCACACAAGTCGGACGAAGGCCGTGCGCCGGCGGTTCCCCCCGCAAAGCTCCCCGTGATCAAGTGCTGCGGACGCTACCACGGCTCATCCTCAGTCCGACTGAAGCCGCCGGTCGTCCCACCACGGCCCGAACGGCTCACGACAACTGCCACGATGGGACCTGGCGACAGGGAGCCGGCATGACTGACGACCCGTTCGACCTGGCCCGGTTCGCGACCGCCCAGGACGGCGACGATCCGCACCACCGCGGGGCGTCGTGGGAGTCGATCACCGCCGAACTGGCGGCAGGGCACAAACGGGGCCACTGGATGTGGTTCGTCTTTCCGCAGGTCGATCTGGGGCACACGCCGACCTCGCATCACTTCGCGATCACGTCGCGGGAAGAGGCCGTGGCCTACCTCGCTCATCCGGTGCTCGGCCCGCGATTGGCGCAGTGCACCCGGTTGATCCTCGACTGCGGGACAGCCGATCCGGTCGCGATCTTCGGACACCTCGACAGCCACAAGCTGCGGTCGTCGCTCACCCTGTTCGACGCCGTGGCCCCGGGCGGGATCTATGCCGAAGGGTTGCAGAGGTTCTTCGACGGCGAGGTGGATCAGCGGACGCTCACGTATCTCGCCGCGTTCCCGGATCCGGAGTAGGTCCGGACAACCCGCCCCACGAAGGAGGAGCAGGATGCCCAGAGCAGTGGTCGAGGTGGCCGCCGGAGTGCTCGTCATGACGTCGCGGCGGTTCGCCACGACGTCGACGGTGGTGCTCGCCGGGTCGGAGGCGCTCGTGGTCGATCCGGCGTGGGACGCCGACGAGTTGGCAGGGGTGGCGACGGCGCTCACTGATCGGGGCGTCGTCTGCGCGGCCGGAGCCTCGACCCACGTCCACTACGACCACGTGTTGTGGCACCCGGAGTTGCCGCCGGTGCCGCGCTGGGCGACTCCGTGGTCGGTGGCGCAGTGGCGGGAGCGCCGCGAGGAAGGGCTGCAGCCGCTGGTCGGCGACCTGCCCCCGGACCTACTGGAGCTCGCCGGCCGCCTGGACCCGATCCCGGCCGCGCCGCGATCGGCCGCCGAGGTTCCCGACCGGCCCTACCCGCCGGACACGACGTTGCCGGACCCCTACCTGCTTCCCTGGGAGAGCCGAGAGATCGTGCTGCACGAGCACGACGCGCATGCGCGCGGTCACATCGCCCTGGAACTGCCCGACGCCGGCGTTCTGCTGGCGGGCGACATGCTCAGCGACGTCGAACTGCCGATGCCGGACTCCGCGGATCCCGACCTCGTGGCCTACCTGCTCGGGCTGGACCGCCTGGCCGACGTGGTCCGCCGCTGCACGGTCCTGATCCCCGGACACGGGACCCCGACCGACGCGCCCATGACCCGACTCGACGCCGACCGGCGCTACCTCGACGACGTCCTGTCGGGGCGCCCGGTCACCGATCCCCGCCTCGACTACCCGGGCATGCGGGAACTGCACGCCCAGACGCTCACGCAAGCCGCGGCGACTGCTCGCTGACGGTCGCTGACCTGTGCCTGGTCGAAGATCCGTGGCCGCCGGGTGCGGGCTCGCTGCTAGCCTGGCTGCATCCGTGTGACGAACCTGGAGGTGATACCCGTGAACGATTCTCAATGGGTGCTCCTCAGCAAGGACACGGTCGGACGATAGGTCGTCCGGGAGCACCATCCACTCCCGAAAGGCACGACCGATGCACTTCACTTCTGAACAACTGATCGACGGCTCCCTCGTCGAGCGTCACTTCATGCTGGGCGACATCCCCGGCATCCTCTGGACACCGACGCACATCGAAGACCCAGGCCCCCTGGTCCTGCAAGGGCATCCCGGTGGGCTCGACGACCTGTACGCGCGACTGCTGACGCGGGTCCGACAGTCGGCGACGAGCGGACACTGCTCGGCGACCATCGAACTCCCCGGCAGCGGGGAGCGGCCCGCGATTGCCGAAGCGGAGCAGGCACGCGCCGACCTGCGCGAGTCGATCATGGCGGGGCGACCCGTCGACCCCGACCTCATCGACCGGCTGATCCTGCCCCTGGTCGATCAGGCGGTCCCCGAGTGGCAGTCCGCCCTCGATGCCCTGCTCGATCTGCCGGAGCTCGGCGGTCCGGTGGGGTACTCGGGCGGTTTCATCTCCATCGGGGTCCGACTCGCGCTGGTGGAACCGCGGCTGGCCGCGGCCGTCCTGTTCGCCGGAAGCTTCATCCCCGACGCCACCAAGGCGGACGCGCGTCGCGTGACCCTTCCGCTGCACGTCCTGCTCCAGTGGGACGACGAGCACAACGACAGGCAGGCCGCCCTCGATCTCTTCGACACATTTGGCTCGCCCGAGAAGTCGATGAACATCAACATGGGTGGGCACCTGGGCGTGCCGCCGTTCGCCGGCGAAGTGGCGGAGAGGTTCCTGTCCCGACATCTGGCCGGGGACCGATGAGCCGACTCGCCGCGACGCCCACCGAGCGACCCGCTGCTTGATCCCAATAAGCGGAGCTCCGGCGGCGCGCGCGACAGCGAGCCGTTGCTGACAGACTCCGGGGATGGTCGATTGGTTGCAGTTCGGGGCCGACATGGAGGACCTCGCCACCCAGACGCTGCGCACGGGGAAGCGCGCGACGGGGACGTTGGGGCCGTCCATCATCCAGCCGTACCGCGGATTCGTGGCAGACGGGGTCGCACATGTGCGGGCGCGGGTCATGGAGAAGCCGGTGTTCGATACCCAGGCCGGGGGGCTGCGCATCGACGCCACCCTGGCAGCCAACCTCCTGCGGTGGGTGGTGCTGGACATGGCCGGGGTCGAGGTCACCGTGACGGTGGCCGGGAACTCAGTGGTGGTGAACAGCAACGCCGACGGGTTCGTGATCGCCAAGGTGCCGGTCGGCGACATCGCCCCGGGCTGGCACGAGGTCCGGTTCTCCGCGACCGACCGCGGGCGCGATGTGACGGCGCGCGGGCGCGTGGTGCTGCCCGATCCCGCATCGACGGTGGGGTTCATCACCGACATCGACGACACGATCCTGACCACCGGCATGACCGAGGGCCTGAAGGCGCTGCGGCGCACTTTGCTGCGCGACGCCTACGGGCGCAAGCCGGTGCCGGGCACTCCCAGCCTCTACCGCGGCCTGGCCCGTGGCTCGGTGACCCGGCCCGAGTCGACGTTCTTCTACGTGTCCTCGGGCCCGTGGAACCTGTACGACATGTTGGTGCAGTTCCTGGGCGTGCGCGGGTTCCCGCGGGGGCCGCTGTTCCTCACCGACTGGCGGCCGGGGTCGCCCACCAGTGACGACGAGGGCAAGTTCGAGTCGCACCACAAGAGCGCCCGTATCCGCCGGATCCTGGACGCCTACCCCGACATGTCGTTCGTCCTGATCGGCGACAGCGGCGAGAAGGATCGCGAGATCTACGAACAGTTCCTGGAGTCCGACCCCGACCGGATCCAGGTGGCGCTGATCCGCGACCTGGACGCCCCGGCGCGAGATGCCGACGCCGACTCCGCGGATGTGGCCACCGGCGGGCTGGTCACCGTGCGCGACTCGATCGAGATGGCCGAGATCGCGCAGAAACTCGGACTCATCGACGAGTTGACGGTCGAGGAAGTCATGACGGAGATCGACGCCCGGCTGTAGTGGCGCCAACCGCGGGTTGAGTAGGCGCGCCAGCGCCGTATCGAAACCCACCCGGGAGTTGAGTTGGCGCGCCAGCGCCGTATCGAAACCCACCCGCGGGTTGAGTAGGCGCGCCAGCGCCGTATCGAAGCCGAGACCCCCGCGGTCGAGCGGAGCCGAGACCACCATGTCCGACCCCTGGCGACGGCTTCGCCGTAGTGCCATTCTGAAATCCGGCGGCGAGAGCGCGGATGCCAGTGAGCACAGCAACGGACCGAGTGGATCGCAGCACCATCGCAGCAGTGCTGGTGCTCCTCACCCTGCCCGTGATCTTGATCTTCGGACCCCTGCAACTGCAGCCCTCGCCGGGGATGTTGTCCGCGGCCTTCGGCGCCGCGTTCTGCCTCGATCTTGTCTCCGCCGCGGTCCTGGCGATCCAGTTCCGACAGGACGGGCGCACGCGGCTGGCGATGCTCGCAGGGATGTACGTCTACAGCGTCATCACCACGTTCGCGTGGTCAATGGTCATCCCCGGGGTATGGACCGACGAGGGCCTCGTGAACAACCCCGGCGCCGGCCCGTACTTCGGCACCGCGTGGGCGATGGTGACCCCGTTGGCAACACTCGCGCTGATCCGCTGGCCGGCTCGGTGGCCGCGGACGATCGCGTTGGCCGATCGAGATCGGGTTCTGGGGCGGCTGACCTGGGCCTACCTCGCACTGTCCGCGATCGTCCTGGCGATCATCTGGGTGATCTTCCAACGGACCACAGCGGCGGACTTCGCCCACGACACCGCGGTGATCACCAAGTTCATCGCAGCTGTGGTGGTGGTCAGCTGGATCGGCCTGCTCTTCGCGAGAAGGGCACGACCATGGAACGTTGGGCGGTCCTGATCCTGATCCTCAATGGCGCGGTTCCGATCGTCGCTCTCGCCACCCCGGCGCGGTTCACCGTCGGCCACTACTCGACCCGCGTGTTCATCATCGCCGCTGCCGGGTTCGGGGTCGCCGCGTACCTGGTGAGCCTGAACTCGTCGTTCACCCACGCCCGCCGCCGCGCAGAGGGACTGGCCCAGGCGCTGACACTGACCCTGTCCAACACCAGGACACCGACAGGGCTGTACCAACACCGTGACGACGACTGGCGACTCATCGAGGCGTCCGCGGAGAGCACGTTCCCCGATCCGGCGCCCGCGGCGTTGCAGGACCTGCTGGAGCTGACCCGATTCACGCACGCCGGACGCAGCGCCACGGTCACGCCGGGCGAGTTGGGCCGTCCCGGGGGTGGGCGTCTGTCACTCAGCGCCCAGCCGATCTCCGAAGATCAAGTTCTGGTGTCGTGGCGCGACGCCTCCGGCCAGGAACAGGCGCAGCGGCTGTCCGAACGCGTCGACACCACCAGCGCCATCACCGGCCAACCCAACCGCACGGCGCTGCTGCGGGACCTGGACGAGCGGGCGAAGTGGGGATTCCGCGGCGAGGTCCTGGCGGTGATCGACATCGACGACTTCCGGTCGGTGAACGACGCGCTCGGCAGTGGCCCCGCCGACGCGGCGCTCGGCGAGGTGGGCCGTCGGCTGGCCGAACGCAACCCCGGTGACCTGGTGGCACACCTCGGCGACTCGCCTGCGATCCTGCACGACGGGGAACCGGGCGCGTCGGCAGGGGTCGACCGGGCCATTCGCAGCGCGTTGGCCGAGCCGATCCCGGCCGGTCCGCGGGAGGTCACGCTCACCGCGAGCGTCGGGTACGCGAGGCCCGTCCGTGGGATCAGCCCGCCGACGTGCTCAGCCATGCCGAGGCCGCACTGTTCGCCGCGCGCTCGGCCGAACCCGGATCATCGGCCGTCTTCGAACCGTCGATGCAGGAGCATGCCCGCAAGGAGCGGGTGTTCCGCGAGGAGTTGCAGAACGCGCTGGACGAGAGCCAGTTCCGGCTGAACTTCCAGACGTTCCACCCGTTGGACGGCGGCCCGGCGATCGGCGCCGAGTCCCTATTGCGCTGGCAGCACCCGACCCGTGGCCTGCTTGGGCCGGGCGCCTTCCTCGACAGCGCCGACCGGTTCGGCCTCATGCCCCGCATCGGTGAGTGGGTCGCCCGCAATGCCGCCGAGGCGGCGGCGCGCTCGGGGTGCCCGTTGTTGTCGATCAACGTGTCGCCGTCGGAGCTGCTGCAGCCGGGGTTCGCCGAGAACTTCCGCCAGACCTGCGAAGCCGCCGGGATCCCGTTGCAGACGATGATGGTCGAGATCACTGAGAACACCCTGCTCACGTCGGGACCTCAGGCCCTGGCCGCCCTGTCGGCGCTGCACTCCCAGGGAGTCCGGCTGGCGCTCGACGACTTCGGCGCGGGGTTCGCCGCCTTGAGTTACCTGACCTGGATCCCGCTGAACCTGGTGAAGGTCGACCGCAGCCTGCTGCACCCGCCGGTCGGCGAGACGAGTCCCGCGTTCCTCGAAGGTGTCGTGGACCTGGTGCACAAGGTGGACGCGCTGGTGCTGATCGAGGGCGTGGAGCGGCAACGCGAGCTGCGGCTGTGCCGCGAGGCGGGGTTCGACCTGGTGCAGGGTTTCCTGCTCGCCATGCCCGCTGACGAGGACTCGGCGCTGGCGCAGTTTCTCGGTGACACCCCGGCCGGGAACGGAGCGCGGCCCTGAGAGCCCCGGATCAGGCAAACGGTCGCTGGCATGTCCGGCGTCGCTGCCAGAAGCTGCCGCACCGCCGCCTCGAACGATGTGAACGACGTTGACACCACCGCCCGCTCATACTTCGGCGGCCGATCCGACGCCACCGCCCGCTCGACCGTCGACCTCCCGAAAGCCAAATCCCGGGCAGCCTAGGGGTCACACCAAAAGGTTCGTGGGGTCGCGTTCGCGTGATCGTACGATCCACGGGATTGTGTACCTCCGATGGAACTCGAGCGCGCCCAGCGCAAGGATGGCCCCGATGACGGTGCACGCCAGCCGCATGAGAGCGAACTGGTTGGCGTCCATGCCATACCCCGTCAGGAACACGACGCCTGGTGTCAGGAAGATGACAAACAGCCAATACGGCTGACCCCCGAACCGTAGCTCCATTGCGACTACGAGGCAGATGATGCCGAGCACGAAAATCGGCACGGGTTGGCTGATTACTGCAGCGATCGCGGCTTCAATCAGCACCCCCACCAGTGTCCCCCCGACACGGTGCACTGCTTTGATCCGCA
This sequence comes from Candidatus Nanopelagicales bacterium, assembly GCA_046330625.1. Taxonomy (GTDB): domain Bacteria; phylum Actinomycetota; class Actinomycetes; order S36-B12; genus CAIWTL01. The sequence goes on from JAXLSJ010000003.1 coordinate 75,705, forward strand.
TCGCGCGGACGACTCTGTCGCCGGGGGCTCGTGGAATGACAACTACATAGATTGTGAGGATGGTCCAACCAGCTGCGGTATTGGGGAACCAGGTCAAAGCTACCGCCGCAGCCGCGCCGCCGAGCAGCGCCAACGTTGCGCCGTAGGTCATTGCCACTTCCCGCTGCACGGGCACCAATGGCGCGCGCGGAAGCTTCAAGAGCAGCAGCCAGCCGAGCAGAATTCCCCAAATCGTTGATATCACCATCAACACGGCGAGCACGAGTATGTAATCGGCGGTCACCGTCACGCCTTGCTCCGCTTGCTCCAGCGTAATCGGATTCGGCAGCACCATCGTGATGCCGACGAAGAAACTCAGCATCACGATTGGTATTCCGTGCCATGGTATGCGGCCAAGATCACCATGAGCATGGTCCCCAGTGCGGGGTACAGCAGTCCAACGGGCGCGAAGCTCAGCACCACGGCACTAAGGAGCGCTACCAGGCTGCCTCCACCCACGCCATATGTGCGCAATGCGAGAACAGCGACGACGGTCCCGAGCACCCCTGCGCCCGACCCCACGGGTCCAAGCGAAGTCAGCGACAACGGGATGGTCGGAAGAACTGCTAGGACGCCCAACGCGACAACAAACAGGTACTTCTTCACGGCATGCTTCATCGGAGGTTTATGCGCGGTTCAGCGTTGTTCTGCAAGGGGTGGACGATTGCATGCGGAACGTGAGGAGTCAGGTCAACGGATCGTGCGGGCCTTCGGCAACGCGTCGCTGCCCCGCATCAGGTTCGGCGCCAAGACCGGCCGCAACGCCCGCATCATCAAGCGGATGATCCGCCACCCACAGGGCCTGGTCGTGAACCGTCAGGGTCGTGTCCTGGCGATGTGGGGGAAATCGCCGACTTCCCGTCCCCCCGACCACGGGTGCGGCCGGTGCCGGTGAAACGGAGGGGACGCTGATGCGAAGCGCGCTACGCGGGGACACTCACGGAAGTTGGCAGTATGTCCAGACTCGATTCGCAAGGAACTCCGCTCGACAAGTATGAGGAAAGCATGTTCGTCGCCACCATGTTGCTAGCTAGATCCGGACTAGGAAAGTCCAATCGCGTGTTAGATACCCGATGTATGCCCATCGACCACCGTCCCCACGCTGACGTGGGATCCAGCGGCGAGACGCCTGGGTAGACGATCGCATGCGACCGGATCGAGCCCTCGAAGGAGTGCTTTGCCAACAGGCCCGCGCGCCTCGTCACCACAAGCCCAGGGCACGAGCCATCTCGTAGCCATCCCGGGTGAAGATGTCCAGACCCACCAGCCCGGCGTAGCGGTGCTCGTCCAAAGTCTGCGGGACGTCGGGATCGGACTCCTGCTCAGCGGGGACATCCGGCGATGAGCCAGGACCGGCTTCGGGCGCAGATCGGCCCAGCCACACGATCCCCAGCTCCCGCGCCCAGTACTCCAGGCACGCGGCGCACTCGGTCGCGCGCACGGCGGCGTGGAACACCTCGGCCGGCCGGTCCTCCATCTCGCGGCCCGGTGACCCCCGCAACCCCAGTGCCGGACAGGCCGGCGTCTCCGGCCCGAGGGTGAACGTGATGCTGCCGTCGATGGCAAAAGCGTGGCCCACCAGATGGGGACCGCCCGAGAGCGCCTGGCGCAACTCCACCGCCTCCCCGACCATGTCCGCCAACCATTCGAAGTCGTCCGGGGCTCGCACCCCCTCGACTTTCCCGTGGACCTCTGCCGGGCCGCCGTCCGCGTCCCGCAACGCGCGCGCCACCCACTCGATGGCCGCGCGCGTGTCGGCCACATCCGCGAGCGGTTCCGGGATCCCCGTGAATCGACTGACGAGGGTCACCAACTGGTCCAACTGGACCTGGGCCAGCAACAGCACCTTGCTGATCTCCCAGTCGTCGGGCGGTCGCTCCGGGGAGGGTCCACCGTCGGACGCAAGCTCCGGATCGATCTGTTGGCGCGCCTCCTCCGCCAACAGCAACTGCAACCCGGCGGACCCCGAGTTCACCCGGCCACCAATTCGTCATATCGGGCATGTCGTTCCTCCTGAGGTTTCCTTCGACTTCCGCATTCCGCCCCTCAACTCGCGAGCCGATACTCGACGGGCAGGTTCCGCACGCGCAGGTGGGGGCGCAGCACCTTGGCCACGCCGTGATGCCCGCGCGGCACGATGACCGCGATCTCGGTCTCCCGCGCCAGGTCGGCGAAGATGTGGTCGCCGGACGCGACCGCGACCCGAGCTCCCGGGCGCTGCCGCAGGGCCGCCACCGCGAAGTCGCGCAGTTCATGGTCGGCGGCATCCTTGCCGGCGTCGGCCAGTCGCCAGGTCCACCGGTCGAACTCGAAGAGGACGTCCTCGCCCAGCGCCGCCAGCACGGTGCGCGAGACCACCGCGAGGTTGACCTCGATCGCACTGAGCTGCGGATACACCTCGGCCAGTGCGGCCCGCGGCAGCCGCCCACCCGCCGTCGCGACCGATGACGAGGTTGTCGACGTCGATCAGCGCGATCTCCGCCGGATCGGTGCGCGGCAGGTCTCCGGGGGTCACCGGGGACGCCGCCGCTCGGGGCGCGGCAGCACCGCGGGCACCCCGGATCTGGCTGACGCGGCACCACGGACGGCGTGAATGTCATCAGCGAGTACTTGCGTTTCATCGATTCGACCCTCTCCCTGGATGTTCTTCCTCCTGTTCCCGAGGGTCCCTCGCACCTCCGACACAACCGGCGGGACGACCCCCACCCGGTCGACCCCCGTCCGGACCGGCCGTGGCCGGGCAATCGCGGGGCAGGAGTGCTGGACTGGCATCAGCGGCGTCGGAACAGGATCTGATGAGGGAGGCGCGATGGCCAGGAAGCCCGGGCGCGACAAGTTGGTCGCGACGCGGCGCCTCATCCGTCTCCTGTCGCTGTTGGCCCAGGTCTCGCCGAACTGGAAGCTCCGCGACCTGATGATCACCGAACTCGAGTACCGCGACGCCCGGCCCAAGGACTCCATCGCCCGCGACATCCGAAGACTGCGGGAACGCGGCTGGGCGATCGAGACCCGGGGCAGCGGCACCACCATGGCGCATCGCCTGCTCGACCAGGATCCGCGCCTGAACACGCTGCTGACCCCAGGTGAGCGGCTGCCGCTGTCCCGCGCGGTCGTGCTGTCCGGCAACGACCCCGCCGACCGGGCTGGCCGCTCACGCCGCCGTGTCGCCCAGGACGCCACATCGCCCCGGCCCTCACCAGCGCGCATCGTCGAGGAGGCCCTGCACGCACTGAAGCACCGATGCCCCTGCACTTCACCTACAAGGACCGTCCCCGCACCGTCGACGTCGATGACGTGCGCCGCACGGACACCGGCCGATGGCGGATCATCGCCCGCGAGGACGGAGTTCAAGCTTCTTCCGCCTCGACCGGATCACGGACGTCCGGCTCGGCCCGCAGGATCGGCATCGCCGCCGCAACCGGTTGCCAGGATGCCGACCCGTTGAGCATCCCGACGGGGAGCCGATCGTCGCCGAGGTGATCACCGACATCACCCACGAGCCGCGCGTGACTCTCGCCCTCGGCACGCCCCGACACCGCACCGAGGCCAGCACAGGGCATCCAGGCTGTCGATCCCCATCACCAATCGCTGGCTGTGGCGCCGGCGCCTTTACCAACTGGGGACCCGGGTCAGCTCGACAAGGACCTCCGGAGTTGTGCGACGGTCCGCGCCGAACTCCTCACCTTCGTCGAGGAGCCGGCACTTGACATCGGATTTCGTCGCCCGGGTGGACAAGCCGGCCGAGGCTGTCGAGGTGCTGACGTTGTACCCCGACGGCCTGTCGATCGACGACCTCGCCAGAACCCTCGAACTCGACGCCTTCACGACACCCGCCAGGCCCTGGCGAGCTACCACAGCAGCCAGTTCCTGGTCGACGAGGAGAGCGCGAGCCCCCTGCTCCTGCTGCGCGAACCTCCCCCGGCATCGTGGGAGGGGATCGATCGCGACGACTGGCTGTTCGACCACGACGCCCCCGACATGGAGTCGGCGGTGTGGGTGGTGCTCGATCGCGACCTGTCCCGCACCGACCCCTTCGGCGTGCGGCTCGAGGTCCCGCAGATCGTGCAGCTCGTCGTCTACGCCGAACAGCTCCTGGACCAGGAACCCGACAACGAGGAGCTGCGCTCTGCCATCGACAAGCTGCGGCTCACGTGGCTGCCCGCCATGTCGGTGGCCGCCCGGACCTTCCCGACCTCACCGATCCTCCCCCTGATCCGACGCGCCATCGTGGAGCACCGCCGCCTGCAATTCACCTACACCCGCGAGTGGACGCCCGGGACCAGCACGCGGGTCGTCGATCCCTACCAACTGCGGCAGACCCCGTTGGGGTACGAGATGGACGCCGGCCCGGTGGGCGCCGACGGCCACATCCGCACCTTCCTGGTGGGGAACATGTCCGACCCGGAGGTCCTCGACGACACCTTCCCGGAACCCCCGACAAGGCGCGGCTGATCGCGGCCAACCGCCGCACCCTGACGTTCCGACTCGTGATCCCCCATGACGCCAGCCCGTCGTTCGAGGCACTAGCGGTGGACGTCGTCGACGCCGACCCACGCACCTCCGAGGTGCCCGGTCGCGAGTGTCTGGTCACCGTGCAGGAACCCTTCGACGAGCGGGTGGCCTTGATCTTCTTCCGCACCGGGCCCGGGACCGTGCTCGTCGAGGACATCGCCCTGATGAACCGTTCCGATGTGGCGCGATTCCGGTCGGCCGCGGACCGCAAGGCGCGGGAGTTGCTCGCCCATCACTCCTTGGCCTGAGTCGCCCCACGGATCGAGGTTGAGACACGTCCGCGTGAACCCTTGCGCCCTATTCGAACATGTGTTCGAATAGGGCATGGACGAAGAACCCGACCCGCGGCCCCTGGGATCCGCACTTCTGGACGGTGCGGCAACCTGCCCGGACTCCGTGCGGGACCTCGTCGCGGCCCTCGAGCGAGTGGCGGACGAGCGTCACGGGCGACCTGGCGACCGCGTCCGGGCTCGCGAACCGGGTCACGGTTCTGGCGCGGGTCCGGACCGCATTGGACGCGGAGCTCGGTCGCAGCCTGTCGGCCGCGGAGTGTCACGACGTCCTCCCGCACACCCCCGCGACCCATCTGAACCGCAGCGCTGCCTGGACCTCCCGGACCGCATCGACAGTGATCACCGCCGCCCGATTCGCCCAACGCCATCCCGCATTGGCCGAGCAGTGGCGCACGGCGACCCTGAGCACCGATGTCGTGGCAACGCTGGCCCGAGGTCTCCGCGGTCTGCCGGCACTCACCGAGTCCCAGGTGGTGCGAGCTGTCGCGCCGGAACTCCCGAAACTGTCGATTGCGGGCGTGAAACTGCTGGTGGGTCGGGCGTTGGATCTACTGCACCCCGATGATCGTGAGGCCTCCGAGCAGACCGACTACGACCGACGGCGCCTGGTGGCGACGAGCCACGGGGGCATGACGATGATCGACGCCGATCTCCCCGGCCTCGAAGGCCAGGCGGTGATGAGCGCCCTAGACGCGCTCGCCGAGTCCCTGCGCGTGGCCGGGGACCGGCTCACGAAGTCGCAGCGCCGTGCCGACGCCTTGATCACGCTGGTCAACCGGGCGGCTTCCCACGGCGACCTGCCCACCACGACCGCCGGGCTTCCGGTAGCGCTCACCGTGACCATGGGGGCGGCCGAGGCCGACCGCATCGCCCGGCGTGAACCCCGCGCCCCCGCTCCCGCGACCCTGGATGAGCCCGCCGGCCCCGGACAGGACCCCACCGCCCTGGCGACCACGGCCACCCCGCAGACCCTCGGAGACGCGGCCGCCGCCTTCGTCCTGTGCAGCGGCACCCTGACCGGCGCGCTCGTCTCCGATGACGACCCCGCCGATCATCCGATCACCGCCACCCTGACGCGCACCCGAGTCCAACCACTCGCCATGGGCCGCGCGACGCGACTCGCGACCCCCGCCCAACGCGCGGCGCTCGCGCTGCGCGACGGCGGGTGCCTGTTGTGTGATCGACCGCCCTCCGAGTGCCAGACACATCATGTCCGGCCGTGGGCGCAGGGGGGTCGGTCCGATCTGGAGAATCTGGTTCTCCTCTGCTGGGCACACCACAGACAAGTGGACCTCGAACGTTGGACCATTGCGCGAAACCCCGACCGAAGTCCCGGGGCGAGTCATTGGATCGTCTCCGCCTCTCCCTCGCACCGATGGCGCCGACGAGCGGCGTGACCGGTGTCCCTCGATCAGGCAAGTGGGTGCGACTCCGGGAAACGCCTGCCCTCCCGCCACCCGTCAGTGGTAGGACGGGAATCCGAGGCGGCACTCCGCCGCCAGGGAGAGCAGGGTCTCGAGATGTTCCGCACCGGTGCTTCCCTCGCGTTGGTGGTGACGCTCGCCGTTGCCGGCACCGGACCGGCCGAAGCGGCCGTCGCCCCGACCACCACCTCGACTGCCACAGCAGCCACCGCGATCACGGCAGCCGCCGGGTCGGCGAAGCAGGGCGGCGACAGCCGCAACAGCGTCAAGCGAGCAGGGTTGGCGCCGCAATGGGTACAGCTTCCCCACCTCGTGAAAAGCAGGGGCCACTACCGCGTGAAGGCGCGAGCCTACGTGGACCCGCTCGCGACCCAGGCCGGGAAACGCAAGCGGGACCGGGTGATCTACCAGGTGCTCGTCGGCAAGCGGAAGTTCACCCGCGTCACGCGACCGACCTCGCCCACGGTGCTTCCCGACAGCGCGCTGCTGCAACACACCGACCGGGTCGTCCGGGTCAAGAGACGCGGCGTGTACTCGCTGAATGTCCGCCTGAACCGCTCGACCACGCGTTCGTTGGCCCACCGGAGTTTCCCCGGACGTCGGGCTGCTATCGCCGTCACCGTCGAACACCACAAGGACACCCGGCCCGGCACGAAACCCCGCGACCTCGTTCAGGTGACCCCCGGCCCCTTGGCCCCGAAGGCGTACGACCGCCAGACCCAGCGTCAGCTCGCGCGCAACGCCCGGCACCAACGACACCCCGGCCGCACTACGCGGCATCGCGGCCTCGGCTACGTCGAGGGAACCCACGACGTCGAGGCGACCAAGAGCAAGACCAACAGCGGCGAGCCGTTCTTCAACTACATCTACGTCCACAACAACACGCCGTTCCAGCAGCAGGTCAACTTCCAGCCCGACGTCCAGTGCATGTGGGTGGGGATCTCGACCGCCTACCAGATCCAGCCGAACGCACAGAAGGCCACGGTGCCCGCGGGCGGCTCGGTGATGTTCGACTATCAGGGCTACTGGGACGCGTTCCCCGGCCTCAACACGACCTCGGACACCTACCAACCTCCGGTGTACTCGCCCTACCCCGGAGTCGCCGGCGCCACCAAGGGCATGGACGCCCCCGGCACCCAGGGCCAGCAGGCGACGGCGCTGTCGCAGGCGGCGAACGCGGCCGGGCAGAACGTCGTCGACAACCTCGGGTCGGGATCCACGTACGTCGACTCCGGCGCCATCGGCGCCACCGCTGCGGCCGCCGTGCGGTTCACCATCGCGTTCTTCAAGGGCCTGGGCAAGACCTCGACCTGCACCGACACCTCGGTCTACCCGCAGACGTTCGGCCTGACGACCTCGGTCACCGGGATCGGAACGAACGCGGTGAACAACGCGGCGAACGCCACCCTCCCCCCGACCCAGAACTGGGCCGGCAATCCCGCGGCCGGCAACCAGGGCAGCAGCGCGACCCCGGACTCGACATTCCTGCAGGCGTCACTGCAGCAAGCCCTCGGCGCCCAGACCAGCGCCATGTACTACTGGAACGGCGGTCAACCCGCCTACATGGTCAGCAACAACGCCAGTTCCGGCCAGTTCACCGGCGGCTCGGCCTCGTTCACCGGGGGGCTGATCCAGTACATCGGACCCAACCCCGGACTGCCCGACGGCGTCTCGGAATGCACGCCCAGTTCCACGAACTGCCAGAAGAAGTACCCCAAGTGCAACATGGCCTGCAGCTACGACCCGCCCGGGCAGCTGTCCATCCAGTTGTCGTATCTGACCAACCCGGACTTCGTCAGCGGCATGGTGAACCAGGGCGACCCGCCGCAACTCACCGCCACCGCCGACTCCGACGGCGACTACGAACTGTCGTGCGACCTGAGCGACATGGACGCCGCCCTCTACACGCCATTCGGCGAGTCGGCGCCCACCTCGATCTCGAGCACCACCTTGGCCACCCAGCCGACCAACGGGTCCGGGACCCTGCCCGCCAACGCCGACTGGCTCGTGAACTTCTACGGCATCGCGGCCAACGGCGACTACGTCTACTACGACAGCTCGCTGCAGCCAGGAAGCAACGGAGTCACCACCCCTTACCTCGCCCCGAACGCCGCCTCGCAGCCGATCTCGATCCAGGCAGCCGCCACCGGCGGCTCCGGCGCGGTCGCGCAGGGTCTGGTGTCGGCCGACGACCTTTCGAACATGGCGACGCTGTCGGGGACGCCCACGGTTCCGGTGACGTTCGGCTGCAACGCCACCCCATCCGTCGACCTCCCCGGCGTGTCGATCAACCGCCCCGGCACCGACATCGGCAACGCCTACGGGTCGAACTGGCCGATGCCCACCGGCAAACAGGGCTGGCCGACCTCTTCGTTCACCGGCTCGAACGCCGGCGCCCTGAACTGGCAGTACATGACGCCGGTGACGAGCGTGAACGTCCAGTTCCGCGGCTTCGCCCTGGGCGACACGACCCCGGTGCCCAGCAACTGACCGGAGACACCGGGCACCGGCTGCGTCGATCGACCACCATCGACGGCCCGCGCAACTGGACCGGGTTCTCTATGTCGTGACACTATATGTCGTGACACCTATATAAGTGGGCGACTGATGGGAGAGAACGATGGGCACGGTTCGGCGGGTCAGCATAGTGAGCACCGGCAGGGTGAGGGTGCGTCCGGAGCACATCGCCGCAACGTGGAAGCCCATGCTGCTGTGGATGGCGACGTCGCGTCAGTGGACACCGCTGATGCCGATCCAGGCCTTCGTGGTGGAGCACGACGATGGCCTGGTGCTGTTCGACACCGGCCAGGACCGGGCTTCGTTGACGGATCCGGGCTACTTCCCGGCAGGCCTGGTGGGGGCCATGTACCGGCGGACCGCACAGGCGGAGATCCCCGAGGACCAGACGCTCACGGCCGGTCAGAAGCGGCTGGGGTATGCCCCGACGGACGTCTCAACGGTGATCATCTCCCACCTTCACCAGGACCACATCGGCGGCTTGGGCGAGGTGCCGCAGGCGCGGATCCTGGTCGATCCGAAGGAGTGGGCCACGGTGCATGCGCGGGGCGCGGAGTTGTCCGGGATCATGGTGCGCCACATCGAGGCGCCGGGGCGCCGATGGGAGCAGGTGACCTACGCCGGGACGGATCACGGACTGGCACCGTTCCCCGAATCGTTCGACCTGTTCGACGACGGTTCAATGGTGCTCGTCCGCACGCCGGGCCACACTCCTGGGTCGATGTCCCTGGTGGTGCGCCGCGACGGATGGGCACCCATGGCCCTGGTCGGGGACCTGACCTACTCGTGCGAGCTGCTGGATGCGGGGGTGGTGCCCGGTGCCGGGGAGAAGGAGGAACTGCGCCACAGCAGTGACGCCGTCCTGACACTGCAGCGGAATCTCCCGGACCTCGCGGTATTGGCGGCTCATGATGCGAGCGCAGCGGCGCACCTGGCTCGGGCCACCTCAGGGTAGAGGCGGTGACCCGCGGGTCGAGGGCTGGGACGATAGGGAGCATGCGGACCGCGGAACAACTGCGTTACCTCGTCCTGGCGGCTCAACTGGAGGGGCGACGTCAGTGGTCGCGCGCCTTGCGACCACTGGGACTGACGCCATCTCAGGCCGAGGTTCTGCGAGTCCTGCAGGACCACGGCCCTGCGTCGCTGGGGACTGTCGGCACACTTCTGGTGTGTGAGACCGGGACCAACCCCAGCCGCCTAGTCGATCGGCTCGTGGATCGCGGACTCGTGGAACGACAGCCCGACGCGAGCGACGCGCGAGCGGTCGTGCTGTCCCTCACGCCGGCCGGCGTGACACACGCCGATCAGGTCCAGGACCTCGAGTCGGCGATGTACGACCACCTGGACGGCATTGCGGGCGACGACGCGCCCGCCGCGATCCGGTTCCTGCGCAACTACGTGGACGGCACCCCGGTGGGGGACTCGTTCCAACGTCGCGAGCACCACGGCTCGATCGGGAGTCGGTGAAACCCTCGTCCGTGAGCCGGGCGCTTCCCGGTCCAGATCGCAGGCGCTCCGTCGTCAGGCCCGGCCGTGGTACTTCCACACCAGCACATGATGGTCGCCGCGGCGCACCTTGGTGCACTTCAACTTCACCCGGTGCCACTTGTTGCCGACCTTCACGACCTTGCCCTTGCTGTGGCACCGCTTGCCCTCGTGCGGGTGTGACACCGCAACCGACGCGTCGGCTGCCGACGCCGGCAGCGCCATTCCCATGGTCGCGACTGTGGCTGTCAGAGCCACGGTGATGGCGATTCGCATGAGCCTGCTCCCTCGGTCCGCCCCGTGTGGGTGGGCCGAGTCTGGCACGCCGACCCCGGGCGTTGCCTGGCGCGTACGGGGTCCAGGCTTCCACGTCCAAATCCCCTGATCTCGCCACATACGGCCGGATCGTGTGAGCCGATGGCGGCCTGGCGGGAGTCTGCCCGCCACCTCCGCGACCACGACGAGCGCGCCACCGCCGGCCGCGACCGTTCGACCATCCTGCTGCGACTCGTCGATCGCCCGACTGCTCCGTCAGGCGTCGCTCTCGGCGGTGTCCGCCTCACGCCGGGCCAGCACGAGCGACCCGATGAAGGCTGCCAGGGCGGCGCAGGCGAGCAGCACCGAGAGGAGCATCATCAGCACCGAACCGGACCACACCCCCTGCAGCACCAGCGACAGGCCCAGCAGCACGAAGCCGAGCCCGGTCAGCCGGCGACGTCGCACCGACAGGTTCCGCTTGGGACTCACCACCCCCTTCACACCCGCGAGGATCAGCAGGCCCGTCAGCGCGATGAAAGCCCCGGCGATTGCCAGCCACGTGTTGCTCATGCCTCCACCGTAGGACGTGGGGGACCCACGAGCATGTCAGTCCGCAGCAGCCGGGTCGGGGAGCGACGGCAGCGCCGGCGCCCAGTCCAGCGCGTCCAAGGGGACGGGGCCCGAGTCGAGGACCCGCTCGATCGTGTCCCGGTCGGCGATCCCACCGCTCAGGCCGGGGACGAACTCCGCCGTGGCCGCCATGTCCAGGGAGTCACCGGGCGACGAGTCGAAAGGCCAGTGGCAGCGATCGCGAGACGCCCTTTCGTCCCGCTTGGAAGGCGACGTCGGGCCCCGGTCCACGAAGTGACATCCCGTTCAGCGCGCAACCTAGCGTGATCATCTCTAGCGTGCGGCCCATGGACATCATCATCCTCGTCCTCTTAATGATCACGGCTTTCCTCATCGTCCGCGGCGCCAAGCGCGGGTTGATCATCTCGCTTTGGGTGATCAGCCTGATCCTGATGCTCGGACTGTTCCGCTATCACGTGACCTCGGCGTTGGATCTGAGCTTCTGATGAGCGACGACATCACCGCCGAACCGACGGGGGAAGAGATCGACATCGTGGCCGCCGAGGTCACCGAAGGATCGCCGGGAGACGTCGGCGCATCCACGGTCTGGAGTTTCCTCACGTTCTGGGGCGCCCACCTGTGGGTCCTGGGCTACTGCGGGGTGCTCGCCGGCGCCTTCACCATCCAACTGGTCATGGGCGAGTTCCCGTGCCCTCTCTGCATGCTCCAGCGCTACGGGATGATCCTCAGCACGCTCGGCGCGCTGTTCATCATCATGCAGGCACGGCGCGGCACCCTCACCCCGACGCGCTATGCCCAAGGGCTGGGCATGGGCGCCGTGGGCGCCCTCGCCGGGGCCCTGGTGTCGACCCGCCAGATCCTGTTGCACATCAAGCCGGGCGACCCCGGCTACGGCGAGCCTGTCATGGGGCTCCACCTGTACTCGTGGGCATTGATCACCTTCTTCTGTGTCGTGGTGTACGTGGGTGTGGCCTCGATGCTGGCGCCCCGGGGGATCCCGATGACCTCGAACGAGGGTGCGGCCAAGTGGATCTCGAACATCGTCGTGGTGATCTTCCTGGTCATGTTGGTCGCCAACGTCGTGGCGATCATCTTCCTCGAGGGATTCGCGTGGGTGCTCCCCGACGATCCGACCAGCTACGGCCTGATCGACCAGATCCAGGGCAACCCGATCCCGCAAGGCTGAGCCGGCCGGGGGCCTCAGGAGCGCCGGCGGCTCAGACAGGGTCAGACGCGGGGGCTGCGGCGGCCGCGGCGGCGACGACCTGTACGGCGTCGCGCGTCGCGGCCACGTCGTGGACCCGCACACACCATGCCCCGGCGGCGGCGGCCAGGACCGACACTGCCGCGGTCGCGGCCTCGCGGGCCTCGACCGGTCGCGGTTCGCCTTCGGCGGCCAGCAACTCACCGAGGAACCTCTTGCGGCTGGCGCCGACGAGCACCGGGAAACCCAGCGCCACCAGGCGGTCGAGCCCCGCGATCAGGGCCCAGTTGTGCGGCGACTCTTTGGCGAACCCCAGGCCGGGGTCGATCACGATGGCGCCCGGGTCCACCCCGGCGTCGGTCGCCCGGGTCACCGACCGGGTGAGTTCGTCGATGACGTCGCCGACGACGTCGGGTCCGTACCGGGCCCACTGCGCCATCCCCGAGGAGTGGGAACGCCAGTGCATGATCACGTACGGCGTTCCGAGCCCGGCCACGGTCGCGGCCATCTCGGGATCGGCCAGTCCTCCGGACACGTCGTTGACCAGGACGGCGCCTGCCGCCACTGCCGCGGCGGCGGTCCCGGAGCGCATGGTGTCGATGCTGACGGGGACGCCGGCCTCGACCAGACCGGCCACCACGGGCAGCACCCGATCGAGTTCCTCGTCCGCCGACACCCGTCGGGCGCCAGGTCGGGTCGACTCGCCGCCCACATCGACGATGTCGGCACCGGCGCGGGCCAGGCCGATCCCGTGCGCGACGGCTTCGGTCGATTCGCGGAACCGGCCCCCGTCGGAGAAGGAGTCGGGGGTGACGTTGACGATGCCCATGACCGCGCACCGATCATCCGGGACCAGGTCGACCAGGACGGGGTGGCGGATCACCCGGACAGCATACGGAAGCCCACAGATGCGGGTCAGTTCGTCAAGATCAGGGACATCGCCTCGGCGCGGCTGGCCGGGTCGCGCAACTGACCGCGGACGGCACTGGTCAGCGTTCGGGCCCCCGGCTTGCGCACCCCGCGCATGGACATGCAGAGATGCTCGGCATCGATCACGACGATCACCCCGCGCGGCTGCAGGTACTCGACCATCGAGTCCGCCACCTGCGTGGTCAGGCGTTCCTGCACCTGCGGCCGCTTGGCATAGATGTCGACCAGGCGAGCCAGCTTGGACAGCCCGGTGATGCGCCCCTGCGCGTTGGGGATGTACCCCACGTGCGCGACGCCGTGGAACGGCACCAGGTGGTGTTCGCACAGTGAATAGAGCTCGATGTCGCGCACCAGCACCATCTCGTCGTAGATCGCGTCGAACTCGGTGTTCAGGACCTCGGCGGGCGTCTGGTGCAGTCCCGCGGTGACTTCGGCGAACGCCCGGGCCACGCGGGCCGGGGTGTCACGCAGGCCGTCGCGGTCGGGATCCTCCCCCATGGCCAAGAGCAGTTCCCGGACGGCAGCCTCGGCGCGAGCGTGATCGAAATTGGTCACGCGCACAGTCTGGGGCCACAACCGCCCGCTGCGCCACCCCGTCAGCGGCCGACGGGGGATTCTCCGGACGGCGGTTCCCAGGGACCGACCTCGGCAGGTGTCGAGGAGTCTTCGCTGTCGCTGTCCGAAGGCGCATGACCGTTCGTACTGTGCCCGTTGAGCCCGGCGACCTCCTTCGGGGTCAGCACCGGGGGCCGCTCCGACGGTGCGCGCCGGGCCGAGCCGGTCCACGCGGGCCGGACGTCCTGCAGGTCGAGTGCGGCGAAGATCGCCTCGACCTGGGCCTTGTCGAGCGTCTCCTTGGCCAGCAGCTCCAGGACCAGGTGATCGAGCACGTCGCGGTTGGCGACCAGGATGTCGTAGGCCTCCTGGTGGGCCGCCTCGATAAGCGCACGCACCTCTTCGTCGATCGCGCCGGCGACGTCCTCGGAGTAATCGCGCGCATGCCCCATGTCACGGCCGAGGAACACCTCGCCCTGCTCCTGGCCGTACCGGATCGCCCCGAGCCGCTCGGTCATGCCGTACTGGGTGACCATGGCCCGCGCGACACTGGTGGCCTTCTCGATGTCGTTGGCCGCACCCGTGGTGGGGTCGTGGAAGACGAGTTCCTCGGCGGCACGGCCACCGAGCATGTAGGCCAGTTGGTTGAGCATCTCCGACCGCGTCCGCGAGTACTTCTCCTGATCGGGGAGCACCATCGTGTAGCCGAGGGCCCGGCCGCGCGGCAGGATCGTGATCTTGTGGACGGGGTCATTGCCCGGCAGGGCCGCCGCCACGATCGCGTGGCCGCCCTCGTGGTACGCCGTGACCTTCTTCTCGTGCTCGTCCATGACCCGCGTGCGCTTCTGCGGTCCGGCGATCACGCGGTCGATGGCTTCGTCCAACGCGTGGTTGGTGATCAGCTTGTCGCCGTTGCGGGCGGTCAGCAGCGCCGCCTCGTTCAGGACGTTGGCCAGGTCGGCGCCGGTGAACCCGGGCGACCGCTTGGCGATGCTGCCCAGGTCGACATCCGGAGCCAGCGGTTTGCCGGTCGCATGCACCTTGAGGATGGCCTCGCGTCCCGCAAGGTCGGGGGACTCCACCGCGATCTGCCGGTCGAAACGCCCGGGCCGCAGCAGCGCCGGGTCGAGGATGTCGGGCCGGTTCGTGGCCGCGATCAGGATGACGCCACCGGTGACGTCGAAGCCGTCCATCTCGACCAGCATCTGGTTGAGCGTCTGTTCGCGTTCGTCGTGACCGCCGCCCAGGCCGGCGCCACGGTGGCGGCCGACGGCGTCGATCTCGTCGACGAAGATGATCGCCGGAGCGTTGTTCTTGGCCTGCTCGAACAGGTCACGCACGCGCGAGGCGCCCACGCCGACGAACATCTCGACGAAGTCGGACCCGGAGATCGAGAAGAACGGCACTCCCGCCTCGCCGGCCACGGCGCGTGCCAGCAGCGTCTTGCCGGTGCCGGGTGGCCCGTAGAGCAGGACCCCCTTCGGGATCTTGGCGCCCACGGCGGTGAACTTGGCCGGGTCCTGGAGGAAGTCCTTGATCTCCTCGAGTTCCTCGACCGCCTCGTCGGCGCCGGCCACGTCGGCGAACGTGGTCTGCGGCATGTCCTTGTTGACGACCTTGGCCTTGGACTTGCCGAACGACATGAGTCGGCCGCCGCCGCCCTGCATCTGGTTGAGGAAGAAGAAGAGCAGGAACAGGATCAGCAGGATCGGCAGGAACGACACGATCAGGGTGACCAGCAGGCTCTCCTGCGGCACCTCGACGTTGTAGCCGTCCTTGAGCTGACCCTCGTCGAACTTCTGCTGCAGCAGGTTCTGCAGTTCCACGCCCTGGCCGGTGATGAACTGGGTGGTCTGCTGCGATCCGTCGGCCATGGTCAGGTTGAGCCGCTGATCCCGGTCCACCAGCGTGGCCTCGGCCACCTTGTTCTGCTGGATCGACTGCACCGCGTCGGACGTCGAGACCTCGGTCGGGCCCCGCAGGTCCGACATGACGCTCGTGGCCACCAGGAGCAGCACCAGGGCGAGCAGGATCCACACCACGGGTCCGCGGGCGATTCGCTTCATGTCCATCGGGAGCGGTGCGGCCTTCTGATCGGTGGATGGGGTCGGGGCTGGTGCGTCAGGGTGCGGGCGGTGCCGGTCCGACAGGGCCGGGGTCCGACAAGCCTAATCCGACGGTACACCGGACCTGACATCCCCGCCGCCGGTGTTCGCCGAGCGCGGAGCGGCCGGATCACCACCCGGCCGATCACACCCAGGGCGATCACACCCAGGGGAAGAGCCCCGGCGCCACTTCGGCCCAGTCGAGGAGCACCAGGGTGGCTGCAGCCGCCGCCACCGCCCAGAACACGACCTTGGCCCCCACGGCGATCCGACTCACCGTGTCGTGCGGATCCCGCCGCGGCGGGTCCCCCCAATGCAACGCGGGGTAGCTCCAACGCGTCATGCCCGCGGCGCTGAGCGCGTAGAGGATGACCGCCACCGAGGCTGACAGCAGGTCGATGCGGAGCAGGGGGATCAGGAGGACGGCGGCGATCAACACTCCCAGGATGGGAAGCACCCGCAGCCAGCCGTTGGGGCGGGGGGTCTCGCCGGACTCGTCGAGCTTCTCGCGTGCGACGACCACGTCGTCGACCATGAACGGGATGGCCGTGTCCCCGGAACGCACTCCGGGCATGACGGCCACGGGCACGCGCGTGCGCCACAGTTGCAGGATGTTGCGGACCGCCGGGTCCACCGCGGTCGTGGTGACCGTGACGGTGTCACCGTGGATGGTCACCGGACGGCCGGCGCCGTCCCAGGTCTGCGATGTCGGGGTGAGGGTCAGGCGGGACACGTCGGCAGGGCCCACCATCCGCAGCCAGCCGGAGTCGTACTGATTCCGGTCCAGGGCCCAGTCGACGACGATCAGGGGAAAGCGCGGGTCGGTCGACAGCGTGCTGGTCGTCGGCGTGCTCACATCGCTCCTTTCTCAGAGGGGTTCGCGTGCCGCCTACCCGCGTCTCGACGGGCTAAACGGCTTGCACACCTCGAAGGGGCACGGAGGTGCGCCACATCACCCCACCACCACCGCGGGTAGTGATCCGGTCGCTCGCCGGGCACGGGTCGGTCACACTCTCGGTGTGGACGCCCAACTCCGTGTCACTCCCGGTCCCGATCCCGCCCGTGCCCTGCGCCGGGAGGACCTGCCGGAAGCCCGTGGCTCCGGGGTACTCATCGACGTCGGCGCCACCGCCGTGTGCCGCACCGACCTCCAGCTCGTGACCGGGGATCTGCCCGCCCGTACCCTGCCCGTCATCCCGGGCCACCAGGTCGTCGGACGGATCGCCGAAGGCCCCGACACCGGCCGCCGGGTGGGCTTGGTATGGCTGGCGTGGGCCTGTGGCGAGTGCCGGTACTGCCGGGCCGAGCAGGAGAACCTGTGTGAGTCCGCGAAGTTCACCGGCTGGGACGTCGACGGCGGCTACGCGCAACAGGTGCGGGCCGACCCCGCCTTCGTCCATCCGATCCCCGACGACCTGGCCGACCGCGACGACACCGAGATCGCCCCGCTGCTGTGCGGCGGCGTGATCGGGTACCGCGCCCTGCACGTGGCCGGGATCACCGGACCGGTCGTCGGCCCCGACCCGGTGCGGCTGGGTCTGTACGGGTTCGGGGCGTCGGCATCCCTGGCCATCCAGGTGGCGAACCACTGGGGCGTACGCAGCAGCGTGGTGACCCGATCCCCCGACGAAGCCGCTCGGGCGAGGGAGCTGGGCGCCGAATGGGCGGGGACCTACGACGACCCGCTCCCCCACAGTCTGGATGCGGCCATCACCTTCGCGCCCGTCGGCGACGTGGTCGTCTCGGCGCTGCGTTCCGTGCGACGTGGCGGTGCGGTGGCGATCAACGCCATCCACCTGGACCGGATCCCCCAGTTCGACTACGACGACCTGTGGTGGGAGCGATCCCTGCGATCGGTGGCCAACGTCACCCGCACCGACGCCCAGGAGTTCCTCGCCCTGGTGGGTCCGGCGGGCATCCGCACCCGCACCGAGGCGCTGCCGCTGGATCAGGCGCCCCAGGCTCTCGAGCGCCTGGCGGCGGGCGACGTGGCGGGCAGCTTCGTCCTGGTCCCGTGACGACCCGCGACACCGTCGGTCAGGCCGTGGGCCACACGTAGACGACCCCGGTGAGTTCCTCACTGACCTCCCACAACCGGCGAGCCGTGTCGGGATCGGACGCGGCGCTGTTGCGGCCGACATGGCGAGGATGGCCACGCTGCTCGAACAGTCCGTCCGGACCGATGTAGTCGTCGCCGCGGACATCGGACTCGGTGGCCGCGTACAGCGTCGGCCAGGCCCCCGCCCGGGCCGACTGACCCATCAGCAGATTGGCGCCGCTGGTCAACGTTCGCCCGATCCGGTTCTGGGCGAGGGAGGGTCCGGCGAACTGCAGGTTGGTGGCAGCCCACCCCGGGTGCGCCGCAGCGGCCACCAGATGAGCGTGGGCGGCATGCGCCCGGTGGTCGAGCTCGGCGGTGAACAGCAGGTTGGCCGACTTGCTCTGCCCGTAGGCCCGCCAGGGCTGGTAAGAGCGCCGCTCGAAGTTGAGATCGTCGGGATCCACGTCGCCCATCCGATGGGCCCCGCTGGCGACGGTGACGACCCGGGCGTCGGCGGTGGCGTCGGCGACGGGCAACGCCGGGAGGAGCAATCCGGTCAGCGCGTAATGGCCGAGGTGGTTCGTCCCGATCTGCAGTTCGAAGCCGTCGACGGTGGTCCCGCGCGGTGGAGCCATCACCCCGGCGTTGTTGATCAGGACATGGATCGTCGGATGTGCCGCGATCAGTTCCTCCGCCGCCGCCCGCACCGATCCGAGATCGGCAAGATCGAGCAACTGCCCGACCGGGTCCGGGCCGGTCGCCGTGGCGGCGACCTCGGCGACGCTGCGCCCCAGCCGATCGGGGTCCCGGCCCGTCAGCACCACCTGTGCCCCATGGGCCGCCAGGGCGGTGGCCGTCTGCAACCCGAGCCCGCTGGTCGCGCCGGTCACCACGTAGGTGCGTCCGGACAGGTCGGGCAGGTCGTCGTCGGTCCACTTGGCCATGACGCCATAGTGCACCTCGGTCGGGCGGGGGCAGTCGACAGGTGCGGTGGTCTCGGCTCCGCTCGACCACCGGAGGGGAGCGGGTTCGGGCATAGGCTGGGGCGGTGAGCGACCAGACCCCCGCCGCCGGGTGGTATCCCGATCCCGCGGATCCCGCCCAGCACCGGTATTGGGACGGGATGCAGTGGACGGCCGAGACGAGCGGGTGGGGCGACGGGTGGCGCAGTCAGCCACCGGGCGGACCTCCCGCGTCGGCCTACGCCCCCGCCACTGGCGAGTTGGCACCCAGCGGCATGCGTCGGCTGCCGGCCCTCTTCGACGACGTCGGTCGGATCATCCGCCGCGCCTGGTGGCAACTCGTGCTCGTCGGGCTGGTGATCTGGGTGGTGGTCGCCGCCGCCCTGGCCGCGGTGGGAGCCGCGCTCGTCGACTTCGCGGCACTCGACCGCGCCCTGACCGTCACCGAGGACCTCGCGGCGACCAAGGGACCCGTCGCCCAGGACACCCTGACGTCGGCCTGGACCGCGGTCCTCCGCATCGACTCGCCGGTCGCCTGGGCAGTGGCCGGGATCGGCTCCCTGGTGCTCCTGATCCTGGCGTCGAGCGTCCAGATCGCCGCGTGCAACCGGTTGGGCATCGACGCCGCGGCAGGGCTTCCGGTGCGTCTGGCGGAGGCCTGGCGCTCCGGATTCGTGGGCGGCGTCCGACTCTTCGGGTATTTCCTGCTGTGGACCGTGATCATCCTGGCGCTCACGGCGCTCTGGATCGTCCTCATCGCCGTGTCAGCCATGACGGTGCCCCCGTTGGCGGTCCTCATCGCCATCGCCGGCGTCGGGGGGTTGATCACACTCGGGGTGTTCGTCTACGGCCGGTTCGCCCCACTCACGGTCCAGGCTGTCGTCGCCCCGCACGCGCTCCGCTGGAGTTGGGGTGCCACCCGCACGACGTTCTGGGCGGTCCTCGGACGAGCCCTGCTGTGGTCGGTGGTCGCATCCGTGGCCAGCCAGGTCGTGCTGAGCGTGGTCATGATCCCGTTCTCGCTGTTCGGCATGGGTGTCCTGGGCACGAGCATGAGCAGTCCCGGGGCGGGACCGCTGCACTCCACCGTGGCGGCGGTGGCCCTGTCGCTGCTGACAATGCCCATCACCATGGTGATGGCGGCGTTGAGTTATGTGGGGATCGTGCCCATCTGGCGCGATCTCACCGACGATCCGGACTACCGCTCGATCGGGGCCGACGGCCGTCCGGTCCCCGCGCCGAACTGACCCGTCGTCAGGTGTCCTGCCCGTCGGTCGACCCGGCCGTCCCCTGATCGGTCAGGCCCGGAGGTAGTTGACCCGAGGGGGCGCCGAGGCCCTGACTGGCCCCATCGTCCGAACCGCCCTCGTCGTCGCCATCGAAGTCGTGGTGATCGAACCCGCGACCAGGCGCACCGCCCATTCCCTGGCCGGGTCCGCCGAACTGCTGGGTGGGTCCGTTGAGGCCGCCGCGGACGAACTCGTCGGCGCCGCCGGAGTTGCTCCGGGCCACGGCGAAGAACAGGCTGCCGATGAGGGCCGCCACCGCCACCACCGTGGCGCCCATGAACAGCGTCGTCTTGCGCTTCTGGTCCTCGTACTTGGCCTGCCAGTCGGGTTCGGAGGTCGGCGATTCCGCCACGACCCCGTTCGCCGGGGGGGTGTCCACCGCCACGCTGCCCGCATCGGGCGCCGCATCAGGCGCCGCGCCGGGCGGGGTGATGGGCTGGGTCTGGTCCATGCCGGGGGTCCCGGGCCACTTCTCGTCGGTCATGGGCTCACCGTGCCGCGCCAACCTGGGAATCGGCTGGACACACCGTGCGAGTCGGCTTGGACCCCGACATCCGGGCGACGACGCCGGGCGTCGACGCCGCAGCGGGCCTACAGTCGACACGTGCCTCGCTCGGACCGCGAGTCCGCGTACGAACTCGCGGCGGCATTGGCGGATGTCGTGTACGTCATCCGTCTGGAACCGGACGTGGGCGTGGAGTACGTCTCCGACTCGGTCGCGGTCCACCTCGGCCACACCTCCGCGGAGTTTCGGGCCGACCCGCGGTTGGCGTGGCGCGCGATCGATCGCCGCGACCACCAGGTCGTCCGCCGGGCACTGACGCATCCCCTGGGCGAGATCTGCCGCCTGGAGGTCCGCTGGACCTCCGCCGACGGGCGCACGGTGTGGACCGAGCAGCGATGCCGCCGCGACCGTCGTGACGACGGGAGCCTGGTCCTGATCGGCGCCGCCCGCGACGTCACGGCGAGCCGGGAACGGGACCGACTCAGCGCGCAGCTCCAACGCAGCGAGGAGCGGTTCCGGCGATCCATGGCCGAGTCGGCGGTGCCCATGTGCCTCATCGAGCCCGACGGGTCGTTCGGGGACGTGAACCAGGCCGTGTGCGACTTCTTCGGATACCCGGCCGACCTGCTGAAGACCAAGACCTGGCAGCAGCTGACACACCCCGACGATCTCGAGATCGATCTCGCGCAGGCCCAGCGGGTCCTCGACGGGGACATCGATCACTACCGCCTGACCAAGCGATACGTCGACTCGGCGGGCCGGGTCCGGTTCGGTGACCTCAGCGTGACGGGGGTCCGCAACGCCGACGGTTCGGTGTCCCACTTCGTGTCCCAGATCGTGGACATGACGCACTACCTGCGAGCGCGGGAACAACTCGCGCGGAGCGAGCGGCTGTTCCGCACCGCGATGTCCGCTGCTCCGTGCGGCATGGCCGTGGTGGACCTCGAGCGGCGGTTCCGCGAGGTCAACGACTCGCTGGTCGCGATGGTGGGCCGGGATCGCGAGTGGCTGTTGCAGCACACCGTCGGCGACCTGCTCGACCCCGAGGACGACCTGGCCGACCTGCTGATGCGGGACAAACTCCTGACCGGCGGTGACTCGCCGATCGCGCTGGAGAAGCGGCTGCGGCACGCCGACGGCCACCTCGTGTGGGTCCAGCACCACGTCAGTCTCATCCACGACGAGTCAGGGAAACCGCTGATGTACGTGTCGCAGTACTCCGACATCACCATGGCGAAGAAGCAGCAGGCCGACCTCGAGTTCATCGCCCGCCACGATCCACTCACGGAGCTCCCGAACCGGTGGGTGCTGGAAGGCCGGATGAGCACCATCCTCGCCGAGGCGGGTGAGCGCCGGCTGGGGGTCCTGTTCTGCGACCTCGACAACCTGAAGGAGATCAACGACACCCACGGTCATGGGGTGGGCGACGACATCCTCGCCCATGTGGCCCGCCGGATCGCGGACAGCGTGCGGCACCACGACCTCGTGGCGCGAATCGGCGGTGACGAGTTCGTGGTGCTGCTCGAGGACGCCGAGTGTGACGCCGATCTGCGCCGCGTCGCCGATCTGATCCGCGACACCGTGCGGGAACCGTTCGTCCAGAGCACTGTCGCCCTCACGCCACGGTTGAGCGTGGGAGCCACCCTTGCCGTGAAGGGGGAATCCCCCGTGGCGGTCCTGCAACGGGCGGACCGTGCGCTGTACCGGGCCAAACGGGACGGCCGCGACCGGACGGCGATCTTCGACGCCACGATCGACGGCAGCGCGGACCCCTCCGGGGTCAGCTGATCAGGGGAGGTCCCCCGTTCACCAATCGCCGTAGACCCGCACCGAGGTGCCGACCGTCCACCCCTTGCGCCACAGCCAGTCGACGTCATGGTGCAACATGCGCACACATCCGTGCGACGCGGGGTAGGTGACGACGTAGGCGTCGCTGTACGAGCCGTGGAGCGCCTGGCCACCGCTGAAGTACAGCGACCGGTACATGTTCCAGTGGTCCTCGGGGTAGGACTGCGAGGTCTCGACCCCGTTGACGGAGCGGTAGATCCGGAAGTCGCCGGTCCGGGTCCGATAGCCGGCCCGCCCGGTGGAGACGGGAACCGCGCGCAGCACCTTGCCGTTGCGCACGAAGTACGCGGCCTGGCACCGCACGCTCACGTTGACCCCGTCGAGCATGCGCGACGGCGCGGCGCGGAACTTGTCCGTGGCGAGCCAGCGTGCCCGCACCTTACGGGGCGGCTGGCTGCGCGAGGCGGAGAACCCGGCGAGTTCGCGGGCGGCGCAGGAGACCCGGGCGGTCATGCCGTTGCGGGTCGACGACGACGTCACCACGGGCATCCCCAGGGGTCGCATCAGTCGGTTCAGCAAGCTGGGGATCATGTCGACCGGCGGCACCCTGCCGTACCCGAAGACGGTCCGGATGCGGGTCGCCGTCCCGTGACGCACGAGTTCCTGCGCCGGGATGTAGGCGCGGAACTGCCGGGTGCCGGTGCCGACGGGACC
Source organism: Candidatus Nanopelagicales bacterium (assembly GCA_046330625.1). Classification (GTDB taxonomy): domain Bacteria; phylum Actinomycetota; class Actinomycetes; order S36-B12; genus CAIWTL01. Next base: position 98,917 of record JAXLSJ010000003.1, read on the forward strand.
GGTGGTCAGGGTCACCCGATGGTCGGCGCCGATGCGCTTGCCGCCCAGGTCGGTCCATTCGCAGTTCGGACAGGTGCGGCGTTGCACCACGATCTGCGCACCGGCGGGGGTGGCGCGCACCTCCTGCGTGACGGATTGGCGTCGCGGCAGGTAGAGCGTGCGGGTGCCCCAGCCGGTGATGGTGCCCCGGTCCTGGGAGGCGATGATCTTGATCGGCGGAGAGAGGAACGCGTCGTGTTCGACGGTGGCCGACGCGCTGAGCCGGTACTTGGTCACGCCCAGTTCTGCTGCCGGATAGGCGATCACTGCTGCCGCGCCGGTGCCCGAGGGGGTCACCGTGCCGACAACACTCCAGGTCTGGTCGGCCTTGCGCTGCAGCTGCAGGGTGGTCCCGGCGGGTAGGACCCGGATCCGATCGGTCACGCGGGTCCCGGCGTCCACCGTATGTTCGGTGACGAGTCCGCGGATCTCGACCGGCTCGGCGGCCCCGGCCGCAGGCGTGAGGAGCGGCGTGAGCGTGGTGAGCAGCAGCGCCCCGGCGGCGAGCGGGAGCGTGGGCGTCAACGAGGAGAGCTTCATCCGTTCCAGGGTAAGGCTCAACGGGCCACCGCGCCGAGTTACCGATTCCGCGCAGTGACCGGATCGGAACTGCCGTCGGGCCGGATCAGCCCTTGGCGGCCTTCCGGCGCGAGGCAGCCCGGGCCCGGGTGGTGGCAACGAGTTCCGTCTTGCGGAGCCGCACCTCGGCCGGCGTGACCTCGACGCACTCGTCCTCGCGGCAGAACTCCAACGCCTGCTCCAACGAGAGCTTGCGCGCGGGGATGAGCCGCTCCAGTTCCTCGCCTGTGGACGATCGGATGTTGGTGAGTTTCTTCTCCTTCGTCGGGTTCACGTCCATGTCGTCGGCGCGCGCGTTCTCGCCGACGATCATCCCCTCGTAGACCTGGGCACCCGGGTCGACGAACAGCGTCCCGCGCTCCTGAAGGCCGAAACATGCGTAGCTGGTGACGGTGCCGAGGCGGTCGGCGACCAACGACCCGCTGGGTCGGGTGCGCAGTTCGCCGTGCCACGGTTCCCACCCACCGAACACGTGGTGCATGAGTCCGGTCCCCCGAGTCTCGGTGAGGAACTCCGTGCGGAACCCGATCAGGCCACGCGCCGGGACCGTGTACTCGAGCCGCACCCAGCCGTGACCGTGGTTGACCATCTGCTTCATCCGGCCCTTGCGCAACCCGAGCAGCTGGGTCACCACGCCGGTGAAGTCCTCGGGGACGTCGACGGTCAAGTCCTCCATGGGCTCGTGGAGTTTCCCCTCGATCTCGCGGGTGACCACGACCGGCTTGCCCACGGTGAGCTCGAACCCCTCGCGCCGCATCATCTCGACCAGGACGGCCAGCTGAAGTTCCCCACGACCCTGGACCTCCCACGCATCGGGGCGGTCGGTGTCGAGCACCCGCAGGGAGACGTTGCCGATCAGTTCGGCGTCGAGTCGGTTGCGCACCAGCCGCGCGGTCATCTTGGATCCGCTGCGGCCCGCGAGAGGCGACGTGTTGGTGCCGATGGTGACGCTGATGCTCGGTTCGTCGACGGTGATCACGGGCAGCGGCCGCGCATCGTCGGGATCGGCGAGCGTCTCGCCGATGGTGATGTCCGGGAGTCCCGCGACGGCGATGATGTCGCCGGCGCGGGCCGACTCGACCGGGACCCGCTCGAGCGCCTCGGTCATGAGCAGGTCGGTCACCTTGGCGTTCTGGACGGTGCCGTCGCGTCGACACCAGGCGACCTGCTGGCCCTTCCGGATCTCGCCGGAATGCACCCGGCACACCGCCAGTCGGCCGAGATAGGGCGACGCATCGAGGTTGGTGACGTGCGCCTGCAGCGGCATCGACTCGTCGAAGGACGGCGGGGGGACCGTGTCGACGAGGGTCCGGAACAGCGGTTCCAGATTCTCGCCGTCGGGCATACCCCCGTCAACCGGCTGCGTGAGTGACGCCCGCCCGGCCTTGGCGCTGGCGTAGACGACGGGGAAGTCGATCTGCTCCTCCGTGGCATCGAGGTCGAAGAACAACTCGTAGACCTCGTCGAGCACCGCCGCTATCCGGGCATCGGAGCGGTCGACCTTGTTGATCACCAGGACCACCGGCAGGCGCTTGGCCAACGCCTTGCCAAGCACGAACCGGGTCTGCGGCAGCGGCCCTTCCGACGCATCGACCAGCAGGAGCACCCCGTCGACCATCTCTAGGCCGCGCTCGACCTCGCCGCCGAAGTCGGCGTGACCGGGGGTGTCGATGATGTTGATCGTGAGACCCCCGTCGGGGGCACCCGGACCGGCGTAGTGCACGGCGGTCTGCTTGGCCAGGATCGTGATGCCCTTCTCGCGCTCCAGATCCATGGAGTCCATGACCCGGTCGGCCACCTGGGCGTTCTCGCGGAAAGCACCCGACTGCCACAACATGGCGTCGACCAACGTGGTCTTGCCGTGGTCGACGTGGGCGATGATCGCCACGTTGCGCAGGTCGGGTCGTTGTGTCACCTAAGGATTCTAGTGGGCTGATCTCGGTCTCGGCTCCGCTCGACCACCGGGGTCGATCAGGCAGACGGGTCGCGCAGGCGCGCCGCCGATTCGACACCGGTGACCGGCAACCCCGCCGGATCGAGCAGTCCAGCCTGCACGAGTACGGAGGCCTGGTCCCAGTAGATGTGTTCGTACGACACCTTGCCGTCGGCCACGCCCACGATCACGACCATCGGGACCTCGATGCGGCGCCCGGTCGCGGGCTCGCCCGGCAGCAGCCATTCGAGCGGCTGATCGTGGGTGAAGGTGAACACGATTTCGTCGACGAGGCGCTCGGCCGCGACGGTCCGCGACACCAGGGTGATCTCCAGGTCGCCCGGGAAGAACCCGGCCGCCAACTGCTCGGCGTAGAACGCCCGCGTGCCGTCGTACCCGTGGCCGCCGACCAGGGTCGGCAGGTTCCACACGTGCGGGTTGCCGTCCATCGTCGCCATGGTGGCGTCGAGGTCACCGTCGACCTCGGCCTGCATGTGCCTGTCGAACAGATCGCCGATGACCTGCTGGCCGTCGGTCAGGACCACGGTTCCTCCGTCGTCGCGCGGTCGACCCGAGTCCGGTCGAGGCGCCGACTCTACTCGGCCCTGGGCGATAGGTTGGCACCCATGCGCACGTATGCCCACGACGGTCTGGTGTTCGACGTCAAGGACGAAGGGCCGGAGGACGGCTTCCCCGCGGTCTTCCTGCACGGGTTCCCCCAGGACTCGACGGCGTGGGACGGCGTGGTCGAACCCCTGCACGAGTACGGCTTCCGCACGCTGGCGCCGAACATGCGCGGTTACTCGGCCGCCGCCCGTCCGTCCGGCGCCAAGGAGTACACCAACGCCAAGACCGCGGGCGACGTCATCGCACTGCTCGACGTGATCGGCGCCGACAAGGCGCACATCGTCGGTCACGACTGGGGCGGTGCCACCGCCTGGGCCGTGGCGTCGGCGTACCCCGACCGGGTGCAGACCCTAAGTGTCCTGTCCACGCCGCACCCGGGCGCCATGAAGGCCGTCGCGCTGAAGAGCACCCAGATGCTGCGCTCCTGGTACATGGGGCTGTTCCAGATCCCCTGGGTCAGCGAACAACTGCTCACCCCGGACGGCCCCGCGTGGCGGGCCCTGATGTCCGGGTTGCCACCCCACCAGGCCGCTCACTACACCGACCGGATGCGGCAACCGGGAGCCTTGTCCGCCGCCCTCAACTGGTACCGGGTCCTGCCGCGCGAGTTGGTGCGTCCCTCACTGGCGATGCACCGCATCACCGTCCCGACGCTGTACGTGTGGGGCGAGCGCGATCCCGCTCTCGGCCGGGCCGCCGCCGAGGCGACGGAGGAGTTCGTGACCGGCGACTACACCTTCCAGATCCTGCCCGAGATCGGACACTGGGTCCCGGAGACAGCCCCCGACGAGGTGGTTGCCGCACTCCTGGCGCGCTGGGGCGACTGACGCCGCTTGGTGGTCGAGCGGAGCCGAGACCACCCACCCCCGGTGGTCGAGCGGAGCCGAGACCACCCACTACGCCACGGACACCCTCCGCGCCCACGCCGCGCGCATGGCGTAGAGCAGCAGCGGGAGTGACGCCGTGATCACCACCGCGGCCGCGACTCCCAGCGGGAGCCACTCCCCGCTGTCGCCGGCGACGAGGCCCGCCGCGAGCGGCGCCACCGCACCGGCGGCCATCGCCGAGGCGCCGACGACCACGACGAGCCGACCATTGCGGGGATTGAGGTCGGCACCGGCCGCGAACACGAACGGGATCACCGTGTAGAAGGTCAGATTGGTCACCAGGTTGCCGACCAGATACGCCCACAGGACGGTCGAGGCGATCATGATCTTGCCGACTGCCAAGGACACCACCGACAGCACCAGGATCGAGATCTTGGCCGGTGAGGCGCCCATGCGCCCGGCGATGACGCAGCCGATCACACTCATCACCTGCGCCACCCCGAGGACCCACCACGATCCGGTCTCGGTCAGCCCCGCCGCCTGACCCATCTGCCCGGAGAAGGTCCAGATCCCGAGAATGCCGAGGTTCACCAGGAAGTAGCCCGCGATCAGGGCGACCCCCGGCGCCGTCAACCACCCGGGCGATCCGGCGGGTTCCGGCCTGGGGGAGCCCAGAGCGGGGATCCGGGTGCCGATCAGCCCGAGCACGACCAGCACCAGGGCGAGGCCTCCGAAGATCGTGACCCGACTGTCGTCGAGGGGCGCCAGCGCCGTCCCGACCAGGACCGCGGACCCGATCACGATGCTCGCGATCGTGACGATCGCGTAGGCCCGCTCCGGGTCGGCCGTGTAACTCAGCGCCGACCCGCCGGCAGAGTACGCCAGGCCGGCGCCGAGTCCGACCGCGCCCATGACGGCGACCAGGACCACCGGGTCCGTCGTCAGGGCCGCGACAACGAACCCCACTGCCCCCAGGGCGCATCCGACCAGCCCCGCGACCCGTCGATCGATCCGGGCCACGAGGCCGGTGGTTGCCAGGAGCAGGATCGTCACCACCTGAACGATGTGCAGGGCCGTCAGGTGAGCGCCGATCGCCGCGTTGTCCAACCCCGCGGCCCGCAGCCCATCCGCGAGAAGTGGGGCGACGATCGTGGTGAGCACCCCCGCGACCGAAAGAGCACCGCCACCGAGGACGAGCGGACCGGACTCCGTACGGGCACTCATGGGCGTCACTCAGAGCGGGTGATCACGACCGCGAGCCAGATGGCCAGGCCCAGGATGATCACCGCGCTGATCGCCAGGATCACGTGCATCACCGACGACCCGAGCTCATCCATGAACTGAACGCTAGTGCGGCATGCACCCGGATGCCACGCACTTGGACATTCGACCGGACCCGCGGCTGGTTACCCTTCCGGCATGGCCAAGCCCGTGAAGAACGTCCCCATCGAGCGCTCCGTGGACGACGTCATCGCCGGACTCGACGACGAGCAATTGGCCGAAGACAGCAGGACGCTGATCGAGATGATGACCCGGGTGAGTGGGCACGAGCCGCGCGTGTGGAACGTCGGCACGATCGGGTTCGACAGCTACCACTATCGGTACGACAGCGGTCGCGAAGGCGATGCGCAGGTCATCAGTTTCTACCCGCGGAAGGGCAAGATCACCGTCTACCTGATGGACGGGACCGCCAGGTACGCGGACCTGCTGGCGGACCTCGGCAAACACTCCACGAGTCGCGTGTGCCTGTATCTCAAACGCCTCGACGACATCCGGCTCCCGGTGCTCGAGGAGATCCTGCGACAGTCCTACGCCAACGTGAAGTCGCAGGACGGCGACATGAAGCGGGCCGAGTAGCCCCCCGCAGTTTCACGGCGACCTAGAGTTCCGGCGTACATGGACCCCGGCCGAGGCGCGCCAACCCGATCCGGTCCCCGCCGCCCAGGCCGCTGCCGTGCAGACCTCCTGACCACATGACCTGGGCGCTGTCCTCGACATGGTCCAGACCCACGACATGACCCAACTCGTGAACCACGGCCTCGTGCAGGTAGTCGTGATTCGCGGGGTCGGCGAAGAACTCACGGTCCAGGACGACCGATCCGGTCACGTACGACGCGGGACCCGTGAGCGGGTCGACCGAGAAACTCCCGCCGAACCCCACGGCATCGCCCGCGAACTCGGGCACCGCATCGCGACCGGCCCAGCTCACCAGGATCGGGGCCCACCGTTCGCCGTACCGGTCCGGTTGGTAGGGGCTGCGATCACTGGAGTAGCGCTCACGGGTCTGCCCCTCGACGGTGATCATCAGTCCGGTCGCGTCACGGATGGCGGCGACGGCGCTCTCCACCTGGGGCAGCGCGTCGACCGGGGCATTGCGGGGATTGACCACCACGGCCAGCCGCCGGCAGGGCGAGTACCGCACCGGCGCCCCGTCGGACATGCGGAGGAATCGGTACTCACCGCCGTCGGCTGCGGGCCGGACGATCGGCATGATCCGGTGCTCGGCGGCATCCGCGCCGGGCGGCGGCCGTTGCCCACCGGTCAGGAACCCGGAGATGCTGCGGCGGACCAGGTCGCCGCTCAGCACCCGGGATCCCGAGGTGACCAGCCAGAACCCGGCGATCGCCAACAGGGCGGCGACGAGCAGCCAGGTGATCGACCGTCCGCTGCGTCCCACCCCCTGATGATGCCCCCGGCGGGCGAGGGGAGTCGAGATCACCCCGGTGGTCGAGCCCGGTGGTCGCGGAGCCGAGACCACCGGCACCACCCTGGTCGAGCCCGGTGGTGGAGCGGCGGGTTTCGATACGGCGCTGGCGCGCCTACTCAACCCGCGGACGCGCCCCGGTGGTGGAGCGGCGGGTTTCGATACGGCGCTGGCGCGCCTACTCAACCCGCGGACGCGCCCCGGTGGTGGAGGGGCGGGTTTCGATACGGCGCTGGCGCGCCAACTCAACCCGCGCGGTCTCGGCTCTGCTCGACCACCGGGGAAGACGACGCCCTACTCGCAGGCGACCCCATCGCCATCGGCGTCCAGCGCGGGATTGAAGCCGGCGTCGCCGCGCCGTAGCGGCGTCGCGCCGTTCGCGTCGGCAGTGGCGCAGTCGGGGTAGGGGCCGGATGCGGGCCGCCAGGGTTCGGGTCCGGCGATGCTGTCGGCCAGGCGTCCGCACACGTGCGGCACGCGTCCGTCGATCCGCTCGTAACGACGCTCCAACGGATGCCAGTCGTAGCCATCGGTGTCGTCGTAGCGGGCGTTGGCCAGGCCCCGGCGCAGGAGGGCCGTCCCCAGGTCGCGCCCTCGCGCGTTGCGCACGTAGGCCAGGACGCGCCCATAGCGATCCCGGCCGCCCCGGCCGACGATGGCGACCCCCGACGCGATGAACCGGGCCGTGAACTTCCGCGCCCGGTCGCGCCCGCACTGGCCGTACTCCGGAGTGTCGACCCCACGCACGCGCACCGTCAGCCGACCTCGCTCGATCGTGTCGCCGTCCAGCGCATAGAAACCCCGTCGCACACGGGACGACCGACTCGCCCGCGGCGGCGTGGCCCGTGGGGTCGTCTGGGTGAGAGTGGTCGTCGAGGTACTGGGGCGAGCCCGCGGTGACGTCGACTTCTCGCTGAGAGTCCGATGATGGTGGGACGGTTCCGGCGTCTCCGGCGACGGGGCGGCACACGCAGCCAGCATCCCGAGCGCCGCCAGGCCGGCGACCGCCCGACGCCACACGGGGTCAGTCGCCGAACGACGGCGACGGCTGGAGGTCGGGGTATTCCGGCGCGCGCTTCTCGCCCTTGGCGGCGAACGCCTCCATCATGTCGGCCGGCTGGAAGGCGCCGCTCTGCCACATCGAGATCTGGTGCAGCGAGTCGGGCACGGAGTGATCGCGGGCGTAGACCAACGCTTCCTTGGCCCCCCAGATCGCCAGTGGGCTGTGTCCGGCGATCTCGCGCGCGATCGCCACGGTCCCGGCCACGAGCGACTCATGATCGGCGAAGACTTAGTTCACCAGGCCGATCTCGTAGGCGCGGCGGGCGTCGAGTCGGCGCCCGGTGTAGACCATCTCGCGGGCGACCCCGTCGGGCACCAGCTTGGGGAGTCGCTGCAGGGTGCCCACGTCGGCCGTCATGCCGATGGCGGTCTCCTGGACCACGAAGAACGCGTCTTCGGTCGCGTAGCGCATGTCGGCGGCGCAGACCATGTCGACCGCACCTCCGATGCAGCCTCCCTGCACCGCGGCGAGTACCGGGATCCGGGCACGCTCCAACGCGGTGAAACTGTCCTGCAGCCGCCGGACGAGTTGGCTGAACCCCGCGTTGCGCCGCCCTGCCTCACCCTCCCCCATGAGGTTGGTGCTGGTGAACACCGACAAGTCCATGCCGGCACTGAAGTGTCGGCCCGACGACGAGATCACCGCGGCGCGGACGCCGCCCGAGTCGCTGAGTTCGCCGATGATGACCGGAAGGTCGTTCCAGAACTCGGGAACCATGGTGTTGAGTTCGTCGGGGCGGGACAGCCGGATGTGGGCGACCTTGTCGGTGACGTCGACCTCGAAGCAGCGGTAGGACATGCGTCCAGTCAACCATCGCGGTCTGGCGGGAATGCCGCGCGCCTGCATATAGTTAGCATTAGTAACTACCTTTGCTAACGAATGACGGAGACCCTATGCTGCCCACCACCACGGATCACCGGTGGGAGGGGTCGTCGGATGACACTGAATGCCCGCGAACAACGCGCCATTCCGCAGCTGCGCACGGCCGTGATGAGGCTGTCGCGCCGCATGCGTCAGGAACGCCACGACGACCAACTCACCCCGAGCGCGCTCTCGGTTCTGGGATCGCTGGCCCAGGACGGGCCGCTGACGGCCACGGAACTCGCGAGCCGGGAACACGTGCGACCACCGACCATGTCCCGCATCGTCGGGACCCTGGAGAACGACGGCTGGGTGACCCGGGAGCCGGACCCCGCCGACGGACGGCAGTCCTTGATCTCCCTGACCAACCAGGCGAACGACTGGATCGCGACCTACCGACAGGTCCGGGACCGGTGGCTGGCCGAGCAGTGGGAGACGTTGGACCCGGACGAGCGGGCGACGCTGATGGCGGCCATCCCGATCCTCGAGCAACTCGTGCAGGGGGCACCTTCGCGTCGCTGAGCATCCCGCGATACCGCCGCTACGCCACCGGCATGCTGGCCGCGAACATCGGCACCTGGATGTACCGCGTGGGCCAGTCCTGGCTCACCCTGGCGCTGACCGACAGCGCCCTCATGCTCGGTGCCGTGACGGCACTGCAGTTCCTGCCCATGCTTCTGGTGGGGCCCTGGGCCGGAGTCCTGGCCGACCGCCACGACCGCCGGCGACTCTTGATGCTGACCCAGGCGGCGCTGGCCATCCAGGCGCTGCTGCTGGCGGTGCTGACGCTCGCCGGCCTGGTGACTCCCGTTCTGCTGCTCGGCGCCGCCGCGGTGCTGGGCCTGATCACCGCTCTGGACGGTCCGGCCCGCGCGAGCATCGTGTCCGACCTGGTCCCGACGGATCAGGTGGTCAACGCGGTCTCGCTGAACAGCGCCTCGCTGAACGTGGCCCGACTGGTGGGGCCGGCGCTCGCCGGACTGGTCATCGCGGCCACCTCGACCGGGTGGGTGTTCCTGATCGCCACGGCGTCGTTCACGGCGATGGTCGGCGCCCTGTCGGGCATCTCGACCAGCCAACGCCCCTCAGGGGGACGGCGTCCGGGCGGCGTGCGCGATGGCCTTCGGCATGTGCGAGCCAACCCCGACCTGCTGTTCGTGATCGCGCTCGCCGGGCTCGTGTCGATGTTCGCCCTGAACTTCCAGCTGACCACCGCCCTGATGTCGACGCACGAGTTCCACGCAGGCCCGGTGGTGTTCGGCATCCTCGGCTCGGTGATGGCGATCGGGTCGCTCGCGGGCTCCCTGTTGTCGGCGCGGCGCAGCCGCACGGACCTGCGGATCATCGCCGGCGCGGCATTGGCACTGAGTGTCTCGACGATCATCGCGGGATTCGCGCCCAACGAGTGGTTCTTCGGTGTCGCCCTCACCCTGTGCGGCATCAGCGCCCTGACGATGATGACGGGCGCCAACTCCTACCTGCAGACCCGGACCGACGACTCCCACCGCAGCCGGGTATTGGCGCTCTACCTGGCCGTCTTCTTCGGGACGACCCCGATCGGCGCACCCCTGGTGGGCCTCCTGGCGGAGTGGTGGGGGCCGCGCGTCGGGCTGGTCGTCCCCGGGATCCTCGCCGTGATCGTGACCGTCGTCCTGTGGCTGCGCTACTCCGAGGACGCTCGGGCCGCAGCGCGGGACCGGGCACTGGCTGCGGTCTGAGCCTGGGGCACGCTGCGACCCGTCAGCCGCGACCGTCAGTCGGGCCGTGGGTGGCGGTGTAGACCTGACGGACGTACTGGCGCATCGTGGGGCCGTCCTCCGGGAGCCGCTGCGTCATGGGCTGCATCTGCCACAGGAAGACCCCGCCCAGTCCGTAACGCCGGAACTGGTCGATCGCCCAGGCGACCCGGTTGCGATCCTCGCGGTAGTTGTTCCGATTGGTCACGTCGCCACCGGCGACAACCTTGCGCGGCTTGACCCCGAGGTCCAGAAGATCCGTCACGTCGAAGGGTGCGTCGCCGGACGCGTTGTAGCTCTGGGCGTTGACCCAGTCGTACTTGCGGTTGAGGACACCACCGACCAGCGACTCCGTCGTGTTGGGCGTGATCGTGAGCAGGAGACGCCTGCCGAGGGCGCCGCGCAGTTCGCGGGTGACGTCCCGGAATGCGGCCGCGTTGGAGAACAAGGGGTCCTCGTAGTCGATGTCGAAACCATCGAGGTTGTTCGCGTCGAGGAACCGGCGGATCGACGCGGCCGTCTTGGCGGGGTTCTTCTCCAGCAGCGGGTTGCCCGCGGCGTCGGTCTCCTGCGGTCCATAACCGAGCGACATCACGAGCTTGAGCCGACCGGCCTTCCGCAGTGTCCGAGTCTTCTGCTTGAGCTGCTTCAAGCGGGCCCGCTCGACGGACACCCCCACCTTCTTCTCGAACCCGAACTTGAGGGTGCGGGGGTCGATATGGCCGAACGCGACGTACACGATGTCGAACTTGCGGAACGGGACGTTCGCGTTGTTCGCTGCGAACCCGTCGTCGTAGATCTCGTCGAAGATGGCGCTCACGCCGGTGCCGGCCGGCGCGCGTCCGCCACCGTCGGCCAGCGCCGGAACTCCGCTCACGGAACCGGCGACCAGCACGCCGGCGGCCGCCAGGACGGCCGGGAGTCGTCGCATCGTCATGGGTCACCCATTCCTCGAGAAGCACGTGTCCGTCGAGGGTAGGCCGGAAGCGCGTGGTGGTCGAGCGGAGCCGCACGCCGGTGGTCGAGCGGAGCCGAGACTCCGGTGGTCGAGCGGAGCCGAGACTCCGGTGGTCGAGCGGAGCCGAGACTCCGGTGGTCGAGCGGAGCCGAGACCACGATCGGCGGGCGCGTAGCGTTGACCTCTACAGATCTGGAGGCCCGATGAACCCGTCACGTCAATCACCCGTCCGCGACGCGGCCCTGACAGCCGCGGTCCTGACCCTTCTGGCGGCGGTGTTCCTCGTCCCGTTCCGGGCGGCATCGGCGTGGACGGGCGGGACCTATCCCAGCATCGGGGCGCTGCGGGACTCGCTGACCGCCGCGTTCGTCACCTTCTGGGCGGGGGGTGACAAGAGCCTGGGACCGGACCTGACCGACGTCGTCGACTTCTGGGCCAAGTTCCACATCGTCAAGGCTCTGCTGGCTGTCGCACTCCTGGCCGCCTCGGTGCTGCTCGGGCGTCGGCTCTGGGTGGGCTACGTCCAGGCCTCGTCGTGGCCCCGCAGGCTCGGGCTCGCGTTCGCCGGGATCGTCGATGCGACCGTGGCACTGCTGGCTCTGGTGATCGCGGTGGCGAACGTGCAGGGAGCGATCGCCCCGCTGTCCTCGGTTCTCGGTGTGATGCCTGTCGGCACGCCAGGACCCGGACTGGCCGGGACAGTGCACGATGTTCGCCACGACCTTGCTTCCGGGAGTACCACCGCTCCGCTGAATCGGCTGGTCGAGGACTTCGCCGGCTACCACGTGGCCATGGTGGTTCTCGGCGCCCTCGTCACCGGTGGCCTCCTCGCAGCCGTGGTGCTCGCCTGGCGGCGACGACGCGGTCTCCCCCGGGCGGAGCGACGGGAGCGGCGGCTGCTCGCCCTGTCCGCCGTCGCCCTTCTCGGGCTGGCTGCCTTCTTCGGGTTGATCACAGCGGCCAATGCCAGCACCGTGGCGAGCCCGGCACCGGCGCTACTGGGGTTCTTCGAGGGCGGCGCCTGACGGTCACGCGCGTCGCAGGCCGCGACGACCGAAGCGGTCGGAGGCATACACCAGAGCCTCGTCCAGCGGCAGTTGCCGGGTCGAGTTGCCCACCCTGACCCACAGCTGCGGACCCTCGCCCTTACGCGGCACCACGAAGACGGGACGCGGCGATGCCGGCACGGTCACCAGGCAGATCTCGCGACCCGACAGTCGGGGGAAGGTCACGGCCAACGAACTGGTCACGGCCCCGCCCAGGGTCTGGCTGAGATAGTCCCGCAGCCACAGTTCGTAGCGGTCGACATCGCGTTGCTTCATGAACTGCAGATCGCCGTCGAGCCCGAGGATCTCGCCGTCGTCCGCCACCCCGATCACCAGACGTCCGCCGGCGCTGTTGGCGAACGCGGCGACGGTCTTGGCGATCACCAGCTCCATCTTCTCGTCGCGTTGGCCGGTGTGGGTGTTCAGTCGTGCCGTCGACTTGAACTCGACATCGGCTGCCTCGCCCCCGGCGATCAGTTCCTCCGGCGTCGGATCGGGGCGGCGGGTCAGCCGCGTGGCCACGAGCATCACCAGCAGCGTCCCAGCGATCCCCGCCAGCACGACGGCGAACGGGTAGCGCCCGTCGAACGGTCGGCCGAGTGCTGCGTTCACCCCCGTGGCCGCCAGCGAGCCCAGGAACGCGCCCAAGATCCCCGACAGCACGCTGGCCGACCAGCTCAGGTGAGTCCGCGATCCCAGCAGCCAGCGCAGACCGCCGCCCACCACCACACCGATGACGAGGGCCCCGCCCAGCGCGAGGGCGACTTCCGCGGACATGCCGACCATTGTGACCGCAAACCTCGGGCTTGGGCGTAGACCTCGGGCAAGGAACCCTGCACACGACCGAGGTCTGCACCCAAGCCCGAGGTTTGGGGTCTTGGGAGTTCCGCACGGCCCTCTCAGGATTCCTTCAGGTTCACCCGGCACGGTGCAGTCATGGAGCGAACCCTCACCGGCGACGTCGCCGTGCGAATTCCGGCCCAGCGACAGGTCGACTCGCTGGACCTGGACATCGTGATCCCCGTCTACAACGAGGAGGTGGATCTGCCCGACTGCGTGGCCCGACTCGTCGACCATCTCGCGACGCTCCCCCTGACCGCCCGCATCACCATCGCCGACAACGCCAGCACCGACGGCACCTGGGCCATCGCCGAGGAGATGACCGCCCGCTACCCCCAGGTTCAGGCGATCCGCCTCGACGCGAAGGGTCGCGGCCGTGCGCTCCGCAACGCCTGGACATCGTCCGACGCGACCGTCGTCGCCTACATGGACGTCGACCTGTCCACCGATCTCGACGCCCTGTTCCCCCTGGTCGCCCCGCTGTTGAGCGGGCACAGCGACGTGGCGATAGGCACGCGCCTGGGTCGGGGGTCGCGCGTGGTCCGCGGGGCCAAGCGCGAGTTCATCTCCCGGTCCTACAACGTCCTGCTGCGCACCGCCCTGCGGGTGCGGTTCAGCGACGCGCAGTGCGGCTTCAAGGCGATCCGGTCCGACCGCGCCACAGACCTGCTGCCCCTCGTTGAGGACGATGGCTGGTTCTTCGACACCGAACTGCTGACCCTGGCGGAACGCGCCGGGATGCGCATCCACGAGGTTCCGGTCGACTGGGTCGACGACCCCGACTCCCGCGTCGACATCTGGAGCACAGCGATGGGCGACCTGCGCGGGATCGTGCGCCTGATGCGCGGCTTCACCTCGGGACGGCTGTCCGTCGATCATCTGACCCGGCGGCAGGCACTCCCCGAACCGGAACGCACCCTGCTCGGGAACCTCGTACGGTTCGCCCTGGTCGGGGTGGCCAGTACAGCCCTGTTCGGGGTCCTGTTCCTGCTGTTCCGGATGGCCCTCCCGGCGCAGGTGGCGAACGTGAACGCTCTGCTGGTCGCCACCTTCGCCAACACCGCGGTCAACCGCCGGTTCACCTTCGGGGTCCGGGGCCGCTCGGGCCGCTGGCGCCAACAGGCCCAGGGCTACGTGGTCCTCGGCATCGCCCTGGTGATCACCAGTGGCTCGCTGGCGCTCCTGCACGCGTTCGTCCCCGAACCCGGCGCCGGGGTCGAGCTGGCGGTCCTCACCATCGCCAACCTGATCGCCACGCTCGTGCGATTCCTGCTCTTCCGCGCCTGGATCTTCACCCGCACCAAGGAGATGTCATGACCACGATCACGCCCCCCGCCCCGGCCACGTCCTCGGCGGCAACAGCCGGGTCAACCCCGTCCGACCCTCGCTGGACCCGGTACGCGCTGGCCGGACTGCTCGGCCTCACCGCCGCGCTGTACCTGTGGGACCTGGGCGCCTCGGGATGGGCCAACGCGTTCTACTCCGCGGCCGCCCAGGCCGGCGCCGACAACTGGACCTCGTTCCTGTTCGGCTCCTCCGACATGGCGAACTCGATCACTGTCGACAAGCCGCCCGCCTCGATCTGGGTGATGGCGCTGTCGGTCAAGGTCTTCGGACTCAACTCCTGGAGCCTGCTCGTCCCCCAGGCGCTCATGGGCGTCGGCACCGTCGCGTTGATGTACGCCGCCGTGAAACGTTGGTACGGCGTGCGAGCCGGACTCCTCGCGGGCCTGGTCCTGGCACTCACGCCCGCCGCCGCGCTGATGTTCCGGTTCAACAACCCCGATGCCCTCCTCGTCCTGCTCCTGGTGGGTGCCGCCTACGCGGTGGTGCGGGCTATCGAGAAGGCGAACTGGCGCTGGCTGGCCCTGGCCGGGGTGCTCGTCGGCTTCGCGTTCCTGACCAAGAGCCTGCAGGCGTTCCTGGTGCTGCCGGCGTTCGTGATCGTCTACCTGGTCGCTGCCGACACCTCGCTCGTCCGTCGGGTGCGCGACCTGGTCATCGCCCTGGTTGCACTGATCGTCTCGGGCGGCTGGTGGGTGGCCCTGGTCGAACTGTGGCCGGCCGAGTCGCGCCCCTACATCGGGGGGTCGCAGACCAACAGCGCCTGGGAACTGATCATGGGCTACAACGGTCTGGGTCGGATCACCGGCAACGAGGCGGGCAGCGTGGTCCCCGGCGGAGGCGGCGGCCCCGGAGGCGGCAGCATATGGGGCGAGACCGGCTGGAACCGGATGTTCGACGGCAGTTGGGCCGGGGGGATCGCCTGGCTCCTGCCGACTGCCTTCGTGGTGGCGATCGCCGGGTTCTGGCTCACCCGGCGGCACCCTCGGATCAGTGTCGAGCGCGCCGGTCTGATCCTGTGGTCCGGCTGGCTGGTGGTCACGTGGGCGACGTTCAGCTTCGCCTCCGGCATCATCCACGAGTACTACGCGATCGCCCTGGCTCCGGCCATCGCGGCGCTGGTCGCAGCCGGCGCGACACTGCTCTGGCGGCGGCGTGACGAGATGGTGTGGCGCGGTGTCATGGCGGCCGTGATCGCCGGGACCAGTCTGTATGCCACGTGGCTGCTCACCCGCGCCCAGGGCTTCTACGTCGCCGTGGGCTTCGTGGTCGCGATCGCCGGTCTGGTCACCGCGGCCCTGCTGCTCCTGCCGCTGGACGATCGGTGGCAACGTCGAGTCGGCGCCGCCGCACTCGTCACCCTGCTGCTGGGTCCGGGGCTCTTCACGGCACAGACCGTCGTCACTCCCCACACCGGATCCCTGCCCACCGCCGGACCCACCCTGGCCGGCAGTCGCGGGGGCCCGGGGGGCGGACCCGGGGGCGGTCCGGGCGGCATGACCAACGGCGGCATGACCAACGGCGGCATGATGCCCGGTGGCACGGCCAACGGCGGCACCACGGGCTTCGCCCCGCCGACGGGCGGAGGCCCGGGAGCGGGCGGAGGCGGTCTGCTCGACGCGAGCACCCCCTCGACGGAACTCGTGGACACCCTCACGGCGCATGCGTCGGACTACGAGTGGATGGCCGCCACGGTCGGATCGCAGAACGGCGCCGGCTACCAGCTGGCGACCGGCTACTCGGTGATGCCCATCGGCGGCTTCAACGGCAGTGACCCGTCCCCGACCCTGGCGGAGTTCCAGCAGCTGGTCCGCGAGGGCCGGATCCATTGGTTCATCGCCGGCGGCGGCATGGGCCCGGGTGGTGGTCCCGGGGGAGCCGGCGGGTCGGAGATCACGTCGTGGGTGGAGCAGAACTTCACCGCCACGACCGTCGACGGGACCACTCTGTACGACCTGAGCGGCTCGGGATCGGCATGATGGATGCCGTGACCACCCCTGCCCCCCGGGGCCGCCTGCTGATCGCCGACGACGAGCAGACGATCCTGGACCTGCTCGCCGCCAGCCTGCGGTTCGCGGGGTTCGAGGTGGTCACGGCGACCGACGGCCGTGACGCCCTGACCGCCGCGCGGCGCGAACGGCCCGACGCGATGGTGCTGGACGTGATGATGCCGGGGATGGACGGCTTCGAACTGGTCCGCCGGCTGCGGGCCGAGGGTCAGGACGCCCCGGTGCTGTTCCTCACGGCCCGCGACGCCACCGAGGACAAGGTCCGGGGGCTGAGCGTCGGCGCCGACGACTACGTCACCAAACCGTTCAGCCTCGAAGAGGTGATCGCACGGCTCGAGGCGCTACTGCGTCGTTCCGGACGCCAGGCGGCCACTCTCCCGTCCCGGCTGAGCGTCGGCGACGTGGATCTCGACGAGGACCGTCACGAGGTGCGCAAGGCCGGGGAGCTGGTCGAGTTGACGCCCACCGAGTTCAACCTGCTCCGCCTGTTCCTGGCCAACCCCGACCGGGTGCTGTCGAAGAGCACGATCCTGGACCGGGTCTGGCACTACGACTTCGAGGGCGAATCCGGGATCGTCGAGTCGTACGTGTCCTACCTGCGACGCAAGATCGACACGACCGAACCCCGGATGCTGCACACCGTGCGCGGCTTCGGCTACGTCTTGCGGACCCCGGGGTCCTGACATGGGCTGGTGGCGGCGCCGTCCGCTGAGTTTCCAGCTCGTCGTGATCGTCGTGGTCCTCGGCGGACTCTCGCTGGCGGCTGCCGGGACGGTTGCCGCGGTGTCCCTGCGCAACTACCTGATCGGCCAGATCGACCAGCAATTGCTGACCGTCTCCGGCGCCGAACCCGGAGGTGGCCCCCAGCTGCCCCGTCCCGGCGGCGAGGCTTTCCGGCCGACCGCCCTGCGAACCCCGGCGGCACCTCACACCGACGACGACGATCACGGGCTTCCGGCCGAGTTCTATGTGGCCGTGCGCACCCCCGATGGCGCGGTCCAGGTGCTCAGTCGACCCTACGGTTCGGGTGCGCCCGACCTGTCCGCCGTGCCGAACACCCGTGGTGTCCCGGTCACGGTCCCCGGCGACGGGGGCTCGTGGCGGCTGGTCGCCCGGTCTGCGCCGCAGGGGACCGTCTACTACGCCAAGCCGTTGGCCGAGGTCGATCAGACCGTGGCCCGACTGGCGATCATCGAGGCGGTGATCGGCGGGGTGGTCCTGGCCCTGCTGGCGGTCCTGGCCTTCTTCGCCATCCGTCGCAGTCTGCGGCCCCTGGCCGAGGTCGAGGCGACCGCCGGGGAGATCGCCGGCGGCGACCTGTCCCGCCGCGTCCCCCTGCACGAACCGACCACCGAGGTCGGCCAGTTGTCGCTGACGTTCAACACGATGCTCGACGGCATCTCGCGCAGCATGGACGAACGCGACGCCGCGCTGCGCGAGTCGCGTGCGTCCGAGGAACGTATGCGCCGGTTCGTCGCCGACGCCAGCCACGAACTGCGGACCCCGCTCACCACCATCCGGGGCTACTCGGAACTGTTCCGCCAGGGCGCCATACCGGCCGAGAAGGTGCCGGAGACCTTCGGCCGGGTCGAGGGCGAGTCGCAGCGCATGGGCGCCCTGGTGGACGATCTGCTGCTGCTGGCGCGACTCGACCAGCAACGGCCGTTGGAGTCCGGGCGGGTGGACCTGCTGGAACTGACCAACGACGTGGTGCAGGGGGCACGGGTACGACTGGGCGACGACAACCGCCGGATCCGGCTGCGGCCCGAAGGACCCGGGGTCCCCGTCGTCGTGGGTGACCAGGCCCGGCTGCACCAGGTCGTGGCCAATCTTGTGGCCAACGCGATCAAGTACGGCGCCGGGGACGTGTCCGTGGAGGTCGACGGACGCACCGCCGGATGGGTGAGGATCGGGGTCGCGGATCAGGGGCCGGGGATCCCCGACACCGACAAGCAGCGCATCTTCGAACGTTTCTACCGTGGCGACCCGAGCCGAACGCGCGCCGCCGGTGGAACCGGTCTGGGGCTGAGCATCGTCCAGGCGATCGTCACCCGGCACGGCGGCTCGGTGTCGGTGCGGGACAACGCCGACGGCGGGGCGACCTTCGACGTGTGGCTGCCCGCCGCCCCGGAATGACGCCCGTCGCGACACGGCGTCGTCCGGCTCAGTCCGCTCCGTCCGGCAGGTGGGCCCGGACCTTGGCGACCAGGCATCGGGGGCCCGCGCGGAACGAGCCGTGGACCTCGGTCACCCCGGTGTCGGCGACCAGTTCCGCCACGTTCTCCGGGGCGACCCCGCTGCCGGCCATGACCGTGATCGGTACCGCGGCGCGCATGGTCGCGATCATCTCCCTGCCCTGCGCCGCCGTGGCCGCGCCCCCGGAGGTGAGGATCCGGTCGCACCCGAGTTGGGCCACGGCCCGCGCGGCGTCGACCGGGTCGGGGGTCTCGTCGATCGCACGGTGGAAGGTGACCGGACCTCCGGCTCGGCGCACGAGGTAGGCGGTGACCGCCTCGTCGACCCGCCCGCCGCTCGTCAGGCAGCCCAGCACGACGCCGGCCGCGCCCGCGGACACCGCCTCGTCGATGCTTCGCCGCATCGAGTCGATCTCGGCAGCGGTGTAGTCGAAGTCCCCGCCGCGGGGCCGGATCATGACCATGACCCCGACCCCCGCCTCACCGGCCGCACCGACCGCGCGGCGCGTCAACGAGACCGGCGGCGTGACCCCGCCGAGTTCCGGCGACACACACAGTTCGATGCGGTCGGCCCCGGCCGAGAGCGCGGCGGTGACCTCGTTGAACGTGGTGCACAACGCCTCGATCCGGGTCCGGGACAAGGCGGTCCAGGTCGGGAAGGTGGCCGCCTGCGCCCCGGACGTCCCCACCGGCCAGATGGTGGCGTCCTCGATCCGGAACCGCCGGCCCGTGGCCGAGACCCGGACACCGGAGTAGCCGACGGCCACCTCGTGGGTCGCCAGAGCCTGGGCCCGCGCCGCACGGTCGCCGGGCAGCGCCGTCCACCGCGAGGGGATGCCGACGAACCGGTCGGGAGGGCGTTCCCACAGGGCGGCCGCGGCAGCGTTGACCCACGTGATGCGGGGGTCTGCCGATCCGTCATGGGCCAGGGCAGGCTGGTCCGCGGGCAGCGGTACCCCTACCGCCGCCGTGTGCGACTCAGCCACCGATCGGGACCACTCCACCCCCCGAGGCTACTGGCGATCTCCCCCGACGGACCTGGGCAGAGAACCGGTCCCGCCGGCGGCACTATGTTCCTCTCATGACCGGCCCCCGCGTGCCACGCAGCACCGACGACGACCACACCGAGGCCATGGCGTCTCAGCGACGCCGATTCGCCACCGACCAGACGGGCGTCGACCTGCGGCATGTCGGGTCGTACTCGTTGGATCCCGCCACCCTGCCGGGCAACATCGAGAACTTCACCGGCGTCGCCCAGGTCCCGCTGGGGCTCGCCGGACCGCTGTGCATCGACGGCGAGCACGCCAACGGCGAGTTCTACGTCCCCCTGGCCACCACCGAGGGGACCCTGGTCGCCAGTTACAACCGCGGCATGGCGCTGCTGGCCCGATGCGGCGGGGTGCGCACGACCGTGGTCACCGAGTCGATGCAGCGTGCCCCGGTGTTCCTGTTCGACGACGCGCGAGCGGCCCGGTCCTTCGACGCCTGGCTGACGGAGCACTTCGACGAGATCAAGGCCGCTGCCGAGGCGACGACCTCGGTCGGTCGGCTCATCGAGATCCAGCGGTTCCCGGTGGGTCCGAACCTGTACACCCGCTTCTGTTACACCACGGCCGACGCCGCCGGCCAGAATCTCACCGGCAAGGCCACCTACGCGGCATGCGAGTGGATCGTCGCGGCCCACGGCCGGGTCCACTACCTGTTGAGCGGGTCGATGGACACCGACAAGAAGCACAGCCACGTGAACCAACTGCTCACCCGGGGTCGGCGGGTCGTGGCCGAGGCCACCATCCCGGCCGACCTGCTGCGCGACGTCGTCGGCGTCGACTCCGCGACGATGTTCACCGCCCGCCAGATCCAGACCGTCGGCGGGTACCTGGCGGGGTCGGCCTACCTGGGGGCGCACGCGGCCAACGGGCTCACCGCCCTGTTCATCGCCACCGGTCAGGACGTCGCCAACGTGGCCGAGTCCCACACCGGGGTGACGTACTCGCAGTTGCTCGACAACGGCGACTACTACTGGTCGATCACGCTGCCGGCACTCATCGTCGGGACGTACGGCGGGGGCACCGGCCTCGCGACCCAACGCGAATGCCTCGAACTGCTCGGCTGCTACGGCACGGGCGGGGCGGCGAAGTTCGCCGAGATCTGTGCCGCGACCGTGCTAGCCGGAGACGTGTCCCTGGCCGGTGCCGTGCTGGCCGGCGACTGGGTGAGCAGCCACGACCGTCTCGGGCGCAACCGTCCGGCCGAGGCAGCCACGGACTGACGCAGCAACGCCCGGCTCAGCCGTGTCGTGCGGCCACGTAGGTCCGGGCGTAGGTGATCGCGTCGGGGGTACGGTCGAACACCCGCCCCTGCTCGGCCAGGTGCTGATAGACCCCCCGGGACTCCAGGACCCGGACGAATCGTTCGGGGACACCGGTGATCAGCACGATCACGCCCCGATGCTCCAGCGCCCGGATAGTGTCCCCCAGCACCGCGGCTCCGGTGACGTCCAGGGTCGTGGTGTGCGACAGGCGCAGGATCACCACGCGGACGTCGGACACCTCGGTCAACTCCAGCAGGGCCGCGTGGGCTCCCCCGAAGAACAGGGGGCCGTCGAACCGGAAGGCCACGATGTGGTCGTCCAGCAGCGCCTTCTCCTCCGACGTGTGCCGGTCGCTCCCGCCTTGGTCGATCTCGGCAAGCGGCGTTTCCGCCAGCGTGGCGCTGCGCGCGACCTGCCGCAGCGCCAACGCACCCGCGACCAGCATCCCCAGCAGCACCGCGGTCGCAAGGTCCAGGGCGACCGTCGCCACGAAGGTGATGATCAGCACCAGCGCGTCCCGGCGGGTGGACCGCAGCAGGGCCCGCAACCCCGAGACCTCGACCATCCGCAGGGCGGTGGCGATCAGGACCCCGGCCAGTGCCGCCAGGGGGATCAGGGCGACGAACCTCCCCAACGCGAGCACGACCGCGAGCAGCACCAGGGACTGCGTGATGGCCGCCAGCCGCGACGACGCCCCACTGCGGACATTCACCGCCGTCCGCGCGATCGCGGCCGTCGCCGGGATCCCGCCGAACATCGGTGTCACCACGTTCGCGACCCCCTGCCCGAACAACTCGCGGTCGGGGTCGTGCCGCTGCGACACGCTCATGGCGTCGGCCACGGTGGCCGACAGCAGGCTCTCCAACGCGGCCAGGGCCGCCACCGCCAGGGCCGGGGCCGCCAGCATCCGCAGGTCCTCGGGCGTGATGCCGGGCCAGGAGGGCAGTGGCAGTGAGGTCGGCAGGGCGCCGATGAGTTGCAGGGGCAGCGGGATGAGCCACGCGGCGAGGGTGGCCGCCACGACGGCGATCAGGGCGACCGGGATCGTCGGACGTACTCGCACCGCGGCGAGGATCACCACCGCGACGACGGCAGTCACGAGGAGGAGCCCACTGCGGATCCGCCAGCCACGCCATCACCGCCTCGAAGGCCACCGCCACGACCTGCTCACCGTGGACCGACACCCCGAGCGCCGACGGGACCTGCTGGAGCGCGATGATCACCGCGATGCCGAGCGTGAAGCCCTCGATCACCGGCAGTGGGATGAACCGGATGTAGCGACCCAGGCCGGCAAACGCCATGATCAACAGCAGGACGCCTGCCATGAGCCCGACCACGAGGACTCCGTGAGCTCCGTACCGCGCGACGATGGGGACGAGGACGACCGTCATCGCGCCGGTCGGTCCGGTGACCTGCAGGTTGCTCCCGCCGAAGATCGCCGCCAGGATCCCGGCGACGATGGCGGTCACCAGGCCCGCCCCGGCCCCCAGCCCCGACGTGATCCCGAAGGCGAGCGCCAACGGCAGCGCCACCACTCCCACCGTGACCCCGGCCAGCAGGTTCCGGCGGGGAAACCGACCCATCTCGCGCAGGTCGTGCGCGCGGGGCATGAGGTTCCTGACCCGATCCAGCAGCCAGGACCCGACGCGTCCGGATTCCTGGCGCCAGGTGGGTGAGGTGGCGGTCACGGCGTCGGATTCGGCCGGGACAGCTCATCCACCAGACCCCCTCGGTCGGCGGACTTGGCTTCGATGATGGCCCGGGCGGCGATGAGCAGGTCCCGGACCTCGGGGAGAGCCAAGGAGTAGATCACCTCGCCGGAGGTGCGCTGCTGGGTGACCAGTCCCGCGAGCCGCAACACCGCGAGTTGCTGCGAGAGACTCGCCGCCTCGATGTCGATGGCCGCCCGCAGGGCATGGACGGGGCGGTCTCCCTCGGACAGTAGTTCGAGGATGCGGATGCGGGCGGGATGGCCCAGAGTCCGGAAGAACTCGGCCTTCACCTGATACAGCGGCAGCGGCACGGCCACCTCCTTCCCCTCCGCAGGGTGACACGACTTGCAGACCTATGCAACTCTGCAAGAGCAGTCCAGGGGTGGGCCCCGACCGCTCTCCACATCACGACAGGGGGCCGTCAGGCGCGCATCCGCCAGGCGGCCTGAGTCCCCTGCCCGCCGGAGTAGAGGAGTTCCACCGACCGGAATCCCGCCGCCGGCCCCCACCCCGGCAGGGTCGACATCTCCTCAGGCCAGTCATTGCGGCGTACGTGAGCGATGATCCGGTCCGGCACCCCGGGGCCGACCTGCCACGTGCGGACGTAGGAGTCGTAGGCGTCGAGGTAGTCGGCCCGGGATTGCCCGTCCTGTCGCACCACGTCGATCAGGATCAGATCGCCGCGGGGGTTCAGGCTTTCACGGGCGCGGGCGAGAACCTGCCGCTTGCCCGCCGAGTCGAAGTGATGCAGGACGAAGGACAGCACGATCACGTCGAAGGTCTCGTCGCCGGCCAGGGGCTCCAGGAGGTCGGCCTCGCGCAGTTCGACCACATCGGCGACCTGGGTGAGTTCGAGGCGCGCGTACTCCAGAGCCTGGCCCGCGACATCGACCCCCAGGTACCGCGCCAACGGCAGTCCGGGCAGGATCGGCGCAAGCAGCGCGGAGTCGCCACACCCGAGGTCCAGGATGCTGAAGGACTCGGCCCGCTCCGCCAGGATCGGGCGCAGCACCCGCCGGATCTCGCGGTGTTCCATGGCATCGGCCTCGATCACCGCCCGGTACAGCGTCCAGGCGTTGAAGAATTCGGCGATGGCGGGGTCGTCGCTCACGGGCATGTCCCGATTGTGGGTGCTGCTCCCCCCGTGCGTCATGCTGGACCCATGACCGCACACGTGTCGGAGTCGATCGTCATCAACGCCCCCGCCGATCAGGTGTACGACCTAGTCGCCGACGTCAGCCGTATGGGCGAGTGGTCACCTGAAGCGACCGGTGCCCGGGGCACCGATGGGCCGCCGGACGAGGGCGAGCGGTTCGTGGGCTTCAACCGGCGCGGCCCGGTCGTCTGGTTCACGTTCTGCACGGTTCGCGCGGCCGACCGCGGCGCGGAGTTCGAGTTCGACGTGGACTTCGGGCCGTTCCCTGTGTCGACATGGCGCTACGACTTCGAGGACGTCGGCGACGGCACGACACGTGTGGTGGAGACCTGGATCGACCGACGCCAGGGACTGCGCGGTCTGACGATGCGCGGAGTGGGTCAGCTGCTCATCCCCGGAAGCCGCGAGGACCACAACCGGGCGAACATGATCAAGACGTTGCGCCGCCTGAAGTCCGCGGCCGAGGGCTGACCCGGATCAGAGCGCGTCCTCGTCGCGCTCGCCGGTGCGGACCCGGACCAGCCGGTCCACCGGTGTCACCCAGACCTTGCCGTCGCCGATGCGATCGGTACGAGCCCCTTCGATGACCGCCGTCACGACGATGTCGGCGTCATCGTCGTCCACGACCACCTCGATCTTGACCTTGGGGACCAGGTTCACGACGTACTCGGCGCCCCGGTAGACCTCGACGTGGCCACCCTGGCGGCCGAAGCCGCTGACCTCGCTGACCGTGAGGCCCTTGACGCCCACACGTTCGAGGGCGGTCTTGACGTCCTCGAGCTTGAACGGCCGGATGACTGCGGTGACGAGTTTCACTGGTCCTCCTCGCGCTGGCGCTGCTGATGGTGCAGCCCCGACAGGCCGACACCGGCGAAACTACCCGACGTCGCATCGGTGTACTCATACGCGGACTCCGCGTGCTCCGACAGGTCGATGCCCGTGATCTCGGCTTCCTGGGTGATCCGGAACCCGAGCAACCGGTTCACGATCGTCGCCAGGAGCCACGTCACGCCGAACGCGTAGACCATCGTCGCTCCCGACGCCATGAGCTGCTTGCCGAGCAACCCGGCACCACCACCGTAGAAGAGCCCGTCGGCGCCGAGTTCGTTGGCGGCGACGGTCGCGAACAGCCCGATGCCGATCATCCCGACCAGCCCCCCGACACCGTGGACGCCGACGACGTCCAGGGAGTCGTCGTAGCCGAAGCGGTACTTGAGTCCGACGGCCAGCGAACACACGGCTCCGGCGATCAGCCCGATCACCAGAGCCCCCATCGGCGTCACGAACCCACAGCTCGGGGTGATCGCCACCGCACCGGACACGGCACCGGACGCGATGCCCAGGGTCGTGGGTTTGCCGTCGCGGAACCGTTCGACGACGACCCAGCTGAGGGCTCCGCACGCGGTGGCGATCTGCGTGTTGATCATGGCGGTGGCGGCCAGCTGGCCGGCAGACAGGGCCGACCCTGCGTTGAACCCGAACCATCCGAACCACAGCAGCCCGGCGCCCAACAGGACGAGCGGGAGACTGTGGGGGCGCATCGGGTCGCGCCGCCAGCCGAGGCGGCGGCCGACCACCAGCGCCAGGGCCAGGGCCGAGAATCCCGAGTTGATCTCGACCGCGGTCCCTCCGGCGAAGTCGAGCGCCCCCAGCCGGTCGCCGATCCAGCCGCCCTGACCACCGCCGAAGGCGAACGCCCAGTGGGCGATCGGCAGGTAGACCAGGGTCGCCCAGGCGACGATGAACACGATCCACGCCGAGGTGCGCACCCGATCCGCGAGCGCACCGGATAGCAGGGCGACGGTGATGATGGCGAACGTCAGCTGGAACATCGCGAATGCCAGCACCGGGATCTGCGAACCCGGCGCCCCGGTGACCTGACCGATCGTGTCACCCAGTCCCAGGTGCTGCAGGCCACCGATCAGGCCGGCTCCGGAGTCGGTGCCGAACGCCAACGAGTAGCCGTACAGCACCCAGATGACGGTGACCACGCCTAGGGCCAGGAAGCTCATCATGATCATGTTGAGCACGGCCTTGGCCCGCACCATGCCGCCGTAGAACAGCGCCAGACCGGGGGTCATGAGCATGACGAGCGCCGCGCTCGCCAAGACCCACGCGGTGTCTCCCGCACTGATGTCCATCCACGAACCTCCTCGCGCTGCGCGACGTCGAACCCTAACCACCGGCCCCCCGCGCGACTGAAGGGGGTACGGTGCTTGCCCCGTACCTGCGGCGACCCGCACACTCGCCCCATGCGCATCGTCCTGGCATCGGCGGTCGGGGCAGGCGCGCTCGTGCTGGCCCTGGCGCCGGCTCCCGGCATCTCCGCAGCCCCCACCCTGCGTCTGGTCGACGTCGGCTCCTTCGTCCAACCGACGTACGTCACCGCACCCCGAGGCGACCGGCACCGCCTGTTCGTCGTGGAGAAGGCCGGGCGGATCCGGGTCGTGCGCGACGGACAGGTGCTGCCCCGGCCGCTCCTGGACATCCGCCCCCTGGTGTCGTCCGACGGCGAACGCGGACTGCTGAGCATGGCGTTCGCCCCCGACTACGCCACCAGCCACCGGTTCTACGTCAACTACACCGACACCGTCGGCGACACCCGCATCGTGGAGTACCGGACATCGGCAGCCACCCCCCTCCGCGCGGGACAGCCGCGACAACTGATGCGGATCCACCAACCCGGGTCGAACCACAACGGCGGCCAACTCCAGTTCGGGCCAGACGGGTACCTCTACATCGGGATGGGCGACGGCGGCGGCACCCACGGCGACGTCCCGAACAACGCTCAGAACCTGTCCACGCTGCTGGGCAAGATGCTGCGCATCGATCCGCATCCCTCGGCAACCCGCCCCTACACGATCCCGCGCAGCAATCCCTTCGTCGGCAGATCCGGGGCGAGGCCCCAGATCTGGGCCAAGGGATTCCGGAACCCGTGGCGCTTCTCGTTCGACCGGGCCACCGGGGATCTGACCATCGCCGACGTCGGCGAGAACCAGTGGGAGGAAGTCGACTTCGCCCAGCGGGGAGCAGCCGCGGGTCGCAACTTCGGCTGGCACATGTTCGAGGGCCGACAGCGGGTCGCCCCCGGGAACCCGAACCGACTGCAGTTCCCGCTACTCACCAAGTCCCACGATCGCGGCTGGTGCGCCGTCACCGGCGGCTACGTCGTGCGGACGGCCACGCTGCCATCATTGGCGGGGCGCTACGTCTACGGCGACTTCTGTCGTCCGGGTGTCCGTTCGGCGCGATTGGCGGCCGACGGAGCCACCCAGGACCAGGAGACCGGGCTGTCGGTCAGTCGACTGGTGTCCTTCGGCGAGGACGGCCTCGGCCGGGTGTACACGGTGTCCCTGGACGGGCCTGTGTCACGCATCGCCGAAGGCTGATCCCGGCCCCCGCGGGTTGAGTAGCGGCCGCCAGGCCGCGTATCGACGGGCACGTGTCACGCATCGCCGAAGGCTGATCCCGGCCCCCCGCGGGTTGAGTAGCGGCCGCCAGGCCGCGTATCGACGGGCACGTGTCACGCATCGCCGAAGGCTGATCCCGGCCCCCGCGGGTTGAGTAGCGGCCGCCAGGCCGCGTATCGAAACCCGGGCGCAGGTCTCGACTCCGCTCGACCACCGGGCGGCGCGACCGGGACGGATCAGTCGCGACCCGCTGACGGCGCCGGCGACGAGTCGCCCGAGTCGTGGCTCTTGCCGTAGTCGAACTTGAAGTCGAACTTGTAGTTGTCGTCGAACATCTTCTCGCGGATCTCTCGCCGACCCTCGCGGCTGCCGAGGTACGCCGGATCGTCGCGCGACATGACGCCGGGGCAGTCGTGGGTGATGTCGCGGAAGATCGTCGTCTTGCCGTACGGCCCGGTGGCGATGATGAGCAACTGCACGGGACGGTCCGAGGGCAGCCCGCCCAGCTGACCGGTGAACTCGCCGTCGGCCTGGATCAGGGTACGTTCGCGGGTCTGCGTGGTGGCACCGGTGATCCGGGCCACGGCCACGACCTCGT
Organism: Candidatus Nanopelagicales bacterium; assembly: GCA_046330625.1. Taxonomy (GTDB): domain Bacteria; phylum Actinomycetota; class Actinomycetes; order S36-B12; genus CAIWTL01. Next base: position 126,865 of record JAXLSJ010000003.1, read on the forward strand.
CGACCTCGCCCTTCAGCACCCGCACGACCATCGTCTCGAGGTACGTCGGGGGGCAGGCCGACCCTGCGGGGTCGGACAACTGGATCGACAGTTGCGGCTTGCCCGTGTAGGGCTTGGCGACCACGGTGCGTCGGGGTTTCGCGGTCCTGCTCGGATCCGGATCGGGAACCACTGCGGGCGCCGCGCTGCTGGCGACGGCGGCGGGTTCGGCCTCGGTGACGGGCACTCCCTTGGGCACGATCACCCAGAGCAGGGCGCCCACGAACAGGCACGCTCCCACCGTCATCGCGATGACCTTGCCCCAGGAGCCGCCGCTCTCGTCGCCTGCCACGCGCACACTGTACGTGGTCGGGCAGGATGGCGGGCATGGATTCGTCGTGGCTGGACGTTCACCGGCCCGAGCTGCCCTGGGCGCCGCGCGGCCTTCCCGGCTGGCTGCAGACCGTCCCTGGGTGGGCGGCGCGGGCGGCGTCGGAGTCGCGGTTCGCGGCGGAGATCGCCGATTTCGAGGCCTCGACACTGTGCCGGCCCACCGGAGCGGCCCGGGGCCTGCCGCCCGGCGACGGCCGTCCCGTGCTCGTCGTCCCCGGCTTCGGGTTCGGCGACTCGTCGACGCTGCCCCTGCAGTGGGCGTTGCACACCGCGGGCTACCGCGTGGTGCGCTCGGGGATCACGCTGAACGTCGCGTGCTCCGACCGCACCGTCGACGCGCTCGCCGAGGTGGCCAGACGCACCGTCGATGCCGACGACGGTCGACGGCTGTTCGTCGTGGGACACAGCCGCGGCGGCATGCTCGCGCGGGGGCTGGCGGCCCGACATCCGGAACTCGTCGAACGGGTGGTCAGCCTCGGCGTCCCGCTGAACCACGAGTTCGCCTTCTACGAGATCCCGGCCCCGCTGGTGGGAGCACTCAAGGTCATCCACTCGACCGACCCCGAACTGCGCGCCCGCAAATGCGTCACCCCGGAGTGCACCTGCCCCTACATGGCCGCCACCAAGCGCCCCCTGCCCCCGGGGGTCGAGCTGGTCTCGATCTACACCAAGACCGACGGGATCGTGGACTGGCGGGCGTGTGTGGTGCCCGGCGCCCGGAACATCGAGGTGACCGGCAGCCATCTGGGGATGGGGTTGAAGCCCGCCACCGTCCGCCTCGTGCTCGAGGAACTGGCACAGCCGTGGCCGGTCGCGACCGGCTGACCCCCGACGAGGCACGCCGCGGCGTACTCTCCGCCCAGGGGTTCACCGGCGGGCCGTCGGGAGCCGTCGGCACCCGACGCCTGCTCAGCACGCTGCGTCGCCTCGGGGTGGTGCAGGTCGACTCGGTGAATGTCGTCAGCCGGGCGCACTACCTGCCCTTCTTCAGCCGCTCGGGTCCCTACGACCGTTCCCTGCTGGACACTGCGGCCGGCCGCGCACCCCGGCGGGTGACCGAATACTGGGCCCACGAGGCGTCGATCATCCCGACGGAGACCCTGCCGTTGTTCGGCTGGCGCATGGCCGAGGACCACCCGTGGGGATCGGTGTCGCAGGCGGCCCGCTCCGACCCGGCGCTGCTGCAGGCCGTGATCGACGCGATGGCCGCCCACGGACCCCTGACCGTGACCCGGTTGGAGAAGGTCCTCGAACATGACGCCCCTCGCCCCACGAGCCACTGGGGCTGGAACTGGTCGCTGGTCAAACAGATCGTCGAGCACCTGTTCTGGGTAGGGGAACTCGCTGCGGCCGGGCGCGACTCGCAGTTCCGGCGCCGCTACGGCCTGCCTGCGGATGTGCTGCCCCCATCCGTCGTTCAGGCGCCCCGACCGGAACCCGCCGACGCGATCCGGCAACTGGTCGCCCGCGCCGCCGCGGCTCTGGGCGTCGCGACGCTGGTCGACCTGCGGGACTGGTTCCGGCTCCCGGCAGGGGCGACCCGGACGGCCGTGGCCGAACTCGTGGACACCGGCGAGCTCACCCCCGTAGCCGTCCCAGGCTGGCCCCCGGCGTGGCGACACCGCAGCCTGGTCATCCCCCGCCAGGTGGACACCGACGCCCTCCTGGCGCCGTTCGACCCGCTGATCTGGGAACGCTCGCGGGTCGAGCGCCTGTTCGGGATGCGCTACCGGATCGAGATCTACGTCCCGCAGGCCAAGCGCGAGTTCGGCTACTACGTGCTGCCGTTCCTGTCCGGCGACCGGCTCGCCGCCCGGGTCGACCTGAAGGCCGACCGCGGTGCGGGACGGTTGCTGGTCCAGTCGGCCTGGGCCCACGATCCCGCCCCGGACACTGCCGAACGGCTGGCGGCGGAACTGTTCCGCCTGGGGGCGTGGCTGGGGGTGCCCGAAGTCGTCGTGCGGGACCGGGGCGACCTGGCCGCCGCGCTGACCACGGCGGTGGCCGCGGGTTCATAACAGTCCGGAAGCACCGCCGACCGTCGCTGCCGGCAGCGGACGCCCGAGTGATAGGAACAGCACACGCAACGAAAGGTTCCGCATGTTCAACCTCCGAGTAGCCGCGGCCGGTGCCGCGGTCATCCTCGCCGTGGGCGGGCTGGCCGGATGCTCGTCCAGTTCGAGCACCCCGTCGACCAGTCCGTCCGAGACGATGACGTCCGCCAGCGCGTCGCCCAGCAGTTCCGGGGGTGGCGAGAACATCGTCGCGCTGGACAAGGAGATCCAGACCAACCTGAACGCCGTGGGCTGCCAGGCCGGCCCCGTGGACGGGATCCTCGGTCCGGAGACCGACCAGGCGATCGTCCGCTTCCAGGAGGCCGACGGCCTCGAGGTCAATGGCGAGGCCGGTCCCGAGACGATCCTGGCCCTGAAGAAGGCGAGCGTCGCAGGCCGCACCGTCTGCAGCACGGCCACGGCCAGCCCGACCTCGACGCCGAGCCCGACGTCGACGACCGCGCCGTGCACCGCGACCGCTCTGGCGGCGTCACTGCCGTCCGACGCGCAGCTGCAGAGTTTCGTCTGCGTCAACGTCGCAGCGGAACGCTGGGCGGCCGGTCAGTACATGTCCGGGCCTTCGGTGCAGAACTTCTTCGCGAAGGCCGACGGCTCGACGTGGAAGTCCGTGTCCAAGGACCAGGTCTGCGGTACTGCGAGCGCCGGGCTGCCGCCCAAGCTGCTCGACTACTGCGGCATGACGTGATCGGCGCCTAGCCGATCCACCGACGGCCCCGCTCCTCGGAGGGGGGCCGTCGTCATGTCAGGGCGACGGTGTCGGAGGGTCGTGGGGACTCGAGTCCTTGTCGAACGACTCCCGTAGCCTCCGTTCGAGTGCCGCATCGCCACGCCGGTCGGCATCCCAGGACGGATTCGGGGCCCAGAGGGTGCGCAGATACTGCGGGGCAAGGAACAGCGAACACGCTCCCGCAAAGCCGAAGCAGACGACCACGACCAGTCCGGCCGGGTCGGCGAGCTGATCCCGCAGAGCGACGAACATGCGGGCGACGAGCCAGACGGGGATGACCCACGGCAGCGTGAGCAGTACCCGCACGGGCCACGACCACGTGACCGCGCTGGCGCCGAACCTCCGTCGTGACACATCGCCTCCCCGACAGAGCTATCGGCCGGTTCGAGCGGCTTGTTGAGAGTGATCGCATCGCCAGGCTCGGCTCTGCTGTGGCAGAGTTCCGCTGTGACCGTCACCCATTCCCCCAGTTATGACACCGTCGAGGAACGCGCCCAGCGCGGGAAGAACGCCCGCAAGCGGGTACCCCGTGCCGACCAGGCGCAGTACGACCCGCCCGCCGACCGGCCCGATCCCATCGCGCTGCTCGAGGAGCAGGCGGCCACGCGGGTCCCGGACCTCGTCCCCATCCGCTACGGCCGGATGGTCGAGTCGGCCTTCCCGTTCTACCGCGGGGCCGCGTTGATCATGGCGTCGGACCTGTCCACCACCCCGGACTCGGGGCTCACGGTGCAGGCCTGCGGCGACGCACACCTGGCGAACTTCGGCGCCTTCGGCTCGCCCGAACGTGACCTGGTCTTCGACACCAACGACTTCGACGAGACCAACCCCGGCCCGTGGGAGTGGGACCTGAAGCGCCTGGTCACGTCGCTCGAGGTAGCGGCACGCTCGCGCGGCTTCGACGACGCGGTCCGCAAGAACCTCCTGGTGTCCACGACGCAGCAGTACCGGCAGTCCATGGCGACGTTCGCCGGGATGACGAATCTCGACATCTGGTACTCGCGTCTGGACGTCCAGAGCATCCTTGCCCAGTTCCAGGGCAGCGTGTCCACCAAGATCGAGAAGCGGGCACGGCGCAGCGCCACCAAGGCCCGGTCGCGGGACTCGATGCAGGCGCTGAACAAGTTCACGGCCGTTGTCGACGGGGAACTGCGCATCGTGTCCGATCCGCCCCTGATCATCGGGGTGCGGGACATGGCGGCCAGGTCAGGGGTGAACACCGATGAGATCTGGAACCTGATCGAATCGGTCCTCGGCCGCTACCGTCGGACGCTCAACACCGACCGTCGGCACCTGCTCGACCGCTACCGCCTGATCGACGTCGCCCGCAAGGTCGTGGGGGTCGGCAGCGTCGGCACCCGCGCGTGGATGGTCCTCATGCTGGGTCGCGACAACAACGACCCCCTGTTCCTGCAGGTCAAGGAGGCACAGGCCTCGGTGCTGGAACGATTCACCACCAAGAGCGTCTACGACAACAGCGGCGAACGGGTCGTTGCCGGTCAACGGCTGATGCAGTCCGCCAGCGACATCTTCCTCGGTTGGGACCGCATCCAGGGGGTCGACGGGATCCAACGGGACTACTACCTGCGGCAGTTGCGCGACTGGAAGGGAAGCGCGGAAATCGACGTCATGGAGCCCGAAGCGCTCGTCGCGTATGGGCGGATGTGTGCATGGACCCTGGCCAAGGCCCACGCCCGGTCCGGCGACGCCATCGCCATCTCGGCTTACTGCGGCAAGAACGATGTCCTCGATCGGGCGATCGCCGATTTCGCGGAGGCGTACGCCGACCAGAACGACCGGGACCACGCGGCGCTGGTGGCGGCGGTGGACTCGGGACGGGTGACCGCCGAACGCGGGATCTGACGCCACCGCCCCTCCGCGGGTTGAGTAGGCGCGCCGGCGCCGTATCGCAACCCACCCGGTGGTCGAGCGGAGCCGAGACCACTGTGGTCGAGCGGAACCGAGACCCGGGTAGTCCAAGCACCTGGCCCATGGATTCCCGTCGTGCGGCCACAGGGTCCCGCCACGGCGCCGGATCTGGCCGACTGGGGGGATTCGTGGCGGGAGCTCCGCCGAGCCCGGGCGTCAGAGGTAGACGATCCAGAAGCCGTTGGTGTTGTCCGCGATGTAGACGCGGTCGCCCTTGCTGCCGCCCTTGTCGAGCAGACCGATCCCGGTCAGCCAGGGAGTGCTGCCGATCGCCGGGATCTGGGTGGCGGTCGGGGTCACCTGCGTCGGCGCTTCCGGGGTTCCCCAGGTCGGCTTGTCCACCTGAAGCAGTGAGTTGGTGTTGGCCTGGTCGTACTGGGCCATCGACGTTCCGTCGGCGAAGATCCGATTGCCGTCAGCCGTCACGGCCAAGCCGATCGAGCGCGCCCAGCCTTTGAGCTGGATCGCCTGGATCTTGTCGGACGTCTGCCCTGCTCCGCCGGGGGTGATCTTCAGGATGATCGTGTTGTTGTCGGTCGCTCCCTGATAGATGGCGTAGACGTTCCCGGCCTTGTCGGTGTCGAGGCTGTAGATGCTCTGATTCTGGTTCTCCGCGCCCCACGACGGGATGCAGTAGACGGCCCAGGTCTGCGACGACTTGGGGTCCTGCTTGTACACGCACCCGGACTGCAGTGATCCGAAGTACACGAACCCGTTGCCGGCCTGGGCCACCCCGCCACCGTTTCCGATCGCGACCTTCGTCGGAGTGGTCGAACCGTCCGGCTTGGGAAAGTGACCGGCCGCGTAGGTGTAATCGATGGCCGCCTTGGCGTTGTTGCCGGGCCAGGCCTGGCTTCCGTCGCCACCGGGCTGGTCGAGTCCTGCCAGGTTGGTGCCGCTGCCCTTCGTCGCGTTGGAGTTCCAGTCGTACTTCCACACCGAGTTCGCGCCACCCTGACTGCCGTTGATCGCCTTCTTGGTGATGTACAGCGAGGAGTTGTTCGGGGTGAAGGCGATCTGCTCCATCTTGGCGTTCGAGGACATGTCCGGGATCGACGAGTCGGTGGGCGCGACCGTGACCGGCGACGCCGACCCCGCCTTGGGCAGGTCGGTCAACTGCCAACTCGTGATGGACCCGCCGGACTTCGACTGGGCGATGAAGATCCGCCCGCTCTGCAGCACCGGGCTGATGAACGAGCCGGTGCCGTCCTTGGTGACGACATGGGCGATGGTGCTGCCGGCGGAAGGACTCGCCGACGTCGGAGCCGAGACGCTGTTCGAGGTCGGGGCACACGCGGCGAGCGTGAGCGCAGCACCCAGACCGACGACCCCGACGACAGTGGCGTGAATCCGACGGGAGTCGGCGAAGGCGTTGGACATGCCCGGAGAGTAGCCACGGGATCCCGGGATTGCGCGTCGGGCTGGTGCCCTACGGCGCGTACGGGTAGCCGGCCACCCGTGCGCGCCCCTTGACCCACTCGTGGTGGGCCAACCAGAACCCGACCCCCGCGCAGGCCAGGAGGAGCACCGCCAGGATCGCGCCGTGAGCGAGACCCTGGACCGTCGCCGGATCGGGTCCGGTGGCGTCCAGGTCGCCGATGGGGGCCACCCGCCGCGTGACCTGCTCCGCCGCAGTCGTGGCCAGCACTCCCGCCTCGTTCCACGCGAAGTGCAGGAGGACCACGACGACCCACCAGCCGACCACCGAACCGGTCACGCGCAGCCGCGCTCCGTCGGCCGCAGCGAACAGCGCACCGGCCAGGAGAGCGGTCCACAAGCCGTGCCCTACCGGGGTGAGGATGCTGCGCACGACCTCGGTGCCGACCACCGAGAGCAGCGACGACGCCGACTCGTCGGTGGCGGCGACCACGGCATTGAAGACGTAGCCGGCGGTCTCGAACGCGGCGAATCCGAACCCCACGCACGCCCCCAGGACCATCCCGTCACGACGCAGGTAAACCGGGAACCCGCGAGCCAGCCACCACACCGCCATGAACTTGACGGTCTCCTCGATGGCGGCGACCGCCAGGAAGAACCTGGCCTGCGGGGACGTAGGCACGACACTCTCGAACACCGACGAGACGGCCACCCCCCCGACCCCGGCGCCCAGGAACGCCACCACCAGGAGCAGGGGCGTGAGTTGGCTGGCGGCGCCGTCGGGCGAGGCTCCCGAGTACCGTTGCCGCTCCGCCAACCACACGGTGAGGGCAACGGGCGTGACGAAGCTGCCGGTGAGGATGACCGACGGCACCAGCGCCGTGTTGCCGGTCAGCGCAAGCGCCGCCACGGTGATCACCCACAACAGCAGGCCGTAACCCAGGACCGCCCACCACAGCCGCGGGCGACCGACGAGCGACGCGTCCACGTCGGACGATCCGGTCCCGGAGCCGACGGCTCCCGGGGGCACTGGTGGTTCGGAGGGCACTGGTGGTTCGGAGGGCACTGGTGGTTCAGTGGGCATGACAGGTGCCCCTCAGGGGGAGCCGGGGTCCGCCTCGGCCGCCAGGAGGGCGAGCAGGCTGTCCGGTGAGGCGATGGGGATCTCGCGCGGATCACCGGTGAAGTCGTGCTCGGTCCTGACGTCGTAGACGGCGCGAAGTTCGGTGGCCTCGATGACGTCGGCGATCCGCGAGTGCCGTACGGCCTCCTGCTCGCTGACGTCGGCGACGAGTTGCTCGAAGTCGGCCGCCTCGATGTCGACGAATCCGACGGACAGGATCTCCCGTTCGTCGTCCAGGGAGACGGCATTGAACACCCGCGCCGGGACCCCGAAACCCTGGTCCGCCTGCCAGGCCGCGATGAAGTCCTCGAAGGAAGCGCCGGCCTTCAGCCGCCGCCGGAACACGGTGATCAACATGTCGTCCTCCTGTTCGATGGGCTCACGCCTGGGCGGTCACGGCGGCCCAGAACCGATCGCTCTCGGCGGGGAGTGCTTCGACCATCCACCACTCGGTGATCCGGTCGGCCGGCACCGTGCACAGGTGTCCGGCGAAATTGTGGAGACGTTCACCGGAAGCCGCGACAGCATGCACCTCGACCATCACCAGCACCTGATCCGGCGCGGGAGACACCGAATTCGTGATCTCCAACGTGAGTTCGGCGGCCCCGTAGTCGACCGACCCGATCCGCTCCACCAGCGCCTGGCGGCCTTCGATGAGATCGGCGCCGCCCTCGGCATTCGTGATGTGCGCCCGCACGTCCTCATCGAGGACGCGCGCCATCGTGTCCGCATCGCCGGCCGCGAACGCAGTGATGAACTGCCGCACCACGGACTGAGGGTCGGACGTCACCTGTCGACGGTACTGATCGGCTGAGTGCTTGTCCGGATGAACGGGGCCGACGCGGATCAGCCGGGAGTGCCGTCCAAGGCCGTGGTCTTGACCGAATCGCCGGTCGGCGCCTGGGCGGACTTCGACATGAAGGGCCGCTCGAGCAGCCACCACGACGCATACGCCACCAGCAGACTCGCCGGGAACGAGATCAGGAGGGTCAGCCAGAAACCACCGGTGAAGTCCGCGTACCCCAGCATGTGGCGTACCCCGGCGATGACGAGTACCTGCCACAGGAAGAACGAGTACGAGATGGCGCCGAACCACCGCAGGAACCGTGAATCCATGAATCGGCCGAGTGGCGTCGCGCTGATCGCCGGGAGCATGAGCACCCCGAGGAACAGGAAGGCGAAGGAGGCCAGGAGGACCTCTCGACTAAGGCCTTGCGGTAACGGCATCGGGGCGAAATCGGTCACGCCACCCAGAGGAGTCAACACCAGGAGGTAGGTGGCCAGCAGCGCGAGGAGCCACGGGAGGGGGCGACGCCACCAGTCACGGTCGGCATTGACGGGGGCCCGCAGGCGAGGTTCCAGCACTGCCAGAACCATGCCGCCACAGAACCAGAGGGTGTGCGTGGTGACCACCGCGGCGGTCAGAGAGTGTCCGTCCGAGCGTTCCAGGTGCCAGGGCCACTCCACCAGGAGCAGGCTCAGTGGCGTGAGTAACGCCAGGATCCCGATGCGCCGCAGCGCCGACGCCGTAGTGGCAGAGCGGGCGATCCAGTAGCCGATGGCCGGGAGCGTCAGATAGAACACCACCTCCACGCACAGGCTCCATGTCTGCGGGAAATCCGGAAGGTAGTTGCTGGTGTAGTTCTGCAGGAAGAAGACATTCTGGACGACCGTGGACAGAGGTTCGTCCCGCCCCACGGTGGCGACGATGAACACGATGCAGAAGAGGTAGGCCGGGAGGATCCTCGTCGCCCGGTGCCGGAAGTACGTGCGTGTCGCCGGGTAGGGGCGGCCCCGCTCCTTCGCCCGGATCCACATCCGCGTCAGGAGCAGGCCCGAGAGCGCGAAGAACATGGGGACAGCTACGTCGCCGCGGAACAGCGGCCTTGTCCAGACGGTGTCCAACAGGCCGAAGCTCAGAAAGCCGACGTGGCTGAGCATCACAAATGTCGCCGCGATGGCACGCGCGCCCTCGGTGTGCGGGATCCGACTGGGGATCGCCGCCGACACGGAACTCGGGGAACTCACCGCCTCGCCTCCCCCGGGCAACCACCGACCACGACCTCCAGTGTGCCACGCCGCGATCGGCGGCCGCTCGAAGCGGACTGAAACAGGATCTGCTCGGCGCCCTGTGCCGCGGGCAGCGCCGCGGCAGGCGAACACCTCCGTCAGTGTCGCTGGTGGACCCTGCGGAGGACCCAGGTGATCCGCGCCGCCACCGCCCCGGGGCGATCGAGCATCACGGCATGCGAACTTCCCCGCGCCACCGAGAACCGATGGACCGTGCTCAACGAGGTCTGCGCCCGCTGCAGGCTGCGCCACGTGCTCACGATCTCGCGGTCAAGAGCGGGCTCGCTGACGAAGTGGAGGGGAGCGGAACTGACGATGACGGCCAGTGGGCGACGGCCGAGGCTGCCGCGACCGATGTCGGCCCGCCGGGCCTGGGCCCAGGTCCGCGCCGCCCCGCGGCCCTCCGCCGCGGTGGTGCGCCAGATCCGACACCATCCGGCCTGCAGCCGTCGCTCGATCCGCGCATCCCGGGGCGGGAACACGGTCGCGAGGGGTAGCAGGCGCAGGTTCTCGGCGAACGCCCCGGTCGCACACACCTGGCCGGACGCGGTCTGTGATTCCGCGGCGCCCTGCACCGCGGAGTTCAGCGCCCGCCGCGCGTTCCGGCTGATCGCGACGTCGAGATGTTCGTCGCCCGGATCCACCAGCACCACGCCGCGCACCCGGGACAGGTGTCGGGCCGCGAACATCCGGGCGTAGATGCCGCCCATGGAGTGACCCACCACGACCAGGGGACCGCGCACGTCGGCCGCACGCAGGAGTCGGGTCAGCTCCGGGATGATGTGTCGCGCAGTGCGGGGGGTCCCGGACGCGTTGCTCCACCCCAGTCCGGGACGGTCGTAGGTGCAGATGCGGTGGTGCGCCGCGATCGTCGACTGCACCTGCCGCCAGGACAACGAGAAGTCACCGGCCCCCGACACCACGACCACCGTCGGTTGCCCAGCGCCGGGACGCGCTCCCCGGCACCAGAGGTGCTGCCGCCCGGGGATGTCCGGGACGTGGAGGCGGCGACCCGGAGCGGGGGTGAGCTGGCGGATGTGCCGAAAGGCGGCAGAAACGTCCGCACCGACCCCCACCGGGGAGGGAGACTCGCTGCCGGCCGCGGCCACTGCGGTGCCCTCGACGGCAAGTCCCAGGACGAGGAGCGCGGTCACCGCCCCCTTCAGCACTTCAGAGTGCACCAGTAGTTCGTCCACGGGTTGTCGCAATAGATCCAGTCCGTGGGCGGGAAGGTGTAGCCGCCGGCGGCACCCTCGAGTTCTGCGTCGCTGAGTTCTCGGTCGGCTTCCGACGACGGGAGGTCCTCGACCGTCACGGCGAAGCCCTTGGCGTTGGCGACGACGATCCAGGCCTCGGTGGTCTCGGCGGCCTCCAGGGCGGCGTGCAGTTCCTGATCTTCTTGGCTTGCGAGGTGCAGGGCCTCCAACTGATCGCGTGACATACCTCCACATTGTCACGATCGCCGTAGGGTGGCGACCGCACCGTGATCGGCTCGGAGCACGCCCTGCGGTGGTGGCGACAGGGTCACACGGGATGGCGTCGGGCAGGTGAGGAACGGCAGTGGACGCAGAGGAACGGGTTCTGCGCCACGGCATGCCGTGGCCCGCCCGACTGGCGAAGGCCGCCCGCACAAGGGGGGACTTCTCAGACGCCCCCGACTCCGCGCCACCGATCTCGGACCCCGATTGGACGGCGTGGGAGCGGGCAGTGGATCCGGACCGAGCCGGCCTGTTCCCCCGCAGACTCGACTGGGACGGACTCGACATCCCGTCCGCGCAGGCACTAATCGCCACACCGGTGGCCGCCGACGACCCCGCGTGGTTGCCGGAGTTGCGCGCCTTGCGGCGGGCCTGCCGAGACCTGGGCGCCGACGATCCGGACCCCGACCTGGCCGATCTGCCCTTCGACCGGCTGCTGTCGCCCCTGGTGCGCGACGCATGGTGGCGCCTGTGCGGCACGCTCCCCGACGCGTGGACGCAGGGCCTGACTCCCCGGGCCGCGGCGTCGCTGCGCCATCAGCTGGCACGTCGGTTGACCGACGTCGCCGCGCTCGCCTGGTACGAGGACTTCACGGACACGCGCCCGGTCGGGGCGACCCTGACACTCGCCCTGGGCGGCGGAGCCACCGATCACGGAACCGACCAGTTCGTGGGATGGTGCCGCACCCGGGCGGCCGACGGTATGGAGCACCTGCTGACCCGGTTCCCCGTCTCCGGCCGACTCCTGGCGACCGCCTCGCTGCAGTGGCAGCGCGCGACGGCCGACCTCCTGGAACAGATCCATCGGCATCGCCACGATCTCGAAGCCGCCTTCGGCATCGCGGCTGACAGCCCGATCGTCGACATCACGCCGGGGCTCAGCGACGAACATCGTGGTGGCCGGACAGTCTGCTTCGTGGACTTCGACACCCCGGCCGGCCCGCGGCGGGTGGTCCACAAACCCAAGGACCTTCGCCTGGAGCGGGAGTTCCACGACCTGGTCCGCACGGTGAACGGTTGGTTCGACTCCGGTGCCATCGGCTCGATCGATGTCGTGTGCGGGGACGGGGACTACGCATTCACGTCGTTCGCCGAACCCCGTGTCTGTCCGACCGGACACCTCCCGGATTTCTACCGTGCCGCCGGCCGACTGCTGGGGCTGCTGTACGTGTTGGGGGCCACCGACGCCCACTACGAGAACGTGGTGGCCTGCGGCGGGCAGCCGATCCTGGTGGACGCGGAGACCCTGTTCCATCCGATGGTGTCCCCCACTGCGCCGGAGGAGATCGACTCGTTCGCCGCCGAGACCGTCCTGCGCACCGGGATGCTGCCGGGCTGGCTGGTGGCCGGCCCCGGGCAGGCGGCGTACGACCCCAGCGCGCTCGGTGTCGCGCCACCTCCGCCGGACTTCACGTCGACCGGGTGGGCCCACGTGAACACCGATGCCATGGTGCGGGCGCCAGTGCCCACCACTCCCGATCCCCCTCTCTCCCTCCCCGTGGCCGCGGGAGCCCCCCACCCCCTGCCCCAGCATGTCGACGACCTCGTGGCCGGGTTCACGCAGTTCCATCGGGCCTGCCGCCAGGAACCGTTCCGCTCCCAGCTGCTCACGCGAGTGGCGGCGTTCCGCGGACTGCCCCGGCGGTTAGTCCTGCGTGCGACCCGGGTGTACGTGGTCGTGCAACGTCAGGCGCTGTCCGCCGACTCGCTCACTGACACCAACCGCCGGGCGGTACGCCTCGAACAACTCACCCGCAGCAGCCTGGTGGCCGGGCGCAAGGACCCGCACTGGGACGTCTTCCACGCCGAACTGCAGGACTTGGAGAACCTCGACGTCCCCTACTTCGACTACCGACTGGGGTCGGACGAGGTCCGGTCCGCACTGGGCCCGATCTCCGGGATCGTTCCGGAGGACGGGATCGACGCGGCGCTCGCACGGATCCGTCGACTGGACGACGACGATCTGGACCGTCAGGTGCGACTGATCCGCGGGTCGGTGCACGCCCGCTTCACGATGGCCGATCGCGCCGGCCCGCCGGCAAGCCCCTCGCCCCGGTCGCCGGCGCCCGTGGACCGGGAGGCGTGGGGTTCCGTGGGCTCGCAGGTGATGGCGGACCTGCATGCGGCCGCGCTCGCGGACCCGGCGGGCGACGGTGACACCTGGCTGACCCTCACCGTGCTCCCCGATGGCGTCCACACGGCCCTGGGCCCGATCTCGGGCGGGTACTACGACGGTCGAGCCGGCGTCGCCGCCGCCCAACGGATCGGGGCGGACCTGGGGTTCGGGTCGACCTTGTCCGACGCTGCCGCGCGCACGATGCGCCCGGTCCTGCAACCCCTTTCCGCCGACCACGACTACCGCCGGTTCCGTCACCTGCGCGATCTGGGGCTGGGGTTCACCGGGGTGGGGGGACTGCTGCGGGCGTTGACGCCGACGGACGGCGACGCCGCGGGGGAGCGCCGGGTTCGGGAGCTGCTCGCGCGGTTCCCCGACGACCTGATCGCCCGCGATCGGGTTCTGGATCTGATCGGCGGGGTGGCGGGCCTGATCCGCCCGCTGGCCGACCTCACGCGCGGGGAGTCGGATCCCCGGACGGCAGCGCTCCTAGCCGCTGCCGCCGCTCACCTGGACGCGGGCCAGGGCCCGGACGGCGGCTGGCCCACCGTGTCGGCCGACCGCCCCCTGACGGGGTTGGCGCATGGCGCGGCCGGAGGCGGCCTGGCCCTGATCGAGGCGGGCACCGCGCTCGACCGCGCCGACTGGATCGACGCGGGGGCGGCCGCGTTCCGCTATGAGTCCGCCTGCTTCGACCCCGACCTCGGCACCTGGCCGGACTTCCGGAAGTCTTCCGGAGACGGTTCCCCGTTCATGGTCGCGTGGTGCCACGGAGCGCCGGGGATCGGTCTGGCACGGCTGCGGGCGCTGCACCTTCTGCCGGACCATCCGGATGCCGACCGGTGGAGCCGCGACCTCGAGGTCGCCATGGCGGTCACCGGGTCGGCCGCCGATCCCGGCACCGATCATCTGTGCTGCGGGATGCTCGGCCGGGCCGCCGTGCTCCGCATCGCCGGACGGCGCAACGGACGCAGCGACTGGGTCGCCGACGCCGACCGCCTCACGGCCGGGGTCGTCTCCCGGTACCGCGACAGTGGCCAGTTCCGGCTCCCGTTCGACATCCCCGATTCCCCCGGCCTCGTGAGCCCTGGCCTCATGACCGGGCTCTCTGGGGTCGCCGCTCATCTGTGGGCCACCAGCCGGGACGGGGATCTGGCCGACCTGCTGCTGTGAGCCTCGTCGCAGATCGTCGGGCGGACTCGTTCGCGGCGACTGGGAACCCGCGGAGGTGTAGGAAAGAAGGGAGTGCTCCACACGTGTGGCCTGCCGGACAGAGGGGCAGCAGCATGACGACGTCACCGCCGGACCCACCGACGCAGACGAAGGGGCCCGCTCCGGTCTATCGCCCGACCGCCGTGCACTCGCTGGAATCGAGCGAACGACTGGACGAGCTCCTCCCCGTAACGTCGCTGCGCGTGTGGCTGCTCGCCGGGGCGGCGGCCCTGCTCGTCCTGGGGCTGCTGGCCTACGCCGCCGTCACTCCGCGCAACGTGACCGTGTCCGGCGGCGGTCGGGTGGTCGGCAAACAGGGGGTCACGTTGGTCACCTCGACGGTGGCCGGACAGTTCGGCCGGATCAGTGTGAAACCAGAATCTCCGGTGAAGGCCGGGCAGGTCGTCGCCGAAGTCATCTCCGGCGGTCGCTCGATCAAACAGCGCGCTCAACGCACCGGCATCCTGCTCGGCTACATCCCGCGGCCCGGCGACCCGATCGAGGTCGGCGGCTGGATCGCCGAGATCTCCAACCGGATCGACGACGGGCGCACCGCCTTGATGTACGTCGCGCCCGACGAAGCCGGGAAGGTGGCCCCGGGTATGCCGGTCACCGTCTCGGTGGTCGGCGGTCCGGTCGTGACCGGCACCGTCGGACAGGACCGCAGCGACGTCATGGCCGCCGACCCGGTGCAGGAGGGCCTCGGGATGCTGGAACCGCCGCCGGGTCCGCAGGTCGTGATCGAACTAGACCTGGACGAAGCCGCCCCGCGTGGTTACGAGATCGACGCCACGGTCATGGTCAGCGAACGCACTCTGCTGCAGCAACTGCTGGGGATGGGGTGAGCACGACCGCGACCTCCACCGCACCGCGGCGTCGCCGGGTGCGGACCCCCGTGCGTCTGCAGATGGAGGCGACGGAGTGTGGCGCGGCTTCGCTCGGGATCGTCCTGGCGCACTACGGTCGCTGGGTCGACCTGGAGGAACTGCGCGACACGTGCGGCATCACCCGCGACGGCAGCAACGCGCGATCGGTCAAGGACGCGGCGAAACACTACGGGATGCAGGTCACCGCACGGCGATGCGAACCGGCCGACCTGCAGAAGTACGACCTCCCCGTCATCGTGTACTGGCGCTTCGAACACTTCCTCGTGGTCGAGGGCTGGTCGCCGGACGGCTGGTACCTGAACGACCCCGCCATCGGCCACCGCATGTGCTCGCACGAGGAGTTCGACCAGTCGTTCACGGGGGTCGCGCTGATCATGACCCCCGGCCCGGACTTCCGGACCGGCGGGCGACCACCTCACCTGGTCGGTCGGCTCGGCCGGTTCCTGGTGGGGTCCCGCGACGGCGTCGTCCTCATCGGCGTTCTGGGCATCCTGTTGATCGTCCCCCAGATCATCCTGCCCGGCCTGGCTCGACTCTTCGTCGACTGGCTCAGCGGTGGCCCCCCTGTGACGCTCACGACGCTGCTGGCGGCCATGGCCCTCGTCGCGGTCCTGCAGGGGACGCTGATCGGCCTGCAGGGCGCGATCGGCATGAGGTTGGCCACCAAACTGTCCATCGTCCTGCAGTCCCGCATGGTGGCGCGACTGCTGCAACTGCCGGCCCAATTCCACGCGCTGCGCGGATCGGCCACGCTGGCCCAGCGCGCCACCCAGCCCGGCAACGTCGCCACCACCATGTCGGGCGTCTTCTCCACGCTCATCGTCGGGGTGATCAGTTCGGGGACGGCCATCCTGCTCCTGCTGCTCACCTACCCCCCGGCCGGGCTCGTCGGGGTCGTGGCCCTGGCCACGGTGATCATCGTCCTGCAGACCACCTCTCGGCGACGGCGCACGCTGGCCATGCGCATGGTGCGGGAGCAGGTGGACGTCGCCACCATCTCGGTCGGGACCCTCAGCCAGGTCGAGGTGATCAAGGCCGCCGGCGCGGAGGACCACGCCACCGCCCGGTGGACCGCGGCCCACAACCGGTTCCTGGCCGCGACCCAGGAACTCGGGGAGCGGACCGTGTTCTCGGGACTCCTGCCGGTCTTCGTGATCACGGTCGGGAACGCGGCGGTCACGATCGTCGGTCTCCTGGGGGTGTCCCAGGGAGTGCTGACGTTGGGTGGATTTGTCGCGGTCCAGACCCTGTTGGGCCTGGCCCTCGCCCCGGCGGCGGCCATCGTCGGGCAGATGCAGCAGGCCGAGACGCTCACCGGCGAACTGGACCAGATCGACGACATCCTCCACACCCCCGTCCCGGAGCCCACCACCCCGACCCCCGACGAACCGCGGCCGCCGACCATCGCCGGCCACCTGCGGATCGCCGACGTGACCTTCGGCTACGACCCGGCGCGCCCCCCATTGGTACGGGACCTGTCGCTGGACATCGCCCCCGGACGTCGGCTCGCCCTCGTGGGTCCCAGCGGATGCGGCAAGTCCACGGTCGCCCGACTCGTGGTGGGCCTGTACGAACCGTGGTCGGGCGAGATCCTGGTCGACGACCGGCCCCGGGCCTGGTGGCCGCCACAGGTGCTGCATCACGAGATCGCCCTGGTCGACCAGGACCCGATCGTGTTCGCCGGGTCGTTCCGGGACAACATCACACTCTGGAACCCGACCATCGGCGAGGCCGAGATCATCCAGGCAGCCGTGGACGCCGCCCTGCACGACGACATCGCGCGACGCCCCGGGTCCTACGACGCGATCCTCCGCGAGGGCGGCGAAGACCTGTCCGGAGGCCAACGGCAACGCCTGGAGATCGCCCGCGCCCTGGTGCGCAACCCGGCCGTGGTGGTAATGGACGAGGCGACCTCAGCGCTCGATGCCGCGACCGAGGCCCACATCGACGCGGCAATCCGACGGCGGGGGGCGACATGCCTGATCGTGGCCCACCGACTGTCGACCGTGCGCGATGCCGACGAGATCCTGGTCCTCGACGACGGCATCGTGGTGGAACGGGGCACCCACGATGACCTCATCGCGGCCGGCGGTGCCTACGAGCGGTTGGTGTCGTCATGACCGAGACCCTCACGCGGGCCCTCGACGCCACGCAGACGCTGCTCCTGGGATCCGGTGACGCCTTCACCGTGGCGCGCGGGACCGTCCTGATGTTCGTGGTCCCGCGCACCGGCGGTGTCGGTGCCCGCCGCATCCCGCTGGGACAGGTCGTGCAGGGCGGCGGTGTCGTCGGAGCCGACCTCCCCGATGCCGACATCCTGATCACCGGCCTTCCCGACACCCTCATCGAGCGGACGGCCCCGGCGGACCCGGCGCAGATCGCCGCGATGACCGAGACCGCCCGGGCCGCCCTCGCCGCCGACCAGGAGCGCGCAGCCGGTGCTGCCGACCTCCTGCGACTCCAGGAGAGCCACGAACAACGGCTCATCGAGGACTCGCTGCTGGGACTGGTGGCCGCCGTGCCCGGCGATCGTCGAGCAGCGATCAACCGGGCGGACTTCCCCCGGTTGGCCGGGGTGGTCGATGCGACGGCGCGCCAGGTCGGCCTCCACCCCGACCCCCTGCGCCTCCGCCGCGCCCTCACCGACGCCGAGGTGACCGGCCGCGACCCGATCGCCTCGCTCGCCGGTGCCGCGGGCGCCTCACTACGTCGGGTGGAGTTGCCCCCGGACTGGTGGCGTCGCGAAGGCCCGGCGCTGATGGTCAGCCCCGTCGACGCCCCCGACGAGATCTCGGCCGTGTCGTGGCGCAACGGCCATTACCGGATGTGGCCGGCAGCCGATGGGGCCGATCTCCTCGTGGACGCTGCGGTGGATCGCACCCTCGACCGGCGGGCCACAGTCCTCGAGCCGTTGCTCGATCCCCGGCGCCCTGCCTCGCTGACCGACCTGCTGCGGATCGGCCTACAGGGCAGCCGGCGCAGCATGCTGCTGGTCGCGGTGCTGACGGTCGTCGTCGGGCTGTTGGCCGCGGTCATCCCGATCGTGGCCGGGGCGCTGACGCAGACCGTCGCCAGCCAGACGACATCGACGCTGCTGGTCGTGGGGTGCGCCCTGGTCGCTCTCGCCGCCGGCAACATGATGCTGCAGGCAGTCCGATCGTTCGCTCTGTTGCGGATCCGCGGACGAGCCGTCGGGATCACCGCAGCGGCGGTCTGGGACCGATTGCTGCGCCTGCCCATGTCGTGGCAGAACCGCACCACCGTCGCGTCCCGCATGACCGACGCCAACGCCGTCGACATGGCGTCGATGTCCATGTCCGACGCGACCATCACCGCCCTGTTGGATGTGGCCACGGTGGTGGGGGCCCTGATCGGCATCTTCACCACCAGCGGCGCGCTGGCGCTGGGCGTCGGCTGCTTCCTCGTCGTTCGCGGGCTCGTGGAGTACGGCCTCATCAAGCGGTCGGCGCGCGTCACCCGACAGGTTCTCGACGCCTCGACCGACAGCCAGTCCGTGATCCTGCAGATGGTGCGTGGCGTCAACTGCCTGCGTCTGTCCGGGGCCACTGCACGCGCCTTCGCACGCTGGGCCACCGTGCAGTCGGTCACCACCCGGCGAGAAGTCCAGCGGCGGCGCCTGACGATCATCCAGCAGGTCACCGGAGCCATGTGGCCGGTCCTGGGACTGGCGGTGATCTTCGTCATCACCGCGATCGTGTCCGCGGATGTCGGACAGCTGGTGACCGCACAGACCGCACTGACCGCCTCCACCTCGGCCCTGGCCGCGGCCATCGCCGCGATGGGGGCCCTGCTGTCGGCACGGGCCATCATGCAACGGGTCGAGCCGGTCATGACGTCGGAGCCGGAGTCGGGGACCGGTCAGGAGGTGGCCCAACTGGCCGGGGCCATCGACGCCCGCGACCTGGTGTTCCGCTATCGCGACGACCTGCCACCGGTGCTCGACGGCGTCAACTTGTCGATCCCGGCCGGAGCGCACGTGGCAATCGTGGGACCGTCCGGGTGTGGCAAGAGCACGCTGCTGCGATTGTTGTTGGGCCTCGAGGATCCCGACTCCGGCATCGTCTCCTTCGATGGCCGTGACCTGTCGGGCCTCGACCGATCGGCGGTGCGGCGCCAGATCGGCACGGTCATGCAGTCGTCCCAGCTGCTGCCGGGAAGCATCCGCGAGAACGTGGATCTCGGCCGCGGCCTGTCCCCCGACGAGATCTGGGCAGCGCTGGCGGAGGCCGCCGTGGCCGACGACGTCCGCGCGATGCCGATGGGCCTGTCGACCGCCGTGGTCGAAGGGTCGAGCACCATCTCCGGCGGCCAGCGCCAGCGGATCCTCATGGCCCGGGCGCTTGCCGGACGACCGCGAATCCTGATCCTCGACGAGGCCACCTCGGCCCTCGACAATCTGAGTCAGGCGGCCATCGTGGCGAACTTGGACCGCATCGACACCACCCGGGTCGTGGTGGCCCACCGTCTGTCGACCATCGAGCGGGCGGATCTGATCGTGATGCTGGACTCCGGGAGAGTGGTGGAGCAGGGGACCTTCGCGGATCTGATGGCTGCCCGGGGACCGTTCTGGCACCTCGTCGAGCGCCAACGGGTGTGACCGCGCCGGGTCGGTGGCACCGGTCCTGCGGAGGGCATGTCCCCGGCGCTCGCACTAGCCTGCGGCTGTGAGGAAGAACCTGTGACGGACACATCGGCGGACCACCTGGTGGACGTCACACTGGCCGACGTCGTGCCCGTGGCGGCCGCCGTCCACGCGGTGGAGCAGGCGGCCCAAGGGTTGGGGGTGTCGGCGGGGGAAGCGCACCGGCTGGGCGCCGTAGTCCGGGAGTTGGTGACCGAGGCGCGGGAGCGCGAGACGTTCGGCGACCGGTTGGATCCGGTCCAGGTGAGTGCCCGCCGAGCCGGGACCGATCTGACGGTTCAGGTGGTGGACCACCGGATGCCGGCCGTGGGCGAGACCTACGCCGGGCTCGTGTCCTTCCAACTGGCGCAGCTGGGTTTCGTCACGGACCTGCGGTTCACGCTGGGCGACGGCAACGTCGTCGAGTGCTCGATCCCGATCCCCGACCGCGCCTCGTGGCTCGACACCGAACAGGTGGTCCCCCACGATGCGCCCCCCGTGGACGACGCGACCGCGGACGCAGTGGTCTACCGGCAGGCAACACCGGAGGATGCCGTCGGCCTGACCCGCCTCACCTACCGGTGTTACGAGTACACCTACGTCGACCCGCTTTTCTACGCGCCGGATGCGCTGGCGCGGGCCATCGCCGGCGGCGACTTGCGCGCCTGGGTGGCCTGCGCCCCTGACGGCGAGGTGGTCGGCCACCAAGCGCTGGCCGCCGACCCCAATGGGCTGACCCCGGAGTTCTCGAAACTCATGGTGGATCCACGGTTCCGGCGCCACGGGATCGCCGACCGGCTGGCTCGCGATCTGCTGTCCCACGCCCGGGACCAGGGCCAGCCCGGAGCGTGGGCCGAGTGTGTGGCCAACCACGCGGCATCCCAACGCACCGTCGGGGCCGCGGGGGGAACCGAAGTGGGACTGTTGCTCGGTGCGTCGCCCGAGGCCGCGGCCATGGCGGGCTTCGAGGTCAAGGCCGAGGGTCGGCGCAGCCTGGTGTCGATGTACCTGCCGCTGGCGCCGCAAGGTGACCGGGTGTCCTATCTGCCGCAGCGGTTGCACGAGATGTACCGAACGCTGGTTGCGGCCATGGGTCTGCAGCGCGAGGTGCTGGACAGCGACGAACGGCCCGTGGGGACCTCGCGGCTCCAGATGAGCACCAGCCCCGCGGTCGGGCGGGCGCGCGTATCCCTGGACCGCATGGCGCCCGATGCGTTGCAGCGCATCGCGGCCGAGGTGGGCGGCCTGGATCTTGCTCACCTGGCGGTGCTCTACCTGGACATCCCCCTGGCCGACCCCGCCGCTGCGCGCGCGATCCGCATCGCCGAGGAACGCGGCTTCTTCTGGGCGGCCCTGCTGCCCGACGCGCGCCCGGACGGCGACGTGCTGCGACTCCAACGCCTGGCCGACGTCCCGATCGACACCGCGAACATCCAGACCGTCACCGACCTCGGGGCCGCCGTCGTAGCCTTCGTGCTGTCGGAGCGGGAGCGCGCCGACGCGATCCTTGCGGCCGGCGGACCTGCCGCGCCCTGACCGGGCCTCGCCCCAGAAGTAGGCCCCGCGGGGCTCGAACCCGCAACCTACGGATTAAAAGTCCGCAGCTCTACCAATTGAGCTAGAGGCCCGGGACTCAGAGACATCGCACAATGCGACGGGTTCCAGCCCTGGTCCGGCGGTTGCCTGCCGGATGGGTCCATCTTGCCAGCCCGGTCGCCGGGTGCGGAATCGCTTCAGCAGCGAACGTAGACTTCCCCGATGGATCTTCCCCTCGACTCCTTCGCGCAAGCCGTCCCGTTCGCCGCGACAACGGGCGTGCGCATGCTGTCCGCGTCCCCGGAGGAAGTGGTGGCCGTGCTGGACCTGGGACCCGCCACCGGAAACGGCGCCGGCGTCATGCACGGCGGGGCGCTCATGACGCTCGCCGACTGCGCTGCGTCGCTGTGCGCGTTCCTAAACCTGCCGGAAGGGGCGGTCACCTCGACGACCGACAGCTTCACGCGATTCCTGCGGCCCGTGAGCGCCGGTGCCGCAACAGCGACTGCGCGGCCGCTGCGCGTCGGCCGCAGCGCGATCACCGTCGAGACCGAGATCCGCGACGACGACGGGCGCCTCGTCGCCAAGACCTCGCAGTCGCAGGCTGTCATCACCCCGGTCTGAGCCGACCGGCGATCCTCGCACCAGGGCACTAGCGTCACCCCTATGGGGACCACTGTCGCGATCGTGGGCGCCGGTATCGGTGGGCTGAGTTGTGCGCTGGCGTTCCGGCAGATCGGCCTCCACGCCCAGGTCTACGAGCAGGCCGATCATCTGGGCGAGGTCGGCGCGGGGATCGGGTTGTGGCCGGGAGCACTGCGCAGCCTCGCTCAGATCGGGGTGTCCCCGCAGTTCTGGGACCTGCCGCGCTGCACCTTCCGGGAGGCCGAGACCGCAGCGCCCGACGGCCGGACCCTGGTCCGCTTCGACGTGTCCGACCTGAGCCCGGACCAGCCCGGTTTCGTGCTCCGCCGCTCCGACCTGCACCGGTGCCTGGTGGACAGTCTCGAGCCCGGTCAGATCACGGTGGACGCCCGCGTGGTCGCGGTGGACGCCGACGCCGGGCGACTCACCCTCGCCGACGGCACCCGGGTCGAGGCGGACATCGTGATCGGAGCCGATGGCCTGCGTTCGGTGGTCCGAAGCGCGCTGTTCGGAACGCAGGAACCGCGCTACAGCGGCGAGACCTGTTACCGCGGTATGGCCGCCCTGCGCGTCGCCGACACCGGGATGTTGCGCGAGGTGCAGGGCCAGGGCCTGCGATGTGCCGTGCATCCGGTGGACGCCGACACCGTGTACTGGTGGGCGGCCCGTCGCGCGCCGGCAGGTCTGGTGGAGACCCCCGCCGAGCGCAAGGCAGCACTGACGAATCTCTATGCCGGATGGCACGGCGGATTGCCCGAGGCGCTGGCCCGCACCCCGGCCGAGCAGATCCTCAAGAACGACTTGTTCGACCGACCGCCGCTGCGGACCTGGTCCCGTGGTCGGATCGTCCTGCTCGGCGACGCCGCGCACCCCACCACCCCCAACCTCGGCCTGGGTGGGTGCATGGCGATCGAGGACAGCCTCGTGCTCGCGCGAGCGTTCCGCGAGAACGGTGACGTGGGCGCGGCCTTCGCGCAGTACCAACGCGAACGCGAATCCCGCACTCGCCGGGTCGTCCGCACGTCGGCGATGTTCGGTCGACTCGGCTCGTTCACCCACCCGGCAGCCGTGCAAGCGCGCGAGCTCGTCATGAAGGCCACCCCGGCAGGCCTCGCGAAGCGGCAATTCGTGCGTGAGGTGGGGTACGACCCCGGTCCCCTGCATCGTTGACCGAGGCCGGACGGGGCGGCGCGACGTTCGCAACGATGCACATCCGGCCGTCTGCATGGACACGGAGAACCGGGGCATCTTCTCGGCACAGCATCAACCTCGATGCTCCTACCGAAGGACACCTCATGAACCGCATCACCCGAGCCGGACTGCTCGCCACCTGCTCCGCAGCCCTGGTACTGGGCGCCCCGATGGCGGCAAACGCCGCCAGCACCAGCGCTCCCGCCGCGACGATGACCGCCAGTCGTCCAGCCCCGGCCACTCCCGCGACGCTGACCTTCGTCGGCGGCACTCTCGACGGCAGCGACCTGCGGGTGCAGGGATACGACTACGTCGACGGCACCTCGCGCGGGCCGGGCAGCTTCACCCAGGACGACGGATGGGACCCCAAGTCCCAGCAATGGACCGGCGGCAACGAGCTCACGGTGGCCAATGACTACACGACGTTCTCGATCGGCGATCTCGTCATCAAGGACAGCACGGTCACCGGACACCCGATGGGTGCGGACGATCTGCCCTGGTGGCTGCGGGACCTCACGGCGATCAACGCGACGGCGACTCACGACGGTGACCGGGTGACGATCACTGCGAAGGACGCCGACGACCTGATCCTGGAGATGCGCTTCGCACTGAAGCGCTGAGGCATCGGCGCCAGAGCGGTGGTCTCGGCTCCGCTCGACCACCGGGGCGGGCGGGGTCTCGGCTCCGCTCGACCACCGGGGCGGCGGGCGGGCGGGGCGGGACTCGACGACAGCGGCGCGGTTTCGATACGGCGCTGGCGCGCCTACTCAACCCGCGGAGGGTCTCGGCTCCGCTCGACCACCGGAGACTCGACCACCGGGGAGAGACCCCCGCGGATTCCGCGTAGCGTATTGCGCGAACAGCGAAGGAGGCGGACGGTGCAGCCCACGGCGGACGCGCACGGGGACCGAGACGCTCGCGACGCGCTCACCGCGTCCGAGCGCCACTACCGCATGCTCGCCGAGCATGCGTCGGATCTTGTCGCCTTCGCCGACAACAGCGGCGTGCTCCAGTGGTTCTCGGAGTCGATCCGCACCTACGGGTGGGAACCCCACGAGGTCGTCGGCCACAGCGCCGCCGAGTTCCTCCACCCCGACGATCTGCCGTTGCTCCGCGAGGTAGGCCGGGTGACCGGCGAGGGTGGCGTCGCCCAGGTCGAGTGGCGCATCGCCGAAAAGGATCACCCGGACGCGTGGCACTGGTTCCGGGTCCACCTGCAGCCCGTCACCGACGACGACGGGGTCGTGATCGGGCGGGTCTCCGGCTGGCAGAACATCGATGCCGAGAAGTTGGCCGCCGAACAGGCCTCGGTGATCGCCGCTCGATCGTCGGCCGCCCTGGCTTCGATGATCGACCCCCACGTGCTGTTTGAGGCCGTCCGCGACGCCGACGGCCGGGTGATCGACCTGATCTATGTGGAGGCCAACGACGCCGCACTGCGCGTCCTGCCCATGCCCGCCGAGCAACTCCTCGGCAATTCGCTGATGGGGCTGTTCGGCGGGACCACATCGACCCGGGTGATCTCATGGTGCCGGCAGGCCCTCGGCACCGGTCGGCCGGTCAGCCTGGACGACGAGGTCCTGTTCAGCGAGATCCGCGGATCGGAACGCCGATTCGACATCCGGGTCGTGTCGGCCGGGGTGCACGACCTGGTCTCGTTCACCTGGCGCGATGTCACCGACCGGTTCCTCGCGGCGCAGACCCTCGCTGCCAGCGAAGAACGCTTCCACATGATGTTCGCCGAACACGACGCGGTGATGCTCTTGATCAACCCCCGCGACGGCACGATCGTCGATGCCAACGCGTCGGCGTGCGCCTTCTACGGATACGACCACGAGGCGCTGTGCCGACTCAAGATCGACGACATCAACACCCTCCCCCACGAGGAAGTGCGCCGCCTGCGCCTCACCGCGATGGAACATCGCTGGACCGCCGCGGTCTTCCCCCACCGGTTGTCCGACGGCACGATCCGTCAGGTGGAGGTGCACACCTCGCCGATCCACGACGGCGAGGAGCTGCTGTTCTCGGTCATCCACGACGTGACCGCAGCCCAGGAGTCCCGCAGTGCCCTGGCCGCCAGCGAGGAGCGGTTCCGGACCGCCATGGAGTCGGCGTCGATCGGCATGTGTCTGGTGACACCTGAGGGGGCCCTGCTACGGGTGAATCCGGCGCTCTGCGAATTCCTCGGACGCTCCGCCGAGGACCTCGGCCGACGGACCTGGCAGGAGTTGACCCACCCGGACGATCTCGCGAAGGACCTCGCGCTGCTCGCCGAAGTTCTCGCTGGTCGCCGCGACACCTACCGCCTGGCCAAGCGTTACCTGCGTCCCGATGGCGCTGCCGTCTGGGGTGACCTGTCGGTCGGCAGCATCCGGGACGAGAACGGCGAGGTCCAGATCCTCATCTCGCAGATCGCCGACATCACCGAGCAGCGCCGCGCGCGCCAGGCTCTGGCCGAGTCCGAGGAGCACTACCGACTGCTGGCCCATCAGGTCTCGGATGTGGTGGTGCGCGGCGACACCCAAGGGGTCATGCAGTGGGTGTCCCCGTCGATCACACCGGCCACGGGATGGAGCCCTGACGATTTGATCGGGCACCCCTTCCTCGAGCTCGTCCACCCGGACGACCGGACCGAGGCCCAGCAGGGGCAGAAGGAGGTCGCCACCGACCAGTCGGCGTCGATGCAGATCCGACTCCGTCTCCGAGGCGGGTCCTACAGATGGTTCGACATCCGGGTCGATCCCCTGCACGACGACCGAGGTGCCATCACGGGTCGCGTGGGGCGGTGGCGCGACGTCTCGGATGAGGTCGCGACCCGGAACGAACTTGCGGCTTCCGAGCGGCGCTATCACACCCTGATCGACCGGATGGCCGACGTGACGGTGGCCACCGACGACGACGGGCGGATCACCTTCGTCTCCGCGCCCGTGATCGACCTCCTGGGCTGGACGCCTGAGGAGTTGGTGGGCCGCTACGTACCCGAGCTGGTCCACCCGGACGACCTGAAGGCCACCGTGACCTGGATGCAGCGGCTGGTCGGTGAGGGCACCGGGCGCCTGCGGGGCCGGCTGTTGCGGCGCGACGGCACCTACCAGTGGGTGGAGTCGACCGGACAGGTGCAGTTCGGCT
The DNA here is from genome assembly GCA_046330625.1 of Candidatus Nanopelagicales bacterium. Lineage (GTDB taxonomy): Bacteria > Actinomycetota > Actinomycetes > S36-B12 > CAIWTL01. Next base: position 153,374 of record JAXLSJ010000003.1, read on the forward strand.
CAGACGGCAGACCCATCAGCCGCATCGGGGTGTGGCGGGACGCCTCCGAGGCCGTCGCCCGGGAATCGGCCGCCGCCGAGGAGTCCGCATCACTGCAGCGACTGGCGGGTACCGACACCCTCACCGGACTGAGCAATCGCCGGGAGCTCCAAACCCAACTGGCAGCCCTCCTCGCACGCCGTCGGACCGGTCAGCGGACTGCCGTGCTGTTCTGCGACGTCGACAACCTGAAGCAGATCAACGACACCGAAGGTCACGCGTCGGGCGACCTGGTGCTCACCGCCGTCGCGCGCCGGCTTCGTCGGGTGGTGCGGACCGACGACGTGTGCGCCCGCATCGGTGGCGACGAGTTCGTGGTGGTGCTCAACGGGGTGCACAGCAGCGAGCAGGCCACGCAGATCGCCGAGAAGATCCGCGTGGCGGTGTCGACCCCGATCGCCACGGCGGGGGGAGCCCCGGTGGAACCGACGCTCAGCATCGGGGTGGCCGTTGCGGCACCGGGCGAGGATCCCGATCGGGTGCTCGAGCGAGCCGACAGTGCCATGTACGACGCGAAACGGGGAGGCCGGGACCGGGTCTCGACCGCCCCCTGAGTCGATCAGCCGACCGTGACCGGGTCGCCGACAGCGACGGTCGCGGTCGACCGCGGGACTGCGTTCTGCCCGAAGATCACGCCCCGCTCGCCACGACGGAACGTTCCCAGGGTCCGCAGCGGCTCGCCGCCGTCGCGCACGCCCCGGTCAGGATCGACGGTCGTGATCGTGCACCGGGAACAGGGCTTGACGACGTCGAGCGTCGCAGCACCCACGACGACCCGCCGCCAGTCGTCCTCGGCCCACGGTGAGGATCCGGAGATCACCAGGTTGGGCCGGAACCGACGCATCGGCAGCGGGGTGGGCAGTCGGCGGTTCAGGTCGGCCAGCGAGGCGTCGGTGCTGACCAGCAACGGGAATCCGTCGCTGAACCCGACCGGAGCCTCGTCGGCCCCGTACCCGGGATCGGCGCGCCGGTCGTGATCATCGGCAAGCCCCACCAGCCGCACCGGCCGGTCCAGCAGCCGGGACAGGGCCGCCGCCGGCAGGTCCCCCGCGTCGACGGCCGGGCCGGTGTGGCCCCAGACCGTGGCCGGCACCGTCGGCCCGCTGACGCGAAGCGGTAGCTGGAACCGGTCCTCACCGGCGACGTCGACGTCCCACCCGTCGCCGGACCATCGGGGTCGGGCAAGGGCGAGCCGAGGCTCTTCGCGCTGGGTGAGGAACTCGCCGTCGGGGTCGACAACCATCCACGACCGGTCGTAGCGCAGACCGTCGGCATCGAGCGGCCAGCGGTCGACCGCGACACCCGCACACGACTTCAGCGGATAGACCCACAACGCGCTCAGGTGCATGGTTCGGGGGTCCATGCCGCGAGCGTATCGGCGGTCGTCAGGCGATCCCGGCCAGCACCCCGATCACCACGAGCACACTGACGACCATCTCGACCACCCCGATCACCGCCGGGCGCAGCCCCGGACGCATGACCAGGGCGCGGCCCAGCGCCGCGGCGAACGGCAGCAGGAGCCAGGGGCTCAGGAAAGCCCAGGTCAATGCCGCCACGTGGAACGCCACGTCGGCTCCGTGCCATCGCCGGTCGCCGGCCTCGCGGATCAGCGACTTCACGTGGATCACCGAGCCGACGAAGTACGTGATGCACACCCCCGTGGCCCACCACACCTTCGCCGGGACGTCCCAGGACCCCGTATCCACGTACCAGAGCACCGGCAGGGCGGCGGCGGACTGGACGACCAGCAGGACGTCGTTGCCGAACCCGCGCTCCCGACCGGCGATCGCGAGCCGCACACTCAGCGCCCAGCCCAGTCCCAGAGCCACGGCCACGACCGCCAGCCATGGCCGGACGACGACCAGGACCAGACCACCGAGTGCCGCCGGGACCGCCCAGGGGACGGCTGCGTCGCGTTCCCGCTTGGCGATCCGGCTCCACGATCCGCGCCGTAGCCGCACGGCCAGGGCGCGGCCCAGGTAGTACGACGCCGGGTAGGCCAGGACCCACACGACGGCAAACAGCCCGCCGAGCCAGGTGGGCCCGGCCAACACGAGGCCGAGCACCAGCGGCAGGGCGAGGAACGCCCACGCGCCGTGCTGGGGCGGGACGGCGGGTGGCCTACGCCGGGGGTCTCGGCTCCGCTCGACCACCGGGGACTCGGGCGCCATCAGCCGATCCGCTCCCACCCCCGACGTTGCGGCCGGCTACCCGGATCGTGCGGCCCGCGGTCGCGGTAGACCACGTACGGCCGGAAGACGTATCCGAGCGGCGCGCTGAACGCGTGCACCAGGCGGGTGAACGGCCAGATGATGAACAGCAGCATGCCCGCGATGGCATGGAGCTGGTAGGACGGCGGCGCCTCGGCCATGTCCTCGATCTGCGGGTTCAGGTAGAAGATCGACCGGAACCACACCGACACGGTGTCGCGGTAGTTGTACGCGTGGCCGAAGATCCCCGACCCGTAGAAGGTCGTGATCAGGCCCAGGCAGATGGCAGCCACCAGGAACACGTACATGAACTTGTCGTTTCCGGTGGTCGCCGAGAAGACCGGGCCGACGGTGCGCCGACGGTAGATCAACAGCACGATGCCGGTCAGGGTGCAGACCCCGGCGATGACCCCGAGCACGACGGCCACGATGTGGTACCCGGTCTCGGGCATCCACGAGGTCCACTGTTCGGGGATCACCAGTCCGATCACGTGCCCGGCCACCACGGCCAGGATGCCGATGTGGAACAGCGGACTCGCGATCCGGATCAGCTTGCGCTCGTACAGTTGGCTCGACCGCGTGGTCCAGCCGAACTTGTCGTAGCGGTAGCGCCACACCATGCCGACCACGAAGACGGCGATGGTGACGTAGGGCAGGACCGCCCACAGCAGCACCTGGACGGTGGTGGACTCGCTCATCGGCGGGCTCCGATCTCGAGGAGGTTCGTGGGGAACGGTTCGAGCCCGACGTCTTCGACCGGCGGGCCGGACGCGGCGAGTTGCGCCATCCGTTCCCGGATCGCAGGCGTGGGTTCGGGGATCGTGGCGATGACCGCGTCGAGCACGTGTACGTACGCCGACCCCATCGAGTCCAACGCATCGCGCAGCAGGTGGATCGGACCGTTGAACTCGGCCAGCAGGGCATCGCCGGTCAGGCGATCGCCCACCGCCGCGAACTCCAACACGACCGCGAGGTGGTCGGGGAGTTCATCGTTGCTCGGGGTGAACCCGGCGGCGACATAGGCCTCGCGGAACTTGAGGATGCCGCGCCCCCGGTTGCGGGTCTCGCCGTCGGTCCAATACGACAGATACGGGCAGGCGCGGCGACGCATGTCGAAGACCTGCACGAAATGCTGCTGCAGCACCATCACGGGCGTATCGGCCACATGGGCGAGAAACGCTCGCAGGGGTTCGCCGGTCTCCGGCGGCAGGACCCCGACCACCTCGGCGATGTCGTCGAGTCGGGTCAGCAGAGCATCGTCGGGATACGTCAGCAGCCACGAGGCACACAGACGCGCCGCCGCGACGTCACGCTGCTCGGCCTCGGGGTGGCCACGGTCGACATCGGGCCGGCTCATGACGGGTCCTCCGTCCGCGGCGGGACACTCGGCATGCCCAGCGGCACTCCGAGCCCGTCCCAGTTGAGCAGGTTCACCTTGGCGTCGGCGTCGGACACGTCGGCGATGCCTTCGGTGGTCTGCCGCTGCTTGAGGGCGTGGAAGGTCTCGACCGCCACCGGCGTCGGCCGTCCCGACGCCTCGCCGAACGTCCCCGACGAGTACAGCCCCGGACCGCCTTCATAGTCCAGCGAGCACCCGAGTTCGTCGAGTTGGCGCCCCACCTCGGCATGGGCCTCGGGGATGACATAGCGGTCCTCGTACTTGGCGATCGCCAGTAGGCGGTACAGCCCGAAGATGTCGTCGCGCGTCATGCCGACAGCGGCCGGGATGGTGTCGTCGGTCTCGTGGCCCAGGTTCTCGTCACGCATGAACGACCGCATCGCCGCGAGGGTATGCAGCGACCGCAACACCGGCCCGGGATCGCCCGCCGTGAACAGTTCGGCCAGGTACTCCACCGGGATCCGCAGGGACTGGATCGCCCCGAACAGGTTGTCGGCGTCCTCGGCGTCGTTCCCGGTGTCGCGCAGGGCGTCGACCACCGGCGACAGCGGGGGGATGTACCAGACCATCGGCATGGTCCGGTACTCCGGATGCAGCGGCAACGCGACCCGGTACTCCTTGGCGAGCCGGTAGACCGGCGACTTGCGGGCCGCGTCGATCCAGTCCGGCGGGATGCCGTCGCGCAGGGCCGCGTCCTGCACCTCGGGATCGTGCGGATCCAGGATCAGGTCGAGCTGGGCCTCGTAGAGGTCCTTCTCGTCCTCGACCGCGGCAGCCTCGCTGACCCGGTCCGCGTCGTACAGGAACAGCCCCAGGTAGCGCAGCCGGCCGACACACGTCTCGGAGCACACGGTCGGCAGTCCGACCTCGATGCGCGGGTAGCACAGGGTGCACTTCTCGGCTTTGCCCGTGCGGTGGTTGAAGTAGACCTTCTTGTAGGGACACCCCGTGACACACATGCGCCAACCGCGGCACTTGTCCTGGTCGACGAGCACGATGCCGTCCTCGCTGCGCTTGTACATCGCGCCCGAGGGACACGAGGCCACGCAGGCCGGGTTGAGGCAGTGTTCGCAGATCCGCGGCAGGTAGAACATGAAGGCCTGCTCGAACTCGAGCTTGACCCGATCGCCGACCTCACCCCGGATCTTCTTCAGCACCGGATCCTGCGGCGCCAGTTCGGGACCACCGGCAAGGTCGTCGTCCCAGTTGGCCGACCATTCGATCTTCATCGGCTTTCCGGTGATCAACGACTTGGGGCGGGCCACCGGAGTGTCCTCGCCGAGAGGCGCCGAGATCAGGTTGTCGTACTCATAGGTCCACGGTTCGTAGTACTCGTCGAGTTCGGGCAACTTCGGGTTGCTGAAGATCTGGGTGAGGCGGTGGAACCGACCGCCCGACCGCAACTTGAGCTTGCCGCGCTTGGTGCGGACCCAGCCGCCCTTCCACTTCTCCTGGTCCTGATAGGTGCGGGGATACCCCTGCCCCGGCCGGGTCTCGACGTTGTTGAACCAGACGTACTCGACACCGGCGCGATTGGTCCACGCCTGCTTGCAGGTCACCGAGCAGGTGTGACACCCGATGCACTTGTCGAGGTTCATGACCATTCCCATTTGAGCCATCACGCGCATCTCAGTACTCCACATCCTGCGACCGACGACGGATGACCGTCACCTCGTCGCGCTGGTTCCCCGTGGGGCCCAGGTAGTTCATGAAGAACGACAGCTGGGCGTAACCGCCGACCAGGTGCGTCGGCTTGATCATCAACCGCGTCAGCGAGTTGTGGATGCCGCCACGCAGCCCAGACAGCTCGGCCTTCGGCACATCCACCACCCGATCCTTGGCGTGGTACATGTACACCGTCCCCGCCGGCATCCGGTGCGAGACGATTGCCCGGGCCACCACGACACCGTTGCGGTTGTAGGCCTCGATCCATTCGTTGTCCTTGACCCCGATCGCGTCGGCGTCCTGCGGACTCATCCAGATCTCGGGGCCACCCCGCGACAGCGACAACATGAACAGGTTGTCCTGGTACTCGGAGTGGATCGACCACTTCGAGTGCGGGGTCAGATACCGGACCGTCACCTCCCGACCCTCGCCGGTGGTCTGGTCACCGAAGATCCGGTGCATGTTCAGCGGCGGCCGGAAGGTGGGCAACTGCTCGCCCAGCTCGGTCATCCAGTCGTGGTCGAGGAACAGGTGCTGTCGACCGGTCAGGGTGTGCCACGGCTTGAGCCGCTCCACGTTGATCGTGAAGGCGGTGTAGCGCCGGCCCCCGTGCTCGCTACCGGACCACTCCGGCGACGTGATCACCGGGACCGGACGGGCCTGGGTGTCGGGGAACGTGATGCGTTTGCCTTCGTGATCCTCGGCGAGGTCGGCCAGCCGTTGCCCGGTGCGGGCCTCGAGGTTGCGGAACCCCTCGACCGCCACCCGGCCATTGGTCGTGCCCGACAGGGCCAGGATCGCCTCACACGCCTGCTGCGCGGTGACGATCGCGGGACGCCCGGCCGTGGGTCCGTCGGGGATCACCCCGTTGGTCCGGCCGATCAGTTCGACCTCGGGGGCGGTCTTGACCGCGACTCCCTTGGTCACCGTGCCGACCGTGTCGAGCAGCGGGCCGAGCGCCGCCATCTTGGCGCCGATGGCGGTGTAGTCGCGTTCGACGGTGATGAACTTCGGTGCGGTCACCCCGGGGATCAGGTCGACCTCGCCGGTCTTCCAGTCCTTGACGACACCGCCGGGGACGGCCATCTCGTCGGGGGTGTCGTGCATGAGCGGAATCGACATCACATCGGTCACGGTGTCGAGGTGCCCCGGCGCGAGCGCCGACACCTTGCGGCCGAGCGCCTGGAAGATGTCGTAGTCGCTGCGGGTCTCCCACGGCGGGTCGATCGCCGGGGTGAAGGCGTGGACGTAGGGATGCATGTCCGTGCTGGACAGGTCGTGCTTCTCGTACCAGGTGGCCGCCGGCAGCAGGATGTCGCCGAACAGCCCGGTGCTGGTCATGCGGAAGTCGATGCTCACCAGCAGGTCGAGCTTGCCGACCGGCGCGTCCTCGCGCCATTCGACGTCCTGCGGACGCAGGTCGGTGGGTGTCTCCTCGGCCCGCACCGCGTGATCGGTACCGAGCAGATGCTTGAGGAAATACTCGTTGCCCTTGCTCGACGACCCCAGCAGGTTGGCCCGCCAGATGGTCAGGACGCGGGGCCAGTTCTCGGGGGCGTCGGGATCCTCGATGGCGAATCGCAGGTCGCCCGACTTGAGCTTCTGGGTGATGTAGGCGGGGATCTCCTCACCGGCCTCCTGCGCCTCGCGGGCGATGTCGAGGGGGTTGCGGTTGAAGCTCGGGAACGACGGCATCCACCCCGCCCGGGCGGACTGGGCCACCGTGTCCATCATCGACTGTCCGGCGAACCGGCCTTCGCCCAGCGGCGATGCCAGCATGTCGGCGCCCATGGCGTCGTAGCGCCACTGGTCGGTCTGGACGTACCAGAAGGCGGTGCCGATCATCTGACGCGCCGGACGGTTCCAGTCGAGACCGAACGCCAGATTGGCCCATCCGGTGACCGGGCGGCACTTCTCCTGACCCACGTAGTGGGCCCAGCCGCCACCGTTGACGCCCTGGCACCCGGTCAGCGTGATCAACGCCAGGAAGGTGCGGTAGATGGTGTCGGAGTGGAACCAGTGGTTGGTGCCGGCGCCCAGGATGATCATGGACCGGCCGCCGGAGTCCTCGGCGTTCTGTGCGAACTCGCGGCCGATACGTTCGGCCTGCGACGCCGGAACTCCGGTGATCTCCTCCTGCCACGCCGGTGTGTACGGCGCCGGATCGTCGTATCCGGTGGGCCACTCGCCGGGCAGGCCGTCGCGGCCCACCCCGTACTGCGCCAGCATCAGGTCGAAGACGGTGGTGACCAGGCGTTCCCCGGCAGCGGTCGTGATCCGCCCCGCGGGGACACCGCGCCGGTGGCTCGAACCGCCCTCGTTGTGCTCCTGGTCGGCGTCGAACCGCGGCAGCAGCACCTCGACGTTCTCGGTGTTCTCGGCCCTGTGGAAAGACAGCGCGGGGTCGACCCCTTCGAGGTCGAGGTTCCACTTGCCCATGCCGGACTCGCCGAACCGGAACCCGAGAGAGCCGTTGGGCACATGCGGACGGCCGGTCGCGGAGTCGACCAACACGGTCTTGAACTGCGCGCCCTCGCCGGAGTCACCCAGGTCGGCGGCGGTGACGAACTTGTCGGGCACCCACGACGAGGCGCCGTCGCCGGTGTCCTTGGCCTTGAGGGTCACGAGGAACGGCAGGTCGCTGTACTTCTTGACGTAGTCGACGAACCGCGGCACCTGCCGGTCGACGAAGAATTCCTTGAGCACCACGTGGCCCATGGCCATGCCCAGCGCTCCGTCGGTGCCTGGGTGCGGCGACATCCACTCGTCGGCGAACTTCGTGTTGTCGGCGTAGTCCGGCGACACGGTGACGACCTTCTGGCCGCGGTAGCGGGCCTCGGCCATGAAGTGCGCGTCGGGCGTGCGGGTCTGGGGCACGTTGGCGCCCCACATGATCAGGTACGAGGCGTTCCACCAGTCGGCGGACTCGGGCACGTCGGTCTGGTCGCCGAACACCTGCGGCGACGCCACGGGCAGGTCGCAGTACCAGTCGTAGAAGGACAGCATCGAGCCGCCCATCAGCGAGATGAACCGACTACCGGCCGCGTGCGACGCCATCGACATGGCCGGGATCGGCGAGAAGCCGAACACCCGGTCGGGGCCGTGCTGCCGCACGGTGTGCACGTGGGCCGCGGCGACGATCTCGGTGATCTCGTCCCACGACGCCCGCACCAGGCCGCCCTTGCCGCGCGCCCGTTGGTAGGAACGCCGCGTGTCGGGGTCGCCGACGACGGCAGCCCACGCGTCGACCGGGTCGGGGTGCTCGGCCTTGGCTGCGCGGTAGGCCTCCAGCAGCACCCCACGGATGTAGGGGTAGCGCACCCGCGTCGGGGAGTACGTGTACCAGCTGAAGGCGGCGCCGCGCGGGCAGCCGCGGGGTTCGTACTCGGGACTGTCGGGGCCGACCGACGGGTAGTCGGTCTGCTGGGTCTCCCAGGTGATGATGCCGTCCTTGACGTACACCTTCCACGAGCACGATCCGGTGCAGTTGACGCCGTGGGTGCTGCGCACGACCTTGTCGTGGCTCCAGCGGTCCCGATAGAAGACGTCGCCATCGCGACCCCCGTGGCGGGTGACGGTCCGCAGGTCGGGCGACACGTCGCCCGGGGTGAAGAACCGACCGGCCCGGACCAGGAAATCGCCGGCGACGTCGGGATCGGCAGTGGTGCTCATGAGCTCTTCCTGTTCTTCTTGCTGCGAGGTTTCGGGGGCGCGGGAGTAACCGCCGGGACGACCCACTCGGGTTGCCGGTCGGGACGGACCAGGTGCGCGCGACACACGCCGGGGGCGGGGAAGACCTCCATGTCGCCCACGCCCACGGGCTGGCCCGTGCGGTCGAGCAGATCACGCAACAGGGCAGTGTGGATCTGGCAGATGACCGGTTGGTCGCGCACGAGTTCGGCGTAGGGACACGACGACAGGGTCACCGAGTCGCCGACCGGGGAGACCTCGGCCGAGAACCCCAACTCGTCGAGCGCCGTCACGGCCTGACCGATGGCCTCATCGATGGAATCGGCGGGACCCGCGCTCCCCGACGACACCTCGGCCCACCGGCGCGCCGCGTCGTCGACCAGCGCCGGGTCGGTGCCGTCCCCGATCTGCCGGGCGAGCGTGTCGACCAGTTCGGCGTAGAGCACGGCGCGCGGGTTCTCGGCCCGGTACAACATCGGCGGGCGACCACGACCGGTTCCCTTGGCAGGTTCGCGCACGATCTGTCCCGCGGCGAGGAGCACCTCGAGGTGCCCGCGCACGGTGTTGGCGTGCAGTTCGGTCTCGCCGCACAACCACTCGACCGAGACCGGCCCGTCGGCCGCACGGATGAGTTCGAGGATCTGAGCACGCGAGTCGGTGGGCTCGATGGCGCCGTCCCTTCGGGGGGTCAACGACGCCAACCGCGCCAGGGTGCGTCCGATACCGGGAGCGACCGTCATACGTATGTTCTACCACATAAAACCGGGGTTTTGTAATAAACACGGTTTTTAGGTGTATGGTGTGAGAAAAGGAGGCGCCATGAGCACCACCAGCTCCCCCGCCGAGACGGCCACGACCGCGGGCTTGGACACCACCCCCCTCTCCGATGTTCCCGTCAAGGGGCGCGGCCGGGTCCTCGCGATCGCCACCATCGCCTTCACCCTGATGTTCGCGGTGTGGCTCATGTTCGGGGTCCTGGGGATCCCGATCCGCGACGAGTTCGGCCTCACCGACGTGCAGCTGTCGTGGATCACCGCGGTGGCCGTGCTGAACGGGGCGATCTGGCGCTTGCCTGCCGGCATCGTCGCCGACCGCTACGGCGGTCGCATCGTCTTCACGATCATGCTGCTGCTCACCGCCATCCCCGCGTACCTCGTGGCCCACGCCACCAGCTACGTGATGTTGCTCTTCTATGCGTTCCTCGTCGGGTTCGCCGGCAACTCCTTCTCCGTCGGCATCTCGTGGGTGAGCGCTTGGTGGCCGAGGCATCTGCAGGGAACCGCGCTCGGCGTCTTCGGCGCCGGCAACGTCGGAGCCTCGGTCACCAAGTTCATCGGCCCGGCCCTGATCGCAGCTGTGCCGGCGGCCGGCTACCTCGGCGGCGTGATCCCCGGCGGCTGGCGATTCGTGCCGTTCCTCTACGCCGTGCTGCTGATCATCATGGGCGTCGTCGCCTGGTTCGTGGCCCCGCACAAGGACCACCGCCCGGGACAGGGCCGGTCGCTCGGCTCGATGCTGAAGCCGCTCAGCCAGATCCGAGTGTGGCGGTTCAGCCTCTACTACGTCATCGTCTTCGGCGCCTACGTGGCACTCGCCGCCTGGCTGCCCAAGTACTACGTCGACGTGTACGGCCTGCCGCTGAGCTCCGCCGCGCTGCTCACCGCGCTGTTCATCTTCCCGGCCTCACTGCTGCGGCCGGTCGGCGGCTACATCTCCGACCGCATCGGTGCCCGCAAGGTCATGTACGCGACCTTCATCACGATGCTCGTCGCGAGCGGGATCCTGATGATGCCCTACGGCTACATCGTCCTGCAGCAGCCCGACGGCGGCACCAAGCAGGTCATGCCGTGGAGCGTGGGCGTGGTGCTGTTCACCGTCCTGGTCGTGATCATCGGCTGCGCCATGGGTATCGGCAAAGCAGCGGTCTACAAGCACATCCCCGAGTACTTCCCGCACGACGTCGGTGCCGTGGGTGGCCTCGTCGGATCGCTGGGTGCGCTCGGCGGCTTCTTCCTACCCCCGCTGTTCGCCTACGCGACCGCATGGACCGGCGCCCCGCAGACCACCTTCGGCGTGCTGTTCGTGACGACCCTCATCGGCATGCTCTGGATGCACGGGACGGTCGTCCACATGCTCCACCAGGCCAGCCCCGAGCTGGCGGACAAGTTCGAGAAGGACCAGCCCGACGGCTCCCTGAGTGAAGCCGAATGGGCCGAGGACTTCGGCGCCATGCCTGGCGCCGGCATCACGTCGCACCCGGAGAGTCCGGTCGCGACCGCACAGAAGGGAAGCGACTCATGACGATCCAGGAGCACGCCGGCACGCCGGCCGTGCGATCCGGCAAGGACTGGCTCGACACCTGGGATCCCGAAGACCCACAGAAATGGGACTCAGGGCGCGCATGGCGCACCCTGTCGATCACCACATTCGCCCTGACCCTCGGGTTCATCACCTGGTTCCTGGTGTCGGCGCTGGCGCCGGTACTGAACTCGATCGGGTTCACCCTGTCGACCAGTCAGCTCTACTGGCTCGCGGCCATGCCCGGCCTCGCCGGTGGCGCCCTGCGGTTGGTGTGGATGTTCCTGCCGCCGATCATGGGCACCCGCAAGCTCGTGTGGATGAGCACACTGCTGCTGGTGATCCCGCTGATCGGGTGGGCGGTGGCGGTAACCAACCCGGCGACCCCCTACACAGTGCTGTTGCTGCTGGCCTTCCTGGCCGGTATCGGCGGTGGCGTGTTCAGCGGCTTCATGCCCAGCACGAGCTACTTCTTCCCCCGCGCCAAGCAGGGCACCGCACTCGGGGTCCAGGCGGGCGTCGGCAACTTCGGTGTGAGCATCGTGCAGTTCGTGACCCCGTGGATCGTCGGCTTCTCGATGGTCGGGTTCCTCGGCGCCTCGCAGCACTTCGTCGACCAGGTGAAGGGCATCGACAAGCAGGTCTGGTACCAGAACGCCGGATGGGTGTGGGTGCCGTTCGTGATCGTGGCCGTGATCCTGGCCTACACGATGCTGCGCAGTGTCCCGGTCCAGGCCCGCGGCGTGAAGGACCAGTTGGACATCTTCTCCAACAAGCACACGTGGCTCATGACCGTGCTGTACATCATCACCTTCGGCACGTTCTCCGGCCTGGCCGCGCAGTTCGCGCTGTTGATCAAGAACTTCTACGGCACCGAAGCCTTCGGCGCCGCGGGAGTGAACCCGGTGCAGTACGCCTTCTGGGGCGCTCTGGTCGGCTCGGTGGCCCGCATCATCGCCGGACCCATCGCCGACCGGGTGGGTGGCGGTCGCGTCACGCTGGTTGCCGTCATCGGCATCGCCGTGGCCGCGCTGTACACCTCGTTCCAGCTGCATCCGGCGAGCGCCGGCGACTTCAGCAAGTTCTTCTGGGGCATGATCGTCATCTTCTTCTTCGCCGGCGTGGGCAACGCCAGCACGTTCAAGCAGATGCCGATGATCTTCGAGCGCCGGCAGGCCGGCGGCGTGATCGGGTGGACCGCAGCCATCGCGGCGTTCGGACCTTTCGTGTTCGGACTCATGTTCGCGCTGGGCCATCCGGAACTGGTGTTCTATTTCGGTGTCGTGACCTGCATCATCGGCGCCTGGATCACGTGGCACTACTACGCCCGTCCGGGCGCGGAGAAGTTGTCCTGACTCCGGCGTGAGGTGACCTGCTCAGGGGAGCGGCAGCCAGCGGACCTCGGTCCCGGCTGCTGCTCCTCCGGGCGGCAGGACGGCGAATCCGCTCGACGCCGCCAACCCCCGCAGCATCGCCGAACCCAGATGAGAGGCCGCCGTGAAGATCCCGTCCGCCACGTTCCCGAGAACCAGCCGGTTCTCGCGGGCCGGGGCGGGCAACGCCGTGTCGAGAACCACCTCGATCGGCACCGGCTCGGGTCGCCCCAGCAGCGCCCGGAGCAGCGGGGCTCCGAGTGTCACGAGGGCGACCACGGCGCTCTGCGGATTGCCCGGGAGCCCCAGGACCGGGGTGCCCCCCGCGTCGGCCAACAGCATCGGGTGGCCTGGACGCACGGCCACCGTGTCGACCCGCAGCGCCGCCCCGATCTCGGCCAGGGCGGCGTGCAGACAGTCGACGGGCCCCGCGGCGGTGCCTCCGGTCGTGGCGATCACGTCGGCGTCGGACGCCGCGCGCAGCGCGGCGACCAGATCGGGAACCGTGTCGGGGACCCGGGTCACCGCCGTCACCCGCCCCCCCAGTCGGGCCACCCAGCCGGGGAGCTGCGGACCGAGGGAGTCCCGGACCTGCCCCAGTCCGGGGACCCCGGCATCGAGCAGCTCGTCGCCCAACAGCAGCAGATGTACCCGCGGGATCGCGACGACCGGAACGGTGTCGAGTCCCGCGGCGGCCAGTAGGCCCACCAGCGCGGGGGTGACGAGGGTCCCCGCACTCGCGAGTTCCTCGCCGGCAGATACTTCCTCGCCACGCGGTCGCAGGTGGTGTCCCGGCTCGGTCCGATCCGCGTGCAGGTACCCGTCGATCAGGGTCCCGTCCTCGCTTCGGATCACCTCGTCGGCGCCTGCCGGCGCGGCGGCCCCGGTGGCGATCGTGGCGGCTTCGCCCGCGGCCAGCGTCACATCCGACGGGTTCCCGGCCAGGATGTCGACGACCACCTGCCAGGGTCCGGTGCCACACACGGCCCACCCGTCCATCGCCGAGGTGTCGAATCCCGGCAGGTCGGTGCGCGCGGTGACCGGCGCGGCCAGGGTTCGGTCGAGCGCCTCGGCGAGTGTCACGTCCTCGGCGGGCAGCACTGAACCCGAGGACCGCGCGATGGCGCGAGCCTCGTCCCACGTCGTGGTCATGTCAGTCCTGGTCCGGCCAGTTTTCGGCCAGCGCGCAGATCGCGGCCGCAGCCTCGCGCGGGTCCTTGCCGGCGCCGACCGCCGCCCCCATCAGAAAGGTCGTCACCGGGGCCGCGGGGCGCTGCACCTTGTGCGCGGCTTCCTTGGCCACCTCGAGCACCAGGTCGACGTCGACGTCGCCCGGCACTCCCAGCTCGGCCGCCACTGCCGTGACCCATTCGTCCATGGAACCCTCCTCGGTCGCCCCCATTATGGTCGCCTCCCGTTGCCGCGCGGCGGCCAGATCCCGCGGGGTGTCCACGTCGTCGAACTCGGCAGCACCGGCGACCTCGCTGACCACGAGTCCGGACAGCAGCTCGCGCACGGGACGACCGCGGGGATCGCCGAGCGCGGAAAGGGCGGAGCGGAGCGTGTCGGTCCGGTAGGCCGCGGCCAAGGGCTGCCGCCGATCGGCGACGACGGGGACGACGGCGTCCGACCCGGGCAGACCGGACAACGACTCGGCCAGTTGCGGCAGCTCGGCGCCCGCGAAGGGCAGATCCACGGCGGCGACGACCACGATCGAGGTGTCCACGTGCTCCAGGCCGGCGGCGATTCCGGCGACCGGACCGCCCCCGGGTGGGTCCTCGCGGGTGACCACGACGGGCCGACTGGTCCGTCCGGGATCGAGTCCGACCACGATCACGGGCACCTCGGACGGGGTCGCGGCGATCAGGCGTTCGAGCAGGGTCCGGCCCCCCACCCGCAGCCGCGACTTGTCGCTTCCCATCCTTCGCGAGTCCCCACCCGTCAGAATGACCAGAGACCAGGGTGCTGTCACCCCGGCACCCTACGACCAGGAGGATCCGTGAGCGGGCTCAGTCACGTGAACGAACGGGGCGAGGCGCGCATGGTGGATGTCGCCGAGCGCGACGTGTCGGTGCGGACCGCGGTGGCGTCGGGCCGGGTCACGACTGCGGCGGCGCCGACGATCGCCGAGGGCACCGTCCCCAAGGGCGACGTGCTGGCGACCGCCCGCATCGCGGGGATCATGGGCACCAAACGCACCCCCGACCTCATCCCGATGTGCCACCCCATCGCCGTTCACGGGGTCGAGATCGACCTGGCTGTCGACGAGTCCGGAGTGGACATCACCGCCACGGTCCGCACCGCCGATCGGACGGGGGTCGAGATGGAGGCGCTGACCGCCGTCGCGGTCGCCGCCCTGACCGTGGTCGACATGACCAAGTCGCTGGACCCGGCCGCCGTGATCGGCGACATCCGGGTCGAGACCAAGACCGGCGGTCGCAGCGGGGACTGGTCGCGATGACCCCCACCGCAGTGATCATCACGTGCTCGGACACGGCGAGCCGTGACTCGTCGGCCGATCGCTCGGGCCCCCTGCTGGCCGAACTGGTCCGTGGCTCCGGCATCGCCGTGGTCGAGAACCTCATCGTGGCCGACGACGTCGACCTGATCGGCAAGAGCGTGTCTGCGGCGACCGAAGCGGGTCATCGACTCGTGCTGCTGACCGGCGGCACCGGATTGGGGCCGCGGGACGTGACCCCCGACGCACTGCACCGACTGGGCGCCCGACCCGTCCCGGGGATCGGAGAGGCGCTGCGGGCCGCCGCACGCAACCGGATCCCGACCACCGACCTTTCCCGGGCGGGGGCCTGGACCGTAGGGTCGGCGTTCGTGGTCGCCCTGCCCGGCAGCACCGGCGGGGTCCGAGACGGGTGGGCTGTGGTCCGACCACTGCTCGGGCACGCACTCGACATGCTTTCCGGGGGCGGCCATTCCTCCGGCCATGCCCACCGCCCGACCAATGCTCCCGGCAGCACCGGCGCCGAACCGGCCGATTCATGGGTCTCGGAACGCGAGATCGACGCTGCGGCGGTGTCGCGGGCCGTGGGCGACGACGGTTCCGGCGCGGTGGTGGTGTTCGAGGGCCGGGTCCGCGATCACGATCACGGCCGCACGGTGGTGGGGCTCACCTACGAGGGTCATCCCGATGCCGACACGG
Source organism: Candidatus Nanopelagicales bacterium (assembly GCA_046330625.1). Lineage (GTDB taxonomy): Bacteria > Actinomycetota > Actinomycetes > S36-B12 > CAIWTL01. Next base: position 169,205 of record JAXLSJ010000003.1, read on the forward strand.
TTCTGCGCGATGTGGTGGCCGAATGCCGACGCCGTCCCGGCGTCCGAGCCGCCGAGGCCCGCCATCGCGTGGGCGACCTTGCCATCGGCGACCTGGTCTACCTGGTCGCCGTGTCCGCTGCCCATCGACAGGAAGCCTTCGAGGCGTGCTCCTGGCTGGTGGACACCGCCAAGGAACGGCTGCCGATCTGGAAACACCAGCGTTTCGCCGACGGCACCAGTGAGTGGGTGAACTGTCCATGAGCACGTTGATCGACCGCCACGGTCGCATCCACACCGATCTGCGGGTGTCGCTGACCGACCGCTGCTCGCTGCGGTGCACCTACTGCATGCCCGAGCAGGGGATGGACTGGATCCCCCGCGCCGACACGTTGCAGACCGACGAGTTGCTCCGCCTGGTGGCGGTGGCCGTCGACCAGGGAGTGACCACCGTCCGGCTCACGGGCGGCGAGCCACTGCTGCGTCCCGACGTCGTGGACATCGTCCGCGCGATCACCGCGCTGCCCGGATCGCCCGAGGTCGCGCTGACGACCAACGGCCTACGCCTGCCCGGGCTCGCCGCACCCCTGGTCGACGCGGGTCTGAGCCGGGTCAACATCAGCCTCGACACGATGGACCGGGACCGATTCCTGGCGCTGACCCGTCGCGACCGGCTCATCGACACCCTCGCCGGCATCGCAGCCGCGAAGGCTGCCGGCCTGGACCCGGTCAAGATCAACTCTGTGCTGATGCGCGGTATCAACGACGACGAGGCGCCGACCCTGCTGCTCTGGGCACTCGAGCAGGGGCTACATCTGCGGTTCATCGAACAGATGCCGTTGGACCCACAGCACAGCTGGGACGCCGGACAGATGGTCACCGCCGACGAGATCCAGGAGCGGCTGGTGGCGGCGGGCTTCGCGCTGACACCGCTCGACGACCGCGGCGCAGCCCCGGCCGAGTTGTTCCACGTGAACGGCGGACCCCAGACGGTCGGCATCATCGGGTCGATGACGCGACCCTTCTGCGGCGACTGCAACCGCGTACGCCTGACGTCCGACGGACAGTGGCGCAACTGCCTGTTCGGCCGTGACGAGACCGACCTGCGGACCCCGCTGCGGTCGGGGGCGTCGGACCACGACCTGGCCACGCTGATGCGCCGGGACGTCGCCGCCAAGCGCCGTGCCCACGGCACCGACGACACCGGGTTCGTCCAGCCCGACCGGCCCATGTCGGCGATCGGCGGCTGACATGCCGACTGTCCGCTACTTCGCGGCAGCCCGGGAGGCAGCGGGGGTCGCCGACGAGGAGGTCGCGGCCGGTTCGACCGTCGAACTCGGGGCGATCCTGGCCGACCGCCACGGCCCCCGTATGGCGCAGGTGCTGGCGATCTCGTCGCTGGTGTGCGACGGGGTCCGGCTCGGTCCGGATGATGCGGTGCCGGCCGATGCCTGCGTGGACGTGCTGCCTCCGTTCGCCGGGGGCTGACTCCCCGCGGGTTGAGTAGCGGCCCCCAGGCCGCGTATCGAAACCCCCCGCAGGTCGAGCGAAGCCGAGACCCCCGCCGGTCGAGCGAAGTCGAGACCCCCTGACGGCGCACGCCTCATGATCAAGCTCCCGCCACCCTGGCTGAGCGTGGTGCACCCACGAAACACCATGATCATGAGGCCTGCGCCTTCTCGCTTCGCGGAGTGCCGTGGTCTCGACTCCGCTCGACCACCGGAGCTTGACCACCGCAGACGGACACCTGACCAGCAGGCGAGCCCGGACCCCGACCCGGGCGCAGCGAGACCCTACGCCGGTGGGCGGGTTTCGATACGGCGCTGGCGCGCCTACTCAACCCGCGGCCCTGCGCAGTGGTCTCGGCTCCGCTCGACCACCGGGGGTTCGACCACCGGGCTACAGCACCTGCATAAGTTCCCGGACCCCGGCAATCAGCAACACCACGCCGAACAACGCCGCCACCACCGTCGAGATCTGCCGGGAGTGGCCGTCCACCCAGTCGTGGATCCGGTTCAGCAGCGGCAGGATCCGTTCGCCCCGGACGGTCACCGCGAGCACCGGCAGGAGCACCGTCGAGGACGCCAGCGCGAAAAGGACCACGAAGCAGACCACGCGCGACACGTACCAGGCCGACGAGTTGGTGATCAGGTGCAGCGCGGGCAGGTACAGCGCATACACCTGGACCGTGAAGATCAACCACCCGAGGCTCAGGGCGAAGACGATACCCACACCGCCGTGGTTCATCACATCCCGCCAGCGGGACGTCTTCGCGCCGCTGGCCTTGGCGCCGCTCGGGTGCCACAGGAAGGTCACCACCGCGACGATCAGCAGGGCCACGCCCGCCAGCGTGAAGGCGACCCCCTCCCACAGCGTGGGCAGACCCGAGCCGACCGTGGGCAGGGACGTCAGCCAGGACAGTCCCAGGACACTCATCAGCAGCAGCCCGACCATCCGTCCGGCAGCGAGCGCCCACGCCCGGGGCAGTCCCGCACTGCCGCCCACCAGCAGCACCAGTTGAGCCGCCACGACCGTCGGGATCACCGCCACGCCGAGACCCAGGGGGATCACCTGCAGCAGCAGGACGAGGGCGGGGGGCACAGCAGCAGTATCCCGGCGCGGTTACCACCTTGGCGCGACTCCTGATTACACTCCGCGCATGAAGCAGACGGTGACAACGGGGCTCGTCGTGGGAACGATGGCGCTCGCGGGCACCGTGACCGGGGCCGGGGTGGCGTCAGCCGAACTGCCGCCGAAGTCGATCACGCATCACAATTCCCAGTACTGGTCCTGGGCCGGACCCCGCGACTGGGTGTCAGCCGACGGGGCGTACGGCATCCAGATCTTCGGTGACAACGACCGCAGCATCGACTACGGCTTCAGTTCGATCGTCTGCGCGAACGGCGCGAACGCCACCCAGTCGGTGACCAACTATTTCGCCGGTCGGGCCGCTGAACTGCGGACCAGCGTGCGGAGCCAGTGGCGCAAGGGCAAGGTGCGGTCGTCCCGCATCTCACAGTTGCCGGTGTCCGGATACGGTCAGCTGTATTTCCGCCAGTCGTTCCGCATCAAGGGCAAGGACGGCGCGAAGCGCATGAAGGGCGAGGTCCAATACGACTACTCGCTCGCGTCGGGACCGCTGTATTGCTTCGCCCGCAGCGAGAGTCGCATCGCGCCCGCACGCGGGTACGGGCGTTCGATCCGGCAGTTGCGCTCCGTCCAGAACTCGATGGCGTACTTCGGCCCCGGGGTCGCCGGCGGTGGCGGGAACACCGACCCAGATCAGTAGGCCGACTGTCGAGCGCGACGCAGCGACACGATCGCGCTGACGAACACCACGATCCAGACCGCGGCCAGGGCGAAACTCAACAGCACGCCCAACGCCTCCATCAGGCCCGACTCCCACAGCCGCCCGAGGGCCAGTGTCGACAACACCATGGCCGCGAACGGGAACACGAACCCCCAGTCGGCCGGCGTGAAGGTCAGCGGTTGACCGGACCAGCGCCAGGTCACCAGCGCAGCAGCGGCGAACCACCACATCGAGAACCCCCACATGAGCGCCGCCACCAGGTGCGCTGCCTGGACGATGGCGCCACCCCAGGCGCCACCGAGGTCGGCGGTCGACGCTGCCACGATCGGAAGGGCCAGGGCCCCGACCGACAGGGGGCTCATCATGATCCACAGACTCGGGACCCCACTGTCGTCCTGCCGGAACTGGATCAGCCGGTGGAAGTACAGCGTCGCCGTCAACGCGAACAGGATCAGTCCCGCGCCCAGCAGGCCGAAGGCGATGACCCCCAGCGACCGGTCCCAGGCCTCGGGCAGGACCGCGCTGAGCATGCCGGCGAGCATGGCGCCGAGCAGCAGGACGGTCTCGGGGATGAACCAGGTGCCGGAGACGTCCTCGGCATTGAACTCGCGGTTCTCGAACGCGTTGGTGAAGAAGACCACCGTGAGCCCGAGTCCGAGCAGGGTCCCCACCGCGCCCAGGACCAGCACCACCCACATCGTCACCGGCGTGAATCCCACCAGATGCACCAGCGCGATCGCGAGGACGTTGATGGCGCCCGGGATCGTGGCGTAGGCCGGGCCGTCGGTCGGCGACCGCAGGTCCGCCAGCACCCGTCGACCCAGCCCGTGGAACGCGAAGTCACGGACCACGAGGAAGGTGAAGAAGACCGCACTGCCCCCGCGCCGGCCAGCATCCCCGGGTTCTCGCTGGCGACGGATGCGGTCGCCGCGGTCCCCATGACCGCGCCGAACCACCCGGGGCGGTCCAGGATCCGCTCGTTGTCCGTCACCCGCCGAACCTACCCAGCCAGGGTCGACCGTCGCGCGCACTAACCGGTGGTCGAGCGAAGCCGAGACCCCGGTGGTCGAGCGGCGCCGAGACCGGTCAGGTCGTCGGCTGAGCGGGTGTCGACGCCGCGGAGAAGTCGCCGAACTTGCCCAGGTTGTTCCAGGAGCGGACCTTCACCGTGTACGGCACGCCAGGCGTCAGTCCCTTGATCACACAGGTCGTGTCCGGCGACGACACCGCTTCGGTCTGGCAGTAGCCCGCAAGCACACCGTTGCTGTTCAGCGCCACCGCGCGATACCGGATGATGGCCGTCGCCCCGCTGCCGGGACTGCTCGACGCGGTCCACGAGGCCGTCAGCCGACTGCTTCCCGGAACCGCCGACACTCCGGTGGGTGCCGTCGGCACCACGCTCGCTGCCATCGGACGGAACCACGACGACGCAGCCGACGGGCTGCCGGTGCCGAGCGTGCTGATCGCCGACACCCGCACGACGTAGTTGGTGCCATTCGTCAGGCCCGTGACCGTGTAGCTGGGCGTCGCCGACCCGGTGTTGGCCACGGCCGTCGACCACGCCGAGTAGCTCGGACCGGGTGCGGTCTCGATCCGATACCCCGTGATCGACCCGCCGTTGGTGTCGGTTGGCGCGGTCCACGTCACCAGGGCACTCGCGTCCCCTCCGGTGGCGGCGACCTTCGTCGGCTGCCCCGGCGGACCGTCGGCCGCGGGCAGCTGCGCAAAGTAGGAGCCGCCGGGCGTGCCGACGAGACCGACGGTGGTGAACAGGCCACCGACACGGACCGACGTGGCGGAAGCGTCCACCGTGAGGACCGGGAGGATTCATCCCGGGTCCAGTAGGCTGCGGGGTTCCAACTGGACACCGTGCCTGTCTCACTCACGGCGGCCAGTCTGCTGCGGCCCTGACCGCCGACCTGGTCGAAGGATCCGCCCAGGTAGATCATCGAGCCCACCACCGACAGCGCGTTGACGGAGCCGTGGGCAGCCCCCGGGTCCCACGAGGTATCGAGGTCGCCGCTGGCGGTGAAGATCGCCGCTACGTGGTCGCTGGACGTGGAGTCGATGGTGGTGAAGTCACCACCGACGTAGACAGTCGAACCGGACCACGCCATTGCCAGTACCGCAAGGTCGGCTACCGGGTCCCAATCGGTGAGGGAACCATCCGTCAGGTAGATCTCGGCCAGCTTTCCCCGTTCGCTGGCTCCGATATGGTCGAATTCCCCACCCACGAAGACAGTGTCGGTATCGACAAAGCCAGAGCGCGCACGGTGGCATCCGCGTCGGGGTTCCAGGTCGTGACCAAGTCACCGTCGGTCCCGACTGCTGCCAGGTTGTGGCGCGTCACGGTCTGCACCGTGCCGAAGCCGCCGGCGAGGTAGACCGTCGTCCCCGACACCGCCAGCGCGCTCACGGAGCCAGGGCCGACGTTGGGATCCCAAGCCTCGAGGGTGCCGGCAGTGCTGATAGCGGCCGCCCGATTGCGGGTGGCACCGGCGACGGTGGTGAACTCCCCGCCGACGTAGATCGTCGATCCCGACCTCACCAACGCGTTGACCGGCCCGTCGGCCACGTTCGGGTTCCAACTGGTCAGGGAGCCGCCGGCGCCGACGGCGGCCAACCGGTTACGCGCCTCGCCGCCCATGACGTTCACTTCGCCACCCGCGTACACCGTCGCTCCGGCGACGGCCAACGCGTACACCCCACCATCGGAGCGGGGGTTCCAGCTGGTCGGCGCCCCGGTCTGACCCGTGCCGAGGGGCAGGGCTGCCAGGTGGTTCCTGTTGGCGCCATCGATCGTCGTGAAGTCCCCGCCCGCGTAGACCGTCGATCCGGAGACTGCCACGACGCGGACCGGGTTGTCGGGATTCGGATTCCAGGTGGAGTCCACCGTGGCGTCACTCACGCTGACTGCCGCCAGGTAGTGCCGGGTCTCACTTCCGACCTGCGTGAAGTCGCCACCCACGACCAGCGTGGCGTCCGGGACGCCCAGGGTGGGTTCCGCCACGGCCAAGGACTTGACCGGGCCATCAGCGTTCGCAGCCCAGCCGAGGTCCACGTCGCCCGAACCCGTCGCATCGACCGCCGCCAGATTTGATCGGGCCTCGCCCCCCACATGTTCGAAGTGACCGCCCACGAACAGCGAATTGCCCGACAGGGCCAACGCACTCACTATCGCTTCGTCCACTACTTCCACGTCGGGATCCCACGAATCATTCACGGCGCCTGTACCCAGATCGAAGGCCGCCAGGAAGTTGTGGGCTGCCCCACCGATCTGGTTGAAGGCGCCGCCGACGTAGAGCGTCGACTCCGACACGAGCAGGGAGCGCACCCCAAGATCGGGACTCGGACTCCAGGAGGTGTCGACCGTGCCGGCGGTGGTGATCGCGCCCAGGTTGGGTAGCGCGTTACCGTCAAGGGTGGCGAAGTCCCCGCCCACGTAGACCCGGGACCCCGACACCGCCAGCGCGAACACCGCACCGTCGGTCGGCACATCCCAGTCCGGGTCCAGCGCCCCGCTCGGCAGGATGTGGGCCAGCCGCTCCCGGGCCACCCCCGCGACACGATCGAAGTTGCCGCCGATGTAGTAGCCACCCATGCCATCGGGGGCGACGGCATGGATCGACCCACCGGTCACCTTCGGGAAGTTGCGGCGCACTTCGGCGTTGTCGGTGCGAACGGCCGCGCCGCTGCCCGTCTGGGCGCCCCACCACGTGAAACTCCCGCCCAGGTAGGTCGTCCCATCGCCGCCCTGGACGGTGGCGTTGACGATGTCGTTGGGACCATCGACGATCTGACTGTTCGCCACCGGGTTGGCGGCCCGCGCCGGTGCGGTGGCCACCGCCAGCCCGGGTGCGAGCATCGCCAGGGTCAGGGCGAACAGCCAGGAACGAACTCCCCGTGAGTTCCAGCGAGACGGGCTCATGCCGGGAAGGTAGGGCGGGCGGAACGGGTATCGCGCGGCGAGAACCTCCCCGTCAGGCTATTGGCGGGGCGGAATCCGGGATTCGACCCGAGACGTCCGCTCTTGGGGTACTTTGACCCGATCAGCCTCGGGGGCAGTGATCGGATCGCGACCGGGAGTGGCCATGACCGAACCAACCGCCGACATCATCACGTGGCGGACCCCGGGACTGGTCCGGCTGCAGGCCGGGAGCTCGGCCACAAACGCCGGTAGCGGGACGTCGGAATCCTCAGACCCTCTGGTCGGCACCGGCACCCAGTCGTGACTGCGCTCGTGAGCGTGGTTTCTCTCTGACGGCACGGCGACGGTCTCACCTGGTCGCCCGTACGTCGTGCGTCGGGTTCGGCTCTCGACGATCGGTTCCACCTTGAGGCGCCCGTCGACCCGCTGGGCAGCGGGAAGGCACCGCTTTGTACCTGACCTGCGGGGACGCGCTGCGCTCAGCGCTGGAGCTGCCTGACCGCGCTTCGTGGTCCGTTCTCTGTGATCGGATCCAGCATGGCGACGGACAGCGTATTCCTCGCCCGCGACCCCACGGGTCAGCGACCGCTGTACTACGCCGTGCTGCCGGACCGGGTCATCGCTCGTCGTACCTCCCGGAGGTGGTCGACCACCCCGACGTCTACGACACCCTGGACCCCGAAGCCGTGGCACTGCGTCATGCCCGGTGTTTCCACGCCCTGACGGACCGCACGGTCTTCGCCCAGGTCGCCCAGGTGCCTCCGGGGACCGTCGTGACCATCACCGACCACAGCATCCGCAGGCATCGATATTGGGACCCGCGAGAGGCCGGGGCGACGAGCACCGCAACGCTCCGGGGAGCGTCCGAGCTCAGGCCACTGCTGGCGGAGGTCATCTCCGACTACACCGCCACCCCCGGCCGTGTGGCCGCGCATGTCAGTGGCGGGCTGGACTCGACGGCCGTCGCGGCGTTCGCCGACCGCGCCCTGCAGGACGGGGCGCTGGCCCGGCGGCCGTCTACAGTTGGGCGCCTTCGCCCGAGCAGGTCCCCCTCGCTGCCGACTATGACGAGCGTCGGTTCGTCATCGATGCCGCCGACCAGCGGGACTGGACGCCACGCTTCGCCCCGGCACTCCCCAAGGCCGAACGTTCGACGAACGACCCTTCCGTCGCCCGGACATGGCCTGGCGCAACGAAGCCCGCGTCGTCGCCGACGCCCGCCGTGGTGACGTGAGGGTCGTGCTCAGCGGGTGGGGCGGCGACGAGGCGATCAGCGGCCACGGGAAGTTGCGGGTCCCCGAGTTGCTACGAAGTCGCGGACACTGGCTGACCGCCATCCGCGAGACCCGCCACTCGGGAACCCGACACCCGCGCCCTGCCAGATCGCAGCCCTGCCGCGTGCCGGGCGCCAGGCAGCAGCCGGAGCAGGGTGCGTCCACCGCGTTCGCGGGTCGACATCCTTGGCGATCGGCTGTACGGCTCTGGCGCGACCAGTGGCCCAGTGTCGCCGAGCAACTACAGGTCAGAGCCGACGCCCGACGCCGGGCACGGACGGTGCGGGAATCACACGTCGAACGACTCACCAACGGACACCTCCAGGAACGCAATGCATCGTGGTTCCTGGGCGGCACCCGCACGGTCGAGCACCGGTCGCCGCTGCAGGATCCGAGACTGGTCGAGTTGCCCTGCGCAGCGACTCGAGCTGTTTCCAGCATCGCGGTTGGCGCCGGGTCATGTTCCGGCTGGCCATCGCGGGCGTCGTGCCCGATTCCGTGGCGTGGCGTATCGGCAAGGACGACCGTAGCCTTCGCGGCATGATCCAGGCGGATCCGGCGCCGGTCCCGGACCCCGGACGCGAGGAACTGAGTTCCCTGACTGCGCTGGCGCAGCGCCAGCGCGACCTGTTCCACGCCGCCGGCCTGGCACGGGACGAGCAGGGATCGCCGCCTCGCTGAGTCGTCAGCGGCAGGAATCGGTGCCGGTGTCGACCCGTTTGCCGTCGGTGCTCAGGAACCGCCACGAGTAGTCGGTGGCGCGGAACCGCAGTTTCAGGACCCCGTGGGCACCGTTCGCCGCCACTGCAGGCCGGGGGGTGGCCCGGTGCAGGGGATACAGGTCGGCGCCCCCGGTCCCGACGACGAACTCGCGCACCCCGTCGGCGGCCTGATCCCCGTTCGGCGCCAACCGGGGGTAGCGCAGATAGGCGTGGTCATGGCCGTTGAGGATCAGGTCGGCTCCCCGGGACCGCAGGAGTCGCACCATCGGCCCGACCTCGGGGTTGTCGCCGTGGGCGGCCGACGACCAGCGGGGATGGTGCCAAGCCGCGGCCAGACAGCGACCGTGGTAGTTGGCCAGGGTGCGGGACAGCCAGGCGTACTGCGGCGACCCCTTGGCGCAGCCGCCCGCAAGGTCGCAGTTCGAATCGAGCATCACGAACAGCCACGAACCCCGGCGCACGGTGTACCAGGAGGCCCCGACCTTGCCCACCCGCGGCCCGAACAACGAGAAGTAGTAGGGATTGCTCGGGTTGCCGTAGTACTCGTGGTTTCCGATGACCGGGAACGTGGTGCTCTTCAGCCGCCCGTACGCCGGGAGGTAGCAACTGCGGAAGTCCTGCGCCCGACCCTGCGGGTAGGCGAGGTCGCCGAGCGCGAACAGCATGCCCCCCTGGGGGATCAGTGCCGCGGTGGCTCCCGGTTTCCCGCCGCACTCGCCGATGTCGCCGACGGCGTAGGCGGTGAAGGCGTCGGCCCGCGACGGCCCGGCGACCAGCGTGGCCAACGCCACGGCGGAGCACACCACCGCGACCAGGGAGCGCCAGAGGATTCTCACCCCGTCACGGTAACCGCCCCGCCCCTCGGTGGTCGAGCGAAGCCCAGACCACCCCACCCCGGTGGTCGAGCGGAACCCGATGGTCGAGCGAAGCCGAGACCCCGGTGGTCGAGCGAAGCCCCCCGGTGGTCGAGCGAAGCCGAGACCCCCGCGCACGACCATGTCGTTATCGAGCCCCGTTCGGACGGTTCCGCGCCAAGCGCGCAGGATCGTGTCGCAATGAGCGTCCGATCGCGGCGTGTCGCGTCACATCTATGCGCGGGTCACCAGCAGGGCGATCGGACGGGCCGCCATAACGGCACGAACGGGCGCGCCTCGGGCCGTTGCCGCCCCGGGCCCGCGGCCGCGGGGTCCCCGACTCCGCTCGACCAGTGGGAGCGGGTGTGACCGCCGGAGGTCTCGGCTCCGCTCGACCACCGGGGGCGGGGTCTCGGCTCCGCTCGACCACCGGGGTGGGGTGGTCTCGGCTTCGCTCGACGAGCAGGGGCGGGGGTCTCGGCTCCGCCTCGACCACCGGGGTGGGGTGGTCTCGGCTTCGCTCGACGAGCAGGGGCGGGGGTCCTCGGCTCCGCTCGACCAGCGGGGGCGGGGGTCTCGGCTCCGGGGTCTCGGCTCCGCTCGAGCACCGGGCTCGACCGCGCAGTCGGTCGTCAGGAACTGGCTCCCGTCTCGACCCAGTCGAGGGTCCGGGTGACCGCCTGCTTCCAGCGGGCGTAGAGCCGGTCGCGCTCCTCTTCCGACATCTGTGGCTCCCAGCGCTTGCCTTCGGCCCAGTTGTCGCGGATGTCGTCCTGGCTCGCCCAGAACCCGACCGCCAAGCCGGCCGCGTACGCCGCGCCCAACGCAGTCGTCTCGATGGTGCGCGGACGGATGACCGGAACGTCGAGGATGTCGGCCTGGAACTGCATGAGCAGGTTGTTGACCACCATGCCGCCGTCGACCTTGAGGGTCACCAGCTTGACGCCGGAGTCCGCCTCCATGGCCTCGATGACCTCGCGCGACTGGAACGCCGCGGCCTCGAGCGCCGCCCGGGCGATGTGCCCGCGGTTGATGAACCGGGTCAGACCCACGATGGCCCCGCGCGCGTCGCCGCGCCAGTACGGCGCGAAGAGCCCGGAGAAGGCGGGCACGAAGTAGCAGTCGCCGTTGTTGTCGACCGTCTGCGCCAGCGCCTCGATCTCCGGAGCCGAGTCGACGAGTTGGATGTTGTCGCGCAGCCATTGGATGAGGCTGCCCGTGACGGCGATCGACCCTTCGAGGGCGTACACCGCCTCTTCGTCGCCGATCTTGTAGCAGACGGTCGTCAGCAGACCGTTCTGCGACAGCACCAGTTCGGTGCCCGTGTTCAGCAGGACGAAGTTGCCGGTGCCGTAGGTGTTCTTGGCCTCTCCTGGACGCAGGCACGCCTGGCCGAACATGGCCGCCTGCTGGTCGCCGAGGATCCCCGAGATCGGGACACCCGCGAGTCCGGGAGGAGCGTCGACCACGCCGTAGGTCTCCGACGACGACTTGATCTCGGGCAGCATCGACATCGGGACGCCGATCTCCTCGCAGATCCGCGGATCCCACTGCAGGGTCCGCAGGTCCATGAGCAAGGTGCGCGACGCGTTGGTCGGATCGGTGATGTGCACACCGCCGTTGATGCCGCCGGTCAGGTTCCAGATCAGCCAGGTGTCGATGGTCCCCATGATCAGGTCGCCCGCCTCGGCCTTGGCGCGAGCGCCCTCGACGTTGTCGAGGATCCAGCGCACCTTGGGTGCGGCGAAATAGGTGGCCAACGGAAGTCCGGTGCGTTCCCGGTACTGGTCGGCGTCGCCGAGGACATCGATGATCGCCTGGGTCCGGGTGTCCTGCCACACGATCGCGTTGTAGACGGGGATCCCGGTATTCCGATCCCAGACCACCGTGGTCTCGCGCTGTTGGGTGATGCCGATGGCGGCCACGTCGGCCACGCCGATGTTGGCCCGGCCCAGGGCCCCGCCCATGACCTCGCGGGTGTTCTCCCAGATCTCCATCGCGTCGTGCTCGACCCACCCCGGCTGCGGGAAGATCTGCTGGTGCTCGATCTGGTCGGAGCCCATGGGCAATCCGTCGTGCCCGAACAGGATCGCCCGGGTCGAAGTCGTTCCCTGGTCGATCGCCATGACGGCCGTGGCCATGTTGTCCCTCTCGTTGTGCGGTGGGCGGTGGTCCGCCCGATGGTCAGAAGTTCGCGGAGTACAACCCGGCGGCCAGGAGGCCACCGATCAGGGGACCGACGATGGGCACCCACGAGTATCCCCAGTCGATCCTCTGCTTGTTCCGGATGGGCAACAGTGCGTAGGTCAGCCGAGGTCCCAGGTCGCGGGCGGGATTGATGGCGTAGCCGGTGGCGCCACCCAGTCCGGCCCCGATCGCGAGCACGGCGAACGCGACACCCGCCCAGGGCGATGTTGCCGAGCGCGGGAGCCTGGTCGGCGGTCGCCGGCTCCCACGGGGCCTGCTGGATGATCCAGTAGACGAGGACGAAGGTCGCGATGGTCTCCGACACCGTGTTCCACCCGAGCGAGCGGCACTCCGGCGCAGGTCCGGTGTAGAAGATGCCGCCGGTGGTCTGCGGCGAGTCGTGGGTGTCGAACTGCTTCTTGTACATGAGATAGACGAGGAGGGCGCCGAACATCGCGCCGAGGACCTCGCCGGCGATGTAGAACGGGAACTCGCCCCAGGTCTGCGCCCCGTCGACCGTGAGCGCCAAGGTGACCGCCGGGTTCAGGTTGGCACCCGAACTCCACGCCACGCTGGCGCCGACGTAGACGGCCATACCCCAGCCGAGCGAGGTGAGTACCCAGTTGCCGGCCTGATGGCCGAGGCTGAACTTGAGTGACACCAGGGCGCCGATCCCACACCCGAGCAGGATCAGGATCGCGGTCCCGATGAACTCGTTGACGAAGATCACTCGAAAGCCGTCGATGACATCCACGGATGCCGGTATATCAGTCGGCGCCGACACCCGCAGGGGTACGACCAGATCCGGGGAGGGCATCAGCGAGACGCAGGCACGGGACGCGGACAAGCGGAAGCCCCGCCGACGGGGGAGGCAGCGGGGCTTCCTGACTCCACTGTACGGGTGTCCGGGGCGTGGCGAAAGTGGGCGGCCGCAGGGTGTGTGTCCTCGCCCGCTGGCCGTCTGTCGTCGCCCGGTGGTAGGACGGGGGAATGAGCAGCACCGCGATCGAGATGGTCATCGAACCCCGGGATCGGCCCGTCGGGGCGGCGGTGGTGCAACGCGTGCTTCCCTACCGGAAACGCCGGATGGTGGGGCCGTTCATCTTCGCCGACATCTTCGGTCCCGACGACTACGCCCCGGGCACCGGGTCGGACGTGGACGCCCATCCCCATCTGGGACTGTCGACCCTCAGCTACCTGTTCGCCGGCGAACTACTCCATCGCGATTCCACCGGAGCGGTGTCCGACATCCGGCCGGGCGACGTCAACTGGATGACCGCGGGCAGCGGCGTGTGCCACACGGAACGGACCCCCGCCGAGGTGCGCAGCCACGAGCACAGCCTCGCCGGACTCCAGACCTGGGTGGCCCTTCCCGTGTCCGACGAACAGCGGGCCCCGTTCTTCGAGCACGCCGATGCCGCCGACATCCCCCGGGACACGGCCCCGGGGGTCTCGATCACGGTGGCCGCCGGGCATGGCTGGTCGCTGGAGTCCCCGGTCCGCGGGTCGTCGCCGCTGCTCGAAGCCGAGATCGTGCTCGCCGACACCGCCGTCACCATCCCCGCGGAGCACCGGGAACGGGCAGTCATCGCCATCTCGGGGTCGCTACGCGTTGCCGGTCGGCGGCTCGAACCCGCTCATGCCGCGGTCCTGACACCCGGCGAGCCGGTCGAACTGCACGGGACGGGGCGGGCGATGCTCCTCGCGGGTGACCCCGTCGGCGACCGGTACATCTGGTGGAATTTCGTCGCGTCGGACCGCGATCTGATCGACCAGGCCAAGCGTGACTGGGACGCGCAACGGTTCCCCCTCATCCCCGGCGACCACGACGTGTGGGTCCCGGCGCCGCCGCTATGACCCGGGTCGCCCCGCCGCGGGCCTGGGAGGACCCGGCGGTGTTCGGCGTCGACCGACTACCGGGTCGTTCCGCGCTCATCGGACGCTCGGGCCTGGACCCCTTCCCTGGCGATGACGACTTCCGGCTGAACCTGACCGGCGAATGGACCTTCGACTGGTACCAGGGCTCCGGCGACCACGATCCGATGGCCCTTGGCCGGGCCGGTGCGCAGGGTCCCGGACGTATCGCGGTGCCCGGCGTCTGGCAGTTGCAGGGCTACGGCACCCCGTACTACCTCGCCAACACCTATCCCCCGGCCCTGGGGCGGCGACGCGGGAGGATTCCCGACATCGATCCCGACGCGAACGAGATCGGTGTCCAGACCCGGAACTTCACCCTTCCGGCCACCTGGCTGGACCGGCGCACGACGATCGTGTTCGAGGGGGTCAAGGCGGGGCTCTTCGTCTTCGTCAACGGTCAGTTCGCCGGATACACCCAGGGGTCGTTCCTGCCCGCGGAGTTCGACATCTCCGGACTGGTCCGCGAAGGGGCGAACACACTCACCGCCGTCGTCTACCGATACACCGACGGCTCGTACCTCGAGGACCAGGACATGTGGTTCCTCAGTGGTGTCTTCCGTCCCGTGTGGCTCAACAGCGAACCCGTGATGGGGGTGCGCGACCTCTGGGTCCGGCCACGCGTGTCGACCCCGTGGGACCGCGGGCGCTTCGAGTGCCACGTCGACCTGCACCCGCTGTCGTCGGTGCGGCAGCGCATGGGGGTCGACCTGTATCTGCGCACCCCGGGTGCTTCGCGGTGGGAACAGGTCGCCACCGCCGAGGTCGAACCCGGCATGCGCACCCTGGACCTGGTCGCCGACGTAGATGCACCGGACCTGTGGAGCGCCGAGACCCCTCACCTCTACGAGGTCGCCGCGGCGCTGACGGCCGGCGACCGGATCAGCCACGTCAAGAGCACCCGCACGGGCATTCGCGACGTGACGATCGCCGACGAGCAGGTGCTTGTCAACGGTCGCGCGGTCGTGTTCACCGGGGTCAACCGCCACGACTTCGACCCCGACCACGGTTGGGCGGTGCCCCGGCACCGGTACCGCCATGATCTGGTGAAGGCCAAGCAGCTCAACATCAACGCGATCCGCACCAGCCACTACCCGAACCCGCAACTGATGTACGACCTGTGCGACGAACTGGGCCTGTACGTCATGGACGAGTGCGATCTGGAGACCCACGGCATCCGGCGCAAGAACATCCCCGGCGACAACCCGATGTGGACGGCAGCCGTGGTCGACCGCATGGAGCGGATGGTGCTCGCCGACCGTAATCATCCGAGCATCGTTACGTGGTCGCTCGGCAACGAGGCCGGCGAAGGCGGGCGCGACGGGGGGAACTTCGTCGCCATGCGCGAGGCAGCGACAGCACTCGACGACTCCCGACCCTTCCACTACGAGGGCGACCACAACCCGGCGATCAGCGACGTGGTGTCACGCATGTATGCGACGGCCGAACAACTGGCCGTGCTGGGGCGACACGAGACCCTGCGCCCGGCAGCGTCGACCGCAATCACCAATCGGTTCCTGACCGACGACAAGCTGCTCACCCCGGACCTCCTCGCCGGCCGTCCGGTGCTGCTGTGTGAGTACGCCCACGCGATGGAGAACAGCCTCGGCAACCTCGCCGAATACCTCGACGTCTTCTACCGGTACCGCAACCTGGCCGGGGGTTTCATCTGGGACTACGTGGACCAGGCGATCCACCAGGTCGGCGACGACGGCACCGACCGCTGGCTCTACGGCGGTGACTTCGGGGAGTCCCCTACCCACCGCTACTTCTGCGCCAACGGGATCCTCGCCGCCGATCGGAGCGAACACCCGTCGGCCCGCGAAGTGTTCTGGGCCTACCGGAAGATCGTGGTCACCGATGTCGACGCGGCGCGCGGCCGATTCCGGATTGGCCAACCGCCACCTGTTCACCGACGCCGACCGGTTCCGTCCCACGGTCGTCGTCCTGGTCGACGGCCACGATCGCGCACCGACCTCGACCCGGTGGGTCTGGCCCCCGGCGAGGAACGGGACTGGAAGTGCCCGAGGTTGTGCTCCCCGGGCGACGCGGCAGGCCGTGACGTGGTGATCCGGATCGAGTTCCGGTCACTCGATGACTCCGCTGCCGTGGCGGCGGGGTCCGTAGTGGCGTTCGACGAGTTCCCGGTCGCCGTGGTCCCGCCGCCGATCGATGCACCCGCGGGAGCGGTCAGGAGCGAGACCGTCGACGACTCGGTGCTGGTCACGGCCGCCGACAGCGAGTTCCGCTGGGACCCCTCCGACGGCGCCCTGACGAGTTGGCGGGTCGGAGGCGCCGAGATCCTGAGCGCGCCGCTGCGTCGCAACTACTGGCGGGCCCTCACCGACAACGACCGCGGGTTCGGCAACTTCGACCCGCGGCTGCAGCGGTTCGCGATCGACTATTCATGGCGCGATCCCGCGGTGTCGGTCGCGCGGTTCGAGCAGATCCCCTTCGACGGGGGGGTGCGTCTGGCCTTCCTGCTCAAGTCGCGGCGATTCCGCCTGGGGCTGCTCTGGTACGACGTTCGGGGTGACGGGACGGTGATCGCCCACCACGAACTCGTCCCCCGCAAGGACATGATCCGGCTCGGCTTCACCATGCAACTGCCCGATGCCGACCAGGTGCGCTGGTTCGGCAAGGGACCGCACGAGAACTACATCGACCGAAACCACGGTGCGCCGACCGCGATCCACGACCTGCCGCTGGCCGACCTACCCCACGACTACATGCGTCCGCAGGAGAACGGCAATCGCACGGCGGTGCGCTGGCTCGAGGTCAGCGGTTCGTGGGGGCGACTTCGCGCTGCCGACGTGACCGGGGACCTGTTGGGATTCGCGGCCTGGCCGTACACCCAGGAAGCCCTCGACGCCGCTGAACACATCCACGAACTCGGGCACACCCGCGAGGTCACCGTGAACATCGACCGCAAACAGCGCGGGGTGGGCGGGGACTCACCGGGACTCGCGCAATTGCTGCCGCCGTACCGGATGCCCGCCGGCGAGCGTCAGTCGGTCACGGTGCTGCTGTCGGTCAGTTCCTGAGTGGGGCAGTGCCCGGCGCCACGGCCGAAGGACGCCACCGTCAGCGGGTCGGGAGCGACTTCTCGGCCTGACCGGCCCGCAGCACACCCAGGTCGAAGCCGGAACCGCTGGTTCCGTCGGTCACCGAGATGTGCACGTGGTCCATGTGGTTGGCCGTGGGAGAGCCGCGGTCGGACATGCCGGTCCACTGGCCAACCGGGTCACTGGCCTTCCAGATCCGCTGCCGCCAGATCATGTAGTAGATGCCGTAGTCAGCCGCATGCTTCTGGAAGTACTCGGCGATCTCGTTGCCGAGTTTCACGTCGCCGGCCGTCGCGCCCCCGTGCGGCATCATGATGTCGGCCGCGCGGCCGCTGGGGTGGTCGGGGTACGGGTCACTGGGGCGCCAGCCGCCGACCTCTTTGACCTCGGGCCAGGTGATGTGGACGTAGCGTCCGATGATCACGGTGTCGCGGGTCAGATGGGCTTCGGACCACTTGGGGGTCGCGCACAGATCGACGACGACGTCGGCCTTGAGGCACAGCGCCGCCAGTTCCCGCACGCCGTCCCCGCTCGAGGCGCCGTTGGCGACGGTCCCCAGAAGATCGCGGTTGCCCTTGACCGCCTTGAGCGACGACTTCGCGGCCTTGAGCTGGGTCTCGGCCTGGGAGACGATCACCTCGGCCTGTTGCCGCAGCACCCCGACGTCGTCGAGCGTCGCGAGGGCGTCGGCCACCTGGGCGTCCTGGTGCTCGGTCAGGCGCTGGGCGACGCTGGCGCGCCGCATGGTGTCGCTGGGGTTGGGCGAGTCGATCAACGACGCGATGCCGAGCATCTCGTTGGAGCCGGTCGCGTAGGCCTCGCGGGCGAAGTTGCCCAGGTCGCGCTGGGCGGCGCGGGCATCGGTCTTGGCCGAGTCCGCCTGATCGATCAGGTCACGCGCGGTGGCGCGGGCCTCTTTGAGATCTTGTTGGGCCACCTCGACGCGTTTCTCGGCGCGACGCACCGGCGATTCGGCGTGTGCCACGGCGGGCACCACCAGGACACCGGCACACGCGAGCGCCAGAGCACGGAAGATCACGACTGAGTCCCCTCGGAAGGTATGGTCCACCCCCGACCATTCCCATCAAGGTAACGGCCCAATCACTTTCCGTCAGTGATCCACTTCACAGCGCTCCGGTGGTCGAGCGTTGCCGAGACCACGCACTCCGCGGGTTGAGTAGGCGCGCCAGCGCCGTATCGAAACCCCCCGCGGGTTGAGTAGGCGCGCCAGCGCCGTATCGAAACCCCCCGCGGGTTGAGTAGGCGCGCCAGCGCCGTATCGAAACCCCCGCCGGTCGAGCGGAGCCGAGACCCCCAGACGACTCAACCCACAGGGTCCGCCAGCTCCTCGATCAAGGTCTCCACTCGCTGGCGGATCTCGTCGCGGATCGGGCGGACCGCGTCGATGCCCTGGCCCGCCGGATCCGCGAGCTCCCAGTCCTCGTAACGCTTGCCGGGGAAGATCGGGCAGGTGTCGCCGCAGCCCATCGTGATCACGACATCCGCGACCCGGACCGCGTCGGTCGTGAGGATCTTGGGCTGCTCGCCCGCGATGTCGATCCCCTCCTCCCTTGCGCGGCCTGGACGGCGATCAGGTTCACCGATTCCGCCGGCTGGGGGCCGGCCGAGAAGACATCGACGCGGTCGCCGCCAGGTGGCGCAGGTATCCGGCGGCCATCTGCGACCGGCCGGCGTTGTGGATGCAGACGAACAGGACGGCAGGGGTGTCGGTCATGAGACTCCTTGAGGATGAACGGGATCGGGCAGGTCGAGGGGTTCGGGATGGCGGCGCGGGTACAGCCCGGCAGTCAGTCCGGCGCCGAGAGCAGCGCCGAGGAGTTGGGCCACGATGAACGGCGCCACACTCGCCCAGGCGATCCCGGTGAAGGTGTCGGTGAACGCCCGGCCGATCGTGACCGCCGGGTTGGCGAACGAGGTGGACGCCGTGAAGAAGTAGGCGGCGGCGATCCAGGCCGGCACCGCGACCGGACCGAGATGCCCGCGCCCCGTGCGCGTCAGCGCCCCGATGACCAGGATCAGCCCCGCTGTGGCCACCACCTCGCCCAGCCACAGCCCGGGCCCGACCCGTTCGTGACCTGACGACTGCCAGGCCGGAAGGGCGAACATCACGTTGGCGACGGTGGCGCCGGTGATCGCCCCCGCGACCTGGACCAACACATAGGCCAGCGCCTCGCCCCCCGGGATCTCCCGTAGGGCCACAGCGACCCCCGTCACAGCCGGATTGAAGTGAGCGCCCGAGATGGGTCCCAGGACCATGATCAACACCCCCAGGGCGGTGACTGTCGACACTGCGTTGATCAACAGTTGGAGACCCCCGTCGGGCGTGAGCGCCACCGCCATGATCCCCGAGCCGATGACGGCCGCGACCAGCACGGCCGTCCCGGTGAACTCGGCGACGAGTCGCCGGGACAGGCCGGCCGTCGCGTGAACCGCTGCCATCAGCAGCAGCTCACGATGTCCAGGGACTCACCGCCGACCGCCGTCGGGGTGCAGCATCCGGACGGTGTCGCGGCCTCCTGCGGATGGTCGTCGGTCACGGTGTAGACCTCCCACGGGGTCCCCGCGGGGTCCAGCACCCAACCCTTGTCCTGCACCGCGTGGCAGCAGGTGGTGTTCATCTCCTCGGTGACCGCCAGACCTTCGCCGGCCAACCGGACGATGGCTTCCCGAACCTGGTCCGTGCTGGCAACCTCGACACCCAGGTGATTCAGCGCCCCGGTGACCCCGGTGCCGCGTTCGTCGGTCTGCAGGAGGACCAGCTTCAGCGGCGGCTCGGCGACCTCGAAGTTCGCATAGCCCGGGCGCACTTTGTGCGGCGTGGCGCCGAACAGCCGCGAGTAGAACTCGACCGAGGCCTCCAGGTCCGCCACATTCAAGGCCAGTT
>JAXLSJ010000004.1:0-180172 GCA_046330625.1 Candidatus Nanopelagicales bacterium
TCGTGTACACACGGGTGCAGACGCCGCGGCGCTGGGGGCTGCCCTTCAGCGCGGGCGTCTTGTTCTTCGCGACCTTGTCCTCGCGGCCCTTGCGGACCAGCTGCTGGATTGTGGGCACCTGTTCTCCGTCTCGGCTCTTCGTTCCTGTCGGGCGCCTCGGACGGGTGTCCGATTTGCCCCACCCCCGAGGTCGGGCGTGTCGCGCGCCGCTCGGCAGCACGACTCACACCGAATCGTGGGTTGGTCTCCCGGGTCCGGCCCGAATCCGCGGCCTTCCCGCCCTCTCGAGATACCCCCGAGGTCGGGAACCGTCACTCGTGAACCGAGCTCGGGCACTGCCGCGGGAACCAGGTTCCCGGATCGCGCCCAGCATTCACCGGGCACGGTTGTCCAGAATAGCCAACGAATCCCGGATCGGTCAAAGCGCAGTCGGCGAACGGGCTACCTGCCGTTGTCGGTGAACCAGTCCGCATGCCGTACCGGGTTCATCTCGCGATCCGCATCGGTCTCCACCTGGCACCACTTCGCCCAGCCCGGCCGCTCCCACGCTCCCTCAGGACCCTGGAAACCCCAGTCACCGCCCCGCCCGCAGAACATCTCGGACTGGCCCCCGCGATCGGCGTTGGTGGACTGCAGCCGCCAGAGAGGGTCCCCCTGCAGTGTCTGCAGGTGACATTCACCACCGAATCGCCGGAAGTTCCGCGACTCCAGCCGGGTGATACCCATGTCGTCCACCAGCTTGATACGGCAGTCGTCGTCGAGGAGCGCCGCCACCGGCTTGGCGGCCAGGCCCTGGGCGTCAGCAGCCCACTTGAGTTCGCCGTTCGGGTACTTCGCCTGCAGACTTCCGTCTCCGGCCAACCAGATCTGGTTCGTCCCCCACTCACCCGAGAAGCCCGAGTCCCTCGAGAATCCCGGGACGGCGCCGTTCTCCCACGTCGAGAGGTCACGGTTGGACTGCAGGATGGGCTCCCAGTGCTGCCGGTGCCCGTGCGAGATGTTCGCCAACTGGGCCCGACCGGCCTCCGACTCGCGCAACAGGAAACTCCACAGGGCCGTCGACTCGTCGGCGATCGGACCCGGCAGGTAGGTGGAGCGCAAGCGCACCACGTCACACACCCCGAGGCACGCCGGCCAGCGATCGATGGAGTGCCGGTACCTGTCGGAGGCGAACGCGCGGTGCGCATCCGGCTCGAACAGGTAGACGTTGAACTGCTGGGACTCGGATCCATTGCAGTCCGCGAAAGTCAGTTCCCGGCCGATGCCGTGAGACTGCAGACACCTGCCCTGCACCTTCAACTGCCACCCGTCGACGTCCCACCGCTGGTTGTCACCGGAGTGGCAGTCGTGCCACCGGATCAACTTGTCGTGCCACCGGTCCAGGCACTTGCCGTCCAGCCGGATCTGCGACCCCAGGACCTCGGCCACCGAGTCCCCCCCGCCGCAGTGATCGAGCACGACACCTTCCTTGCCGCTGCTCCTGAGGCACGGGGTCTGCAGGTCGCCCTTAGTGGACAACTGGCTGATCCGGCCCCGACCACCGACATGAACGGTGCGCTCGTCGTCGCTCCCGTACGGATTGCTGCCGTAGGTGTAGTTGCGGAAGGTCTCGAACACCGGGATCCCGTTGTCCGCACGCCTGAGGGAGCGCTCGATCCGCGGCTCCTGGTCGTAAGCACCGCGTGTCTTGATGTGCAGCTGATAGGGGCAGACGTCCCAGTCGACCCCGTCCCGCCCGGACCACTTCGTCCCGCAATCGCCGATCCAGCTGTTCTGCCGGATCGTCTGGTGGCCGGGAGGCGTCACGTACTGCGTGTCGTCCGCGCACCGCAGCGGTCGGCCGTGACCCGACAGCAGGCGCCCGTCGTCGTCGAGCTCCATGCAGCCGGCAGTCTGGGCCAGCCACTGATAGGGCGGCTGGTCGACCGTGGACCGAGGTGGCACCGGCTGCTGCCGGAAGTCGACGTCGACCGTTCCGTCTCCGGCCGACCGGCAGGCCCGGACGCTGCCGTACACGTTCCATCCGTAGGGCTTGTCGACCCCGAGCCAGTCGACCTTGAAGCGTCCGCTGATCCCGACGTAGGTGCCCTCGCTGCGGCAGACCTGCACCTCGCCCTCGACGTAGGCCACGCCGAAGTTCAACCGGACCCCGGCCTTCAGATCGAGGAGCTTGAGACCACCGTTGCCGTATTCGACGGCGCCCCGGACCGAGAGGTCCTGGCCGATCACGGTCACGCGGCAATTGAGATTCGCGTCGAAGCTCTGCAACTTCCCGCCGGAGATGCTCCCGGCGAATGACAGACCCGGCGACTCGCCCTGCTCGAGGCACCCTCCCTTCACGATGCCCAGGTCGAGGCCGGCATTCCGCGCCTTCATCGCGAGCTGCACGTCGGCTCCGTCCTTGGCGAACGAGACCTCGACGTCGTCGGCATACAGGGTCCGGCCGCCCAGCTCCAGACCGCCCTGGAAGGTGAAGGTGTAGGCACCGGCCCGGGTGTCGACCGCGATGGTCGCCATGGTGTTCGAGACGGCCATGGGGCCCACGTGGAAGGCGCCCACCGCCACTCGGGCATTCACGGTGACGTCCGTATCGTCGATCCCCACCTGCGCCTCGATGTCCACAGGGGTGGTTCCCACTGTCCCGTCGAAGGCCAACTCGAAGTTGTGGTCGTCCCCGATGGACTCCTCCGCGCCATCGGGAGCTGTGTAGGTGCAGGGCTGAGGGGCATAGACGAACTTCGCGTACCTGGCGGTCAGCACTCCCTGTCCGCCGACATCCAGCACCGTCGACGAGCCCCCCTCCTTCCCCAACGAGAAGGCGAAGCACGGCGACTGCGAGCTCGAGAATTGAGCCGCCACCTCGACGAGGGCGCGGTCGTCCACCTGAATCTTGTCCACCCACGTCGAGGGAAGGCTCTCAGTTCCTGCCGCCACGGTGAACGCGAAGCCACCCGTTCCTCCCAGGGCGGCCTTGGCACTGAGATGGAGAGTGCGGAGGGACAGGCCGTCGAGACCGAACGCGTTGTCCAGCGCGTCGTCGCCGGTCTTTCCGGTGGCGAATTCCACGGAAGGCTCCTCACCCCCCGACACGGCCAGGGTCGCCGCCAGCGGGGTGGTGCTGCCCGAGATCTTGAGCTCCGTATCCGTCCCGATCGACAGCTTCCTCTCCGGGGTGTCGATCGCGAGTTTCGCGGTCTTCAGCGACAAGGAGACCTCGTCGTTGTCGACCAGCGCCACGCCGTCGCCCAGATCGAAGGTCGCGGTTCCGGTGAACCCCGCCTTGTCGCCGCTCGTGACCGCCGTCGCCACCAACTCCGCCCCGCCGGTGATCCCGGTGGTGTCCGCGACCTCCTCGCCGAGCGCGACCTTCCCACGCAGGGAGACGGCCTTGGCGGCCACCTCCACGACCTCGTCCTCCTGGTCGGGGTCGTCCGCGGCGAGGTTGACCTCGGCGTCGAAACTCGAGTACGCGACGGTGACGTCGGACACCGACGCGAACTTCCCGGCGGCGAGCTCCCCGGGCATGCGCCCGACCAGGCAGTAGCCGCCGTTCCCACCGCCCTCGTACTGCCCCGTGAACCGGACCGATTCGCCGAGCAATTTGCCCTTGGCGGTGAAGCCGATGGATGTCCCCTGCTCGTCCTCCTCACCCTTCTGGGGGGCGCAGAAGTCCGCGGCCTCGTCGTTGGAGGCCACGACGGTGATATCGCTGAGGTGCAGTCCGGTGTCGGCACCGACGTCGAGGTTGCCGCCGCTCGCGGCGATGTGGAACTTCCCGGTGGTGACGCTGTACCAGCCCTTGATCGTCACGGCCTTCTCGGTCCCGCGGATCGTGACCGCACCTTCGCCGCTCACGAACATGCGCAGGTGCCCAGGGGTGCACCCGGACTTGCCGAAGTACGCCTTCTCGACGTCGGGGTCGCTCGGACAGCCGTTGCTGAATTGCGCCTCGGCTGCATCGAGGCGCACGCCGTCGCCGAGGTTGCCCTTCGCCTTTCCGGCGACACTGAAGGTGTAGCTGGCCCGGTCGTCATCGCCCTCCAAGGACTTGCGGCTCAGACTGCCCGACAGGTCGGTGAGCCTGACCGCCCCCAGATTCACCGAGTCCTCGGGCCTGAGGTCCATCCGCCAGTTCCTCGCATCGGCGTACTCGCCGTCGAGGGTTCCCGTGAACCGACCGGAGTCGCCACCGACCGTTGCGGTCGCGGTGAAGCCGACGCCCTCCTCGCTCCACGCGAGGCGCGCGTCCTTCAGTGCGACCCCCCGGGCCACCTCGAAGCCCGCCTCCGACGACAGGCCGACATCCAGGGCGGCGGAGAACGTGGTTCCGGTCCCTTCGTCGCCACGGGTGACGGTGATCTCGCCACTCCCGTCTCCGAGCAGGGATCCGCTGTCGTTGGAGATGACGTCGAGATTCGACGCTGTCGCCAGGATCTGAAGACTCCCGCTGCGGCCCATGCGACCGGTCAGTTCGATGGTGTCGTCGTCCTGGGGCCCCACGGCGGTCTGCTGGAAGGTGATCAGTCCGGTCTCCGGCTCGAGGCCCAGTTCGGCGTCGCCGTGCCACTCCCAGCCGTCAGGGAGGGGCAGCATGTCCAACGACCCGACGCGCATCTTCCCCGTCATCGCCTCCCAGGCGCCGGTGTCGGCCAACGGCGCCACCAGGGACATGGTGCCCGGCAGGTGCAGGGACACTCCCGGCCGATCCCAGGCCGCCGCGAAATCGGACTTCCACGCACTCGGGAGATCCCGGCCCCACTCCAAAGCGGCATCACGCCACCGGTCGGGCAGGGTCCAGCGGGCCCCCTGAGAGGCGCCCTCGATGGTCAGGCCCTTCTCGGTGACCTCACCGGACAGTCCCGTGAACTGCAGGTCGCCATTCCTGATGCGGCCACCCGCGAACGTGATGCGGGCCTCCGCATCGCACTCCCCCCGGGCACTCGCCTCTCCCAGCGTGATCACCGATCCGTCTGGCAATTCGGTGGGTTCCACCGGGCCGGATCCGGCCACCGCATCGAACAGCGCACAGAAGGTCTGGGATGCGGAGTCGCTTCCGGCCGGCGGGACCGGGTCCTCGTTCACGATGTCGTCCGCCAACTGCTCCACTCCGTATCCGCTGAACTGCAGTTCCGACGGGCACAGACCGTCCGGGAGTTCCTGGGCCGAGACCTGGTCGAAGGCCTGGGCACAGGCCCGCTTGCCGCGACGCATCACAAGCGTCTCCTGTGCGGCTGCCCTGGTGCCGTCGCGCAGAGTCGCGGTCGCCTGCAGGATCGCCACCCCGGTCGGTAGCCGGTGCGGCAGTCGAACCTTGACCGACGCCTTCCGGAACTTCGCCCTGGTCAGAAGGGAACGCGGGCCCGACGCCACTGACCACCGGGTGGCGCGGATGTTCCCTCGTCGTGTCTTGACACGCAGCGTGACGACCTGGCCGGGTTTCACCTCGGTCGGACCCGGAGCGGAGATCTGCAGGTCGGGATTGGTCCCGACAGCGCCGGCGAGCCGTACTCTGCCGCGACCTGACTCGGACTTCAGCGCCTGACGCACCGCTGTCACCCCGGAGGCGTACCTGCGCACGCGCTCCCGGGTGAGGATCAGGCAGGTGCGGTCCTTGCCCCGGGAACCCGCCGAGGCGACCGCCGTCTGGAAACACAGCTTCCGGCTGGACTTCGCCGCCCTCGGCAGGGTGAGCGAGGTGTCGAGGACGGAAGCGCTGGTCAGCCGGCGACCGGGATCATCCAGTCGGGCCCGGGGCCCGCTGATCTGCCTGACCCGCACCACGGCGTTGCCGCCGTCGAGTCCGGTGACGGACGATCGGAGGACCGCCTGGCGCTGAGCGGCCCGCGCTCCCCGGCGCAGCGCGACACGCTTCCCGCCGAGGACGTGGGAGGTCACCCCGACGGCATCCGACTGCTGGACCCGCGTCCGGTCGTCGGTGCTCTGGCGACGCCATCCATCGACCCGTACCCGACTGGCACCGCCACCGACCAGCTTCTGCTCCTGCCAGCGCAGCCGTCCACCGACCGCCGGACGCCCCTTCCGGGACAGCGTCACGCGGATACGGACTGCGCCACCCGAGTGGGTGCGCCGGATCTTGGCATCGGTGCAGCGCGCCTTGCCGCGACGCACCTCGCACCGCCATCCTGCCCCGCGGGCCGAGGCGATCTTCGCGCCCCTGGTGCCGCGGATCGTCAACTTCGCCCGTCGGACCGCCGCCCCGGGTCCGGTCCGGTCCTCAATGTTGCGCGTGGCCGAGCCCGAATCCGCACGAGGTACCGAGCAGATGACCGTGCCTCGCCCGCCGGCACGCCCGGGGTCGGAGGGGACACATGACAGCGCCAGGGCAGGACTGTGGACGGCGACCGGCCGTTGCTCCACGCTGCGCAACTGCTCCACCTGACGGGCCAGTGTCCGCTTGCCCGCTCTCCTGCTCGCAGAGTTCGCCATGGTGTCCCGTGCCGCACCCGCTGAGGCCGTGGCGCCAGGGGTGACGGACGCCCCGATGTCGACCGCCCGCGCCGGCATGGCGGTGGCGGCTACGGCAACCGCCGCCACCGCGGTGAAGACCACTGTAGGAAGAACCCGCATGTGCACCGTCCCGCATCTCTCACTCACACCCCGGTGTGACTGAAAAGTACTGAGAGTGATGTGTTGATGCGGCTCGACGTGCGACCGCATCACGTGATCACCCGGTCGGAGTAGTCCCCGTCAAGCGCAGCCCTAGCGGGCCGGGCGCCGGGTCCGGAACGATCGAACCTGCCCGAACGAGGTTCCGGCGTCGTTCGTGGCTTCCACTCGCACGAAGTACCGGGTCGCGGACCGCAGTCCGCGCACACGTTTCGCCACGTCACGCTCGTGGAAGGCCCGGACATCGGCCAGGACGATCGCGCGGGGATTTCGGGTCATGCCCCGGTTGCGAGCCACCACGAACCGCGCCGACGCACGTCGGTTGCCACTGACGAGCCGCGCGTGGAGGGTCGCCGCGTGGGCGCGCCGCCGGGTCACAGGCTCGGTGACCGCTCGCGGAGCCGTGGGGTCGGGGACCAGCCTCGTCAGCGAATGGGCGTCACGGTTGGCCGTGTAGATGCGGCCACGAGCCGAGGTGATCCAGTACGGAGCAGCGGGCCAGGCGATGGTCCGGCTGATGAACGACGATCCAGGGGCGACCACCCCCACCTGGCGGGAGCCGTAGAGGGCCACGTAGGCGGTACCGTCCGGAAGCACCGCCACCGCGTATGGCTGGGCGCCAGGGGCGGTCGGGATCGCGGCAGTGACCCGCGTGCCACGGATCCGGTACACCGAGTCGAGGTTGATGTCGGTGACCAGGGCTCCCCCGTCGGGAAGTGCGACGATGCCACGCGGGCTTGCGCCAGGGGGCAGCAGCACGACGGACAGGCGTCCGTTCTCCGGGTCGACCACGAGCACCGTCCCGTTGTCCGAGCCGGCGACGTACAGTCTCCGGTCCGCACGCGAGTAGACCACCGCCTTGGGTCCGGTCCCGGCCGGCAACGCCACTGTGGCATTGACGATGTCCGACCCCGCATCGATGCGGGCCACGCGGTCGGCTCCAATCTCCGTGACCCACACCGACTGATCGGGGGTCAGCGCCAGACCCCAGGGCTCGGCACCATCACCCAGGCCGATCCGGCGGGGGATCCCGAATCGGGAGGTGTCGATCCGTGACACGTCGTCGCTGTCCCGGTTGGCCGCGAACACCAGTCCGTCGCGCGTGCGGGCGACCGAGTACGGACTCGTCCCCAGTGTCGGGAGGAACCGGTCGACCCGCGGTGCCGGATCGAAGCTCGCCCACACGACGGCGTCGGATCGGGCATCAGCCGCGAACACCGTCCCGCCCGGTCCCACCACCAGTGACACCGGCGAGGAACCCGGAGGCAGAGCAACGGTGACGCTCTGATCGCCGGCCGCTGAGCCGATCGGCGCTCCGACAGCCAGTACGACAGTCAGCATCGCGGCAATCGTGAGATGGACGCGGCGCATGACCTCACCTCCACTACGGAGAGTGACACTGCCCCGCTCGTGTGGCAACCGCGCTCCCCTCAGCGCCGGAGGATGATCTTGCCCACGTGATCGCCGGCGCCCATGGCCTCATGCGCCCGAGCTGCGTCAACGAGCGGCAGCACCCGGTCGGTGACCGGGCAGATCTCGCCGGTCCCGTACCAGGGCCACACGTGCTCCACCACCGCTGCGCAGATGGCTGCCTTCTCCACCGGGGGTCGCGATCGCAGCGATGTCGCGTGGATGCTCGCCCGCTTCATGAGCAGTGCACCCAGGTCCAGCTCGCCGCGCACCCCGCCCTGAAGGCCGATGACGACCAGCCGACCACCCGTGGCGAGAGCAGCGACATTGGCGGCGAGGTACTTGGCTCCGATGACATCCAGGATGACATCGACGCCACGCCCGTCGGTGAGTTCCCGTATCACGTCGGCGAAGTCCTGGTCGCGGTAGTTGATGACCACCTCGGCACCCAGGGCGGCGCAGCGCGCGGCCTTCTCGGCGCTGCCGACGGTGACCGCGACGCGAGCGCCGAGAGCCACCGCCCACTGGATGGCGAAGGTCCCGATACCACCCCCACCCCCGTGGATGAGGACCCACTCACCGGGCTGGAGGCCGGCCACCATCGCCAGGTTCGAGTAGACCGTGCAGGCGACCTCCGGGATGCCGGCGGCCTCGACCAGGTCCACCCCGGGCGGCAGCGGCATGACCTGACCTGCGGGGACCGCGACCTGTTCGGCATACCCGCCACCGGTGAGCAGCGCACACACGCGGTCTCCCGGCTCCCATCCGCCTCCCCCCGTGGCGACGACTCCGCTGCATTCGAGTCCGAGCACCGACGAGGCGCCGGGTGGCGGCGGGTAGAAACCCTGTCGCTGCAGGAGGTCGGCACGATTCACCCCGGCCGCAACGACATCGATCACGACCTCACCTGACTGGGGTCGTGGCTCGGGCAGCTCCGCCACCCGCAGGACCTCGGGACCACCGGCCTCGTCGGCCACGACAGCACGCATACGCGACCCTACCCAGTCGTCGGACCCAGGCACGAGCGCAGCAAGGCTTGCCGACGATGCCGCAGTCTCGATACGGCGCTGTCGCGCCTACTCAACCCGCGGCCGTGCGCAGTGGTCTCGGCTTCGCTCGACCACCGGGGACGGACACCTGACCGACTACCGAGCCCGGACGGGGTCCGGGTCGGCGTCGGCGCCGTCAAGCGGAACCCGATGCGCAGCCGAGCCTGCGAGGCGCGCATCCATCCAACACAGCCCGCCGAAGGCGGTTCCCTGACTCCAAGAGGCGCCCGACCCGAGCCCGGACCCCGTCACGGGCACAGCCAGACAGGCCGAGGACGCCGCGGTTTCGATACGGCGCTGGCGCGCCTACTCAACCCGCGGCCGTGTGCAGTGGTCTCGGCTCCGCTCGACCACCGGAAGGGGGCGGTGGTCTCGGCTCCGCTCGACCATCGAGGCTCAGTCCCGCGGCGGAGGCACCGGGGACCCCAACTCGGCCAGCCACTCGGCGACGCCAGGTTTCTGTACGTCGAACACTGCTGCGTTGCCCAGCCATTCGACCCGGAGCGACGGCGTTCGTTGACGCTCGCTTTGCCGGTATCCCGTGGCGGCCAGGGCACCCAAGGGCATGGTCAGGTGTTCCTTGGTCCGCCCGATGACGAACACGAGTTCGTCGACGGTGATCCCCAACACCCCCACCCCGGACAGGTCGTCCGACACGCTGGTCCCCACGAGCACGGCCGGTCCCGAGTACCGGCATTCGGGCAGTTCCCGGTTCGCGCGCTTCACCCGTCGCCGGAGCACCGACCGGGTGACCAGGGTGGCCCCCATGACAGAGAACACGACCAGGATCAGGAGCGCGAGCACCGCGAACTGCCAGGTCATGGATCCCAGTGTCCCCCAGCGCGCGCCGGGGCGTGTCGCCACCGTGTGCGGCAGGCCGTTTGGGAGGGTAGGCCCGTGACCGCGGAACACCCGTCGATGCCCTCGGGGCGACACCTGCTGAGGCACGCCATCATCACATCGGCCCTGTCCGTGATCGTCGTGGCATTGATGATCACCGCCTACCTGGCGGTGCCCGAACCCGCCGTCGGTTGGGATCCCTGGGAGTTCGCCGTCTTCGGCACCCTCGCGCTGCTGATGTACCTCGGCATGATCGTGGCGGCGATCGTGCGGCTCTTCAAGTCGCCTCGCCCGCTCATGGAGGGCGTCCTGTTCGTGATCGTGATGGTCGCTCTGCTGGTCTTCGCCTACGCGTGGATGTACCTCTCGATGAGTCTGTCGCAGCCCGGTTCCTTCACCGAGCCGCTGAGCAAGCAGTCAGCGGTGTATTTCACCGTGACGGTGCTGTCCACCGTCGGATTCGGCGACATCACCCCCGTGCTGGATGTCCCGCGCATGGTGGTCACGAGCCAGATGCTCATCGGGTTCACCCTGTTCACACTCGCCATCAAGGTCATCACGTCCTCGACCCGACGCGCCATCCAGCGGAATCGACCGGAGAAATCGGATCACGCCCACCAGGCCTCGTGACCGACCCGATGAGCGGAGCGCTCAGCCCGGCAGGCGATCGCCTAGACCGGGAATGCCGTCCGAACCGGCGGGAACCGTGATGCTGGATCCCGCGAAGACATCGTCGAAGGGTTGTGCCCGACCGCCCAGGTGTTCCGCCAAGAATGCCTCGGTGACGGCGAAGAAGCTCAAGCGGTTCGCCGGCTCGGCGAAACCATGGCCCTCGTCCGGGAAGAGCACGTAGGTCACCGGGATGCCGTGCGCGTTCATCGCGGACACGATCTGTTCGGCCTCGGCCTGCTTGACCCGGGGATCGTTCGCGCCCTGCCCGATGAGCAGGGGCCGGCGGATCTGATCCACGTACGTCAGCGGCGACCGCGACGTGAGCAGCTCCCGGCCTTCGTCGGTAGTCGGGTCCCCCACCCGGTCCTTGAAGACCTGCAGCATCGGCGCCCAGTAGGGCGGGATCGACTCCAGCAGCGTGATCAGGTTGGAGGGGCCCACGATGTCCACCCCGCAGGCGAACACGTCGGGCGTCATCGTCAGACCGACGAGGGTCGCGTAACCCCCGTAACTCCCGCCGTGGATCGCGATGCGGGCGGGGTCCGCGACTCCTTCTGCGACGGCCCAGGCCACCGCGTCAAGTAGGTCGTCGTGCATCGCCCTGGCCCACTGCTTGTCGCCGGCATTCAGGAACGCCTTCCCGAACCCGGTCGAACCGCGGTAGTTGACCGACAACACGGCATATCCACGGTCGGCCAGGAGCTGATGCTCGGGATTGAAGCCCCAACTGTCGCGGGCCCACGGCCCACCGTGCACATCCAGCACCAGCGGCAGCGGCTGCGTCGGGCGCCCGGTCGCCTCGGGATCGGTCCAGGCGGGCAGGGACAGGTAGGAAACCAGGTCGAGTCCGTCCCGGGCGGGGATCACGACCGGATGCATGGGGGTCAAGGTGTACCCCTCGAGGTCGCTGCGGTTCAGGAAGAGGAATTCGGCGGCACCCGTGTCGCGGTCGTACCGGTAGTAGCGCACGGGTCCGGCGTCCTGGAGGAACGCCACCATCCAGGTGCGGTCGTCGTCGGTGCGGCTGAGGACCTTGAGGTCGCCGGGAGCCACCTCGCCGAGCCGCGCGAGGTCGGCCGCCACCGAGTCGTCGAGAGCCACCCACTCGGTTCGCGCATGCTCCACCTCGACGGCCTGCACGGTCTTGTCCACCGGATGGGTCAGGATCGCCGACACGTCGGCTGCGTCACTCTCGAAAACCAACTCGGTCGAGCCGTCCGACAGGCTGGCGCGGTACAGCGCCGCCTTGTCCCGGCCACGACTGTCGAGCAGGTAGAAGTGCTCCTTGTCCGTCGGGAAGCCGACAGCGCCGGTCGTCAGCGAATCGGCCATGTCCACCTCGAGCAACGGCTCGTAGCCGTCGCCGACCGCCCGGAACAGGGTGACCCCGCCGTCCTCGCGCATGGCCGCCGCGAGTGGGACGGTGAAGTCGTCGCGAGCCATCATCTCGGCGAACCCGGGATTCTCGACCAGCCGCTCCCACTCTCCGGTCGCGATGTCGACACGCAGCACGTCGTGCAGCTGCGGGACGCGGTCGTTGACCTGCACCAGGACGCTCCCGGGGACCTCACGGCTGCGGGCCGCCACCATCGCCGTGACGTTCTCGAAAGGGGTGAGATCCCGCTGTTCCCCCGTCTGCACGTCCACTGCGTAGACATGGAAGTTCTCGTCGCCACCCACGTCCTGCGGGAACAGGACATGCCGTCCGGTGAAGGCCCAGTCGTGCGACCGGATCCCCCGCCGTCGGTCGGTGGTGATGACCCGCGCGGCCGCGAGGTCGTCGGCCGGCGCCACCCACACATTGAGGACTCCCCCGTCGGGCGCCAGCCAGCTCAGGTACTCACCGTCTGGGCTGATCTGGACGTCCGCGCGTTCGGGGTTGCCGTACAACACATGACGCGGGATGGGAGGCGCGACGGGTTCACTCATCCCCGCAGCCTAACGACCGACCGATCACGCAGATCACGCCTCGTCGTCGACGAGGACCCCCAGAGCGTCGGCCAGGATCGGCGCCAGGGCCAGGAGTTGCCCCGGGCTGACGGTGGCTCCCCGCAGTCCGGCGACCCCGTCGATCCCGCCGAACTCCGCCCCTCGGAGGTCGACCTGGCTGAGGTCGGCGTGGGACACGATGAGTTCCCCGATGTGGCACCCCACGAAGCTCGCCCGCTCGATGCGACCCCCGGTGAGATCCACGGTGTCGATCCGGCAGTCCGCCACGGTCAGGTCCGACACGGCAGCACTGCGCAGGTCCAGGTAGCCGATCCGCATGCCCGTCAGCGACAGCGAGTCGATGTGAGCACGGGCAAGGACCAGGGCGCCCACCCGACCGTCGACCATCCTTGCTGAGCGCCACGTCGAATCGCCGGCCGCCAACTCCTCGACATCCGGCGAGGGAACCACGCTGTCGACCACACGGCCGCCGGACAGGTCCACCGTGCCGACCCGGGACCAGACGAGGTCGCATTCGATGAAGGTCGTGTCGCGCCACCGCAGTGTGCCGACGGCGGCAGCAGCGATCTGCTCCTGCTCCCGGGTGTCCCCTTCCGCCACATCGGCGGCGGGTACGGGAGGACGCCCGGTCATCGGGACCACCGTGGGGCCGGACATGCGCGAAGGGCGGGCACGATAAACCGCACCCGCCCTTCGTCACTCATGCGATCAGTTGGGGTAGTAGCCCCGGGTGTCGAACTCCTCGAGCGCCACCGCTTCGCCGGCGGTGTCGGTGAAGCCCTCGGGGTAGGCGAGATCGTCGTACGTGGTGAACGACGGGTACATCGCCTCCTTGGCTTCTTCCGTCGGGTCCACCCGGATGTGCCGGTACTGCGGCATCCCGGTTCCCGCCGGGATCAGCTTGCCCAGGATCACGTTCTCCTTCAGGCCCATCAGGTGGTCGGTGCGCGCCTGGATGGCGGCATCGGTGAGCACCCGGGTGGTCTCCTGGAAGGACGCGGCCGACAGCCACGACTCGGTGGCCAGCGACGCCTTGGTGATACCCATGAGTTCCGGACGCCCCGAGGCAGGCTGTCCGCCCTCCTCGACCACGCGCCGGTTCTCGGCCTCGAAGATGCCGCGGTCGACCAGCTCGCCGGCCAGGAACTCGGAGTCCCCGGAGTCGATGATGGTGATCCGCCGCAGCATCTGCCGCACAATGACCTCGATGTGCTTGTCGTGGATCGACACGCCCTGACTGCGGTACACCTTCTGCACCTCGTCGACCAGGAACTGCTGCGCCTTGCGCTGTCCGAGCACCCGCAGCACCTGCTTGGGGTCGATGACGCCCTTCACGAGCTGGGCGCCGACGTCGACGTGCTCGCCGTCCTCGACCAACAGGTCGGACCGCTTCGAGACCGCCTGGGCGACCTCGGGCTGGTCGCCGTCGGGCGCCACCACGATCTTGCGGGTCTTCTCGGTGTCGCGGACCTCGACGACACCGGCCGCCTCGGAGATGGGGGCGTGACCCTTGGGGGTACGCGCCTCGAACAGCTCCACCACGCGGGGCAGACCCTGTGTGATGTCCTCACCGGCGACGCCGCCGGTGTGGAACGTACGCATGGTCAGCTGGGTGCCGGGTTCGCCGATGGACTGGGCGGCGACGATGCCGACCGCTTCGCCCACGTCGACCAGGTGACCGGTCGCCAGCGACTGGCCGTAGCAGACCGCGCAGATGCCCTTGAGACTCTTGCAGTGCATGACCGAACGGACCCGGATGGACGCCACACCCCGCGACACCAGGTCGCGGATGATCGGCATCGTGAGTTCCGTGCCGCCCGCCACGATGACCTCGCCGTCGACCTCCACATCGCGGGCCAGAACGCGCGACGCGACTGCCGTGTCGACGTTGTCGACCACCTGCAGCACCCCTTCGGCGTCGGGCTGCCCGATGGGCATCTCGAGACCGATCGTGGTGCCGCAGTCGATGTCGCGGACGATCAGATCCTGCGACACGTCCACGAGACGCCGGGTCAGGTAACCCGAGTCCGCGGTACGCAGGGCCGTGTCGGCCAGACCCTTGCGAGCGCCGTGGGTGGAGATGAAGTACTCCAGCACGGTCAGGCCCTCGCGGAAGTTGGCCTTGATCGGCCGCGGGATGGTCTCGCCCTTGGGGTTGGCGACCAGGCCGCGCATACCGGCGATCTGACGGATCTGGCTGTAGTTGCCGCCGGCCCCGGACAGCACCATCTCGGCGATGGAGTTGTCCTCGGGCAGGTTGTCCCGCATCGCGCGGTCGACCTCGTCGGTGGCCCGGGTCCAGATCTTGATCAGTTCCTCGCGGCGCTCCTGGTCGGTCATGCCACCGATCGCCACCTTGGCGTCGATCTTGGCGGCCTTGGCCTCGGCCTCATCGATGATGGCCTTCTTCTTCGGCGGCGTCACGACGTCGTCGATCGAGATGGTCACGCCCGACCGGGTGGCCCAGTGGAAACCGAGCTCCTTGAGCCGGTCCAGGGTCTCGGCGATGTCGATCTTCATGTACCGCTCGCTCAAGCGGTTCACGAGTTCGCCCAGTTCCTTCTTGCCGATGCGCTGGTTCACGTAGGGGTAGTCGCTCGGCAGCGCCTCGTTGAACAGCGCCCGACCCAGGGTGGTCTCGACGATGTAGCCGTCGCCGTCCTGCCACCCCTCGGGCAGTTCGGTGCCGGCCGGGGGCTGGCCGTCGAACATGCGGAGCTTGATCTTCGCCTGCAGGGACAGATCGCCCATGTCGTAAGCCATCAGGGCCTCGGCGGGGGCCGCGTACGCACGCCCTTCGCCGGCAGCGCCCTCCTCCTCGCCGGTGAGGAAGTAGATGCCCAGCACCATGTCCTGCGTGGGCGTCGTGATCGGACGACCGTTGGCCGGGGACAGGATGTTGTTGCTCGACAGCATGAGGATGCGCGCCTCGGCCTGGGCCTCGGGCGACAGAGGCAGGTGGACCGCCATCTGGTCACCGTCGAAGTCCGCGTTGAACGCGGTGCAGACGAGCGGGTGGATCTGGATGGCCTTGCCCTCGATCAGCTGCGGCTCGAAGGCCTGGATGCCGAGGCGGTGCAGCGTCGGGGCACGGTTCAGCAGCACCGGATGCTCGGCGATGACCTCTTCGAGGACTCCCCAGACATCGGCGTAGGCGTGACCGCCACCGGGCGCCCGCTCGACGCGGCGCTTGGCCGCCTTGATGTTCTGCGAGTGACCGAGTTCGACCAGTCGCTTCATCACGAACGGCTTGAACAGCTCCAGGGCCATCTGCTTGGGCAGCCCGCACTGGTGCAGCTGCAGCTGCGGCCCGACGACGATCACGGAGCGACCCGAGTAGTCGACGCGCTTGCCGAGCAGGTTCTGGCGGAACCGGCCCTGCTTGCCCTTGAGCATGTCCGACAGCGACTTCAGCGCCCGGTTGCCCGGCCCCGTGACGGGGCGACCGCGACGGCCGTTGTCGAACAGTGCGTCGACGGCCTCCTGCAGCATGCGCTTCTCGTTGTTCACGATGATCTCGGGAGCCCCGAGGTCGATCAGTCGCTTCAACCGGTTGTTGCGGTTGATCACGCGCCGGTAGAGGTCGTTGAGGTCCGACGTGGCGAACCGGCCACCGTCGAGCTGGACCATCGGACGCAGGTCCGGCGGGATCACCGGGACGGCGTCGAGGACCATGCCCAGCGGCGAGTTGGTCGTGTTCAGGAACGCCGAGACGACCTTGAGCCGCTTCAGCGCCCGGGTCTTCTTCGGCCCGGTCCCCGTGCGGACGATCTCGCGGAGCTTCTCCGCCTCGCCGGCCAGGTCGAAGGTCTCCAGACGACGCTTGATCGCGGCGGCGCCCATATCCCCGGAGAACCACTTGCCGTATCGGTCGGTCATCTCGCGGTAGAGCGCCTCGTCGCCCTCGAGGTCCTGGACCGCCAGCGTGCGGAAGCGATCGAACACGCGCTTGAGGAAGTCGACCCGGTCGTCGGCGCGCTTGCGCATCTGCCGCATCTCGCGCTCGGCGCCGTCTTTGACCTTGCGCTTGGCGTCGGCCTTGGCTCCTTCGGCCTCGAGTGCCGCAAGGTCCTCCTCCAACTTGGCCATGCGGGTGTTGATGTCGTTGTCGCGACGCTGCTCGATACGCGAGATCTCCTCGCCGAGCCGCGACTCGAGCGACGGCAGCGCCTGGTGACGCCCGTCCTCGTCGACCTCGGTGATCATGTGGGCGGCGAAGTAGATGACCTTCTCGAGGTCCTTCGGCGCCAGATCGAGCAGGTAGCCGAGCCGGCTGGGGACACCCTTGAAGTACCAGATGTGGGTCACCGGGGCGGCGAGCTCGATGTGGCCCATCCGCTCACGGCGCACCTTCGCACGCGTCACCTCGACGCCGCAGCGTTCGCAGATGATGCCCTTGAAGCGCACCCGCTTGTACTTGCCGCAGTAGCACTCCCAGTCCCGGGTGGGACCGAAGATCTTCTCGCAGAACAGGCCGTCACGTTCGGGCTTGAGCGTGCGGTAGTTGATGGTCTCGGGCTTCTTCACCTCGCCGTGCGACCAGGTGCGGATGTCGTCGGCGGTGGCCAGGCCGATCTGGATCTGATCGAAGAAGTTGACGTCGAGCACTTCGTTTCCTTTTGTGGCTTGTCGGATGGTTCAGCGGTGGGGTGCCGGGGCCGCGCGGGCCCCGGCACGACGGTCAGACTTCCTCGACCGAACTGGGTTCGCGGCGGGACAGGTCGATGCCCAGTTCCTCCGCAGTCCGGAAGAGGTCCTCGTCGGACTCCTTCATCTCGATGGCGACACCGTCGCTGCTCAGCACTTCGACATTGAGGCACAGCGACTGCATCTCCTTGACCAGCACCTTGAACGACTCGGGGATGCCGGGTTCGGGGATGTTCTCGCCCTTGACGATGGCCTCGTACACCTTGACGCGGCCGTGGGTGTCGTCGGACTTGATGGTGAGCAGTTCCTGCAGCGCGTAGGCGGCGCCGTACGCCTCGAGCGCCCACACCTCCATCTCGCCGAACCGCTGACCACCGAACTGCGCCTTACCGCCCAGCGGCTGCTGGGTGATCATCGAGTACGGGCCGGTGGACCGGGCGTGGATCTTGTCGTCCACGAGGTGGAGCAGCTTGAGGATGTAGATGTAGCCGACCGACACGGGGTCCGGGTACGGCTCACCCGACCGGCCGTCGAACAACCGGGCCTTGCCGGTGGCGTCGACCAGGATGTTGCCGTCCTCGTCGGGCCGGGCGTGCTCCATGAGCGCACTCAGGGCCTCCTCGCGAGCACCGTCGAACACGGGGGTCGCGACGTTGGTCCCGGGCGGCGCCGAACGCGTGCCCTCGGGCAGCCACTCCGAACGGGGATCCTCGGAGGGGACGTCCCAGCCGGCCTTGGCGACCCAGCCGAGATGCGTCTCGAGGATCTGACCCAGGTTCATCCGTCGCGGCACACCCAGCGGGTTCAGGACCACGTCGACCGGCGTCCCGTCCTCGAGGAACGGCATGTCCTCGATGGGCAGGATCTTGGCGATGACGCCCTTGTTGCCGTGACGGCCCGCGAGCTTGTCGCCCTCGGTGATCTTGCGCTTCTGAGCGACATAGACCCGGACCATCTGGTTCACACCCGGGGGCAGTTCGTCGCCGGAGTCCCGGTCGAAGATCCGCGTCCCGATGACCTTGCCGCTCTCGCCGTGCGGGACGCGCAGCGACGTGTCGCGGACCTCCTTTGCCTTCTCGCCGAAGATGGCGCGCAGCAGGCGCTCCTCGGGAGTCAGTTCGGTCTCGCCCTTGGGCGTGGTCTTGCCGACGAGGATGTCGCCGGACTGCACGTCGGCGCCGACCCGGATGATGCCGCGTTCGTCCAACTGCCCCAGCGCCTCGTCGGAGAGGTTCGGGATGTCCCCGGTGATCTCCTCGGGCCCCAGTTTGGTGTCGCGGGCGTCGACCTCGTGCTCCTCGATGTGGATGCTCGAGAGCACGTCGTCGCGCACGAGCCGCTCCGACAGGATGATCGCGTCCTCGTAGTTGTGGCCCTCCCACGGCATGAACGCCACGAGCAGGTTCTTGCCCAGGGCGAGTTCACCGTTGTCGGTGGACGGTCCGTCGGCGATGACCTGGCCCTCGGCCACCCGCTGACCGACCTCGACGATCGGTCGCTGGTTGTACGAGGTGCCCTGGTTCGAGCGCCGGAACTTGTGGAGCCGGTAGTCCCGGATCGAGCCGTCGTCGGACTGGATGGACACCAGATCCGCGGACACCTCGATCACACCGCCGGCCTCCTCGGCCACGACGACGTCGCCGGCGTCCTTGGCCGCACGGAACTCCATGCCCGTGCCCACCAGGGGCGCCTCGGCCCGCAGCAGCGGCACCGCCTGCCGCTGCATGTTCGACCCCATGAGCGCGCGGTTGGCGTCGTCGTGCTCGAGGAACGGGATCATGGCGGTGGCGACGGACACCATCTGGCGCGGCGAGACGTCGACGTAGTCGACCTCGTTGCCGGGCACATAGTCGACCTCGCCACCCTTGCGGCGGACCAGGACCCGGTCCTCGACGAACGTGCCGTCGGCGTTCAGCGCCGAGTTCGCCTGGGCGATGACGTGACGGTCCTCCTCGTCGGCGGACAGGTAGTCCACGGAGTCGGTGACGACACCCTCAACGACGCGTCGGTAGGGCGTTTCGACGAAGCCGAACGGGTTGACCCGTCCGTAGGTGGCCAGCGACCCGATCAGACCGATGTTCGGTCCTTCGGGGGTCTCGATCGGACACATGCGGCCGTAGTGCGACGGGTGCACGTCGCGCACCTCGAAGCCCGCGCGTTCACGCGACAGGCCACCGGGGCCAAGCGCCGACAGGCGTCGCTTGTGGGTCAGACCGGCCAGGGGGTTGGTCTGGTCCATGAACTGCGACAACTGCGAGGTTCCGAAGAACTCCTTGATGGACGCGGCCAACGGAGTGATCTTGATGAGCGACTGCGGCGTGATGGCCTCGACGTCGGAGGTGCCCATCTTCTCGCTCACCAGACGCGACATGCGGGTCAGACCCGTGCGGATCTGGTTCTGGATCAGTTCGCCGACAGTGCGGAGACGACGGTTGCCGAAGTGGTCGATGTCGTCGGTCTCGACAGGGATCTCGCCGCGCGGCGCCTCGAGCGTCTCCTTGCCGGCGTGCAGCGCGGCGAGGTACTCGATGGTGGCGACGATGTCCTCGTCGGTCAGTACGACCTCGGACGGAGGCAGCTCGAGGCCGAGCTTCTTGTTCACCTTGTACCGCCCGACCTTGGCCAGGTCGTAGCGCTTGGGGTTGAAGTAGTAGTTCTCGAGCAGGTTGCGGCCCGCGTCGACCGTGGGCGGTTCGCCCGGACGCATCTTGCGGTAGATGTCCAGCAGGGCCTCGTCCTGGGTGGTGACGTGGTCCTTCTCGAGGGTCTGCATGACCGACTCGTACTGACCGAACCGCTCGGCGATCTGCTCGGAGGTCCAGCCGCGCGCCTTGAGCAGGATCGTGGCGGGCTGCTTGCGCTTGCGGTCGAGACGGACGCTGACGATGTCCTTCTTGTCGATCTCGAACTCGAGCCAGGCACCCCGGCTGGGGATCACGCGGGCGACGTAGATGTCCTTGTCGGTGGTCTTGTCGACCGTCGACTCGAAGTAGACGCCGGGCGAGCGCACGAGCTGCGACACCACGACACGCTCGGTGCCGTTGATGATGAAGGTGCCCTTGTCGGTCATGAGCGGGTAGTCGCCCATGAACACCGTCTGCGACATGCTCACACCGCTGGTGGTGTTCTCGAAGGTGGCGGTGACGAACAGCGGCGCCGCGTAGGTGAGGTCCTTCTCGCGGCACTCGTCGACGGACGCCTTCGGGGGCTCGAAGTGGTGGTCCTTGAAGGACAGGGACATGGTGTCCTGGCTGTCCTTGATCTCGCCGACCTCTTCGAACACCTCCTCCATGCCGGACTTCAGGGGCACGTCGTCGCGGCCCCCGGCCTTGGCGGCGGCCACCCGGGCCTGCCAGTGCTCGTTGCCGATCAGCCAGTCGAAGGAGTCGATCTGCAGGCTCAGCAGGTCGGGAACCTCGAGGGGCTCGTGGATCCGGGCGAAGGAAACGCGTCCGGTTCCGGGGATATCAGTGGTGCGGTCCGACGGGGTCGAAGCGGTCAAGAAGGGTCCTTCCCGAGCGCGCGGTGGGCTTCACTCGCCTCCACCCACACCGATCCACCGCTGCGCGCGGTGCCCGGGTCCGTCATGCCCTGCGCGGCTCAAGGCACACCGGTGACCGGGGGTTCATCTGATAGGAGGCGCAACCACCAAAGGTACACGGCCGATGGGCACATGTCTAGAGGGGTGCCGCGAGTGAAGTGCGACACCCCGGGGCCGACCTGCGAGGTCGGCGATCCGAAGGACCTGACCGAATCCTGGCCACGCGGGGGGCGGGAGTCAAGCGGAACACCACAGCCGGTCGGCGGGTTCCGGAGATGACGATGCGGGGCAGCCCGTGGGACTGCCCCGCATTGATGGCCGACCGCAGTCGGCAACCGGTCGTTCAGACCGGTGTGGTCACTTGACCGACACTGTGGCGCCGGCGGCCTCGAGGGCCTCCTTCGCCTTGTCGGCGTTCTCCTTGTTGACCTTCTCGAGGACGGGCTTCGGGGCACCCTCCACCAGATCCTTGGCCTCCTTGAGTCCCAGATCGGTGAGCGCCCGGACCTCCTTGATGACCTGGATCTTCTTGTCGCCCGCGGCCTCGAGGACGACGTCGAACTCGTCCTGCTCCTCGGCGGCACCGGCGGCGTCGCCGCCACCGGCAGCCGCGGGGGCTCCGGCGGCCGCAACCGCGACGGGGGCGGCGGCGGTGACCTCGAAGGTCTCCTCGAACTGCTTCACGAACTCGCTGAGCTCGAGGAGGGTCATCTCCTTGAACGCGTCCAGCAGTTCGTCGGTGCTGAGTTTCGCCATGATGGCGTTTCCTTTCGTGTGCTCCGGCCGGGCCGGACTCCTTGACGGACCGTCGCGGACGACGGTGTGGGGGTCAGGGCGTCAGCCCTCCTGCGGTGCCTCGTCGGCGGGTGCCGATTCGGCGGATGCCTCGGCCGGGGCCTCGGCGTCGGTCGGCGACGTGGTGTCGTCGGCCGAAGTCTCGTCCGCGGCGGCGGCCGTCGCGGGTTCCTCGGTGGCGGCCTCGTCGGCCGGTTCCGGTGCTGCAGCGGGCTCTCCGGCGCCGCCGGCGAGGATGCTGGGGTCGGCCTCCGCCTTGACGCGGAGCGCCTCGACCGTGCGGGCCGCCTGCGACAGGGGCGCGTTGAACAGTGCGGCCGCCTGCGACAGCGACGCCTTCATGCCGCCCGCGAGCTTCGCGAGGAGGACCTCGCGCGACTCGAGGTCCGCCAACTTCTTGATCTCGTCGGGCGTCATGGACTTGCCGTCCAGGAAGCCGCCCTTCACGACCAGCGCGGGATGGTCCTTACCGAAATTCTTGAGGCCCTTGGCCGCCTCGACCACGTCACCGGTCACGAAGGCGATGGCCGAGGGGCCGCTCAACAGGTCGTCGAGACCTTCCACGCCGGCATTGCGGGCCGCGATCTTGGTGAGCGTGTTCTTGACGATGGTGTACTCGGCGTTGCCGCGCAGCGCGGTACGCAGTTCACGCAACTGGGCGACACTCAGGCCCCGGTACTCGGTGAGTACCGCGCCGGACGAGTTCGTGAACTGCTCGACGAGCTCGGCGACGGCCTTGGTCTTGGTGGTCCGCGACATTGGGTCCCTTTCGTGCGGGACCGCTGGGCGCGAGGAGAGGAAGCGCACCCACGACGGGGTTTCGCTCATCACCTGCGCGGGCTGCCCTCACGGGCGATTGAGCCTTGCGGCACCAGCGGTCTTCGGCCTTGACAGAGTACGGGGTGTCCGGCGACGGCGTCAAAGCCGGGTCGGACGCGCGACGTCAGGAGGCGTCGCTGCCGTCGCGCACGCGCGAGGGATCCACGGGGACCCCGGGCCCCATGGTGGAACTGACGACGATCTTCTTGATGTAGCGGCCCTTGGAACTCGAGGGCTTCAACCGCAGGATCTCGTCCAGCGCCGCGGAGTAGTTGTCGGCGAGCTGCTCGGCCGTGAACGACTTCCGCCCGATCACGAAGTGCAGGTTCGCGTGCTTGTCCACGCGGAACTCGATCTTGCCGCCCTTGATCTCTTCGACAGCCTTGGCGACGTCCATGGTGACGGTCCCGGTCTTGGGGTTCGGCATCAGGCCACGGGGACCCAGCACCTTGCCCAGCCGGCCAACCTTGCCCATGAGGTCGGGGGTGGCCACGGCGGCGTCGAAGTCGGTCCAGCCCCCGGCGACCTTCTCGATGAGGTCGTCGGCGCCCACCTCGTCGGCACCGGCAGCGCGGGCCTGCTCGGCCTTCTCGCCGCCGGCGAACACGATCACCCGGGCGGTCTTACCGGTCCCGTGCGGCAGGTTGACGGTGCCGCGCACCATCTGGTCCGCCTTGCGCGGGTCGACGCTCAAGCGGGCGACCCCTTCGACGGTGGCGTCGAACTTCTCGCCACCGTTCTCCTTCACCAGGGTCATCGCCTCGAGCGGCCCGTACAGGTGATCGCGGTCGATGGCTTCGGACGCCTTGCGGTAGTTCTTTCCGTGCTTCATGTTCTGCTCCTTGTCGCAGTTGTGGTCGAACGGGCCAGCACGGGCCCT
This sequence comes from Candidatus Nanopelagicales bacterium, assembly GCA_046330625.1. Lineage (GTDB taxonomy): Bacteria > Actinomycetota > Actinomycetes > S36-B12 > CAIWTL01. The sequence goes on from JAXLSJ010000004.1 coordinate 23,231, forward strand.
GCCACGGGTGGTCTGGGTGACGTCAGCCGGTGACGGTGACGCCCATCTGACGGGCGGTGCCCTCGATGATCTTCATGGCGCCGTCGATGTCGTTGGCGTTGAGGTCGGGCATCTTGGTCTCGGCGATCTGGCGCACCTGATCGCGAGTGATGGATCCGACCTTGGTCTTGTGCGGCTCGCCGGAGCCCTTCTGCAGACCGGCGGCCTTGAGCACGAGCTTGGCGGCCGGCGGGGTCTTGGTGACGAAGTCGAACGAACGATCTTCGTACACGGTGATCTCGACCGGGATGACCTCGCCGCGCTGCGACTCGGTCGCCGCGTTGTAGGCCTTGCAGAACTCCATGATGTTCACGCCGTGCTGGCCCAGTGCCGGGCCGACCGGCGGGGCCGGGTTGGCCTGCCCTGCCTGGATCTGCAACTTGATCAGGCCGGCGACCTTCTTCTTGGGAGCCATTGCTCTGTTCCTCTTCTTCCTGTGTCTGTCGTCGTTGTCGTCAGGCCCGCTCGACCTGGTCGAAGCGGAGTTCCACGGGGGTGTCGCGGCCGAACAGTTCGACCATGGCGGTGAGTTTCTGACTCTCGGCCATCACCTCGGAGATGGTCGCCTGCAGGGTGGCGAACGGACCGTCGATGACCGTCACGATGTCGCCCACGGAGAAGTCGCTGACCACCGGGGTGGCCGGGGTGGTGGTGCCGCCCGCGGCGCCGGTCGTCGGCTCGCCCCCCAGGTCGCCCACCGCGGCTGCCGCCGGCTTGGCGGTCTCCGGCGGCTGCAGCATGCGCACCACCTCGTCGATGCTCAGCGGCATCGGGTCGGTGGAGTTGCCCACGAACCCGGTGACACCCGGCGTGTGGCGCACCGCGCCCCACGTCTCGTCGTCGAGATCCATGCGGACCAGCACGTACCCGGGAAGCTTGATCCGGCGGACCTTCTTCTTCTCGCCCTTGCGGAACTCCCAGACCTCTTCCTCGGGGACCTCGACCTGGAAGATCCGGTCCTCGAGGTTGAGGGTCTCGCGACGTCGCTCGAGGTTCGCCTTCACGCTCTTCTCGTAGCCCGCGTACGAGTGGATGACGTACCAGTCGCCCGGCTGCATCATCAGCGACTCGCGCAGATCCGGCTCGGCCTCGTCGTCCGCGCCATCCAGGGCCGGTGCGGCAGTGGCGTCGTCGGCGGGGGTGTCGGACGCCTCGCCGGCCTCCGTCGCCGACTCCTGAGCCTCGGGCGCGATGTCGCCGTCGTCCTCCTGGGCCATGGCCGCCACATCTTCGGCGTCGCTCACCTCGGCGGCAGCCGCGGCGCTCGGGTTCTCGAACTGGTCGGAGGCGTCGTCGGCGAGCAGGGGATCGGTGACGGTCCCCACCTCGGCGTCGACCGCGGCGGTCTCGTCGGTCGTCGCGAACGGATCGGGGGTGCTCTCGACGGCGGACTCCGCGGGCATCTCGGCGCGGTCGGACCACGTCGGCTGTTCGGACACGTTCAGATTCCTTCTCTCGTCCGCTGTCTACCCGCCGAACAGGGCCAGTACGCCCCGCCCGAACACGTAGTCCATGAGCGCCACGATCGCGGCCATGATGACCACGAACACGATGACCACCCCGGTGTAGGCGATCAGCTCCTTGCGCGTCGGCCAGATGACCTTGCGCAGTTCGGCGATGACCTCGCGGAAGAACAACGACAGGCGGGCGAACCTGCCCATGTCGTCCCGATCGGCCCGCGCCGCTTGGGTTCCGCTCAACTCATCCTCCGCAGTCTGTGGACCGGTCACCCCGGTCCGAGCAGGGCCGGAGGGACTTGAACCCCCAACCGCCGGTTTTGGAGACCGGTGCTCTACCAATTGAGCTACGACCCTGTGGAGCCACAACCCACCGAACGTCCGGAGCGCACGCTCGCGCAGTGGTGAGACACCGCGATCGAGTGTAGAGGGCGGACGGGGAGCGGTCCAATCCCCCGCGAGTTCCTGGGCATCGGGGCCTCGGCCCGTGCGCCCCGGACCGATGCGCCAGCCGGCCGGTCATGTTCCCAGCACATCACCTAGAGCCGGGTACGGGGAACTCCCTGGGATGGGACGGTCGGGCTTTGATACGTGCGGCTCTCGACCGCCGGACCCCCCGGAACGGCTCCAACCACCACCTGGTTGCGGCCGGCATTCTTGGCGACGTAGAGACTATCGTCAGCTGCAGCGACAAGCCCGCGGATCGAACGCGCGTCTTGAGGAAGAGCCATCCCCACACTCACCGAGATCGGCAAGGAACCCGCGTCGATCTGGATCGGTTCGGAAATGGACTGGTGGATCCGCTGGGCAAATTCGCCCTGGTTCTCCGATGGGGCAGCGATGACCACCAGGAACTCGTCGCCGCCTGTGCGAAAGACCCGGTCCTCTGCCCGGACCGCCCCCATCAACCGCTGGCCGATCACCCGGAGAACCTGGTCACCCGCGGCATGGCCGTACGTGTCATTGATCTGCTTGAAACGATCGACATCCACCACCGCGACCGCTGGCATCCCGGAGTCGAGTTCGTCGAGCGATTCCAGCAGAGAATCCATAGACAGACGATTTTCGAGACCGGTCAGCGAATCGTGGTGAGCCAGAAGGTCCAGACGATTGTTGACCTGCACCAACTCCTCGCGAGCGCGTTCCCGGGACTCGACGATGGCTGCGACGAAGGTGGGGGGCACCAGCGTCATCAGCATGGGTAGGTACAGCCACACCGGTGCCAGGTCCGAACCGGAGGCAGGAGCGGTCAGGTACCCGTAGGCAACCGAGAGACTGATCGTCACGGACACCAGGAGGACGGCGAGGCTCGTGGCAGAGAACGTGGTCCGCAACGCTGTGACCATGAGCGGGAACAACATGTAGACGAACGGATATGGGAGGTTGGAGGAGGCATAGGCAGCCATCGCCAAGGAGATCAGTATCAAACCCAGTGAGACCGGGTCGCTGATCTCACGACCGAGACTACGTGGCCCTCGCTGCAGCCATGCCAGACCGAGCGGCAAGATCGACATCGATCCCACCAGGCTCCCCTCAGTCCAGATCAGCCACGTGGCCGCCAACGACCCGGATGCGACAATCGAGTGGACAGCCAACGCGCCCGGAACCGAGGCTGCCAACACCGGGATGACGCTTCCGCGCAGCAGAGCTCCACTCAATTTGACCGGATCCTCTACCGACCCTCGGTAGGCGGACTGCAGCAGCCAGGCACCGAGCGCCATCTCCAGACCGTTCCCGGGCAGGAAGGTGGCGCTGGCAGCGATGGAGTTGCCGCACAGGAGATTCGCCAGCAAGTTTGCGGCGAGCAACGCCGACAACGCCGCCCAACGATGGGTTCCGATCCCGACCAGGCACACAATTCCCAGCGCATTGGCGAACCACACAGCGGCGATCGACCCGGGTTCGCGGCTGACATAGATGCTGATCACGGCGGCGGCCAGATAGGCCACCGCTGCGACAGCGATCTTGAAACTCACAGACTCATGGGGCATGGGCCCGCCTGCCCTTCCAGACGCCCAGCCCGATGAGGAGCAAGCCGACCACAGCCACCCCGACCGCGAAGATCAGCCACCTATGTGGCCCGTCCTCACCTTTCGGCGCAAACGTTGGCATCCACTTCGAGACGATCGCGCTTCGTCGATCGGCGGGCAGGGTGCGCACACCGTCGCTGAGGGATTCGGCGATGTCGGGCCGATCGCGGCGGATGGCAAAACTGAGTGGGTAGTCGAAGGGGATCTCGCTCCCCGCGCCAAGTCGCAGAGACTGCTTCGGGCCGTAGTAGCTGAACGTGGCCAAATCCATGACGGCCGCATCGAGGCTACCGTCGTCGACGGCCTTGAGGGAGGCAACGTCGTTGGGTTCCGCGACCCAGTCGACGTCCGGGTACCGCTCGCGAACGAAGGATTCCACGGCATACCCCTTGCCAACCCCCACTCTGACTCCTCCGTCCAGACTCGTCGATGCGCCGTTTCGCGACACCACTACTGTCGGGATGGTGTGTCCCGGGTTCTACGGCGTCTGGGTTTCTGGATTCTGGTGCCTGACACCAGGAGGTTCAGATGGGACGACCGGGCTATCCGGCGGAGTTCCGACGCAAGGCTCTCGACCTGCTCGCCGAGGGCAGGAGCGTGGCCAGCGTCGCGCACGATCTCGATGTCAGCGACCAGACGCTGTACAACTGGCGCCGCCAGGACCGTATCGACCGCGGCGAGCAGTTGGGGTTGACCACCGCTGAGCACGCCGATTTGACAGCGGCGAGGAAACGGATCCGCGACCTTGAGACCCAGCTGGCGGTGGCGGAGAAGGCAGTCGAGGTGCTGAAGGAGGTGGTGGACCCAAAAGGAGATGCGCGGCGGTCGAGGTGATCGCCGCCACGACCTTCCCGTCCAGGCCGCATGTCGGGTCCTCGGGGTGTCTGAGTCTGCGTTCTACGACAGCCGCAGAAGGCCGCCGTCACAGCGCGCGATCCGTCACGCAATGCTGACCGATCTGATCACCCGGATCCATACTGAGTGCAACGGCATCTACGGCGCTCGTCGGGTGCATGCCGAGCTCACGCTTGGCCACGGTGTTCAGGTCGGTCACAACCAGGTCGAGATGCTGATGCGTCGTGCTGGGCTGCAAGGCGTGACCGGCCGGCGGAAGTGGAAGCGGATCAAGCCCGACAGCATCGCCGGTGACCTCGTCGAACGCGATTTCACCCGGCGCGAGCCGAACAAACTGTGGGTCACCGATATCACCGAGCACCCCACCCGCGAAGGCAAGGTCTACTGCTGCGTCGTGCTCGATACCTACTCCCGTCGCGTCGTCGGGTGGGCGATCGACGCCTCACCCAACGCCGCGCTCGTCACGAATGCTCTCGGCATGGCGATCGACACACGCCTCGCAAGGGCCGCTACGCCGGGCACGATCATTCACTCGGACCAGGGCGTGCAATTCGGCTCCTGGGCCTTCACCCAGCGCGCCCGCGACTCCGGGCTCCTCGCGTCGATGGGCAGCATCGGCGACTGTTACGACAACTCGATGATCGAGTCGTTCTGGTCTCGGATGCAGGTCGAACTGCTCGATCGCAAGCGGTGGAACACTCGCCTCGAGCTGGCGAATGCAATCTTCGAATACCTCGAGGTCTGGCACAACCGCAAGCGCCGCCACAGCCAACTCGGCTGGCTCTCCCCGATAGAGTTCGAACGCAACCGCATCATCACCGTGGCATGAGAATCCAAGCAATCTCGACACCGCGGAACCCGGGGCAGACCAGGACCTCCACGAAAGGCGGGGTGAACGAAAGGTACCTGGATCGTTCCGGAGTGGGACGGAGTGCCAACAGCACATCGACCTGCCTCCGCTCGGCTCGCTGCAGCAACTCCGTCAGATCCCCCGAAGGCTGCGCATCGAGGGCCATACTCCGGGACGATGCGATCTCCTTCAGCAGTTCCACCGCCATGCCGCTGGGATGTCCGATCTCGTCGACGAAACTGAACGGCGCATAGTCTCGCTCCACCGCGTAGGAGACAGACGCCCCAGTTGTACCCGGGGAACGGCCTTCCGCCCTTGCGGCCGGAGGAACCGCGCCCCAGCATGGAACGGCCACGGACGCCGCCAGAACGGTACGCAGCAGGAGCGGGCGTGCCGCCCAAGCGTGGGCGCCCTGCAGGGCGACTCGCGATGACCCGGCGGCACACCTTCCGGGAAGAGCGTCCATGCTGCCTCCTCGCAGCAGCAACGATGCCAAGGAAGTGAGGGGGTTGCCTGCTGACGCTCAGTCAGGCGTCGTCGGGAACCAGCTCGGTCACAGCGCGGTCAAGCCTGGGGATTGGGAGGTGGGGGTGACATGATGTCGACATGACTGAGTCCCGGATCAGCCGACGTATCGGGTCCATCGCCGAATCCGCCACCCTGGCCGTCGACGCCAAGGCCAAGGCCATGAAGGCGGAGGGCCGGCCGGTGATCGGTTTCGGCGCCGGCGAGCCCGATTTCCCGACCGCCGACTACATCGTCGAGGCCGCCGTCATCGCGGCGCGCGACCCCAAGTCGCATCGGTACTCTCCCGCCGGTGGCCAACCCGCACTGAAGGAGGCCATCGCCGCCAAGACCGCTCGTGACTCCGGCCTCGAGGTCGCAGCCTCGCAGGTGCTGGTGACGAATGGCGGCAAGCAGGCGCTCTACAACGCTTTCGCGACCCTCCTCGATCCCGGCGACGAGGTGCTCCTCCCGGCGCCCTACTGGACCACCTATCCGGAGGCCATCGCGCTGGCCGGTGGCACGACGGTCGAGGTCCCCACCGACGAGTCCACGGGGTACCGGACGAGCGTGGCGCAACTCGAGGAGTACGTCACCGACCGCACCAAGCTGCTGGTCTTCGTATCCCCGTCGAATCCCACCGGCGCGGTGTACTCCCCGGCCGAGGTCGAGGCCATCGGCCGCTGGGCCGCGGACCGCGGGCTGTGGGTCGTCACCGACGAGATCTACGAGCACCTGGTCTACGGCGATGCCGAGTTCAGTTCCATGCCCGTGCTGGCGCCCGACCTCGCCGACCGCTGCGTCGTCGTCAACGGCGTCGCCAAGACCTACGCCATGACCGGCTGGCGCGTGGGCTGGATGATCGGACCGGCCGACGTCGTCAAGGCGGCGACCAACCTCCAGTCGCACGCCACGTCCAACGTCTGCAACGTCGCCCAGGCGGCAGCGCTGGCCGCGGTGTCCGGAGACCTGGCTGTGGTCGCCGACATGCGCACGGCCTTCGACCGGCGCCGCCGGAACATCGTCGCCGCGCTGAACGAGATCCCCGGCGTGACCTGCCCGGAACCGGAGGGGGCGTTCTACGCCTACCCGTCGGTGAAGGACGTCCTCGGACGCGAGTTGCGCGGCCGCACCCCCACGACGACGTCGGAGCTGGCCGAGATCATCCTCGACGAGGTTGAGGTCGCCGTCGTGCCCGGCGAGGCTTTCGGAACCCCCGGCTACCTGCGCCTCTCCTACGCGCTCGGCGACGACGACCTGGCCGAGGGAGTCGGCCGCATCGCCCGCCTGCTGGCCGAGTAGAGGCAGCGTCAGAGCTCGCAGTTCACGAACACGGGCTCCGGCACCAACGTGATGCCGAACGTGTCGTGGACGCCCGTCCTGATCCGCCGGGCCAGGACGAGCAGATCCTGTGTGGTGGCCCCGCCTCGATTCGTGAGTGCCAGCACGTGCTTATGGGACAGCGTCACCGGGCCCGGCTCGCCGAACCCGCGGCCGAACCCGGCGTTGTCGATCAACCAGGCGGCACTGACCTTCACCCCACCGCCGGCCGGGAACCGGGGTGCGGCGTCGGGCAGGGCGTCGGCCACGGCCGCATCCACGATGGGGTTGGTGAAGAACGAGCCCGCGCTCCAGGTGTCGTGATCGGCCGGGTCGAGCACCATGCCTTTGCCCCGCCGCAGCGATAGGACGGCGTCTCTCACGTCCGTGACTGCTGTCCGATCGCCCACTCCGACACCCAGTTGGCGGGCGAGTTCGGGATAGCGCAGCGGGCGCGAACCACCACTGCGTTCGAGTCGGAAGGCGACCGCGAGCACCACATACCGATCCGGGCGTCGCTTGAACACGCTGTCGCGGTAGGAGAATCCGCACTGGCCGGGCAGCAGCTCCCGGATCTGGCCCTGCTGGCGGTCGTAGACCCGGACGCGGGAGATCACATCGGCCACCTCTTGGCCGTAGGCGCCCACATTCTGGATCGGCGTCGCGCCCACCGATCCGGGGATCCCCGAGAGGCACTCGATTCCGGAGTAGTCGTCGGACACGACAGCAGCGACCAGTGAATCCCAGTCCTCGCCGGCCTGCGCGATCACCTGCGCCGAGCCGCATCCTTCGGCGACCTTGATCCCCCGGGATCGCACCAGGATGACGGTGCCCGCGAAGCCGTCGTCGCCGACGACGACGTTGCTGCCGCCACCGAGGATGAGCAGGGGTTCCTCCCGGTCGTCGGCAGCCACGACCGCAGCAACCAGGGCCGCCTCGTCGTCGGCCGTCACCACCTGAGCTGCAGGGCCCCCAAGCCGCAGCGTCGTCAACTCCGCCAAAGACGGCTGCGGTGGGACGATCGACACGCCTCTATCGTAGGGACGATCCCCGGGAGGTCTCATGATCCGGATGTCGATCGCCGCTGCGGCGGCGATTCTCGCCGTGAGCGGCTGCAGTGGAACCGCCACGACGACGAGCGAGGCACCGCCGTCGGTCACGACCCCATCGTCGCAGAGCGCCGCGCCGGCCGAGCCGACAGTCGCGGCAGAGGGCGACCCCGACGACCCCTGCACCCTGGTGACCGCCGACGAGCTAAACGCCGTGTTGGGGACCTCGTTCGAGCCCTCCGAGCCAACCCCCGACGATGCGCGGGAGATCGTGGGCTGCAAGTACCAGTCCGATGACATGACCCAGATCGTCGACGTCTCGGTGTCCCAGACCCCAGGGTCCGAGGCCTTCGACACCAACTGGGACCTGGCGCCCGCCTACTTCGACGGCAAACCCAAGAAGATCGCCATACCCGGGGCCGACCAGGCGTACCTGGTGATCGCGGACACCTATGACGCGCCGGTCGTGGGGGTGCTGGTCGGCGAACGGTTCGCGCTCCTGCAGGTGGGCGTCGAAGGCGCCACCCCCGACCAGGCGGAACAGCTCGCCGCGACCCTGGCGAGTCGGCTGTAGTGGCGGAGGCGCGGGGTCTCGGCTCCGCTCGACCACCGGGCGTCAGAGCCGCAGCAGCACGACCGCCCGAGCCTGGGTCAGGACCTCGGCGTCGCCGCTGATCGCGGTCAGATCGACGGCCACCCGGCCGCCGTCCAACTTCTCCGCCACCACGGCGGTGATGCTCACGACCGCTCCCCGGTCGTCGTCGGGGACCACGACAGGCTTGCTGAACCGGACGCTGTAGGACTCGATCGCCCCGGGATCGCCGGCCCACTCGGTGAGGACGCGACCGGCCGTCGCCATCGTCAACATGCCGTGGGCGATCACGTTGGGAAGGCCCACCGCGGTGGCGATGCGTTCGTTCCAGTGGATCGGGTTGAAGTCGCCACTCGACCCCGCGTACATGATGAGGTTGACCCGCTGCAGGCGGGCGTCGAGGTTCGGCAGGGTGTCGCCGACCTGGACCTGGTCGAACGTCGGCGCGGTCATGCGTCCTCCTCCGCGGTACCCCGCGACACGATGACCTCTCGCGTGGTCACCACCAGTTCACCGGCCACGGTGCGCACCTCGCTGCGGGTCGTGAGGAACTCGTTGCGGCCCGCGGAGTGGATGTCCTCGATCACCGTGTGCACCGACAGTTCGTCGCCAGCGCAGATGGGGCGCTCGTAGTCGAAGTGCTGTTCACCATGGACCACCCGGCCGTAGTCGAGTCCGAGGTCGGGGTCGAACATCGCCATGGCCATGGCCTTCATCGTGAGGGTGAAGGGGAACGTGGGCGGGGCGATCAGGTCGTCGTAGCCCAACTCCTGGGCCGCGTCGAGGTTGTGGAACGCGGGGTTGTGATCGCCGATGGCGGTCGCGAAGTCGCGGATGTGCTCACGCCCGACCAGGTAGCCCGGCGTCGGGGGGTACTCCTTGCCCACGAAGGTCGGGTTGATCGCCATCACATGCCCCCCAACTGTCCGCCGGTCACGGGAATGGTCACACCTGACACGAAGTCGGAGTCCGATGACGCGAGGAACGCGGTGACGTTCGCGATGTCCTCCGGTTCGCCGAGCCGACCCAACGAGATCATCGCCCGGGCCATGTTCCGCATCTCCTCGGGAATCCCGTACGCCTCGCCGGACTGCTTCGCCGCAGTGAGCCGGGTCTCGACGAATCCCGGTGCAACGGCATTCACGTTGATCCCGAACGGTCCGAGTTCGCGGGCCAGCGTCTTGGTCACGGCGATGATCGCGCCCTTGGCGGCGGTGTAGTTGAACTGCCCCGGGTTGCCCATGAGGGCGGCCACGCTGGACGTGAACACGATCTTGCGGTGATACGCCGGGGCGCCCGAGGTCTTGATCTCGGACTTGGCGACCTCACGCATGACCGGCATGGCGGCCAGGGTCGCGTGGAACCCGGTGCGCAGGTTCGCGTCGAGGACCAGGTCGAACAGTTCGTCGTCGAGCCCGTGGAACATCTTGTCCCGGGTCGTGCCGGCGTTGTTGACCAGGATGTCGAGCTTGCCGAACTCCTCGACCGTGCGGTTGACCAGGACGTGCGCCTGCTGCAGGTCGACGGTGTTGGCGATGACCGCAGTACCCCGACCGCCGGCTGCATGGATCAGTTCGGCCGTCTCGAAGGCGGGCGCCTCGTCGATGTCGTTGACCACCACCGTGGCGCCATCGGCGGCCAGGCGAAGGCTGGTGGCCCGGCCGATGCCGCGACCTCCGCCAGTGACAATCGCTACCCGGTCATCCAGTCGCCCCATGAACCCTCCTCGGTCGGTGTGGGATCAGTATGCGGGGGCGTCGGCGCCGTGCGTCAGCGGGTCTCCTTGTGCACCGTGCTGGCGTTGCAGCGCGGGCAGAACTTCTTGAGTTCGAGCCGGTCGGGGTTGTTCCGCCGGTTCTTCTTGGTGATGTAGTTCCGCTCCTTGCACTCCTGACACGCCAGGGTGATCTTGGGGCGGACGTCGCTGGCCTTGGCCATGAGGGTGCCTTTCGCGGAAGGGTCTGTCGGGTAAGTAGCGGAGGCGGGACTTGAACCCACGACACAGCGATTATGAGCCGCTTGCTCTACCAGGCTGAGCTACTCCGCCCTGGCACCGATCCTCGTCACAGTGCCGGTCTGTTCAGTTGTCGCGCCACCCAGGCAGCGCAGAGCCCCAATACGGAATCGAACCGTAGACCTTCTCCTTACCATGGAGACGCTCTACCGACTGAGCTATTGGGGCAGGCGACAGCCAGGGTACACCGACGCGGCTGTCGACCGGTAACCGTGAATCAGGACCCCTGCCGCTCGTAGGTCTGTTCGCCCTCGTCGCCGAGGATCGCGTCGTGCGGCCGGGCCACCATCCAGAAGCCGACAGCCAGGACCCCACCGAGGAACGGCGCAACCAGGAACAGCCACACCTGGGACATGGCCTCACCACCGGCGAACAGCGCCGGGCCGAGCGACCGGGCCGGGTTCACCGACGTCCCGGTGAGCGGGATCCCCACCAGGTGGACGACGGCGAGGGTGGCGCCGATCGCGAGGCCGGCGAAGCCCGGCGCCGCCTGGTGATCGGTGACCAGGAGGATCACGCCGACGAATGCCGCGGTGAGCAGCAGTTCCGTGACGAAGGCGCCCAGCATGTTGGGCTGACCCTCCCCGCCGAAAGCGTTGGTCCCCAGGCCCCCGGTCTGGTCGGTGATCCCGCCCTGCATCACGAGACTCCAGAGGAAGAAACCACCCACGGCCGCACCCGCGAACTGCACGACCATGTACAGCAGGCCTTCCTTGACCTCCTGACGCTTGGACAGCATGAATGCCAACGTGACCGCCGGATTCACGTGGCACCCGGATGTCGGGCCGAGGGCGTAGGCCAGGCCCATCAACGTGAAGCCGAACGCGAGCGCCACCCCGACGGTTCCGGAACCCGCGATCGACTTCAACCCACCGATGCCGCCGACCGCAGCTCCGACGGCCAGGAAGACCAAGAGAAACGTTCCGATGAACTCGGCGGTGAGCTTGCGGGCGAGCATGAGGAATCCTTCCGACGAACCGTCGGACCCGACCTTAGTGGGGGGCTCCGCCAGGACGACAGGGGTCCCCGGAAATGACGGTGCGATCCGGGCGAATCCACCCGCCCGGTCTCGTCCCGCCGCACAGCGACGGGACGAGCAGGGTGGCGGGTAGTGGATTCGAACCACTGAAGGCAGAGCCGGCAGATTTACAGTCTGCTCCCTTTGGCCGCTCGGGCAACCCGCCGGGATGTCGGTACGACCGGCGATCAGGTTAGCACCCGGGCTTGCGACAATGGCCGCCGAGGACCGGGCGCCCGGTCCGACGAACGGACGAGGTGGGTCATGGCCGAAAGCAGTTTCGACATCGTGAGCAAGGTCGACCGGCAGGAGGTCGACAACGCCCTCAACCAGGCGGAGAAGGAGTTGCGCACCCGGTTCGACTTCAAGAACACCGGCGCGACGGTCGAGTGGAAGGGCGACATGGCCGTGGAGCTGACCGCCGGGACCGAGGAACGCGTGACGGCGGCCCTGGACGTCTTCAAGGACAAGTTGGTCAAGCGGGGGATCAGCCTGAAGGCCCTGGACGCCGAGGAACCTCGCCTGTCGGGCAAGGAGTACAAGATCGCGGCCACGCTTCAGTCCGGGTTGACCTCGGAGCAGGCCAAGAAGCTCGCCAAGGTGATCCGCGACGAGGGCCCGAAGGGCGTGAAGCCCCAGATCCAGGGCGACGAACTGCGGGTGACGAGCAAGAAACGCGACGATCTGCAGGCCGTGATCGCCCTGGTCAAGGAGCAGGATCTGGACTTCGCCGTCCAGTTCACCAACTACCGCTGATCGGGCAACTGAGAGCAACACCACGGCGGGCTCGGGTGGCCCGGGTTTCGGCACTCCCGTGGGTGGGGCACAATTGCGCGAGCACCCCCGACGAGGATTCCACCGTGGCCAAGGAACGCATCGAACGCAGCGACGTCATCATCCGGTTCGCAGGGGACTCCGGCGACGGCATGCAGTTGACCGGCGACCGCTTCACCTCGGCCACCGCGTCGTTCGGCAACGACCTGTCCACCCTCCCCGATTTCCCGGCCGAGATCCGCGCCCCCGCCGGCACCCTGCCGGGGGTGTCGGCCTTCCAGATCCACTTCGCCGACCACGACATCGTCACCCCTGGGGACAAGCCCGACGTGCTGGTCGCGATGAACCCCGCGGCACTCAAGGCGAACATCGACGATCTCGACCGTGGCGGGACCGTCATCGTCAACACCGACGAGTTCACCAAACGTGCCGTGGCCAAGGTCGGCTACACCTCCGACCCGCTGACCGACGGCTCGCTGGACTCCTACAGCGTCCACCCGATCCCGCTCACCTCCCTGACCGTGGGGGCGCTGGAGTCGTTCGACATCTCCAAGAAGGAGGCCGAGCGGGCGAAGAACATGTTCGCGCTCGGACTGCTGTCCTGGCTCTATGACCGCCCCGTCGAACAGACCCGGGCGTTCCTCACGGAGAAGTTCGCCAAGAAACCCGAGATCCTGGCCGCGAACCTGGCCGCCTTCGAAGCCGGCTGGTCGTTCGGCGAGACCACCGAGACCTTCGCGGTCCAGTACGAGGTCCGTCAGGCCGCCCTCCCGGCGGGCACCTACCGCAACATCACCGGCAACCTGGCGCTGGCGTACGGCCTGGTGGCCGCCGCCCGACGCGCCGGGTTGCCCATGTTCCTGGGCACCTACCCCATCACCCCGGCGTCGGACATCCTGCACGAGCTCAGCAAGCACAAGCGGTTCGGCATCACCACCTTCCAGGCCGAGGACGAGATCGCCGGCATCGGTGCCGCCCTGGGTGCGGCCTACGGCGGCGCGATCGGGGTCACCTCGACCAGTGGCCCCGGCCTGGCGCTGAAGTCCGAGGCACTGGGGTTGGGGGTCGCCCTCGAACTGCCACTGCTGGTGATCGACGTCCAACGGGGTGGCCCGTCGACCGGACTGCCGACCAAGACCGAACAGGCGGACCTGTTGCAGGCGATGTTCGGCCGCAACGGCGAAGCGCCGGTGCCCATCGTGGCGCCGCAGTCGCCGGGAGACTGCTTCTCCGCGGCTCTCGAGGCGGTGCGGATCGCCACGACCTACCGGACCCCGGTACTGCTGCTGTCCGACGGCTACCTCGCCAACGGCGCCGAACCGTGGCGGGTGCCGCAGGTCAAGGATCTGCCCGACCTGTCCGTCACCTTCGCCACCGAACCCAACGACACCGACGACGACGGCGAGCCGGTGTTCCATCCCTTCCTGCGCGATCCGCAGACGCTCGCACGACCGTGGGCGGTCCCCGGCACCCCCGGGCTGGAGCATCGCATCGGCGGCATCGAGAAGGCCGACATCACCGGGGCGATCTCGTACGACCCGGCCAACCACGACCACATGGTCCGGGTGCGCCAGGCCAAGATCGACGGGATCGCCCAGGACATCGAGGACCTGACCGTCGATGACCCCGACGGCGACGCCGAAGTGCTCGTCCTGGGCTGGGGGTCCACCTACGGACCGATCGCGGCAGCGTGCCGGGCGGTTCGGGAGTCGGGCCACTCCGTCGCCCAAGCGCACCTGCGGCACCTGAACCCGTTTCCCGCCAACACCGGCGACGTCCTGCGCTCCTACCGCCGCGTGATCATCCCCGAGATGAACCTGGGCCAGCTCGCGCTGCTCATCCGAGGTCGTTACCTGGTGGACGCCCGCCCGTACAACCAGGTGCGGGGACTGCCCTTCCAGTCCTCCGAGTTGGCCGACGTGATCCTGTCGGAACTGTCGGAACTCTCCCCCGGCCCGTCCGACCTCAGTTCGCTGACCGAGGGGAGCCTCACGTGACCACCCTGCCCGCACTCGACCTGGTGCCCAAGGCCGACGCCCCCCAGTCGGCCAAGGAGTTCAAGAGCGACCAGGAGGTGCGCTGGTGCCCCGGCTGTGGCGACTACGCGATCCTGGCCGCGGTGCAGGGGTTCCTGCCCACGCTGGGACTGGCACGCGAGAACATCGTGTTCGTGTCGGGGATCGGCTGTTCCAGCCGGTTCCCGTACTACCTCAACACCTACGGCATGCACTCGATCCACGGCCGGGCGCCTGCGATCGCCACCGGCCTGTCGGTCACGCGGCCGGACCTGTCGGTGTGGGTGATCACCGGAGACGGTGATTCTCTGTCCATCGGCGGCAATCACCTGATCCACGCCCTGCGACGCAACGTCAATCTCAAGATCCTGCTGTTCAACAACCGGATCTACGGACTCACGAAGGGCCAGTACTCGCCCACGTCCGAGATCGGCAAGATCACGAAGTCCACGCCGATGGGGTCGCTGGACTACCCGTTCAACCCCGTCTCGCTGGCACTGGGGGCCGAAGCCACCTTCGTGGCCCGCACCATCGACTCCGACCGGAAACATCTGACAGAGGTGTTGTCCGCGGCCGCGGCCCACGAGGGGGCGGCGCTGGTGGAGATCTACCAGAACTGCAACATCTTCAATGACGGCGCCTTCGAGCCGCTCAAGGACGCCGGGATCCGCGACGAGCACCTGATCCGCCTCGAGGCCGGCCGACCGATCCGGTTCGGTGCCGAGGGGCACCGGGGCGTGGTGCGGGGTCGCGACGGGCAGTTGCGGGTGGTCGAGGTCGACAGTGTCGACGAGGCCGACCTCATCGTGCACAACCCCGGCGCCGACGACCCCGGCGTCGCCTTCGGGCTCTCCCGCCTGGTCGATCCCGACACCCTGGACAAGACCGCCATCGGCGTCTTCCGCGATGTGAAGCGCCCGTCCTACGACCGCCTGGTGCGCGACCAACTCGCGGCGGCGGGTCCGGCGGCGTCCGACGACGATCTGACCTCGCTCCTCAACGGACGCGACACCTGGACCGTCGCGTAGTCCGGCTCGCGTTTGGTGCGATGGCCTCCTTTCGTTATGGTTAGGTGAACCTAACCTGGCATCGGCCCGGCGCAGCGGACAGGAGCGGCATGCTGGCGAACTACCTGATCGGACTCCGTGAGGGGCTCGAGGCCGCCCTGGTCGTGAGCATCCTCATCGCCTATCTGGTCAAGACCGATCGACGCTCCCTCGTCCCGCGGGTCTGGGCCGGGGTGGCGCTGGCCGTCCTGCTGTCCCTCGCGGTCGGCGCGGCGCTGACGTTCGGGACCGCCGAGATGTCCTTCCAGGCGCAGGAGGCGTTCGGCGGATTCATGTCGATCATCGCCGTGGGACTGGTCACGTGGATGGTCTTCTGGATGGCCCGCAACGCCCGCAACCTACGCGGCGAACTCCACGGGCATGTGGACCGGGTGGCGGACAAGGGCGTCTGGGCGCTGGTGATCGTGGCGTTCATCGCCGTGGCCCGCGAGGGGGTCGAGACGGCTCTGTTCATCTGGTCGGCGGTGCGGGCCACCGGCGGCGGCCCCGCTCCGCTCGGGGGAGCCGTCCTGGGTCTGGCGACCGCCGTGGTGCTCGGCTGGTTGTTCTACCGCGGGGCGCTGCGTCTGAACCTGGCGAGTTTCTTCAAGTGGACCGGTGTTGCGCTCATCATCGTGGCCGGCGGAGTCCTGGCCTACGGGATCCACGACCTGCAGGAGGCGGCGATCCTGCCCGGGCTCGACAACCTGGCCTTCGACGTCAGCACCGTGATCGTGCCGGGAACGGCCGTGGCCACGGTGCTCAAGGGCATCTTCAACTTCTCCCCCGCCATGACCTGGCTCGAGGTCGTGGTCTGGTTCGCCTATGTCGTACCGGTCATGATCCTCTTCCTGCGCATCGTGTCCTCCGGACCACGACCCACACGCCCCGCCACCCCCGTCCCCCAAGGAGCCGCCGGATGATGATCCGCACCCTGATGGTCGCGACCGCCGCCGCCTGCACCCTGGCGGCCTGCTCGTCGGGAACAAGCTCCTCGGGATCGTCGTCCGCGCCGCAGGAGACCACGGCGACCACCGTCACCGTCACCAGCAACGGCTCCAGCTGCGATCTGTCGTCGGCCTCCGCGTCGGCCGGACCCGTGACGTTCGAGGTCGTCAACCAGGGCAGCGACGTCACCGAGTTCTATCTGTACGCCCATGACGGCACCACGATCGTGGGCGAGGTCGAGGACGTCACCCCCGGCACCACCCGCGACTTGTCGGTCGATGCGAACCCCGGGAAGTACGTGGCCGCGTGCAAGCCGACCTCCGACAGCGAGGGCATCCGCGTCGACTTCACCGTCAACTGACGGCGACGTCGGGGCCGGAACCCACCAGGCTCACCAGCACGGTCCGACCGGCGGGCTGACCAGTCACCCAGTCGCCCAGGATGTCCACGGCGGTGGCGAAGTCCGGGGGATACATCCGTGCCATCGCACCCCAGCCACGCCATGGCACGACAAGTCCGGTCGTCGGGACCGGGACATCGGAGAGGCTGTCGGCCAGGGCGTCC
Organism: Candidatus Nanopelagicales bacterium; assembly: GCA_046330625.1. Taxonomy (GTDB): domain Bacteria; phylum Actinomycetota; class Actinomycetes; order S36-B12; genus CAIWTL01. The sequence goes on from JAXLSJ010000004.1 coordinate 40,306, forward strand.
CAGTTCATCCCGAACCAGTCGGGGAATCCGAAGGCGGTGCGGCAGGCGGCCAGGAATCCGCGCTTGTCCCACCGCAGGGTGGTCGTGACCGGGCGCGTCCCCCACCCCGCCTCGCGGACCTGCGCCACATAGCCGGCGGCCCAGGTCTCGTCCGGCCAACGGTGGATCGCCGGCGGGCCGTCGAAGAGTTCCGTCACGGGACCACCTCTCGGAAGGACTGGTAGTGGTCGGAGGTGTAGAACACCACGCCGTCGGACCCGATCACCAGGCGGCGCGCACCACGGTCCGGGCTGCCGGGGGTCTCGACGGTGTACTCGCGGTAGAACCCCAAGGGCTGCGCGGGGAGGATGCGCTCGCGGTTCTGGAAGGTCTGACCGTCCTGCGAGTACTCGAAGGGACCGCCGGAGTCCACCGCCGCCAGCACCGTCCGGCCTCGGGCGGCAACTCCGCGGCCGTCATGGTCGCCAACCCCGACGGAGTCCGCACGTCAGGGCTCGGCGCCGCGTCGACACCCGGCGCGGCCGTGACTGTCGTCGCCACCGTCACCGTGGCCGAGGGGGTCGCCGTTCGGCGCAGGCTGCCAGTAAGCCCACGAGCAGGGCGACCACGGCGAGCCAGGACCCTCGCGCTCGTGCCGTCATGTCCGCCATGGTGGCAGCCGCACGCCCGCGAAGAGTGCCGATCAGCCGTGACGGGGCCGTCGCGCCACTACGCTCGGCCCGTGGCCGCGCGACCCCCACTGCTGATCCCGGCGAACATCTTCTCGATCAGTTTCGGTCTGGCGGGCCTGGCGATGGTGTGGAACGTCGCCTCCCGTCACTTCGGAGCGCCGTGGATCGTGGTCGACGTGCTGACTGCCCTGGCGTTCCTGGTCTGGGCGGTGCTGGTCGTTCTCTACGTGCGCCGCATCATCGCGAACCACACGTCACTACTGGCAGAGTTGACCCATCCGGTGACGGCCCCGTTCCTGTCGTTGGTGCCGGTGACCCTCCTGGTCCTCGTCCCGGTCGTCGTCGAGCGCAACCCGACGGCCGCGGGGGTGCTCGCGGTGGGGGCTGCACTGATCACTGCCCTGTTGGGGGCATGGCTCGTCGGACGCTGGGTGGGGCACGGGATCCCCGAAGCCTCACTACACGCGGGGTACTACCTGCCCACGGTGGCGGCCGGGCTGATCGGCGCCACGGCCTTCGCCTCGGTCGGACTCCCGGCGGCCGCGATGATGGCGTTCGGCCTGGGCATCGCCTGCTGGCTGCTGATGGGATCGATCATCACCAACCGCAACTTCGTCGTGTCGGCACTCCCCGCGGTCCTGGTCCCGACGATCGCGATCGACGTGGCGCCCCCAGTCGTGGCCGGTAACGCCTGGTTCACGATGAACCCGGGAAGCGGCAGCGACGACGTCGTCCAACTGATGTTGGCCGGTTGTGCGGTATTCCTCGTCCTCGTCCAACTGCGCCTGCTGCCCAAATACCGGTCGCTGTCGTTCGGTCCGTCATTCTGGGCATTCACGTTCTCGTACTGCGCCGTCGCCTCGTACGCACTGCGATGGATCGCTGTCACCCAACCCTCAGGTGCGACCTGGTTGGCGTGGACGGTCATCACGGTCATCACCGCGTTCCTGCTGGTGATCGCGGCACTGTCGATCCGGGGACTGGTCCGCGGCACCTTCCTGCCGCGCGAAGCGGCCCTGGCCTATCCCGGCAGCCCGGGATGACGTGGTTCAGAGTGCGAGCAGCCGGGCGGCCAGGTCGGTCATGACCTCGGTGGCGCCTCCACCGATCCCGAGGATGCGCACGTCGCGATAGTGCCGCTCCACCTCGGTGCCGGTCATGTAGCCCGCGCCTCCGAAGAGTTGCACCGCGCGGTCGGCCACGTACTCGCCTGCTTCGACCCCGGTCTGCTTGGCCAGCAGCGCCGGAAGCAGGACCTCCTCGCCGGCGCTGTGCCTGGCGGCGACATCGTGGCAGTAGACCCGCGCGACGTCGGTACGGCGGTGCATCTCGGTCAGCATGTGCCGCACGACCTGACGGTCGGCAAGTGGCCGCCCGAAGGTCTCCCGTTCCCGGGTCCACAAGCGCGCCAGATCGAGGCACCGCTGCGCAGTGGCGTAGCCGGTCACCGCCAGGGTCAGCCGTTCCGTCACGAAGTGCCGCGCGAGTGACGCGAACCCCTGCTCGAATCCCAACACGTTGGCGATCGGTACCCGTACGTCGGTCAGCGACAGCTCGGCAGTGTCGCTGCAGCGCCACCCCATCTTGTCCAACCGCCGGGTGACGGCGAACCCCGGGCTGTCGGTGGGCACGACGATGAGCGAGACCCCGGCAGCCCCCGCGGCCCCGGTGCGCGCGGCCACCACGACGTGGTCGGCCCGGGTGGCGGAGGTGATGTAGGTCTTGGCGCCCTTGAGCACGAGTTCGTCGCCGTCGCGTTCGGCCCGGGTGCGCAGGTTCGCGACGTCAGAGCCACCGTCGGGTTCGGTCACCCCGAGCGAGGCGATGGCGGAACCGGACAGCACGGGCGCCACGAACCGGTCGATCAGGTACTGCGCGCCGTCGGTGTCGCCCGCGGCGGCCCGCCGCTGTGCCTCGTCGGCGATGTGGGGCGTCGCGATGCCGTGGGTGAGCATCCCAGCGACCACACCACCGGTGCCACCGCCGGCGAGGATCGCCTCAATGATCACCACCATGTCGACGGCGTCGCCCCCGAGACCGCCGACCTCCTCGGGGAACCCGATGGCCAGGAGTCCGAGGTCCGCCGCCTGCGCCTGAAGGTCGAGGGGCATCTCGCCCACGCGTTCCCACTCGTCGATGTGGGGGGCGATGGCGCGCTCGGTGAAGGCGCGCACGGTGTCGGCCAGCGCGACCCGTTCAGGGCTCCGGAAAGGGTCCATGACCACACCCTACGGGTGGGCTCGGATCACCCGGTGCGGAGCACCACGTAGTCGCACAGCGAGGACAGCGCGGCCGTGGCGGGGACATCGGGGAGGGGCGCCAGGCAGTCGCGAGCGTCGACGGCCCACCGCTGCGCCTCGGCGCGAGCTGCATCCAGGGCCGGGTGCGCACGCAGGAGGGCCAACGCCTTCGCATGGTCCGCATCGTCGGGCAGCGGTCTGCTGAGCAGTTCCACCAGCCGTGAGTCGCCTCCTTCGGCCAGCACCAACAGTCCGGGCAGGGTCGGGACGCCCTCGCGCAGGTCGGTGCCCGGGGTCTTGCCCGAGTCTGTCGAGTCGCTGGTGATGTCGACCAGGTCGTCGGCCAGCTGGAAGGCCACGCCTATGCGTTCCCCGAAGCGGGTGAGGGCATCGACGACGACCTCGTCGGCGCCCGACTGCTGCGCCCCGAACCGGGCGGACGTGGCGATCAGGCTACCGGTCTTGTCGGCCAGTACCGCGAGGTGGTGATCCACCGCGCTGTCGCCGTCGGCGGGACCCACCGTCTCGCGGATCTGCCCCACGCACAGCCGTTCGAAGGTCCGCGCCTGCAGGCGGACCGCCTCGGGTCCCAGGTCCGCCAGGATGTCCGACGCCCGCGCGAAGAGGAAGTCACCGGTCAGGATCGCGACGGTGTTCCCCCACCGCGAGTTGACCGACTCGGCCCCCCGGCGCCGCGGCGCCTCGTCCATGACGTCGTCGTGATACAGCGTCGCCAGGTGGGTGAGCTCGACGACGACGGCCGACGGGACCACCCCCGGTGCTGCCGCGTCGCCGTACTGCGCGGCCAGGAGCGTCAGGAGGGGCCGGAACCGTTTGCCGCCGGCATCGACCAGGTGCCCGGCGGCCTCCGAGACGAACGAATCACTGCTCTTGACGGCATCGGCCAACTGTTCCTCGACAGCGGCCAATCCGGACAGCAGCCGCGCCTCCAGATCCGCGTCGGCGAGGGTGAACCCCACCGACGTGCGGAGTTTGGGAGACGTCATACCGACCAGGGTAGGGGGTCACGGTAGGTGACCCCCAGCCGCATCAGCCCGCGGACGCGCTCTGCAGCTTGGTGCTGCACTCCGTGACCTTGCTGGTGAGCGACGGCTCGGCGATGACCGCACCTGCCAGATCCTTGGCCTGATTGGTCAGCTCGGTGACCTCTTTGCTGATCTCCTGCGCGGTCTGGGCGTTCGGGTTGGTCTTCAACTCGTTGGCCTTGGCCACCACGTCGTCCACCTTCTGACAGTAGGCGTCGACCTTGGCCTGGTTGGCGGACGCCTCCGTGGACGCCATCGGGGTCTCCGCGGGCTCCGAGGTGGTCGTGCTGGACGAACTGCTGCTGCAGGACGCCAGCGCCACCGCCAACAGCGGGGTCGCGGCCAGGACGATGACGGACTTACGCATGGTGCCTCCACGGACTCGTTGGCGCCGACCCTAGCGGTTGCGCGATCCGCCCGCGGGCGACCTGCGGAATTCGCGGAGATCAGCCGACGGACACGTCGGCTCAGCGCACGAAGATGTCGGCCTTGTCGGCCAGTTCCAGCAGCGGCTGCGGGAAGATGCCGAGCAGCACTGTGGCGACCACCGCCACCACCACCGTCGCCTTCGTCGCCCAACTGGGGACGGCGACCTGTGGCCCGTCCCCCACCGGGTCGGAGAAGAACATCACCACGACCACGCGCAGGTAGAAGAAGGCCGCGATGGCGCTGGCGATGACCGCCAGCAGCACCAGCCAGCCTTCGCCGGCGGCCGCTGCCGCCGAGAAGACGGCGAACTTGCCGATGAAGCCCGAGGTGAGCGGGATCCCCGCGAAGGACAGCAGGAACAAGGTGAACGCCGACGCCAGCAACGGATGGGTCCGACCCAGCCCCCGCCAGGCGTCCATGGATGTGGTCTCGCCGCTGTCGTCGCGGATGAGCATGACGATGCCGAAGGCGCCCAGCGTCGCCAGTCCGTAGGTCACCAGATAGAACATCGTCGACGCGAGACCGTCGGGGGTCACCGCGATGACGCCCAGCAGCAGGAAGCCGGCGTGGGCGATGGAGGAATAGGCGAGCATGCGCTTGATGTCGCTCTGCGCCAGGGCGACCATCGCGCCGGTGAAGAACGTCAGGATCGCGATCACCCAGAAGGCGGGTCGCCAATCCCACGAGGCCCCACCGAAGGCGACGTAGAACAGCCGCAGCATGGCGCCGAACGCCGCCACCTTGACCCCGGAGGCCATGAAGGCGGTGACCGGGGTGGGAGACCCCTGGTAGACGTCGGGTGCCCAGGAGTGGAACGGCACCGCGGCGACCTTGAACAACAGTCCGACCGCCATGAGGGCGATGCCCCCCAGCAGCAGACCGTTCATCTGCGGCTGACCGGTGACCGCCTCGGCGATCCCGCCCAGCGAGATCGTGCCGGCGAACCCGTAGACCAGCGCAGCCCCGTAGAGGAAGAACGCCGAGGAGAAGGCACCCAGCAGGAAGTACTTGAGCGCGGCCTCCTGGCTCAGCAGGCGGCGGCGGCGCGCCATGCCGGCGAGCAGATACAACGGCAGGCTCATGATCTCGAGTGCGATGAACATGAGGAGCAGGTCGTTGGCAGCGACGAACAGCATCATGCCGCCGGTGCAGAACAGGAACAGCGGCCAGATCTCGGTCTGGAAGTAGCCCCGCGCCGTGAACTGACGCTCGTCCTCGGATCCCGGCATGGCGGACGCCCGCGCGGCGAACGCGTCCCCGCTGGGGTCGACGTGACGCTCCATCATGAGCAGCGCGGCCAGGATCGCCAGCAGGACGACCGTGCCCTGCAGGAACAGTGCGGGGCCGTCGACCGCGGCCGAACCCGCGACCACCAGCTGGAACGCACCCGCGGCGATGACGACGGTCGCGAACGAGGCGATCAACGCCGCGAACGTGAGAGCGATCTGGATCGACCGGCGGCTCTCGCGCGGCGCGAAGGCCTCGACGAGGACCCCGATGGCGGCAGCGCCGAGCACGATCACGACCGGCGCGATCAGCGACCATTGGATGTCGGGGAAGACGACCTCGTTGGCCGTCGCGACGCCGATCATGGCTGGACCCCTTCAGTGGCCACGGGGACGGTGGGCGGTGGGTCGGTGGTGCCGACCTGGGCCATGACATCGTCCACGTACGGGTTGAGCACATCCAGGGCCGGTGCCGGGTAGAAGCCCAGGAACACCACCAGGATGACCAAGGGCGCCAGGGCCAGCCGTTCCCGGCCGTTGAGGTCGGGCATCCCCTCCGCCGTCTTGGACGTCTTGCCGGTCATGGTCCGCTGGTAGAGCAGCAGCACGTAGACGGCGGCCAGGATGATGCCCAGCGTCGCGAACGCGGCCAGCCACGGGTAGCGGGAGAACGTGCCCAACAGCACGAGGAACTCCGACAGGAACGTGGACAGGCCCGGGAGCGCCAGGGCGGTGAGCCCCGCGAACAGGAACATGCCCGCCAGCACCGGCGTCACGCTGGACACCCCGCTGTACGCGCCGATCGCGGAGGTCTTCCGCCGGGTGATCAGGTATCCCGCGACCATGAACAGCAGCGCCGTACTGATGCCGTGGCCCAGCATGTAGAACGCCGAGCCCACCTGGGCCTGGGTCGTGAACGCGAAGATCCCCAGCACGATGAACCCGAAGTGGGAGATCGACACATACCCGAACAGTCGCTTCATGTCGGTCTGGCCGATGGCGACCAGTCCGCCGTAGAAGATGCTGATCACCGCCAGACCGATGATCACGGGAGCGAAGGTCTGGGCCGCCTCGGGGAAGAGCGGCAGGCAGAACCGCAGCATGCCGAAGGTGCCCAGCTTGTCGAGCACCCCGATCAGCAGGATCGCGGTGCCCGGGGTGCTGGACCCGGCGGCGTCGGGCAACCAGGTGTGCAGCGGCCACAGCGGAGCCTTGATCGCGAACGCGAGGAAGAATCCCAGGAACAGCCAGTTCTGCAGCGACGGGTCGATGTCGATGGTGAGCAGATCCGGCAGATAGAGCGTCGGCGTGTCGAAGGCCTGCGCCGACACGTACCAGAGCATGGCCAACGCAGCCAGCATCACCAGGCCGCCGACCAGCGAGTAGATCAGGAACTTGACCGCGGCGTAGGTCCGGCGACCCGTGCCGTAGCGCCCGATCATGAAGTACACCGGGATCAGGACGGCCTCGAACACGAAGTAGAAGAGGAACACGTCCAGCGCGGTGAAGACCGTCACGGTCATCGCCAGCATCAGCAGCATCAGCGCGAAGTAGCCTCGCACCTGCCCGGTGGGCTGCGCCGTCGACTCCTGCGCCGCGGAGTCCTCGACGTCGTTCCACCCGGCGAGGATCACCAGCGGGGTGAGCAGTGTCGCGAGGAACACCATGACGAGACCGAGGCCGTCGACACCCAACGAGAAGTTGAGACCGAGGCTGGGGATCCAGTTGTAGACGTCGACCAGTTGGTACTGCTCGGGCGACGCGGTGTCGTACTGCGTGATGGCGACGATCGTGAGCGCGAACGTGGCCAGGGCGAAGATCAGGGCGATCAGCTTGGAGCGCGCCGGGGTGCCGGGGACGAATCCGACGACGAGCGAGCCCACGAGGGGGACGAGGGCGAGGATGGTCAGGATCGGCATCAGAACCACCTTCCCGCCATGAACACGACTCCCAAGAGGAGGGCTCCGCCCACCATGGACAGCGCGTAGGACCGGGCGAACCCGGTCTGCAGGCCCCGGAGACGTTCCCCCATGCCCGACACCCCGGACGCCAGGCCCCGCACGGCACCGTCGACGGTCCGGTTGTCGAACCACACCAGCCAGCGGGTCAGGTACTGCCCGGGCCGCATGAACACCGCCTCGTTGAACGCGTCGCCGTAGAGGCTGTGGCGACCGGCGACCGTCAGCACCGAGACGTCGGTGGGGGCGACCCGCGGCACGTCGTCGCGGGCGTACTTGAGCCAACCCAGGACGATGCCGGTGACCGCGATCGCGATGCTCAGCAGCTTCAGCGGGATCTCGGGGATCACCGGGTGCGACTCCTCGAACCCGACCACGGGGGCCAGCCACTCGCCGATGGGGGCCACGTACACGAAGAACAGGCCGCCGAACAGGGCGCCGACGGACAGGAGCAACATGGGCGCCGTCATGACCACCGGCGACTCGTGGGGGTGCTGGTCCTCGGCCCAGCGCGGGCTCCCGAAGAAGGTCATGGCCAGCATGCGGGTCATGTAGAACGCGGTGAGGCCGGCCGCCCCGAGGGCGCAGAGCCCCGCGAACACGTTCACGCCGAGCGCGGCGTCGATGATGCCGTCCTTGGAGAACCACGAGTCGAAGGGCGGCAGACCCGAGATGCCCAGGAATCCGCAGAAGAACGCGACCATGGTGACCTTCATCGCCACCCGCAGGCCACCGTAGAGCCGCATGTTCTTCTGGTCGTCGTTGCCGTGCATGACCGAACCGGCACTGAGGAACAGGTCGGCCTTGAACATGCCGTGCATGAGGAGGTGGAAGATCGCGAAGACGTATCCCGCCGGGCCGAGACCGGCACCCAGGAACATGTAACCGATCTGGCTCATGGTGGACCCGGCCAGCGACTTCTTGATCTCGTCCTGGGCGCAGGCGATCCAGGCCCCCATGATCATGGTGATCACACCGATCGCGAGCACGACGGTGATCGCCGTGTTGGACAGGTCGAAGATCGCGTTGCTGCGGACCACGAGGTACACGCCCGCGGTCACCATCGTCGCCGCGTGGATGAGCGCGGACACCGGGGTGGGGCCCTCCATGGCGTCGAGCAACCATGCCTGCAAGGGGAACTGCGCACTCTTGCCGACGGCCGCCAGCAACAACGTCAGCCCGATGAGGGTGATGGTGGTCTCGTTGGCCTCGGGCGCCGCCTCGAAGACGTTCTGGAACGTGACCGTCCCAAAGGTCACGAACATGAGCATCACCGCGATGCTCAGACCCACGTCGCCGACGCGGTTCATGACGAACGCCTTCTTGGCCGCCACCGCAGCCGCATCGCGGTACTGCCAGAACCCGATCAGCAGGAACGAGGCCAGGCCCACCCCTTCCCAGCCGACGTAGACCAGCAGGTAGTTGTCCGCCAGCACCAACGTGAGCATCGCGGCCACGAAGAGGTTCAGGTAAGCGAAGAACAACCGCCGTTTGGGGTCGTGCGCCATGTAGCCGATCGAGTAGATGTGGATCAGCGAACCCACACCGGTGATGAGCATGACGAAGGAGATCGACAGCGGATCGAGCCGGAAGGCGAACGACGCGTCGAACGAGCCCGCGAAGGTCCAGTTCCACAGTTCGACCGTGACCGCGCGGTCGTCGACGAGGAGGCCCATCATCTGCACCAGCAGTACGCAGGCCAGGACGAAGGACCCGATGGGCAGCAGGCAGGCGAGGATGTGACCCCAGCGGTCGGTGCGCCGACCCCCCACCAGCAGCACCAGGGCGCCGAACGCCGGCAGGGCGATCAGCAGCCACATCAGCGGGAACGCTCCCCCGCCTGGGCAGCGGTGATGGTGGAGGTGACGGGTTCGACGTTCTCCGGCGGCGCACCGTCGACGAACGGCAGGGACAGGGCGAGGATGCTCATCAGTTCCTCATCAGACTGGGTTCGTCGATCGACACCGATCGGCGGGTGCGGAAGATCGTCATGATGATCGCGAGTCCGACCACCACTTCGGCGGCGGCCACGACCATCACGAAGAACGCGATGACCTGACCGTCGAGGTTGCCGTGCATGCGCGCGAAGGACACGAAGGCAAGGTTGGCGGCGTTGAGCATCATCTCGACGGACATGAAGACCACGATCGCGTTGCGCCGGACCAGCACCCCGACCGCACCGATGCAGAACAGGATCGCCGACAGGATGACGTAGGCGGAGGGATCCATCACGCCCCCTTCCGTCGTCGGGAGTGTCGCCGTCGGACCCCGCGTCGTCGGGGTAGACCTCGGCGAGGTCCACGTGGCCGTCGACGTCGTCGAGGGCCGCCGGGCGCAGGGTTTCGTCGCCGTCGGCGATCTCACGCACCTCGGTGACGTCCGCGTCGATCTCGGTCTGGGTGTGGGTCAGGCGGGTGCGCGGTTCGCCGCGCAGCGGGAGGGGGATCGACAACTCCGAGGCCGAACCGTCGGGCAACAGAGCCGGGGTGCCGATGGCGTTGCTCGTGGCGAGCACACCGGGGTTGGGCAACGGTCCGGGGTGTTCGCCGGTGGTCAGGTAGCGCTCCATGCGCGCTTTGGACATCTCCTCCTGCCCCAACTTGGGCGCCCACCGCTCGCGGTGGGCCAGGACCAGGGCGCCGAGCGCGGCGGTGATCAGGAGGGCGGCGACGACCTCGAGCGGCAGGAGGTAGGTGGTGAACATCTGCGCGGCCAGCCCCTGCACGTTTCCGCCCTCGGCCGCGTTGGCCGCGTCGAGGCCCACCGCGTCGACCCCGGACAGAGCCGTCCCCAGGGTCAGCACCAGCAGGATGCCGAAGCCCAGCACCAGCAGCAGGGACGCGACGCGTTGGCCCTTGAGCGTCTCGACGAACGAGTCGCTGGCATCGACACCCACCAGCATGAGCACGAACAGGAACAGCATCATGACGGCGCCGGTGTAGACGATCACCTGGACCAGTCCCAGGAACGGCGCCTGGTTGGCGACGTACAGGACCGCCAGGTTCAGCATCGTGAGCGCGGTGAACAGGGCACTGTGAACCGTCTTGCGGGACAACACCAGGCCCAGGGCGCCGACCACCGCCAAGGTGGCGCAGATCCAGAAGGTGACCTGCTCGCCGGCGTCGGCATCGTTGGCGGCCAGGACCGCCACAGACGAGATCACTGGACCACCCCCGGCATCCGGTGGGCATGCCGCGATTCCTCGTGCTGCTCCTCGGTGGCCCCGGTGACCCGACCCTCGTAGTAGTCCTTGGCGTCCAGGCCTTCGACCATGTCGTGCGGCGGCAGTGCCATCCCGTCGGTGAGGGGGGCCAGCAGGTCGGGCTTCTCGTAGATGAGTTTGGCCCGACCGTTGTCGGCCAGTTCGTACTCGTGGGTCATGGTGAGCGCCCGGGTGGGGCACGCCTCGATGCATAGTCCGCAGAAGATGCAGCGCAGGTAGTTGATCTGGTAGACGCGGCCGTAGCGCTCGCCCGGCGAGAACCGTTGGGCCTCGGAGTTGTCCGCCCCCTGGACGTAGATCGCATCGGCCGGGCACGCCCAGGCGCACAGTTCACAGCCGATGCACTTCTCCAGCCCGTCGGGATAACGGTTGAGCTGGTGCCGGCCGTGGAATCGGGGCTTGGGCGGGAACTTGTCCTTCTCCTCGGGATACTGCTCGGTGTTCACCTTCTGGAACTGGGTCCGGAACGTGACCCAGAACCCGCGCAGGGCGGGGGGCAGCTCAGCCATCGGAGGTCTCCTCTCCCACCGAGGTCGTGGCACCGGCGACCGGTGGCGTGCTCCGCGGGGTGTATTCGAACGTCTGGCCCGGCAGCGGGGGGACCGGGTAGCTGTCGGCGTCGGCGGTGATCACCTCGGGCACCGGTTCCGCCTCGGGGACCTCGTTCCCGCCGGCCCGCACCGACAGGTAGAAGCCGAGGGCCAGCAGCACCGCCAGGAGGATGGCGCCTCCTGTGAGCATGCCGTTGGTCGCGTCGGTGTACTCCGAGCGCACCACGCGCAGGCCCGACACCAGGACGATCCACAGCAGCGAGACGGGGATGAGCACCCGCCACCCGAACGCCATGAACTGGTCATAGCGCAACCGTGGCAGGGTGCCGCGCAACCAGATGAAGAAGTACAGGAATCCGGCGACCTTGATGAGCCACCACAGCATGCACAGCCACCCGGAGTTGATGCCGGGGATCAGCGACAGCGGCCACGGGGCCAGGTAGCCACCCAGGAACAGGGTGGTCGCGATGCTGGAGACGGTGACCATGTTGATGTACTCGCCGAGGAAGAACATCGCGAACTTCAGCGACGAGTACTCGGTGTGGAACCCGCCCACCAGCTCGCCCTCGGCCTCGGGCAGGTCGAACGGTGCGCGGTTCGTCTCGCCGACCATCGCGGTGACGTAGATGACGAACGACGGAGCCAGCAGCACCGCGAACCACAGCGAAGCCTGGGCGGACACGATCTGGCTGGTGGACATGGTTCCCGCATAGAGGAACACCGCCACGAAGGACAACCCCATCGAGATCTCGTAGGAGATCATCTGGGCGCTCGAGCGCAGGCCGCCCAGCAGCGGGTAGGTGGACCCCGACGACCAGCCGGCGAGGACGAGGCCGTAGATGCCGATCGAGGCGATCGCGAGGACGTAGAGGACCGACTGGGGGAAGTCGGTGAGTTGCAGCGGGGTCTCGACCCCGAAGATCGACACGACCGGGCCGAAGGGGATCACGGCGAAGGCCGCGAACGCGCAGATCGCACTGATCAGGGGCGCCAGCCAGTACACCGCCTTGTGGGCCGTGATCGGGATGATCTCCTCTTTCAGGGCCAGTTTGAAGCCGTCCATCAGGGACTGGAGCAGTCCGAAAGGGCCGACCCGGTTGGGTCCGATGCGCATCTGCATGCGCGCCACGACGCGACGTTCGGCCCAGATCGTGAACAGCACGAGCAGCACGAGGATGACGAAGACGCCGAGGGTTTTCAGGCACACCAGCCAGAAGGGATCGTTGCCGAAGGCACTCAACTCGGGCATGAGCTCACTCCCTTCCGAGCCGCACGGTATCGCCCGGCGCCGCGCGCAGGGTGAGACTCACCCGGGACCCGGGCGAATTGCCGGGCAGCCAGACGATGCCGTCGGCCATCTCGGTGATGAGGGCCGGCAGCGTGATGGCGCCGTGGTCGGTGGACACCCGCACCGGTTCGCCGTCGGACACCCCGATCCCCGCGGCGGTGGCCTGGCTGATTCGCGCGACACTCGGCTTGCGGGTGCCCGCCAGGTAGGGCTCACCCTCCTGCTCCACCCCCTGGTCGAGCAGGAGCCGCCAGGACGCCAGGACCGCCTCGCCGGGGCCGGGCTGGGCGGGGGTCGCCGCCACAGGCGTGGGCTGCCACTCGCGGGTCCCGGCCCAGGCCCCCAGTCCGGTGATCTCCGCGCGCAGTTCCGCGACCGTGCGGGGTGCCGGGTCGAGGTCGAGGTGGTCGGACAGCAGCGCCAGGACATCGGCGTCGCTGTAGGTGGAGGCGTCGGGGAACGCCCGCTCGAAGGGGCGCCGGCGGCCCTCCCAGTTGACGAAGGTGCCGGCCTTCTCGGTGACCACGGCCACCGGCAGCACGACATCGGCCAGCGCGGTGACCTCGGACGGTCGCGTCTCGAGCGACACCACGAACGGCGCGGCCCCGACCGCGGCGAGGAACTCGTCGGAGTCCGGGACGTCCGATGCCTCGACCCCCGCGACGACCAACGCCGCGATGGCCGGCTCGGCCTCGTCGTCGGCGGCGGCTGCCGTCCGGTCGGCCTGGATCTGGGCCACGACCTCGGCCAGCGAACGTCCGGGCTCGGCCGGCAGGTCGTCGGCGGCCATCCCCCAGGCCCCGGCCACCTCGCGCCGCGCGACCGGGTCGGCCAGGGGACGTCCCCCGGGCAACAGTCCCGGCAGGCAGCCGACGTCCACGGCTCCGCGTTCGCCGGCGCGACGGGGCACCCAGGCCAGGGCGGCCCCGGTCCGGTCGGCCAACTCGGTGACGGCCTGCAGAGCGCCGGGGGCACCCGCCGCCCGTTCCCCCACCATGATCACGGCACCGGGTTGTCCCAGGAGTTCGAGCACGTCAGCGGGAAGGTGCTGCAGCGACTCGGCCTCGGATCCGGGGACGACCGGGAGCAGCCGGCCCGACATCCGCTCCAGGCCCCGACTGGCGAAGGGGGCGACCGACATCACGGCCGTGCCGGACTTGGCCGCCTTGCGCAACCGCAGGAAGACGATCGGGGACTCCTCCTCGGGCTCGAAGGCGACGAGGAGCACCGCGGGCGCCTGCTCGAGCTGGTGGTACGTCGGCCCGGCGGTCCCGGCGATACGGGCGGACAGGAATCCCGTCTCGTCGGCACCGGTTGCGCGCGCGCGCAGGTCGATGTCATCGGTGTGCAGCGCCACGCGGGCGAACCGCGAATAGGCGTAGGCGTCCTCGAGGGTCAGGCGACCACCGGTGAGGACCGCCGCCCGGCCCGTCGCCGCCGCCAGGCCGGCCGCCGCGACCCGCAACGCCTCGGGCCAGGACGCGGGACGCAGGGTGTCGCCGTCGCGCACCAGCGGCTGCTCGAGCCGGTCCAGGCTCAGGTAGGGGAACGAGAACCGTCCCTTGTCGCAGTTCCACTCCTCGTTGACCTCGGGATCATCTGCCGCCGGTCGCCGCATGACGGCCTCGTGCCGGTAGTCGGTGCGCAGGGCGCACCCCGAGGCGCAGTGTTCGCAGGTGGTCGGCACACTCACCAGGTCGAAGGGTCGGGAGCGGAAGCGGTATTCGGCGCTGGTCAACGCCCCGACGGGGCAGATCTGGATGGTGTTGCCCGAGAAGTAGGAGTCGAAGGGCTCCTCGCCGACGCCGATCTGCTGCTGGGCGCCCCGCTGGACGAGTTCGATGAAGGGTTCACCGGCGATCTCGTCGGCGAAGCGGGTGCAGCGCTGGCACATGACACAGCGTTCGCGGTCGAGCAGGATCTCGGAGCTGATCGAGATGGGCTTGGGGAACGTGCGCTTCTTCAGCGTGAACCGGGACTCGCCCCGTCCTGTCGTCATCGCCTGGTTCTGCAGCGGGCACTCGCCGCCCTTGTCGCACACCGGGCAGTCGAGCGGGTGGTTGATGAGGAGGAACTCCATGACGCCGGCCTGGGCCTTCTCGGCGACCTCGCTGGTGACCTGCGTCCGGACCACCATCCCGTCCCCCAACGGCACCGCACACGACGGCTGCGGTTTGGGCATGCCCTCGACCTCGATGAGGCACGCCCGGCAGGCGGCCACGGGATCGAGCAAGGGATGGTCGCAGAACCGGGGCACCTCGACCCCGATCAGTTCCGCAGCGCGGATGATCATCGTCCCCTTGGGCACCGTGACCTCGTGACCGTCGATGGTCCCGGTGACCATCTCCACCTCGGTGGTGGCCGCCGCGCTCTGGTCGTTCGACGTGGTGGTCATGCGTCCGCTCCGCTCAGGCTCGGGATGATCATCGTCGCTGCCGGATCGAAGGCCTGGTCGGGCGGCTGCGTCTCGGCCGCCGTGAACTCGTCGCGGAAGTACTTCAACGCCGCGGGGTAGGGCGTGGCTGCCGCGTCGCCGAGCGCACAGAAGGAGCGACCCATGATCTGGTTGCACAGTTCGACGAGCTGGTCGACCTCGGACTCCTCGCCCCGCCCGTCGGCGAACTTCTGCAGCGTGCCGGTGATCCAGTAGGTGCCCTCGCGACACGGGGTGCACTTGCCGCACGACTCGTGCTTGTAGAACTCCAGCCACCGGGTGATGGCCTTGACGACGCTGGTCGTCTCGTCGAACAGCATCGGTGTGCCGGTGCCGAGCATGCTTCCGGCTTCGGCGATCGCCTCGTACGTCAACGGGATCTCGAGGTGCTCCTCGAGCAGCAGCGGCACCGACGAGCCTCCGGGGAGCCAGAACTTGACCGAGCGCCCGTCGCGCATGCCGCCGGCGTAGTCGAGCAGTTCGGCCATGGTGGTTCCGAGTGGGGCCTCGTAGATCCCCGGTCGGTTCACGTGCCCGGAGATGGCCCACACCTTGAAGCCGGGTGACTTCTCCGTGCCGAACTGGCGGAACCAGGCGGAGCCGTTGTTGATGATGTAGGGCACCGAGGCGATGGTCTCGACGTTGTTGACCACCGTCGGCGACGCGTAGAGCCCGGCGACAGCCGGGAAGGGCGGCTTGAGACGCGGCTGCCCCCGGCGACCCTCGAGGGAGTCGAGCAGGGCCGTCTCCTCGCCGCAGATGTACGCCCCGGCGCCCCCGTGGACCACGATGTCGATGTCGAGCCCGGACCCCAGGACGTTGGTACCCACGAAACCCGCGGCGCGGGCCTCCTCGACGGCGCGGCGCACCCGACGGATGGGGTGGGGCACCTCGCCGCGGATATACACGAACGCGTGCTTGGCGCGGATCGCCCAGCACGTGATGATGATGCCTTCGATCAGGGCGTGCGGGTTGGCCAGCATGATCGGGATGTCCTTGCAGGCACCCGGCTCCGACTCGTCGCCGTTGACGACCAGGTAGTGCGGCCGGCCGTCGTTCTGCGGCACGAACGACCACTTCAGGCCGGTGGGGAATCCGGCGCCGCCCCGGCCACGCAGGCCCGAGTCCTTGACGGTGCCGATGACGTCGTCGGGGTCGGTCGCGAGCGCCTTGGCCAAGGCGGTGTAGCCGCCGTGGCGGCGGTAGGAGTCGATCGTGAACGAATCGGGGTCGTCCCAGTGGGCCGTGATGACCGGGGTGAGGGGCATCAGTCCGCCTTTCCTGGTGCCGACATTCCCCGTTCGCGGGCCACGGTGAGTCCGGCGAGCATGACCGCGTCGGCGCCGCCGCCCTCGCCGGCCAGCCCGTCGTCGATGCCGGCGACGGTGCGCTCCGCCGCGCGCCACCCCCGCACCGCGGGACCGCGAGTGGCGATCACCTCGTCGCCGGCCACGAGCCGGTCGATGACGGTCATGGCGGACTCGATGGTCATCTGGTCGAAGAACTCCCAGTCGACGGTCATGACCGGGGCGTAGGTGCACGCCGCCTGGCACTCGATACGTTCGAGGGTGAACGCACCGTCCTCGGTGGTCTCGTTGTGCCCGACGCCCAGGCGCCGGCTCAGCGCCTCGTAGACCGCGTCGCCGCCGAGCAACCCGCAGAGGGTGTTGGTGCAGACGCCGATGTGGTGCGTGCCGCCCTCGCTGCGTTGCCGGTACATCGTGTAGAACGTCGCCACCGCGGTGACCTCGGCCGTCGTCAGGTCGAGCACGTCGGCGCACAGCTCGATGGCGGCGCCGGTGATCATGCCTTCCTCCGACTGGACGAGGTGGAGCATGGGAAGGAGCGCCGAACGGGGTTGCGGGTAACGCGCGGCCAGGTCGCGGGCTTCGGCGACCGTCTGGTCGGTCAACGGCATCGGGGACTCCTCGCGCTGGTCATCGGTCGACCCCGCCCATGACCGGGTCGATGCTGGCCACTGCGGCCACGACGTCGGCCACCATGCCGCCCTCGCACATGATCGGCACGGCCTGCAGGTTGGTGAACGAGGGATCGCGGAAGTGCACCCGGGAGGGGCGGGTGCCGCCGTCGCTGACGATGTGCACCCCGAGTTCGCCGCGGGGGGACTCGATCGCGGAGTAGACCTGCCCGACGGGGACCCGGAAACCCTCGGTCACCAGTTTGAAGTGATGGATGAGCGCTTCCATGGACTGACCCATGATGTGCTTGATGTGCTCCGGCGAGTTGCCCATGCCGTCGGGCCCGATGGCCAGTTGACTCGGCCAGGCGATCTTCTTGTCGGCCACCATCACCGGACCCGGGCGTAGTTTGTCGAGG
The DNA here is from genome assembly GCA_046330625.1 of Candidatus Nanopelagicales bacterium. Taxonomy (GTDB): domain Bacteria; phylum Actinomycetota; class Actinomycetes; order S36-B12; genus CAIWTL01. The sequence continues at coordinate 57,709 of JAXLSJ010000004.1, forward strand.
CACTGCTCGACGATGTTGCAGAACTCCTGCATCTCGGCGAGCCGGATGAGGAGCCGGCCGTAGGCGTCGGCGGTGGTCTCGGTGGGCACGTCGAACTCGTAGTTCTCGTAGCCGCAGTAGGGCTGGGACTTGCGCAGGTCGTGCGGCAGGCCGGTGGCCCGCAGCACGGGACCCGACATCCCCAGGGCCATGCATGCCTGCAGGTCCATGTAGCCGACGCCGACTGTGCGGCCCATCCAGATGGCGTTGTCCACCAACAGACCCGCCGTGTCCTTGAAACGCTTGCGCAGCAGCACGATCTGGTCGGCGATGGCCTTCTCGGCCCCGTCCGGGAAGATCCTGCGCGACTCCACCGGGCCGGATGTAGGCGTGGTTCATGCGGAGACCGGTGATCAGCTCGAAGAGGTCGAGGACCAGTTCGCGTTCGCGGAAGCCGAAGGTCATGGCCGTCAGGGCACCGAGCTCCATGCCGCCGGTGGCCAGGCAGACCAGGTGGGACGAGATCCGGTTGAGCTCCATGAGCATGACGCGGATGATCGTCGCCCGCTCGGGGACCTCGTCGGTGATACCCAACAGTTTCTCGACGCCGAGGCAGTAGGCGGTCTCGTTGTGGAAGGGCGCCAGGTAATCCATCCGGGTGACGAACGTGACGCCCTGGACCCAACTGCGGAACTCGAGGTTCTTCTCGATGCCGGTGTGCAGGTAGCCGATGCCGCACCGCGCCTCGGTCACGGACTCACCCTCGAGTTCCAGGATGAGCCGGAGCACGCCGTGGGTGGAGGGGTGCTGGGGGCCCATGTTGACCACCACCCGTTCGCTGGCGCCCTCGGGGGCGGCCAGCACGGTCTCCCAGTCCCCGCCGGCGACGGTGACGACCCGTTCGGTCTCAGAGGTGCTCATCAGAGGTAACTCCTCCGCTCGTCCGGGGGCGGGATCGTGGCGCCCTTGTACTCGACGGGGATGCCATTGAGCGGGTAGTCCTTGCGCTGGGGATGGCCCACCCAGTCGTCGGGCATCTCGATACGGGTCAGCGCCGGATGACCGGTGAACTCGATGCCGAAGAAGTCGTAGGTCTCGCGTTCGTGCCAGTCGTTGGTCGGATACACCGACACGATCGACGGGATCCGGGCGTCGCCATCGGGACAGGTGACCTCGACCCGCAGCCGCCGGTTGTGGGTGATCGACAGGAAGTGGTAGACGGCGTGGAGTTCGCGGCCGGTCTCGTCGGGGTAGTGCACCCCGGACACCCCGGCGCACCACTCGAAGCGCAGGCCCGGCTCGTCGCGCAGCACACGCACGAACTCGAGCAGGTGCTCGCGGTTCACGTAGTAGGTGATCTCGCCGCGGTCGATGACGACCCGATCGACGGCCGACACCGCCGGGATCCCCCGGTCGGCCAGCGCCAGGTCGATCTCGTCGGCAGCCTCGTCGAACCAGCCGCCGAACGGACGCTGGGCGGCCTCCGGCCAGATGATCGGTTCGACGAGTCCGCCGAACCCACTGGTGTCGCCGGACCCGGTCGCCCCGAAGGAACCGTGGCGCACCCCGATGACGGTGGGCTTCGTCGATGATGCCGCCGCCACCTCGCTGCCCGTGGCGGGTTCGACGTCGGGGGTCTCGGGAGTGTCGCTCACCGCAGCAGGCCCTTCATGTCCGACGTGGGTTCGGCGACCATGGCCGCCGCCTCGAGTTCCTTGATCTCGGCGGCCCGGTTCGCCCCCAGTTTGGTGTGCTGGATCTGGTCGTGGAGTTTGAGGATCGCGTCCTGCAGCATCTCGGGACGGGGCGGACACCCGGGCAGGTAGATGTCGACCGGGACGATGTGATCGACGCCCTGCACCACCGCGTAGTTGTTGAACATGCCGCCGCTGGATGCGCAGGCACCCATGGCGATCACCCACTTCGGGGCGGCCATCTGGTCGTAGATCTGGCGCAGCACGGGAGCCATCTTCTGGCTGACGCGACCCGCGACGATCATGAGGGTCCGCCTGGCGGGGTGACGCCCGGAAGACCTCCATGCCGAACCGCGCGAGGTCGTAGCGACCGGCCCCGGTGGCCATCATCTCGATCGCGCAGCAGGCCAGACCGAAGGTGGCCGGCCACAGCGAGCTCTTGCGGGCGTAGCCGCCGATGCCCTCGACGGTGGTCAGCAGGAACCCCGAAGGGAGCTTCTCTTCCAATCCCATGGTCAGTCCCAGTCCAATCCACCCCGGCGCCATTCATAGACGTAGGGGATCGTCAGGTTGATCAGGAACAACAACATCGCGAGGAACCCGAACAGCTTGAGCGAGTCGAAGTAGACCGCCCACGGGTACAGGAACACGATCTCGATGTCGAAGATGATGAACATCATGGCGGTCAGGTAGTACTTGACCGGGAACTTGCCGCCGCCGATCGGCTGCGGGGTGGGTTCGATGCCGCACTCGTAGGCGTCGACCTTGGCGCGGTTGTATCGCTTGGGCCCGGTGAAGGACGCCATGGTCACCGAGAACAGCGCGAACAGAGCGGCCAGACCTGCGAGCGTCAGCAAGGGCAGGTAGACGTTCACGCGAGCCTCCGATGGGTCGGGATCATCCTAGGGAGACACGCACCCTCATGCTGAGCGACACCAACTCTCATCGGGCTTGTGAAACGATTCACGAGCGCCAGTGTAGTGACCCCTGCTGGTCACGCCGGGAGTGCGCCCGGATTGGGGGGATTCGTGCCGCACACTGAGGCCATGGCACACCTGGCGATCACCCTCGACTGTCACGATCCGCAGGCCCTTGCCTCGTTCTGGTCGGCCGCCCTGGGCTACCGGGTCGTGGGCGGCATGGGGCAGTACGTGGCCCTGGTGCCCGGCGATGATCACCGGTTCGGGGCCGGACCGAGGTTGCTGCTCCAACAGGTCCCTGAACCCAAGACCGGCAAGAACCGACTGCACCTTGATCTAGACCTGGACCCCGGCGAACCCCTGGAGCCCGAGGTGGCGCGGCTCGTCGCCCTAGGTGCGGTCGAGGGTCCGGTGACCGAGGAGTTCGGGCTGCGCTGGAGCACCCTGGCGGATCCGGAGGGCAACGAGTTCTGCGTGGTGTCCCGCCCCTGACGAATCGGTCAGGGGGCGACCGCGCGATGCAGGGCCACGATCCCGCCAGTGAGGTTGCGGTAGCGGACGTCCGTCCACCCGCTGCGGGCGATGATCGCCGCCAGACCCTGCTGGTCGGGCCAGGCGCGGATCGACTCGGCCAGGTAGACGTATGCCTCGGGATTCGACGACGTGCGCTCGGCGATCTCGGGCAGCGCCCGCATCAGGTATTCGAGGTAGACGGTGCGGAACGGACCCCAGGTGGGGGTCGAGAACTCGCAGATGAGCAGGACCCCGCCAGGTCTGGTGACCCGGGCCATCTCGCGCAGCCCCGCGACGGTGTCGGTCAGGTTGCGCAGGCCGAACGAGATGGTCGTGGCGTCGAACGTGTCGTCGGCGAAGGGCAGCCGCAGCGCATCGCCGGCCACGAACCACTGGGCGGGGTGTCGGCGCCGACCTTCGGCCAGCATCCCCAGCGAGAAGTCGGCGGAGATCACGGTGGCACCGGAGTCGATCAGGGGGCGACTGCTCGTCCCGGTGCCCGCGGCCAGGTCGAGGACGGTGGCTCCGGCCACGGGCTCCAGCGCCCGGGCCACGGACCGTCGCCAGGACGCGGTGCGCCCCAGCGACAGCACATCGTTGGTGATGTCGTACCGCCCGGCGACGTCGTCGAACATGGCGGCGACTGCCTGCGGGTCCTTGTCGAGATCGGCCCTCACCGGGCCATCCAATCAGGCGCGACGCGACCTCGTACACCCGGACCGGTGCGCCGGGGGTACGGACGGTGACGGCATAGAATCTCGTCGTGCCTGCTCCCGCCCGACCCGTGCGCACCCGGGCGCTCGCCGGACCGGTCGACCTGCTGGGGACCCCGTGGCGCGAGACGCCCTCGGTGGCCTGGGTGCGGCAGGGGTCCGGGATGGTGGGGTTCGGCGTGGCCGCCTCCGCCCAGTTCCGCGGTGCGGAACGCTTCAGCCGGGCCCAGCGGTGGGCGGGCCGCTGGTGGGCCCAGACCCAGACCCACGACTCCTCGGGGATCCCGGGCGCCGGTCCGGTGGCCTTCGCGTCGTTCACCTACGACGACTCCGATGACGGGTCGGTCGTGGTGATCCCACGCACGCTGGTGGGAGTGGGCGACGCCGGGGCCTGGCGGACCGACGTCTGGTCCGGCGACGACGGCGAACCGCCTTTCATCGCCACCCCCACGGGGATCGGCGACCTCGTGCGCTCGACCGGACCGGTCGGGGTGCCGGCCGTGCGGTGGCAGGACGACACGGCGTCGGCGGCGGCCTTCCGCACCGCTGTGGGCGAGGCCGTGAAACGGATCGGCGCCGGCGAACTCGACAAGGTGGTCCTGGCGCGCGAGATCACCGCGACCTTCGCGGAACCCGTGGCCCTCGAGACGGTCCTGCAGCGGCTCGGCGAGCGCTATCCGGCGTGCTGGACCTTCCACATCCAGGGCCTGGTGGGCGCGACGCCGGAACTGCTGGTGCGCCGGTCCCGCGATCACGTCATGTCGCGGGTGCTGGCCGGTACCGTCGCCGCCGGCACGACCTCGGCGACCAACGAGCGCGCTGCGGCGCGCCTGCAGTCCAGCGCCAAGGATCTCGACGAGCACGAGTACGCGGTGCGGTCGGTGGCCCACGCCCTGGCGATCCACTGCACCGACCTGCGGGTCCCCGACGAGCCGTCCGTGCTCGAACTGGCCAACGTGCAGCATCTCGCCACCGACGTGACCGGCAGCCTCGTCGACGACGCGAGCGCGCTGGCGCTGGCGGCGAGCCTGCATCCGACAGCGGCGATCTGCGGGACCCCGACCGAACGGGCGATGTCGGTGATCGACGAGCTCGAGGACCTGGACCGGGGCCGCTACAGCGGGCCGGTCGGCTGGTTCGACGTCGATGGCGACGGCGAATTCGCGATCGCGCTGCGCTGCGCGCAGTTCGACAACGACCGGCGTTCGGCCCGGCTGTTCGCGGGCTGCGGGCTGGTCGCCGACTCCGACAGCGCGGCGGAACTCGCGGAGTCCCAGGTCAAACTTTCGGCGATGCGCGACGCCCTGTCCTGATCGGGTCCGCGTGATCAGCCGAGGCCGGGCGTGACCAGACGCGGGAGCCGCAGGTTGATGAGGCGGGCCATGAGGCCGTAGCCGTTGGTCCGCGCATGGATGTCGCCCTTCTGGCAGTACCAGGTGAGCGTGCAGACCTTGGCGACCGGGACCGGGATCTCACCGTAGGGCGGGAAGTCGGTCATCCGGTCCAGCGAACCGTACGCCCCCGTCGCCCGGGTCACATCCACGAACTTGCCGTCCGCGCTGGCGTAGGCAGTCTTCAGGGCGGGGTTGATGAACTGCTGGAACGCCAGCACCGACAGTTCCGCGATGCTCTGGTCGACGGGCTCCCGCACCCACTGACCGAGGAGGACGTCCGGGTAGGTCAGACCCACCATGAGCACCTTGCGACCGGCCGCCTTGCGCAGCCGCTGGGCCAGCTCGGTCACATTCGCGTTGATCGACTGCACCGTCTCCGCGACGCAGGCGATCGGGTCCGAGGCCCGGGCGCACGCGGTGATGTCGTTGCCGCCGATCGAGATCGTCAAGAGCACCGAGTCCTTGCGGTGGTGTCGCAGGAACTTCGCCGCGGCCTGTGTCTGGGTGAGCTTGCGGTAGACCGGGCCGCCGACGGGGCGGGCATCCTTGCGGCACCCCTTCTGCTCCAGGATCGACGTGGTGGTCGCCCCGCCACAGGCATAGTTCACCAACGTCAGGTCGTAGCCACGTTTGCGTGCCTTGGGCACCAGTTGGTTGGCGTACCCGTGCGTGAGGTCGCCGTTCGGCTGGTACCCCATCGCATAGGAGTCGCCGACGGACACGTAGTACTGCTTGTCGCCCCCGGTCTGCGCCTGGGCAGTGCTGGCGACGACGGAGGTAAGCAGGATCCCGGACACCGAGGCGGCGACCAATCGATGGATGCGCATGAGTTCTCCCGTTGTGTGGCGCCTCGATCCAAGCAGGGGCGAACTCCGGGTCGCAACCGATACGGGAGTCTCGGTCCCGGAGTTCAGCTCAGCGCGGCCGTGACGTCCGCCTCGAACGAGGCCGGTTCGTCGTTGGGACCGAAGCGCTTGATGACCTCGCCGTCGCGACCCACCAGGAACTTCGTGAAGTTCCACTTGATCCGGCGGCTGCCCAGGACTCCGGGCGCCTCGCCGGTCAACCACTGGAACAGTGGGTCGGCGGCGTCGCCGTTTACGTCGATCTTGGCCATCATGGGGAAGGTCACGCCGTAGTTCACCTGGCAGAAGTCGAGGATCTCCTCGTCACTTCCCGGGTCCTGGGAGCCGAACTGGTTGCACGGGAACCCGATGATCACCAGGCCCTCGTCGCGATGCTCCTGCCACAGTTTCTCCAGTCCGGCGAACTGGGGCGTGAACCCGCACTTGCTGGCGGTGTTGACGACCAGCAGCACCTTGCCCCGGTACTGATCCAGGGGCACCTCGGTCCCGTCGTTGGCGCGGACGGTGAAGTCGTAGACAGACATGGGGTCAGTGTGCCGTAGCCCCGCCGGCACCGGAGGCGGAGACCGGCGCCACGATGGCGGCCACGCCCGCGGAGTCGGCCGTCGTCCGCAGGGCCTCGCCGAGCGAGTCCGCGTCCGCCGCGGCTGTCGTGGGCACCCCGTGCACCTCGAGGAGTGCCCGCAGGTCACGGTCGTGCGGGGTCGTGAAGATCCGTTCGAACGTGTCCGCGTACTCCGGCGCCCCCTGCTCCAAGCCCGCGAAGATCGCCCCCCCATTGCTGTCGGCGACCACGTACGTCAGATCCGGGCGGACCTCGACCGACGGCACCAGCAGTCCGTTCGTGTCGTGCAGGAACGCCAGATCGCCCAGCAGCGCCACCGTCCGACCACCGTGAGCCACCGCGGCCCCCCAGGCGGTGCTGACCAGGCCGTCGATCCCGTTGGCTCCGCGATTGGCGAGCACGCGGGGTCCCGGTCCCCGCGCCGAGGCGGCGAGCGCCCGGATCGCCGAAGAGGACGCCACGACCAGCAGGTCGTCGGGGGTCAGCTGCGACCACACGGTGGCGGCGATCAGTCCCATCCCCCAGCCCTCGGGCGCAGGTCCTGCGGCCTCGGCCCACGCCTGTGTCCACGACTCGTCGGCGTCGGCGTCCACGTACGGAACCGCAGCCAGCACCGACTCGGCGGATCGCAGGGGATCCGGCGGGTCGGTCCGCGGTCGAAGTCGGACCGACACGTGGCGGTCGGCCGACCGCAGCCAGTCGATCACGCCCCGGTCGAGCCCGAAAGGGCCCACGGTTATGACGATCTGCGGGCGCAGTCGCTCCGCTGTGGCCGCATCCCCCAGCGCCGCCGTGCCGCCGGGGACCACCCCGGGCTGCCCCAACAGTCCGGACGACGCCTCCGCGATGATGGGCCAGCCCCGACGGGCGGCTTCGGTCCGGATCTGGTCGCGCACCACGTCGTCCTGGATGTCGAGGTCGCCCACGAGGAAGGCACCTCGCGCTGCCGTGGTGAGCCGAGGGCGCTCGGGCGAGCGCCATGTCGGGTCGGCCGGATCACCGGGCTGCTCCGACAGTTCCACGACAGGGCCGACAAGCGGCGGTCGCAGCGGCAGGTTCAGATGCACCGGGCCTCGGGCACGCACGGCCGTGGCGACCAGTTCCGCAACCGGCCGCGCCGACCAGTCGGAGTCGTCGGGCAGAGGGAGATCGCGGGAGACGAGGGGGAACCGCCCGAAGATGTCGACCTGGTCGATCGTCTGGGCGGCACCCCGCCCGCGCAGTTCCGGCTGACGGTCGGCGGTCACCACGACCAGCGGGACGCCGGCGTAGCGGGCCTCGACGACGGCGGGCACCAGGTTGGCCACGGCGGTGCCCGAGGTGCACATGACGGCGACCGGTGAGCCCGACCCCTTCGCCAGCCCCACGGCCAGGAAGCCGGCGCTCCGTTCGTCGAGCCGGACATGCAGCGCCATCGTCCCGGCCATCTCGGCGGCGGCCGCCGCCCGTGCCAGCGGGGCCGACCGCGATCCCGGCGACACCACCAGATGCCGGACTCCGGCATCACGGAGCGCGGCGATGACCGCGGAGCCTGCGGCCACGGACGGCGCCGTCATGCGGACACCCCCAGTCGTGCCAACAGGTCCGCGGGCGCCACCGGTCGCAGGGCCTCCCACGCGGTGTCCAGCCGATCCGCCCAGTGCGCTCGCTCGACCGGGTCCAGCCTCTCCTGCGCCCGCTGTAATGCGCCCGGGTCGGGACGGCGGCGGGTCGCGGGCACCACTCCGTCGACCGGAGACACCGTCATGGCGGTCACGTCGTCGGCCAACAAGGTTCCCGTCCCCAGTCCATGGGCACGCGCGGGGTCGCCCAGTCGGGCGGCGGCGACCGCGTCACGGGCCAGCCCAACGGATGACTCGGCCGCGCCGCTGATCACCGCCGGGACGCCCAGACCCGCCACGATGTCCCGGGCGGCGGCGATGCCGCCCCACGGCGCGATCTTCACCACGGCCACGTCGGCGAACTCCGCCACGGCGTCGAACTCCCGATCCCGGCGCAGGGCCTCGTCGGCGGCGACGGGCACATCGGGGAACTCCAGCCTGAGCCGACGCAGGTCGGCCACCGTCTGACACGGCTGCTCGACGTACTCGAGGCCGATGTCGAGCCACGACAGTGCCGCGAACAGTTCCCGGGCGTCCCCCGTCCCCAGCAGCCCGTTGGCGTCGAGGCGCAGTCGGACATCCGGGCGCACGCCGGTGGCCGCAGCATGGATCGCCGCGATGCGTCGGATCTCGGCAGCCGTGTCGCGCCCGCCGATCTTGATCTTGAGGGTGTCGCAGCCGGTGTCGGTCAGGAGCGCCGCGACTGCCTGGTCCTGTTCGTCGTCGGCGACGTCGGGCAGGATCGCATTGGAACGGACCGGACCCCCGGGCCCAGGATCTGGGTCGAGGGCCGCTTCGACCGCCGCCAGCAACCACCGCGCCGAGCGGTCGGGGTCGTAGTCGGCGAACGGGGAGAATTCTCCCCACCCCCCCGGACCTTCGATGAGCATTCCCTCGCGCCGGGTGAGCCCCCGGAACGGCGCCGCCAGCGGCAGCGCGAACGCGGTGGCCGGCAGCGGGAAGGTCATGGGCGCTTCGGGAACTTCTCGAACTCGGGGCGGCGCTTCTCCTTGTACGCGTCGCGACCCTCCTGAGCCTCCTCGGTCATGTAAAAGAGCAGGGTCGCGTCGCCCGCCAGTTGCTGCACCCCGGCGAGACCGTCGTCGGCGGCGTTGTGCGAGGCCTTCAGCATGCGCAGCGCCAACGGGGACATCGCCAGCATCTCGCGGCACCACTGCACGGTCTCGATCTCGAGGTCGGCCAACGGCACGACCGAGTTCACCAACCCCCAGTCGTAGGCCTGCTCGGCCCCGTACTGGCGGCACAGGTACCAGATCTCGCGCGAACGCTTCTGCCCGATCTGACGGGCGAGCAGGCCCGATCCGTAGCCGCCGTCGAAGGACCCCACCTTGGGTCCCGTCTGCCCGAACCGGGCGTTGTCGGCGGCGATGCTCAGGTCGCAGACGATGTGCAACACGTGACCGCCGCCGATCGCGTAGCCGGCCACCATGGCCACGACGGGTTTGGGGGTGCGGCGGATCTGCACCTGAAGGTCGAGGACGTTCAGGCGTCCGATGCCCTTCGCCGCGACCTCGTCGTCGCCGATGTACCCGTCGTTGCCCCGGATGACCTGATCGCCGCCGGAGCAGAACGCCCAGTCGCCCTGGCCGGTGAGGATGATGACCCCGACACTGTCGTCGTCGCGGGCGCGGCGGAACGCGTCCTCGAGTTCGAACAGGGTCTGGGGACGGAAGGCGTTCCGCTTGTGCGGCCGGTTGATCGTGATCTTGGCGATGCCCTCGGCGGTCTCGTAGCGGATGTCCCCGTAGTCACCGTGGGGTTTCCAGTCCGCGGCGGGCACGATGCTCGAGTGGGCCGGGTCCTGGCGCGCCGGGCTGTCGTCGGCGACGACCGGCGGCAGCGGGTAACGGGTGCGCGTGTCCATGGGCTCTCCCTCGCCGGACGGGGACGTCCCGCCCAGGACCCTAGGCTAAGGGGCGATGTCCCCCCCTGATCCCGCCCGGCTGCTGGTGCCACCGGGCGCCGTCGGCCTCGAGGTGGCGATTCGCGCCTGGGAGACGGTGCAGGCGGGCGGGGTCGTCGAGCTGTCGACGAACCCGGGCCCCCCGCCCGCCGACGTGACCGGCCCGGCGCTCGTCCTGCCCACGTCCGGCTCCACCGGCGCACCGCATCGGGTCGTGCTTCCCCTGACGGCGCTGGCGACGTCGGCGGAACTCGGCAGCACCCACCTCGGCGGACCGGCCGGCTGGCTCACGGCAGTGCCGGTGACCGGCGTGGGCGGATTGCTGACGGTGATCCGGACCCTCGCGGCGGGCGAACGGCCGCGAGCCATCGACTCGCTCGGGGGGGCGACGGCCTTCTCGGCCGAGGGGTTCCTCGCTGCCCCCGAGGCCGCGCGGGTGTCCCTGGTCCCGACCCAACTCCACCGGATCCTTCGTTCACCGGAGGCCACCGCCCGACTCGCGACCTTCGGGGTGGTTCTGGTCGGGGGCGCCCCGCTGGCTCCGGCGCTGCGGCAACGGGCCGAGGACGCCGGGGTCCGCGTCGTCGCCACCTACGGGGCCACCGAGACCGGCGGCGGGGTCGTCTACGACGGCACTCCGCTGCCCGGGGTGACCGTGACGCTGGCCGAGGACGGCGAGATCCTGATCGGCGGCCCGACGGTCGCCGCCGGATACGCCGACGACCCGGGATCCCCGCGCTTCCACGGGTCGGTCTTCCACAGCGGCGACCTGGGACACCTCACCGACGGGACCCTGATCGTGACCGGGCGCAAGGACGACACGATCAAGGTGGGCGGCGAGAAGGTGTCGCTGGCCCGGGTGACACAGCACCTGCTGGCGGATCCCCGGGTGGTCGACGCGGCCGTCGTGGCAACCGACTCCGACGAGTGGGGGCAGGCCCCCGCGGCGTACGTGGTGGCCGTCCCCGGCGCGGGTCCCGGCCTGATCGACGAACTCGGCGAGGCCGTGGCCGCGACGTTGGGCCCCCGGGCCCGGCCACTTACGATGACGCTCGTGCCCGAGATCCCCACGACGTCTGCCGGCAAACCCCGGCGGCACGCCTGATGGCGTCGCCCGGCGCCTGGATCGGTGGCGCCCGTCCGCGCACCCTCCCGGCGGCTCTGGCCCCCGTGGCGGTCGGATCCGGGGTGGCAGCCCACGTCGACTCGTTCCGGGTCGTCCCGGCGCTCCTGGCGCTGCTGGTCGCCGTCGCCTTCCAGGTCGGGGTGAACTATCACAACGACTACAGCGACGGGGTGAAGGGCACCGACGCCCGGCGGGTGGGACCGGTGCGGCTCGTGGGTCAGGGACTCGCGAGCCCGGAGTCGGTGAAACGCGCCGCGATCGTCGCGTTCGCCCTCGGCGCGGTGGCGGGACTGGCGTTGACCGTCGTGTCAGCCCAGTGGTGGCTGGTGCCCGCCGGGATCGCGAGCGTGCTGGCCGGGTGGTTCTACACCGGAGGACCCCGCCCCTACGGCTACGCCGGGCTGGGCGAGGTGTTCGTGTTCGTGTTCTTCGGGCTCGTAGCCGTGGTGGGCACGGCAGCGTCGCAGATCGGGACGGTCATCGCCCTGGCGGTGGTGGCCGCGGTTCCGGTGGGCCTGTGGGCGTGCGCGATCCTGATCGCCAACAACCTGCGGGACATCCCGACCGATGTCGAGGCCGGGAAACACACGCTGGCGGTGCGACTCGGCGATCGCCGCACCCGGATCCTGTTCATCGCCGTCGTGCTGGCCGGTTTCGCGGTGGTCGTGGGCATGGTGGTGGTGACACCGTGGGTGCTGCTGGCACTCGCGGGACTGGTCCCCGCGGCCCGCCCGCTGCGCACCGTCGGGTCGGGGGCCACCGGAGCCGCTCTGGTCCCCGCCCTCGCGGGCACGGGGATCACCCTGTTGATCGGTGGGGTGGGACTGGCTATCGGGCTGGCGCTGGGCTGAGGCCCGGCTCCCGCTGCTGCGGGGGTAGGGCGGCGCCGGCGACGAGGAGCGACGCACCCACGGCGCCCCCCAGGTCGCCGAGCTCGGCCAGCATGACCTCGGGCGGGTCGTCGGCCTTGACCAGTTGGGGAACCATCGTCGCGGCGATCCGGTCGACGAAGGGTTGCCCGAGGCGCAGCCCCAGCCCGCCGCCGATGATGACCGCGGGAACGTCGAGCAGGTTCACCGCGCTGGCGATCCCGTTGCCCAACGCCCAGACCGCCTGATCGATCAGTTCCACCGCGAGCGGGTCTCCCTTGCGGATCGCCTTCGCCCACACCCCTGAGGCCATGCGGGGTTTGCCTTTTGCCGCCATGATCTCGAGGAGTTGCGAGTCGGCGCCCTCGGAGATCCGCCGCCGGGCCTCGACCTCCATGGCGGCCCGTCCGGCGTAGGCCTCGAGCACCCCGTGGCGTCCGGCCCACGCCCGCCCGTCGGCCATGACGAGGGTGTGGCCGATCTCCCCGGCAGCGCCGCGACCCAACCACAACGTCCGATCCAGCACGACCCCGCCGCCGACCCCCGTCCCGCAGAACACGCCCAGGAACGACGGGAACGGCCGCCCGGCGCCGAGCTCGAGCTCCGCCCGGACCGCGACCTGGACGTCGTTGCCCAACGCGGTGGGGATCCCGCCCAGCCGCGCGCCGAGCTCCGGTCCCAGCGCATAACTGCCGTCCCAGTCCGGCAGGTTGCGGGCCTGGGTGACCGTGCCCGCGTCGATGTCGATCTGGCCGGGGGCGCCCACTCCGACGGCGGTGACGTCGGCGGCGGAGGCTCCGCCCGCTTCGGCGGCACGACGGACGGCGTCGGCGATCGCGTCGGCCACGTCAGCGGGCCCGCCCACAGTGGGGGTCGGGCATCGGAAGTCGCCCAGCACCTGATGGTCGTCGTCACACACCACGGCCTGGATCTTGGTGCCGCCCAGGTCTACTCCGGCTCTCAGCATCCTCCCAGCCTGCCGAGGGTCCGCCTGGGTGTCCTGCCGAGTGGGTCCGGTGGTCGAGCGGAGCCGAGACCCCTCAGCCGGCCGAGGGGTCGGGTCCGCCGGCGGATCCAACGGAGGCTCGGGGTGGCTGGCACCCGGGTCGCGCTTCTCCTGGCGCCGGCGGCGCCACGCCTCTTCCTCGAGTCGCTTGAGGAAGGCGGGATCGTCGTCGGGGGCCACCGGACGGGACGGACCCGGCTTGAGGTGGATCACCCGGGGCGGCCCGTAGCCGGCGCGCGACCGGCGGGGTCGGCCGATGATGAACCACAGGGCCGCACCCGCGATGGGGATCAGCGACGCCACCATCCAGAAGGTCTTGGGGTAGCGCCGGATGCGGTCGTCCTCGGTCTGGAGGACGTCGAAGAAGGAGTAGATGGCCAGCCCCACGATGATGAGGATCGGAAGGGCCCGAGGCATCACGACTCCCATGGTGCGGCGACGGGGTCAGCCTAACCGCAGATCCCGACACGTGCGCCCGGAAGGACTCGGGAACAGTCGACGTATCCTGATGCGGTGAAGCACTTCCTGGTCTACTCGTCGTTGCGCCTCTTGGTGCTGCTCGCGGTGGGGGGTCTGGCGTTCGCCGTGGGCCTGCGCGGCTGGGTGCTGCTGGTGGTCGCGTTCGTCGGAAGCGGCGCCCTGAGCATCTTCGTGCTGAGCGGCCCCCGCAATCGATTGGGAGGCGATGTCGGTGGGGTGTTCCACCGCATCAACGAACGGATCGATGCCGCCACCCGGGCCGAGGACGACGAGGTGGTCGATCTAGAGCCCGGAGTAGGAGTGCAGACCGCTGAACAGCAGGTTGACTCCGAAGTAGTTGAACCAGAACACCACAAGGCCTAGCACCGCCAGCCAGGCCGCCTTGCGGCCCCGCCACCCGACGGTCGAGCGGGCGTGCAGGTACGCGGCGTACACCACCCACGAGATGAACGCCCAGGTCTCCTTCGGGTCCCAGCCCCAGTAACGACCCCAGGCGCTCTCCGCCCAGATGGCGCCGGCGACGATCGCGAAGGTCCACAGCGGGAACGTGAACATGATGGTGCGGTGGGTGATGCGATCCAGCCGCTCGGCCTCGGGCAGCCGTCGCGACAGTCCGCCCAGCGCCCGCCCGACGCGGGTCCCCCGCGCCGTGGCGCCCTTCGCCAGGTAGAGCAGCGCCACGACTCCCGAGAAGGTGAAGGCACCACCGCAGATGACGGCGGCGGACACGTGGATCACCAGCCAGTACGACCGCAGGGCCGGCACGAGTTGCGCCGCCTCGGTGTAGAGGACGGTGACGGCGAGTCCGAGGGTCAGCAGCACGGCGGGGACGATGAAGACCCCGAGCCACCGCACATCGCGTCGGGTGGAGATGACCAGGAACACGCCGAGCACCGCGTAGGCGGACATGAGCGAGAACTCGTACATGTTGCCCCAGGGCACGCGACCGGCCCACAGCGCGCGGGCGATCACCCCGCCGGTCAGCAGCGCGAAGGCCAACCACGACACCGCCAGCGCCATGTTCCCGGTGCGTCGCCCCGGGTCGCCGTCCGGCCCGGACGCGATGTCACCGGGCGCATCGGGCGTCGGCGATCCCCCGCCGACCAGCGCGGGCGTCCGCTCGCGGATGTCGACCACGGCACTCCCCCGCTGGGCGAACGACACGAAGAACAGGACCATGGCGACGGTCAACGCCAGCATGGAGCTGTAGATGAGTGCGTTCGACGCGTCGGCCAGGGCGGTCGGGTCAAACATCGGCGGTCCCTCCGGTTCGGGCTGTCTGGGTGCGCACGGCGTCGGCCAGCGAAGTCACGTCGTCGGTCATGTCCCCCTCGCCACGCGCCACCCCGGCCACCGTCACGGTACCGTCCCCGGCGGTGACCCAGACACGGCGCCGCCGCACGAACAGCGACAAGCACACTCCGAGGATGGCGATCCCGACGAACACCAGCGCCCAGGCGCCGCCCGGGTCGTGGGCGACCTTGAGCGAGACGTAGCGGTCGATGCCGGTGAACGTGACCGTTCCCGCGCCCTCGGGCAACTTCCAGGAGTCCCCGACCCGCATGGCCTCGAGACCCAACTGCTTCAACCCGGAGTCGTCGAGTTGGTACACGTTCTGGGGAGTTCCGTCGTCGAGACCCAGATCGCCGCGGTAGGCGGACAGGAACAGCGCCGGATCGTCGGGAGCGGGGAACGTCGAGGTGGGTCCGGTGTGGGGGTCGATGGCAGCGGTGGGCAGGAAGATCCCGCGGAATCCCAACTGGTCGGGCTGGGCGTCGGGGGCTTTGATGACCCCTTCCGAGGTGAAGTTGCCGTCCTGCGGCAGGAACACCACCGAGTCGTCGAAGACGATGTTGCCGTCACCGTCGCGCACCGTGACCCGGGGCGCGTAGCCGTGCCCCAACAGGTACACCTTGACGCCGTCCACCGTCAGCGGGGCGTTGACCGAGAACTGCTCGGTCTGCTGGTTCCCGTCGGCGTCGGTGACCAGGGCCCGGGCGTCGAAGTCGCGGGGCGCCCCACGCTGGGCCTCGCCGCGTTCGAAGTCCACGTCGAAGGACTGCAGGCGCACCGTGAACGGCGGGAGGGAATCACCTCCGGAGAAACGCCCGGCGGTGAACGTGTCGTACTGCGTCACGGCGTCGGCGAAACCCGTCCCCTCGCGCAGCACGACGGTCCCGTGCCAGCCGGTGAGCGCTCCCCACCCCACGGCGGCGAGTACGCCCAGCAGGGCGAAGTGGAAGATCTGGTTCCCCGTCTCGCGGATGAACCCTTTCTCGCCCGCGACCCAGTCCGGGCCGCGGCGGACCCGCCAGCGCTCGGCCCGCAAGCGCTCGGCGGCCGAGTCGAGGGCGGCGGCGTCGCCGGGAAAGGTGGTCACGGCGTCGAGCCGCGAGAGGGAACGGGGCGGCGCGGTCGGGCTGGCCCGCCACATCCGCCAGTGCTGGCCGGCCCGCGGGACGAGGCACCCCACCAACGACAGGAACAGCAGCAGGTAGATGGCGCTGAACCACGGGCTGCCGTAGACGTCGAAGAGCCCAAGTCGCTCGTCCCACGCCGACAGCTCGGGGTTGTCGGCCACGAACCGGTTCACGGCCATCGCGTCGCTGGTGCGTTGCGGCACCAGGGATCCCGGGATCGCGGCGAGACCGAGCAGCAGCAGGAGCACGAGCGCGGTGCGCATCGACGTGAGCCGACGCCAGAACCAGCGACCCCAGCCGAGCGGGCCGAGGCCGGCGGGAGTCGTGACGTCCCGATCCATCGGGTCGGCGTGGGTCGTGAAGGTGGTGGCGGTCTCGAGGGCCATCTACAGCACCGTCCCGTAACCGGGCAGCGTGGTCTGCAGCCACACCACGAGGTCGTTCCAGACGCCTGTCATCAGCAGCACGCCGACCGTCACCAGCATGATGCCGCCGGCGGTGGAGATGCCGCGGCTGTGGACACGGGTCCAGGCCAGCGCGCCGGCCGACCACCGGAGCCCCCACGCGATGAGCACGAACGGCAGTCCGAGGCCGAGGCAATAGGCGGCGCTCAGAACCGCGCCACGGGCCGCGGATGCCTCGGTGAACGCGAGGGTCTGCACCGCGGCCAGCGTCGGGCCGATGCACGGGGTCCACCCCAGTCCGAACACCACGCCCAGCAGCGGGGCTCCCCACAGTCCCGTCGGCGGTCGCCAGCCGGGGCGGCGCTGCTGGTTCCACCACATGGTGCGGCTCAGCACCGGCAGTCCCAGGAACCCGAGGCCGAGCACCACGACTCCAAGGCCCAGGACGATCGAGATCGTGCGCTGATGCTCCAGCAGCCAGGCGCCGAGGCCACCGAACAGCAGCCCGTACGACACGAACACCGCCGTGAACCCGGCCACGAACAACACCGACCCGAGCACCACCCGCCCCCGCCCCGGCGCGCCCCCCGGGACTGCAAACCTCGGGCGAGGGTTCACACCTCGGGCATCGACCTCCTCGGGGGGCCGAGTTTCGTGACTTGGCCCGAGGTTTGCGGTCGCAGGGGCCGGGACCGGGGGGGCGGGGGTGCGCTGGTCCCGGACGTCGGCCGTGGTGAGGTCGAGGCCGGTGAGGCCCGTGACGTAGGCCAGGTAGCCGGGGGCGAGCGGGAGGACACACGGGCTGAGGAACGACACGAGTCCGGCGAGGAAGGCGATGGGGACGGCCAGCAGCAGGCTCCCGTCGACGACGAGGTCGATCACCGCGACCCCCCGTCCCCCGTCTCGCCGGCAGCGGCCCGGGCGGTGGCGGTCGGCGTCGCACGACCGTCGGCGCCCTGGACATTGGCGATCAGGCTGCGCAGCGTCGCGGGAGACGCCTCGCCCAGCACCCGGGCCGCCACCCGACCCTGGCCGTCGATGACCAGCGTCGACGGGATCGCCTGGGGCGGCAGGTTGTCGCGGAACTGCAGTTGCAGGGCGCCGTCGGCGTCGAGCACCTGCGGGTAGTCCAGCCCGAATCGATCGACGAAGGCCTTCGCCGAAGCCTCGCTGTCGCGGGTCACCAGACCCACGAACTGGACTCCCTGGGCGGAATCGGCGACCTCCGCGAGCCCGGGGGCCTCGCTGCGGCACGGCGCACACCACGAGGCCCACACGTTCAGGACCACGACCTGGCCCCGATGGTCGGCCAGTCCGAAGTCCTCGCCGGTCAGGGTGCGGCCCCGCAGGTCCGGCGCCGCCAGGCGCTCCTCGGGAGCGATCTCGACGATGCTGCCGTCGCCCGCCACGAAGGCCTGTTCGCTGCCGACCTTGGTCTCGCTGTCGGAGCCGCAGCCGGTCACCACCGGCGCAGCGACCAGCAGCAGGCCCGCGAGCACGGCGGTGGCACGGCGCACGGTCAGGCCCCGAATCCCTTGCTCGCCTCGGCCACCAGGTCGGCGGCCGGCTGCGTGTAGACGATGGCGGTCAGCTCGTCGTCGTCGTACAACAACGACGTCAGGCTGGCCAGCGCACACTGCCGACGCCGGGGATCGTGGGCGAAGCGACGGTTCTCGAGGTCCAACCGAGCGGTCCAGATCGGGAGCTGGTGCGACACCAGCAACGCCTCGTGACCGCGTGCCTGCTCCCGTGCCCGCTGCACCGCCAGGCGCATGCGGGCCGCGATCTCGGTGTAGGGCTCGCCCCACGACGGCTTGAACGGGTTGTAGAGGTGCCGCCACATGCGCGGCGACCGCAGCACGCCGTCGCCCACCCCGACCTGTTGCCCCTCGAACAGGTTGCCCGCCTCGATGAGATCGGGATCGGTGCCCACGGGAAGGCCCCGGAGCCCGGCCGCGGGGGCGGCGGTCTCCTGCGCCCGATCGAGCGGCGAGGCGATGACGACGGTGATGTCGCGGTCGGCCGTGGCCTCGGCCACCTGATCAGCCATCCGGCGCCCCAGGTCGGAGAGGTGGAAGTCGGGAAGTCGCCCGTACAGGACCCCGTCGGGGTTGTGGACTTCGCCATGGCGCAGAAGATGGACGATCGTGCGTTCGGCCACTGCGGTTCCCTCCCAGGCGTCGACTCCCCAGGGTACGTCAGGCGGGGGGTTCGGCCGATGCAGCCGCGGCGGCCGCGGCGGGCAGGGCCGCGACCACCTGGTCCAGCGCCCGGTCGTCGTGCGCGGCGGACACGAACCACGCCTCGAACGCCGACGGCGGCAGGTAGACCCCCTGGTCGAGCATGGCATGGAAGAACGCCGCATACCGCCAGGCCTCCTGCTTGCGGGCGTCGTCGTAGTCCCCCACCCGACCGTCGGCGAAGAACACGCTGAACAGGTTGCCGGCGTGCTGCACGCGGTGGGCCACCCCCGCGTCGGCGAGGGCCTCCGATGCGGCCGTGCTCAGCCGCCGTGCGGTCCGGTCGAGGTGCGGGTAGACGTTGCGTGACATGACTGCGCGCAGTGTCGCGATCCCGGCGGCCATGGCGACCGGGTTCCCGCTTAACGTGCCCGCCTGGTACACGGGGCCGACCGGCGCCAGGTGGGCCATGACATCGGCGCGTCCCCCGAACCCCGCGGCGGGCAGGCCACCGCCCATCACCTTGCCGAACGTGAACAGGTCCGCCGCCACGCCGTCGCGGCCGAACCAGCCCTGGGCCGTCACCCGGAATCCGGTCATGACCTCGTCGCTGATGAACAGCGCCCCGTGCTCCCGGCACAGTTCCGCCAGCCCGGCGTTGAACCCGTCGTCGGGGGGGACGACCCCCATGTTCGCTGCGGCCGCCTCGGTGATCACGCAGGCGATGTCATCGCGTTCCACGAACACCCGCGCCACGGCCGCGAGGTCGTTGTAGGGCAGGACGATCGTGTCCTGCGCCTGGTGCCCGGTGACCCCCGGACTGTCGGGGAGGGCGAACGTGGCGACCCCGCTCCCGGCCGACGCCAGCAGCGCGTCGACATGGCCGTGGTAACACCCGGCGAACTTGACGACGGCGGTCCGCCCGGTGAATCCCCGTGCCAGCCGGATCGCGGACATGGTGGCCTCGGTGCCGCTCGAAACGAACCGCACCTGCTCCACGGGGGCCACCCGGTCGGTGATGATCTCGGCGAGTTCGACCTCGCCCGGCCCGGGGGTACCGAAGGACAGGCCGTGCTCAGCCGCGACCGTGACCGCCTCGACCACCTCGGGATCCGCATGGCCCAGGATCGCCGGACCCCAGCCGCCCACGAGGTCGACGTACTCACGGCCGTCGCTGTCCCACAGGTGGGCACCGCGGCCACGCACCATGAAGCGCGGGGTCCCCCCGACGGCGCCGAACGCCCGGACGGGCGAGTTCACCCCCCCGGGGGTGATGGCGAGGGCTCGATCGAAGAGTTGCTGCGAGGTGGTCACGGACCCAGTGTCCGTCAGGACGGACTGGGGCTCGGCGAGGGGCTGGCCACGCCATTCTCCTGCTGGTACCGCGCGGTGAGGGCCTTGACCTTGTCGGTCGCGGCCTTATAGGCATCCATCCCCTCCTGGGTGATCCCGCCCTCGCTGGCGGTCACCCCGGCGCTGATCAGCAGCATGGCCTGCGAGGTCGCGTCCGCGGCATCGCGCAGTTCGGGGGTCTGCGCCTCGCGCTTGACGGCCCGCACGATGACTGCCTGCTGGGTCAGTGCCGGGCCGATCTTGTCGGCCGGCTTCTTGTTGGCCACCTGGATCAACTGCTCGAACTCGCTCGACGCGCGCACGAAGGTGTCGAGTAACGCCGACTCCTTGGGGTTCTTCAACCCGACGACCTCGGCGGGCGCTGCGGCGACCACGGTGGCCTCGTTCTGCTGTCCGACCTGTGATCCGACGACCACACCCACGCCCAACAGGGCGGCACCGCCCACGACAGCACCGACGGTGGTGGCGACCCGGTTCATGCGACCCTCCCGATGCGGCCGGCCTCCGGCACGCCCGGACATCCTCTCACCCGAATTGACCGTTGTGGCCGATTCCGGCGGATTCGGCGGCAGTCCCCTCGGGGAGGAGAAAGCCGAAGGGCCCCCGGCTCGCGCCAGGGGCCCTTACGGATGGGGGACGGATCAGCCGCCGCTGGCCCGGTTGGCCAAGATCGCCCCGACGCCGCCCGCGGCGATCAGCGCGAGGAACCCGAGCCCGGCCCGGGCCGCGTTCTCCGTCGCCGTGCCACCGGCTCCGTCGAAGGCGAAGGCGTACACACCGTTGATGTCATCGACACCCTGCGGTGCGCCACCCGGGATCCCGGCGCCGCTGTCGACCCGCGTCTGCAGGGCCTCGAACGTCGCCAGGGCCAGGCCCGCTTCCTGCGATCCCTCGTTGCCCTGATCCTGGAGGGCCTTGCCGCCCTCGTTCTGGATCTGTTCGGCACCGTCGACCGCAGCCGGCAGGCCGTCCGCGAGCTGACGGGTACCGGGCTCGAGGCTGTCCACCACACCGGCCTGGATCGTGCCGACGGCACAGGCCAGGGTCGCGGTCGGCTCGCAGCCTGGGCTGTAGTCGCCCACGCCGGCGAGCAGTTCCTCGCTGATCCCGTCGAGCAGCGTGTAGCTCACGCCCTCTTCCAGGAGGTCCGTCGCGTCGATGGCGATCTGCAGGACGTCACCGGCCGCGCAGGTCTCCTTCACGCGATCCGGATCGGCGTTCTCGTTCGGCCCGCTGCTCGGGTCGCCGGTGCGCTTGTAGCCCTCGCACCGGTGCGCCGGGTAGCCGTCGGAACCGATGCCGCCGAAGGCCAGGTTGGCCCGCGTCTGCATCACGATGCCGGTCGCCGTCGTGACGTCGGAACCGTCAGGCAGCGTGTTGGTCGCATACCTGTCCGGGTACCCGTTCGGGTCGGTCGTGATGTTGCCCAGCAGTTTGCTGATCGCGACCGGGAAGTACACGCTCAGCAGGGACACCGCTCCGGAGTTCTCCAGATTCTTCAGGTCCAGCGGCTTGTACAGACTCTGCGTCAGGCCGGCCTGCTTCTGCCCGAAGGCGTCGATGCCGCCCAGCAGTGCGTTGAGCACGAGGTTGCAGGGAAGCTCGGGCAGGTTGGGGATGACCGGCGGCTTGCTGGGGTCGAACAACGGGTTCGGACAGTTCCCGCTGCCTCCGACCTCGATCGGCTTGTCGCAGGGATTGCCCACGATCCCCGTGACGGGCGCGACAACCGGGCCGGTGTAGCCGGACGGCTGCGTCGTCTTGCAGCCGAGGGAAGTCGCCAGCGCCTTGAACACCCAAGCGCCGCCACCCGACTTCGGGTCCGACAGAGCCGCACCGATCTCCGAGACACCGCCCTTGATGGCGTTGGCCACCTGCCAGGCACCACAGGGGTTGGTGTGGCTCTCGGGGTCATCCAGCGAACACGCCGGGTTGGTCAGACCACCGTTGTTGGTGTTCGGGATGTCGTTGGGGTTCTTGGCGTCGGTGGGGATGTCCCGGGTCCGGGCGCCGTAGACCAGGGCCCACAGGGTGCGGGCCACGTCGGCGCGACCGGAGTCGACGTCGCCGTTCTTCTTGATCCACGGACCGGGCTTCTGGGACGACTTGTCCTTGTAGACACCCGCGCCCTCCTTGACACCTTCCATGGCGCTGCGGATCGCTTCGAACCCGTCGGTGATCTGCGAGAAGTCCGGGGACGACCGCACGGTCTCGGGCAGGCTCGCCGCCTTGGACCTCAGGGTGCCGATGCCCTCGACGTACAGGGCCGTGATGCCCGGCGCCAGGGTGCTGGACACGCCGTCGGCGATCTGGTTCGCGCCGTCGACGGC
The DNA here is from genome assembly GCA_046330625.1 of Candidatus Nanopelagicales bacterium. Classification (GTDB taxonomy): domain Bacteria; phylum Actinomycetota; class Actinomycetes; order S36-B12; genus CAIWTL01. The sequence continues at coordinate 80,046 of JAXLSJ010000004.1, forward strand.
GGTCTTGAGTCCGTCGGCCAGTTGGCCCGCACCGTCGTACAACTGCGTACCCGCGTCGGTGAGCTTGGCAGCCAGGTCGGCGCCGTCCTCACCGGTCTGGATACCTTCCTGCAGGTCCGGGGACTTGCTGGGGTTCAGCACCGCGACCTTGATGTCGACCGGCGGCACGACTGCGTTGGTCACCCGCCCCTCGATCTCAAGGGTCTGGCTGACATCCTGACCCGGCAGCGAGTCCGGCAGCATCGCCGACGTGGCGCTCACCAGGGTCGAGCCGGTCCCGTCGCCGGACACCGCGGAGGCCTTGGGAGAGGTGATCTCCTGCCACGATTCACCGAAGGTGATCGTGGTGGCGGCCGCCATGGGGACCGGGATGTCGCGTTCCTCGGTGATGGTGTTGCCCAGCGCGTCCTCGTAGGACAGCTGCGTGGGTTCGCCCGAGTTGTTGGTGAAGGTGTAGGTCAGCTTCGCCAGTCCGGACTGGCCCGCCAGGTCCGACGGGGAGATCGGCTGACCGTCCAGCTCGGCGGCGACCTCGACGGTAACCGGGATCTCGTCGGGGTTGTAGTCCTGCGACGTCCGGAACGTCTGCGGCCCGTCGACGGCGATGTCGTACTGCGCCTGCCCGTCCACGACCTCGGGACTGCCGAACGAGTCCATGTTCTTCGGCGTGCTGCCCTCGGCCACGGGGACCGTGAACTGCGCCTGGCCGTTGCCGTCCAGGTTGACCTGCGTCACCAGCGTGGTGCGCCCGATCTCGCCGTTCGCGTTGCCCTGGATCAGGACCGCGCGGGTGACGGTGCTCTGGACGTCGCCGGTCTCCTCGGCGGTCGCGAGCGTGCCGGGGAGGACGGAGGCCGCCACCACCGCGCCTACGCCCGCGAGGGCCGCGAGGGCCCGTGCTGTGTTCTTGCGCTTGGCCATGATGTGCCTCATCCCTCGTTCGTCGGGTTGGTGGAGCCGGTGCTCGGCGGCGGCGGGACGTCGCCCGCGTTGGCCGCCACAGGCTGGGGGGTGAGTCCGGCGGCGGCGCCGGCCTCGTCGATCTTCTCGTCGACCTGGGTGTGTTCCACGACCCGGTCGGCGACGAAGATCGTCGCCAGGAACGCCAGCGAGGCCGGCACCAGCGATGCGGTGACGTACTGCGGCAACTCCGTCAGCAGGTTCTGTGGGGCGTTCTGGAAGTAGGTGCCGTAGGCGCCGGTGACCAGGGCCGAGCCGAGCAGGGCCGACCACAGGGGCAGCCGACCCGAGGTCAGGGCGCAGATCAACGTGATCAGGCCCAAGCCGATCACCAACTGGAGGACCTGGCCCACGAAGCTGCCGTTCAGCAGCAGGGCCTGGACCACGAACATGACCATCGCGATCAGCATGCCGACGACGAAGGAACCGACCCGCCCGACCGGTCCCCCGTCGGAGACGAGGCCGAGGATGGCTCCGATCGCTACGCCGAACGCGATCGCGCCCAACCCGAGATTCAGTACCTGATTCAGCGCGAGAGCCACGAAACCCCCGAGCATGACCACGAGGCCCTGGACGAACACCTTGCCCATGCCGACTCCTTCGTTCCGATGCGCACAACTGGCATCAGGCCTGTTCCTACCAACCTGGCAACCGGTGCGTGACCAAAACGCAACATTTTCTGTGCCCGTTCTACCGGGTATGGCCAGGAAGGTGCGGAACCGTCCGCACTTCGAGTTGGCGCGTCGCCACGGATAGTGATCTTGAGCCAAGATCACGACTCTGAGTGATCATGATCGTCTGGTGGGTGCGGACCGTCGTACGTGCGGTGGTCTCGGCTCCTCTCGACCACGGGGTCGGCTCCGCTCACCCGCTGCCGGGGGCCGGGCTACTGGGCCAGACCGCGGGAGGCCAGTTCCGTCGCCCAGTACGTGAGGACGGCGTCGGCCCCGGCCCGGTGGATGCTCAGGACCGTCTCGGCCATCAGCGCATCCCGATCCAGCCAGCCGTTGGCCGCGGCGGCCTCGATCGCCGCGTACTCACCGGAGACCTGATAGGCCCAGACGGGCCGGTCGCTCACCACCGCCACATCGGCCAGGACGTCCAGGTACGACATCGCCGGTTTCACCATGATCACGTCGGCACCCTCGTCGAGGTCCAGGAGCGCTTCGCGCACGCCTTCGCGCCGGTTGGCCGGGTCCTGCTGATAGGTGCGCCGATCTCCGACCAGGGCCGAGTCGACCGCCTCGCGGAACGGGCCGTACCAGGCCGACGCGTACTTGGCGGCGTAGGCCAGCAGCACCACGTCGCTGCGTCCGGCGTCGTCGAGGGCCGCTCGGACGGCGGCGACCTGGCCGTCCATCATGCCGCTCAGCCCCACGACGTCGACCCCGGCGCGGGCCTGCGCCAGCGCCATCGCGGCGTACTGCGCCAGGGTCGCGTCGTTGTCGACCGCCCCGGTGTCGGTGAGGACCCCGCAGTGGCCGTGGTCGGTGAACTCGTCCAGGCACAGATCCGCCATGACCACCAGCCGCCCCTCGGCGGCGTGGTGGGCGTGCGAGATCGCCCGGTTCAGGATGCCGTCGGAGGCGCACGCCTGCGACCCGACCGCATCGCGCACGGACGGGATCCCGAAGATCATCACGCCACCGACCCCCGCATCGGCGGCGGCCCGCACGGCGTCGCCGAGGGACTCGAGGGTGTGTTGGACCACCCCCGGCATGCTGGCGACCGGACGGGGGGCGGTGGCCCCCTCGAGCACGAACAGCGGTTGGATCAACGCCTGGGGCGCCAGCCGGTGCTCGGCGACCAGCCGACGCAGCGCCGGGGTCGCGCGCAGCCGTCGCGGGCGGTCGACCGGCATGGCGGTCAGGTCGCCTTGCGCCGTGACGACGACCGCCGGCGACTGGGGCGCCACGTGGCCTCGCCGGCGTCCACCGCCGCCACCCGCAGGGCATCGCCATGCTCGGCGAGGTTACGGGCCAGCACGTCGACCTTCGGCTTGTCGGCCAGGACGTCGACGGTGAGACCGTGCTCCTCGGCGGTGCTGGCGGTCTGCGGACCGATGCACGCGATGACCGTGCTCGCGTGCGGCTTGCCCGCGATGCCGATCAGATTGCGCACCGTCGACGAGGACGTGAACAGGACCGCGTCGAAACCGCCGGTCTTGATCGCCTCGCGGATGTGGGCGGCGGGCGGCGCGGCACGCACCGTGCGGTAGGCGGTGACGTCGTCGACCTCCCACCCGAGTTCCTGCAGACCCGCGACGAGCGTCTCGGTGGCGATGTCCGCACGCGGCAGGAACACCCGGTTGATCGGGTCCACCAGGGAGTCGTACTCGGGCCAGTCGTCGAGCAGGCCACGGCTGGACTGTTCGCCTGAGGGGATCAGGTCGGGGTTCACCCCGAAGCCGCGCAGCGCCTCGGCCGTGGCATCGCCGATGGCGGCCACCTTGAGACCCGCGAAGGACCGCGCGTCCAGCCCGTACTCGACGAACCGCTCGCACACCGCACGCACGGCATTGGTCGAGGTGAACACCACCCACTCGTAGCGTCCGGTCACCAGACCCTGCACGGCCCGCTCCATCTGATGGGGGGTGCGGGGCGGCTCGACGGAGATCGTTGGGACCTCGACCGGGACCGCGCCGTAGCGGCGCAGTTGCTCGGACAACTCGCCGGCCTGTTCGCGCGTGCGCGGCACGAGGACCCGCCAGCCGAACAGCGGCTTGTTCTCGAACCACGACATCGCCGTGCGCTGGTCGACCACGTCTCCCACAACCATGAGTCCGTTGCCCGCCTGCTTGGCGGCCTTGACCGTCGCCGCCAGTGTGCCGAGCGTCGCCACCAACGTGCGCTGGTCGATGGTCGTCCCGGAACGGGTGAGTGCCACCGGGGTCTGCTCGGAGCGTCCCGCAGCCATCAGGCCGTCGGCGATCGCCACGGCCCGGTCGGCCCCGTTGAGCACGATGAGCGTCTCGCGGGTGCGCACATGTTGCGTCAGGTCGAGATCGGTGTCGTGGGCGTCCACCACGGCCACCTCGCGCGCCTTGCCCCCGGTCAGACTGAATCCGGCGTATGCCGGGACTCCGGTGACCGGGCTGACGCCGGGGATGATCTCGAAGGGCACCTTGGCGCGGCGCAGTGCCTGGATCTCGATCACCAGGGCACCGTCGAGGATCAGGTCACCGCTGAGGAGCCGGACGACCTCGAACCCCTTGCGGGTGTGCTCGGCGACCATCTTGGCGCGGGCCCGATGATCCAGTGGCAGCCCGTCAGGGTCCGTCGCTGTCACGACCCGATCGGTGTCGTCCACGAGTTGCCTCGCCAGCTCGACCACATCGGAGTCGCTGATCACGATGTCGGCGCGGCGCAGGAGGTGCACGGCGCGGACGGTGAGCAGGTCCGGATCTCCGGGACCGGCAGCAACGAGTGCGACAACAGACATGGCGGTTCGCCCCTTGTTCATCGGATGGTTCCCCCTACGAGTCGGTCGGCGCCGTCGGCGAGGAGGGCCGCGGCGGCCCTCCGTCCGATGGCGTCGGCGGTGTCCCGCGGTCCCGAGTGGGAGCCACGGATCTCGGCGCCGCCGCCCCACACGGCGGCGTCGAGGAGGATCTGGTCGTCGACGACGGTCGCGAGCGCCCCGACCGGTGCGGTGCACCCGGCCTCCAGCGCCCGCAGCAGAGCCCGTTCGCAGGCGACGGCCGATCGCGTGACCGGGTCGTCGAGGGGCGCCACCGCCGCCGCGGACCCACCGTCGTCGGCGCGGGTCTCGATGGCCAGCGCCGCCTGACCGGGAGCAGGGAGCATCTGGGTGACGGGCAGGACCTGGGCCACGCGGTCGGCGCGGTCGAGGCGCTGCAGTCCGGCGAGGGCCAGCACCACCGCAGCGACGTCGCCGCTGTCAGTGAGCGCGATCCGGGTGTCGACGTTGCCCCGGATGTCGATGATCTCCAGATCGGGACGCAGCGTTGTGAGCTGAGCGGCGCGTCGCGGGGAGCCCGTGCCCACCCGGGCGCCCACCGGCAGTTCGGCCAGGGTGGCGCCGACCAGGGCGTCGCGGACGTCGGCCCGGGCGGGGACGGCGGCGAGCCGCAGGCCCGGAGCGTCGGCGGTGGGCAAGTCCTTCAGCGAATGCACCGCGAGGTCGGCACGTCCGTCGAGCACGGCCTGGCGGACGGCGGCCACGAAGACCCCGACCCCGCCGATCTCGGTGAGCGGGGCGCGGTTGCGGTCGCCCTCGGACTCGACGCCGACCAGTTCGACGGGTCGACCGGTGGCCTCCGTGATGGCCTCGGCGACCAGCCGGGACTGTGCGGTGGCGAGTGGGGAGCGTCGGGTGGCCAGACGCAGCGCGGTCATGACACGCCGCCCTCGGGCGGATCGCGGGGGACCACGACGGTGTCGACGAGGTCGACGGAGAGGTCGAACAACGAGTTCAGGGCATCGGCGTATCGCTGGCCGTCGGGGTCGGCCGCCAGTTCCTTGATCCGCACGGTGGGCGTGTGCATGAGGGTGTTGACCGTGCGGCGCAGCGACTGCTCGATCTGCTCCCACTCGGTGTCGGCGAGTCCCGGAACCCGCTCGCGCAACCGGCGCAGTTCGGCGTCGACCACGGCGGTCGCCCGGGCCCGCAGACTCACCAGGACCGGCTCCACCGCCCGTGCCGCGCGGGCCGCGAAGTAGTCGCGGAGTTCCGCCGACACCAGTTCATGGGCCGCGATCGTGTCGGCGTGGTCGGCATGGGCCTCGGGTCGTTCGGCCAGGACGGCGAGGTCGATGCGGACCACGCCGGGGATCTGCGCGATCCGCGGATCGGTGTCGTGGGGCAGCGCCAGGTCGATCACGGCCAGGGGGCGGTCCCCCCGGCGCGACATGGCGGCGGTCACGGTGTCGTGATCCAGGACGGTCCCCACGGCCCCGGTGCAGCACACCACGACGTCGGCGGAGGTCAGGAGGTCCGGCAGGTCGTGCAGCGGGGCGCCCGCGGCGTCGTACTGCTCGGCCAGGCGGCGCGCCCGCGACTCGGTCCGTCCGGCGACGGTCAGCGAACTGACCCCCGACCGGGTGGCATGCGCGACGGCCAGACCACTCAGGGCGCCACTGCCGACCACGACCATGGCCGCGTCCTCCGGCTGCGGCCCGCCACGCGCCGCCAGTTGCTCGAAGGCATCGGCGTAGGCGACCGTCACGACACTGGCCCCGGCACGGTCGAGCCCGGTGTCGGTGCGGATACGTTTGCCCACCCGGAGTGCGGCCTGGGCCACCTCGTTGAGCTCGCGACCCGCGGTCCCCGAGTCCTGGGCGGCGGCCAGGGAGGCCCGGACCTGGCCCAGGATCTGCTGCTCCCCGACGACCATGGAGTTGAGGCCACCGGTGACCTCGAACAGGTGTTGGGCGGCCCGCTCGTCGTAGTGCACGTAGATCAGCGACGTGAGATCGGCGGCCGGCACCCCCGACGCCTTGGCCAAGGTGGCGGTCACGTCGTCGACCGCCGCGTGGAAGCGGTCGACCTCGGCGTAGACCTCGACGCGGTTGCACGTCGACACGACGAGCGTCTCGGCGACATGCGGGCTGGCCAGCGCCTCGCCGGCCAGCGCCTGGGGGTCGGCCGCCGCAAGGGCCTCGAGGGTCTCCAGCGGCGCGGACAGGTGGCTGGATCCCACCACGAGCAGGGTCATGCGGGCACCTCCCGCCGAAGATCCACCGCGGCGCCCTTGGCGGGCCGCTGCTGGGCGTGGAACGCCAGGATCTGGAGTTCGAGGCCGAGGTCGACCTCGCGCACCTCGACGTCCGCCGGCACGGTCAGGACCGCGGGCGCGAAGTTCAGGATGCTGGTGATGCCCGCGGCCACGAGGCGGTCACAGACCTCCTGTGCCGCGGCCGCGGGAACGGCGACGACCCCGATGTCGGTGGTCTCGGCGATCCGTTCCAGGTCGCTGAGGGGGCCGACCTCGACGGGTCCCACCTGCTGACCGGTCGGCTCGATGTCGAGCAGCCCCAACACCCGGAACCCGCGGCTGGCGAACCCGGCGTACGACGCCAGCGCCCGTCCCAGGTTGCCTGCGCCGACGATGAGGACGGTGGCGTCGGTCGTGATGCCCAGGCCGCGCGAGATCTGGTAGTCCAAGTAGGCGACGTCGTACCCCACCCCGCGCGTGCCGTACGACCCCAGGTGCGACAGGTCCTTGCGCACCTTGGCGCTGTTGACCCCGGTGAGTTCGGCCAGCTCGGCGGAACTGACCGTGGTCACGTCGTCGTCACGGAGTTGGCCCAGTACCCGGTGGTAGAGAGGCAGTCGCGCCAGGGTGGCTGCGGGGATGTCACGGGTCACTCGTCCCGGTGACTGCGACTGCGGCGACAACAGCTCTCCCCATGACCTCACGGCGAACTCTGCCGCGCGAATGGGCGCTCAGATTACGAGTGAGAATCAGCGATCACAAAAGCACGAACACCGCTGTGTACGGATACCGGACGCGGATCCTGTGCTATGAGAGCACCGTTTCGTCGGGGCCGGAGCCGGTTGCGGGATCTGACCGAGCAGTCCGCGCGGGGGGTCCGGCCGCCGTTCCAGTATCCGTCGCGCCACAGTCCGGCGGCGCCGACCAGTCCGGCCTGGGGCGACGCCAGGACGATGCGGCAGCGTTGCGCGAACTCCAGCCCGGCGTGCCGACCGAAGGCGTCATAGACCGTCGGCAACAACAGGTCGGCCGCGTTGACCAGGCCACCGCCCAACGACACGGTGTCCAGATCGAGCAGGGCGGCGGCCGAGGCGATGGCCTGGCCGACGGCGTCGCCGGCGCGCCGGAACGCCGCTTGCGCCCCGGGGTCTCCCCCGCGGGCGGCCTGCGCCAGTGCGACCGCGTCGGCAGTGCCGGTGGGGCGCCACCCGTGGTCCTGGGCCCAGGTGACCAGGGCCGGTCCACGGGCGATCGCCTCGAGGCAACCACGACCGCCGCAGGAGCAGGGCGGTCCGTTCGGATCGATGACCAGGTGCCCGATGTGCCCGGCGTTCCCGGTGCCCCCGTCGAAGGGACGTCCGTCGAGGATCAGCCCGGCCCCGACACCGGTGGCCAGCACCATGGCCATGAGGTTGCTGCCCCGACCGTCGGCGCGGCGTCGGCCCGCACCCGCCAGGTGCTCGCCGATGGCCAGGCACACCGCGTCGTTGTGGATGCGGGTCGGCAGACCGAACTCGGCGGCGATCCGGTCACGCAGCGGGAAGTCGCGGAAAGCCGGCAGGTTCAGCGGCGAGACATCGCCACTCGGCCAGCGCATCGGCCCGCCGCAGCCCACGCCGATCGCCGACACCGGGGCGTCGGTGCCCGACAGGACGGCGTTGGCCACGAACACCGCCGCACCGAACACGGTCTCCGGGTCGTCATCGACCGGAGTGGGTGTGACCGCGTACTCGAGGACGGACAGGTCGGGGGCGACCAGTGCCGCGGCCATCTTGGTGCCGCCGATGTCGAGCGCCAGCGTGACTGTCTCGGTCATTCGCGTTCGATCACCACCGCGGTGCCGTAGGCGGCCACCTCGTTCATCATGTCGGCGATCTCGCCGGTGTCGAAGCGCATGGCCACGACAGCATTGGCACCCAGCTGGGCGGCCTCCGCCTTGAGCCGGTCGACGGCCTCCTGACGGCTGGTCATCAGCAGTTCGGTGTAGCCCTTGACCTCGCCACCGAACATGGTGCGGAAACTCGCCCCCATGTTCGAGAAGGCGTTGCGGGCGCGAACCGTCACGCCGAACACCTCGCCGATCACGTGGGTGATGCGGTAGCCCGCGACCTCGTTGGTCGTGACGATCATGATGGGCGGCCCCGAGTACTGGGCGGGCTGCGCGCCGACCTCGGCCGGCGCCTGCTCGGTGATCATGGGACGGGTCTGGTCGCTCCACTGGGTGCCGTCCCAGTAGCGCAGGCCAGCGGCGTCCTGGGGGTCGCCGTACCAGCCGGCCGGGGGAAGCTCGTGGACGTCGTCGGTCATGCGGGCAGGTTAGTCCGCGGAGGCGGGTCCGGCAGCGGATTGCCCCCGGTTGTCAGGCGATGGTCGCAGCCGGGCGGCGGCCACGACCCGGCGTACCCTGCTCTGGTGACGTCTCCCGCCGCCAAACCCCGCCTGCGCACGCGGGCCGCGCTCGCGGCTGGACGGGCGGCATCGGCGCTGTCGCGGGCGGCCGGACGGGGCGAGGGGATGGTCATCGGCGGACAGGTGATCCTGCGCCTGGCCCCCGATGCGATCGGCGAGTTGGCGGGCGACCGGGTCGCGGCGCTGGTGTCGGCGACGAACGGCAAGACCTCGACCACGAAGCTGCTGGCCACCGCGCTGGAGCAGGGCGGTCCCGTGGTGTCGCAGCCGACCGGGGCGAACATGTCGACCGGCATCGTCATGACACTGTCCGACACCGATCCGGCCGACACGGTCGTGCTTGAGGTCGACGAGGCCTACCTCCCCCGGACCATGGATCAGACCCATCCGCGGGTGCTGCTGCTGGGCAACCTGAGCCGCGACCAGCTCGACCGCATGAACGAGGTCGCCATGACCGCGCGCTCGTGGCGCACCATGCTGGAGCGTCACCCCGAGGTCACGGTGATCGCCAACGCCGACGACCCCATGATCGAGTTCGCCGCGGGCCAGGCCCCCCACGTGGTCTGGGTGGCCGCCGGCCAGCAGTGGACGTCCGACTCGTCGGTATGCGCGGCGTGCGGCACGCTCCTGTCCCGCGGCGACGGCCTGTGGTCGTGTCCGGGCTGTGGCCGGCACCGTCCCGACCCCGACTGGATCCTGGTCGACGGTGTCGCCACCGGGCCCGGCGACGAGGAGTTCGACCTGACGAAGCTGGGATTGCCGGGCAGGTTCAACCAGGCCAACGCCACCCTTGTCCTGGCCGCCGTCCAGGCGCTCGGACTGGATCCGGCCGAGGGCCTGCGCCGGATGGAGTCGGTCGACTCGGTGTCGGGCCGATACGGCACCTTCCGCGTGGGCGACCTGCGGATCAGGCTGTACCTGGCGAAGAATCCGGCCGGCTGGTCGGAACTGCTCGACGTCATGCCCCCGGCCCCCACCCCGGTGATCGTCACCATCAACTCCGACTTCGCCGATGGTCGCGACCCCTCCTGGCTGTGGGACGTGCCGTTCGAGAAACTTCGCGGCCGCACGGTGGTCGCCACCGGGTTCCGGCGCCGCGACCTGGCGGTGCGACTCACGCAGGCCGGGGTCGACCACGTCGTGATCGAGGACCCCTACGCCCCAGGTGCCCCACTTCCGGCCGGCATGCGCGACCTGGCGTCGGTCGCGGTGTGCGCCACCTACACCGCCTTCCACCACCTGCGCACGACGGGAGAGCCCGCATGAGCATCGTCATCGCGTCGCTCTACCCGGACCTGCTGGGGACCTACGGCGACGGGGGAAACGTCATCACCCTGCGGCATCGGGCCGCCTTGCGTGATCTTGCGACCGAGGTGCTCGTCGTACAGCCCGGTGATCCCGTCCCCGACCAGGCCGACATCTACGTCCTGGGCGGCGGCGAGGACACCGCCCAGGTCGCGGCATGCGAAGCGTTGCGCGCCGACGGGACACTGCGTTCGGCCGCCGAGCGCGGGGCACCCATCCTCGCCATCTGCGCCGGCTACCAGTTCCTCGGCACCGTGTTCCCCGACGCGACCGGCAGCCCGGCGCCCGGCCTGGGATTGATCGACATCGCGACCACCCGACTGCCCAGCCGGGCGGTGGGCGAGCTGGCTGCGGCCCCGGCTCCGGGTGCCACCGGACTGCTGGCCCGGGACCGGTTCACGGGCTACGAGAACCACGCCGGCGGGACCGCGCGCGGCCCGGGTGTCGAACCCCTGGCCACCGTCCTGGCCGGGGTGGGCAACGGCGACGGCACCGAGGGCGCGGTGCAGGGTCACGTGATCGGCACCTACCTCCACGGTCCCTGCCTGGTGCGTAACCCCGACATCGCCGATCAGTTGCTCGAGTGGGCGTACGGATCGCCCCTGGCGCCGGTCGACGAACCCGAGGTGGCCGCGCTGCGGGCCGAGCGGTTCCGCACGGTGCTGCGCGGGTGAACCGCCTCTTCCACCGGGCGGGGTCCACTCCGCTCCTGGCCGGGCTGCCCCGTGAGGTGGCGGTCCTGGCCGCCATCGCCTTCTGCGTGGCCCTCGGTTTCGGCATCGTCGCGCCGGTCATCCCCATCTACGCCGAGTCCTTCGGCGTCACCGCCTTCCTGGCGTCAGCGGTCATCAGCGTCTTCGCGCTCATGCGGTTCGTGTCGTCACCGGTGGCCGGGCGCCTGGTCGACCGGATGGGCGAACGACGGGTGCTGACCACCGGCCTGATCATCGTGGCCGGCTCCAGCGTCCTGGCCGGACTCGCCCAGAGTTACGTCCAGTTGATCGTGCTGCGGGGGCTGGGTGGAGTCGGCAGCAGCATGTTCACGGTGTCGGCCATGGCGCTGCTTCTCAAGGTCGTGCGCGCCGAACAGCGCGGTCGGGCCGCGGGCGCGTTCCAGGCGGGTTTCCTGCTGGGCGGGGTCGCCGGTCCGGCGGTGGGCGGACTCGTGGTGGCCGTGTCCATCCGTGCGCCGTTCTTCCTCTACGCGGTCACCCTGGGTGCCGCGGCGCTGGTGTCGTGGCGGCTGCTGCCGGCTGAGCCCGCCGGCGAACCGATCCCCGAACAGACGCAGACGCAGGCGCCCACCGATGCGGCTCCCCCGGCTCCCACGCTGGCCGAGGCGCTCCGGAACCGGGCGTACCAGGCGGCGTTGGCCGCGAACCTGACCAACGGATTCGTGACGTTCGGGCTGCGCAGTTCGCTGGTGCCGTTGTTCGTGATCGAGGGGTTGGAGAGCGATGCCACGCTGTCCGGGATCGGTTTCCTGGTCGCCGCCGCGACGCAGGCGGTGCTCCTGCTCCCTGCCGGTCGGGTCGCCGATCAGCGGGGTCGGCGACCGGCCCTGATCGCGGGCACGACGTTGACGGTGGTGGGCATGGGCGCGCTGGCGCTCACCGCAGCGCCGCCGCTGTTCCTCGTGGCCATGGCCATCTCGGGGCTGGCGGCCGCGTTCATGGGATCCGCGCCCGCGGCGGTCGCGGGCGACGTGGTCGGACCCGGCGGCCGGGGAATCGTGATCGCGGTCTTCCAGATGGTGTCGGACCTGGGAGCCATCCTGGGGCCGTTGATCGCGGGGCTGTTGGCGGACAGCCTGGGGTACGGACCGGCGTTCGAGGTCGGTGTCGCCGTCGCCCTGTTCGCACTGGTGATGGCCGCCCTCATGCCCGAGACGTTGCGCCGCACGGCCGACTGACGGATGCGCCGACGGGGGTCCACCGGCGAAGATGATCCCGTGAACCTCTTCAGCAGACGATCACCCATGGTCGAGCCCGCCGATGCCCTGCCGGGCCGGGCGACCCGCGGTTTCCCCGTCCCCGCCACGCATGCTGTGCTCGGCACCCCCCTGGAATTCCCCGACGGCGTGCCGGACGGGCTCGAGGTCGCGTACTTCGGGATGGGCTGCTTCTGGGGTGCCGAACGGCGGATGTGGCAACTGCCCGGGATGTACTCGACGGCGGTCGGCTATCAGGGCGGGTTCACCCCCAACCCGACGTACTCCGAGGTCTGTCCTACCGGACGCACGGGGCACTGCGAGTCCGTGCTGGTGGTCTACGACCCGGCGAAGCTGCCGTTCGTCGACATCCTGCGCACCTTCTGGGAGAACCACGACCCGACCCAGGGCTACCGGCAGGGCAACGACATCGGCACCCAGTACCGGTCGGCGCTCTACTGGACGACGCCGGAGCAGGAGGACCTCGCCCACCGCACCCGCGAGCGGTATCAGGAGGTCCTCACGGCCAACGGCTTGGATCCGATCACGACAGAATTCGCCGCGGCCGACGGCCTGCCGTTCTACTACGCGGAACCGGAGCATCAGCAGTACCTGCACAAGAACCCCTACGGCTATGACTGTCACGCCAACACCGGCTACGCACTGCCGGAACTGTAGGAACTGCCGTCAGGTCGATGCTTCCCGGCCGGAGCCCCGCGCCGTCGTCCCGGACGTCCTACTTCGCTGGTTGTTGGCGACGCGCGCAAGGAGAACCGTCGCAAAGGTGCGCGCACTGGGTGACCGTCCGTGCTCCGCCGTCCACGTCAGTCGTTCGTGCAGTCGCTCGTCCCACACCGCAGTGGCGAGCCGGGTCGTGGATCGGATCGTCTGCCCCAACGAATTCTGCGAACGATCGAGCACGACTGCCTGAAGCGTGACGCGATGGGGCTCGATCGCCTCGGGCCGGCGCGTGAGCTGCCGGATGACGTCCGAGGCCAGGTAACCGGACCTGTGGAATCGAGGGGCCGCGTCCAGGAATCCGACCAGGAAACCAACGGCCCCAGGCTGGGGCAAGTCCGCCACGGCCTCGTCCACGATTGCCCAGACGTTCTCCAGTCCGGCCCGGAACGACTGAGCGGAGCCGATCCACTTCCGCTCCTTCTCGGGGTCACGGGGCGAACTCCGGGATACTTCGTAGTCGCGGTGTGTGCGGTCACGCAGCTCGTTCATCTGGGCGGCGACGGCAGCCCAGTCGACGCGGCGCCGAGCGGGCGCAGTGTCACGGCTCATCCTCGGGATCCGATGAGCGCCGGCGTGACCCGCAGTCGTCGCGCGATGTCCGCGAGGTCGACGTCGCCGGCCGCTACGTCCATGACGAGGCTGAAGGCATCAGCATCGGACACCCCGGTGGCCTGGCCGTTGATGTCGAGGAACACCGCAGTCGCCAGCCAGGCGAGTCTCTTGTTGCCGTCGACCAGCGGGTGGGTGCGCGCCACAGAATGCAACATTGCCGCCGCCTTCGTCGCCAAGTCGGGGTACGCGTCCTGCCCGAACGCCGAGGCCGCCGGCCGCTGGGCACATCCCTGGAGAAGCCCGACGTCTCGGACCGGACCGGTCTCCAGGACGCGAACCAGGAGCAACAAGTCCTCGAGACCCAGGTACTCGATCGGACTCATACGCTGCCGAGACGATCCAGCACATCGGACCAGCGCTCAGCCAGCCGAGCGGAACTCTCCGTCACCCGCGCGGCGTGCAATCGCCGCTCGTATCGTTCCAGCACCGCACGACGGATGACCTCCTGACGGGAGGTCCCTTCCTCCTCTGCCAGAGCGGTGAGGGCCTCCTCGAGGGTGTCGTCCGTGCGCAGTGTGAGAGCCATGAACCGGATGATACCGCTTTGATACCAGCAAGGCCGACACCGAGCCGCGGCAGTAGGTGGACGCCACCGGTGAGGAGGTCACTTAAGACCACGGGAAATCACGCTGCGAGTGGTCATCATGGGGCGACGTCGTCGCGCGTGGATGCAGACGCTTGTCGTCATCGTGGCAATGCTGGGACTGGTCCCGGTGACTCACGCGGACGCGAGCACGGTCAAGTGGTACGGGTGGGGGCCGTCGGGCCACTACCGGGGACCGGTGTACGCCGACTGCGAGCTGACTGATCAGGGCCTCATCTACGCGCACGTCTACACGCGCATGTGGGTCCGGAACACGGGCCACTTCAGCCACTGGGTGGGGCACTTCCGCATTCAGGCGCGACTCGTGTCGACGAGCCCCGGCCTCAGCCCGCAGAGCAACTGGGCCTCGGTGCGCAAGGATTCCGACAAGTTCCTCCAGGACACCAAGTACAACCGTGCGATGGACGTGTACACCATCAACGACCCCAAGAGCGCCTACCAGGATTGGGACGTGAAGGTGAAGTTGATCTGGGAACGAGACCTCCCCTTCCGCGACATCGTCAAGAAGCGCACCATCCACCTGGCTCAGGGTGGCTGCAACCCCGTGGCGCAAGCCTGACGGACCGATCCCGGTAGCGGCCGACGGCGTCGGCCGGCGCCCTTGTCGGTGGGCGACTGCTGCCTGTCGTCGCCCATGATCTTCGGCGGGCGGAACTGTCGGAGGTGTGTGGTGGTATAAGTCATGGCCACCAACACCACCGAAGCCTCGCCGGGATCGGCGTTGCCGCGCCGCGTCTCGGCCGCTTCGGTGGCCCTGGGTGCGGCGAGGGGTGACGGTGTGGTGGCGGTGAGCCTGGCGCGCTGGCTGTGGGTCGCGACTCGGCCTGACTGGACCCAGGCGGGGTGGTGGGACGCAGAACTGGCACCACAGGTTCGGGGGCTCCTGGCGATGCCGTTGGGTCCCGGTCTGGTGCAGGCCCTGACCGGGCTGCGGGCGGCGGCGGTGTCTTCGGCGGTCCGCACCTGCGATGGCCCGGCGGGGGTGCCGATCCTCGACATCGCGGGGCCTTTCGGCGAGTGCCCGTTCCCCCACCACACCCCCTCAGCCGACCAGCGGGTCGGGGTGGCCGGTTCCCCGTGCGCGTGCCAGGTGGTAACCACGGCTGCCTGGACCTGCGTGGCATCGTGGGCGGGTCACCGCGCCGACCAGGAACTGATCGACGCCGCCGGGTCCCGACCGATCCGCGTGCAGGCTGTCGCCGCCCGACCGGAGCTGGGCACGATCACCGACCCAGCCATCGAGGACCTCGCCCCCGCGCTGCGGGCGTCGCCCGGCTCGGCCCGCCACCGGGTGGGCAACGCCCGGGAACTTCACGACCATCCCGACCTGTGGGCCGCGGTCCAGCGTGGTCTGGTGATCGACTGGCACGCGCGCCTGCTGCTGAGCGACCTGCGTACCGTCGACCCCGACGTCCGCGCCGAGGTGATCACCCAGATCCTCACCGAACTGCGCCGGCGCCGCAGCCAGGGCCTGGCCGAGTGGACGTTAACCGACCTACGTCGCTACGGCAAGCGGATCACCGCCCGGGTCGATCGCGACTTCGCGCGGCGCCGCGAGTTGGCCCATGCCCGCCGCAAGGTGCGGGTTCGCTACCACGGCGACGGGGCCGCCACCGTCTCGGCGGACGTGACCGACGACGACGCCGCGCGGATCTTCCACCGGCTCACCGCCCTCGCCCGCGGCCTGGCCGACCCCGACGACCCCCGCGACCTCGACCAGCTGCGCGCCGACATCTTCGCCGACCTCATCCTCGGCCAAGACCACCGCGGGCAGGTGGTCCCCGCGATCGGCACCCCGCCCCACCCCCGGTGGGGGGCCCCCCCCCCGCCCACGCCACCAGAACCCACCCCACTTCCACAACCCCTTCCCCTACCTCCAGCCACGACCTGGCCGCCGGCGCGGCGCCACCGGGTGAAGGTCGCGGTCGTGATCACCCTCGAGACGCTGCTGGGGCTGTCCCGGGCCCCCGCGAGGGTCATGCCCGGAGTCGGACCCATCCCCGCGTCCATCGGTCGGCGACTGGCGGCGGACCGCGGCTGGCGGGCCTGGATCACCAGGGCCACCGACGCCGGCACGACGGTGGTGGCCACCAGCCCCACGGTGTACCGGCCTCCCGCCGCCCTGGCCCGGCTCATCCGGGCCCGTGACCCTCACTGCCGCATGCCCGGCTGTCGATCGATGATCACTGACCTCGACCACATCATCCCGTTCCCCCGGGGCGCGACGACTCCGGAGAATGTCGCCGGACTCTGTCGGCGACACCACCGGATGAAGACGCACACCCGGTGGCGGCAACGCGACACGAGCGACGCAGCCGGAACTTCCTGGCGGTGGACCACTCCCTCCGGCGTCACCTACGACGATGCTCCCGTGCCGGACCTCCCCTGACCTCCCGGCGGATCGGGGGCCTGTCAGCCCGGGCCGTGCCGACGATCACCGGACATCCGGCGCCTCAGCCAGCCGAACATCACCTCGTTGGCGAACTGAGGCGCCAACGGCTGATCGTGCAATGAGGCGCCCTGCGAAGCCGTGAAGTTCACGAACCACTTGTCCCGCTTCGCCACGCGGTCCAGAAGGCTGAACGCGTAGCGGGGCTGATCCCACTTCCCCGTCGTGGGGGTCGGAGGATGTCCCTGCCCGCCGTTGAAGAACTGGTCCCCCTGGTTGCGGGTGAGCATCACCGGACGCCGGATCCGGCGCAGATCATGCTCGTAGACGAACGGGAGGATGTTCTCGAGCATCTGGTAGTAGTCACTCACCGGGACCCCCCGGCGACCCTGGCGCATCACCTGGGCGTCGTAGATCTCGCCCCGCTTGTAGACCCCGAACTGGGTCGTGCGGGACAGGTGCGGCCACGCCTCGGCGAATCCCGCGTTGAGTTCCCGCCGGGCCTGCGCCTTCTGAGCCTTCGGCAGATCGTGGGTCTGCTTGACCGTGTTCATGTCGGTCTGATCGCCCCACAGCAAGGTGGCATTCCACGCCGCGGGCATCAGCACGGTCGCGTCCAGATCCAGGTTCGCGGCGGCACGGGCGCACAGCATGCCGGCGAACGACACCCCCACCAGGCCGATCCGGCCGACGTCGCGGCGGCGACGCAGCGCCTCGACGATCGGGCCGATCACCTGATCCCAGTCCGGGGTGAACGTCTCGTGCTTCTCGAACAGCAGCGACATCTGCCCCGGGCCTTCGAACAGGACCACGTTGTAGCCACGTTCCAGACCGTCGACCACGCCGAAGCCCATGCATTCGACCAGTTGGCCGTCGCTTCCCGAACTGACGATCAGCGTGGGTCGCCGCCCCGATCCGTGGGGACTCGGGAAGAAATAGCAGGGGATCTCGCCGTAAGGCGAGGAGACGTGGAAGGTCCGCACGGGTCGGGGGAACCGGCGGGCTGCCTTCAGCCACCGCTCCTGACAGATGCGGAAGTAGTCCGCCTCGTTCTGCGGCTCGGTGCCCCCCAACACGAAGAACAGGGCCTGCGCGGCGTAGGACGACGCCCGCATCATGCGCTGCCGGTAGGAGACTTCGTCAGAACGACCGGACCTGCGCGCGAGGCGCTCCAACCGGTCGCCCAGGTCCACGAACGCCTGGACCAAGGTCTCGAAGTCGGCGGCCGTGGTGTCCGGTTCATCCGGATCACCGGTCACGGCATTGATCTGGTCGACGGTCGCCATGACCTCACCGATCTCGGCGGTGCCCGAACTGGCCCCTCCCAGACAGAACGAGATCTGTCCGTTGAAGGTCGGGTTGGCGAACAACGACAGGAGCACGCCCGCTCCGGCCGGGGTGGGCGCGGCCGGGGTGGTCACCGGTGGGGCGGCGTTGCCCGATGCGCGGAGCGACGGCGCCGCGACCGCAGCGATCCCGACCGCGCCGGCACCGGTGAGCAGTTGCCGCCTATTCACGTCCATGCACGCACGGTAGCCCCGAGCCTCCGTGGTGATCGGACGTTTGAGGTTCGCGGCTTACCCCCAATGGTCAGCGCCCCCTAAGGTCGGTTCCATGACCCGCCGCACCCGCACCATCCTCGCCGCCGGGGCGGCGGGCACCCTGGTGCTGACCGTCGCCCCTGCCGCCACCGCGGAGATCACCCTCAGCCGCAGCATCGCCGGGATCCACCTCCACCAGAGCCACACCACGGTGAAGCGGCACCTGGGTGAACCCCGTTCGGTCGCCACCCGCCACCTCGGGATGATCGACCGGGACGTGAAGACCTGGCTGTACGGCAAGGCCGGGCGTCGACTGGCGATCACCTTCCTCGATGGCGAGGTGGTCCAGGTGAGCACCCGGTCGAAGCGGCAACGCACGCCCCAGGACATCGGGGTCGGGTCCACCAAGGCAGAGGTGAAAGAGGCCCTCGGCATGCGGTGCTACCCCCGTTCGAAGAGGGTCACCGATTGCGGGTGGACCGCGGCACCCGACCCGGGGGAACGCACCACGTGGTTCCGGCTGCGGGACGGCCTGGTGGTCAAGAGCGGCGTGATGGTCGGCCTGTACTGAGCCCTGATCGACCATGATGGGGTCACGACGAAGGAGTGGCATGAGCGGTCAGGGCCTGGATCAGGCGAAGCGGAAGATGGTCGACGCTGGGGTCGCGGCGGAGGCGATCGACGTGTTCAGCCACTATTACGGCGAACTCGAGTCCGGCGCGACCGGGCTCATCCCCGAGGAGACCATCGAACCCCTGACCGACCCCCCGGCACTGACCGACGTGGCCCCCGACTTCGCCACCGAACGCGAGGCACTCGCGCACACCGCCATCATCAAGCTCAACGGAGGCCTCGGCACCTCGATGGGCATGGAGCGGGCCAAGTCGCTGCTCCCGGTCCGCGACGGCCGCACCTTCCTCGACATCATCGTGAGCCAGGTCCGGCACGTGCGTGAGACGTACGACGTCCCGCTCCCCCTGATCTTCATGGACAGTTTCCGGACCCGCGACGACACCCTGGCAGCCCTGCAGGCGCATCCCGACGTGGCGGTCGACGGACTCCCCCTCGACTTCGTCCAGAACTCCGAACCGAAACTGCTGGCCGCCGACCTCACGCCGGTCGAGTGGCCGGCCGACCCCAGCCTCGAGTGGTGCCCGCCCGGACACGGCGACCTCTACACCGCCCTGGTCGCCTCGGGCGTCCTGCAGGCCCTGATCGATGCCGGATACCAGTACGCCAGCGTGAGCAACGCCGACAACCTCGGCGCCGCTCCGGACCCCCGTCTCGCCGCCTGGTTCGCCTCCTCCGGGGCCCCCTACGCCGCCGAAGTCTGCGAACGGACGGCGGCCGACCGCAAGGGCGGGCACCTCGCGTGGCGCCGCAGCGACGGCCGGCTGATCCTGCGCGACACCGCCCAGACCCCGCCCGACGAGATGACCTACTTCACGGACATCCAGCGCCACCCGTACTTCCACACCAACAACCTGTGGTTCGACCTGCGCAGCCTCGCCGACGCGCTGTCCGACGGCGGGGCGGTGCTGGGCCTGCCCCTGATCCGCAACGTGAAGACCGTGGATCCGAGCGACCCGACCTCGCCCGAGGTGATCCAGATCGAGACTGCCATGGGGGCGGCCATTGAGGTCTTCGACGGGGCCGAGGCCATCACCGTGCCCCGGCACCGGTTCCTCCCGGTCAAGACCACCAACGACCTGCTGCTGTTGCGCTCCGATGCCTACACCCTGGCCGACGACGCCACCCTGCACCTCGAGCCGGCCCGGGCGCCGCTGATCGACCTGGACCCCGATCACTACAAGACCGTGGCCGCGTTCGACGCCCACTTCCCCGCCGGCGCCCCCTCGTTGCTCGACGCCACGAGCCTGACCGTGCACGGCGACTGGACCTTCGGCCGTGACGTGACGGTCGAAGGCGCCGCCGAACTGAGCGACCCCGGGGAACCCGCGACCGTGGCCGACGGCACGACCCTGACCGGCTGAGCAGTAGTCTCGCCGGGTGACTGGCGACGAACTCCTGCTCGAGACCCGCGGATCGGCCGTTCATCTGATCCTGAACCGACCGGACAAGGCCAACGCCCTGACCCAGGCGATGTGGGACGGCCTCCCCGACCTGATCGCGCATGCCGAGACGATCCCCGGCGCGCGCGTGCTCGTGCTCCGGTCCACCACGGACAAGGTCTTCAGCGCGGGTGCCGACGTCGCCGAGTACCGCGAGAACGCCGGCAGCATCGACTGGGGGTTGGCCAACCACACCCGGGTGACGGCCGCGACACAGGCGCTCGCGGACTGCCGACTCGCCACAGTCGCCCGGATCGCCGGGCCCTGTGCGGGCGGCGCCGTGGGCCTGGTGACCGCCTGCGACCTGCGGTACTCGTCGGCCGACGCGCTCTTCGCGGTCCCTCCCACGCGACTGGGACTCGTCTACCCCCAGACCGACACGGCCCGACTGGTCGACCTCATCGGACCCAGTGCGACGAAGCGTCTGCTGCTGACGGCCGCGCGCATGGAGGCGTCCTGGGCGCTGCGGGTCGGCCTGGTGGACGAGGTGGTCCACCTCGAGGACCTCGATGCCGCCATCGACCAGGTCGTGGCCCAGATCTCCGGGGGCGCCCCGGTGTCGGTGCGCGCCATGAAACAGACCGTGGCGCTCGCCGAGGCCGGTGTCCGCTCCGAGACAGACGTCACGCGCGCGCTCCTCACCGAGGCGCTGGAACATCCGGACCACCGCGAGGGCACGGCCGCCTTCCTGGAACGACGCACCCCGTTCTTCGCCGACTGAACCAGGTACTCCCTCCGGGAGCAACGGCCGGGCGGGGGTGCCACCATCATCCTGTGATGCGCACCCCGGACCCGCGACAGATGGCGCGCGCTGCCGCCATCGGCGGTGGCGCGCTGCTCGGGGTCACCGCCGCGACTGCGGGGCTGATCAATGCCCAGCGGCAACAGGCGAAGCGCATCATCGGTCCTCGCGTCACTGCTGCCCCCTACGACGACGGCCGCTACGGCCGGTCGAAGGGCCCCTCGAAGCGGTTGGTGATCATCGGTGACTCGGTGGCCGCCGGCCTCGGCGCCGACCTGCCGTCCGAGACCATCGGCGCACGCCTCGCCCAACTCGTGTCCGACTACTCCCACCAGGCCGTGGTCCTGAGCAACGTGGCCATGGTCGGCGCGCGGACCAAGGACCTCGAGGCCCAGGTGACCCGGGCGCTGCACTACCGACCGCACGTGGCAGTGATCATCATCGGCGGCAACGACGTGACCCACGCGGTGCGCCGGTCGGTGTCGGTGGAACGCCTCGACACGGCCATCCGGCGACTGCGTGCCGCCGACGTGCAGGTCGTGGTCGGCACCACCCCGGACTTCGGCACGGTCCAGCCGATCCGGCCCCCGTTGCGCTGGCTGCTGCGCGAGTTGTCCCGCTCGCTGGCCGCGGCCCAGGCGGTGGCCGTGGTGCGCGCCGGGGGCCGGGCAGTCTCATTGGGCGATCTGCTCGGACCGGAGTTCTCGGCCCGACCGGGGCAACTGTTCAGCGCCGATCAGTTCCACCCCTCGACCGAGGGGTACGAGGCGGTGGCCCAGGTCCTGGCCCCTGCGGTTCTGGCGGCCCTCAGCCGTGGGGCTGAGGGCGAGATCCTGCCCGAGCTGTACACGGCGACTGCCGAGGCTCCGCTGCTGGCGCTGGCGGCGACTGCCGCCGAGGTCCCGGGAACCGAGGTGACCGGGGAACCGGGTCGTCACTGGTGGGCCCGCGCCCGACGTCGCGACCTGACGCAGCCGCTCCCCGACGGTCCGTCCGAGGCCGCGTGACTCGCCCGATCGTCGCCCTGTCGCCGGGGGTACGGTGGGGGCAGACGATACGGGTCCACGACCGGGAGGCACCATGACCCTGCACCACTCCGAGGACACGCACCGCCAGTTGGTCGAGCGCATCCCCGCGGCCACGGGCAAGGAACTGACCGAGTGGTACGCCGTTCTCGAGGACGGCCCGGCCCTGTCCCGGTTCGACGAGCGGGTTTCGTGGCTCAGGTCGGAGTACGACCTGTCGCACGGTCAGGCGACCGCCATCGTGCACGAGTACGACAAGGTACGGGCAGCCCGCAAACTCACCTGAGTTGCCGCTTCGACGGGGTCAGTCGCGGCTCATGGCCACGATGGCCAGCAGGCGCAGGATCTCGAGGTACAACCACACCAGCGTGACCAGCAGGCCGAAGGACATCCGCCAGGACTCCCGCTCGGGAAGCCCCATCGCAATGCCCTGCTCGATGGCCGCGAAGTCCAGGTTCAGCGTGAACGCCGCCAGCAGCACCCCGATCGCACAGAGCACGATGCCCAGGGTCCCGACCCCGTAGAAGCCCCAGCCGCCACCCACACCGAACAGCGCGGCGATGAAGGACACCAGGGCGATCAGTCCGTAACTGATCAACGCCACCATCATGACCTTCTGGAAGGTCCCGTTGACCCGGATGATCCGACCCGTGTACAGCGCGAGCATGACCCCGAACGCCACCAGGGTGCCGATGATCGCCTGGGAGACCAGACCCGTGTACTGCGGGTTCACCTGCTGGACGTACCAGTCGTAGAACCACGAGATGCCGCCCAGGAAGACGCCTTCGGCGAGCGCGTAGGCCAACACCAGCGCGGGCTTGACGGACTTCATGAACGCATTGGCGAGACCGAGGCCGAGGCCGACGAACATGGCAACCCAGGTGACCCACGGCATCGTCGGCGCCAGCTGCCACCCGATGACGGCGCCCACGATGAGCACCGCGAAGTTGATGCCGGTCTTGACGATGACGTCGGCGATCGTGACGGGCTGACCCACCGGGGCCGGTGCGTACTGCCCCGCCGGCGCCTGGGCCGCGTCCAGCGTCACCTGTCCCGCGGCGGCCTGCTGGTAGGCGGAACGGCCCTCGTCGTAGGCGAAGCCGCTGCCTGACTGTGAGGCTTCCTTGTCGATCCGATTCAGCACCGGGTTGCGACTCTGCACGTGTCCTCCTTCGCGGCCGTCATGGCCGGGTGATCCCTCAGTATGACCGCTCCCTGCCCCCAAACATATGAGCCGAAACACACGATTAGATATTCCTGCGATCGCAGCCGCGCTGCGACGCCCGCTGCCACCCTGCTCGACGCTACGGTGTGTGCGTGACCGGGACACAGGACGTGAAGCGCACGCGTTCGTTCCTCACGGCCGCACACGAACAGCCCCGGGCCCGCCGCGCCGCATCGATCACGACGATCGTGGTCGGCGTCGTGTTCGTGGCCTGGGGGATCCTGGTCCACGGTCTGACCGAGCCGCTCCAGACGGCGCTGACCTCGTTCGCCGCCGCGCTCCCCGAGTGGGGCGTGGCGCTCCTCGCGTTCGGCTACACCCTGGGGCTCCTGTACGCACTGTTCCTGCTCATCGTGTTCGTCGCCCGGCGCCGGTGGACCGCGCTGCGGGATGTGGTCATCGCGGGTGCGGCGGCCAGCCTGGTCACCCTCGTCCTGGTCGCCCTCGACGACGGCCTGTGGCCGCAGTTCTTCACCGAGTTCGTGCAGGGGGAACCCCGACCCCAGTTCCCGGTCGTGCGGGTGGCCCTGGTGGTGGCTGTCCTGGTGGCTGCCTCCCCCTATCTGGCCCGCCCCCTGCGCCGGATCGGCTGGATCATCGTGGTGATCATCAGCGCGGCGGCGCTCGCGCTGGGCCTGAGCGTCCCGGCCGGCATCGTGGTGGCCCTCGGCGTCGGGCTCATCGCGGCGGGAGCCGTCATGGTCATCTTCGGCTCCCCGCAGGGGTACCCCGACGTCCCCGGGGTCGCCGACGCGCTGGCGCGCATCGGCGTGGACATCCCCGACCTGCACATCGCCCACGACCAGTCGTGGGGGGTGCGGCGCCTGGTCGGCCACGCCACCGACGGCACCGAGGTCGAGGTGAAGGCCTACGGCCGCGACGCGATGGACTCCCAGCTCGCGGCCAAGGCCTGGCACGCCCTCATGTACCGCGGGGGCGGGCGACAGATGACGTTCTCCCGGATCCAGTCCGTCGAACATGAGGCGCTGACCACCATGCTGGCCGGGCGGGCGGGGGTGAGCGTGCCCCAGGTCGTGGCCGCCGCAGCCGCCACCGACGAGGTCGCCGCTCTGGTGACCACCCGCTCCGGGGTGGCACTCGCCGATCTTGGGGACCCCGACCGACTCGCCGACGACAGCCTGGTGCAGGTCTGGCGGGACGTCGCCCGCATGCATGCCGCCGGGATCACCCACGGCAGCCTGACGGCCGAGGCGCTACGAGTGACCGACGACGGCCATGTGATCGCCGAGTGGGAGTCCGGCTCGGTGGTCCTTCAGGACTCCGACGCCGCACTCGACATCGTGCACCTGCTGTTCGCCACGGCCGGTGCGGTCGGGGTCGAGCGGGCCGTGGCCGCGGCATCGGACGGCCTGGGCGCCGAGAAACTGACGACGTGCCTGGGCTACCTGCAACCGCCGGCGCTCACCTCCCGGGAACGGCGGTCGGTCAAGGGCGCCGGCAAGCAGTTGAAGGCGCTGCGCGACGAGATCGCGAAGGTCACCGACACCGAGGCCCCCGAGCCGGTGAAACTGCGCCGCCTGGACGCCCGGACCATCGTGACGCTGGTCCTGATCCTGATGTTCGCCAGCGCGCTGCTGCCGATGCTGGCTGGGATCGACTACGCCGAGATCGGGGCTTCGCTGGCGGGCGCGAACTGGTGGATCGGGGCCCTGGCCATCCTGGCCGGGCAACTGGCGTTCCTGCCCCAGGGCACGGCGATGATGTCGGCGGTCGGGCGGGCGATCCCGCTGCGCCCCATGACGATCCTGCAACCGGCGGTCGCCTTCATCTCGTTCGCCGTCCCGGGCATGGCCGGTCGGGTCACGATGGAGAGCGCCTTCCTCTACAAGTACGGCATCCCCCCCACGGTGTCGGTCACCAAGGGCGCCGTCGACGCGTTCTCCGGGTTCCTGGTCCAGCTGGCGCTGCTGCTCCTGGCTTTCCTCACCGGAGCACTCGCCCCGGCACCCGGAGCCGCGCCGGACAGTTCGTCGAGCCGCAGTGTCTCGTGGGCGGTGATCGTCATCGTCGTCCTGCTGGCCGTGGCGGTGGTCGTCGCCGTCTGGCGGGTCGAGAAGATCCACAACCGGGTGGTGCCCGAGATCCAGAAGGCGTGGGGTTCCCTCACCGAGGTCCTGAAATCGCCCATACTCACCCTGGGTCTCCTGGGTAGTCAGCTCGCGGTCCAGTTGTTGTGGGGGCTGGCGCTGTGGTTGGCGCTGCTCGCCCTGGGCGTGCATCTGAATCTGATCACCTGCACCGCGGTGGTCGTCGCCACGGCCCTACTGCAGGGAGTCATCCCGGTGCCCGGCGGCATCGGGGTCTCCGAGGCCGTGATGTCGGCGTTCCTGGTCCCGCTCGGGGTCTCCGGCGCGGTCGCGATGGGTGCGACGGTGATCTGGCGTATCGCCACGTTCTACCTGCCGGCGACCGAGGGTTTCTTCGCCTCCCGCTATCTGCAGAAGCGCGGCTACCTCTGACAACCGGCGTCACCCCGGTCCCGCTACAAGGCGAGGACCGGGGCGACTGTGGGGGGGTGTGTCAGCCGACGCTGACGGGGGTGCGCTCGTCCGGCGCCACGGGGGTGGCGGCCTGCGAGGAGCGACGAGTGCCGTACCAGCCGATGAGGACTCCGCCGGTGATGAACATGACCAGGGCGTACAGCCCGGCCGGCAGCGCCACATCGGCCTGATGCAGCAGCGTGGTGGCGATCACGATGGCGAGCGTGGAGTTCTGGATCCCGGACTCGATCATGACGCTGGTCGTCTGCGGGGTGTTCAGCTTGCCCAGCCGGGCCAGGCCGTACCCGGCCGCCATGGTGAGCAGGTTGAGGGCCAGCACCGCGACACCCAGGGTGCCGATCGTCTCGGCGATCAGGCTGAGGTTGGACACGATCATGCCCAGCACGATCACGACGAAGAGCACGATCGAGGCGATGCGCACCGGGCGCTCCATGCGCGTGGCGAATCGCGGGGCCCGACTGCGGATGACCATGCCGATCAGCACCGGCAGCACGGCGATGGCGAACACCTGCAGCATCGTCTGGCCGACCGGAAGGGTCACCGACTGCGACTGACCGACGAAGTGGGCGATCGAGGCTCCCATGATGATCGGCAGCGTGAACAGGATGGCGACCGAGGACACGGCCGTGAGACTCACCGACAGTGCGGTGTCACCACGCGAGGCGTGGGTGATGAGGTTCGACGTCGACCCGCCGGGACAGGCGGCCAGCAGCATCATCCCGACCGCGAGCAGCGGCGGCAGGTCGAGCACCGAGGCGATCGCGAAAGCGATGAGGGGCAGCACGACGAGTTGGCTGCCCAGTCCGATCAGCATCGCCTTGGGTTCCTTGAGCACCCGGCGGAAGTCCCCGACGACCAGGGACAGTCCAAGGCCCAACATGATGATGGCCAGGGCCAGGGGCAGGACCAGGGATGTGACGATGCTGTCTTCCATGAACGACCTCCACGTCGTGTTCAGGCGGTGAGGCCGGGAAGTGCTCCAGGCCACAAGGTGATGCTCGCCACTTGTGCCCAAACCGTTATCAAGACAAACGTCGCCGACGGCGAAGTGCTCCATTCGGGTGGTGGGGTGGTGCCCGGAGTGGGACTTGAACCCACACACCGTTGCCGGTCGGAGGGTTTAAGCCTCCTGCGTCTGCCGATTCCGCCATCCGGGCGCGGCCCTCAGCCTACTGATACGCGATCCTCGGGTGGATCGCGTGCGCACCGGCCACTCGGTCCAGGAACACCAACCCGTCGATGTGATCGAGTTCGTGCTGCAGCGCCCGGGCCTCGAACGCGTCGGTGACGATCTCGACCCACTCGCCCGACCCGGGCACCTGACCGGCCATCGTCACCCGGGTGGCCCGACGGACATCGCCGGTGAAGTCCGGCACCGACATGCAGCCCTCCCGGGCCCGTTCCTTGCGGGTCGCCGTCACCAGCACCGGGTTCACGAGCACGAAGGATCCGTGACACGTGGCGGTCTTGGGATGTCGACTGACGTCGACACAGAACACCCGGGCGGCCACCCCGATCTGGTTGGCGGCCAGCCCGACACATCCGGGGGACACGACCATGGTCGCGAGGAGGTCGGCGGCCACGGCGACCACCTCGGGATCGTCCGGCTGCACCTCGGCGCAGGGTGCTGCCAGGACGGGCGCCGGGGCGGTCACGACCGGACGGATCCGGCCCGGGGGCAGATCCGGGACTGGCAGACGCACCACGGCTACAGCAGGTCCTCGTCGGCGGCGTGCAGAGTCGCCGTGACCCCCAGCTCCGCCATCCGGGTGCGCAGCGCGACCCGAACCGCGTCGAGGTCGGTGCCGACGGGGAAGATCACCTCTGCGGTCAACACGTAGAGGTCGGCGCCCAACCGGGTGCTCAGGTCGACGATGTTGCCGTCGAAGGCCAGGACGACCTCGGTGGCGGCCCGCACGATCCCCGGCCGGTCGGCGCCGTGGACGGCGACCGTCGCCGCGACCCCCGCGGCCACGACCTCGTGGGCCGGCACCTCGACGACCGACACCGTGAGCCCGTGCAGTGCCAGATCGGCAAGATCCGCGTCGAGCAGCGTCGCCGCATCCGGGTCGGGGATGTCGGCGATGAGGGTCATCGCGAAATGCCCTCGCAACAGGCTCATCGAGCTGTCCTCGAGATTGCCCGCGCGGGCCGCGATGACCGCGGTCACCCGGTGCACGATGCCCGGCCGGTCGTGCCCGACGACGGTGACGGCGATGGACGGCATGGACCGAAGCCTATGTCGGGCCGGTCCGGCGGGTCGAGCGGAGCCGACCGTCGAAGTCGGCTGCGCGTGATGCCTCCGGCTGGAAAGATCGACAGGGGGCCATCCGCAGCACCCCGGTGCCGGCGCTCGAGTGAGGAAGACGGTGTCCGAGAAGGTGTTCGCGGCGGAACGCACCCGTCAGGCCATCGCCTCGGCCGAGTCCGGGGACATCGACGACGCCCGCACCCTCCTGGCGGAGGCCCTCACACTCGATCCCGGGTATGAGCTGGCGTGGTTGTGGTTCGCGGCCGTCACCGACGATGTCGGCGAGGAACGGTTCTGCCTGGAACAGGTTCGCGAACTGGATCCGCAACATCGCTCCATCCCCGCACTCGACCGGCTCGCCACCGCCACGGCCAAGCAGCCACCGGAGTTGGCGCCGATCATCGACCCGCCACCGCCGGACTTCGTCAGCGGCTACGCCCAAGAGGTGCGCGAGGCCCGCCGTCAGCGCATCATCCGCCGGCTGTTGATCGTGGCGACCGTGCTGGCGGTCGTGGGGGCGGCACTGCTGGTGTTCTCCCAGACCCGGGTCAAGTACAGCTATCTGGCGATCGTGGTCAGCGATCGCGCCCAGGCGCAGTTGGGCGGCGGCGAGAGCATCGCGGCGGCGCAGTGGGCCGTGGACGACTGGAACACCCGGCGCGCCGACTCCAGCCAGCAACTGCAACTCGTGTCCTTCGTCGACGACGGGGACCCGGGGAAGGCGGCCGAGGTCGCCCGGGAGATCGTGGCGGACAACCGGTTCGTCGGAGTGATCGGCCACGACACCAGCGCCACCTCCGAGGCGGCGGCGCCGATCTACGAGCAGGCGGGGATCCCGGCCATCACCCCGTTCGCCACCGCGGACTCCGTGACCAGGGACCGGCCCTGGTACTTCCGGACGATTTTCGACAACACCGAACAGGGCACGGGGATGGCGAACTACGCCATCGGTGTCGAGGAGAAGTCGCGCGCCGTGTCCGTCTCGGCCGACGACCCCTACGGTCAGACCCTGCGGGTCGGGTTCCTCCGGGGGCTGCGGTCGCTGGATGCCGACGTGGTCGCCGACATCGTGGTCTCCAGCGATCCCACGCGCCGCACCGCCGATCTGCGCGCCGCCGCCCGTCAGATCGCGAGAATGAAGGACCCGGGAGCGATCGCCCTCTCGATGCACATCGAGGACAGCGAAGTCTTCTTCGACGAGCTGGACCGGCACAAGGTCCTCGCGCCGGTCATCGTCCCCGACGCTCTCGCGTCCACCGACTTCTACCGCAAGCTCGGCACGGTCTCGGCGGCCCGGGTGAACAACACCCTGGCCGCGACCCCCCTCGCCGACGGTTCCCTCATCGGACCGGCGGTCAACTTCTACGACCAGTTCAGCGAAGCCGTGGGGTACCAGCCCAGCTGGGGCGCGGGCCTCACCTACGACGCCGTCATGGCGTTCGCGGAGTCGATGCTCCGCAGCGACGTCGCCTGGGGCACCGACGATCTTGTGGCGACACGCACCGGGATCCGCGATTTCCTGAGCACCGCACGCACCCCGAACACCTCGATCCCCACACTCACCGGCGACCTGTATTTCGACGACGACGGATCGGCGGTGCGTCCGGTCCAGTTCAACGTCGGACGGACGACTCGTGGTGGTGTCGTCACCGTCGAGTCGGCGCCGTACCAGATGACCACGTACTCGCCGCAGGCCGGAGTCTCCCTGGCCGAGCAACTGCGCAGCGGATGGGCCTTCCGGGCCCAGGGCGACACCTTCACGATCCAACGGGTGGTGACCACGGGGTTCAACATCAACCAGATCAGCGAACTCGACCCGGCCACGCAGACGTTCAGTGCCGACTTCTTCATCTGGCTGAAGTACGAGGGCTCCGACCAACCTCCGTCGGACATCCGGTTCGCCAACGCGGTGGATCCGACGCTGTCCCTGGGCGAACCGCAGCGCCAATCCCACCGGGGAAAACAGAACTACGTGCTCTACGAGGTGCGGGGAACCTTCCACGCCACCATGCAGTTCAACGACTTCCCGTTCGATCGACAGAACCTGCCGATCACCATCCAGAACAACCGGTATACGGCTGCCCAGTTGAACTACGTCCCCGATCCGGACAACCTCGACCAGACCCAACTGGAGCGGCTCCAGAGCGGGACCGACGCCGACGCCACCATCGACGAGATCCCCAACTGGCAGGCTGACTCGGTCAGCTTCTACCCGGGCAGCGTCGGGAACACCGGCGCGCTGGGGGACCCGACCCTGACCAAGACCGAACAGGGGGTGACCTACTCGCAGTTGTCGGCCAGCACCGCGATCTCCCGCGACGTGACGTCATTCCTGATCAAGAACCTGCTGCCCCTGATCCTGCTCACGATCGTGACCTACGTGTCGCTGTGGTACCCCTACAAGGACGCCACCAGCCGCATCTCGTTCGGCGTCACCGGGATCCTGACCGGGGCCGTCATGCTGAACAGCGTCACCAACTCACTGCCGTCGGTGGACTACACCGTCGCCATCGAGTGGGCCTACTACGCGTTCATCTGCCTGTCCGGGGTCTGCATCCTGTCGACCCTGATCGGTCGGCACCTCACCGAGACTCGACAGCTGTCCCGGGTCCGGACACTCGATCGGGTGATGCGGGTCGGCTATCCGGTCGCCGTCATCGCCGTGGCGATGACCTACTGGGTCACGTTCACCTAGATCTCGGCCAAGGACCAGGCGATCCCGTCGAGGATGTCGTGCTCGCCGGCGACGAACGAGTCGGCACCCACACCCGTGAGGATCTCGGACAGGATCGCGGCGCCGGAGACGATCACGTCGGCCCGGCCCGGGTGCATCACCGGCAGCGCCTCCCGCTCGGCCAGCGTGAGGCGCGCGAGCTCTTCGGCCACCCGCTGGGCGTCGGCGGTGGTGATCCGGGCTCCGTGGATCGCCTCGGAGTCGTAGGTCGGCAGCCCCATCGCCAGAGCGGCCACCGTGGTGACGGTGCCCGCCAGCCCGACGACGTCGCGGACCTCGCCCAGGGGCATACCCGCGGTTCCCCGTTCGACGAGGGTCGCCGCCTCCTGACGCAGCCGCGCCAGCCCGGTGGGGGGGTCGCCGGACAGGTAGCGTTCGTGGAACCGCACGCAGCCCATGTCGACACTGGCGGACTGACGCACTCCCCCGTCGCCCAGGACGAACTCCGTCGAGCCGCCGCCGATGTCGAACACCAGGACCGGCTCGGCGTGGGGCAGTCCGCGGGTGGCACCGATGTAGGAGAGCCGGGCCTCCTCGGCGCCGCTGATCACCTCGGGGGTCACCGCGAGGATGTCCCGCACCCCCGCCACGAAGTCGGCGGCGTTGTCGGCGTCGCGGCTGGCCGACGTCGCCACGAACCGGACCCGCGCCGCTCCCAGATCGTCGATGATCCGGCCGTAGTCGGTGCACGCCGCGAACGTGCGCTGCAGGGCTTCGGGCGCCAGCCGCCCGGTGCGGTCCACGCCTTCGCCGAGGCGCACCACGGTCATGCGGCGGTCGAGGTCGACGAGCCGCCCCTCGGCGACTTCCGCCACGAGCAGACGGATCGAGTTGGTGCCGCAGTCGATGGCGGCGACGGTCGTCACGTCGCCGCCCCGTGGCAGGGGGAGCGGTCCCACCAGGGGGTGATCGCCGCGACCACCTCGTCCCCCAGCGGCGTCACCCCGGGCCCGACGGCCAGGGAATGCGCCGCCAGCACGTGCAGGCACTTCACGCGGTCGGGCATACCCCCGGCGGACACCCCGGCGATCTCGGGCACGTCGCCGATCGCCGACCGACGGGACAGGTAGTCGTCGTGAGCCGCCGAGTGCGCCGCCGCCAGGTCAGGGTCCTCGGCCAGCCGCCCGGTCATCTCCGACATCAGCCCCTGGGCCTCGAGTGTGCTGATCGCCGCCGCCGCCCGGGGGCAGGTCAGGTAGTACACCGTGGGGAACGGCGTGCCGTCATCGAGCCGGGGCCGGGTGGTCACGACGTCGGGGTCGCCACAGGGGCACCGATGCGCGATCGCCACCACCGAGCGCATGGGACGGCCCAACTGCCGGGCCATGGCCGTCAGGTCGGCCGAACTCACCGGGTCAGGGGGCATCGGTCGCGGGGGCGGCCCGACGGCCGGCGGCCGTGTCGGTCGAGCGCCAGAGTTTCTGGTACCAGGTCACCGCGGGCGCTTCGGGTTTCTCCTGGTCGGCCCGCGCCGCGTGGTCCAGGGCGATCAACGCCGACTCCCCCGGTCGGGCCATGTTCAGTCGCAGGCGTGCCTGGGCTTCGATGTAGCGGGGATTGCGCCACATCTGCTGCTGCAGGGTCAGCGCGGCCACGCGCTGCTGGGCGGCGGCGTTGTCGGTGCTCAGGGCATCGAGTTCGGCCCGCTGGGCCAGCAGGGTCCGGATCGGGATGGCGAGCATGACGGCGATCGCCAGCAGGGTCCCGAACAGGACCAGGGTGCGACCGGATGTCCGCCGTTCCGCGACAGCCTCCTCGCCCGCGCCCTCCGCAACGTCCTCCACAGGGGGCGCATCGAGCAGGGCGGGCATGCGCCGATCGTCGCATACGACCGTGCCGCCGCCGGGTATCCGCCGCCGCGTGGCTCCCGTCAGGCGTGGAACCGGGGGAAGGCCCCGGCGCCGGCGCAGCGGGCGGCGTCGTCGAGTTCGTCTTCGATACGCATGAGCTGGTTGTACTTGGCGACACGCTCCGAGCGGGCCGGGGCGCCGGTCTTGATCTGCCCGCAGTCGGTGGCCACGGCGAGGTCGGCGATCGTGGTGTCCTCGGTCTCCCCCGACCGGTGGCTCATCATGCTCGCGTATCCGTTGCGGGTGGCCAGCGACACCGCGTCGAGGGTCTCGGACAGCGTGCCGATCTGGTTGACCTTCACCAACAGCGCGTTGGCCGCCCCCAGGTCGATGCCGCGCTGCAGCCGCTGGGGGTTCGTCACGAAGAGGTCGTCGCCCACGAGTTGCACCTTGTCGCCGAGGGCGTCGGTGATGTGCACCCAGCCGTCCCAGTCCTCCTCGTTGAGCGGATCCTCGATGGACACCAGCGGGAAGTCGGCCACCAGCGACTCGTAGTACCCGGTGAGCCACTCCGCGCTGCGGGGGGCACCCTCGAAGGTGTAGGCGCCGTCGGCGTAGAACTCGCTGGCGGCGACATCGAGCGCGAGGGCCACGTCCGAGCCGGGGGTCAGCCCGGCAGCGCCGATCGCCTCGACGATGAGGTCGAGCGCGGCCCGGTTGCTGTCGAGGTTGGGGGCGAAGCCGCCCTCGTCGCCCAGTCCGGTGGCGAGCCCCTTGTCCTTGAGCACCGACTTCAGCGCGTGGTACACCTCGGCGCCCCAGCGGACGGACTCGGCAAACGTCCCGGCGCCGATCGGGGCGATCATGAACTCCTGGATGTCGACGTTGGAGTCGGCGTGCGCCCCGCCGTTCAGGATGTTCATCATGGGCACCGGCAGCACGTGGGCACCCGGGCCCCCGATGTAGCGGAACAGCGGGAGGTCGGCCGACTCGGCCGCCGCGCGGGCCACGGCCAGCGAGACACCCAGGATGGCGTTGGCGCCGAGCCGCGACTTGTTCTCGGTGCCGTCGAGATCGATCATCGCCTGATCGATCAGGCGCTGTTCGGAGGCGTCGAAGCCCAGGATCTCGGGAGCGATGTCGTCCTCGACCGCGACGACGGCCTGGGTCACGCCCTTGCCGCCGTAGCGTTCGTCGCCGTCGCGGCGCTCCACGGCCTCGAAGGCACCGGTCGAGGCACCGCTGGGGACTGCAGCCCGGCCGACCACGCCGTCGTCGAGGCCCACCTCGACCTCGACGGTCGGGTTCCCCCGGGAGTCGAGGATCTCGCGGGCGATCACGGCTTCGATGCTGGCCATGGGGGTCCTTCCGTCGGAGTGGTCCCACCCTACCGACTGTCTCGGACGCCAGTGGTGGCGGCGACTACTCGAGGCCCACGAGACTGCGCAGGATCCGCGGTGGCACCGAGCCCTGTGCCAGGACCGCGTCATGCACCTGTCGCAGATCCCAGTCGCGGTGATGCGTGTCGAGGTCGTCGACGATCTGCGCGACACCCCGGTAGCCGACGTAGTACTCGGACAACTGGCCGGCGGTCAGCCGGGCCCGGTCCCACTTGCCGACGATCTCGCCGTCCTCGGCGAACCCCTTCGTGGCCATCAGCCGACGCGCCTCTGGCTCGGTCATGCCCCGGGTGTGGACGCGGATGTCGAGGATGGTGTTGATGATCACCCGCAGTTGCATCTTGAGCTGCTGCAGACGCAGGGACAGGCGCCGATCCGGATCGACGTAGAAACCGCGGTGGGCCATCAGCTCCTCGGCGTACACCGCCCACCCTCGATGAAGAGGCCGCTGGGCATGACGGCGGCACATCCGTGGGTGCGGCTACGGCCCGGGCGCGGGCCAGCTGCAGGGCGTGCCCGGGCACCGCCTCGTGGACCATCAGGTCGAACATCATGGGCGGTTGTACTACCGATGGAAGGAGTCCCGGCGGTGCGGATCCCAGTCGTCGGGAGCCGGCGAGAGCGCGATCACCGTCGGGAGGTCGGCCCGCTCCAGGGCTCCGGGGCGTCGCAGTACGCCACCGCGGAGCCGCGCCGCACCGGCGGCATCACCTCAAGACGCGGATGTCGAGCGCCGGCACGGTCATCAGGTTGCGGGCCGACACGAAATCGGCGGCCGCCCGCAGCGAGGCGTCGGCCAGGTCGAGCACCGTGTCCGGGGTGCAGGAGTCGTCGGCCATCTCCTCGAAGGCCGCCGACACGACCGACCGGTCGGCCATGGTCCCGCGCCGGAACCGGGCCGCGACACTGGCGAGCTCGTCGAGGGTGCGGTCGAGGTCGTCCTCCGCGGCCCGCCAGCAGCTCATCGACGTCGAGGTCGGCGTCCAGGTGGTGGGTGAGCACCCCTTCGAACAACTCCGGACCGAGAGCCTGGGGACGGGCGTCGAGCGGATCGCGGTGTCGGCGAGCCAGTCGATCTGGCGCGCGACCGCCGTCACGGCGACCTCCACCGCATCGGTCACACCGCGCTGCTCGGCCAGCGGGCCCAGCGTCTCGGTCAGCATCGGGGCGAACTGGTCGCAGTCGCGCGACGGCCGGCCACGTTGACCGGCGGCATGGCCTGCAGGGTGTGGCGGGCGTTGTCGAGCGAATTCGGCGACTTCGCAGACGTTCCACGAGGCGCGCGGCGCGCACCGGGGCGGGCGAACTCCCGGGTGGGAGGGCGTACAGGGCGGAGCCGGGTCCCACACCAACGGGTCCCATTCGTTGCGCTGCAGCAGGGTCAGATCGAAGATCCGCCGAGCGCACGCCCTGACGCAGGATCGCCAGGTCCGCCGCCGCGAACCGGCTCAGCGCCCGATCCTCGATCCGGTCCAGGAACTGCTGATGGCGCTGCAGGACGCGGGCGAACTCGTCGGCCCCGTCGGCGGTCAGATCGGGAAGGCGGGTGTCGAACCGGTGATCGCCGACCTCGGTGGCGTGGACCGGGTCCCGGACCAGGATGTCGTCGATGACCCCGGCCGCCAGCCCCACGAAACGGCGGTCCTCGGGACTGTGCACACCTGGATCCACCCACTGACCCTAACCCGGGCGGGCGGGCGGCGCCGGGGCTCAGCCCCCGGACTCGCGAGCCCGCACGTCGGCGTGCAGGCGCCGGACCCGGTCGCGCAGCGCCGCCTCGGCATCCCATCCGTTGGCCTCGGCGGCCACCACCAGCGTGAGCAGCTGATCCGCCAGCTCGTCCGGGTCCGTCGGTGGCGCACCCGCTGGGGAGTCCGGTGCCGGGGACACCTCCGCGAGACCGGCCTCGCCCGCGCGGCGCCAGGACTTCTGGGCCCACGCCAATGCCGGCAGACCGGCCGGGATCCCGTCGAGGACGGAGTCCCGGGACTTCTCGGCCCGCTTGATGGCCGCCCAGTTCCGGTTCAGCGTGCTCTCGTCCCGTGTCCCCACCTCGGCCAGATCGGCGTACTCGCTGTCCGCGCCGAACACGTGCGGGTGCCGGCGCACGAGCTTGGCGACGATGCCGGCGGCGACGTCGTCGATGTCCCAGCCCTCGGCCTCGGCCGCGATGCGCGCGTGGAATACCACCTGCAGGAGCAGGTCACCGAGTTCCTCCCGGAGAGCCACCGAGTCGTCGGTCTCGATCGCCTCGATCGTCTCGTGGGTCTCCTCGAGGAGGTACTCGACCAGGGATCGATGGGTCTGACGTGCATCCCAGGCGCACTCGCGGCGCAATCGCGCCATGACCGCGACCAATTCGGTCAGCGGGGACTGCGACTCCAGGGTCACTGGCCGGGGAGGACCGATGTGGGCTTCTCGGGGCGCGACACCGCGTCGGGATCCTCGATCAGCTGCAGGTTCTCGGGATCCCAGACCCCGTAGGCCGGCGAGACCTCGACGTCGATGCTGCGCGCCACGTCCTTGACCGCCGCCACGAAGGCGGTCTGTTGGGCCTGCTGATCGACTCCCGGGGCCACCTTGTTCGCGATCGCCGCCGCCAGGAGCTGGGCTCGGAGATCACGTTGCAGATTCTCGGGGGCGATCCCCGCCTGCGCCGCGGCCTGGCGCAACTGCTCCTCGCCGCCGACCTGGCTGACCTGTTGTCCGTAGACCTGGTCCAGTTGGCCCTCCGACACGGCGACCTGCAGTTTGTCGGCGGTCTGCTCGATGAGCGAGTAGCCGATGTTGGCCGACACGATGGTGCGCGCCAGGTCGGGTCCGGGCTCCTCGGCGGGGCGGCCCAGGGCCTCGTTGACCGAACGCATCTGGTCGCCGACGGTGGACTCCGCGATCTTGGTGTCGCCCACCACCGCCGCCTGTCCCGGATTGGCCGAACTGCACGCGGACAGCCCGAGGGCCAGGACCGTGGCACCGACCGCCGCGGCGGCCCACCTGACGCGCTTCATGCCGTTCCTCCGGATCGCTCCACGAGCACAGTGTTGACCAGCGTAGTGGCCCAGTCCAGCGCATCGTCGTCGGTCACGTCGGGCAGGGGGACCAGCAGTTGCCGGGTGGCCGGCTTGGCGATGGCCCCCGGGTAGAGCCGGGCCGCGCGCACCCGGCGGGAGTCGGGCAGTTCGACCGGATGCAGCCGCACCCGGGTCCCGACGGTGATCACCTCGTCGAGCCCCACCGACTGCGCCAGCAGCCGGAACCGGGCCAACGCGATCATCGTGCGCGCCTCGGGGGGGAGCGGGCCGTACCGGTCGGCCCACTCGGCCGCGAGGTCGTCGATCTCGGCGTCGTCCTTCGCCTCGGCCAGGCGGCGGTACGCCTCGAGCCGCAGTCGCTGTTCGGGGACGTACTCCTCGGACAGGTGCGCGTCGACGGGCAGGTCGATGCGGATCTCGTTGCTGTCGTCGGCCGGCTTCTCGCCCTTGTATTCCGCCAGCGCCTCGCCCACCATCCGGATGTACAGGTCGAAGCCGACGTCGGCGATATGCCCGCTCTGCTCGG
Organism: Candidatus Nanopelagicales bacterium; assembly: GCA_046330625.1. Lineage (GTDB taxonomy): Bacteria > Actinomycetota > Actinomycetes > S36-B12 > CAIWTL01. Next base: position 117,533 of record JAXLSJ010000004.1, read on the forward strand.
CGCCCAGCAGATTGCCGGCGCCGCGGATTTCGAGGTCCTTGAGCGCCACCTGCATCCCCGAGCCCAGGTCGGTGTTCTGCGCGATGGTCGCCAGGCGTTCGTGGGCCGTCTCGCTCAGCGCCTTCTCCGGCGAATGCATGAAGTAGGCGTAGGCACGGCTGCGCGATCGGCCCACCCGACCCCGCAGCTGGTGCAACTGGCTGAGGCCGAACGTGTCCGCCCGGTCGACGATCAGGGTGTTGGCGTTGGAGATGTCGATGCCGGACTCGACGATCGTGGTGCAGACCAGGACGTCGATGCGCCCTTCCCAGAAGTCGAGCACGACCTGTTCGAGTTGCGCTTCGGGCATCTGACCGTGGGCCACGGCGACGCTTGCCTCGGGGACGAGTTCCGCAAGATGAGTGGCTGTGCGGTCGATGGTCTCGACCCGGTTGTGCACGAAGAACACCTGGCCGTCGCGCAGGAGTTCCCGGTGGATTGCCGCGGCGATCTGTCGGTCGTCCGACGCCCCCACGTAGGTGAGCACCGGGAGGCGCTCCTCGGGTGGGGTGGCGATGGTGGACATCTCACGGATGCCGGTGACCGCCATCTCCAACGTCCGGGGGATGGGGGTGGCGGACATCGCCAACATGTCGACGTTGGCCCGCAGCGCCTTGAGGTGTTCCTTGTGCTCGACACCGAACCGCTGCTCCTCGTCCACGATCACCAGCCCCAGGTCCTTGAACCGGATCTGGGGGGTGAGCAGCCGGTGGGTGCCGATCACGATGTCCACCGAACCGTCGGCGATCCCGGCGATGACCTTCTTGGCGTCCTTGTCGGACTGGAACCGACTGAGTGCGGCAACGCGGACCGGGAACCCGCCGAAACGTTCGGTGAAAGTCGTCAGATGCTGCTGGACCAGCAGGGTGGTCGGCACGAGGACGGCCACCTGCTTGCCGTCCTGGACGGCCTTGAAGGCGGCCCGCACGGCGATCTCGGTCTTGCCGTACCCGACGTCGCCGCAGATCAGCCGGTCCATCGGGACCGGGCGTTCCATGTCGGCCTTCACCTCGTCGATGCAGGCGAGCTGGTCGGCGGTCTCGACGAACTCGAAGGCATCCTCCAGTTCCCGCTGCCAGGGGGTGTCCGGACTGAACGAGAACCCGGGAGCCGCCTGACGGGCCGCGTAGAGCCGGATCAGCTCCGCGGCGATCTCCTTGACGGCCTTGCGCGCCCGGCCCTTCGCCCGGGCCCAGTCGCTGCCGCCGAGTTTGTTGACCTTGGGCTCCTCGCCGCCGACATAGCGGCTCACGGCGCCCAGTTGGTCTGTGGGGATGAACAGCCGGTCCGGGGGGTGGCCGCGTTTGCTGGGTGCGTACTCCACGACCAGGAACTCGCGGTCCGCACCCCGCACGTCGCGGCGGATCAGCTCGATGAACCGGCCCACGCCGTGTTTCTCGTGCACGATGAAGTCGCCGGCGGTGAGGCTCAGGGGGTCGACCTGGCGGCGGCGCCGCGACGGGAGCCTGGTCCGCTCGGAGCTGCGTCGCTGGGTGCGTCGCGCGAAGTCGCGGTCGGAGTAGACGGCGATGCGCTCCTCGCCCCACAGGAACCCGGTGTCGATCTGGCCCACCGCGAGGGTCACCACACCCGGTTGCAGGGACTCCGCGCGGCTGGTGGCGACCTCGCGTTCGGCGAGGACCTCGGCGAGCCGGTCCGCAGGCCCCGGTCCCGAGGCGACGATGGCGACTTGCCACCCGTCGCGCGCCCGCTGGGCCACATCCGTCAGAGCCTCGGTGGAGCCCGCGAAGGGTCCGACCGGGGCAAGGCCGAGGTCGGCGGCGCCGTCCGCCCGCAACGACGTGACCACCACCGGGTCGGGCATCCGGGCCGCGATCTCGTCCCACGTGGCGAGCGCCCCCACTGCCGACGTGATCGGGGTCTCGGCGCCGACGCCGGCCGCGGCCCAGGCTGCGGCGGCGAACTCGGCGGCGGTCCGGGCGGTCTCCTCGCTGCGGACCTGTACCCGGTCGGGTTCGACGACGACGACCGAATAGTCGGGGGGCATCAGATCCGGGAGCGAGACCATGCCGGCGCTGACGAGCGGAGCGAGAGCCTCCATCCCGGGCACCGAGATGCCCTCGGCCATCTGGTTCAGTTCGGACCGGGCCTCCGGGTGGCGCGGCGCCTGGTCGAGGGCCCGGCGGCGCACGTCGTCGTCGAGCAACAGTTCCCGGACGGGAAGCAGCACGACCGGCCGGTCGAGCGTGGCGATGGTCCGCTGGTCGGTGACAGCGAACTCCCGCAGTTCCTCGATCGTGTCCCCCCACAGTTCGGCCCGGATCGGGTGGGCCGCCGTCGGGGGGAAGACGTCGAGGATGCCGCCGCGGACCGCGAACTGTCCCCGGCGCTCCACGAGGTCGCAGTGCTCGTACCCGAACCTCACCAATCGGGCAGCGGCGTGTGCGGGGTCGAGCTCCCCACCCGGGCCGAGGACGACCGGCGCCGCGTGCGCGACCTCGCGGGGGAACTGCTGCATGAGGGCCCGGACCGGGGCGACCACGATCTGCGGCGCATCGCCCTGGGTCAGGGCCCGCACCACGGCCAACCGGGAACCCACGATGTCGGCCGACGGCGTCAGGCGTTCGTGCGGCAGCGTCTCCCAGGCGGGGAACAGTGCGATGTCGGCGTCGGGTGCCCAGAATCGGAGCTCGGAGACCAGCTGCTCGGCGTCCCGGGTGCCGGGGGTGACGACCAGGAGCGAGTGATCATCGATGTGGTTCGCGATCAACGGGGCCCACGAACCTCGTGGCCCGACACCGCGATGCGAGGTCTGCAGCCGTGTCGCCAACGTGTCCAGTCGGGAACCTCGGTGCCCAATCGTCACTGCACCCTCCGGAACGCTCAGCGACCCAAGTCTCGCACGTGTGGCAGCTGAGGCCGCCGGACGATGCCTCCCGTCGTCCACGGTGTGGGCTACGGCATAGCGAAAACCCCGGTTCTGAGTACGGATGAGTGGAGATAATCGAGCGAGATCGTCGACTCACGAGGTGGTTCCGTGCGCCTGCTCCTGGTCTCGTCAGCGGGCGGGCACTTGGCCCAACTCGTCGCGCTGCGGCCGTGGTGGGAGGAACACGAGCGGTTGTGGATCACCTTCGACACTCTGGATGCACAGTCGGTCCTTGAAGGCGAGTCCGTGCGCTTCGGGCATTCTCCGACCACCCGCAACATTCCCAACCTCTTCAGGAACGCGCGGATGGCACGAAAGGTCCTCGGGGAGTACCGACCCGACCTGATTCTGAGCACCGGGGCCGGAATGGCCGTACCGTACTTCTACCTGGCTCACCGGTATGGCGCTTCGTCGGCCTTCCTTGAGGTGATCGACCGAATCGACACCCCGACTCTCACGGGGAGACTGGTATACCCGGTCGCGGACGAGTTTCTCGTGCAGTGGCCGGAACAGGCCGAGATGTACCCGGGCGCGCGCGTGGTGGGCCGGGTGATCTGAACCGACCCACCAGCGCGTCAACGGGTGTAGACGCGGACGTAGTCGATGTTGTACTTGGCCGGGAAGTTGGCCAGGTGGATGCCGGTGGTCGGGCACGTCGACGGGTCGTTGTTCGTGGGCGCCTTAGCCGTCAGACTGCACAGGTTCTTGTACGGCAGGTACCCCAACTGCTTGTCCGGGTCACCCACCCAGGTCCCGCCGACGGCCAGGTTGACCGCGATGTCCCACCCGGCGTCGGGATCGACCTGATTCCACGCCGACGGCGACGTATTGACGAACTCCTTGGTCATCGTGGAATCCACGAAGAACCGGAACCGCACCCCGGTGGACACCGGCTCGATCTCCACCGCGAACGTATGCCAACCACCGGTGCCTTCAGGCGGGGTCTCCAGGAACGTCCCCACCTTGCCCCAGTTGCTGCCCAACGACGACGGGAAATGCAGTGTCTGCACCACCCTGCCCGGACCCTGGGAATGGAACGCCTCCAGGATGTCCACCTCCGCGACACTGGCGCCATTGCGATGCCGCAACCAGAACGCCGGCCACAAGCCCTGCCCATGCGGGATCTGCGCCCGAATCTCATACCGCCCGTACAGCGGGTGGTACCGACCCGCCTCCCGAGACCCCAAGAATCCCGACGTGTAGTTACGCACCGCACCACTGGGGCACGTCACTGTCTGCCGCAACGCCGTAATCGTGGCCACCCCACCCGACGTCGAGATGTTGTTCGGCGTCAAGCACGCCAACTCCTTGTTCCCATCCCCATACGTGTTGTGATACGCCGACCAATTCGCCGAGTCGACCCCCGCAGCATCGAACTCATCCGCCCACTGCACCTTCCACCCACTGGGGACCGGTGCCCCGACGGTCAGCGACTTCGTGGCCGAATCGGTCGCGCCCGATTCGTCGGTGACGGTGAGCTTGACCGAATAGGTCCCGCCGGCAACGAACGTGTGTCCGGCGGTCGCGCCACTGTCGACTGCGCCGTCACTCCACTCCCAGCGGTACGTCGCGATCGGTCCATCCGGATCGGACGAAGCCGTGCCATCCACCGTCGCGGTCCGAGCATCCGTGGTCACCGACAGGTCCGCCTTCGGCGGCGAGTTCGGCTTGGAGACGGTGACGGACTTGGCCAGGGTGTCGGTAGCGCCCTTGTCGTCAGTCACGGTGAGTCGGACCTCGTAGGTTCCGGCGGCCGCATAGGTATAGCTCGCGCCGGCACCCGTCCCCGTGCTCCCGTCACCCCAGTCCCACGCATACCGCACGACGTTTCCGTCAGGATCGGCCGATGCTGTGGCATCACCGGTGACGGTCAACCTGTCCGGGCTCAGCGTGAACGACGCCTTCGGTGGATCATTTGGCTTGACGGCCGTCACCGGGGCGGAGGCGGAGTCCGTGGCGCCCCGGTCGTCGGTCACCACGAGGCGCACGTCGTAGACCCCGGGCGTGGCATACGTGTGGGCCACGGTCATGCCCGCCGCGTTCGAACCATCGCCGAAGTCCCAGGCGTAGGAGATGACAGAACCATCCGGATCGCTGGACGCCCCGGCGTCCACTGACACCTTCAGGTCCTTGCTGTCGGTCGTGAATGCCGCCCTCGGAGGCTCATTGGGTTTGACCGCGGTAACCATGCGATCGGTGGTAGCCGTGCCGCCACGATTGTCGGTGACGGTGAGACGCACCCGGAAGTCGCCGGCCGCGGCGTAGGTGTGCTTCGCTGTTGCGCCGGTAGCTGTGGTCCCGTCGCCGAAGTCCCACGCAAAAGCGACGAGGGAGCCATCGGGATCAGCCGAACCCGCCGAGTCGACGGAGACGTCGAGGAAGTCGGTACTTGCCGCGAAGGTGGCAGAAGGCGCCTCATTGCGGTCCTCGACCACAGAGACCTGGTCCACGTCCAACAGCGCTCCCGCCGGCATAGCGGTTCCCGTAGCCGTCAGGTCGAGGGACGATCCATCCCGCTTGGCCTCATACGTCAACGACACCGGCGCCCAGCCTGCCTGGTTGAACGTCACTGCCTGCGCACTCTGCCCCACCACTGAACCGTCGGCCGACTCCTGCATCCGCAAGGTCACCCGCTGGCCTGCCAGGGCCGACGACCTCACCTGTGCGGACGCGCGGTAGACGGACCCGCGCACTGCGGATGGCACAGTCCGCGGCTGATCCGCCAAGGTGACATCGCCTGCGGTTGCACCGCGGGCGACGCGGGCGAAGGGGCCACTCACGGGACTGAAGTTCTCCGCAGCGGCGCGCAGCGTTCCACCCGTCGACATGAACCAACCGTTGACTGAATCATCGAACTCGCTATTGACCCCGAACTTCCCGCCTGCGGCGTCACTGATGCGCAGGCTGTCCACCTGGACCACAGCCTTTGCGGGGAGAGTCTGCGCGACCCCGTTGAGGTCGAGGGTGTATCCCGTACGAACCGCGGTGTAGGTGAAACTGAAGGGAACCCAGGCCCCCCCGACGGGCAGCGTCTGCGTCTGCGCTGCCTGTCCGACCCGCTCCCATGCGCCGTTGCGAACGCCCCACTCCTGGACTCGCAGTTGGAAGGTGTTGGCCACCGACACTGCTCGCGCCCGTCCGCTGACCGTATACACCCGGCCCGCGACGGTGGCGCCCACGGTGTTCGCCCGGTCGTTGAGGGTCAGCGTCGTGGTGGCAGCGGTGCTGTTCACCATCTCACCGACGTTGTTGGTACTTACGTGCGTCAGTGTTCCGCCGGTCGCCTGCCAGCCGTTCACGCCCGTGGTGAACTCACCGTTGGTCACGAGGTTGCCGCTCACCGCGGCGTGGGCGGTGATTGGAGCCAACATCGCGACAGACATCGCCAAGGAAGCGCCCACGGCGAGTACTGGTCGGCTCACTGTCCACTGGCGGTCCATTGCTGCTCCTCAGGTAGCGGGCGCCCAGGGCGCCGGGACTCAATGAGGAGGTTCGGCAGGAAGCTGACGACTATTGAATCGACCCGAGAGTCAGCCGCCATCAGGGTGACGGCACTTGACCCACGACGGAATGCAGGAAGGGGAGCGACCCATGGTCGCTCCCCTTCCCGTCGGGTGCTCGTCGGGTGCCAGCCCGACGGGCTCACATGTTGGCGATCAGTGACTTCACCTCGAAGGAGAGATCCGCTCCCGACACCCGGTCGTTGTGCACCGAGATCGCCAGGACGTTGCGCCCGCTCACAAGCGGAGCTCGGTCCAACGTGAGAGCGATCGGGTCGCGCTCACCAGCGTCGGACACGGCAGAGGCGGCTGCGGTACCGATGTCCGCGCTACCGGCGGGCATGTTGGACCTTCCCACCTCGACACCATTGAGGTAGACGACCACACCGTCATCCCGCACCACGTTCAGGACGAGTTCCTTCACGGCAGCAGCGTCGGCCACCGTGAATTCCCGCCGGAACTGGGCCGAGATACCCTGCGAATCCACCGAACGATCGATGACCGTGGCCTCGTCACCATCGCCGAAGCCGAACTGCCCAGCGGCTGCCGGCCAGGCGCTGTCGCTGAACGACACTCCCTGCCAGTTCACGGGCGGCGCGTCCGGATACTGGGCCGTCAGCGTACCCGCGAACCTCAGGTCGGCACTCCAGGCGTTCGCCTGATGGAGCGACACCGCGATCGTGTTGCTGCCTTCACGCAACGCCCCGACCGGGATGGTCACCTTGTTGACGGCCTTCGCTTCGGAAGCAGTCGAGATGCCGGTGGCCGCAGGGGTACTGGCATCGATCGGGCCGTCGGGCATGTTGTTCCGCGCGACCTCCTGACCGTTCAGGTAGATCACCGCACCGTCATCCCGCACCAGGTCGAGGGTGAGTCCGCTGACCCTTGCGGCGTCCGTGACGTTGAAGGACGTACGAAACTGAGCCGACATCGGGCGAGGTGTCGAGCCGGCCGGGATGGGGGTGGTCTCGCCCCCCACACCGAAGCCGAAGGTCCCGGTACCCTGCTGCCAGGCGGCGCCGGCCGGGGTGAAACTCGGGTCGGTCCAGTTCGAGTCCGGCGCGGTCGCGTCATGGCGGTAATCCCACGTCGCTGAAGCGCCTAGCACTGACACGGACCCGGTGGGCCCGGCCGCCGGGAATCTGCCGAAGTGCCAGCGCCACGAAGCGTCCCCCGCGATCAGACCCTCGGAGAGCTTGGTCGTGAGCACGGGCGTCGTCGCGGACCTGTTGCCCTCGGCGTCGACCGCCCGGACGAAGAACCGGCCGCCACGGTCCGTGGGGGCAGGCAACGTGATCGACGTGCCCGTAGCCGTCCCGATGATGCGGTTGTTCTCGAAGACCTCGTATGTGGCACCGGACTCGGCCGCCTTCCACGAGAGCGCCACCGATCCGGTCCCGGTGGGCACGGCGGTGAAGCCGGCGGGGGTTGCGGGGGCATTCGTGTCACGGGGGCAGAACTTGCCGAAACTGCCCAACCACTGCGTCTTCCCCGACCGTGTGGCCCCCTTGGTGAAGTCCGAACCCACCCACAGGCAATCGTTGCTGTCGACCGTCAAGGCCCACGGTCCACGCTTGCGCGGCGAGGTCAGAGTCGGGACGAAGTCGGGCATGAACTCGCCGGTCTCGGCGTTCCACGCACCGAGCCAGTTGACCCCGTCCGCCTGCTTGAACGGGCGCGGATCACTCCAGGACTTCGAGTCCTGGTACATGTTGTTGCGGAAGTGCCCCCCGATGTAGATCACTCCGTCCGTGGCTGCCATTGCCTGGACGTCACCTCCGGCGGCGCTCGTGTTCCCCCTCAGGAAAGCGAAGGTGTCGCGGTCGTTCATCCACGCGTTGTGCTCGGAACCGCCCACCCAGACGCGGTTGCCCACCTCGAGGATCGCCTGCTGGTAGGTGCGGCTGCCCGCGTTGCTGGGGACGAACGGCTGCTGGCCGGGCACCAAGGGCGCCCCTGCCTCGGTGCTGAGGATGCCGGCGTTACGCAGCGGCTCCCCGTTGACATTGAGGAAGTAGCCGGCGATGTAGACCTTGTCGCCACGGGAACTGGCGTCGATGGACACGGGGCTTCCCTCGAGGTTCGGACGCCAGGTCCAGTCGACCTCGTTGCGGTCCGTCCAGAGCCTTCCCAGCCGGTTGACGGTCTGGGTCACGGGCTGACCGTTCTGGCTGCGGCGCATGTCCACAGTCGTGTTGAAGTCGCCTCCGAAGTACAGGTACCCGTCCTGGACGTCCAGGGTGCGAACCTCCAGCTCGCGTCCGGTCGTATCGGAACGGACCTCGGGGCGGATTCCCCAGTCCGAGGAGACCTCGCCCGTCTGGGCGTCCAGGGACACCAGACCCTGGTACCGGCTGTCTCCATTCACGGAGGTGAAGGAGCCCGCAACCGCGATCTTCCCCCCGGGCAACTCTTCGAAGTCCCAGACGTTCCCGTTGAGCTTCGGACGGAACCCACTCTTCCACTCACCGGTGTTGACATCGAAGGCAGCGATGTAGGACTGTTCGACCTTTTCCCCGGCGGCCGGGGCTGCGCCCTTCTGGACGTACTGGAAGTGACCTCCCACGTACATGGTGTCGCCCACCTGCTTGAGGGCCTGCACCTCGGTGTCCAACTCATTGTTGGGATTGCCGATGACACCGGTCACGCCCCAGGGCGTGTTCGGTGAGGTCATATTCTGCATTCGGGCCGGAACGGTGCTGGCGGGAAGCCCTTCGTCCGGGATGTCGGGGAAGGACAGCGAGGCGGCCGTGAGGCGAGGGCGGATGAACACCTGCGTGAACGGGATCGCATTGCCCTCGGATGCGCTCTGCCACAGGAAGGAGGTCGCGTTGTTCGCCCCGGTCACTCCACTGCCGAAGGAGAACCCGGCCTTGTTGGCGTGACTTCCCCACTGGTAGGTGAAGATCCGCCGCAGCCCGGTGCCCCCGTTGCAGTCACGCGTGGTCCGACTGCTCGGCGCGAGCCGGACCCCGTCGAAGGTGCACGCATCGAGGTTGTGCAGCGCCTCCATCTGCCAGGACCATCGGTCGCGGCTCTGGTAGTCGAGCAGCGCTTCCTGCCAGGTGGTGCCGGCCGCATTGGTAGCGCGGCGCAGACGCACACCCTCGGCCAAGGCATCGACGCGGCCGCCGTTCAGGAGCCCATTGATGGTCTCGGCCGGCAGGGCGGCTGGCGCGAACGCAGCGGTTCCCGCCGGTGTGTTGCGCACCGAAGCGGCACTTCCCTGTCCACTGAACCCCCAGGTCCAGTTCTCGCGCCCGCGGCCGACGAGAACCCATCCCCCGCCGTCTGTGGTCATGTCGCAATAGAACTGCTGGGGGGCTCCGAGGCGGGGGGTCTGCAGCCAGTACTGGCCGCTGGCCGACGCGGGAATCTGTTGCTTGATGTCCCAGCAGGAAGCGGCGGCACGATCACTCGTCGACCCGTCCCGGGCCTTCGCCGCTGCCGATGCGGGCGCACTGACAGACCCCACTGCCACTGTTGCGCCCACGACTGCCAGCGCCACACCAAGACGCATCACCATTGCCTGCGACATCAGACTTTCCCATCCAGCGCTCGCCGCGCACTCAGACTCATCCCCACCCGCGAAATTCGCGAAAGCCGTACTGACGGCTACTCCTCCAATGTAACTCTGTGCAACAGAGAGCGCCAAAGTGATGTCCGCCATAGCGCGAATGGACACCAAAATGTCACGCTTGGTATCCGCCCAGGTTCAGGGTTTCGGAGTGCGGGAGAAGAACGAGTCATGATCGTCGTTGCGTCCATGGGCACCGACCACCACCGTTTCACCCGGTTGGCGGGCTGGCTGGAGGACTGGCTGCCGCGGCACCCTGACGTGGAACTACGAGTGCAGCACGGGGCCACCAGGCCCGTCTCTGGAGCGCGAAATGTGGAGCGCCTGACTCATCAGGATCTGACGAGGTGGCTGGCTCAGGCCGATGCGGCCGTCCTTCAGGGGGGACCCGGAGGGATCATGGACGCGCTGTCCGAGGGCATGCGCCCGATCGTGGTTCCCCGACTGAAAGTCTTCGATGAGGTCGTTGACGACCATCAACTCGATTTCTGCTCCCGACTCGCCGACGACGGGGTCGTCGCTCTGGCCGACAGCCAAGACATCCTCGAAGATCTTCTCGACGAGACTCTCAACGGGCGCCTCGACTGGCGTACCGCAAGGCGCACCTCCATCGCACCTGGAGTCCTGGCAGTCAGGGAGCACCTGTGCGCCCCCCCGCGCCGCCGTGAATCCGCCTGGCGCCGGGCCCGGGCACTGCATGGCGGCCGCCGGCGCACCGTCAGGTGACACAATGCTGACTGCGCTCCAACACCCAGGCGCCAGGTAAGGACCCTCGCAACGATGACCACGCGACAATCGGTGACTCCGGGCGTGACTGGTCGCGCCCTGATGCGTGCTCTTCGCACTGGGTGGATCACGGTGTTGGTCTGCAGCCTGATCGGCCTCGGCCTTGGCCTCGCGTACGCCTTCCTGTCCAGCCGCACCTATTCGTCGTCAGCGACGGTCACGATCAATCCGATCACCTCAACACTCTTTGCCACCGGTCCGCTCGCCCAGCAGGTCAACACGGCCACCGAGGCGGAGGTCATGGAGTCCGGCGAAGTGTTGACGGCCGCCGCCGCCGGCCTGGGCGACGGGACCACACCCAGTTCGCTCAAGAACGCACTGACGATCTCCAGCCCGCCGGACTCCCTGGTCATCTCCGTGGCCGTGACCGCCGACTCCGCCGACCAGTCCGCGGCCCAGGCGAACGCGATCGCCGACAGTTACCTGCAGTTCCGCCGAAGCCAGGCAGAGGACCAGATCAAGGCCTTCTCGGCGAAAGTCGACGCCCGCATCAAGGATCTGTCGAAGAGCAATGCGCCCGGGGTGGACACGGAGATCGCGGAGTTGCGACGCAGCCAGTCCGAGGCCCTCACCCTGGTGGTCAATCCAGGAACGGTGATCCAACGGGCACTTCCCCCGAGCCGGCCTTCTTGGCCGCGACTGCTCACCGTGGCCGCTGTCGGTGGGGTCCTGGGGTTCCTCGCCGGGATGGGACTGGTGGTCTGGCGCATGCGTCGCAGAGACGTTGTCCTGGATCCGGAGGACATCGCGGTGGCGCTGGGCGGGCGCTACTTCCTGATCACGGAGACGATCCGTCGCCCAGACACTGCCGGGCCCGACTGGCTCGCTCATTCATCGGACGACCTGCTGGCGCTCTACGTGGCCATGGACCGGGTGGCGGATGACGGGCCTCTCGTGATCCTCGGCCCCCCTGAGGTGCGCGGTATCGGAGCGGGGATCGCCCAGTCCGCCATGCGGACGGGCGCCCCGCCGCGTCAGGTCATCGACCTGTGCGGCAAGGAAAGGGGCGAGGCCTCGATTCCCACCGCCTCCGCCGCTGCCGTGATCGTGACGGCGGCACTGGATCGCACCAGACGGTCGGACATCACCGATTCCAGTGGCTTCGCGCTCCGCGTCGTGCCGGAGGCGATCCCGCTGGCGTCCGTACTGATCGATCTCGGGGGGTCGATCACCGTGGCATCGGATCCCCCGGGGCCTGCCACTGGAAATCCACATCCAGGTACTCCTGCAGCTCCGCGTTGAACGGTGCGTAGAAGGCCCGAAGTTCCGCTCGCGTCTCGGTGGCCATGGGAGACCGGGGGATGCGGTTGTGATGCTCGGGATGTTGCAGGTCCCACTCCGCCACCCCGAGAAAGCGGCAGACCCGGTCGAACGCCTGCTGATAGCCGGAGTAGAAGTCCTCGCTGCGCATGATCAGAACCTGCTCACGCGGGAAGACGGCGAGAGCCCGTCGCACCTGCGGGAGATAGACGCCGCGGGAGCGGTAGGACATGTGGTCGTGTGCGGCGCTGTAGTACCCAGGATCACGCAACCATCGGGATTCGTCGGCGGCCAGCCGCACCGGCTCCGCGGCAAGGGCGGCCTCGAAGTCCAACGGTTCGGTTCCCTGCTTGCGTCGCTCCTGAAAGTGGGAATAGGCCCGCTCGACCGGATCACGCAGAAGCATGATCACCTTGACGCCGGGGAAGTCGTCGACCACCAGGTCCAGACAGTGCGGGCCATACATGTAGTAGGGGGATGCCTCCCCCGCGATCAGACCTAGGCCGAGTCGCTCGTTGTGTTTCACCTGGCGGCGGGTCGGGAAGTGGCTGCGGTACCACCGCAGGGACGAGTCACCAGCACTGAAGTAGTGATCGGTGGACTTCCGGCCCCGATTCTGGGGGAACAGGCCCGCCACTTCCGGATGCCGCAGCAGGTTGTTCCACAGGGACGTCGTTCCCCCACGTTTCGTTCCCACGATGAGGAAGTCGGGTCCGAAGCGCCAGGGAGATGTGCCCCATCCCCAGGTGCGGGTCGCGACGTTCGCGGTGTCCTTGACCCATCGGGGCAACCGGTCCTTGTCAGGCAGCATCATGCGATTCTCCCTCCAGCCCGTGCACCAGGGAAATGGGCGAGCGGGGTGCCACCATCAGCAGTACGACCCAGGCGGCAGCCCCGGCGGCCCCCACGATCAGCGCAGGGACTCCGGCCAAGCCAGACACCCGCACCAATCCGACAACCGCGAGCACCCCGCCACCCACCAGGATCATGGTCGGCAGGGTCTTGCGCCACTCGAATCTGACCGACTCGATGAGCCAGAGTTCCAGTACCGCTGCGGCGTTGTCGGTCAGCATCGCGGCCACCCACCCGACCGCAGCGCCCACGATGCCCCATTGCGGAACGAGCACGAGATCGACGGCGACCATGACCACCAGGGCCGCACTCTTGTTCATCAACTGCCAGCCGCTGTGTCCGCTCATGAGCAGCACCGGCTGGATCGGTCCCAGCACGGCGAAGGCGATCATCGCCATCGACAGCAACACCAGCGCCGGCGCGCCCGCGTCGAATCCCGTGCCGAAGATCGACAACAGCGCCCCCGCATTCGCCGCGGCCACGATGAAGATGGGCCAGGTGAAGGCGATCGACAAGGGCGTCGCCAGGCCCAACAAGTGGTTGACTCCGGCCACATCCAGGCGGGCGAACAACGCGGAGAACCTCGGCGCGAGGGCGATCCTGAGTGCGTTCTGCCCCAGCGTCCCGGTCGTCACGAATCGACTGGCGATCGCGTAGATGCCCGCTTCTGCGGGACCGATGAGGATGCTGACCAGGAGGACGTCCAGCCACACCAGGCCGATCTCCACCACACCCGCGACCGCACGTGGTGCGCTGAACCCCCAGAACTCCCGGCGCAGCCCAGCAGGCGGCGTCACACGATCGGGGTGGGGATCCTCGACCCTGGCCAGACGAAAGGCCCAGATCACGGCCACGACAGCGACGATCACCCAGGCCGCGGACCACAGACCCAGTGCCTCACTGACCGACCATCCGGCAACGGCCGCGACGGCCACCCCGAGCACCCGAAGTGCGGGTAGAGCGAAGTTCTGGAGACCGATATAGGGGGTGAGTCGACCGAAGCCGCGGGTGATGGACACGGCAACTGTCGCGATGGTGCCTCCCAGCACGGCCGCCGCCCCGAACTGCAGTCCCCGGACCGTCTGTTCGCCACCGCCGATTGCCCCCGCCAGGGGAACGGCCGTCAACCACATGGTGGCGGCAACCACAACCGTGGTGCCGATGACGGGGACCAGACCGACGCGTATCACCCGACGCTGCAAGTCGGCTCGGCCCTGTGATCGGAGCCGCGGCAGAACCCATACGAAGCCCGTGTCTGCACCCAGTTCGACGGTATTCGACGCGACCATGACCACTGCGACCACCGCGAAGAAGACTCCTGCTCCTTCCGTGCCGAAGGTCCGGCCCACCAGCAAGGAGAGGAGGAGACCGAACACACCGGCAGCTACGCCTCCCATGAAGGAGAGCGCGCTACGTCGCATCAGTCCGCTGGATGACGCACTGTCATCACCGGCGCCGGCCTTCATGTGCGCGACTCCGACATGCCGGGGGACGGGTCCGACTCCCACAGACGCGGGAATGGCCTGGTACGCACACTCCGCATGGACAGAGCAGCGGAGAGCAGGAACACCGCCAGTTGCGGACCGTCCAACCCGTACACCCAGATGAGCACGAGTCCGACCACCACGACGATGTGAGCGGCCAACGCGAGTCCTGCCGCGTTGCGGCCCACCCATGCCGCCACGAGGAAGAACAGGATGAAGAACGCGAGCGCCAGGAAGCCGTGCGACACCATCAGGTACCAGACCTGACCCTGGGTCCCCACCGATACCTCCCTGGTGAGGGACGGCCGAGGGGCTCCGTAACCGATCCACGGAGACTGCACGGCTCGGTCGAAGGCCTCCGTGTAGATGGCCCCACGGGTGTCGTTGCTGTTCGAGACGGCCAGTCGCTCCGAGAAAGCGGCGATGACCCCGGTGGCCTGGGCCACGATCAACGCTCCCACCCCCGCCAGGAGCGTCACGAGGGCCGGACCGATGTGGCCGCGCATCAGGCGATGAGCGGCGAAGTAGAGGAGCGCCACCGCCCCCCCGAGCACCAGCCCTCGATTGAGGGTCTGGACCGCGGGGATGATGGCCGCCACGGTCACCCCCAGCAGAAGCCATCGACGCAGACCACGCAGTTCCGCGATCATGGCGACGACCAGCGGCAGCAGCATGGCCACATTGCAGCCCCAACCGTTCGAACCGGGGAACGGCGCCGCCGGGCGCAGGAACGGTTTCTCGGCGCCCCACGGATTCTGGATCTCGGCGAAGCGCGGCCGAACGAGCGAATCCACGTAGGAGTTGCTGCTGAGAGCACCGGGGATGATGCGCGACAGGGGAGTGCTGACCACGACCTCGGGGAACAGCACCCCGAGCCAGCCGCCCACGACCACGAACACCCACAACCCCATCAGCGCCGTCAACACGGTTCGGTCGGACAGACTTCGCGGGGTTGCCGAGTAGACGTAGAGCCCGATCGCGGTGGCGCCCAGCAGGGTCAGCAAGCGCATGACGTAGCCCACCAGACGACCGCTGGTGTCCACTTGAACAACCGATGCGATCGCCAACGACAGGAACGCGAACCACAGGAACCATCCGGGTGGGAGGATCACATGTCGGTGCCTGAACAGAACCCAGGCGCAGATCCCGCCTGTTACGGCCACGAACAAGAACCCGGCCCCCAGCAGCCACATGATCGGGAAGAGCCAGCCCAGAAGAAGTATCGGCCAGCGGGGCAGATCCTGTTGCATCTAGATACCGCGCCCACGCTGACGCAGTTCGGCCAGAACTCGATCTGCCGAGATCAGGTGCATGCCGACGGCGAGCGCCAGGACGGCTCTCGGCTCCACCGGGTTGTGGACCAAGGTGTTCCGGGCCCATCTGCGCGCCTCGCGCCGCTTCCCCAACGCCGCATAGGCGAAGGCGATCTGACCGGTGATCCGCGCCCGACCTCGGGGGTCGGTGCCGAACTCGGGGTGTTTCACCAGCAGGTACTGCAGCGCCTGGATGATGACCCACCAGCGGGCGCCGAAAAACGAGCCGCCGTGCCAATGCACGAACACGACCGGGTCGGGCACAACGGCGATCGGGTGCAGTCGTGCCGCGCGGATCAGGAGGTCGTAGTCCTCCCCATAGGACCCCGGAATGGACTCGTCGACCAGTCCGAGATCGCCGAGGGCCCGGTCCCGGCGGACCATGATCCCGCACGCGTTGAGTTCCGGGATCCGGTCGCGCACCAGGTCCGCGAGCGTCACCGGATTGACGTCGATCCAACGCTCGGTGACTCCCGTGGGTGAGACCACGGACATTCCGGCTCCGGACAACGGCATCTCCGGGTGCGCGACCATCAGCGGCACCTGAAGAGCGAGTTTGTCGGCGCGCCACTCGTCGTCGTCATCGAGGAAGGCGACGAGCTGGTGTGAGGCCATGAAGATCCCGCTGTTGCGACCACCGGCCAGCCCGCGTCGTCGGACATTGCGGGTGAGCACGACCGTCCGACCTTCCTGAACCTCCACACCCAGGTCGTAAGGTTCCTCGGCGTCGAAGACCACGACGACCTCGACGTCGCCCTCGTAGGTCTGCGAAAGGACGCTCACGACGGCGCGACGGAGCAGTTCGGGACGCTTGTGGGTCGGAATGACCACGGAGACCCCCGGCGGAGAGTCGTCACCCGTTGTCATCGTTCAATCGTAGGCCCTCGGTCCCGCAGTGCCGTCCGATCCGAGCGAAGCGACCGGATGCCCAACAGGTGAGTCGTGCCACACCGTGGACAGGTAATACCGGTCATCTGAGGGGGGATCATGGTTGACGTGACGCGGTTCGGGAATGAGAAGGGAATGACCAGCTCTGCGACCACTGTGCCAGTACTCCTTTATCACGGCGTCGGCGAGAACCCGTCGGAGCCCATGGCCTTCTACAACGTGGCACCGGATGAGTTCCGGGAGCACCTCGACCTGGTCGCGGCCAGCGGGCGGGAGCCGTTGCTCGTGAGCGAATTCGTCGATCGCGTCAAGGCAGGCGAAAGCGTGGCGAACTGCGTGCTGGATCACCTTCGACGACGGGTTCTTCGACTTCACGACGAACGCACTGCCAGCACTGGTCGAGCGGGAGCTCACCGCGACCCTCTACGTCACGACTGGATGGCTCGAGGACGCCGAGCCGATCACCCGCTCGCGGCGGTCCGCAGGATCAGATGCTGCATTCGTCGGATCTCCCCCACATCGCTGCGGCCGGCATCGAGGTCGGAGCCCACAGTCACACGCATCCGAAGATGGACTCACTCCGGCGCCCGCGGCCTGGCAGGAGTTCGTGGTTCCCCGCGACCTCTTGTCCGATTCTCTGGGCCGGCCCGTGCAGGCATTCGCCTATCCACACGGCTACAACAGCCCAAGACTGCGGCGGCAGGCCCGGGAGGCGGGTTACAGCTCGGCGGTTGCCGGGCGGGAGTCACTGTCGCACTCCTCGGACAATGTGTTCCGACTCGCACGGCTCTCGCCACGGCGGCCATCACCCCCCGGGACATTGACCGTGTGGCTGCACGCGACCGGCGCCCCGTCCGCCACTTCACGCGAACGTCTGAAGACGAAGGCTGGGCGGGCGCTTCGGCGTTCCCGAGGTGTGCTCACGCGCCGACCCGTCTCCGACTGGAGTTGACGGTGGCGGAGGAGCAACGGACCTACCTGACATCGACGGAGTTCCTGCGACACGGGTGTGGGCCCCCGAAGGATCGGGCGTGCAGGTGCTGTCCGGGCGTCGAGATGGAACGGCCCTGGTGTCCTGGGGTCGGGACGACGGTCTCAAGATAATCGCGACGCCCGGACCAGGGATTGCTCGGTCCATCAACGCCTACTCGCGTCTCCGCGCGCCTCGGGAGCGCGCGCTCCGTCGGGTGACCGCCGGCGTGACCGCTCTGGGGCTGGCCCACCTGCCGCGGCCGATGACCCAGCACATCGCCCTGGCCGGCGAGGGCGGCACAACACCGCCGAAGTTGCTGCATGGTCTGGATGGGGGAGAGCGCCGGTCTCGAAACCCCGGTGTCTGTTGGTGGCGCGAAAGCCCCGCGACCACTACAAGCCCACTTCACCTTGCTGACCGGCGAAGGAACAGCTGTCGGGTTCGCCAAGTTGGGCTGGACCCCGGCGACCGCCTCGTTGGTCGAGCATGAGCGGGCCAGCCTGGCCCAGCTGACCGACACGATGGCTCCCGACATCCGCGTTCCCCGACTCATCGGTTCAGGAGAGCATTTCGGACGACCGTTCTTGGTGTGCGAGCCCCTCCCCCATGACTCAGTGAGACACGAGCGGCACCTTCCGCGGACCGGGTCCTCAAGACGTTGGCCGCACACAGTCGCTGGTTCCCGCCGGGAATCTGCCCCGTGGTCGGCGGCGCCACATGTCAGCAGCGTTCGCCGCCACGAACTGCTCACCGCGGCCCGGAGAGTCCTCTCCGCCCTTTGGCCGACGGCGTCATGAGCGGCCGAGCCCACGGTGACTTCGTTCCCTGGAATGCGGCTCATTCGTCACTTGGACTGGTCATCTGGGATTGGGAACACTTCGAGGCGCTCGCCCCACTCGGCACAGACTCATTTCACTGGTTGCTCATGGGCCATCGACGACTCGACATGCTCGAGTGGCCCGAGTGTTTCGCCTTGTCCGAGCGGGAGATGACGTCGCGATGGCCGATTGTCGATACGGGAATGAGTCCCATCAGCCTTGCCCTCTATCACGCAGCCACGCTCCTGACGCTGTCCGACAGCATGAGCAGCAGCGGAGCGCTGGAGCCGTACCCGGTGGACGAGGTGCTGCCCTCACTCATCGCCCGGGCAAGCCAGGAGCGTCAGGCCCGGTGACGACGCGCACGCGCAATCACTCGCTGGTACACCTTGCGCACCATCTGGTCGGCGAACCGCACCGCCGCCACCGCAGAAGGCCGGGGATCTGACGACGACAGCCACGCGAATTCCCGTTGCCCGCGCGTGGGCGACACCACGATCCCCGCCGCCGACTCGCGAAGCTCCAGTTGCTTGGTGGACGGCCGATCAGCCGTCTTCGACATCGCGAACAGATTCTCCACGATCAGCCGACGTCCGACCGCCTGCGGCCCCACTGGGACGGCGCGGCCGGACAGGTCGAGATGGGCTGCCTTCACGACATCCATGCCCTCTTCCGTCCGCATTATTCGGAAACTCGCCATGATTCGAGGATTGACGTCCACCAACTTGTACTGTCCGTCCCGCGGGTCCCAGCGCCAGTCCATCCCCACAACCCCCCGGTAGCCGAGCGCGCCCAGCGCATGGTTGCTGAGTTCAATCAGCTCCGGATTGCGCGCGGCGACAACATCAGCCGCCACTCCGGCCCGAGGCGGCCAGGCCCGGTACTTGCGGGCCGCGAACACGGCCAGCCCCACGGAGTCCGCCCCGTAGTATCCGTTGACGATCCAGTCCCGACTTCCTTCGAAGGGAATGTACTCCTGCACGACGAGCTCGGGGGTATGAGTCCAACCCTCGATCATCCGCAGGAGCTCATCCCGAGACGAGACAACAGCTGTGTATCCCACCGTTCGGCTTCCCGAGAGCTGGGCCGACTCGTTGTTCTTCAGCACCAGGGGGAACTCCGCCGAGTCGGCAAGAGCCGACAACTCGTGGACCTCTTTGATCACCTGAGTCCTCGCGGTGGGTGTTCCCACACCGACAAGCATGTCGTGCAACTCGCTCTTGTTGGTCAGAGCCCTCGGGAGGTGAGGGGGGATGGGGAAACAGATAGAACGGCTCCAGCAAGGACGCATTCTCGGCGATGACGATCGCCGCCTTGTCGTCCGTGGTGAGCAGCACCGAGCGCCTACCGATCTCCGCGCCCCGTGATCGACCAGCCGGGCGTGATCACGGCTGCTTCGTCCTCGGCCACGGCGGGAGGCAGGATGATCCGGTCATCGAGGTGGCGGAAGGCATAGGGGACGAACCGGTCCTCGCAGAAGGCCGTGACGCTGATGCCGGACCTCTCCCAGCGACTGACAGCGCCCAGAAGTCCGTACGCCAGAGGTAGGTGCCCATCTTGGCGACGACTGCGGGAAGGCGGGTGTCGAAGTCAGCGTCATTGCACGATCCTTCCCGATCCGTGGGACTTCACGCCAGGTCACCCCAACGCATCGCTAAGAACGTGTAGACCCGCACGTAGTCGATGTCGTAGTGGGCCGGGAACTCGGCGCGCAACAGGCCGTGGGTGTCACAGGCAGCGGGATCACCCTGCGGCGGTGGACGGTAGTCCAGGGAGCAGCGGTTAGGTTGCGGCAGGAAGCCGAGTTCGCCGTCCGGATCGCCCATCGAAGTTCCCGCCCACCGCGAGGTTGACAGCAAGATCCCACGCAGCGGTCGTGGGTACGCCCTCTGTGGGTCGGGCATCGCGGTTCACGAACTCCGAGGTCTGCTTCTCATCCACGAAGAACCGGAACCGGGCTTGACCACTGACATCGGTCGGCTCGATCTCGACTGCGTAGATGTCCAGTCCCCGGTTCCATGAACCGGTGTCTCGACAGGTGTCGTCCACCTTGCCCTTCCCTCGACCAATGGACCCGGGGAAGTGCAGGGTCTGGATGATGCTCCCGGGAGCCTGTGAGTGGAACGACTCCATCACGTCCACCTCCGCGACTCCCGATCCACTCCTCGTGGCGCAGCCAGAACGCGGGCCAAAGGCCTTGGCCATGCGGTATCCGGGCCCGGATCTCGAACCGACCGAAAAGGGGTAGAAACGCCCCACGTCGCGGCTGCTGAGGAATCCTGAACTGTAGTTGCGCAGTGCAC
Organism: Candidatus Nanopelagicales bacterium; assembly: GCA_046330625.1. Lineage (GTDB taxonomy): Bacteria > Actinomycetota > Actinomycetes > S36-B12 > CAIWTL01. The sequence goes on from JAXLSJ010000004.1 coordinate 138,216, forward strand.
CCCCGGGCAGACCGTCACGGCGCGGTCGGCCGTGATCACGGCGACACCCCCTTCTGCCGCGACGTTGGCCGGCGTAGGCAGGCCAGTTCATTGTTCCCTCGCCGTACGTGCTGTTGAGCGCAGCCCACTGTGGGTCCCTTGATGTGGCCGGGGTCCAGTCAGGCGCGTTGAACTCGTCCGACCAGTAGAGGGACCATCCCGCACGTTCCGGCGGCACCTCTCCGTAGTCCACGCCATCGCCTCCGGGTCGGCTGACAATCAGCCCGACGACCAACGCGAGGACGATGATCCCGAGCCGACGGCCGCCACGAGCCGCCACCGTGCGGCGGCACTTCGGGGACGGCACGCGCTTGATCAGGAGTCGGCGAGGGTGAGGCCCATGCTGAAACTCAGGTCGGAGGAACTGCGCGCATCCTGGTGCACCTCGACAGCGATCGTGTTGCTGCCTGGTGTGATCAACCCGGCCGGCACGGCGAAGTCGCGATACACGGTCTCTGCGCTCCCGGACCGATTCGATGCAGCCAGCGTGGAACCGGTGACCGATCCGGCGGGCATGTTGTCGCGAGCCACCTCGACACCATTCACATAGATGATGGCGCCGTCATCCGCCAGCAGCGCCGCATCGACGGAGACCACGGCGAAGGAGCCATCCCAGTCGAAGGACTTCCGGAAGTAGGCAGTCGCATACTTCTGGCTGGCAGAGGGGCCGTATCCCACCACTGTGGCTTCATCACCGTCGCCATAACCCAGTTCCGCGTTGCCCGACTTCCAGGCACCGTCATCGAAGGCCGCTTCATTCCAGCCGCTGGGAACGGAAGCACCGTCGAAGTAGCGCCAGGTTGCATCTCGCGTGACCACCGCGGCGGTCTGCGGTGGCGTCGGCGCAAGGTCCGCGTCGCTACGCCGCTCCCCGCGTCCACGCCGTTAACGGTGGTGAACTCGCCACCCGCGAGGACTCCGCTCTTGGTGGCGTCCAAGGCCCCGGACTCCGTAGAAGGAGTTCACGGGAGGGCGGAAGTTCTCCAGCGCACCGGTCTGCGCATCGGCGGCGAGGAGTCGCAGGGTGAGATCGTTCTCGAAACCCTCGTGGAACCCGAAGTACACATTTCCCGCCTCATAGGCGACCGCCTGCACATCGCCCATGGCCCGCTGGCGCCACAACTTGGTACCAGTGGTGGCGTTGAAGGCAGCCGCCTGGTTGCCGGACCCGCCAATGGCAGCGAAGACCCGGGAACCATCATCGTTGAGGTCCAGTGCCTGGACCCCGTAGTCGTTGGAAAGGGCGAACGTCACCGGCAGTGATGCGCCGACGGCATCCACACCCGCCAGATAGCGGCGGCCCTGCCCATTGAAGTTGACAAACCCGCCCCCGAAGTAGGCCTTGTCGCCGGTCGCCGTCGTCGTCACGGCCGCGACTGTCGCATCCACAGTCGGTCGGAATCCCGTCGCCAACGTCCGGGTCGTCAGATCGATCGCCGCGGCACGCGGCTGGGCGACGCCGGCGATCTGACCGAAGTTTCCACCCACGTAGAGGCGGTCCCCACCGACAGCCATGGCACGCACCGAACCGGTGGCGTTGACCTTGAAACCGGTGACCAAGGCGCCGGTGCCTGCGTCCACCTCCGCCAGCCGAGACCGTGACTGACCGGAGATGGTCGTGAAGTCGCCACCGACAAACAGGGAGGAGCCACGCAGAGCGAGGGCCCGAACCACAGCCGACGCATCTGACCGAAACGGGAGGACCTCGCCGGTCTTGACGTTGAAGGCAGCGACCCGGGCACGCGGGAACGTCCCGTTGCTTCCCCGAGCCGAGGTGAAGTCGCCGCCCACGTAAGCAACACCGTTTCCGACCACCACGGCACGCACCACCCCGTCAACGGCGATACCGGGAACCGGACTGGGCGGGATGGGGACGAACGCCGCAGAGCCCATCCCTTGGCCGACACCGACGAGCCCGAGAGCCAGACCAAGTGCCAACAGAGAACGCAGTAACTGAACGTGCATGACTTCCCCCACCCAAAGGTGTCGACGTGAGGCCCCAACCTCGCTGATGCGTAAGGATAGGCACGGTCGGTAGTCACCACCAAATGGCGACCTGCCTCCATTTTGTGGGGTGCTCGACCCAGCGACGTCGCCGGGTTGCGTCAACGGGTGTAGACGCGGACGTAGTCGATGTTGTACTTGGCCGGGAAGTTGGCCAGGTGGATACCGGTGGTGGGGCACGTCGACGGGTCGTTGTTCGTGGGCGCCTTCGCCGTCAGACTGCACAGGTTCTTGTACGGCAGGTACCCCAGCTGTTTGTCCGGGTCACCCACCCACCTGCCCCCGACGGCGAGGTTGACCGCGATGTCCCACCCGGCGTCGGGATCGACCTGATTCCACGCCGACGGCGACGTATTGACGAACTCCTTGGTCATCGTGGAATCCACGAAGAACCGGAACCGCACCCCGGTGGACACCGGCTCGATCTCCACCGCGAACGTATGCCAACCACCGGTGCCTTCAGGCGGGGTCTCCAGGAACGTCCCCACCTTGCCCCAGTTGCTGCCCAACGACGACGGGAAATGCAGTGTCTGCACCACCCTGCCCGGACCCTGGGAATGGAACGCCTCCAGGATGTCCACCTCCGCGACACTGGCGCCATTGCGATGCCGCAACCAGAACGCCGGCCACAAGCCCTGCCCATGCGGGATCTGCGCCCGAATCTCATACCGCCCGTACAGCGGGTGGTACCGACCCGCCTCCCGAGACCCCAAGAATCCCGACGTGTAGTTACGCACCGCACCACTGGGGCACGTCACTGTCTGCCGCAACGCCGTAGTCGTGGCCACCCCACCCGACGTCGAGATGTTGTTCGGCGTCAAGCACGCCAACTCCTTGTTCCCATCCCCATACGTGTTGTGATACGCCGACCAATTCGCCGAGTCGACCCCCGCAGCATCGAACTCATCCGCCCACTGGAGTTTCCACCCGGGCCTTCCTGGTGTCGCGGAAGGAGAAGGCGACCCTGTTGTCGCAGAAGGCGTAGGTGACGCGGAGTGCGAGGTGGCCGGTGGTGAGGGCGTGGCGGTAGGGGATTCGGGGACCGTCGCACTCGCGGACAGACTGGGGCTGGGTGAGTGGGTCACGGGGGGTGTCGTGATCTGACTCGGCCTGGGACTCACCGGCGGTGAGGGAGTGGCGGTCGGGGATGAGGGAATCGTCGCATTCGCCGACTGACTGGGGTTCGGGGAGTGGGTCACGGGGGGAGTCGTGATCCGACTCGGGCTGGGAGTCGGCGACGTCGCGGGCCGGGTTCCCCGCGGAGTCGGACGCACGGACGGCTTCGGGCTGGGAGGGGCGGTGACCGTCGGCGTGGCCTGCCCCGGTGTCACTGCCAATCGAGAGCCCCGAAGTCGGATCCTGCTGATTCGGTTCGGGACACTCGCTCGCGCAACGACGGTGGCCCGGGGTGCCCGCACCTTGCGCTGGACGGTGAACGGCACCCAACTCCCGCGCGCCAGGCGCAGGTGCCGCACGGTACGACGCAACTGGCCTTCTTCTCGCTCGCGAATCACCAGCCGGACTCGCGCGTCTCGTCGCACGGCCTTGACCGAACCGCGGAACACCACAGACGATCCACGCGTCGCGGATACCTGTCGGCGTGATTTCCACACTCGTGGGCCGATACGCGACAGGGTCACGAAGCGTGCTGCCGAAGCAGGGGGAGCCACGGTCGCGGGCATCGGGGCAGCGAGGGCACTCGCAGGGGCAACCAGTGTCGCAGCGGCCAACGCGCCTGCCGCGGCAAGGTGAACGGTCCCGGTGAGTGACACATCCTCTCGTCGGAGGAGTCATCACAACCCTTGAGCGGTGGGGGCCCCAATCCCCCGGTCGGGGGCTAGGGAGCCAGGCTCGCCCGCAGGGCGTCGGCGATCGCGGGATGGGACACGAAGGTGTTCTTCACGAACGGCGGCATCAGGTTGAAGTCGACCTCGGAGCCGTCCCAGTGGTCGCAGACCAGGCCGTAGTGCTTGGCGACGGCCAGCGGCGCGGCGAGGTCCCACTCGTAGAAGCCGGTGTCGTGCAGGTACGCCTCGGCATTGCCGAGAAGGATCTCGTTCACCTTGGCGCCCACGGATCCGACGTTCACCACCTCGACGGCCTGCCCGACCCGCTCGGCGAGCCGGGCGCAGATCGCGTCCAGGTCGGCCGGCGGTCGGGTGCGGGAGGCCACCACCCGCAGCGGCCGGTCCTCGGGAAGCATGGGCAGTTCCGGGTCGAGGTCGCCCGACGTGCGCACCAGGCCCTGCGCCGGGAGGTCCACCACGCCCAGCAGCATCTCCTTGCGCGCCATGTCCCACAGGGCGATGTGCACGCCGAAGTCACTGCGTCCCTGGCCGTACTCCCAGGTCCCGTCCAGCGGATCCACGATCCAGACCCGTTGCGCCGACAACCGCGACTCGTCGTCGACCCCCTCTTCGCTGAGCAGCGCGTCGCCCTGGGCGAGCACCAGGTCGGCGGTGATCAACTCGTTGGAGCGGCGGTCGGCGTCGTCGCGCAGGGCCTTGAGCGCGGCCTTGTCGTCGGGAGCGATGTCGCCGGCCTCGGTGCGGATGGCGACCAACAACTGTCCGGCGCGAGCTGCGACGGCGCGGGCCATCTCGAGTTCGTTCATGCGCGCAGCCTACCGAGCGATCAGCTGTTGAACCTGTTCTGGGTGAGCTCGAGTCCGTTGCCGATGAGGCTCTCGACACAGTCGCCCGCGGTGTCGACGAGTTCCGCCAACGGCGCGGCCTCGTGCCGCGCGAAACGGGCCAGCACGTGGTCGGCGGTGTCTCCGCGACCGCGCCCCACGCCGACCCGGATCCGGTACCAATCGCCGGTGTCCAGCGAACGGCGGATGGACTTCAGGCCGTTGTGCCCGTTGTCGCCCCCGCCGAACTTCACCCGCAGCGCCCCGAAGGGCAGGTCGATCTCGTCCTGGACGACGATCAACCGGGACGGTTCGGCGTGGAAATAGCGCAGGACACCGGAAACCGGCCCCCCCGACTCGTTCATGTACGAGTGGGGCACAGCAAGGACACATCGCTGCGCGCCGACCCGGACCTCGGCCACATCGCATCGCGCCCGCCGGTTCGGGCGGAACCCCTGTCCGGCGACCTCGGCCATGCGCTCCACGACCATGCGCCCGACGTTGTGCCGTGTGGCGGCGTAGCGGTCTCCAGGGTTGCCCAGGCCGACGGCGACCCAGGGACCCTCGGTCACTCCTCGTCGCCGCCTTCAGCGGCTGCCGCGCCCTCGGCGGCTTCACCCTCGCCCGCCTCGGCGGCCTCTGCGGCGGCGTCCTCCTTGGCAGCAGCAGCGGCAGCGGCCTCGGCGCGCACCCGCGCCTGCTCCTCGAGCAGTTCCACGATGCGGTCGGCGACCTCGTCGAGGTTCTCCTCGTTTGCCGCGGCCTCCTCGATGATGGCGGCGGCCTGGATCGGGTCGTGGCCGGCTTCCTCGGCGATCTGCTCGGCCTTGGCCAGCGCTGCCGCGTAGGCGTGGCGGGCATCGACGTCGGCCTTGCTCAGCAGGATCAGGTCGACATGCAGCAACTGCTGCCGGACGGGATCCTTCTGGACGTCGCGGGGGGCCACCAGGACCGTGTCGCCGGCGATGTCGAGGCTCAGGACCACCCGCGGGATACGCAGCGCCAGACCCAGTTCGTGGCCGGGGAGCACCACATGGCGCACCTCACTGCCGGATCCGTAGACGACCGCGGGCACGAGCCCTTCACGGCGGTACTGGCGCGACGCCCCTTTGCCGTACTGGTCACGGAGGGTGGCGTCGATGCGGATGTCCTGGGACATGGAGGGGCTCCTCGGCTCTGGTGCGCGGACCACCTCGGCAGTCGCAGGACGCACCACGTCGATAACGGCTACGGAGGAAATCCGCGCCCTCGCCAAGGTGCCCCCAGCGTACCGTCGGACCTCGCGAGCCGCCAAGTTCGTGGGGGCGTGCCAGAACCCCCGTGCCGGTAATAGGCTGCGGAGACCGCATCACGAAGGGCGACCATGGCCAGCGAGAACGACCATCAGACCGGGAAGATCAAGCCGACCTACTCGGCCGAGGACATCAAGCGGGTCGGCGAGGCCTTCCGGGCCATGACCGGCGAGGAACTGACCGCCGAAGCCCTGGCCCCGCTGCTCGTGACGCCCACCTTCGCTCGGCCGGGAGAGGTGAACGGGGCACCGGAGAAGACCATCCCCTTCATCCCCGAGTCGCCCGATGTCGCCTACCAACTCATCCACGACATGTTGATGCTCGACGGGAACGCCCGGCAGAACCTGGCGACCTTCGTCACCACCTGGATGGACGATCACGCCGACCGGCTCTTCCGCGAGACGTTCGACAAGAACATGATCGACAAGGACGAGTACCCGATGACCGCTGACATCGAGCAGCGGTGCATCGAGATCATCTCGAACCTGTGGAACGCGCCCGGCGCTGCGACCGGGACGTCGACCGTGGGCTCGTCGGAGGCGGTCATGCTCGGCGGCATGGCCCTGAAGTGGCGCTGGAAGGCCCGGCAGAAGGCCGCCGGCAAGCCGACCGACAGCCCCAACATCGTGATGGGCGCCAACGTCCAGGTCGTCTGGGAGAAGTTCGCCCGCTACTGGGAGGTCGAACCCCGTTACGTCCCCCTGGCGCCGGGCCGACTGCATCTGACCGCCGAGGAAGCCGTCAAGTACTGCGACGAGAACACCATCGGGGTCGTGGCGATCCTGGGGTCGACCTTCGACGGGGCCTACGAACCGGTGGAGGACATCTGTCGGGCGCTCGATGCCCTGCAGCAGGAGAAGGGCTGGGACATCCCGGTCCACGTCGACGGCGCATCCGGCGGATTCGTGGCACCGTTCATCGACCCCGACCTCGTCTGGGACTTCCGGCTCGAGCGGGTGAAGTCGATCAACTCCTCGGGCCACAAGTACGGACTCGTCTACCCCGGCGTGGGCTGGGTGATGTGGCGCGAGCCCGAGGACCTGCCCTCGGATCTCGTGTTCAACGTGAACTACCTGGGCGGGAACATGCCCACCTTCGCGCTCAACTTCAGCCGCCCCGGCAGCCAGATCATCGGCCAGTACTACAACTTCGTCCGTCTCGGCTTCATGGGCTACAAGGCCATCCAGCAGCAGTGCCGCAACGTGGCCCTGTACCTGTCCGACGAGATCGGCAAGATGGGCCCGTTCGATCTGCAGTCCGACGGCAGCGAACTGCCCGTGTTCTTCTTCACCCTGAAGGACTCGGTCACGAACTACACGGTCTACGACGTGTCGGACAAGATGCGCGAGTTCGGCTGGCAGCTGCCCGCGTACTCACTGCCCGCCGACATGGAGCAGATGAGTGGACTGCGGGTCGTCGTGCGCAACGGCATGGGGCACTCGTTCGCCGCGCTCATGCTGCGGGACCTGCAACGGGTCGTGGACTACTTCGAGAACCTCGCCGGGCCGATGCCCAAGGAACTCCCCCATTCGGAGAACTTCCATCACTGACCACGACGGATTCGCGTCACGCTGTGGTGTACTGGCGGACATGTCACGAGGCAGGGCGGGGACCTTCGCGCTGGGCGCGGCGCTGGGACTGACCCTCGTCGCAGGCGCGCCGTCGGCGGGTTCGGCCGCGATCGCAGCGGGCGGCACCGCCCCGAGCACCGTGTCGGCACCCGCACTCGGACCCACCCCCGCCAAGAAGAAGCGCAAGACCCCTCGCCGCGTCGAGGTCGTCCTGGGGCTGCACAACATCGAGAGCGGCCCCGCCGCACAGGACCATCTCGCGCCGCAGAGCCCCCCGGTACCGGACCGCCTGACCTGCGGGGCGGTCATGACCCGCTCGACCGCCGAGTTGACCTTCATCGCGCGACTGCTGGAGGGCCACCCCGTCATGCTGGCCGGGTGCGGTTCAAGCCCGTCGTCGTGGAAGTACCCCGGAAGCCGGATGGGCGGTTTCAACCGGAAGAAGGACTGGGCCCGCGACTACAAGAAGCTTGCCGCCCTGAGGACGTCGGCGGCCACGCCGACCCCCGCGGCGTACGAGAAATACCTGCTCCGGGTGAAGGCCGCCTTCGGCGACCAGCTCGAGATGTGGGAGGTCTGGAACGAGGCCGAACTGGCGACCTTCTATCGCGGCACCCCGAAGGACCTGGTGGACCTGACCTTCGTGGCGGCCAAGGTGTTCGGCCGCAAGCACGTGGCCGCACCTTCCTGGTGCCCGTGCTCCATCCCGGTTCCCGACGCGCCGTCCGGAGCGTGGGTCAAGGGCCGCTACCTGACCCGCGGTGAATTCATCACCGCCTACTGGACCAACCTCGTCGCCGAGTCTCGTCGGCGAGGCGTGGCGCTTCCGCTGTCGGTGCTCAACATGCACGGCTACGGGGCAGGCCTGACTCCGCGCGAGGCGGCCGAGGATCGCATCATGAAGATCAAGGCCTTCAAGAAGCAGGCCAAGAGCCTGATCGGACGCCGGTACCGCTCGCTGCAGTTGTGGGACAGCGAATGGAACCTCAGGTTCGGCGACGGCGATCCCCGACCCCCGGAACGGGGATTCCCCGACACCCGACGCAACGCCCGGATCTGGGCGAAGTCCGCGCGGGATGCGGCCTGCCTGGGGGTCGATCGCCAGTACTCCTACCGGTGGCTCGACGATCCGGCGCTCCCCGGGAGTTTCGAGTCGCTGCAACTGCAGATGAATCCGTCGACCCCCTGGCTGAACGCAGCCTTCGCGCGCACTCAGGGACGGACGGTCACCTGCCCGTAGCGCGGCCCCCGGGGGCCGGTCAGATGTCGGCCTTGGGGAGCTCGAACATGCTGGTCACCGACCCGTCGGTGAAGACCTCGCGGATCGCCTTGGCCAGCAGCGGCGCGATGGACAACACCGTGAGCTGGTCGAAACGCCGATCATCGGGGATTGGCAAGGTGTTGGTGACGACCACCTCGTTGATCCCCGAGGCGGCCAGCCGCTTGGCCGCCGGATCACTGAGGATTCCGTGAGTGGCGGCCACCACGACGTCGCTTGCCCCGTTCTCGAAGAGGGTCTGGGCGGCCTTGGCGATGGTTCCGCCGGTGTCGATCATGTCGTCGACGACGATGCACAGCCGGTCGCGCACATCGCCCACGACCTCGAACACCTTCACCTGGTTGGGCACATCGGGATCACGCCGCTTGTGGATGATCGCCAGGGGTGAGCCCCCCAGCACGTCGGTCCAGCGCTCCGCCACCCGCACCCGACCGGCGTCCGGGGAGACCACCGTGACGCTGGACATGTCGTAGTGGGTCTTGACGTGATCCGCCAGCAGCGGCAGCGCGAACAGGTGGTCGACGGGACCGTCGAAGAACCCCTGGATCTGCGACGTGTGAAGATCCACTGTCATCACCCGGTCCGCGCCGGCGCGCAGGAAGAGGTCCATCATCAGGCGGGCCGTGATCGGCTCGCGACCCCGATGTTTCTTGTCCTGGCGGGCGTAGCCGAAGAACGGCATGACCACGGTGATCCGCTTGGCGGAGGCCCGCTTGGCGGCGTCCACCATGATCAACTGCTCCATGATCCATTCGTTGATCGGGGCAGTGTGACTCTGGAGGATGAAGACGTCGCACCCGCGCACCGACTCCTCGAACCGCACGAAGATCTCGCCGTTGGCGAAGTCGTAGGCGGACGTGGGGCTCAGCTCCACGCCGAGTTCCTTGGCCACCTCCTCGGCCAACTCGGGATGGGATCGTCCCGCAGTGAGAAGCAGTCGCTTCATGGGGGCGGCCGTCAGGCCGCCGTTGTGGGTGCTCATTCGCCCTCCGCGTCTGCTGCTGCCTCTGCGGCGGCGGACCCCGAACGGTTCGCCGCCACCCAACCCTCGATGTTCCGCTGCCGGCCCCGCGCGATCGCCAGGGCACCCGCGGGGACGTCCTCCACGATCACCGATCCGGCCGCCGTGTAGGCCCCCGGGCCCACGACGACCGGCGCCACGAGCATCGTGTCGCTGCCGACTCGGGCCTCGCGGCCGACCACCGTCCGATGCTTGGCCATGCCGTCGTAGTTGACGAACACCGACGAAGCCCCGATGTTGGCGCCGGCCCCGATCTCGGCGTCTCCCACATAGGTCAGATGGGGCACCTTGGCACCCTCGCCGACGGTCGCGTTCTTGATCTCGACGAAGGCGCCCGCCTTGGCCCCGGCGGCGAGGTCGGCGGCGGGGCGCAGAAAGGTGAAGGGCCCGACGGTGGCGTCAGGGCCGATGTCGGCCAGTTCGCTGTGCACCCGGTTCACCCGGGCGCCGGCACCCACGACGGTGTCGATGAGCGTCGAGTCCGGTCCCACGACGGCCCCCGCCCCCACCGTGGTGGCGCCGCGCAGGATGGTGCCAGGCTCCAGCACGCAGTCGGGGGCCAGGTCGACCCCCACGTCGATGTAGGTCGTCGCCGGGTCGCGCATCGTCACCCCGGCCCGCATCCACCGCACATTCGTGCGCGCGCGCATGATGGCCTCGACCTGGGCCAGCTGCGCCCGGTCGTTGATGCCGAGGGTGTCGTCGGGGTCGGGAGCGGCCAGGGCGGCCACCAGGCGACCGTCGGCGCGGGCCATGGCCACGAGATCGGTCAGGTACTCCTCGCCCTGCACGTTGTCGGTGGTGAGTCGCTGGACTCCGTCGGCGAGGAAGTCGCCGGCGAACACGTACATGCCGCTGTTCACCTCGGCGACCGACTGCTGCTCCGGCGTGGCGTCCTTGTGCTCGACGATGCCGGTGACCAGTCCCGCCGGGTCGCGCAGGATCCGGCCGTATCCGGTGGGATCGGCCAGGATCGCGCTCAGGACGGTGACCGCCGCGGCCGCCGACTCATGCTCGGCGACGAGTTGGCCGAGCGTCTCAGGGGTGAGCAGCGGAGCGTCGCCGGCGACGACGGCCACGGCACCGGGGCCCAGCCCGATCCCCCGGTCGTCCAACTGCTCCAGCGCCGTGCGGACCGCGTGTCCGGTGCCGTTCTGCTGCTCCTGGACGGTGGTGATGACGTCGGGGAAGTCCGCGGCGAGGTGCGCGCCCACCTGGTCGCGACCATGGCCCAGGACCACGATGACCTGTTCCGCCCCCACCGATCGGGCCGTGGTGACCACGTGACCGACGAGCGAACGGCCGCACACCTGGTGCAGCACCTTGGGGGACGCCGACTTCATGCGGGTGCCCTCGCCCGCCGCCAGCACGATCACGGCCGCCGGTGGGGTCATCGGCATGGGCTCCTCCCGGGCAAGTCCGACGCCCGCAGGATACCCCGGCGGCTGCGACCCGAACGCTCCGCCGCCAGGTCTCGATCCTGGACCTCCAGCTTCAAAGGCTGTCGGGCTGCCATTACCCCACGGCGGACTGGCTCCCCAATCCTACGGTCCGGTCGGACCATTGCTTTGTTACGGAGGCGTAGGTTATGGTCTCGGAAACCTACGGAGTCGTAGGTTCACTCGATGAGCCGGACCGAAGGGAGTCACATGACCGGCGACGCCGCCACCACGACCGCTGCTCCGGGAACGTCGCCGGACGGCACCCCGCTCGACCCGACGCAGCCCGAAGGGCAGCCCTGGATCGTGGGGGTCTTCCTCATCGTGCCGATGCTGTCCCTGCTCGCCGTCGTGCCGGCGCTCATGCTCGGTTGGGTGTCGTGGGTGGACCTCACGCTGGCGGTCGGCCTCTACCTGATCACCGCCTTCGGCATCACCGTGGGCTATCACCGGCTCTTCACCCACGGATCGTTCAAGGCGAAACGCCCGCTGCGACTGACCCTGGCCCTCTGCGGCTCGCTCGCACTGGAGGGCTCGGTCGCGGACTGGGTCGCCGATCACCGCAAACACCACAAGTACTCCGACCTCCCGGGCGATCCCCATTCCCCCTGGCGCTTCGGCACCGACCATCGGGCCGTGGCAAAGGGACTGGTCTTCGCCCACGTCGGCTGGCTGCTGCGCAGCAATCCCACGGATGTCCAGCGCTACGCGCCCGATCTCATGCGCGATCGCGACATCGCCCGGCTGTCCCGGCACTTCCCCTGGTTCGTCCTGGCCACCCTGCTCCTGCCCGCCGTCCTCGGGGGCCTGCTGACCTGGTCCTGGCAGGGGGCGCTCACCGCCTTCTTCTGGGCCGGTCTGGTCCGCATCACGCTGGTCCACCAGGTCACCTGGGCGATCAACTCCGTGTGCCACGTGTGGGGCCGCCGCCCGTTCCGGACCCGCGACTACTCGACCAATGTGGGCTGGCTGGCGCTGCCCGCCTTGGGCGAGTCCTGGCACAACTACCACCATGCCGACCCCACTGCCGCCCGCCACGGGGTCCTGCGCGGGCAGATGGACGTGTCCGCGGCATCCATCCGGACGTTCGAACGCCTGGGCTGGGCCCACGACGTGCGATGGCCGACCGCCCCCCGCGTCACCGCTCGGCTCGTGGACGGCGACCAGCCCGTGCGGCTCCACCGATCCGTGGCGGGACAGTCGGCGTCGTAGCCCGACTCCCCGCATAGGCTCCCGCCATGACCTCTCCCTGGCCCCCGGAACTCGACGCCCCGGCCGAGACCACCACGCGCCGACCCCGGGTGCGCATGTCGGGGCAGCAGCGACGGGAGCAACTCATCGGGGTGGGGCGCACGTTGTTCGCCCGTAAGGGTTACGAGGCGGTCAGCGTCGAGGAGATCGCGTCGGAGGCGGCCGTCTCCAAGCCGGTGATCTACGAGCACTTCGGGGGCAAGGAGGGGCTCTACGCGGTCATCGTCGACCGCGAGATGAACCGCCTGCTCGAACAGATCACGACGTCACTGACAGGTGACCACCCGCGGCTACTGCTGGAGCAGGCCGGCACGGCGCTGTTCGACTTCATCGAGAACGACACCGACGGGTTCCGCATCCTGGTCCGCGACACCCCGGCCAGCGCCTCGGGTTTCGACAGCCTGATCCTCGAGGTGGCGGTCAAGGTCGATCACGTGCTCGCGACCCAGTTCAAGGCGCGGGGGTTCAATCCCAAGCTGTCGACGATGTATGCCCAGATGCTGGTGGGCATGGTCGCCCACACCGGCCAGTGGTGGCTCGACGCCCGCAAGCCGAAGAAGAAGGAGGTAGTCGCCCACCTGGTGAACCTGGCCTGGAACGGACTGGGTCATCTGGAGGCCAAACCCGAACTCCCCTGACCTCAGCCGGTCTTGTCCAGCTGCCCGTAGTTATAGAGCCGGTACTTGAGTTCATCCTTGCGGTTGTCGGTGACACCCTCCCACCGGAACTCCGTCCCCGGTTTCACGATCGCTGCGGTGTACACGTCGGTGGAGGCCACGATCTCGGGAGTGTCGAGAGCGTCGGCCAGGTCGGTCGCGGCGGGGAGGAACACCGCCATGTTGGCCCCGGCATAGTCGTCGCTGTCACCGAAGTTGTCGAAGAACCGGATGATCTTCACCCAGGTCGGGTCCCCTGACTCACCGAACGCGTCGTTCAGACGGTTGGCGGTGGCCAACATGGTCTGCTTGGCGTTGGTGTAGTTCTTCCGGTCGATGGTGCCGATCGTGTTCTTCAACTCCTGCTTCAGGTGGTCCTGAACACCGGAGACCCGACTGTAGGCGGCACACGCGTTGTCGCCGTCGCCGTCGAACGCCAGGGTCACGATGCCGTAGACGTAGGGACCCTCCTCCAGGTACTCCTCATCGGTGTAGGGGTCGACGGAGAACACGTGATCGCCCTGCTCGTCGCGGATGTCGACGGTCTCGCCCGCGTCGATCCCACTCCCCATCTCCGAGATCGCCCCCTGCTGATCCCCGTGCTCGTAGCACTTCTGCCGGTCACGCGACACCATGAACGTCTTGATCGAATCGGGTTTCCCGACGTAGCCCTCGAACCCGATGACCCCCACCTCCGGCTCGTCGCCGGCCCATTCCTCGGCCTCCTCCACCTTCAACCGCTGCACGGAAAGCAGCGACTTCAGGGTCTGACTGTCGCCGACGCCGGCGTTGCGCTGCACCTCCGGCTCTGCCGAGCACCCACCCACAGCCAGCGCCGCGACCAGCACCCCGGTGGCCAGCGCCATGTTCCTCGTGAACGTCACCATGCCAAGACCTCGCATCCCGTGTTCGGTTCCACCCTCAGATAGCGCAACTCGCGGCCGACCATCATGAACTCGGAGCGACCCGAGCACTCCACGCCACCGCCGACGATCTTGGTGCTGCCGTCGATGTAGCGGCGCTGCCCGTACTTGCCTTCGCGCTCGTTCGCCCCCCCGGCCGACTTCGTGAGGAAACCCTGGGTGGTCACCTTCATCTGGCTCGCCATGCGGTTGACGCCGGTCACCTCGAGGGTCGCGATCAGCGCACGGGGTCGGCCGATCTCATCGGCGCCCCCCACGTCCTTGGTGATGGTCGTCTTGGTGATGGCCCACGACTGCACCGTCGCACTGCCGGCCGCCCGGTACTGCAGATGGTCGAGTTCGTGCCGGCCCTCGCCGAAGATCTCGGGCAGACCCACCTGGTCGAGTCCGGGCAGTTGGGTGTAGGGGGTGTCGGCCTTCGCGATCTTCATGGCCGGCGTGCCGTCACCACGAAGCGTGCCGTCACCGCGCTCGCAGTACAGCACCTGATCAGTGCGCGTGTCCTCGATGGCGAGCCGCATGCACGAAGCCAGGGCCCGCTGCCCCCAATACGTGGGGTGCATGGGCTCCGTGGCCAGGTGGAGCCGGTTCGGCACGTTGAAGATCTGATCCCAGAGCTTGATCTCGCTGATCCACTCGGCGTTCTTCCCGACCTTCTCCCAGTCCGGCGGGTTCTGGATCCCCGGCGACACTGTCGTGGTCTTCCGGTCGGTGGTCTTATCGCACAGGCGCCGTTGGTCGAAAGCGTTGGAGTCGTCGATCACCGTGAGCGTCCAGGCGCCCTTCTTCTTGCCCGACGAGTAGAAGTTCGACACGGCCTTGACCATGGTGTTGCGGATCACCTTCGCCGCCGTGTCGCCGAACCAGTCCAGGTCCTTGTCCCGGAAGTAGCACCCGCCATCCGACCGTTCGTTCAGGGACTCCCCGAACGCGTTCTGGTCATGGGAGGACATCGGCAAGGGTGGCAGTTGGTACACCAGTTTCCAGGGCTTCTCGCGATACGCCACATCGGCGGTGAACATGGCCCGCTGCACGTTGAACAGCGCCGCCTCGATGGCTTCCTGTACTTCCTTGGCCTTGGCGTCGGAGATCAGGCTCTTGGCCCACTCCTTCTCGCTGCAGTTCTGGCTCAGGATGTACTTCTCCACGCAGAACGAGATCAGTCCGGAGAAGTTGAAGTTGTTGCCCCCGATCGACAGGGCCACCGCGTCCACGGGGGTGTCGGTGGCGATCTGCTCAAGCATGCGCGCCTGTCCGATGTCGCCGTTCAGGTTCTTGCCGTAGTCGATGCCGGGTTTCCACGCCGACGTCTTGCCGTCCTTGAGCGTGAACGTGTTGCTGACCGTCTCGGCACCACTGCAGGCCAGGTTGATGGTGGTCCAGCCGTTGCCGATGAATCCCGGTGCCGAGGTCGTCCGGTGGCAATAGGGCGTCGCCGGGACGTCCGCATCCTGCTTCTGGTCGTAGACGTCGAAACCCCCGACCGTGACACCACCGACCTCCTCATCGACGTCGCGCTCCTTCTGCGCCTTCTTCACATAGAGATTCGACGCGATCCGGCCCGCCTCGCCCGACATGTAGGAGTCGCCCAGCATGACCAGGGTCTTGGTGGACGTGCCCGCCTCGCGAGAGACGGTGTCCGCGGAGTCCCCGGCCCCGCACCCCGCCAGCACGCCGACCGCCAGGGTCAGCGCCGTACCGCCGGCGAGGACCGCGCGCCACCTGGGTGCGACGGACGAAGGGCGAGGCGTCATGACGGCTCCCAGGGCGGAACAACTGCTGCACGGAGCGTAGTTGTCCTGATGCTCTGAGTCCTGTCGGTTCACCTGCCCAGCGCGAGCGCGAGCCGGCCCTGCACCGTGGCGTACCACTGATAGGTGAGCCCGCGGTTGCGTACCAGGACCGCCCCCGTGTCAGGGTCGGCGAGCGC
Organism: Candidatus Nanopelagicales bacterium; assembly: GCA_046330625.1. Classification (GTDB taxonomy): domain Bacteria; phylum Actinomycetota; class Actinomycetes; order S36-B12; genus CAIWTL01. The sequence goes on from JAXLSJ010000004.1 coordinate 154,253, forward strand.
CCTCCCCCAGGCGTCGCCCCAGGCGACGTAAGAGGAGTCGTACCCCGCGTGCTCCAAGGCGGCGGACGCGGCGGCGTTCTCGTGGGTGGCTACGTCCACCTGACGGGCGAAGAAGTCCTCGTCGACCTGCCCGTCCGACGCACCGTCGGCGACGAGACGACCCTCCATCGACACCAGATTCACGGCCGCCACGAAGAAGGACAGCGCCGCGGCCATCCGTCGCATGACGGAGGCCTGCGACCGGTCGGTCGCCACCTGCCGGTGCCACAGGTCGGCCTGGGCCTGCGCTCGCTCGGCCACCCCCAGCAGTGGGTCCGGGGCGACCGCCGACGCGTAACGCAGGTTCGCCTCGCCGGCCTGGCCCAGCAGCGCCGCATAGGCATCGAGGACAGCCACGCTGTGGTCCGGGTCGGTGGCGGGGATCCGCCCGATCAGCCCGACTGCTCGCAGCTGTACCGGCAGGTAGTGGCGCAGTCGGTACCGGGCACTGGCGACCTGGCCCGCGGCGCGGACAACATCTGCCTCGGAGCCCGCTGCGGCCGAACGCTGCGCGAGCGCCAGGAGCGCGAGGTTGCCGGTTCCCCACGTCAGGGCGTCGGGCAGCGCCGCGAACTGTTCCACGAACCGCAGCGGGGTTGCCGCTGCGTCCGCGATCGCCTTCTCCGATCGACTTCCGACCGTGGCCGCCGCGGCGGCCACCGCTCGACGGGTGGGCTGCAGCCCCTGGCCTCGCGCAGCCCGGAGGGTCCTGGCCTCTGCCCGGGCGACCAGCACGTCGATCTCGGCCTGCGTCGCCACGGCGTAGGCGGCGAACACCCGGTCATCCGCGAGCAGGCCCGCGGCCCGCCTGCTCGCACCGGTGGCCGGACCCGTGTCCAGTCGCCGCAGCGTCCGGCGGGTCTCCCGGGCCACGAGGGCGGAGAGAGCGGGTGACTGAACCATCGGCGGGGCTGGCGGAGGAGCCGGCTGCCCGGTGAGTACCGCGTACGCCTCGCCCAGGGTGTCCACGGGCACGACGCGGATCCCGAGTCCACGTCCGACATCGCGCACATCGATGGGGACCCCGGTCCGCAGGTCCGGCTGCCGCACGGACTCCCGCGGGATCACGACCGTGGTGATGCCCGCGGCGGCGGCTGCCTGCAGCTTCTCCGAGATCCCGGTCACCGCCAAGATCGCCCCGTTGGGAAGGATCACGCCGGTCATCGAGGACTGCGGGGACACCCGGGTCCCCTCGACCCCGGACTGGACCGTCGCGGCGAGGAGCGCACTGGCCGAGGGCCCGTCGATGTCCTCCTCGAGGCCGAAACGCACCGCCCATCCGCTGGGGTCCTGACCCGTGGCGAGCATGGCGACCGTCGCCCCCGACCAGGCCGACGACGCCCACACCTCGTCCGCCCCGGCGTCGGCGAACCCCGTCAGATCGACGGAGAAGGGACCGTCACCCGCATGGTCAGTCGCGACCTCGACCGGCGTGACCCCGTTGATCACCTCGCCGTCGGCGGTGCGCCCGTACCACAGCGCCGAGACCTGCTGCGTGGTGTCGCCGGTCGAGCAGGCGGTCAGCGTCACCAGCAGCACGAGCACCGGCAGGTGGCGACGGACGAGGCCCACCATCACCCCTCGGCATCGATCACAGTCGCCCCCGCGACCGGTCCGGAGGCCCGTCGGACCGCCCGGCACAGACCCGATGCCGAAAGCGCCACGGCCATCTCGAGTGCCGTGTCGGAGTCCGGGACGAGGAAGGCGCAGGTCGGCCCGCTGCCCGACACGAGGGATCCCAGCGCTCCGTGCTCGGGACCGAGATCCAGCAGCATCTCGAGCACCGGCATCATCCGGCACGCCGCATCCTGCAGGTCGTTGGTCAGCGCCTCGCCCAGTGCTGCGGCGTCGCCGGATCGCACGGCCAGGAGCACGGCCGGGGGGATCCGCGGCGCGGGCACCGGGCGGCCGTCGCGCATCTCGTCGAGGGTCCGGTAGACCGCCGGCGTCGACAATTGCCCCTCGGACAGGGCCAACACCCAGTGGAACTCCCCCGAGCCCATCGCCGACGTCACGACCTCTCCCCGGCCGGCACCCACGGCCGTTCCTCCCAGGAGCGCGAACGGCACATCGGACCCGAGTTCGGCGGCCAGTTCCAGCAGTTCGGACTCGGCGTACCCGTCCGGGTCCCACAGGTGGCCACAGGCGCGCAGCACCGCGGCCGCGTCGGCGCTGCCCCCCGCCATCCCCGCGGCGACGGGGATGCCCTTGTCGATGGTGATGGTGAGGTCCGGGGAGCGGTCGAAGACCTGGGCGGCCAACGCCGCGGCCTTCCACGCCAGGTTGTCCCGGCCGGACGGCACGGTGGCCGACTCCCGCCCGCCGACCACGATGCGCAGACCCCGGCCGTCGCGGCGATCCAGGACCTCGACCTCGTCGGCGAGGGAGAGCGCCTGATACACCGTCGCCAGCTCGTGGAACCCGTCGTCGCGCAGTGGACCTACCCCCAGGGCGAGGTTGATCTTGGCGGGAGCCCGGACCCGGACGACAGATGGCACCCTCGCAGCCTATGCACCCGGGGTCGGGGGTTTCCTGGGGCGCGCCCCCGATCTGACAGAATGCGCCAGGATCGGAGGCTCGCGTGACAGCGGTAGTGGTGACGGGTTCGGGCGGCTTGATCGGCTCCTCCACGGCTGCCCACTTCGCAGCTCTGGGCCTCGATGTGATCGGCATCGACAACGACATGCGCCGGTACTTCTTCGGCCCGGACGGCTCGACGGCGTGGAACGTCGAACGTCTGAAGCAGACCCTCGGCGCCGCGTACCGCCACGTCGACGTCGACATCCGCGACCGGGCCGGGCTCGCCGCCCTCTTCGCCGACATCGGGGCGGACCTCGACCTGGTGGTCCACACCGCGGCGCAACCGAGTCATGACTGGGCCGCCAAGGAGCCCCTGACGGACTTCGACGTCAACGCCGTCGGCACCATCAACATGCTCGAGGTCACGCGCAACCACGCGCCGGACGCCGCCTTCATCTACACCTCCACCAACAAGGTCTACGGGGACACCCCCAACTCGCTGCCGCTGCACGAGGAGGAGACCCGGTGGGAGATCGACCCGGATCACCCGTTCGCCGACGGGATCACCGAGGACATGAGCATCGATCGGAGCCTGCATTCGGTCTTCGGCGCGGCCAAGGTCGCCGGCGACGTGATGGTGCAGGAGTACGGTCGCTACTTCGACATGCCGACCGCCTGTTTCCGCGGCGGTACGCTGTCGGGGCCGTCCCACTCCGCCGCCGAACTGCACGGTTTCCTCGCCTACGTGATGCGGTGCGCCATGGAGGATCGCCTCTACCGGGTGTTCGGCTACCAGGGCAAGCAGGTCCGCGACGCCATCCACAGCGACGATGTCGTCCGCGCGTTCGAGGCCTTCTGGCGGGCGCCCCGGATCGGCGAGGTCTACAACCTCGGCGGTGGCCGCACCTCGAACTGCTCCAACCGCGAGGCCTTCGCCCTGGCGGAGGAGATCACCGGTCGCCCGATGCGCACCGAGTACGTCGCGGAGAACCGCGTCGGCGACCACATCTGGTGGATCGGCAGCAACGCGCGGTTCGAGGAACACTACCCGGGCTGGCAGGTCACCAAGGACGTGCCGACGATCATGCGCGAGATCCACGACGCCAACGTCGACCGGTGGACCCCGTGATCAACCGCGGTCGTCACAACGTCCTGGGGGTCATGGTCGACGCGGTGGACTATGAGTACGCGGTGACCCGCGTGGCCGACGCGGCGGAGCACCGGGAACCGCTGGCGCTGACCGCGCTCGCGGTCCACGGGGTGATGACCGGGGTCGACGACCCGGAACACGAGGCCCGCCTGAACTCGTTCGACCTGGTGGTCCCCGACGGACAGCCGGTGCGGTGGGCGCTCAACCTGATGTACGGCACCCATCTGACCGATCGGGTCTACGGACCCGACCTCACCGGCTACGTGCTCGCCGAACTGGCCCGGCGGCGCCTGCCGGTCTACTTGTACGGTTCGACCCCGGAGACTCTCGACCTGCTGCGCGACGCGCTGCCCGCCGATGCGCCGGGGCTGGTGATCGCGGGCGCCAGTCCGTCGCGATTCCGCGGGTCCCACCCGGGCGAGGTGGCGCAGATCGCGGAGGCCATCCGGGACAGCGGCGCCCGCTGTGTGCTGGTGGGGCTGGGCTGCCCCCGCCAGGAGGTCCTCTCCCATGCCCTGCGGGAGCACCTCGACCTGCCGTTGCTCGCGGTCGGGGCGGCGTTCGACTACCACGCCGGACAGCTGCGGACCCCGCCACCGTGGATGCAGGCCCGGGGACTGGAGTGGCTGTGGCGGCTCGGCCTGGAGCCCCGCCGGTTGTGGCGCCGCTACCTGATCCTCAACCCCCGGTATGCCTCACGACTCGTCGCCCAGCGGGCCGGCTGGTGGCGACCCCGACCGCAAGCCCCGAGGCGCCGCCCGGCGGTCGAGATCCCCGTCTGAGCCCAGTCGGCGTGGGCCGGGGGGACGCGGCGTGCGAGGGTGGTTCCATGACCGACTTCGCCCTCACCGACCTGCCGGCCCAACCCACCGCGGTCATCCGCGGCACTGTCGCCATGGCCGACCTGCGCACGTTCTTCGACTCGTCCTTCGGCGCCGTGGTGGCGGCGATCCAGACCCAGGGCCTGACCCCGCAGGGGCCGCCGTTCGCCCGATACCTGGGGATGCCGACCGACACCGTCGACGTCGAGATCGGGTTCCCGGTCGCGGGGTTCACGGACACGGACACCGTCGTGGCCGGTGAACTTCCCGCGTGCCGAGCGGTCGTGGGAACCCACGTCGGCTCCTACGAGGGCCTCCACACCACCTGGCAGCAGATGCAGGCCTGGGGATCGCAGCAGCAGTTGGCGTGGGGCGGCAGCTTCTGGGAGATCTACCTGACCGATCCGCGGACAGTGGCCGGTCCCGAGGAGAATCTGACCCGGCTGATCCAGCCACTGCGCGGTTGGTGAGTTGTGCTGGTCGTTGTCGCCGCCTACGCGCCGCGCTGGGTCGGCGCTGACGAGTACGACGCCCATGCCTCCGGACGGGTTGACCACTACTACGCGGGGTGGAGTGGCTTAGGCCGCCACCGGCAGCTTCGTATCGGGCGGCTGCGGGTCCATACCTGGCTCGAGGAGGGGGTGGCGGCCCCTCCGCGCAGTGTGTGGCCGCGGTGGGCGACTTCCGACGACGGCCGTTTCGTCGGTGTCTCACCCTATTCACCGATCGGTGTCGAGCGGATCGTCGGCTCGGTGGGGATTGTCGCGGCGGCCGCACGACTGCCCGAGACCCTGGCGGGCAATCCAAGTTCGGCGATGAATCTGACCCCCCCCCCTTCGCCGCCGTGGTCATCGACATGCTGCGCGAGCAGCTGGACCTCGTCACCGACTACGCCGGAATTGGTCGACTGTACGAGGCCTCGTTCGCCGACCATGTGTGCTACAGCAACAGGCCGGCGGCTGCGGCGATCTTCGCCGGGCCGTCGCCCAGCCCTGCGGTCAACGGATGGCGGACGCTCGTGGCCTGCGACTGGACGATGGGTCGCTCGACCGCATTCGCCGGAGTCCGCGCGCTTCCCGCAGGGCGTCACGTCCGCCTGACGCAGCACCACGAACGCCCGATCATCACCGACCACGACCCCGCCGAGCGGTGGGTCGGACGTCGGGCACAGCGCCGGGACTTCGCCGACCTGGTGGAGCAGGGCGTCGCCGGCCTGACCTCGACCATGGCATCGGTCAGCGCACTCTGGCCGCAGGAAGTAGAGGTCGACCTCAGCGGTGGCCGGGACTCGCGGGCGGTGGCGGCCGCCGCCCTTGCGTCGGGCATCCCCGTCCGGTTCCATACGCACGACCTCGTGCCGGGCGAGTTGGAGATGGCCGCCCGGTTGCTGGAGTTGGTCGACCGACCGGTTCATCACCGCATCGAGCGAATCGCCCACACCGGATCTGGATCTGCGTCCCCAGCGCCGGGGGTCTTCGAGCAGTCCGTGGCCTGGCATCGCTATGCCGAAGGCGTGCGGCCATCGTCCTACCTGTGGCAGTCCCCGCCCGCCGACCTGACCGGGCGTGCGGGGTTGGTGGTCGGCGGCGCGGGCGGTGAACTGGCCCACGAGATCTACTACACCGACGACGATCTGCGCAACATCGGCGCCGACAACCTGGCCGAGTGGGCATCCGCGTTGCTGCAGCGCCGGGTCATCGCGCGGGGTGCGGTGGGCCAGGTGGCCACGAAGTTCACCGCTCGCCGCATCGAGCAGGTCGTGCGAAAGGGCCTTGACGCGGGATTCGACGATGCCACCGTGCTGGACTACTTCTTCATCGGCGAGCGCCTGCGCCGCTGGGGCATGACCGGCGAATGGGACGGGATCGTCTCGCCGCTCCTGACCCCGGGGTTTGTCGACGCTGCGTTCGCCCTGACCCCTTCGGAGCGCACCGACAACCGGCTCATCGACGAGATCCTGACCCGGCTGATGCCCCGATGGGTCGGGCTCCCATTCGTCCACGGGCAGCCGGCGAGGCCACCCCGGGTGCGTCACGTGGGGCTCGCCACTGATCACGAGAGGGTGGCCACGCTCGTGAACCGCCCCGACGAATGGCAGGGGCTGTTCAGCCCTCGGCGCATCAAGTCCGCTTGGGACGCCTCGAGACAGGGCGCCAGCACGGCAACCCAGGAACTTGGCCTGCGGCGACTGGTCTGGTGGGCAGCTTTCCGTGAACTGGTGGAACCCCTGTGACCCGGCTGATCCAGCCGCTGCGCGCGGAGCCGGATCAGAACTGAGCCGCCACTGCCGCGACCAGTCGCACGAAGTCCGCCGGCCCCAGCTGCTCGGCGCGCGCCGTCGGCGGGATCTGGGCGTCGGCCAGCGCCGCGTCCGCGGCAACCGGACCCCACGCCGCCGCCAACGCATGGCGCACCGTCTTGCGCCGCTGGGCGAACAGGCGGTCCACCAGCGCGAACACGTCCGTCCTCGTCTGTCCCGCGTGCACGGCTGCGGCGTCCTCCCACGCGGTGAGCAGCACGAGCCCCGAGTCGACGCGGGGAACCGGCCAGAACACGTTGGGCGGCACCGTCCCGACCATGCGCACATCCCCATACCAGGCCGCCTTCACGCTCGGGATGCCGTAGATGCGTGACCCCGGACCCGCCGCCAGTCGATCGGCGACCTCGCGCTGCACCATCACCAGCGCCCGGGTCAGTGACGGGAACGTGGCCAGGCAGTGCAGGAGCACCGGGACCGCCACGTTGTACGGAAGGTTGGCCACGAGCGCATCCGGCACCGCGACCTCGGACCCGATCGCGGCCGCATCGCCGCACACCACGGTCAGCCGCGCCGACGCCTCGGGGAGTCGCTGATCCACCGTGTCGGGCAGGCGCTCAGCCAGCCGCGGATCGAGTTCGACGGCGGTGACCCGGTGGCCCGCCGCCAGCAGTCCCAGGGTCAGGCTCCCCAGGCCGGGACCGACTTCGAGCACGTGCGAGCCCGGGGGGAGGTCGGCCAGTCGCACGATCCGCCGGATTGTGTTCGGGTCGACCACGAAGTTCTGACCGAGCGCCTTGCGGGGATGGATCTCGAGTTCATCGGCGAGTTCGCGCACCTCGCGGGGCCCGAGCAGCGACGTCACCAGCCGAAACCGGAGGCGAACGCGCGCACCGTGTTGGCGCGCAGCTGTCGGCACAGATCGGCCAGGTCCAGCCCGCTGGTCGCGGCCAGTTCCCGGACGGTCCACGGCATGAGGTACGAGGCGTTGGGGCGCCCGCGGTTAGGGGCCGGGGTCAGGAAGGGGGCGTCGGTCTCCACCAGCATCTGCTCGGGCGGGGTCACCGCCACGGCGTCGCGCAGCCCCTGGGCATTCTTGAACGTCACCACCCCGGGGAACGACAGGAACCACCCGTTTCCCGCACACTCGGCCGCCATGGCGGCATCGCCGCTGAAGCAGTGGAAGACCACCCGCTGCGGAGGGTCCTCGGACTCCAGCACCCGCAGGACGTCCGCATGCGCCTCGCGATCGTGGATGACCAGGGTCAGGTCCCGGTCCGCCGCCAGCCGGATGTGCTGCCGGAACGACTCCTCCTGGGCCGCGCGCCCACTGTCGTCGGTGCGGTAGTGGTCGAGTCCGGTCTCGCCGATTGCCACGACCTCCGGACTGCGGGCCAGTTCCGCCAGAACCGCCAGGTCCCGGTCCAGGTCGGCGGTGGGCGCCTCGTTGGGGTGCAGCGCCACTGCGGCCACGACGTGGGGGAATTCCTGGGCCAGCGCGATCGAGCGGCGCGAGGAGTCCAGGTCCACCCCGACCTGGACGATGCCGTCGACCCCCACCGCGGCTGCGGCGGCAACCGCCTCGGCCGGCGCCAACCCCGAGAACTCCGCCGTGATGTCGAGATGGCAGTGCGAGTCGATCACCGGCGCCGGCAGCCCCTCGGGCGGCTCGGGCAGTGCCTCCGCAGCGCTCACGATTCCTCGTCTGGGAGTCGCGGGAACAACTGCTCGGGTTTGCGGACCGGGGTGCCGGGGGGGAGCTGCCCCCACTCGCAGCGGGTGACCAACTGCTGCGACAGCGGACCGATGGCGTCGACCGCTCCCAGCGAGTCCCACAAGGTGTTCATGGCCTTGGGCATAACGGGTGCGTACAGCACACAGAGTGCCCGCAGGCTCTCGGCCACCGTGTACAGCACGGTCGCGAGCCGCTCGCGGCGCTCGGGGTCCTTGGCCAGCGTCCACGGCTGCTGGTCGGTCACGTAGCCGTTGACCGCGTCCACGAAACCCCGGATGGCGCCGATGCCCGCGCTGAAGTCGAGCCGCAGCATGGCGGCGTCGGCATCGGCCGAGGCCCGCGTCAACTGGTCCTGGAGGACCAGGTCGGCGTTGCTGTACGGGCCCGGCTCGGGCAGGATCCCGTCGAAGTACTTGATGATCATGGCGCTCCCCCGGGACGCCAGGTTGCCCAGGCCGTTGGCCAGTTCTGCCGTGTAGCGGTCGCGCATGTCCTCCCACGAGAAGGACCCGTCGGAACCGAAGTTGATCGCCCGCAGGAAGTAGTACCGGAAGGCGTCGGACCCGAAGGTGTCGGTGATCTGCTCCGGCGCGATGCCGGTGAGTTTGCTCTTGGACATCTTCTCGCCGCCGACGAGCAGCCAGCCGTGCGCGAACACCTTGGCCGGCAGCGGGAGCCCGGCGGCCATGAGCATCGCGGGCCAGTACACGGCGTGGAACCGCAGGATGTCCTTACCCACCAGGTGCACATCGGCGGGCCAGGTCGTGTCGAACAGTTCCTGCCGGTTCTCCTGTCCGTACCCGATCGCAGTGATGTAGTTCAGCAGCGCGTCGAACCACACGTAGACGACCTGCTGGTCGTCCCAGGGCAGCGGGATCCCCCACTCGACGCTCGACCGCGACATGGAGATGTCCCGCAACCCCTGCCGGATGAAGGACGTGACCTCGTTGTAGGCGCTGCGCGGTGCCACCGCGTCAGGGTTACGTTCGTAGTGGGTGAGCAGTTCGTCGCCGAACGCCGACAGCCGGAACCACCAGTTCTCCTCGCGGAGTTCCTCCACCGGTCGACCGTGGATCTTGCATACCTGGACCCCGGCGAATTCGCCAGTGCCTTCGGTGAGGTCGTCGGGGAACTTGAACTCCTCGCACCCCACGCAGTACGGCCCCTCGTACACGTCGGGGTAGACGTGACCGGATTCCTTGAGCACCTCCCAGAACCGCTGCACGCCCTCGATGTGGCGTTGCTCGGTCGTGCGGATGAAGTCGTCGTTGGCGATGTCCAGGGTCTCCAGCACCGGCTGCCAATGCTCGGAGACGAGCCGGTCCACCCACTGCTGCGGCGTGACGTCGTTCTCCTCGGCCTTCCGCTGCACCTTGGTGCCGTGTTCGTCGGTGCCGGTCAGGTAGCGCACCTTCTCGCCGCGCTGTCGGTGCCAGCGGGTGAGGACGTCGCCGGCGACGGTCGTGTAGGCATGCCCGATGTGGGGTGCGTCGTTGACGTAGTAGATGGGCGTCGTGACATAGAACGACTTGTCGGGCATGGGGATATTCTGCCAGCCCGGGTCAGGTGCCGTCGGCGGCCCGGATCCCGTCGGCGATCATCGCCGCGGTCACCTCGAACGGCTCGTGGTGGGAACTCTCCTCGGGGATCACGGTCCGCTCGGCGATGATCGCGATGTCCTCGTCCGAGGCATCGGGCAGACCGACCTCGGCGAGGGTCGTCGGCAGCCCGACCTCGCGGCAGAAGTCGCGCACCTGGGCGATCTCCTCAGCTGGTCGCCCCTCGACCACGAGTTGGACCAGGAGCCCGAACGCCACCTTCTCGCCGTGGAGCCGGTCGTGGGTGCCGGCCAGCGCGGTGAGTCCGTTGTGCACGGCGTGCGCGAGTGCCAGCCCCCCGGACTCGAACCCGAGCCCGGACAGCAGCGTGTTGGCCTCGACGACCCGCTCCAGCGCGGGGGTCACGGCGTTGGCATCGACGGAGCGGACGGCGGCCGGGCCGTCGGCGAACAGGGTGCGGCAACACAGCTCCGCGAGCGCGCCGGCGGTCATCGTGGGCGCTCCCCCCACGGTGTTGGCGCCGTGGGCCTCGATCACGGTGCGGGCTTCGTACCAGGTGGCCAGCGCGTCTCCCATCCCGGCGACGAGATACCGGCTGGGGGCCGCGGCCACGATGGTGGTGTCGACCAGGACGAGGTCCGGATTCCGCGGGTAGAACTGGATCCGTTCCACCGCACCGTCATCGGAATAGACCACCGAGATCGCGCTGCACGGGGCGTCGCTCGATGCCAGGGTCGGGCAGTTCACCATCGCGGCGTCGATCTCCAGCGCCACCGCCCGCGACGTGTCCAAGGCCTTGCCGCCGCCGGCACCCACCACGGTCCTGGCCCCCAGGTCCCGGGCCGTGGCGACCCCAGCGTCGATCTCGGCCTGTGAACACTCGCCCCCGAAGACGTGCACCCGGTGGTCGTAGCCCGCCGCGGGGAACGTCTCCTCCCAGAGGTCTGCCAGACGATCGGCGGTGCGCGCCGAGGCGATCACCAGCACCGGGCCGGGCAGCTGCAGGTGGGCCATCTGGGCCCCCAATGCGGTCGACGCGTCGCGACCCTGGACGTAGCGGGACGGGGAACAGAAGATCGACAGCACGTCGATCAGTCAACCTCACTCCGCGCCCGGACGCCGATCGAGACTGGCCTGGTACACGGCTCGCCGCGGAGTTCCGGTGCGTTCGGCCACCTCCGCCACGGCATCGCGGCGGGAGTGCCCGAGGGCAACGAGTGCCGCCACCTGGTCGGCCAAGTCCTCCACCGGAGTCCGGCCCTCGCCGGCACCGGCGACCACCAGGGTCACCTCACCGAGCACGTCGCCCTCGGCCCAGCGCGCGAGTTCGGCCAGGGAACCCCGCACGACCTCCTCGTGGATCTTCGTCAGCTCGCGACACACGACGGCAGGACGATCGCCCCACTCCTCGACGAGGTCGCCCAGCGTGACGGCGAGCCGTCGGGGCGACTCGAAGAACACACAGGGCCGGGGGTCGGCGGCCAGTGCGGCCAGGCGACGCCGACGTTCCCCGGACTTGCGGGGCAGGAAACCCTCGAAGCAGAACGGCCCCGACACCAGTCCACTGACCGCCACCGCCGTCGCCACCGCCGACGGTCCCGGGACGGCGGTGACCCGGATGCCGCGCGCAGCCGCAGCCGACACGAGTCGATGGCCGGGGTCGCTGATCGCCGGGGTGCCCGCATCCGACACCAGCAGGACCTCGTGACCGGACTCCAGGGTGTGGAGCAACTCCTCGGAGCGGCGCGCCTCGTTGCCCTCGAACAACGACAGGACCCTGCCGCGCAGCGGGACACCCAGGTCGTCGGCCAACCGGCGCAGCCGCCGGGTGTCCTCCGCGGCGATCACCGTGGCCCTGGTCAGCGCCTGCCGGAGTCGGTCGGACGCATCGTGGGCATTGCCGATGGGAGTCGCCGCCACCACCAGGGTTCCGTACACGCGCCCCATCGTGGCACGGTCCCGGGCGACCTCCGGCGCACTACGATGACCCGGTGACCGCGACCGCCGCACCGCCGTCCGCGGTCGACGCCCCGCCCACCGGTCGCCGGTTCTCGGTCACCGGCCGGTGGCTCGGCCCGTTGGCGGTCACCGCCCTCGGCGGGATCCTGCGGTTCCAGGAACTCGGCCGCCCCCATGCCTTCGTCTTCGACGAGACCTACTACGCCAAGGACGGGCTGTCCCTGCTGACGTTCGGGTACGAACAGGGGTTCGTCGACAAGGCGGACAAGAAGATCCTGGCCGGCGACGGCACCGTCGATCCGGGATGGTTCACCGGCGATCCGTCGTTCATCGTTCACCCCCCGGTCGGCAAATGGCTGATCGGGTTGGGTGAGGCAGCCTTCGGGGCGACCCCGATGGGCTGGCGCCTGGCGGTGGCCGTCCTGGGGACCCTGACCATCCTGATCGTGGCCCGCGCGGTCCTCCGACTCACCGGCAGCGCCCTGTGGGGCACCGTGGCCGGACTGCTGATGGCCATCGACGGGATGGCCATCGTGATGAGCCGGACCGCCGTCCTGGACGGCATCCTCACGTTCTTCGTGGTGGCCGCGTTCGCCTGCCTGCTGGTGGACCGCGACTGGGCCCGGGCCGGGCGCACACCCGGCGTGTGGTGGCGCCCCTGGCGCCTCCTGGCAGCCGTCTGTCTGGGGTTGGCCTGCGGGGTCAAGTGGAGCGGCATCTGGTTCGTCGCGGTCTTCTGTCTGATGACCGTGTTGTGGGACGTGGGTCGGCGGGCGCGGGACACCCGATGGTGGGCGGCGCTGCTGCGTTCGGGGGTGCCGACGGCCCTGACGATGCTCAGCATCATCGTCGTGGTCTACGTGGCGAGCTGGGCCGGTTGGTTCGCCGGTGCCGACGCCTGGGACCGGACGTGGAACGACGCGGGCGGGGTGGTGGGTTCCCTGAGTTCGCTGCTGCATTACCACTCCGAGATGTGGGACTTCCACAACGGACTGACGACCGATCACTCCTACCAGTCGTCGGCGTTCGGGTGGCTCGTGGAGGCGCGGCCCACGTCGTTCTTCTACGAGGATCCCGGCGGCTGTGACTCGGGCCAGTGCTCCCAGGCCGTCACCGCGCTGGGCAACCCGGTCATCTGGTGGTCGGGCACGCTGGCCCTGCTCTACCAGCTGTGGCGCTGGTTGGCCCATCGCGACTGGCGCTCCGGGGCCGTCCTGGCCGCGGTGGTGGCCGGATGGGTGCCCTGGCTGCTGTTCCCGGACCGGACCATCTTCACGTTCTACGCGATCGTGATCCTGCCGTTCCTGGTGATGGGGCTCACGCTGTCACTCGCCCAGTTCGTGCGCCCGGACGATCGCAACGTGCGGATCCGGGTGGGGGTCGTCACCGTGTTCCTGCTGGCGTGTGTGGGGGTGTCGGGCTTCTTCTACCCGATCTGGTCGGCCGAGGTCATCGACTACGCCACCTGGAGCCAGCGCATGTGGCTGCCCACCTGGGTCTGACGCGCGCCCGACGGCGTTAGTCGATTGCCGCCGGCCCCGCCTACCCTGGGGACTCGAGGGAGCAGCATGACCATGACGCAGCGCCGCACGCAGGTCCCGGCGGACACCGCCCGGCACCTGTGGTGGCCGGCGCTCCTGGGGGCCGCTGCGGCCCTCGTGGGACTGTGGGTGGGCTTGCGCCTCGGCGGCGCCGCCTACGAACCCTCGCCCGACGGTCTGCCCGATCCCGGGGCGGTGGTGGGCTGGGGGCTTCCGCTGGTCAAGGCCGTCACCGTCGGGGCGGGGACCCTGACCCTGGGATTCCTGGTCTCGGCGGCGTTCCTCATGCCCGGGGCGGACCGCTCGGTCGTGTCCCGCCCCGGTCGCCGCGACCTCGTGATCGCCGCCGGCGCGGCGCTCGTGTGGGCCGTCGGCGCCTTGATGACCCTGCTCTTCACCCTCGCCACCGTGGTCGCGCTCCCGCTCACCGACACCCTCGACCCGGCGGTGTTCTTCACCTACGCCTTCGAGATCCCCCAGAACGTCGCCTACCTCGTCACGGCGATCCTGGCCGTGGTCATCGCCGCGGCAGCCGCGCTCACGTCCCGTTCCGGGGCCGCGGCCGTCCTGGTGGGGGTCGCAGCCGTGGCGCTCGTGGGCCCCCCGCTCATGGCCCACGGAACCTCGCTGGGCGACCACTCCCTGGCACTGGCCGCGGGAGCCCTGCACGCACTCGCCGCCGCCGTCTGGGTCGGCGGGCTGGTCGCCACCACGCGCCACGCCCTGCGTGGCGATCCTGGTCTGGACGTCGCCATCGGCCGGTTCTCCGTGCTGGCCACCGGCGCGGTGGTGGTCCTGGTCGCCAGCGGCCTGGCCAACGCCTACACCCGCCTCGAGCAGCCGTCGGAACTGTTCACCACGCCCTACGGCGTGCTGGTGCTACTGAAGATCGCCCTGGTCGCGGTCATCGCCGTCGTGGCGTGGAACACGCGGCGGACCGCGAGGTCAGGAGAGCGCGGTCCGCTGGTCCGCTGGCTGCTGACCGAGGCGCTCCTGCTGGCCCTGACGGTCGGTGTTGCGGTCAGCATGACCATCACGGCGTACCCGCGGCAGAACGTGCCGCTGCCCTCACCGGCCGAGGAACTGCTCGGTTTCCCCTTCCCCGCCGCTCCCACCCCGGCGTCGGTGGCCTTCGGGTGGTACCCCGACGCGGTGTTCCTGATCCTGGCCGGGGTCCTCGCCGCCGGCTACGGCTGGGGAGTGTGGCGGACCCACCGCCGGGGGATCCGCTGGCCGTGGGGCCGGGTCGTCGCCTGGTACCTCGGGGTCGGTTTCCTGGTCTGGAGCACCTGCTCGGGCATCGCGGGCTACGCCAAGATGTCGGTCGAATGGCACATGGTGCAGCACATGGTCCTGTCGATGGTCGTGCCGATCTTCCTCGTGCTGGGCATGCCGGTCATGCTCGCCCTGCGGGCGTTCCGCACCTCCCCCGGTCCCGACAAGGGTCCCCGGGAATGGCTGCTGTGGGGATTGCACACGCCGCTGTCACGGTTCGTGACCCATCCGCTGTACGTCCTGGCCATCGGGACCGTCGGCCTGTTCGGCCTGTACTTCACCCCGCTGTTCGGCTACGCCATGGGTTCCCATCTGGGCCACGTCCTCATGGGGTTCCACTTCCTGCTGGCCGGGTTCCTGTTCTACTGGGTCGTCCTGGGCCTGGACCCGGGCCCGCGGCAGGTGCCCGCCTGGGCCCGGCTCATCCTGCTCCTCATCTACATCTCGCTGCACGCGTTCTTCGCGGTGGCGATCATGATGTCGCAGCAGCCCCTCGGGGCGGAATGGTTCGCCGGTGTCCAGCCCCCGTGGCTGACCGACCCGGTCAAGGACTCCGCCGACGGCGGAGGCATCGCCTGGGGTATCGGCGAGATCCCGACCTTGGTGGTCATGATCGTGGTGGCCGTCCAATGGGCCCGCAGCGAGGACCGCGCGGCCAAGCGTCACGACCGACAGGCGGAGCGGGACGGCGACGCCGAGCTGGCGGCCTACAACGCCCGGCTGGCGGCCATCTCGCGGCAGGACGAGCGGGCGCGATCCGATCAGTCGAAGGTGACCTGACCGGTCTGCTCCATCAGCGCCAGCCAGGTGCGTCCGGGGGGCACCGGAACCACCAGCCCCGCGGCGGTGCTGATCTGGAACTGCGCCGACGGGCTCCGCTTCGACCAGCGGACCTCGTGCACCTCGCCGTCGGACAACAGGAACCCGGCACCCGATCCGGTCGAGATCACCTCGGGATGGGGAACCCGCCGCATCCCGCTCGCCGGTGTCGCGGGTCCGCACGGTGAGGACCAGGATCGTGTCGGCCGTGAAGCGCGTGTCCGTGCTGCGCCATTGCCTGCGCCCCGCCTGCCACTGCCAGGTCTCGGAACGGCTCGGGGAGAACGTGAGGGTGACCGAGGTCGCATCGGCGCCCTGCGACAACTCGGGCGTCCCGAACTCGAAGTACGGCTTCGGGGGGACGGTGCCTTTGACCAGCTTCTCGACCCGGCTCGGGTCGGCGAACAGGTTGTACGGGGCCGGTCGGGACGGATCGCGGGTGAGGGCCGGCGACCCCTCGGTGACGAGAGTGACCCCGGCGGTCTCGAAGGCGGCCAGGCTGTCGGGCGCCCCACCGCTGGCCACCACCGTCGCGCGCACCGGATCCACCAGACCCACGTCGCTGATGCGGACCGACCGCACCGGGCCCACCGTTTCGGGGAATTCCGACTCGAAGAAGGCCGCGAGCCGGGTCAGGCCGCCCTCGACGGGTTCCTCGATCACCAGATCCGCGGACTCGACACCCAACTGCGGCCGACCCGCCGACGTGTTGTCCACCTTGACGACGACAACCGGGCGCGGCTGCCAGCCCGGCGGGGCATCGGTCCCGGTCATGGCGTACTGCACGACAGGGGCATCGGCGGAGGTGCTGACAGAAGCCGACGGAACTGTCGTCGGGGTGGCGGAGCAGGCGGCGAGGCCGCCGACGAGGAGCAGCGGGACGGCGAGGAGACGAGTGCGCACGAGTTCAGTGTGACGGGGTGGAGCTGAGGGGATTCGAACCCCTGACCTTCTCATTGCGAACGAGACGCGCTACCAACTGCGCCACAGCCCCGGAACCGCCCCAGAATACCGTGCTACTCGTTGACCGCGCGACGGTAGTAACGCTCGCCGCTGCGGTTGGCGAGCTCCTCGATCTGCTGATCGGGATCGGGCTCCACCGCCGCGAACTCGCGCTCGAACTGCTGCTGCAGGTGCGGCGACTGCTGGGCCCGGGCCTGCTCGACCATGCTGGCCCCGTTCCATCCCTGACGGGTGAGGTCGATGCGGCGCGGGACCTTGGAGGCCTTCGACTTGGCGGTGTAGGTCGGCAGGGTGGTCTCGCGGGGTTCCCACTCCGACCCCACCGCCATGGTGCCGCCCACCAGACGTACCCCGTCGGTGGTGGCGGCGGCCGGTCGGCCGACGGGTCGGTCGGCCATCGGCGCCGCCTGGTCGGACCGCTGGTCGCGCTGGGACTCCCACTGGCGCATCTGGATGAACATGAGCGTCAGGTACCCACCCAGCAATAGGACTCCGGAGACCGCCACGAATCCCGGGACGATTCCCACGAAGGCACCCAGGATCCCCACGACGGACATCCCGGACAGTGCCAGGACGATCGTCCGGCGACGGCGGGCGTGCCGACCGCGCGGGGTGCGCAGCGTCTCGAGCCACTGGGTGTGTTCCCGCGGATCGCGGCGGGCCAAGGAGCGCAGGTACTCGCGCCAGCTCTGGTAGTGGTCGTCGGCGAGGTCGCCCTGCGCCGGCTCGTGCTGGCGATGGGGGTTGAGCGCCCGCTCGACCCGCGCCGCTTCACGGCGTCGCCGCGACTCGTCGTGATGGCGCAGCCACCGTGGGACGAGCACGACGCCCCACAGTGAAATGAGAATCACATAGATCAGGCCCGTCACAGGCCCAAGGGTAGGGCTGTGGCGGGCTCGGGAGTGGGACTTGGCCGCCCGTGTCGCACACGATTCCCTATCGATCCGTGCGACCTCGATCCCCGTCGCACCGCACCAGATCCGCCAGTAACCCGCCCGCGGGCCGTTCGTCGGCCAGCATCACGAAGGACACGTGATCGCGCCAGTCGCCGTCGATGTGCAGGTACCGGGGCCGGTAGCCCTCCTGTCGGTACCCCAGCTTGCCGACCACCCGCAGGCTGGCCTCGTTCTCGGGTCGGATATTGATCTCGATCCGATGCAGCCCCAGAGTGCCCATCGCGTGATCGGTGATCATCGCCACGGCCCGTGGCATCGACCCCGCGGCCGGCGACCTCGCGGGAGATCCAGTAGCCGACGTAGCCGCTGCGCAGCGAGCCCCAGGCGAGCCCACCGAGTGTCACCTGACCCATCAGGACCCCGTCCACGTCGAGGGCGAAGGCGGCGCTGCGACCGGCGGCAGCCTCGCGGCGGAACGAGCGCAGCATGCCCCCGTACGTCGTGGGCACCGCCTCGTCCACCCGGGGCAGCGTGGCCTCCCAGGGGCGCAGCCATTCGGCGTTGTCGCGTCTCACCTGCCGCCAGCGTCGACCGTCCCGGCGATGCAGCGGCCGCAGCGTCACGTCGCGGTCGCGCAGCGTGGCAGTGAGGTTCACGTGGACCGCAGCGGGAGCGCCGGGACGGACGCGCCCGCGGGCTGCTCCCCCGACCCGGGCAGCACCCGCAGGAGCACGTCGGCGGTGGTCAGGTCGACCAGCGTCGGACGCAGCAGGGGGCGGACCCCCGCGTCCTCGCGCCGGGCAGGCACGAGTTGGGTGACCGCGGTCCGGGGGATCGCCGCCGACACCTGGACCTGGACGGGGGGCGCTCCCCGGACCCCGCGCATCGTGTGGATGAGGGGCACGGCCAGCGCGGCGAAGAGCAGCGCCGCCGCCACCGGCTCGGACGGCAGCACGAGCACCGGGATGTGTTCGATGTCGCCCACCACGCCATGACCGAAGACGCCCAGATCGGTGGAACCTTCGTCGTAGGACACCGACCCCAGGGTGTCCAGTTGGACGCGCAGGCGACTGGTCGGACCGGTCTCGCCGACGATGACCAACAGGTCGGCCCGGATGAGCTGGTCGTCGATCGCGGTGTGGATGTCGCGGTCGTCGTAGGCGATGGGGCCGACCCGGTAGGGCACGGCCCCGACCTCCTCGGCGGCCGCCACCAGCAGGGGGCCTGCGGCGTCATTGACCAGCCCGGGGGTCGCCGGAGACCCGGTGGGCGCCAACTCGTTGCCCACCGTCACGACCACGACCCGCGGACGGGGGCGCACGCCGACCCGGACCACCCCCAGCAACGCCAGGAGCCCCACCGCGGCCGCGCCGATCACGGAGCCGTCGCGCAGGACCACCTGACCCTCGGCGGCCACCGCGCCCACCTCGGTGATGCCGTCGCCCGGGTGCGCGCCCCCTGGCAACTCGACCGTGGAACCGGTCGCGGCGGGCGGTCCGGGCACCACACAGTCGGCTCCGGTGGGCAGCGGCGACCCCGCGGCGAGGCGCACGGTCACCCCCGCGTACACGGGTTGACCGGCGGCGAATCCCGGGTGGACGTCATCGACCACCTTCAGACCGGCCGGCGTCGCCAGATCGGCACTGCGGGCCGCATACCCGGAGATCGCCGCCCGGGCATAGTGCGGCAGCGGGCCGGGGGCAGCGACGTCGCCGACCAGTTGGCATCCGATCGCCTCGCGCAGCGTGATGTCCAGCGGGTCGAGCGGGCCGACCTGTGCGAGCAGGGCTCCCAGGTGTTCCTCGAGACTCATGATTGCTCCCCTGGGAGGTCGGGTCGGGGCAGGGCGGTGGCCAGCCAGCGGCCGAAGTCCCGCCCCAACTCCGGGTGCTGCAGGGCCAGCGCCACCACCGCGCGCAGGTAGGACTGCTTGTCGCCGGTGTCGTAACGCCGGCCGTGGAAGACGATGCCGTGCACACCGCCACCCTTGTCGCGCGGCACGGTCGTCATCGTCCGCAGGGCGTCGGTGATCTGGATCTCGCCGCCGGTGCCGGGGCGTGTCTCGCGCAGGACGTCGAACACCACCGGGTCGAGCACGTAACGGCCGATCACCGCGAGGTTGCTGGGCGCCTGATCCGCTCGGGGTTTCTCGACCAGGTCCGTGATCTCGACGATGTCGTTCTCGGCCGTGGGCCGGCAGGCCACCGCCCCATAGGCGCTGATGTCCTCGGGGGCCACCTCGGTGAGGGCGATCACCGAGCCGCCCAGCCGCCGGTGTGCCGACAACATCCGATCCAGCAGCGGGTCCCGGTCGTCGATCAGGTCGTCGCCCAACAGCACCACGAACGGCTCGTGGCCCACGTGCTGCTCCGCTGCCGCGATCGCATGTCCCAGTCCGAGCACCTGTCCCTGCCGCACGGAGTGGATGGTCGCCAGCCGGGTGACCTCCACGATCTCGGCGAGGTCGCGGTCCCGACCGGTCGACGCCAGGACCGCCTCGAGTTCCGGGGCCCGGTCGAAGTAGTCGTCGATCGCGGTCTTGCCGTGCCCCTGGACGAACAGCAGATCGTCGAGCCCCGCCGCCGCAGCCTCGCGCACGACGTAGTCGATGGCCGGGCGGTCCACCACCGGGAGCATCTCCTTGGGCACCGCCTTGGAGACCGGGAGGAACCGGGTTCCGAGTCCGGCGGTGGGGATGACCGCCTTGCGCACCTCGCCGAACTCCGCCATGGCTCCGACCCTACGCGGTCGCGGCAGGGGGCCGACGACGCAGCCCGCTTTCGGTGAGCACCGCCGCCAGGGGGACGTCGTGCGGCTCCCCGGGTACCCGCAAGAGGTCCGTGTCGCGGCACACCCCGATGGTGAGAACGTGGGCGGGCATCCCGGCCAGGAGCCGGTCGTAGAAGCCGGCCCCGTACCCGAGCCGGGCGCCCGTCGCCGGATCCACGGCCAGCGCGGGGACGAGGATCACGTCGACCAGCTCCGCGATCCGGGCCCCGATCGCGACGACGTCGCCCGGTGGATCCGGGATCCCGGTGCGGTGGGCAACGGTGATCCACTCGGCGCCGACCGCGACCCACTCGAGCCGCTCGCCGGCCACCCGGGGGACGAACACCGGTGCGTCGATCGCCGCCACCAGCCCGGAGATGTCCGGTTCGGCGTTGGTCGGCTGGAACGCCGCCAGTCCCCGGTGCACCCAGCGGGCCACCAGCGGGCCTGCGGTCGCCAGACCCCGGGCCACCCGGGCCCGGTCGGCATCGCGGGCCGCGGCGCGGTCGGCCCGGATCTGCTGTCTCAGGTGGTTCTTGGCGTCGCTCACCCGCAGGTCAGGGCTGCTGCGCGGTGCGGTATTGGGCACCCGAGCGGGCGCCGCCGAACCACGCGCCGAGGTCGATCAGGAAGGCCAGGCCGACGAAGAACCAGGCGAAGCCGTTGACCCCGTTGAGCCACCAGTAGAGGAGCACGTAGGTCAGGGTGGTGTAGGGGAGCAGGATGATCCCCAGCAGCGGCAGGATCCACTCGCCGTGGAAGGCCCGCTGCACGTAATCGGTGAACAACCAGATCAACAGGAGCGCGATCCGGGGGAAGAAGGCACCGAGGCCCACCACGAAGCAACCACACATGATCGTCTCCACTCGTCGGGCGGCCGGGTGCCGCAGGGACGATTGTGCCGGGTCCCACGGCTGTTCGACAGTCGACGCGCGTCAATCGACCTCGGCCAGGCCCAGGGCCAGGCACCCGCTGACCAGCGCGTCGAGACCGAACGCCTCGACCGGGCCGAGCGCGCCCACGTCCTTGTCGGCCCGACGCGACAACATGCGGGCCGACCAGGTCAGCAGTGCCGCGGTCAGGTCGTAGGGGTTGGGACCTTCGACACGCACCCGCCCGAGGGGCTCGTCGGCGGCGTCGAATCCTTCGGCCACGACCAGCGTCCGCGACCGGGCGCGCACGTGGTCGGCCGGACCTTCGGCCGACGCCCCACCCAGCGCGCCGCGGACGACGGCGCCCACCGCGGTGCCGACCCCCGGGAGCTGCCGGGCACCGGCGGCGAGACTCCCGGCCGCCGACGCGGCCCGCGCCCACCTGCCCGCCCACCCGACGAACACCGACACGTCGGTGAGGGCGGGGTCGAGGTTCGGCAGGGTGAACATCTCGGAGGCGCCGAGCGACAGCCCCGAGGTGAGGACGTCGTCGACGTCGAAGTCCCGCACCTGGGCCCCGGGCCGCTCGGTCACGATCTCCCCGTCGCGGAAGCCGAACGAGGGGTCCATCATGATCCCCGCCGCGCTGGCGACCGACCCACTGCTCGCACCGAAGGGACCTGTCACGAAATACCCCACGCGCACCCGCCGCAGGTCGCCGCGATGACGGGAGATCAGCAGTGACCCGGCCAGGTTGCCGGGCAGGAAGTCGTAGCCCATGGCGGTGAGCAACCGCGCGCCGGTGCGGCGGGCCTTGGGACCGTAGGTGGTGAACACGCGCCGGATGAACGCGGGCTCTCCGGCGCAGTCGACATAGGCACAGCCGGCGTCGATCGCCGCCTCGACGGCAACGTCACCGAGGCGCGTGTACGGGCCCACCGCACTCACGATCACGTCGTCGGGGGAATGCAGCAGCCGCCGCAGCGACGCAGGACGTTGGGTGTCGGCGACCTCGAAGGTGGCCGGACGGCCACCGGGGCCGAATCGTCCAGTTCCTCGACCAGCGCCGTCAGCGCCTCGACCGACCGTCCGACCAGGACCGGCGCCGCCCCGGTGCGGACGAGATCGCGGGCCACCAACCGGCCCGTGTAGCCGGTCGCGCCGAACAGGATGATGCGTGCCACCGTTCGAGCGTAGTGCGCGGCCGGCCGCACGCTTCGGACCTGACCCTCGAACCGGCCCCGGTCAGCGGATCGCCACGCTGACGTGGTCGCTGCGCCGGATGCCGGCGAGTTGCGTCGGCGCGTCGCCGTCGGGCACCGCGAGCAGCACCACGGCGCCGGAGTCGGCGCCCGCGAAGGCGCCGGTGTCGGTGTCGGGGACCCCCAGGACCTCGACGTCGGTGGCGATCGTGCGGGGGGAGCCGTCGTGCAACGTGTCGGGGGTGACCAGGACATCGACCCGGTCGCCGGAGTTCAGCAATGCCGCTATCCGCTCGTCGGCCAGGGTCAAGGGGTACACGACCGTGCCGGGCGGCGGGGACACGACGCCACCGGGCACCAAGCGACTGCCGGTGACCGGTTCGCCGGCGGCGAGCGGGCCGCGGGCGACCGATCCCACGGCCGCGTCGGGGGCGGCGAATCGAGGGCGACCTCCCACTCGGCGGTGGTGAGGTCGTCGACGCCGAGCACGGCGCCCGAGGGTACGTCGCGAGCCGCGACGGTGATCGGCGTGCGCGCGGGAGCCGACTCAGGTACCACCGGCCGTGGCGATCGCGGCGACGACCAGCATCGCCGCCCCTCCCCAGCGCAACCGTCGGCCGTATCGCCAGTTCCAGGTGAGCCAGCGGGGCGGGAGAGGCATAGGCGGACGCTACGTCGGCAATCGCCGGCGGGGGCGTGTCATCCACAGGGGTCGAACCCCGGCGGCGGTCGTGGTCAGGACTTGGGCTTGGCCGCCGCCGAGTCCTTCTTCGGGGTGGACTTCTTCTCGGCCGGGGTGGCCGCGGAACTCGAGCCCGAGTCGGTCGAACCGGATTCCTTCGCAGTCTTGGAGGCGGCCGGGGTGGCGGTCTTCGACGCGGGTTTCCCGTCGTTGCGGGAGTCGTTGCGATAGAAGCCGGAACCCTTGAACACGACGCCCACGTTCCCGAACAGCTTGCGCAGGGCGGGCTTGCCGCAGTTCGGGCATTCGGTCAAAGCGGGGTCGCTGAACGACTGGACGGCCTCGAGCTCGTGGCCACACTCGCCGCAGCGGTACTCGTAGGTAGGCACGGTTCCTCCGATGGCACGGTCATCACGGACCCGGTTGGCACTCGCCAGGTCCGAGTGCCAATGCTATCGCCAAACTCAGGCGAACAGCCCCTCGCCGACGTAGTGACCGGGTCCGGCCACGCCGGGTGGCACCGCGAACACCGCGGACCCGACATGCTGCAGGTACTCGTTCAGGGCGTCGTGCCGCGCCAACTCCTGCTGCACCGGCAGGAACCCGGTCCGGATGTCGCGTTGATAGGCGAGGAAGAACAGACCCGCATCGAGGCGCCCGAGGCCATCGCTGCCGTCGGTGAAGTTGTACCCACGACGCAGCAGCCGGACCCCGCCGTGACGCGAGGGATGGGCCAGGCGGACGTGGGAGTCCAGCGCGACCAGCGGCTGCCCGTCGGACCCGGTTGCCGCGAAGTCGGGCTCGGTGTTCTCCTCGCCGCCGGAGAGCGGCGCCCCGGCGCGCTTGTCCCGGCCGATCACCGCTTCCTGCTCCCGCAACGAGGTCCGGTCCCAGGTCTCGATGGTCATCCGGATCCGGCGCGCCACCAGAAAACTGCCCCCCGCCAGCCATTCGGGAGAGTCCTGCGACTGCACCCACACCTGCTCGGCCGCGTCCGGATCCTCGGCCCGGACGTTCGCGGTGCCGTCCTTGAAGCCGAACAGATTGCGGGGGGTGTCCTGCGAGGTACTGGTCGACGAGGTGCGCCCGAAGCCCAATTGGGACCACCGCACCGCCGCAACCCCGAACGCCAGCCGCGCCAGGTTGCGCACCGCATGGACCGCGACCTGGGGATCGTGGGCACATGCCTGCACGGCGAGATCGCCACCGCTGCGTGCCGGGTCCAGCGCGTCGCCCGGAAAGTGCGGCAGATCGATCAGGGCTTCGGGGCGCGGGAGGTCGAACCGGCGGAACAGGCCCGGACCGAACCCGAAGGTGATGGTCAGCCCCGAAGGCGGCAGGCCGTAGGCCTCGCCGGTGTCGTCGGGAGGTGCGTCGTAGGGGCCACTCATCGGGCCGAAGGTTCCCGCGGGCTCGCCCTGGGTCATGCGCGCGGCGGCGTCGGTCCAGCGACGCAGCAGATCCGTGAGTTCGGACCGACTGTCGGTGGTCACGTCGAACGTCGCGAAGTGGAGACGATCCTGCGCGGGGGTCAGGATGCCCGCCTGATGCTCGCCGTAGAACGGGTAGGAGCCGGCGGTGTCGGCGGCGGTCGGGGTCGCCGCCGCGCGGCCGACGGCCACTCCGGCGCCCGCGGCCACGACGCCGGCACCCGCCAGTCCCAGGAACCCGCGGCGGGACACACTCATCGCAGCACCACGGCCGTGACCTGCGACAGCGGCTCGCCCAGGGCGTCGACCTGGGCTGCCAGTTCCTTCACCTGCTGCGGGGTCAGGTCGGTGTAGGACACATACCCGTCGCCGTCGCGGTACCGGTCCAAGGTCTTCTGCAGTTGCGCGAACCGCTCGTCCAACTTGGTGGCGAGCGCCGGGTCCTTCTCCACCAGGATCGGCCGGACGGCGTTGACCATCACCTTCGCGCCGGCCACGTTCGCGGCGAAGTCGTACAGATCGGTGTGGGACCAGTACTCCTCCTCGCCGGTGACCTTGCCGGTGGCGACCTCGTCGAGCAGTTCCTTGGCGCCGTTGCCGATCTGATCGATGCTGAGTTCCAGAGTGTCGACGCGGTCGGCGAGTTCCCGGGTGTCCGCGACCAGCTGGTCGGCGAGCTTCTGCCGCTGCTGCTCGGTGAGCGCGCGGTAGCCGGACGGCGGCCACAGGTCCTTCTCGATGCGGTGCCAGCCGGTCCAGACCTGACCTTCCTCGAGATCGGCTTCGCGCAGGTCCAGGCGGGGATCGAGATCACCGAACGATTCGGCGACGGGTTCGATGCTCTCCCAGTAAGCGCGCGTGGGGGCGTAGAGCTCGCGCGCCTGCTTGTCGTCGCCGGCCACGTAGGCGTCGGCGAACTGCTTGGTCCCGGCGACGAGTTGGGCGGTCTGCTCCTTCACGTAGCGCGTGTACGTGGTGGTGGCGGCAGTGACCTCGGCCGTGGTGTCACCCGTCGTGGTCGCGTCTCCCGTCACCGTGAATTCGGCTCGGATCCCGTCGCCGGTCATGCCCGGTTTGCAGGCGGTGACGTACGTCCCGGGCTGCGCCTGGATGACCAGGTCCCGGGTGATGCCGGGGCCGATGTTCTCGACCTCGCTGACGATCGCCTGACCGTCCTCGCGCAGCAGGTAGAACTCCGTGACCTGGTTGCCGGTGTTGGTCACCGAGAACGTCGTGGGTCCCGCCGGGATGGTGGTGGCAGAGACATCACACGCGCTGTCGGAGCTCGAGACGGTCACCGCACCGTCGGCATCGGGCGGGGGGGACGCCGAGCAGGCGACCAGCGCGACGGGCGTGAGGAGGGGCAGGATCAGGAGGGCGGGTCTCATAGTTAGGCAAGCCTAACCTACTTCGGGAGCCCCCTGAATGCCG
>JAXLSJ010000005.1:0-176506 GCA_046330625.1 Candidatus Nanopelagicales bacterium
TGGAATCCGCCCCGATCGGGATGGCGGTCGTGTCGCTGGACCGGCGCCTCCTCGACGTCAACCGGGCGTTCACCCGCATGCTCGAGGGGGAGAAGGAGGCCCTGGTGGGC
Source organism: Candidatus Nanopelagicales bacterium (assembly GCA_046330625.1). Taxonomy (GTDB): domain Bacteria; phylum Actinomycetota; class Actinomycetes; order S36-B12; genus CAIWTL01. The sequence continues at coordinate 111 of JAXLSJ010000005.1, forward strand.
GCGTCGCTCAGCCAGTTGATCCATCCCGATGACGAGGACTCCGATCTGGAGGTGCGCGACCAGGTGCTCGCCGGCGACCAGGAATGGTCGACGACGGAGAAGCGGCTGATCACGGCGTCGGGGCGGACGGTGTGGGTGCAGCATTCCGTGGGTCTCATGCGCGATGAGGACGGACGGCCCGCGTACTACATCTCGCAATTCGTCGACATCACCGAGGAGCTCCGCGCCCGTGAGGACCTCGAGCGTATGGCCACGACCGACGCCCTGACGGGTCTTCCCAACCGGGCGGCGCTGATCGAGAGGGCCAATCGGTGGCTCGAGGCCGGAGAACCCCTGTGCGTGATGTTCTGCGATCTTGACGGTTTCAAGGCGGTCAACGACCGTCATGGTCACGTGATCGGCGACGAGGTGCTCGCGGCCGTCGCCCGCCGGCTGTCGGCCCGGGTTCGCGACACCGACATCATTGCGCGGTTCGGCGGCGACGAGTTCGTGGCGGCCTTCCCCGGCGTGGATTCCGACGCTCAGGCGTCACGGGTCGCCGATCACCTTCTGGGTGCAGTGCGCGATCCGCTGCAAGTGGGGGACACGGAGTTGTGGTTGGGGCTGAGCGTGGGGATGGCTCGGGCGCATCCGGGGGACTCCCTGGACGCGGTGCTGGCCCGCGCCGACGCCGCCCTGTACGAGGCGAAGAGCGCGGGTCGCTGGCGCGAGCATTGATCCCCCGTCACCTTAGGTGGTCCCCGATGCGGTGCGGACGTTTCCCCAGTGGCGCTGCGCCCAGGTTGTCCCCCATCCCAGCTCCCAAGCGCGGGTGACCGGCGGCAGCGCCGAGGGTGGGGCCATCACCAAGGAGGCCCCATGTATTCGACGACCACCGTGACCATCCAGGGGAACCTGACCGAGGACGTGCGTCTGCGCACCACCCGCGCCGGCAAGGTGTGGTGTCAGTTCCGCATCGCCGCCACCGAACGGATCCGCGACCGCGATTCGCAGCAGTGGTCGGACGGCGCCACCGCCTTCTACACCGTCAAGTGTTGGAACCGTCTCGCCGAGAACGCCGCGGCCAGTCTCGGCAAGGGCATGCCGGTGCTCGTGACGGGGCGCCTCGGCCAACGTCACTACGAGCGGGAACTCGGCAACCGGACATTCCCGGCCTACGTGTGCGAGATCACCGCGTCGTCCGTGGGGCCCGACCTGTCCCGGGGGGTGTCCACGTTCCGGCGCACCAAGTCCGATGCGGTCGTGCGGGCCGAGGAGCGTGCCATGGCGGACGCCGCGTCGGTCCTCGACGGAGTCCGCTCCGAGGTCGGCTCGTCGCTGTGAGCGTCGGTGTCGAAGATGACCGTGGCGCTGAAGTTGGCCCGTCGGGTGGCGCGCCGGATCGCCCGCAGCATCGGGCCACCGACCAGTGCGATGAGCACCAGGTTGCCGAGCGCCCGGGGGAGGTCGAATCCCAGCGACGTCACCAGGCAGAAGACCAGGAACCGGCCGAGGTTCTCGCCGAGCGGTGCACCGGGAACGAACGAGATCCCCGGGGCGGCGGTGGTAAGGAACGGCCAGAACCACAGGTTGAGCAGGAATCCGTACGCCACGCCGGCCACGGCACCGTAGGCGGCGATCAACGCGACTTCGCGCCGCCCTCGGGCCCGGGGCAGCAGTCCGGCGACCATGCCGAGCCACGCGGCACCCAGCATCTGGAACGGCAGCCACGGCCCGACCCCGCCGGTCAGCAGCGCGGATCCGAACATCGACACCAACCCGAGGCTGAACCCGAATCCCGGTCCCAGGGCCCGGCCGCCGATGATGACCACGATGAACATGGGCTGGAAGCCCGAGACACCCGACCCCAAGGGGCGCAGAGCGGCGGCAGCCGCGGCGAGCACCCCCAGCATTGCCAGGGCTTTCGCGTCGAGTTCGCCGCTGACGACCTCGGCGGCCAGCACGACGACGAGGAGAGTCATCACCAGCGCGAACACCAGCGGGGCGTCGGTGCTGTGTGCCAGGTCGGCCTCGGCCGACACGAACAGTGGCCACACGAACATCGCGAGGCCGATCAGCGACACGACGACCAGCACTCCCGCGGACCGCCACCTCAGTCGTAATGCGGTCACGAGATGCCCCCCGGGAGTGCGGCGGCCACCTCGGTCACCGTCAACCAGGGCTCGGGTGACACGACCTTGGCGACCTGCGGGGCGAAGGTCGGTGACGAGACCGCGCCGGATCGGGCATCGGTGTCCAGGACGACCTCGCCGTCGGCAAGCATCACGAGCCGGTCGGCCACCTCGGCGACGAGTTCCACGTCGTGGGTGGCGATCACCACGGCCGTGCCCCGGGCCGCCCGCTCGGACACGATCGCGGCGAGCCGGGCCTTGGCCGTGTAATCGAGTCCCCGGGTGGGCTCGTCGAGCAGGAGGAGGTCGGGGTCGCCGGTCAGCATGATGGCGAGCACCAGGGACAGGCGGGTGCCCTCCGACAGGTCATGTGGGTGGGTCTGCGGGTCGACCAGGCTGTGGAGGGACGCGAAGAGGTCGGCGGCAGTGCCAGGGGCCGCCCCCGCGTCCCGGTCGGCGGCGGCGCACTCGGCTGCGACGGTCTCGGCCCACAACAGGTCCTGGGGTTCCTGGGGTACCAGCCCCACCCGAGCCACCAGTTCCGCTCCCCGCAGGGCCGCCGGATCCCGGCCCCCCACGGTGACGTGACCGCTCCCGGCCTGGCCCGCCAGGGCACCGAGCAGGGTGGACTTCCCGGCGCCGTTGCGCCCCATCAGTGCCACGACCTCGCCGCCGCTGATGTCGAGCGAGACGGACCGCAGGGCCACCACATCGCCATGGCGCACCGTCAGATCCGTCAGCCGCGCCACCGGGTGACCCTCACCTCGGCCCCGTCCCTGCGGCGAAGGCGCCGGGAGTCCGGCCAGAGCCGTCCGCAGCGGGCCCGCTGCGCGACGGGCGTCGCGGATCGACAGGGGCAAAGGGTGCCAGCCCGCCCACCGACCCAACTCCACGACGGCGGGTGCGAGCGTCGACGCTGCCATGGCGGCGGCCGGGTCCGGGTAGTCGGTCACCGTCGTGCCGTCGATCAGCAGGATCCGGTCGGCGTACTGCACGACCCGTTCCAGTCTGTGCTCCGACATCAGCACGGTCAGACCGAGGTCGTGCACCAGTCGCTGCACGGTGGCGAGCACTTCCTCGGCGGCCTGTGGATCGAGTGCCGAGGTCGGCTCGTCGAGGACCAGGACGCGGGGGTGGGCGGTCAGGACCGACCCGATGGCGACCCGTTGACGCTGACCCCCGGACAGGCTGCGCAACGGGCGGTCGCGCAGGTCGGCGATCCCCATCAGATCGAGCGTCTCCTCGACCCGACGGCGCATCACCTCGGCGGGCACGGCCAAGGACTCCATGGTGTAGGCAAGTTCGTCCTCGACGACGTCGGTGATGAACCCCTTCTGGGGATCCTGGGCGACGTAGCCCACGACGTCGGCCAGCTCGCGGGGCGGATGGTCACCGGTGCACCGACCGGCGACGCGCACCTCGCCGTTCAGAGTGCCGCCGCTGAAGTGCGGCACCAGGCCATTGACGCTGCGCAGCAGTGTGGACTTGCCGGATCCGGTCGGTCCGACGACCAGTGTCAGTTCACCCTCGGGCACGGTCAGGTCGACATCGGTCAGGACCGGGTACTCGTCGCCCTCGTAGGTGACGGTGACGTGGTCGAAGATGATCACACCGGCACCGCCACGGCAGGGGACACCTGCGGACGGACACCGGGCACCCGCGGCGCCAGCACGGCGGGCAGGGCGGCCACGGCCACCGACAGGGCGGGCAGCAGCGGCAGCGTCGGCCATCCCGGTGGACTGGCGGGGCCGACCAGGGAATCGGGAGTGGTCAGGACGAACACTGTCGCGGGGATCACGCCACACGCCGCGACCAGCCACTCCGGCAGTCCCCAGGGGTCGGGGCGGTAGTGGGTGCGCGTGACCTGACGTCCCGCCACCAACGATCCGGCTGCGGCCAGCGCTGCACCCGCCACGAGCATCGGCCAGCCGATGAGGCCGCCACCGGCCACACCGGGGTCGCCGCCTTCGAGGAGTCCGTACAGTCCCACCGTCACCCCGACCAGACCCGCCACCACGAGAGTGCTGTTGAGCCGTCGCACCCGCGGCGGTTGCCCCCCGGCGCGGCCGTAGCCACGGGCGTCCATCGACGCCGCCAGCGCGACGGACCGTTCCAGCGCGCCGGTGAACAGGGGCAGGGCGATCTGCCCCCAGGCCCGGGGCCCGCGGGTTGTGCGGCCGCGGAGGCGGCGGGCCCGGCGGATACGAGCGGCGTCGGTGATCAGGATGGGCGTGACGCTCATGCAGACCACCACCGCGACACCTGCCTCGTACAGGGCCGCCGGAACCAGCCGCAGCAGCCGGCTGGGGTTGACCAGCGAATTCGCGGCCCCCACACAGATCAGGATCGTGGCCAGGCGCAGCCCCTCGAACAGGGCCAGGAGCAGCCCGTCGGCGGTGAGTGGGCCACCCAGTCGCACCCCTGCCAGCCAGGCGGGCAGGGGCATCTCGGGGAACGTCACGAGGACCACCCCGAAGTCGGTGCTCCCGAACAGGATCTGGAACAGCATGCGCACCGCGATCACGGTGAGCCCCAGCCACAGGAACGCCGTGTACGACCGTGACCACGGTCCGGGCACCCGGCGTTCCGCCACGACGACCCCGGCGGCCACCGCGATCAGGACCAGCAGCAGCGGGTTGGTCGTCCGTGCTGCGGCGGTCGCGAGCCCGAGCGCCCACACCCACCACGCGCCCGGGTGCAGCAGCCGGGGGGCGAAGGTGACGGGCAGCGACACGGCGACCTCTCAGCCGGTGGGCCGGCGGCAGGTGGACTGCGACGGCCGGCGGAAGGTCGACCACACCCGCAGACCACGACGGGCACTGGTGCGCTGACGCCCGGTCCGGCTGTGACGGTTGCGGGTCAGCGTCGGGGTTCCACCGACTTCGGTTGCGCTGCGCGGGACCAGTGTAGGTGGGGGACCGGACGGGATCCGCAGCGCATGTGACCCAGGTCACCGGAGTTGTTCTTATCCGGCGCATCCAGCGGGCCCCCCGGCAGCGAATACCTCCATGAGCCTCCGAAAGCCGGGGGTGACTCACTGAAGGAGACGATCATGAACAAGCGCGTTCTGGCAGGCGGCACCGCGGTCGCCCTTACCGCGACCATGGGCCTGGGCGCCCTCGGGGCCGGTCCGGCCCAGGCGGCCGGCAACAAGCCGCTGTCCTCGGTGCTGGACACCGGAGGCTTCGATCGCAACGGTCAGGACTTCGACGTGGTGTCGCAGGCGGTGCTCGCCGTCCTGGGCGATGACCCGTCCTCGCCGGTCAGTCTGCTCACCAAGGGCAAGCAGCGGGCCACGGCGTTCCTGCCCAACGACGCCGCCTTCAAGCGGTTGGCCAGTGCCCTGACCGGCAAGCAGGTCCGTTCCGAGAAGAAGGCGTTCGAGGCCGTGGCCGGGCTGGGCCTGGACACGGTCGAGGAGGTCCTGCTGCTCCACGTCGTGCCCGGTGCCACGATCTCCGCCAAGAAGGCGCTCAAGTCCGACGGCGCCAAGCTCATGACCGCCCAAGGCGAGAAGCTCACGGTCGTCGTCAAGCGGGCGCACTCGCACAATCCGAAGGTCACCATCCGCGATCTCAGCAAGACGTCGAGCAACGCGCGGGTCGTGGTGGCGGACATCAACAAGGGCAACAAGCAGATCGCCCACGGGATCAACAACGTGCTGCTGCCGAAGGCCCTCTGAGACGCCGGTGACAGCGCTGCTGCTCGGATCGGCGCCCTCCACGGTATGGGACCATGACGCGATGACCGCCCCCGACATCCACCAGCTGGGCGAAGCCCTGGCAGCGGGTGACGAGGCGGCCCTCGCGGAGTCCTATCGCCGTTGGGGGGCGCTGGTCCACACCCTGGCGCTGCGGTCGGTGGGCGATCCGGGCCATGCGGCGGACATCACCCAGACGGTGTTCATCTCCGCGTGGCGCAACCGGGAGTCCTTCGACTCCAGCCGCGGGAACATCCCCGCCTGGCTGGTGGGGATCGCGCGACGCCGCATCGTCGACCATCACCGCAAGGCGGGTCGGACCCCCGAGGTCGTCGCCCTCGAGGTGACCCAGCCGGCCGCCGCCGAAGCGTCGGACAGTCGCACGGTGGTGGCGAGCCGCGAGGCCGACCCGCAGTCCCTGGTGGATCGCCTGGTCGTGGTCGACGAGGTGGACGGCTTGTCGGAGCCTGCGCGGACCATCATGCGTCTGGCGTTCTTCGAGGATCTGACCCACCAACAGATCGGCGAACGGCTCGACCTGCCGTTGGGGACGGTCAAGAGTCACATCCGCCGCTCCCTGACCCGGCTGCGTGACAGATTGGAGGACACCCATGACGCCGCACTGTGACCCCGAGGTCCTGGCGCTCGCCGCCGTGGACGATGCCTCGCTGTCCCCGGCTGATCAGGAGCACCTGCGGGTGTGCCCCGAATGCAGCGCCGAATGGGAGGCGTACCGCAGCGTGGTGGCGACCGGTCGTGCCGCCTCCGGAATCACGCTCGTCGAACCACCGGCGTCGGTGTGGCAGGGGATCGAGGCGGCCCTTCCCGACGTATCGCCCGACCGGAGGCCCGAGGCAGCGACCGACCCCGAGACGCCGACGGTCGCGCCCGTCGTCGCGCTGGACCGAGAACCGCGCAAGCGCACATCCTGGAACCGCTGGCTCCCGGTGGGGATCGCCGCCGGGATCGGCCTCGTGCTCGGGTCGGTCGTCACCGGCGTGGTGACGAATGACCGTGACGACCCGCTGAACGACGTACAGATCGTCGCCCAGGCCCAGTTGGCCGCCCTGCCCGACGGGAAGGTCGACACCGCGGGAACGGGAACCGCGAAGTTCGAGAAGGACGCTGCCGGAAACGACATCCTCGTCGTTGACACCTCGGACCTTGAACAGCCGAGTGGCTTCTACCAGGTGTGGCTGATCAATCCCAAGACCATGGGGATGATCTCGCTGGGCACGATCGGCTCCGGAGCGCAGACCGTGACGTTCCCGGTGCCTGCGGGTATCGACCCCGACGTGTTCTCCGTGGTCGACATCTCCGACGAGCCGCTCGACGGCGATCCCACCCACTCGAAGGTCAGCATCCTGCGGGGAGAACTCAGCGCCTGAGCCGGTCTCCCACCGGCTGTGAGCGTGGGTGGGACCAGCCGCGGCGTCTCCGGGGGTGGCGGAGCAGCGGTGCTGCGGGCCGTACGCTGGCCCAATGGCTGAATTCATCTACACCCTGAGCAAGGCGCGCAAGGCCCACGGCGACAAGGTCGTGCTCGACGACGTGACCCTGTCCTTCCTGCCTGGCGCCAAGATCGGCGTGGTCGGCCCCAACGGTGCCGGCAAGTCCAGCCTGCTGAAGCTGATGGCCGGCAAGGATCAGCCGTCCAACGGCGAGGCCCGCCTCAGCCCCGGTTACACGGTCGGCATCCTGGAGCAGGAACCCGAACTCGATCCCGACAAGACGGTGCTCGAGAACGTCGAGGACGGTGTCGCGGCGACCAAGGCGCTCATCGATCGGTACAACGAGATCTCGGCCCAGATGGCCGATCCGGATGCCGACTTCGATGCGCTCATGGCCGAGATGGGGACGCTGCAGGAGCAGATCGATCACAAGGACGCCTGGGACCTGGACAGCCAGTTGGAGCAGGCCATGGACGCGCTGCGCTGTCCTGCACCCGATGCGGACGTGACGGTGCTCTCCGGTGGCGAACGCCGTCGTGTGGCGCTGTGCCGGTTGCTGCTGGAGCAGCCCGACCTGCTTCTCCTCGACGAGCCCACCAACCACCTCGACGCCGAGAGTGTCCAGTGGCTGGAGCAGCACCTGGAGAAGTACCCCGGCACGGTGGTCGCGATCACCCACGACCGGTACTTCCTCGACAACGTCGCCCAGTGGATCCTCGAACTGGATCGCGGCCGCGCCTACCCCTATGAGGGCAACTACTCCACCTACCTCGAGAAGAAGGGCGCGCGCCTCAAGGTCGAGGGTCAGAAGGACGCGAAACTCGCTCGACGGCTCACCGACGAACTCGAGTGGGTGCGCTCGAACGCCAAGGCGCGCCAGACCAAGTCGCGCGCCCGGTTGCAGCGGTACGAGGAGATGGCGACCGAGGCCGAGAAGACCCGCAAGCTGGACTTCGAGGAGATCCAGATCCCGCCCGGCCCACGACTGGGGAACCTGGTCGTCGAGGCCGACCACCTGACCAAGGCCTTCGACGACCGGGTGCTCATCGACGACCTGTCCTTCTCGTTGCCGCGCAACGGCATCGTGGGTGTGATCGGTCCCAACGGCGTCGGGAAGACGACGCTGTTCCGCATGATCGTGGCTGCCTCGGAGGGCGGTTCGGACGACAAGGCCGAACTCCCGACCTCGGGCGACATCCGCGTGGGCGACACCGTGAAGCTGTCCTACGTCGACCAGAGTCGGGCCGGCCTCGACCCCACCAAGACCGTGTGGGAGGTGGTATCGGACGGGCTCGACTGGATCAAGGTCGGCAATGTCGAGATGCCCTCACGGGCCTACGTGGGGGCATTCGGATTCAAGGGCCCCGACCAGCAGAAGCCCGCCAAGGTGCTGTCCGGCGGGGAGCGCAACCGCCTGAACCTGGCCCTGACGCTGAAGCAGGGAGGGAACGTCCTGCTGCTCGACGAGCCGACCAACGACCTAGATGTCGAGACGCTCGGCTCGCTTGAGAACGCTCTGCTGGAGTTCCCCGGATGTGCCGTGATCACCTCGCACGACCGTTGGTTCCTGGACCGGGTGGCCACCCACATCCTGGCCTACGAGGGCGACTCGCAGTGGTTCTGGTTCGAAGGCAACTTCGACTCCTACGAGAAGAACAAGGTCGAGCGGCTCGGCCCCGATGCGGCCCGTCCGCATCGTGCGACCTACCGCAAGCTCACGCGCGACTGATCCCGCGCTGGCGCACCGGCGAGCGGTGTCGCGGGGAGGCGTCACCACTCCGAGTACGGATGGGTCGCCAGGTTCACGTTGAAGTAGCGATAGTCGTCCGAGACGTCGGCGCCCGCCCACGTGGGCAGGTCGAAATCCTGGTCCGCCGAGGCGAGTTCGACCTCGGCCACGATCAAACCGGCATTGGCTCCGGCGAACTCGTCGACCTCCCACGTGTGATCGCCGACGGGGACCAGTGAACGCACCTTGTCGATTACCGGACCCTGGGCCAGGGTCTCGAGCATCTCGAGGGCGTCGGACACCGGGATCTCGTACTCGTACTCGGCGCGGGTGATCCCGGTCGTCATGCCCTTCACCGTCAGGTAGCCCCGGTCGCCGCGCACGCGGGCGCGGACCACGGCCGTCCCCCCATCGGTCAGATACCCCTGCATGATCCTGGTGGAACCGGTGGCCTGCTCACGCCACGAGTCGTCGACGACCAGGAACTTGTGCTCGATCTCGGTACCCACCCGTCGAGAGTACGGGAGCAGATGCCTCGACGGGTCGACCGCACGCCTGGCCCTGAGCCGGTCACGTCAGGCGTCCCCGAGGCCGGCCCGGCCATGTACGGGTCAGGTTCGCGGTCTCACCGAGCCGCCGGGATCGGCCGGGCGGCTGCAGGGCGAGGCTTACCATGGTGGTCGGGCTGCCGAGCGGAGGTCGGTATGGACGCGTCGAGAGCGGTGAGTCGGGCGCGGCCCGTGGGTCTCACGACCGGCGACCGCGCTGCGCTGGCCAAGCACGGCCGCCCCGGGTTGCTGCGTCGCCTGAGAATCCAGGTGACAGCGGCGTGGAGCGCTGCGGCCTCGACCCTCGTGGTGGGCATGCCCATGCTGATGAGCGACGATCTCACCGTCAGCGACACCGGAATGATCATCACGATGATGTCCCTTCCCGCGATGGTGGTTGCCGCCCACGCGCAGGGCCGCATGACCCGGCTGCGCGCCGACGACCCGACCAGGCCCGTGCCGGTCGCCGCGACCTCGACCAGCACCGACGACCCGGCCGAACTGCAGGAACTCGCGCGACTGCGGGAACGACTCGCGGAGTTGATCGACGCGGTCGAACCCGACTTCCCCGACGTCGCAACTGCAATGCGCACCGCCGACGAGTCGGCCCACCGATCGCTGATCCAACAGTCCCGCGCCCTGGCCATCCTCGCCGACGACGAGGACCCCGCCACCGTCGAGGCCCGCGCCGAGGTGCGTCGCCGACTCGACACGGGGTTCTCCGAGTACCGGCACCTGATCGCACAGGTGGCCGTGCTGCTGGCCCGTACTGACGCGACCACCACCGTGGACCGGCCGCTGCGCAGCGCCGCCGACCTGGCCGCCACCTATAGCGAAGGCTTGCGCATTGCCGAAGGCGATCAGTGAGCGAGTTCCGCACCCAGGTCGAGCTCCGCTGGGGCGACATGGACTCCAACGGGCACGTCAACAACGCCACCACTCTGACGCTGCTCGAGGAGGGGCGGGTCCGGCTGCTCTACCAGGCCGGCCAGGGCCTGGTCGGCGCCGATATCGGGCTGGTCGTCGCCCGTCACGAGATCGACTACGTGCGCCCCATGTACTACTCCACGACTCCGGCCACGGTGATCGTGTGGATCGAGCGGATCGGCAGGTCGTCGTTCACCTTCGGCTGCGACATCGAGCAGAACGGCGAGGTCGCCGTGCGGGCACAGACGGTCGTGGTGGCGATCACGCCCGACGGGTCGCGGTCGGTGCCCCTGCCGGATGACGCTCGAGCGGTGCTCGAGACCTACCGCCGGGACACCACGCTGTCCTGAGTGGTGGGCCGATCCTCGGTCGATCTCGGGCGTGGCCGCCCCGGTCAGGCGGCGTGGACGGTGTCGGGGGGTCTGCGGCGCCAGTGGTGGCGGGGGACCGGTGTGACCAGCCACACGGAAGCACCGGGGCTTTGGTCGGGGTTGGGTTCGATGGTCCAACGGTGGAGATCGACTTGTCGGTGATGTGACCAGCAGAGCAGGACGAGGTTGTCGAGATCGGTGGCGCCGCCGTCGGACCATTCTCGGACGTGGTGGGTCTGGCATTCCGGTGGGGGCCGGTGACACAGGAGGCAGCCGCCGTCACGAAGGGCCAGGGCGGTGCGTTGAGCGGGGGTGGCCAGGCGGGTGGCGCGTCCCACGGCCAGGGGCTGGACGCGGGTGGCGAGCAAGATGCCGGTGAGTGGCCGCGGTGCGGGCCCTCCGCCCGGGTCTGCGGGGTCCGCGACGGCGTCGTCGGCCACGACCACCCCGGTCAGGGTGCCGGTGCACAAGGCGAAGCGGGCGGCGGCGTCGCCCAGCGTGCAACCGGTGGTCGAGGTCGCCGGTCGGGCATCGACGGGCCGGGCGACGGCTGCGTCGCCGTCGGCGGGGTGCTGGGGTCGTGGGCGGCCGGTGGCGACCCGGTCGGCGTCGGCGGCGCCCATGGTGACCGTGACCGCCACCCGTAGGCCGGCGGTGGTGGAGGGGACATCGCCGTGGGCAGCGGAGCGGTTGACCAGGGTGATCAGCGCGTCCGCGCGCCGCTGCCCGGCGGTCAGACCGTCGCCGGCCACCCGCAGGGACTGCGCCACCGCGTCCAGGGCCGCGACCACCGCCTGGCCTTCCAGGCCGGGAAGGTCCGCGGCGATCATGGTCATCCCCCCATGCGAGGTCACCGCGACCCGACGCCGGTCGTAGTCGGACTGCTCGGCGGCGTCGACGTCGTCGGGGTGCAGCAGGTCCAGCACCTGAGCCACGACCAGTTTCACGCCGCGCACCGTCAGATCAGGCAACTGCGCGACCACCGCCGCTACGACCTTCTCCTCGGTCGACCACGCCAGCCCGGCCAGACCGCGGGCCAACACCGCGATCACGTCGGTGCACACCCGCCCCCGGGTCCACAGCGACTCGACGTCGCGATGCCGGCGGCAGAACCGGGCCGCCGCCACCAGCCCCGAAGCCGCATGACCCGACCACGCCGCTTCCCGCTGCAACTGGGTGCGCGGAGCATGGGGCAGCACGTCGGCGTGCTCGGCGGCCAGCAGCGACCGGCCGATCTCGGCATCCACCACGTGACGCAGCCGCGCCAACACCGTCACCCGATCCGTCACCGACACCCCCGTGGCCAGATCCCCCACCACCGGATCCGCCGCCAACGCCGCGACCTGCTCCACCACCGCCCGCACCGACCCCGGACACGTCACCGCACCCCGCAGCAGCACATCGACCACTGTCCGGTCGTCGCCTTCGCTCGCGTCTCCGGCCCCGGCCGGACTGTTGATCATCCCCATGACCTATTCGAACACATGTTCGATAAGGCGCCAAGGGGGCACGCTGGGAAATCTCAGTGAATGGCACTTCCCGCCGGGCAAGTTGCGCTCACTCGAGGGCTGGGTTGACGTTCACCATCGCGTCGGCCGCCGACACCAGGTACTGCCAGAGTCGTTCGCGGGACTCCTCGTCGAGGTCGGCCCCGTTGTCGTCCAACGAGGCTCGCATCAGTTCCAGCCACCGGTCGCGGGCGGCCTGGGTCACGGGGAAGGGCGCGTGGCGCATCCGCAGTCGTGGATGGCCACGTTCGTCGCCGTACGTGGTCGGGCCTCCCCAGTACTGCATGAGGAACAGTCGGAGACGTCGTTCCGCGGGTCCCAGGTCGTCCTCCGGATACATGGGACGTAAGAGATCGTCGGTGACCACCCGCGCGTAGAAGCCGGCGACCAGATCGGTGAAGAAGTCCTCGCCACCGAAGGCGTCATACCACTCGGAACTCACGAGTCGATTGTGTCAGGGGCCGGATCAGGCGCAGCGCGGGCGCCGATCCTCTTGAGTTCGAGGGCGGCCTGGGCGACCCCGTCGAGCATCGGCTGGAACACGACGGCGTGGAACGGGGCCACCGACCACCAGTACGCGTGCCCCGCGAGTCCCCGCGGGAAGAATGTGGCCTTCTGCCTGACCATCGAGCCGCCGGACGTCGGGCTGACCTCCCACTCCAGCCAGGCGAGCCCCGGCAGGCGCATCTCGGCGCGCAGTCGCAGTAGGTGGGGCGGCTGGTACTCCTCGACCCGCCAGAAGTCCAGGGCGTCCCCGACTCTGGTGTGGTCCGGATCGCGACGACCGCGGCGCAGTCCGACCCCACCGATCACCCGATCCATGGCGCCGCGCACCTCCCACAACCAGTCGGCCGCGTAGTACCCGTGGTTGCCTCCGATGCGCTCCACAGCGGCGAATGCCGCATCCGGGGGCGCTACGACGAACGTCTCGCGCTCGTCGGTGTACAGCGACCCGCCCGCCCAGTCCGGGTCGGTGGGCAGCGGCTCCGCGGGTGCGCCGCTGACGGACGCGCTGGACCAGCGGGTGATCACCTGCGCCTCGCGCACGCGTCGCAGGGCCAGGGCGACCGCATCGCGATAGGGAAGCAGTCCTCCCGGCGGGTCGGGGATGATCTCCGCGATGGAGTGATCGCGACAGACCACGGGAACCCGCAGCGACTGCACCAGAGGTCGGGCGATCCCGCGGGGGACCGGAGTGACCAGGCCGACCCAGTGGCTCGACAGGCCGGGCGACAGCACGTTGACCGGCAGGATGACCCGCCGACGCAGACCCGCCACGGCGGCGAACTCCTGCATCATCGACTGGTAGGTCATGACGTCGGGGCCACCGATGTCGTAGGCCCGGTTGACCTCCTGATCGACGGTCGCCGCAGCCGCCAGGTAGTACAGGACGTCGCGCACCGCGATCGGCTGGGTCCGCGTTCGCACCCAGGTGGGGGTGACCATGGCCGGTAGCCGTTCGGTGAGGTACCGCAGCATCTCGAAACTGGCTGAACCGGATCCGATGATCACAGCCGCCCGCAGCTCCAGCGTCGGGACGCCGCCGGCCCGCAGGATCTCTCCGACCACCTTGCGGCTGCGCAGGTGCGGGGACAGTGTCTGGCCCGAACCCGGCGGGATCATGCCGCCCAGATAGACGATGCGCCGCACGCCGGCATCTCGCGCGGCTCGGGCGAACGTGTCGGCCATGTCCCGTTCGCGTGCCTCGAAGTCGTCGTGGTTGCTCATGGAATGCAGCAGGAAGTAGGCGACGTCGACCTCGTGCATGGCCTGCGCCATGGCCGTCGAATCGTGGGCGTCGCCGGCGACCACCTCGACCTGGTCGAACCACTCACGCTGCCGCAGGAACTCGGGGTGGCGGGCCAGGATCCGCACGGTGGCGCCATTCTCCAGGAGCTTCGGGATCAGCCGGCCGCCGATGTAGCCGGAGGCGCCCGTCACCAGGTAGCGGGGGGAGGCAGCGGGTTCCACGGTCACCTCGCGAATGTCGGACACCACATGAGTATTGTGCGCCGTTCCGGTCGGCGCACCTTGACCGCCTACGACGGGGCGATCCCCGGTGGGATCGCCGTCGTCAGGAGGTGATCGCGTCGTCCGACAGCCGCTGCGCCAGGTAGATCGGGATGATCGACACCAGGACCAGTGCCGCCGCCACGACGTTGACGATGGGGGCCTGCTGTGGTCGGAACAGGTTGTTGAAGATCCACAACGGCAACGTCTGGATGCCGGGGCCGGCGGTGAACGTGGTGACGATGATCTCGTCGAACGACAAGCCGAAGGCCAGCATGGCGCCCGCCACCAGGGCCGAGCGCATGTTGGGGAACGTCACATGTCGGAAGGTGAACGCGCGGCTGGCGCCCAGGTCCATGGACGCCTCGACCAGGTTCCCCGATGTTCGGCGCAATCGGGCTGCTGCGTTGTTGTAGATCACGACCACGCAGAACGTGGCATGCGCGATCACCAGGGTCGCGAAGGTGAGCCCCCCGAGCCAGGTGGTGAACATCGTGTTCAGGGCGACACCGGTGACGATGCCGGGCAGGGCGATGGGCAGCACGATCAGCAGGGAGATGGACTGCCTGCCGAAGAAGGAGTATTGCGTCAGGGCGACCGAAACCAGGGTCCCGAGAAGGAGTGCGATCAGTGTGGCGATCGTGGCGACGACGACCGAGGTCAGCAGAGCGCTGCGGACGCCCTCGTTGTCGAAAGCGCGCTGCCACCACTCGAGCGTGAAGCCCGGCGGGGGCCATTGGAACGTGAGGCTGACGTTGAACGAGTTGATGACGACCACGGCCAAGGGCACGTAGACGAAGAGCATCACGAGCACGAAGACGACGACCAAGGTCCAGCGCGCCGGTCGGGACAGCTTCATGCGGGCCTCACAGGTTCTCCAGGGCGCCCGTGCGGCCGACGGCCACGAGGTAGCCGACCATGATCAGGACGGTCAGCGAGGCGATCGCGGCGGCGAACGGAAGGTCCGTGGCGAAGGTCCCGTACACCACGTTCCCCAGCATCTGCGCCTTGCCGCCGACGAGTTGGACCGTGATGTAGTCACCGAGGGACAACGAGAAGGTGAACACGGAGCCGGCGATGATCGAGGGCTTGACGATCGGCAGCAGCACCTGGCGGATGGTCGTCCAGTTGTGCGCCCCCAGGTCGGCCGAGGCATCGAGCAGCGTCGGGGGGATGTTCTGGACGCCGACATAGACGGGCAGGATCATGTACGGAAGCCACAGGTAGGTCAGGACGAGGACGACGGCGACCCACCCATAACCCGGCGACGTGTGCAGGGTCGATTCCAGGAATCCCCCTTCGGGATTGAGCATCGTGCGCCATGCGTAGACCTTGACCAGGTAGGACGCCCACAGCGGGGTGATCATCAAGGCGATGAGGAAGGGGCGCCACCGACGCCGGGCCACGTGGGCCACGAACAGCGACACCGGGACCGCCAACACGATCGACAGCAGGGTCACCGCCACTGCCACGCCCAGGGTCCGGGCGGCGGTGCCCAGGAAGGGCTGGCTGGGGTTGAAGACCCGCGCGAAGTTCTCGAGGGTGAACGTCTGCACCAACTCGCCCGTGAAGGAGTCAGTGCTCCAGAACGCCGTGACGAACAGCAGGGCGATGGGAACCAGGTAGAGCAACACCAGCCAGGCCATGGGCAGGGCCAGCAGTCCGCTCAGGCGAAGTCGCGGGCGCCGGTCGAGCGCGGCCTGCCACCGGCGGGTGGCGGGCAGGGAGGGTGCTGTCATCGTGGAGTGCTCCTGCGCGAGGGTGGGGTGCGGTGGTCGAGGCCGTTCCGCACCCCACCTCGGCGGTCAGGACGAACGCAGTGTCGTCCAGGCGGTCACTCAGTCCTTGTACGGCACACGTCACATCGGTGCGGCCGTCCAGGCACTTCTCGGTGGGCGTCGTCCAGTAGTAGACGTTCGTCCAGTAGTCCTCCTCCGAGGCGTGGAACTGATCGCAGTGATCCTTGTTCTCCGTCTCGGCGCAGGACTTCTCGTTGGCCGGGGCCTCACCGAAGTACTCGGCGATCTCGGCGTTCACCTTGGGGGACACGATGTAGTCGGCCCACTTGTAGGCGCAGTTGATGTTGGGCGTGTCCTTGGCGATCATCCAGGTGTCGGACCAGCCGGTGGCGCCCTGGTCGGGCTTGACGGCTCCGACCTTGTCGCCGTCGGCGTTGGCGGTGTTGGCCGTCAACTGCCATCCCTGACCCTGCGAGATGGAGCCGGATGCCAGGCCGTTGGCCTGCTTGGCGTAGTCGGCCCAGTACTCGGCTACCAGCGGCTTCTGCTGCTCGAGCAGCTTGATGGCGGCGTCGAACTGGGTCTGGTCCAGGGCGTAGGGATTGGTGATCTTGAGATCGGGCTGGGTCGCCATCAGGTAGACCGCTGCGTCGGCGATGTAGATCGCGTCGTCATAGGGGCTGACCTTGCCCTTGGCCGGCGAGTTGCTCTCCCACATGTCCGCCCAGGTGGTGGGAGCGGTCTTGTTCGCGGCCTTGTTGAACAGCAGCAGGTTGGCGCCGCGCCCGTGCGGGATGCCGTAGTTGACGCCGTCGACGGTGTTCCACGGCTTGTCCTTGAGGCCGGAGAAGATGTCGGCGTAGTTGGGCACCAGCGCGGTGTTCATGGGTTGCACGAGGTCGCCGTAGACCATGCGCAGCGAGGCGTCTCCGGAGGCAGAGACGATGTCGTAGCCACCCTTCTTCATGAGGTCGAATGCCTCGTTGGAGGTGGCGAACGTCTTCACGTTCACCTGGCATCCGGTTTCCTTCTCGAAGGGGGTGACCCAGTCGATGCTGGGGTCGGTGGAGCCGTCCTCGGCGTACCCGGGCCAGGCGAGCACATTGAGTTGACCCTCGCCCTGACCCACCGGACCCGCGAACGCGGTCGCCGACGGGGCGGCTGACGATCCGCCCCCACTTCCGCCCGAACTGCTGCAACCGGCCACGGCCAGCGCGAGCGCGGACACGGTGGCTCCGAAGGCCACGACGCGTGACTTGCGCATACTTTCTCCCTACTCATTCCCCGTCATGTGGCCGATCGGTCCACATCCCGGCCCGGTCGGGTCGGTGGTCTTGTGCCCGGCGGCGGTCATCCGACCACCGGGTATTCGTCGTGCCGCTGCCAGACCAGGCGCACCTGGTCGCCGCGCTCGGGATGCGACTCGCGGCTGTGTTCGTTCTGGCGCAGGACCATCAACGACCCGCCGACTGCCAGGTCGACCAGGAACCGGGTCCCGGTCCCCACATAGATGACCTCTCGCACCGTGCCGGCGGCGTCGTGCTCCTGCGGTCCGGGACGGGCGTCCGCGTCGGCGAGGCGGATCTTCTCGGGGCGGATGCTGAACAGCCCCTCCTTGCCCAGGACGATCCGCGCTGCCTCCGGGCGCAGCAGGTTCGACGTGCCCACGAAGCCGGCCACGAACTCGGTGGCCGGTCGTTCGTAGACCTCCTCCGGAGTCCCGATCTGTTCGATAGAGCCGTTGTCGAACACCGCGATGCGGTCCGACATGGTCAAGGCTTCTTCCTGATCATGGGTGACGAAGATGAAGGTGATCCCCACCTGGCGCTGGATGTCCTTGAGTTCGATCTGCATCTGCTCGCGCAGTTTCAGGTCGAGGGCACCCAACGGTTCGTCCAGCAGCAGAACCTTCGGGCGGTTGACCAGGGCGCGCGCGAGGGCCACCCGCTGACGTTGGCCACCGGAGAGTTGATGCGGCTTGCGGTCGGCCATGCCGGTCAGACGGACGGCCGCCAGCGCCTCCTGGGCGCGTTCCCGGCGCTGCGCTTTCGGCACCTTCGCCACGCGCAGGCCGTACTCGACGTTCTGCTGCACGGTCATGTGGGGGAACAGTGCGTAGTCCTGGAACACGGTGTTGATGTCGCGGTCGAACGGTGCCGTGTCGGTCACGTCGGTCCCGGCGAGTTCGATGGTGCCGCTGGTGGGCAGCTCGAAGCCGGCGATCATGCGCAGGACCGTGGTCTTGCCGGAGCCGGACGGACCCAGCAGGGTCAGGAACTCCCCGTCCGTGACGTCGAGGTCGACGTCGCGCACCGCGTCGACGGCCGAGTCACCCGATCCGAACCGCTTCCCGAGGCCACGCAGGCGGACAGCCAACCCCGGCGAAGTGCTGGTCAACGTCCCTCCCAGGGTGCAGCGAGCCGGTCCGGCGACCGAAGCAGTGGCCGTAGTGTATGTCAGGTCCACGGATGCCGTATGCAACGACGCTTTCGGCTACGCAATTCGTGTCTCGGCGCACGGCGGGCTCGTCCGGTGGCCGTCAGCGCTGGGCGCCCGCGCCCTGACCCGTGGCGCCAGGTACCCGATACACCACCGGCACGACGATGCCGGCTGCGTCGAAGGCGCGCTTGAGCCGTTCTCTGATCTCGCGGGTCAGTGCGACCTGGCTGTCGGGATCGGACTTTGCCGTGACACGAACGGTGACCGCCTCGCCGGACACCGACTCGACGCCGGCGTAGGCCGGACGGCTGAATTCGGTCACGATGCAGTCGGGGTCGGCGACCATCTCGTCGGCTGCCCGGTCGACGATCTCCTGCACCCGGTGCAGGTCCTCGGCGTAGCTCACGGGGATGTCGATGATCGCGACCGTCCACCCCTGGGAGCGATTGGCCACCCGCAGGATCTCGCCGTTGCGGACGTACCAGACCACGCCGGAGGTGTCGCGCAACCGGGTGACCCGCAGCGTGACCTCTTCGACGGTGCCGATGGCCTCGCCGAGGTCGACGAAGTCGCCGACCCCGAACTGGTCCTCGAGGATCAGGAAGATCCCGGACAGGTAATCCTTGACCAGCGTCTGGGCGCCGAAGCCGAGTGCCACGCCGATCACGCCCGCGCTGGCGAGCAGGGGGGCGATGTCGATACCGAGCAGGGGCAGTGCCATGAGCAGCGCGCTGCCCCAGATCGCCACGGCGACCACGCTGCGGACCAGCTGGCCGATCGCATGGGCGCGCTGCTGCCGGCGCTCCTTGAGCAGGCCGGCCTTCTCGGGGTCCTCGGCCCGGCGCTCCCGGTTGGTCTCGGCGGCCGTGCGTGCGACCACCCGCTTGATGAGACGAGCCAGCACCCAGTTGACCACTGCGGCCAGGACGAAGATGCCGACGATGCGGAAGGGGGCACCGCTGAACAGCCATTCCCCCCACCAGGACACGGCGTCGGTCACCGTGGGCGGTTCGGCGGGTGTCGGGGTCGGGCTGGGGGAGACGGATGCCATGATCAACTCTCCGGAGCGGTCGGTTCGAGGCCCGTTTGCGCCGCCGCGAAGGCGAGCGACACAGAGGCTTCCGTGACCGAGCGGTCCAAGGCCCGGGCGCCGTGGCCCACGTCGGACTCAGTGCGCAGGACGATGGGGGCGGCACCGGCCTGGGCGTGTTGCAGGGCGGCCACCATCTTGCGGCCATGCATGGGGTCGGTGCGGGTGTCGTTGTCGAACACCATCATGAGCATCGCCGGGTAGCGGGTCCCCGGGACGACGCGGTGATAGGGGCTGTACTCCCACAGCCACGCGAACTCGTCGGCCCGCGCCGGGTCGCCGTACTCGACGGTCCAGGTCGCTCCCAACTGCGAGGTCACGTACCGGATCATGTCCAGCAACGGGGCGGTGCAGAGTGCGCTGCC
Source organism: Candidatus Nanopelagicales bacterium (assembly GCA_046330625.1). Taxonomy (GTDB): domain Bacteria; phylum Actinomycetota; class Actinomycetes; order S36-B12; genus CAIWTL01. The sequence goes on from JAXLSJ010000005.1 coordinate 20,099, forward strand.
GTATAGCTCCGGATGCTGCGTGATGGCCGCGCCGACCAGGAGCCCGCCGTTGGAACCCCCGCTGATGCACAGTTGCCCGGGGGTGGTCCACCCCTCCGCGATGAGCCAGCGGGCAGCGGCGTGGAAGTCGTCGAACACGTTCTGCTTGTCGGCGAGCATGCCGGCGCGATGCCAGGCTTCGCCCTCCTCCGACCCGCCGCGCAGGTTGGCGATCGCATAGACGCCTCCGGCCTTCACCCAGGCCAGCGCCGCCGGGTTGTAGGCCGGCGCCAGGGACACGGCGAAGCCGCCGTACCCGTACAGGATCGTCGGCCGCGGCGCCGCGGGCGCGCCGTCGGGTGCGATGACGTACATGTGGACGACAGTCCCGTCGTCGGACTCGTAGGTGACCTGCTGTGTGGCCACGGCCGGTACCTCGACGTGGCCGGGGGGGGTGGCCCACAGCCGGGTCCGGTCGGTGATGGCGTCGTAGCAGTAGACGTGGGGGGGAGTGGTGTGATCGGTGTAGACGTACCAACTCTCGGGGCCTCCGGTGGGGCGGCCCACGGGTCCGGCCACCGTGCCCAGACCAGGCACGTCGACCTCGCGGACGAGCTCACCCGACCGGGAGTCGATCAGTTCGAGGACACCCACGGTGTGCCGGGTGCGGTGGACCAACAGGTACTGATCGGGGCCGTCGGGACCGTCGGTGCAGCGGTAGGACTCCAGCACGGATTCGGGCTGTTCGTCGACCAGGGGGAGCCAGTGTTCGGGCTCAGGGCGATGCGGGTCGCCCAGCAGCAGCCGGCCCCGGGGAGCGTCCTCGTCGGTCCACACGAACATCCGGCCGTCGGGACGGATCATGACGGACGTCTGCGAGTCGCGGCGCTCGACGACGGTCCGCAATTCCGGATGATGCGGGTCGGTGTCGGCGAGGTCGGCGAGGTAGACGTCATTGCGGGGTGCGGTGCCCTCGGCCGCGTCCACGACCAGCCATCGGCCGTCGGGGGTGACGCCGACCGAGTAGTAGTTGGTGATCCGCAGGCCCCCACCGAAGATCTCGCTGTCGGTGTCCGGGTCGGTGCCCACGACGTGCAGCCGGACCCGGCGGTGGAACTGGGTCTCGGCGGGGGACAGCGTGGCCGGGTCCTGCCGCCGCACGTAGTAGAACGCCTCGCCACCCGGCAGCCAGGCCACCGACGAGAACCGGGTGCGGTCGATGGGGCCGTCGATGACCTCGCCGGTGGCGACATCCATCACCCGCAGCACCGACTCCTCGGTGCCGCCCTCACTCAGCAGATATGCGAGCCGGTCGCCTTCCCACGACGGTTGGAAGCCGTCGAGGGTCGTGCGGCCGCTGGGGTCGAGCGCCATGGGGTCGATCAGGGCGCGCTCGGTGCCGTCGGGGTCGATCGTGTGCAGCACCCCGAACTGCTGCCCGGGTTCCCGGCGGCTGAAGAACTGCCGCTCACCGCGCCACACCGGCAGCCCCTGGTAGCCGCCGGACAACAGCCCCCGCAGCGACGTGGCGAACTGATCGCGCATCGTCCATGTGGCAGCTTCCGCGTCGTACCGTTCCCGCTGCTCCAGGTCCCACCGGGTCCGCCACCCGTGCCACCGGTCGGCACCCTCGGCCGGGAAGTGCTCGGGACTCTCCAGCCAGCGGTAGGGGTCGGGGACGGGTGTCCCGTGGTAGTCGTCGACCAGGTCGAGGCGCGGCGCGGTGGGCCGCGCGGGTGCCTCGGAGTCGTCGACCACGAGGGCACCCTATCCGGGTGCGATCCCGCAGCGGCCCATCACGTTCGGTCCGCCCCTGGCGCGCCGAACCCCATCGGGGACCCGATCTGCATAGGGTTGCCACAAGCGACTCAGCGGAGGTGGCCATGTCGGTCCCGGGTGGCAAGGACGGGCGGCCGATCCCCGCCGGCGATTTCGTGGAGGGGAAACCCTCCCCGGCCGGGCAACCACCGCCGGCGAACTGGCGTCGCTGGGCGCGGCTGACGGCCTGGGGGGTCCTGGCGCTGATCGTGGTGCTGTTCATCGTGCGCAACAGTCAGGATGTGCCGATCCACTTCCTGGGTCTCACGGCGACCCTGCCCCTGTGGACCGCGCTCACCGGGGTCCTGATCATCGGCTTCGTCCTGGGATTCCTGGCCGCCTGGTGGCGGGCCCGCCGGGCCCGCCGTCGCGACTGACGTGTCGACCGGGGACCTGAGCGATCTCACCGCGCTCGAGCAGAGCGCGGCCGTGCGCGGCGGTGAGGTGACCGCGGTCGAACTGACGAGCCACTATCTCGAACGCTGTTCCCGGCTGGACGATCAGGTCGGGGCGTTCGCCCATCTGGCGCCGGAGTCCGCACTCGCTCAGGCCGCCGCCGTCGACACGCTTCTCCGGCAGGGGAATCCCGCCGACGCCGACCCGCTGGCCGGGTGTGTCGTGCCGGTCAAGGACCTCGACCTGGTGGCGGGCATGCCGTGCTCGTTCGGGTCACGCGCATTCGCCGAGTTCGTCCCCGACACGGACTCGGCCTTCGTCGCGCGTATGCGGGCGGCGGGCCTGGTCATCACGGGCAAGACCGCCACCCCGGAGTTCGGGCTGCCCGCCTACACCGAGAACGACCTGGGGCACACCGCCCGGACCCCCTGGGACGTGTCTCGCACGGCAGGGGGGTCCAGCGGTGGGGCGGCGGCTGCCGTCGCCACGGGGTTGGCGTCGGTGGCGCAGGGTTCCGACGGGGGTGGGTCGATCCGGATCCCGGCCAGCGTGACGGGACTGGTCGGGATCAAACCGTCGCGGGGTCGGGTGAGTGGCCTGCCGGACCCGGAGTTCCTGGGCGAGCTGGGGGTCATCGGGCCCCTGGCGCGGACGGTCGCCGACGCCGCGGCCCTGCTCGACGTCCTCGCCGGATCGGGGCCCGCGGACCTCTTCGGGCTCCCCGCTCCGGCACCGGGTGCGTTCCTGGCTGCTGCCCGCCGCGACCCCGCGCCGCTGCGGGTCGGCGCCTTCGCGGTGCCGATGGTGGTGGACACCGAGGTCCACCCCGCGTGTCTGGCCGCCTTCGACGACGCCGTCCGCCTGCTGGTCGGGTTGGGTCACGACGTGGTCGAGATCGAGCGGCCGTTCACGCCGGCCGTGGTCCCCGCCTTCGAGGCCGTCTGGCGCACCGGGGCCGCGGCCATCCCCCTGCGGGCCGATCAGGAGCATCTCGTGACGCCACTGACGCGCCACCTGCGCGAACTCGGCGGGGCTCTGCGTGCCGTCGATGTAGCCGATGCCGTGCGTCAGATGCGGCAGGCGGCGGTCGCCGCGATCACCGCCACCGGGCCTTACGACGTGCTGCTCACCCCGACGTTGGCCACCCTGCCTCCCTACATCGGTGACCTCCGCGACGACGCCGACCCCGCCGCGGACTTCGACGCCCAGAAACGCTTCACGCCGTTCACCGCACCGTTCAATGTGAGCGGTCAGCCGGCGATGAGCATCCCCGTGCACCACACCGACGACGGTCTGCCGGTCGGGGTCCAGCTCGTGGGGAGGCCGCGCGACGAGGAGACGATCATCGCCCTGGCGGCCCAGGTGGAACGTGTCGTGCAGTGGCACACCCGGATCCCGCCGCTGTGGAGTTCGCATGGATGACGCGCTGGCCGAATTGGCGCGACGGCACGGGGTGGCGGTCGAGTACTGGGACCAACAGGGTCAGTGGCACGGTGTCGCCCCCGAGACCGTGGTGGCGGTGCTCGCGGCGGTCGGTGTACCGGCACAGGATGACGCCGCGGTGCGAGCTTCCCTGGTCGACTCGGAATTGCGGGACTGGCGACGAACCCTGCCCCCGGTCTACGTGCACCGCCAGTCGCGCGTCGGGGACATCTGGGTGCACGTCCCCCACGGGGCCGAGATCGTGGCGCACATCGTCACCGAGGACGGCGACGCGCGGTCCGCGCGGCAGATCGACCACCTCGTCGCGCCCCGCGACGTCGACGGTTCCCTGGTGGGCGAGGCGTCCTTCGAGGTGCCCCGGGACCTGCCGCTGGGGTACCACCAGTTCCAGGTGCGCGCCGCCGGCGACGTCGCGTTCTGCCCGCTTATCGTGACCCCTGACCGGCTGCCCGAGGTGCCGGCCGGGTGGGGGCTCATGGCGCAGTTGTACGCGGCCCGGTCGCGGCACTCGTGGGGGATCGGCGATCTGGGCGATCTGGACGGCTTGGTCCGCGCCACCGCCGAGGCCGAGGGGTCGTTCGTGCTGGTCAACCCGATGCATGCGGCCAGTCCGGTCGAGCCGCTCGAACCCTCGCCCTACCTGCCGGTGACCCGGCGGTTCGCGCATCCGATCTACCTCGATCTCGACCCGCTGATCGCCGCAACGCCGCTCAGTGCCGACGATCGGTCCCGCGTGGAAACCTGGGCGCACGAGGCCCGGACGGCCTGCGCGACCACGATCGACTGGTCGGCGGCCTGGCGGGCCAAGCGGGCCGCCCTGGAGCTGCTGTGGGAAACCGGGGCGGGCGACGATGGCGAATTCGCAGAGTTCGTCCGGTCTCAGGGGGTGGCGCTGCAGGACCACGCCCTGTGGTGTGCCATCGCCGACGACTACGGACCCCGCTGGCAGGAGTGGCCCCAGGAGTTGCGCGACGTCCGGGGCGCGGCCGTCACGGCGGAGTTCGCCGCCCGCGAGGATCGGGTGCTGTTCCACTCCTGGCTGCAGTTCCTGATGGCCGAGCAATTGCGGTCGGTGCAGACCGATGCGCGCGATCGCGGCATGGGTATCGGCGTCATGCACGACCTGGCGGTCGGCGTGCATGCCGACGGGGCGGATACCTGGCGCCTGGGGCATCTGCTGGCGGCCGACGTGAGTGTCGGGGCCCCGCCCGACGTCTACAACGCCCAAGGACAGAACTGGGCCCAGCCGCCGTGGCAGCCCGAGGCCTTGGCCGATGCCGCCTTCGCGCCCTACCGCGACATGCTGGCCGCGGTGCTGCGGAATGCCGGCGGCGTGCGGGTCGATCACATCCTCGGGCTCTACCGACAGTGGTGGATCCCCGACGGCATGAGTCCCGCGGCCGGCACCTACGTGGCCGTGGACCACGAGGCGATGGTGGGGATCCTGTTGCTGGAGGCGCACCGGGCCGGCGCGGTCGTGGTCGGCGAGGATCTGGGGACGGTGGCGGACTGGATCCGCGACGACATGGCCGACCGGGGGATCCTGGGCACGGGGGTGCTGTGGTTCGAGCGCGACGGGTCGGGGGTGCGACCGCCCGAGTGGTGGCGGTCGTCCGCCCTGGCCAGCGTCACGGTCCATGACCTGCCCCCGACCGCCGGCTACGTCGCCGGCACACATCTGGCGGTGCGGGACGAGCTCGGGCTCGTCGAGTCCTTGGCCGACGAGCAGGCCGAGCACGATCGCGAGTTGGCTCAGTGGCGCGAACTGCTGGTCGCGCGCGGGTTCCTGTCACCGGAGGAATCGGGGGTCGCCCCCGGCAACGCGGAGGTCGACCGGATGGTGACGGCGCTCTACCGGTGTCTGGCCGCGTCGCCGGCAGTGCTCGTGGGCGTGAACCTGCCGGATCTGGCCGGTGATGTCCGCCCGCAGAACCAGCCCGGCACACACCGGGAGTACCCGAACTGGTGCCAGCCCGTCAGCGGCCCGGACACCGTGCCTGTGCTGCTGGACGATCCCACCGCGCTGCCCTTGTGGCGCGACATCACGGCCGTCGTGCGCCGGCGGTGACGCTCACGCGTCGGCGTGAGCGGAGTCGGCCGGGACGGCAGCCCGGGCGATGTGCAGGGTCAGGAACCCCGCCAGTGCGGTCACGACCGCCGGAAGGACGAAACCGGCCCCCGCGAGGACGATCGCGGTTGCCGCTGCGACCCACGACCATCCGTCGGCCGCCAGTCCCGACCGCAGGCGCATGAACTGCCGGCTCAGGACGAAGAGGGCGACACCGACCGCGAAGGCCACCGCGGCATAGCCGGGAAGGGCGTGGCCCCACCCGTACTCGGCGACCTCGAACAGCACCTTCTTCAGACCCAGGGCGATCAGGACGATCCCGGCGACCATCACGAGGTGCAGGTAGGAGTAGACGTCGCGGGCCTGCTCGGCCTGTGCAGCCCCGGAGCGTCGCTTCAGCGAATGCTCCAATGCGGTGTCGTTGCTGTCGAAGTACAGCATCCACAGTCGGCCCGCCACCGCGACCCCGGCGGCCGCGGCCACCACGATGGGGGCGGACAGGGCGGCCCCGGCGGCTCCGACCCCGATGGCCACGATCGACTCGCCCAGGGCGATGATCACGATCAGCCCGTGTCGTTCGGCGAAGTGGCCGGGGCTCACCACCCACCCGGCCCCGCGACCGACCAGTGGGCCGGCGAGGTCGATGAGGACTGCGAGGCCGACGAGGACCAATTGGGTGGTGCCCCCGAACAACGCCCCGACGATCACGAACGCCCCGGCGAGGGCGATGCTCATGCTGAGCCGGCCCACCGCTCGCAGCAGGTCCCGGTCGCCGCCGGCCACCCGCCAGTAGATCGCCATGTTCGCCAGGCGCACGACGACATAGGCCACGGCGACGATCAACGGCGCCGGCAGCGTTCCGTCGAAGCCGCCGGGATCGTCGGCGAACCACTCCGGCATGCCGATGGCGACCACCAGGATGCCCGCCATCGCGGTGAAGATCGCGAATCGGATACCCCCGTCGCGGAGGTCGGCGGTTGTGCCCAGCCAGGCATATCCGACCCACGCCCACCACAACAGCACCAGGAGGAGCAACCCCTGCAGGAAACCCAGGGGGGAGTGGTCGTCGGACAGATATGCGGTCACCTGGGTGATGCCGAACACGAAGACCAGGTCGAAGAACAGTTCCAGCGTCGAGACCCCGCGGTCGGCGTGGGTCCCGACGTCTCCCGTCGGCCCGGTGGGGGACTCCGTCAACTCGCGTCCAGGGCACGGGCGCGCTGGGCGCGCAGCATCGCGTCGCGCCCCTCGGACACCAGGCGCCGGGCCGAGGGACTGATCGAGTCACCGGCCAGGTAGGCGTCGGCGGCCGCGATGGTCGTGTCGTCGATCAGCAGGAACGGGTAGAGGAGCATGGTGATGCTCTGCGCCATCTCCGGAGTGCGGGTCGCCCACAGGTCGTCCAGGGCCGCGAAGTAGCGGTCGCGGTACGGCGTCAGCAACTCCTCTTGGCCGGGTTGGGCGAACCCTCCCATGGTGGCCTCGATGATCGCGTTCGCGGTGGACCCGTCCTCGATGATCGCCGCCCAGGCGGCTTCCTTGGCCGCGGGAGTCGGGCGGGCGGCCAGGGCGAGGGCGCGCTGCCGCTTGCCCGTGGCGGTCGCGTCGGCGGCGGCCTCGGCCTCGATGGCAGCATCGTCGGCGCGTCCGGCGGCGGCCAGCGACTGCAGGAGGGTCCACCGGAGGTCGGTGTCCACCGACAGCCCGTGAAGGACCAGGTCGCCGGACAGCAGCGCCGCCAACCGGTCGAGTTCGTCGTCCCCCGCGGCCAGGGCGCTGAAGGCGCGTACGAACGCCAACTGGTGGTCGCTCCCGGGATCGCTGGCCGTGGCCGCCTCCCACAGGCAGGTTGCCAGAGTGGTGGCGTAGCGCTCCCGGTGCTCCGGTGCGGCGTACTGGTCGATGGCGGCTTTCGCCTGGCGCAGCGTGGTCTGCACGACCGACACGTCGGGCTCAACCACGATGCCCGCACACACCAGATCGATGTAGGCGCCGCAGGTCATCTCCGCGTCGCGGGTCATGTCCCACGCCGCGCCCCAGATCAGCGTGCGTGCCAACGAGTCGTCGATCCGACCGATCCCGGAGACCGCGGTCTGCACCGAGTGGTCGTCGAGGCGGATCTTGGCGAACGTCAGGTCCCCGTCGTTGAGCAGCACGAGTTCGGGGCGGCGGGAGCCGACCAGTTCGGGCACAGGGGTGAGTTCGCCGGTGACGTCGACCTCGACGCTGCGCTCGCGCACCAGCTGCCCCTGCTGGTCGTGGTAGAGCCCCACTCCGAGCCGATGGTCGCGCAGCACGGGCTCGAGGCCGGGGGGCATCGACGGAGGTTCCTGGCGGATGGCGAAGGAGGTGACGACGTCGTCGGTGACCTCGATCTCGGGACGCAGCAGATTGACGCCCGCCGTCTGCAGCCACTGTCGGGTCCAGCCGCTCAGGTCGCGGCCACTGGCCGTCTCGAGGTGGCCCAGAAGGTCACGCAGTTCGGTGTTCCCCCAGGCGAATTCCGCGAAGTAGGCGCGGAGTCCGGCGATGAACTCCTCCTCGCCCACCCAGGCGACGAGCTGCTTGAGGGCGCTCGCGCCCTTCGCGTAGGTGATGCCGTCGAAGTTCACCCGCACTGCATCGAGATCGACCATGTCGGCGGCGATGGGATGGGTCGAGGGGAGTTGGTCCTGCCGATAGGCCCACGCCTTGCGCAGCACCGCGAAACTGGTCCACGCGTCGGTGTACCGGGTTGCCGCGACGGACGCGAAGTGCGACGCCCATTCGGCGAACGACTCGTTGAGCCACAGGTCGTCCCACCACTTCATGGTGACCAGGTCGCCGAACCACATGTGCGCCATCTCGTGCAGGATCGTGTTGGCGCGCTGCTCGTAGGCGGAGTAGGTGACTCGACTGCGGAAGACGTAGTCCTCGAGGAACGTCACGCAGGCGGCGTTCTCCATGGCCCCGGCGTTGAACTCGGGCACGAACAACTGGTCGTACTTGCCGAACGGGTACGGGGTCTGGAACGTCTCCTCGAAGAAGGCGAAACCCTGCTTGGTGACGGTGAGGATCTCGTCGGCGTCCAGGTGCTCCGCAAGGCTCCGGCGACAGAAGATGCCGAGGGGATACGTGCCGTTCGCGCCGACGTACTCGTCGTCGACCTGGTGGTAAGGACCCGCGACCAGCGCGGTGATGTAGGTCGAGATCCGGGGGGTGGGGGCGAACTCCCAGCGTGCGCAGTCCTCGGCCACCGGGGTCGGGACCGGGGTCGGCGCGTTGGACACGACCTTCCAGTGCCGCGGTGCGGTGACGGTCAACTGGAACGTGGCCTTGAGGTCGGGCTGTTCGAAGCAGGCGTACATGCGCCGCGCATCGGCGGTCTCGAACTGCGAGTACAGGTACACCTCGTCGTCGACCGGGTCCACGAACCGATGCAGGCCCTCGCCGGTGTTCATGTAGGCGCAGTCCGCCTCGACCACCAGGAGGTTGTCCGGTTCCAGGTCGGTCAGCTCGATGCGGTTCCCGTCGTAGCCCGCGATGTCCACGGGGCGGCCGTTGAGCGTGACGCGGTGCAGCGTGGGGGCGATGAGGTCGATCCAGGTCTGCGAGCCGACTGCCGGGTCCGTGCTGAACGCGACCTCGGTCCGACTCGCGAAGGTGGTGTCGCCCGTCGTCAGATCCAGCGTCACCTGGTACGAGGCGACAGACACGAGGTCGGCCCGTCGCGCGGCCTCGGCGCGCGTGAGGTTCGCGCTGTTCATGCGGTGCCGACCACGTTGCTGGGGAGCATGCTCGTGCGGGTCATCTCGATCGATCCTCCGGCCTCAGGTGTCGTCCCCGGAATCCTGCCAGTCCCCGGCCCCGCGCGCACCACCCCCGCCCCGGTGGCCGAGCGAAGCCGAGACCACGTCTCGCTCGGCGAGGCCCCCGCTCACCCGGCCTCCGGCGTGCCGGTGCGCCGGTCGAGATCGGCGATGGCTGCCCGGGCGGCATTGGCGCCGATGTCGATCTGCGCCGCGAAGTACTCGTCGTCGAACAGCACGTAGCTGAGCAGTTCGCGCTGGCCGGTGCCTTCGCCGATCCCCCGCAGCACGCGCTCGAGAGCGAACAGGTCGGATTCGCGCAGCCAACTGCGCCATCGCGACAGGCGCTTGCGGGTCATGACGAACTCCGCCAGATTCCCGAGCTCCCCCGGACGCGGGGCGACCGTGATCGCCGACACCGGTCGATAGGCGCGTCCCGACGTCGACACGGGGGTCAGCCCCTGGGCGATCCAGTCGTTGCGCTGCCTCAGGTTGTGGAGGTCCTCGATCATGCGGTCGCCCAGCACGGTGTGGAGCACCAACGCGGTGGCGTCGGCGACGTCGGGCCACGGTTCCCCGGGCTCGGCGGGAGGTTCGGCCGGTGCGTAGTCGGTGGCATCGGCGGACACCACGACGATGGTGTCGGCGCCGAGCGCGACTGCCGGCCGCAAGGGGGCGTTCATGCGGACGCCGCCGTCGACGTACCAGCCGGCGGCGGTGGCCGGCTGGTCGAGCCGGACCGCCGGGAACGCCACCGGGATGGCGGCCGATGCCAGCACGGTCTCGCCCGTCAGCGGCCCGGCGGCGACGTCGACGGCGCGTGCCGGGTCGGCGACGCCGTCGCTCGGCAGCCGGGTGTCGAGGAACACGACCGAGCGTGCGGTCCCCATCGCGGAGTTGCGCCCGGGCATCCGGGTGGCCACCACCCCGACCGCGGAGATGACGTCCTCGGTGACGTTGCGCGCCAACCGTTCCCCGTCGAACACGGTGCGCGACGTCCGCAGGAGAGGCTCGGTGTCGAGCAGCGCACGCAGCCCCGGACCCCGGCCGGCCACCGATCCGGGCAGCAGCTTCCAGCTGTCGCGCAGGACGGACTGCGCCGGGTGGCCCAGGATGTCCTTGCGTCCCATCGAGCGCCACACGTCGACGAGCCGACGGCCCGCCCGGTCGGTACCGAGATGGGCGAACGATCCCCACAGCGCGGCGTTGATCGCCCCGGCGCTGGCTCCCAGGAAGATCCGCGGGGCCAGCCCGCGGGCCTCGAGTTCGGGGACGATGGTGGCGAGCGCGCCGGCCTGGAACGCACCACGCGCCGCGGCTCCGGTGAGGACGACGGCCACCGACCGTGGTTCCGGGGACTTCTTCTGCGCCATGGGACGCAGGGTAGCGAGACAGGGGAGCGGGTGACCGGGATCGAACCGGCACCATCAGCTTGGAAGGCTGAGGCTCTACCATTGAGCTACACCCGCGGGCGCGGCCGGAGCCGCTGAGCCGAAGTGTAGGCCGCGGGCGTCACCAGCGCACTCCCCGGGTACGATGTCCCTGCCCTGCGCGGGGCGTAGCGTAGTGGCTAGCGCGCCTGCTTTGGGAGCAGGAGATCGGGAGTTCGAGTCTCCCCGCCCCGACCCTGACCGGTGACCCACCGGGTGGGAAACCGACCTGAGGAGTCCGGCGTGACCGTCGAGAAGTTGTCCGACACCCGCGTGAAGTTCACCGTCGACCTGCCGTTCGACGACTTGACCGACGAGATCGACGCCGCGTACTCGCGGATCGCCGGTCAGGTGCAGATCCCCGGCTTCCGCAAGGGCAAGGTGCCGCGCCAGATCATCGACCAGCGGCTCGGCCGCGGCGCCGTGCTCGAAGAGGTCGTGAACGCGGCTGTTCCCGCCGCCTACGATGCGGCCGTCGAGGATGCCGAGGTGGTGCCGTTGGGCCAGCCCCAGATCGAAGTGACCGACATCGTCGACGGTGAACGCATCGCGTTCGTGGCCGAGGTCGACATCCGACCCGACTTCGACCTTCCCGAGTACAAGGGCCTGGCCGTCCAGGTCGCGCCGCTGACGGTCACCGACGCCGATGTCGACGAGCAGGTCGAACTGCTGGCCAAACGGTTCGGCTCCTACAGCGAGGTCGAGCGGGCCGCGGCCGACGGCGACGTCCTCCTCATCGACCTGTCGGCCACCGCCGGCGGCACCGAGATCGAGGAGTTGGCCCAGCAGGCCATGTCCTACGAGGTCGGCGAGGACGGGGTCGTGCCCGGCCTCGACGACGCGGTGATCGGCCTGTCGGCCGGGGAGTCGGCCACGTTCGCGTTCACGCCGGAGTTCGGCGAATACGCCGGGACCCCCATCGACGTGACCGTCTCCGTCGGCGCGGTGCGGGAGCGGATCATGCCGGAGATCGACGACGACCTGGCCATGATGGCCAGCGAGTTCGACACCCTGGCCGAGCTCCGCGACGACATGCGCGCGCGGCTCGAGCGCGGTCGGCTCATGGAGCGGGGCCAGGAGGCGCGCGAGGCGGTCAATGACCAGCTGCTGGACTCGATCGACATCCCGCTGCCCGAGGGGATCATCACCGCCGAGGTCGACCAGCACTTCGAGGACCACGGCGAGTACGACGACGACCACCGGGCCGAGGTGGAACGCGACGCCCGCAAGGCGCTCAAGAGCCAATTCGTGCTCGACAAGATCGCCGAGGCCGAGGACGTGTCGGTGGGCGAAGCCGAACTGAGCCAGTGGCTCATGATGCAGGCGCCCCGCTACGGCATGTCGCCCGACCAGTTCGCGCAGGCGCTCGTCGAGGCCGGGCAGGTGCCCATGGCGGTGGCCGACGTCCGGCGTGGCAAGGCGCTGGCCGTGGTGCTCGAGGCTGCGGTGATCACCGACACCGACGGTAACCCCATCGACCTGTCCCAGCTCAACCCGGCGAGCGACGTCGAGGCGCTGCTCGCCGAGGCCATGGCGGAAGCCGAGGCCGACGCCGAGGACGCCGAGATCGAGGCCGAGGAGACCGTCGCCGAGGCGGTGGCCGAGGCCGAGGTCGAGGAATCCGAGGGCGACCGCCCCTGACCCCGGGCAGCGGTCGCGGGCGATTGTGCCCACCGCGAAACCCGCGCCACCCGCGGACTGATTGTCGGTGGTGCGCGTTAGGGTCTGTAGCACCACATCAGACCGTGGTCCGGACCGGCTCGCGAGGGCCGTCCGGGCCCGATTCAGGCCACGGAGGCTGCACGTGTCTCAGATTCTGACGCCCACCGCGCGGGGCCGGGAACCTTCGGGTCCGGGCCTCGACGAGTCCGTCTACCAGCGGCTCCTGCGCGAGCGGATCATCTTCCTGGGTTCGGTCGTCGAGGATCAGATGGCGAACACGATCGCGGCGCAGATCCTGTTGCTGGCCGCCGAGGACGCCGAGCGCGACATCTTCCTCTACATCAACTCCCCGGGCGGGTCCGTGTCGGCGGGGATGGCCATCTACGACACCATGCAGTTCGTCAAGAACGACGTGGCCACCGTGGCGATGGGCCTGGCCGCCTCCATGGGGCAGTTCCTCCTGTCGGCCGGCGAGCCCGGGAAGCGCTACGCCCTCCCACACGCCCGGATCATGATGCACCAGCCGAGTGGCGGCATCGGGGGCACGGCGTCGGACATCAAGATCCAGGCCGAGCAGATGCTCTACACGAAGAAGAAGATGGCCGAGCTCATCGCGGAGCACACCGGGCAGAGTCTCGACACCATCGAGGCCGACTCCGATCGGGACCGGTGGTTCACCGCCGACGAGGCCAAGGACTACGGATTCGTCGACCACGTCGTGAAGAGCGCGCGTGATGTGACCGGAGATGGTGGTACCGCATGAGTGTCCAGGGACCCACGGGTCGTTACATCCTCCCCGAGTTCCGGGAGCGCACCTCCAGCGGCATGGAGCGGGTGAGCAATCCCTACGCCAAGCTGTTCGAGGAGCGCATCATCTTCCTCGGTGTCCAGATCGACGACGCGTCGGCCGACGACGTGATGGCGCAGTTGCTGTGCCTGGAACAGATGGACACCGAGCGGGACATCTCCGTGTACATCAACTCGCCGGGTGGCTCGTACACCGCGATGACCGCGATCTACGACACCATGCAGTTCGTCAAGCCGCAGATCCAGACCGTGTGCCTGGGGCAGGCGGCGTCGGCGGCGGCCGTGCTGCTGGCCGCCGGCACGCCCGGGAAGCGGTTCGCGCTCCCGCACTCGCGGATCCTGATCCACCAGCCGTACAGCGAGGGTCAGGGCCAGGGCTCGGACATCGAGATCCAGGCGAACGAGATCCTGCGCATGCGCGACGAGATGGAGGGCATCCTGGCCCATCACTCGAACAAGCCGGTCGAGGACATCCGTCGCGACATCGAACGCGACAAGATCCTCACCGCCGAGCAGGCCAAGGACTACGGGATCATCGACCAGGTGATCTCGTCGCGCAAGGCGGCACCCTCCGGCGCGTGACCGTTCATCCGGCCGAGAATCGCCGGGGGTCGCACCGCGCGTAGTCAGGTGGCGCGGGGTACGGTCGGGGGAGTCCCCGTGTCGAACGGGTCGGTGGGGGACGAGGGTGACCCGGGTACCGGGAACTGTCGGGTGTTGGGCCCGGCGGAAGTGAGTCGATGGAGGGAGTGCATCCATGGCACGGATGGGTGATGGCGGCGACCTCCTGAAGTGTTCGTTCTGCGGCAAGAGTCAGAAGCAGGTCAAGAAACTCATCGCGGGACCCGGGGTCTACATCTGCGACGAGTGCATCGACCTCTGCAACGAGATCATCGAGGAGGAACTCACCGACGGGTCGAGCACCTCGATCGACGAGTTGCCCAAGCCCAAGGATCTCTACGACTTCCTCGACCAGTACGTGATCGGTCAGGACAACGCCAAGAAGACCCTGTCCGTCGCGGTCTACAACCACTACAAGCGCCTGCAGTTCGGCAAACCCGACCGGAGTCGCGACGAGCCGGTGGAATTGGCCAAGTCGAACGTGCTGCTGCTCGGCCCGACGGGGTCGGGCAAGACCCTGCTGGCGCAGACACTGGCCCGCCGTCTCAACGTCCCCTTCGCCATCGCGGACGCCACCGCCCTGACCGAGGCCGGCTACGTCGGCGAGGATGTCGAGAACATCCTGCTCAAGCTCATCCAGGCCGCCGACTACGACGTCAAGAAGGCCGAGAGCGGCATCATCTACATCGACGAGATCGACAAGATCGCCCGCAAGAGCGAGAACCCGTCGATCACCCGCGACGTGTCGGGCGAGGGCGTCCAGCAGGCCCTGCTGAAGATCATGGAGGGCACCCAGGCGTCGGTGCCGCCCCAGGGCGGTCGGAAGCACCCGCACCAGGAGTTCATCCAGATCGACACCACCAACGTGCTGTTCATCGTGGGTGGCGCATTCGCCGGTCTGGACCAGGTCATCGAGTCCCGTGTGGGCGCCAAGCCGATCGGGTTCACCCATCACATGACAGATGAGGACGCCGGCGACACCAACCCCGACGACATCTTCGCCCAGGTCATGCCCGAGGACCTGCTCAAGTTCGGCCTCATCCCCGAGTTCATCGGGCGCCTGCCCGTGGTCACGTCAGTGAGTGCGCTGGACCGGCAGGCGTTGATCCAGGTGTTGACCGAACCACGCAATGCCCTCGCCAAGCAGTATGAGCGGCTGTTCGAGCTCGACGGCGTCGAGTTGTCCTTCGACAAGAAGGCACTGGACGCCATCGCGGATATCGCGATCGAACGGGGAACGGGTGCCCGTGGCTTGCGGTCGATCCTCGAAGCGATCCTGCTGCACGTCATGTACGACGTCCCGAGCCGCAAGGACATCGCGAAGGTGGTCATCACCGAGGAGACGGTCACCGACAAGGCCGCTCCCACGATGGTCCCGCGCGAGATCACCCCACGGCGACGCCGTGGCGGTGGGGGATCGTCGTCGGAACGCTCCGCCTGACCCTTCCCGGGGTGCGGACGCGTCGCGATGTCAGGTGGTCGCCGGCTGCTCGAGAGCCAGTCGCATCTGACCGGCCAGCGTGGCGGACTGGGCACGACCCATGCCGGTGACGTCGACCGCGCCGACCACGCCGTCACCCGCCCAGACGCAGACCGTCTGTGATGCGGACACGGCGCCGCACTTCATGCTTCCTCCCCGGGGACCCGCCGGAACGTTCACCCACTCCTTCACGGGGGCACCGTCCGACACCTCATAGGCGCCGATGAGGCTGTCGGGGGTCGCCACGGCGTCGGTCGCCACCCACGCGGTGGCGACCGTGCCGTCACCGGAATAGGTGGCGATCTGGCTCCCCGTGGCCTTCTCGGCGGCGGCCATCGACGTGAACACCCCGTTGGCGGGTTCGGCGGGCTTGCCGGTCTTGGTCAGACCGCCCGCCTGCGCGGGAGTGGCCAGGGTCGCGGGTGCGGGGGTGCCGGTCGAGTTCAGGAATCCCGGCGTGACGAAGGCCGCATACGCAGCACCGGCCAGCACGATGAGGGCACCGCCGATGATCAGGATCCACTTCATCGCCCCCGACGTCCTCTTGCCGGGGGGGTCCGGCTGATCGTCACCGGGGACATCCTCGGAGATGTCGTCGTCGGCGGACGCGTCGACGTCCGGCGAGGCCACGGGTGCAGAGGCGTCAGGGATCGCCGGGGCGACGGTTTCGGGGGACGGCGATGGCTCGGCCTCTGCCACCCGGGGCAGTTCGTCGAGCGGCGTGCCCTCGCCGGGGTCCGGCAGCACGGGGTCGCCGGTCGGCGGGGCCGCCAGGGACGCGGCCAGGGCGACCGGTGGGCCGACCGGTGGACCCATGGGCGCGGGTTCCGGCGACTCGTCCTCGGGACCGGCCGGTGTGGGTGCGGGCACGTCCGGTTCGTAGAGCCAGCCGAACTCGTCGGGGACCTCGGTGGGCGGTGGCGATCCGTCCCCGGGGGGCAACGTGGGCTCGACGGGCATCTCGGTGGGCGGTGGCGGCCCGTCCACCACGGGCAGATCGGGATCGACGGATTCCGTTCCCCGGTCGGTGGCCGGGGGCGACGACACGTCCACGACCTCGAGCACCTCCGGTTGTTCCGGGGGGAGGACGGTGACCCCACCGGGCTCCGGAGTCTCGGGTGTCGCGTCGACCACCGGGGAGGCGGCGACTGCACCCGCCACCGGCGCGGCGACACCCCAGACGACGGGACCCCACGGGTGTTCGGACCATTGCGCGGGATCCGGTGGCGGCAACTCGCCCGACGGCAGCACGGCCACCGGCGGCGCGGCCACGGGTGCCCCGGTCCACTCCGCGACCTCGGACGGTGGCGGTGCAACCCAGTCGGGAAGGGGTACTCCGGGCAGGATCGCCACGCCGACGCTGGCGATGTCGGCAGGCGAGGGCGGTTCCTTGCCCTTCTTGGTCTTCTCCGGCGGGGGCGCCGGCTCCAGCGGTGTCTCGACCGCGGCGGGAGCAGCTGCCACGGGTCCGGCAGTGGCCAGGGGCTCCGCGGCCGGCGGCGATTCCGGGGGGAACCACTGGGTCTCCGTCGGCACCTCCCCGGCGCTTTCTGCGCTGCCGGCGGCGGGTTCGGCGACCGGCGGCTGTGGCGGCGTGTCGGGAACGAACCAGGGGTCGACGGCGACCGGTGCCGGTGGCTCGTCGACGACCGCCTCGGGGGTGTCATCGGTCCACGCCTCGACCGGCGAGTCCCCGACCACCGGCTCGGCGGTGGGTACCTCGACGGCCACAGGCTCGGCGGTGGGTACCTCGACGGCGACGGCCTCGTCGGAGGGCACGTCGACGACCACCGTTTCGTCGGTGGGCACATCGACGGCTACCGGCTCGTCGGCCACGTTCGGGGGCGGCGCCTCGTCAACGGCGACGACATCGTCACCGCGCGGGGCCTCTGCGGCAGGCTCCGGCGCTGCCTCGGCCTCGTCGGGCGTCTGCGTCGGTTCCTCCTGCAGGAACCATGGCAGTGATGAGGTGTCCGTCGCGCGTGGTGGTTCGAACAGATCCGGTTGGGGTTCGGCCTGCCACGACTCCTCGGTGACCTCGGGAGCCTCGTCCCACCCGAAGTCCGCCAACGACTGGGCCCGGGGGGTCGCGGGTTCGGCGGCGAATCCCCAGTCGTCGTCCCACTGCGACGCCTCGGCCTTCTCGTCCAGGAGGAGCAGTGGCGGTTCGCCCCCGGTGTCGTCGCGTGTCGACTCCGAACTGTCGGCGACCTCCGGGGTGTCGGGGGCATCGATCGTGAGGCCTTGTTCGGGCCCCGGGGTGTCGGGGTCGTCGTGTGAGGGCGCGAGGAAGTCGTCCGCGGGCCGGTCGACGATCTCCTGCTGCGGGGGTTCCAGCTCCACATAGGCGCCGGTGTCGTCGAGGGTGTAGTCGGGGGCCGGATAGGTCGGCAGATCATCGTCTGTGGGAACGTCCGCTCCCACGTCGGGGGTGTTCCCCGGCACGTGCATGATCGACTCCCTGGATGCGTGGCAGACCCATCGTGCCACTGCATCGGCTCACCCGTGAGGCAACTGAAGAGTTGGCCCGGGGTCCCTCGAGGCGCCCGACCGGGCCGGGGCGGGTCCCGCTGTCAGAACTGCAGGGAATACTCGATGATCTCGATCAGTCCGGCGCGCGTGGCCAGGTAGAAGACGGCCAGCTGGATGAGGCCGATCACCACGATGGCAGCACCCGTCTGGATCGTCTTGACGGCGCGGCTGCCGCTCCACGGGAACAGACCCATCAGGAACGACACGATCCACGCCAGCACCAGGATCGTGATGATCACGACGCCGGGCAGTCCGGCCAACTCCGGATAGGTGACACGTTGGTCGCGAGCGTCGGAGAGTTCGTCGGCGGCACGGGCGACAGCGGCGCCATCCTGTGTCGCTGCTGCGTCGGCGCGGGCCCGATGTGCCTCCGCCAGGACGGTGGCGAACGCGCGCTGAGCCTCCGGGGATCCGTCGGGGGGCACGTGGGTGCCGATCTCGGTGGCGCGGACCTCTTCCCGATAGGTGCGAAGTGCCACCGTCATGGCCTCGGCCTGTGTGGCCGGGACAGCCTCCTTGACCGCATCGTCGAGGTTCCAGCCTGCCGCGTATTCAGCCGTCACCTCGGCGAGGTAGGTGTTGGCCTGCGACCACAGGTTCCCGATCAGGAACGCGGCGATGAACACCAGCGCACCGCCACCGATGCGCAGGACCGCGGTCAGCGTGGCGTCGTTCCCCGCGGGCACCCGCGGGCTCAACACGGCCCCGATCACGGCGAACAGTGTCACGGGGACGAAGGCCAGCGTGAGACAGCCGAGCGGGGTCAGGCCCATCAGGAAGTCGTGCACGGTCCCTCCCCTCTCCCGGTCATGAGTGGCTGTCGGCGCGCCGGCTCACCGCTGCGCGGGCGGCGCCAGCTCGATCCCGCTGACGGTCAGTTCGGGGTCGAAGTCGGTCACCAACGTCTGGAGTCGTCCCGCGGCGGTGAGGTCCGTGGCGGCGGACATGATCCGGGCGACGGAATCCTCCGGACCGGACACCGTCGCGGTGACTACCTCGGTGCGCATGCCCACCTTGGCCTCGCTCTTGGCCTTGCGTAGTCGGCTGAGGACCAGGGCGACCTCGGGCAGCACGGCCGGGTCGCCGCCGACCGGCAGGTCCGAGGGGTCGGGCCACGCCGACCGATGCACGGAGCCTGACTGCCACCACGACCACACCTCTTCCGTGACGAATGGCGGGAATGGGGCGAACAGTCGCAACTGCACGTCGAGCGCGATTCGCAGTGCGGCCTGGGCCGAGGCCTGGGCGGCCGGTGCGGATTCGTCGCCGGCGCGGGCCTTGACCAGTTCGAGGTAGTCGTCGCAGAAGGTCCAGAAGAAGGTCTCGGTCAGTTCGAGGGCGCGGGTGTAGTTGTAGTCGTCGAAGGCCCGCGTGGCGTCGGCCACGACCTCTGCGAGGCGCGTCAGCAGTGACAGGTCGAGCGGTTCGGTGACGGCGCCGGGATCGACGGGTTCACCGGCCGTCAGCAGTACGAACCGAGAGGCGTTGAGGATCTTGATGGCCAGGCGACGGCCGATCTTCATCTGGCCCTCGTCGAACGCGGTGTCGGCCCCCGGGCGGCCGCTGGCGGCCCAGTACCGGACCGCGTCGGATCCGTGCTGGTCCAGCAGACCCATGGGAGTGACGACGTTGCCCTTGGATTTGGACATCTTCTTGCGGTCGGGGTCCAGGATCCAACCGCTGATCGCGGCGTCGGTCCAGGGGAGCCGGTCGTCCTCCAGATGTGACCGGACGATGGTCGAGAACAGCCAGGTGCGGATGATCTCGTGCGCCTGCGGGCGCAGGTCCATCGGCGCCACACGCTGCCAGAGGTCGTCGTCCGTGGCCCAGCCGCCGGCGATCTGTGGGGTCAGCGATGACGTCGCCCAGGTGTCCATGACGTCGGGATCGCCCATGAACCCCCCCGGTTCGCCCCGCTGGTCCTCGGAGTACCCGGGCGGGCAGTCGGACGCGGGATCGACCGGGAGTTCCTCGGGCAGGATCGGTTCGTCATAGCGGGGGTTGCCCTGGTCGTCCAACGGATACCACAGGGGGAACGGCACCCCGAAGAACCGCTGACGTGAGATGAGCCAGTCCCCGTTGAGCCCGGAGACCCAGTTGTCATAGCG
Organism: Candidatus Nanopelagicales bacterium; assembly: GCA_046330625.1. GTDB lineage: Bacteria > Actinomycetota > Actinomycetes > S36-B12 > CAIWTL01. The sequence continues at coordinate 40,231 of JAXLSJ010000005.1, forward strand.
GACCTGCATGTGCGGTGGATGCCACCGCAGTTCCGCGCCCCGGGCCAGCAGGGCTTCGCGCAGGGGAAGATCGCGCCCACCGTTGCGCAGGTACCACTGCCGGGTGGTCACGATCTCGAGGGGCTTCTCGCCCTTCTCGAAGAACTTGACGGGGTGGGTGATCGGCTTCGGCTCGCCGTGCAGGTCGCCACTTTCGCGCAGCAGCTCGACGGTCCGCTGCTGGGCGCTGAACACGGTCAGACCGTGCAGTGAACGGTAGGCCTCGAGCCCCGCATCGCCGGTGATCCACGACGGATCGTCGGCCAGGATGCGGCCGTCCCAGCCGATGATGGGACGGGCGGGCAGCTGCAGCTCACGCCACCACGTCACGTCGGTCGTGTCGCCGAAGGTGCAGATCATGGCGATGCCCGACCCCTTCTCGGGGTCGGCCAACTCATGGGTCACGACGGGAACCTCGACGCCGAACACCGGGGTCGTGACGGTCTGCCCGAACAAGGGCTGGTACCGCTCGTCATCCGGATGCGCGACAAGGGCGACGCAGGCGGCCAGGAGCTCCGGTCGGGTGGTCTCGATGAACACCGGGTCGCCATTGGCGCGGTGGAACGACACCCGGTGGTAGGCGCCCGGGCGTTCGCGATCCTCGAGCTCCGCCTGGGCGACGGCAGTGCGGAAGGTGACGTCCCACAGGGTGGGGGCCTCGGCCTGATACGCCTCGCCCCGCGCCAGGTTGTTCAGGAAGGCCCGCTGCGACGTGATCCGGGCATTGCGGTCGATGGTCTGGTAGGTCTGGGTCCAGTCGACGCTGATCCCCAGATGGCGCCACAGCGCCTCGAACCCCTTCTCGTCTTCTTCGGTAAGGCGCTCGCAGAGGTCGACGAAGTTGCGCCGCGAGATCGGGATCTGGCGCTTGGCATCCGGCTTCTCCGGCGGCTGGAAGTCGGGGTCGTACGGCAGCGACGGGTCGCACCGCACGCCGAAGTAGTTCTGGACGCGCCGCTCGGTGGGCAGTCCGTTGTCGTCCCACCCCATCGGGTAGAACACCTCTTTGCCGCGCATGCGCTGGTACCGGGCGATGCAGTCGGTGTGGGTGTACGAGAACACGTGGCCGACATGCAGGGAGCCGCTGACCGTCGGGGGTGGCGTGTCGATGCTGTAGATGTCGGTCCGCTCCTTCGAGCGGTCGAAGGAGTAGGTGCCGTCGTCGTGCCACAGCTGGGACCAGCGGTCCTCCAACCCCTCCAGGGCAGGACGGTCGGGCATGGCGGCGGGTTCGGCAGGCACGGTCACCGATTCTATGGGGACCGGACCCGCCGCGCCGCCGCCAGGTTCGGGCGGGAGTCAGACCTTGGGCTGGGTGAAGAACGCGCTCGCGCGCGAGCCCCAGAGCATGGCCAGGATGATCAGCCAGATCAGGATGGCGATCAGTCCGGTCCACACCGACGAGTTGCGCCAAACCGTGAGTTCGGCGACGTCCACGAGGATCTGCAGGACGATCAGGATCGACACGAAGATCCGCACGCCGTTACTGCCGTTCTTCAGTCCCGTGGCCAGCAAGATCGTGATGATCCCGAAGGCGATCGTGATGAGGCCGGCCACGGCCAGCGTGGTCCCGTTCAGGTCGTCGACCCCCGCGCCTTCGTTGAAACCCCGCACGAAACTGTTGTTGGTCGCGCCGAGCATGAGGAAGACGCCGCCGATGATCTCGATAACCGCGTTGATCCACATCAACACCACGATGAACGTGATGGTGCCGGGGCGCTGGACGGCCATGGGGGGTGGGGGTGGTGGGGTCATGGGACAACTCCTTTGCACGCGGTCGATGACCGGATCTGTCCTTAACCTCCCGCGTTCGAGGGGTCCGCGTCCACTCGACAGGCGTACGGTGGAGAGAGGAGTGTGATTGTGTTCGGAACCCGCATCCACGGCCGTGGCGGTCAAGGCGTTGTGACCGCAGCCGAACTGCTGTCGGTCGCGGCCTTCGACAGCGGTCACCATGCCCAGGCTTTCCCCAGTTTCGGGTCAGAGCGCACCGGGGCCCCGGTGGTCGCCTACTGCCGTATCGACGACACCCCCATCCGCACCCGCGAGCCGATCATGATCCCCGACGGCCTGATCATCCAGGACGCGACCCTGCTGAGCCAGATCGACGTGCTCGCCGGACGTCCGGAACATGCGTACGTGTTGATCAACGCCGCGGCCGACCTGACGGAACTCGGGCTGGCGGAGTTCCTCGCCGATCATCGGGCGGAGCGGGTGATGACCTTGCCCGCCACCGAGATGGCGCTGCGGGCGCTGGGTCGACCGGTGCCCAACGTGGTGTTGCTCGGAGGGTTCGCCGCCCTGACGTCGTTGATCACCGTCGAAGCGCTCGAGGTCGCGCTGGCCGAACGCTTCAGCGGCGTCGTGCTCGACGGGAACCGTGCCGCCGCTCGCGAGGCCTTCGCCGACGTGTCGGCGCGGATATCGGCCCAGAGAGGAGTCGTGGATGCGGCAACAGATTGAGGGGTCCCAGGCCGTGGCCCGGGCCGTGGCGCTGGCCCGACCCGAGGTCATCTGCGCCTACCCGATCTCACCGCAGACCCACATCGTCGAGGCGCTCAGTGCGCTGGTGCAGACCGGCGAGCTGGAGCGCTGCGAGTACCTCAACGTCGAGTCGGAGTTCGCCGCCATGAGTGCCGCGATCGGCGCGAGCGCGGCCGGTGCCCGCGCCTACACCGCCACCGCGAGCCAGGGTCTGCTCTACATGGTCGAGGCCGTCTACAACGCCTCCGGTCTGGGGCTGCCGATCGTCATGACGGTCGCGAACCGCGCCATCGGCGCCCCGATCAACATCTGGAACGACCACAGCGACTCGATGAGCCAGCGCGACTCCGGCTGGATCCAGTTGTACGCCGAGGACAACCAAGAGGCGGTCGACCTGCACCTGCAGGCCTATCGCCTGGCCGAGGAGGTGTCGCTGCCGGTGATGGTGTGCATGGACGGGTTCATCCTCACCCATGCCGTCGAGGAGGTCGACATCCCCGATCAGGACACCGTCGACCGGTTCCTCCCACCCTACGAGCCACGGCAGGTGCTCGACCCCGACGACCCCATGTCGATCGGGGCGATGGTGGGCCCCGAGGCTTTCCTCGAGGTCCGCTATCTCGCCCATCTGCGCCAGATGCAGGCGCTCGAGGTCATCCCGCGGATCGCGGCGGAGTTCGGCGAGGCCACCGGACGTCGACGCAGCGGCCTGATCTCGACCTACCGGCTCGACGACGCCGACATCGCCGTCGTCGCCCTCGGTTCGGTGATCGGCACCCTGAAGGACACCGTCGACGGCCTGCGCGAGCAGGGCGTGCGAGCAGGGGTCCTGGGCATCACGTCGTTCCGCCCCTTCCCGCTCGAGGCCGTCCGGGAAGCGCTGGCCGACATCGATCGGGTCATCGTGCTCGAAAAGGCGCTGGCCGTCGGGATCGGGGGCATCGTGAGTGCCAACATCCGTACGGCTCTCGCCGGCCAGACCCACCACACCGTCACCGTCATCGCCGGGCTGGGCGGTCGGCCGATCCTCACGACGTCGCTGGCCGCGATGATCCGACAGGGCCTGGCCGACGAGCTGCCCGAGTTGTCGTTCCTCGACCTGCGGCTGGACCTGGTCGAACGCGAGGTGGAACGGGCCCGCGCGAGCCGGAAGTCCGGCCCCGCGGCCGAGAACATGTTGCGCGACGTCGCCGGCGGCGTCTCGCACTCGGCGGGGAGGCCCCGATGACCGAGCACGTGAAGTTCTACCAGGTGGGGTCGTTCGCGGTCGGGAACCGGCTGCTCGACATCAGCAGCGTGCAGTCCGACCCCGACCGCACCAACGCCATCACGAGCGGACACCGGGCCTGCCAGGGGTGTGGCGAGGCGCTCGGCGCCCGCTACGCGCTGGACACCGCCATGGCCGAGACCGACGGGAAGATGGTGGCCGTCAACGCCACCGGCTGCCTCGAGGTGTTCTCGACGCCGTACCCCGAGACCAGTTGGCAGATCCCGTGGATGCACTCGCTGTTCGGCAACGCCCCCTCGGTGGCGACCGGGGTGGCGGCTGCCCTTCGGGTCAAGGGTCGATCCGACGTGCGGGTGGTGGCCCAGGCCGGCGACGGGGGCACGGTCGACATCGGCATGGGCACCCTGTCCGGGATGTTCGAGCGCAACGACGACGTGCTGTTCATCTGTTACGACAACGAGGCGTACATGAACACCGGGGTGCAGCGCTCCGGCGCCACGCCACCGGCGGCCCGCACCATGACCACGCAGGCCGTCGGGCCCCATCCGGGAGCACCGTTCGGCCAGGGCAAGGACCTGCCGCGGATCGCGATGGCGCATGAGATCCCGTACGTGGCCACCGCGACGGTGGCCGACCTGCGCGATCTCGAGGCGAAGGTGCGCACGGCCATGGGCATTCGGGGGGCCCGCTACCTGCACGTCCTGGTCCCGTGTCCGTTGGGCTGGGGGACGGCCAGCCGCGAGACGATCCTGATCGCCCGGCTGGCCACCGAGAGCGGGCTGTTCCCGGTGTTCGAGGCCCGCCACGGCGAGGTCACGGCGGTCCACCCCATCCGGCACCGGGTGCCGGTCACCGAGTACCTGAGTCGGCAGAAGCGCTACGCCCACCTGTTCGGGGCGGAGCCGGACACCGCGACCATCGAGCGGATCCAGGCCCACGCCGACCGCAACTTCGCGCGCTACGGCATCGAGGAGGTGGCGGTGTGAGCGACAAACCGTTCGCCATCACGCTGTCGGTGGGCACGAGCCTGGCCAACAAGACCGGGTCCTGGCGTACCGAGCGGCCGGTCTATCGCAACGGACTGCCGCCGTGCAATGACGCGTGTCCCGCCGGCGAGAACATCCAGGGATGGCTGTACGACGCCGAGGACGGCGGCTACGAGAAGGCCTGGAACACCCTGGTCGTCGACAACCCGTTCCCCGCGATCATGGGGCGGGTCTGCTACCACCCGTGCCAGACGGCCTGCAACCGGGCGCAGCTGGATCAACCTGTCGGGATCAACTCCGTCGAGCGCTTCCTCGGCGACGTGGCGCTGCGCGAGGGCTGGCGGCTGCCGGCGCCCGCCTCCGACACCGGGCGTCGGGTCCTGGTCATCGGCGCCGGGCCGTCGGGACTGTCGGCCGCCTACCACCTGCGTCGGGCCGGCCATGCGGTCGAGATCCGCGAGGCAGGTCCTCGCAGCGGCGGCATGATGAGGTTCGGCATCCCCAGCTACCGGCTGCCCCGCGACGTGCTGGACGCCGAGATCCAGCGGGTCCTCGACCTGGGGATCGACCTGCGGCTCGATTCCCGCGTCGACGACGTGCGGACGGCCATGGCCGAGGGTCCGTTCGATGCGGTGTTCCTTGCCGTGGGCGCCCACATCGGCAAGCGGGCCTACATCCCGGCAGGGGAGTCGGCCCACATCCTCGACGCGGTGTCGCTGCTGCGGGACATGGAGGGCGAGGACCGACCACTGCTGGGTCGGCGGGTGGTCGTCTACGGCGGCGGCAACACCGCCATGGACGCGGCCCGGACGGCCAAGCGGCTCGGCGCGGACGAGGCGATCGTGGTCTACCGGCGCACGCGCGACCGGATGCCGGCACACGACATCGAGGTCGAGGAGGCGCTCGAGGAAGGTGTCCTCATGCGTTGGCTGTCGACGATCAAGCACGTCGACGCGGCGTCCATGGTGGTCGAACGGATGGAACTGGACGACTCCGGATTCCCTCAGCCGACCGGCGAGACCGAGGAGTTGGCCGCCGATTCGCTGGTGCTGGCGCTGGGGCAGGACGTCGACCTGTCCTTGCTCGACGGTGTGCCGAACCTGACGATCACCGACGGTGTGGTCGCGGTGGACGACCGCATGATGACCGGGCACGCGGGCATCTTCGCCGGCGGCGACATGGTCCCCAGTGAGCGGACCGTGACCGTGGCCGTGGGGCACGGCAAACTCGCGGCCCGCAACATCGACGGATGGTTGCGCGACGACCCGTTCGTGCATGCGCCCCGACCGCCGCTGGCGGCCTTCGAGTCCTTGAACACCTGGTACTACACCGACGCGCCCAAGACGGTGCGACCGACGTTGGACCTGGCGCGCCGCGTCAGCACGTTCGACGAGGTCAAGCAGGGGCTGGACGAGTCCACCGCCCTGTTCGAGGCGCGGCGGTGCCTGTCGTGCGGCAACTGCTTTCACTGCGACAACTGCTTCGGCGTGTGTCCGGACAACGCCGTGCTGAAGTACCCGGACGGGTCGGGTGGCGGTGACAACGGCCGCGATTACGCCTTCGACCTCGACTACTGCAAAGGCTGCGGCATCTGCGTCAACGAGTGCCCGTCGGGAGCGATCGCCATGATCCCGGAGCCGCCGCCGTCACGCCGGGTCGAGTAGTCGCACGTCGCGTGCCCGAGAGTCGCGGAGCCGGAGGTCGCTGTCCGCCAAGGGGATCGCGTGCTGGCCATAGACTGGCGCAGTGACGGAAATGCCCGACCTCTCTGATGTCGTCGACGAACTCTTCGCCCGGCAGCCCGAGACCGACATGGTGCCCACCCTCGCGCGAGTACAGCGGGTGATGGACCTGCTGGGTGACCCGCAGCGTTCGCCGCGCATCATCCACATCACCGGGACGAACGGCAAGACGTCGACGGCCCGCATGATCGAGACCCTGGTGATCGCCAGCGGTCTGCGCGTGGGCACCTACACCAGCCCGCATCTGCACTCGGTGACCGAGCGGATCCGGATCGACGGAGCGCCGATCCCCGAGGAGCGGTTCATCGAGGTCTACGAGGACGTCCGGCCGATCATCGACATGGTCGACGGGGAGCAGGAGCGCGACGGGAACCCCCCGCTCACGTTCTTCGAGGTGCTGACCTGCCTGGCCTTCGCCGCGTTCGCCGATGCGCCGGTGGATGTCGCGGTCATCGAGGTCGGGCTCGGCGGGATGTGGGACGGGACCAACGTGGCCGACGCCGACGTCGCGGTCATCACCCCCATCGCGGTCGACCACGAGCGGTGGCTGGGGGATACGCCGGAACGGATCGCGGTCGAGAAGGCCGGGATCATCAAGACCGGGTCCGTGGTGGTGAGTGCTGACCAGACTCCCGGAGTCCTCGACGTCCTGCTGCGGCGCTGTGCCGAGGTGGGGGCGACCGCTCAGGTGTGGGGACGGGATTTCGACCTGCTGGACCGGACAGTGGCGGTCGGCGGTCAGGTGTTCGCGGTGCAGGTAGGCGTCGTGCGCTACGACGAGGTGTTCCTGCCTCTGCAAGGGGCGCACCAGGCCGCCAATGCCGTGCTGGCGGTCGCCGCCGTGGCCGCACTGCTGGTGTCGGACGAGCCGTTGGACCAGGCGCTCGTCGACGCGCTGGGCAGTGCCGTCTCGCCGGGTCGCCTCGAAGCCGTCACGCGCGAGCCGACGGTGCTTCTCGATGCGGCACACAACCACGCGGGCGCAGACGTTCTCGCGCTGGCGTTGGGAGACTCCTTCACCTTCCTGGACACCACGGCTGTCGTGGCGGTCATGGCGGACAAGGACGTGGCCGGCATCCTCGCCCCGCTGCGCGGTGTCGTCGACCGGGTCGTCGCCACACAGAACTCGTCGCCGCGATGCCTGCCGGCGGCAGAGCTCGGCCGCCTCGCGGCGGGCGTGTGGGGCGAGGAGGCGGTCGAGGTCGAGCCGGACCTGGCGGCTGCGGTCGCCGTGGCCCGGCGGCACGCCGAGCAGTCGGGCGGCGGGGTGGTCGTGACCGGTTCCGTCGTGACCGTCGCCGACGCGCGTGCGATCCTGACCTCGGCGGAGGTGTCATGAGGGTCCTGGGTTCGACAGTCCTCGTCTTCGAATGGTTGATCCTGGCCCTGGGAGTGCCGGTGGCGATCAACACGTCCGGGGTGGCGCCGGGCGGAGCCTTCGCCTTCCTGGGAGTGATGACCGTCCTCATCGCGGTCGCCGTCGCGAGGATCACCCGGCCCCTGGGAATCGGGCTGGGGTGGGTTGTGCAGGCGGTCTGTGTGGCAGCCGGCCTGATCGTGCCGATCATGGCCATCCTCGGCGCCATCTTCGCCGGGCTGTACTTCGCGGCCGTGCACTTCGGGCGTCGGGTGGACGCCCTGCGCGCCGCCGCGTCACCCGGGGAACAGCAGCACGGTCCGATCGGGGAGACTGTGGGCAACGGCGCGAGCGCCGGCTCCGACAGCTGATCCCGGCCACGGCCGGAACGGAAAGGTAGTGCCATGACGCAGCGAACCCTCATCCTGGTCAAGCCCGACGGGGTGGCCCGCGGTCTGATGGGCGAGGTGATCGCGCGCATCGAGCGCAAGGGGTTCACCTTCGTCGCCCTCGAACTGCGCACCTTGGACGCCGAGACTGCCGGCGAGCACTACGCCGAGCACCGGGACAAGCCGTTCTTCGGCGATCTGGTCGACTTCATCACCTCTGGTCCGCTGCTGGCGGGGGTGATCGAAGGTCCCGACGCCATCGCCGCCTGGCGGACGATGATGGGCGCGACGAACCCCGTGGCCGCGGCTCCGGGAACCATCCGGGGGGATCTCGCGACCGAGATGCAGAACAACGTGTCGCACGGGTCGGACTCGCCGGAGTCGGCGGCCCGCGAGATCGGCCTCTTCTTCCCGCAACTCGCGGACTGACTCGCCTCCGGTAGTCGAGCGGAGCCGACCCCGCCCCCTCCGGTGGTCGAGCGGAGCCGAGACCACCTCGCCGACGAGGCGCCGCAACTAGTCCGAGTCGTTATCTTCCCGCGGCCGGTTCGGCGACGTAGAGTGGCGGTCTGGCGGGGTTGGGCCGCCGGACCGGGGTCAAGCCGCAGTGCGGCATGGTGGGGTGAACATGGGGTTCGAGGCTGCCGTGATGGGCCGCGACCTGGCCGTCGACCTGGGCACAGCCAACACGTTGGTCTATGTCCGAGGGCGCGGCATCGTGGTCGACGAGCCGAGCGTCGTCGCCATGGATCAGCATGCCGGTGCCGCCATCGCGGTGGGCGAGCGGGCTCGCGACATGATCGGCCGGACGCCCGGCGACGTGACCGCCATCCGACCCCTGCAGGGCGGGGTGATCGCCGACTTCGAGGCCGCCGAGGACATGCTGCGGCACTTCGTGCAGCGGGCCCAGCCGCGGCGGGCGCTGGCCAAACCCCGACTCGTGGTCTGTGTCCCCTCTGGCATCACCGGAGTCGAGCGGCGCGCGGTCGAGGACGCCGGATATGCCGCCGGGGCGCGTCGGGTCTTCCTGATCGAGGAACCGATGGCCGCCGCGATCGGGGCCGGACTGCCGGTCTACGAGGCGGCCGGGTCGATGGTGGTCGACATCGGTGGCGGCACCACCGAAGTCGCCGTGGTGTCGTTGGGTGGGGTCGTGGTCAGCATGTCGGCCCGGGTCGGCGGCGATGCCATGGACGACGCACTGGTCCAGCACATGAAGAAGCAGTACTCGCTGCTGCTCGGGGAGCGGACGGCCGAACGCATCAAGACGTCCATCGGCTCCGCCTACCCGGTGTCCGACGAACCCGACGCCGAGATCCGCGGCCGCGACCTGGTGTCGGGCCTGCCGCGCACGATCGTGGTGTCGGCCCGCGAGATCCGCGAGGCCCTCGACGAGCCGGTGACCGCCATCGTCGACGCCGTGCGCACCACGTTGGACCGCACGCCCCCCGAACTCGCCGGCGACGTGATGGATCGCGGCATCGTCCTGACCGGAGGGGGAGCGCTCCTGCAGGGGCTGGATCTGCGACTCCAGCACGAGACGCGCATGCCCGTGCGCACCGCACCCGATCCGCTGCGCTGTGTGGCGCTGGGGGCCGGCCGCTGTGTCGAGGAGTTCTCCGACCTGCAGCCCCTGCTCATGAACCGGCCACGGCGGTGATGGGTGACGACGACTTCCCCCACCCGTCTGGCGCGGCCCACGCCCCCGCCTGATCTGCGGCAACGCCGGTGGCGTCGGTTCACGCCCGGCCCCGTGGCGGCCCTGCTTCTCCTGGTGTCGCTGTCGCTGATGTTCCTCGACCTGCGCGGGGGGCCGACGGACACCCTGCGCGGGGTGACCGCCACCGTCGTGGGTCCCGCGCAGGCGGCGTCGGACGCGCTCTTCGGTCCGGTCCGGGCGGCAGCGCTCCGCCGGGTCGATGCGGACGAACTCGAGCGTCAGATCACCGAACTCCAGGACACCAATCGCCGACTGCAGGCGGCCAACGACCAACTCACGCGACAACTTGCCGATGATCCGGCGGCCCGGAAGGCCGCCGAAGCGACGCAGTCGCGCGCCGAGGCGGCGGTGGCCGCACGAGTGGTCGCCGCGGCGCCGGGGCTCGCGACGCAGGCCCTCACGATCGACGTCGGGTCCGACGACGGGGTCGCGCGGGATGCCCCCGTGCTGGTGTCCGGGGGGGTGATCGGTCGGGTCACCGACGTCACGCCGTCGACGAGCACGGTGTTGCTCGTCACCGATCCGGGCAGCTCCGTGGCCGTCCGCGTCAACGGCAACAGCGCACTGCTCCAGGGCACCGGCGATCGACACGCGGCCGTGCTGAGTTACCTCGATCCCCTGGCCGATGTGAGGGTCGGACAACGAGTGGAGACACTCGGCTCCGACGACGGCAAGCCCTACCCGGCGGGCCTTCCGGTCGGGACGGTGTCGGCGGTCTCGGGTGATCTGGGCGACCTGGACCGGGTGGTGACCGTGGAACCGGCCCTCCCTGCCGGGATGATCGATCGGGTCATCGTCCTGACGGATCCCCCGGACCCCTCCGGGGCGGGCGACTCATGACGCCGCGTCAGTGGCAGATCGGCGTCGCCACGCTCGTCGTGGTGCTGGCCGTGGCTCTGCAATTCGTGATCGTGTCCCGGCTGCCCGGGCCGGTGGCGGGCCCGGCTCTGGTCCTGGTCGCGGTGGTCGCGGTGGCGATGGCCGGGGGCCAGACGTTCGGTGCCGTGGCGGGGTTCGGTGCCGGACTTGCGCTGGACCTGCTGCCACCGGCCGACAGTCTGATGGGCAGCACGGCTCTGGCGCTGGTCGTGGTCGGGTATGTCGCAGGTCGGGTGCGCGATCCCCGAGGTCTGGCGCCGGTGCAGGTGATGGGGGTCGCAGCCGGACTCGCCGCGGGCAGCGGGATCCTCATGCTCGCGATCCAGATGGTCCTGGGCGGCCGTCCTGTCGCAGCCGGTGCCGCCATGGCGGCACTGGCCGGTTATGTCGTGGTCTCTGCCGCGCTGGCGCCGCTGGTCGTCCCCGTGGTGGGGGCGATCGTGCGCCGGGTCGGGGGCGCCCGACGATCGACCGCCCGGCGGTTGTCGGCGTGAACCATCGATCCTCCTTGCGGCTCGCCCTCGTCAGTGTCTTCATCGCCGCTCTGGGGCTGGTGCTGGCCGGGCGACTGGTGGAACTGACGGTGTTCCGGGGATCCGCTTTGGCGGCGGCGGCCGAGGACAACCGGACCCGGGTGGTGCCGGATCCGGCACCACGGGGACTCATCCTCGACTCCTCGGGACGCCCGCTGGTCGCGAACACCGCAGCCGCCGGGGTCCTGATCGATCGCCAGACGCTGGCAGACGAACCCGACGGCGGTCGCCGGGTGCTGCGCGCGGTCGCACCCCGACTGGGCCTGACGGTGCGCGAGTTGGAACAGCGACTCACCCTGTGCGGCACCGACGGCGCCCCGCCGCGCCCGATCTGCGACGACGGCAGCCCCCAGACCCCCGTCGCGGTCAGTGCCCACGATCGTGGCGCGCTGCTCCCCATCGCCGAGACACCCGCGGACTATCCGGGTGTCACGCTGGCCTCCGCGGTCACGCGCGACTACCCGGCCGAGGGGGTGAGTGGTGGGCACCTGCTGGGCTACCTGGGCGCGGTGAGCTCCGAGGAACTCGCCGCAGACCCCGCGCTGACGTCTTCGGACCTGGTCGGCCGCGGCGGCGTCGAGCAGACCTATGACGCCGATCTGCGAGGGAGAGCCGGCGAACGGCGGCTGCTCGTGGACGCCAAGGGCGACGTCGAAGGCTCCGAACAGGTGCTCCCGGCCCAAGCGGGATCGGACCTGGTCACGTCGATCGACGCCACCTTGCAGGCTCGGACCGAGGAGGCGCTCGACAACGCCTTGGCCTACGCGGGAAGTCCCGACGCCCGAGCTGCCGCTGTGGTCATGGACGTGCGAAGCGGGCGCGTGCTGGCGCTGGCATCCAAGCCCGACTTCAGGCCCTCGGATTGGGTCGGTGGGGTGACGGAGCAGGCGTACCGCCGTATGTCCGACAGCGGTGCCCTGGTGGACTACGCCGCCGACGGGACCTCCCCACCCGGGTCGGCCTTCAAACCCATCAGCGTGGTCGCCATGGGGCGCAGCGGATTCGACCTCAACGGGCAGTACGACTGCCCCGGCACCTACACCGCCGGCGGGCGGACGTTCACCAACCACGAATCCGAGGCCTACGGATCGTTGTCCCTCGCGCGGGCCCTCGAGGTGTCCTGCAACACCGTCTTCTACCGGGCGGGTGACCGGCTGTGGCGACGCGACGGTGGCGAGGCTCAGGGGCAGGGCGCCCTGGGTCCGATCGCCCAGGCCGCAGCCGATCTGGGGCTGGGTCGCGCCACCGGGATCGACCTGCCGAGTGAGTCCTCCGGCATGGTCGCCAGTCCCGACCAGAAGTACCGGCTGTGGACCGAACGGCGCGACGACTGGTGTGCCGCCGCCCGTGACGGCTACCCCGACCTGCGACGGACCGATCCGGTCACCGCCGACTACTACACGGCGCTGGACAAGGAGAACTGTCGGTCCGGGCATCTGTGGCGCGAGGGCGATGCGATCAACGCCGCGATCGGCCAGGGATACACGGTGACGAGCCCGCTGCAGATGGCCGTGGCCTACTCCGCGCTGGCCAACGGCGGCACGGTGTGGCAGCCGACCATCGGGCGGGCCGTGGTCGCTCCCGACGGCTCCGTCACCCGCGAGATCGCCCCGCGACAGGCGGGGTCGCTCGCGGGGGATCAGCGCACCCTGCGGTTCCTGGCGCGTTCCCTGCCGGCGGTGGCACGGTCCGGGACCGCTGCGGACGCGTTCACGGGTTTCCCCCTCGACCGGTACCCGATCGCCGGCAAGACCGGTTCCGCTCAGGTCGAGGGGCACAACTCGACCTCGTGGTTCGCGTCGTTCGCGCCCGCCGACGCTCCGCGCTACGCAGTCGTGGTCATGGTGACCGACGGGGGCGCGGGCGGCGAGACCGCGGCGCCGGCCACCCGATCGATCTACGAGGCGATCTTCGGGGTGGGGGCCAAACCGGTGTTCCCGGCGTCCGGCCCACCGCAGGAGATCGCCGGCGTCCGGGGGAGTGGTCGATGACCCTCTTGCCCAGGACGGACCCACGCCCCACCTCACTGAGACTCGGTCGACGCGACCGCCTGCATGCCGCGCGGCTCGACTGGGTGCTGGTGGCCGCCGCGCTCGCCCTGTCCCTGCTCGGGTGTGCCCTGATCGCGTCGGCCGGTGAAGCGAACGTGGGCAGCGCCCCCGCCAAACGGCAACTGCTGTCGGTGGTGGTCGCGGTGATGCTGGCTTTCGTCGTCACGCGGGTCGAACCGCGCTCGCTGCGGGCGTGGACTCCTGCGCTGTACCTGGCCTCACTGGTCGGACAACTGTTGCCGTTCACCCCTATGGGGGTCTCGATCGCCGGTGCCCGGGCGTGGTTCGCGCTCCCTCTCGGATTCACGGTGCAGCCATCGGAGTTCGCCAAACTCGCACTGATCTGCGCCCTGGCCGCGACTCTGGCGGGTGGTCCCCGCGACCAGACGGTGCCCGACGCCATAGTGGTGCGGGGCTTGGCACTGGCGGCCCTCCCGCTGGCCATCGTCCTGGTCGGCAACGACACCGGATCGGCCATGGTGATCACCGGGATCGTGGCCGTGATCATGCTCGTTGCGGGAGTGTCGTGGAAGTGGCTCGCCGGTCTGGCCGCGGTCGGTGTGCTCGTGGCCACCGCCGCGATCTCGTTGGGCCTGCTCGCCGACTATCAGATGAGGCGGCTCACCTCGTTCCTCGACCCCATGGCCGATCCGTACGGCGCGGGCCTGAACACCATCCAGGCCCGGATCGCCGTCGGCTCCGGTGGGGTCGTCGGTCGAGGACTGTTCCAGGGCCCCCAGACACAGGGTGGGTTCGTCCCGGTCAACGACTCCGACTTCGTGTTCTCGGTGGCGGCGGAGGAGTTGGGTCTCATCGGCGGACTGCTGCTCCTGATCCTGCTCGGGATCATCCTGTGGCGCGGCCTGCGGATCGCCTTCGACGCCCGCGACATGTTCGGCCGCCTGATCGCGGTGGGCGTCGTGGCCTGGTTCGCCCTCCAGGCCTTCGAGAACATCGGCATGAACCTGGGGGTGATGCCGGTGACGGGGGTGACCCTGCCCTTCCGGTGGCGTCGGCGATGGCGCCCAAGACGGGGACGAGCGTCCGCTTGGAGCCCAGATACTTGATCACCGCGCCCTCCGGGGTTGATCCTACGCAGCCACCCGCCCCCGGCGGTCGAGCCCCGGTGGTCGAGCCCCGGTGGTCGAGCGGAGCCGAGACCTCCGCACCCGCCCCGGTGGTCGAGCGGAGCCGAGACCTCCGCACCCGCCCCGGTGGTCGAGCGGAGCCGAGACCACCACCCGCCTCCGGTGGTCGAGCGGAGCCGAGACCGCTGCGCCCGGTTCGGGGTCCGGGCTCGGGTCGGGCGCCTCTTGGAGTAGAGGAACCGCCTTCGGCGGGCTGTGTTGATGGATGCGCGCCTCGCGGGCTCGGCTGCGCATCGGGTTCCGCTTCTACAGTCGCCGACGCCGACGCCGACCCGGACCCCGTCCGGGCTCTGTGGGTGGTGATCGGTCCGTGGTCGGTGGCTGGGCCCGGTGGTCGAGCGGAGCCGAGACGCCTGCGCTCCTCGACGGCTCGCTAGGCGCGGCCCGGGTCTCGGGCGGTCACGGTGGATCGACGCGACGATTGGCGCGGCACGTGGCCCGGTACGTACCCTTCGGCACGGAGGCTGATGTGGGCGTTTCCGGGTCGATCTACCCGCAGTTGGAGCCGATCCTGGGGAGGGTCGGCAAGCCGGTGCAGTACGTCGGGGGTGAGGTCAACTCCGTCGTGAAGGACTGGGACACGGTCCCCGTTCACTGGGCCCTGGTCTATCCGGACGCCTACGAGGTGGGGTCGCCCAACCAAGGGGTGCAGATCCTCTATGAGGTGATCAACGAGAGGGACGATGCACTCGCGGAGCGGGGGTACGCGGTCTGGCCCGATCTCGAGGCGGAGTTGCGCGCGGCCGGACTTCCGGCGTTCACCGTCGACGCCCAACGTCCGTTGGGGGATTTCGACATCGTCGGTGTCAGCCTGTCCACCGAACTCGGGTACACCAATCTGCTCACCCTCCTGGACCTGGCCGGGATCCCGCTGCGCGCAGCACAGCGGGACGAGGAGCATCCGCTCGTGCTCGTCGGCGGGCACGCGGCCTTCAACCCCGAACCGCTGGCCCCCTTCATCGACGCCGCGGTCCTCGGGGACGGGGAACAGGCTGTCGGTCGCATCACCGATCTGGTCGCCGCCTGGCATGCGGACGGCCGACCGGGTGGCCGCACCGGGATCCTGGAGCAACTCGCGCGCACGGGATCCGTCTACGTCCCGGCCTTCTACGACGTCACCTACGCTCCGGACGGGACCATCGCGGCGATCGTCCCCGATCGTCCGGGCGTCCCCTGGCGGGTCACCAAACACACCCTCATGGACCTGGACGAGTGGCCGTACCCCAAGGCACCGATCGTCCCGGTCGCCGAGACGATCCACGAACGGATGAGCGTCGAGATCTTCCGGGGCTGCACCCGCGGGTGCCGCTTCTGTCAGGCGGGCATGATCACCCGACCCGTCCGCGAACGATCGGCGGCGACGATCGCCGACATGGTCGAGTGCGGCATCCAGCGCACGGGCTTCAACGAGGTCGGCCTGCTCAGCCTGTCCAGTGCGGATCACTCCGAGATCGCGAACCTGGCCAAGGGGTTGGCGGACCGCTATGGCGACTCGCGGACGTCGCTGAGCCTGCCCAGCACCCGCGTCGACGCGTTCAATATCGAACTCGCCGACGAACTGTCCCGCAACGGTCGTCGATCGGGGCTGACCTTCGCCCCCGAGGGAGGCAGCGAGCGGCTGCGTCGGGTGATCAACAAGACCGTCACCGAGGACGACCTGATCCGCACGGTCACGGCGGCCTATGCCAGCGGATGGCGCCACGTGAAGCTGTACTTCATGTGCGGGCTGCCGACCGAGACCGACGAGGACGTGCTGCAGATCGCCCGCCTGGCGCGCGAGGTGATCCGTGCGGGCCGCGAGGCTGCCGGCCGTCGGGACATCCGCTGCACGGTCTCCATCGGGGGGTTTGTCCCCAAACCGCATACGCCATTCCAGTGGGCGGCACAACTGTCGGCCGCGGACACCGACCGTCGGCTGGCACTGCTGCGCGACGAGATCCGCAAGGACCGGGACTACGCCAGGGCCATCGGTTTCCGTTACCACGACGGCGAGCCGGGCATCGTCGAGGGCTTGCTGGCCCGCGGCGACCGCCGGGTCGCCGACGTGATCGAGACCGTGTGGCGCGACGGTGGACGCTTCGACGGCTGGTCGGAGCACTTCTCGTTCGAACGGTGGAGCACGGCGGCCAAGTCGGTGTTCGCGGAGACGCCGGTCTCCCTGGACTGGTTCACGACGCGCGAACGCGATGTGGCCGAGGTCCTGCCCTGGCACCACCTCGACTCAGGTCTCGACACCGAGTGGCTCTGGCAGGACTGGCAGGACGCGATCGCGGGCGACGAGGTCGGCGACTGCCGCTGGACCCCCTGCTCCCAGTGCGGGGTGTGCAATCAGTTGGACACGGTGATCCAGATCGGCCCGC
Organism: Candidatus Nanopelagicales bacterium; assembly: GCA_046330625.1. GTDB lineage: Bacteria > Actinomycetota > Actinomycetes > S36-B12 > CAIWTL01. The sequence goes on from JAXLSJ010000005.1 coordinate 57,147, forward strand.
CGCCCGTTCCCTGGACCGGAGATCCCACGTGAGCCGACGCCAGTCCCCGAACGAGGCACAACCTGTCGTCCAGCGGATCAGGCTCCGGTACGGCAAGTCCGATCGGCTGAGGTTCGCCAGCCACCGCGATTTCCAGCGTGCCCTGGAACGAGCAGTTCGGCGCGCCGGTCTTCCGGTGGCGATGAGCGGTGGCTTCAACCCGCACCCGCGGATCTCGTACGCGAACGCGGCCCCGACCGGCGCGGCGAGTGCCGCGGAGTACGTCGAGGTGGGCCTTGCCGAGGCGATGCCGGTGGCGGAGTTCGCTGCCTCGGTGAGCGCCGGTCTGCCGTCCGGATTCACCGTCACCGATGCGGTGGAGTCACCCGGAGGCGCCCTGGCGGAGCTGCTGGAGGCGAGCCGGTGGCGCATCGAAATCCCGGGCCACAGCGAGGCAGAGATCGACGAGGCGATCCACCGCCTCCTGTCGGCTCCGGAACCGGTCACGGTGACGCGGGTGACCAAGTCGGGAACCCGCGAGATCGCGGTCGGCGAGCACTGGGTGTCAGGGGCAGCGGGACCCGGGCATCTGACCGCGACGGTGCGCACCGCCACACCGACGGTGCGACCGGAGGACATCGTGCGTGCGCTGGGACTGGAGCCGATGGGCCGGTGCACCCGGGAGGCGCAAGGACCCGTGGTGGCCGATGGGGTGGGCGATCCGTGGGGTTCGCCGGTTCCGATTGATCCACAGTGGTGTGTGCCATACTGACGGCACAGGCGATAGCGGCCCCAGCTCCGCCCGGTGCGGTGGCGGGCCCGATCGCGAGACCAGACTTTCCGGTCCGCTGCGGCGGATCGAACCGACCAAAGGGGTCCGTGCGGTGCAGCGCACCCGGATCCCGTGAAGGGATCGAGCGCATGCTCGACGAAGAGAACACCACCACCGAATCCACCGCTGCCCCTGCTGACGCCGCCGCCGGCGACGGCGAGGTGCGCCCACGCCGCCGTCGCGCGGCCCGTCGCCCCGCGGGTCCGCCGCCCGAGACCACCTTCTCGGCTGCGGCCCCGGAGCCGGCGGCCGCCCCTGAGCCCGAGCCGGCGACCGAGGCCGAACCTGTCCGGCGAGGACGCCGCCGCAAACCCGCCACCGTCGATTTCGCGGCACCCCCGGTGGATGCGGCCGCGAGCGGCGACGACGCCGGGAGTGGTGACGCCGGCGGCGACGGTGCCGCTGCTGCGGTGCCGTTGTTCCAGCCACCGCCCGAGGCTCCCCGCCGCCGCCGGCGTGCCGCCGAGTCCGGTGACGAGTCGGCGGAGAAGTCCGGCGACACCGAATCGAACGACTCCGACCAGGAAGACGACAAACCCACCCGCCGCCGTCGGGGAGGCCGCGGTCGCAAGTCGGGAGACAAGCAGGGCAACGACGACGCGGCGGAGTCCGCGGGCGACAGTGCCTCCGGGGACGGCGCCTCCGACAACTCCGACGCCGACGACCCTGACGACGGCGACGACGGCACGGTCCGGCGTCGCCGACGCCGGCGCCGCGGCGGTGGCGGCAAGTCCGACGACGACGGCGGCAACGGCAAGGACGAGGTCACCGCGCTGAAGGGCTCGACGCGGATCGAGGCCAAGAAACAGCGTCGCAAGGAGGGCCGCGAGTCGGGCCGGCGGCGCGCTCCCCAGATCAGTGAGGCCGAGTTCCTGGCTCGGCGTGAGTCCGTGAAACGCACCATGGTGGTCCGACAGCGCGGCGATCTGACCCAGATCGTCGTGCTCGAGGACGGCGTCCTGGTCGAGCACTACGTCAACCAGGCGACGGCGACGTCACTCGTCGGCAATGTCTATCTGGGACGCGTCCAGAACGTCCTGCCGTCCATGGAGGCGGCGTTCGTCGACATCGGCCGCGGCCGCAACGCCGTGCTCTACGCCGGCGAGGTCAACTGGGACGCTGCCGGCCTCGAGGGCCAGCCCAAGCGCATCGAACAGGCGCTCAAGTCCGGCGACAAGGTGCTGGTGCAGGTCACCAAGGACCCGATCGGGCACAAGGGCGCCCGACTGACCAGCCAGGTGTCGCTGCCCGGCCGATTCATCGTGTATGTGCCGGACGGCTCCATGACCGGCATCAGCCGCAAACTGCCGGACAAGGAGCGCACCCGGTTGCGCAAGATCCTCCGCGAGTCGCTGCCGGAAGGTTCCGGGGTCATCGTCCGGACCGCGGCCGAAGGCGCCAGCGAAGAAGATCTGGCCCGCGACGTCGCCCACCTGACCTCGACGTGGGAGCAGATCTCCGCCAAGTCCGAGAAGGCCAACCCCCCGGCGCTGCTGCACAGCGAACCCGATCTCGCCCTGCGGGTCGTGCGCGACATCTTCAACTCCGACTTCGAGTCGCTGGTCGTCTCCGGCGACGAGATCGGCGACACCCTGATCGGCTACGTCGCCGACAACGCCCCAGGGCTGTCGGAACGGGTCTCCCGGTGGACCGACACCGAGGATGTGTTCGCGCACTACCGGGTCGACGAGCAACTCGCGAAGGCGCTCGACCGCAAGGTCTATCTGCCCTCGGGCGGGTCGCTCGTCATCGACCGGACCGAGGCCATGACGGTGGTCGACGTCAACACGGGACGATTCACCGGGCAGGGGGGCAACCTCGAGGAGACGGTCACCCGCAACAACCTCGAAGCAGCCGAGGAGATCGTGCGCCAGATCCGGTTGCGCGACGCCGGGGGCATCATCGTCATCGACTTCATCGACATGGTGCTCGAGAGCAACCGCGACCTCGTTCTCCGGCGACTTGTCGAGTGCCTGGGCCGCGATCGCACCAAGCACCAGGTCGCCGAGGTGACCTCCCTCGGACTGGTCCAGATGACCCGCAAGCGGATCGGTCAGGGCCTGCTGGAGACCTTCAGCGAACCCTGCGACTGCTGCAACGGCCGGGGGGTGAAGGTCCATGGCGAGCCCGCCGAGGGCCGCAACTCGTCCCGCAAGACCCGATCCGTGCGGCCCCCGGGCGCGCACGATCCGGTCGAGGCGGCTGCCGCGCGGGCCAAGGCCGCGACCGAGGACGCGGCCGCCGAAGTCGCCGTGGCGGCGGAAGCCGACGGCAGTGCGGACGCGTCCGGAACTCCGGAGGACAGCCCTGCCCCCGAGACCTCGGCCGACGCAGAACCGACGATGGAGGACTCCGGCACGGAACCGGACGCCGAATCGCCGGTCGTCGGGGAACCGGCCGAGGAGGCCGGTTTGACCGAACCCGAACCGACTCCGTAGCCTAGGAGGGTTGCCGCCGCGGCGCCCCCCACCATCCGGGAGCCCCCCAGACATGCAGGGGGGCCAGACATTCGGGGGGCATGACGCCGCGCGTGGTGCCCAGGACCAGCGCTCGGCGCTCACGACACAGGAGGACAGCGGAATGTACGCCATCGTCCGCGCCGGCGGCCACCAGGAGAAGGTCGCGGTCGGCGACGAGATCGACGTCAACCGGTTGGCCGACGCCCCCGGCGACACCGTGACCCTGCCTGCGGTGCTCGTGGTGTCCGACGGCGCCGTGACCAGTGATGACAAGGCACTGTCCGGGGTCACCGTCAGTGCCGAGGTCGTCGAGCACCTGCGTGGCGACAAGATCCGCATCCTGCGGTACAAGAACAAGACCGGCTACCGCCGCCGCCAGGGGCATCGCCAGGACCTGACCCGCCTGCGGGTCACCGCCATCGAAGGAGTCTGACCCATGGCCCACAAGAAGGGCGCGGCCTCGACCAAGAACGGCCGCGACAGCAACTCCCAGCGCCTCGGCGTCAAGCGGTTCGGCGGTCAGCTGGTGAACGCCGGCGAGATCATCGTCCGGCAGCACGGCACCCACTTCCATCCCGGCGACAATGTCGGCCGGGGCGGCGACGACACCTTGTTCGCGCTGGCCGAGGGCACGGTCGAGTTCGGCACCGCCCGCGGTCGCCGCGTGGTCAACGTCCGCCCCGTCGCCTGATCGGACGGCGGGCCATGGCCCCGTCCTTCATCGACGTCGTCACTGTCCACGCCGTGGCCGGCGACGGCGGCAACGGTTGTGCCTCGGTCCACCGCGAGAAGTTCAAACCGCTGGGCGGTCCCGACGGGGGCAACGGTGGTCGGGGTGGCTCCGTCGTCCTGGTCGCCGATCCCACCGTGAACTCGTTGTTGGAGTTCCACCGACGCCCGCACCTCAAGGCGGGCAACGGTGGGGTGGGTCGAGGAGGGCACCGGACCGGGGCCGACGGTGGTGACGTCATCGCGCGGGTCCCCGTGGGAACCGTGGTGACGGACGGCGACGGCCACCAACTCGCCGATCTCGTGACCCCGGGCGCGGCGTGGACTCTCGCCGAGGGTGGTCGCGGGGGACTCGGGAATGCGGCCCTGGCGTCACCCCGGCGCAAGGCCCCCGGATTCGCACTCCTGGGCGAACCGGGTGAGGCGCGCGACGTCACGCTCGAACTGAAGACCGTGGCCGATGCTGCGCTCGTGGGCTTCCCCAGCGCGGGCAAGTCCAGCCTGATCGCCGCCATGAGTGCCGCCCGACCCAAGATCGCGAACTACCCGTTCACCACCCTGGAGCCTCATCTGGGGGTGGTCGTGAGCGGAGACACGACGTTCACGATCGCCGATGTCCCCGGACTCATCCCCGGCGCCAGCGCAGGCAAAGGGCTGGGACTGGAGTTCCTGCGGCACATCGAACGCTGCGATGTCATCGTCCATGTGCTGGACTGCGCCACCCTGGACCCCGGTCGCGACCCGCTGAGCGACCTGGACGTGATCGAGGCGGAGCTCGCCGAGTACGGGACCTTCGCGGATCGACCCCGCATCGTGGTGCTCAACAAGGTGGACGTCCCGCAGGCACGTGAACTGGCGGATCTGGTGACGCCCGACCTGACTCAGCGCGGCTGGCCCGTCCTCGAAGTCAGCGCGGTCACCCATGAGGGCCTGCGCGAACTGGGTTTCGCGATCGCCCGGATCCTGGCCGAGCGGCCGGACACCGAGCAACCCGCGCCCCTCGTGGTGATCACGCCGAAGGCGGTCGACGACCGCCGGTTCACCGTGCGCGCGACCGGAGTCGGATACGTCGTCCGGGGAGCGCTTCCCGAACGGTGGGTCCGGCAGACCGACTTCGCCAACGATGAAGCGGTCGGATATCTCGCCGACCGGTTGGCGCGGCTGGGCGTCGAGGAGGAACTCCTGGCCGCGGGCGCCTCGGCCGGGTGCACGGTGATCATCGGACCCGCGGAGTCCGGCGTCGTGTTCGACTGGGAGCCCACCGTCTCGGCGGGCGACCACCGGGCGGCCAGTCCCCGTGGCACCGACGAACGGTTGGGGCACTGATGCCCCGATCCGTCGTGGGGCGGGCGGACCGGGTCGTGGTCAAGATCGGGTCGTCATCGCTGACGCTGCCCGGTGGTGAGATCGACGCCCAGCGCATCGCGGCTGTCGCGGATCTGGTCAGTGGCGCTCGCGCAGACGGGCGCCAGGTGGTCCTGGTGACCAGCGGCGCCGTCGCGGGGGCGATGGGTCCGTTGAACCTCAAGACCCGTCCCCAGGATCTGGCGACCCAGCAGGCTGCCGCGAGCGTCGGGCAGGGGGCGCTCATGGCGCTGTACGCCGAGGAGTTCCGCAGCCGGGGTCTCGTGGTCGGCCAGATCCTGCTGACCGCCCAGGACATGGTGCGACGTGCGGGGTACCGCAACGCCCAGCGCACCATGTACCGCCTGCTGGAACTGGGAGTCGTGCCGATCGTCAACGAGAACGACACGGTCGCGACCGATGAACTCCGATTCGGTGACAACGACCGGCTCGCGGCCCTGGTCGCCCACCTCGTGCATGCCGAGGCGCTCGTGCTGCTCAGTGACGTCCCGGGTCTGTATGACGGCCCTCCGTCGCATCCTGGCTCTGCGCTGATCGGCGAGGTGACCGATCCCGCCGACCTGTCGGACGTCGACGTGACCAGGCGCGGTTCCGGGGTGGGGTCCGGCGGCATGCGCACCAAGGTCGACGCCGCCCAGTTGGCGGCGGGTGCCGGCATCCCGGTCCTGCTGGCCGCGGCCGACGATGCGGCGGACGCGCTGGCCGGGCGCCCCGTCGGCACCCTCTTCCATCCCACCGGGAAGCGGATCCCGACCCGGCTGTTGTGGCTGGCTCACGCGGCCTCGCCGGAAGGCGCTCTGGAACTCGACCCCGGCGCCGTCACGGCTGTCGTGTCCCGGCGGAAATCGCTGCTCCCTGCCGGGATCCGGGCGGTTCGTGGCGATTTCGCCGCAGGTGACCCGGTCGACCTCTTGGACGAAAACGGGCGTGTCGTGGCACGAGGACTGGTGAACTTCGATTCGACGGAACTCCCGGGGTTGCTGGGGCGCTCGACTCGAGAACTCGCCGCTGAACTGGGTTCCGCCTACGAACGCGAGATCGTGCACCGCGACGACCTGGTGGTGCTCGGCTGAGGAGGTGGCATGGCGCAGGATGCCGCCGCCGTGCGCCTTCCCGGAGTCCTCTGGCACGTCACCGTCACGCTGCACGGTCAGCCGCAGCGACCCGACGAGTTGGCCGACGTCCTGGCCGAGTTGGCGTTCCACCACGGCTTCGACCTGTCGGTCCGCTACACCCCCGACACCGTCGAGCTGCGCTACTGGGACGAGGGGACGGACTGTCGCACGGTCGCCGCGGCGGCCCTGGACCTCTGGGACGCCCATCGGGCCGATCTGTCGCTTCCTGCCTGGCCGGTCGTGGGTGTCGAGGTGCTCGATCGGGCGGCGTTCCGTCGTCGCTGGCCCGACGGGGCGAGCAGCGAGGTGTTCACCCCCGGCGTCCGGCCGTTGCCGTGATGCTCACCCGGCTGGTCGGGTGGTCCCACGGTCCGCGAGGTGCCAGGGGAGTTCGGCGACGCGAGTGTCCGCCCCGGCGAGGCGGCTGACGCAGAGGTCGGCGATGGCCGCTCCGCTCGCGGTGCCCTCCAGGTCGATCGCCGACAACGCCGGCCGGAACAGCACCTCCATCAGTCCCGTTCCGATCCCGAGGACCTGGACGTCGTCGGGGCAGCGGCGGCCGGCCCGCGCGATCCCGTCGAGGACCGCCTGCTGTTGTGCGCTGACCGCATAGATGGCGTCGACCCCTTCTGCCACAGCGGCAGCAACGCTCGCCGCCGCTACGTCCGCGTCGCCCGGAGTCTGGATCACCGGGTTCTGTCCGGCCGACTCGCACCATCGTCGATAGCCCACCACGGCCCCCACACTGATGGTGTCCTGGGTCGACAACGGCACCAGCGCACACCGCTTCGCGCCCCGCGGACCAGGCGCTCGCATGCCGTCACCGCCAGGACCGCATGGTCGTGGCCCATCACGCCGGCAGCCTCTGCGGAATCGCTGCGGCCTCGCTCCATGATCACCGGGACGTGTGAGAGTTCCGAGGGCAGCTCCAGCGGAGCGTCCAGGATGGAGAGCAGGACGAGCAGATCCGCGGCCACAGTCGTGAGTGAACGAAGGCTGTCGGTCGTGGTGTGGACGACCGAGATGCCGCTGCCCGACAGGGTCGTCGTCAGTGACTGGCCGAGGAAGAACCAGAACGCCTGGGCGAAGGGGCTGATCCCGGTGAAGGACTGCTGATCGTTGACGACCACGACGATGGGAGCCCGCTCGCTGACCGGGGGTGGCAATCGGGGGGCCGTGGCGGCTCGGTATCCCAGTTCCGTCGCGGCCGCTCGGACCAGCAAGACGGTCTGCGGGTGGATGCTGGGGTCGCCGCGCAGGGCCCGGGAGGCGGTGGAGTGGTGCACACTCGCAGCTCGCGCCACATCGGCGATCGTGACCCGGCGCTGGGGGTCGGACGTGCTGGCCATGAGGCCTCCAGTGTGCCCGCGGTCGAGGTCGGACGCCCGGGTACCCCTGAAGTCGCGGTCTAGGCTGGGCTCATGACCGACACGTTCTCCACTGTCGCGGCGCGATCGCGTGAGGCCGCCGTGGTGCTGCGAGCCCTCACCACCGCGGACAAGGACCGGGGCCTGGCGTCGATCGCCACGCACCTGGACAAGGACCGGGCCACCATCGTCGCCGCGAACGCCGAGGACGTGGCCGCTGCCCGGGCGGCGGGCACTCCGGCGGGGCTGCTCGATCGCCTCACGCTCTCCGACGATCGGCTGACGGCGATCATCGACGCCATCGGTACGGTGATCGAGCTGCCCGACCCGGTGGGACAGGTGGTGCGGGGGTACTCGCTGCCCAACGGTCTGGCGGTATCGCAGGTCCGGGTTCCGATGGGGGTCGTGGGAATGATCTACGAGGCCCGACCCAATGTCACCGTCGACGCCGCGGCGCTCTGCCTCAAGAGCGGCAACGCCGTCCTGTTGCGCGGATCGTCGTCCGCGGCGCGCACCAACGCCGCCCTCATCGCCACCATGCGGGGTGCCCTGGCGTCCGAGGACCTGCCCGCCGATGCGATCCAGGCCGTTCCCGGCTCCGGCCATGGCACCGTCGACGATCTCATCACCGCCCGTGGGCTGGTGGATGTGGTCATCCCCCGCGGGGGGGCCGACCTGATCGATCGGGTCGTCGACGGGGCCACCGTCCCGGTGATCGAGACAGGGGTGGGCAACTGCCACGTCTACGTCGACCGGGCCGCCGATCCGGCGAAGGCCGAGGCCATCGTGGTGAACGCCAAGACGCAGCGTCCCAGCGTGTGCAACGCCGCCGAGACACTGCTGGTGCACCGCGACCTGGCCGACACCCTGCTGGTGCGCCTGGGCAGGGCGTTGACCGAGGCCGGGGTCACGCTCCACGCGGACCCCGACGCCGCCACTGCCCTCCGACAGGGCGGGGTTGACTCGGTGCCCGTCACCGACGCCGACTGGGCGGCCGAGTACTACTCGCTCGACCTCGCCGTCGGGGTGGTCGACGACACCGCCGCAGCAGCCGCCCACATCCGACGATGGAGCAGTGGTCATACCGAGGCGATCGTGTCCGACTCCGCATCGACGATCCAGGAATTCGTGGCCGGTGTGGACTCCGCGGCGATTGCCATCAACGCGTCCACCCGGTTCACCGACGGGGGCGAGTTGGGGTTCGGGGCCGAGATCGGCATCTCCACCCAGAAGTTGCATGCCCGCGGACCGATGGCCCTGCCGGAACTGACGACCACCACCTTCCTCATCACCGGCGACGGCCAGATCCGCTCCTGACACTCGCGGCCTCGGCCTGCTGCGCGACCGGGGGCCTCGGTGACGCTAGGCTGCACTCGTCCCGAGCGGAGGATTGTTCATGAACGTCATGGCGCTGGCCACGTTGCTGGAGACGAGCCCCGACCAGGGGTCGGACGTCGTCGAGGCGGAATCGGTCGTCCCCCACGCCCCGTGGGTCTACGGCCTCACCGCGCTGGTCATCCTCCTGGCCCTGCTGCTCATCGTCACGCGGCTCGACCTGGACCGCTGACGGTCCGATGAACCCTCCCGTCGGGGTCATGGGGGGGACCTTCGACCCGATCCATCTCGGCCACCTCGTGGCGGCCAGCGAGGTCGCCCATCGCTTCGGGCTGGACCGCGTGCTGTTCGTCCCGACCGGCCGACCGTGGCAGAAGTCCGACCGGACCATCTCGCCGGGCGAGGACCGGCACGCCATGGCGATCATCGCGACCGCCGCCGACGATCGGTTCGGGGTGAGTCGGGTCGACCTCGACCGGCCCGGCCCCACCTACACCGTCGACACCTTGCGCGATCTGCGGGAGCAGTTCGGCCCTGACACCCCCCTGTGCTTCATCACCGGCGCCGATGCGCTCGCGCAGATTCTGACCTGGCGCGATCCCCAGGAGGTGCTGCGCCTCGCGCATCTGGTCGGGGTGACCCGTCCGGGTCACCGGCTGGCGCCGCCGGAGACGCCGGACGCATCGGTTAGTCTGATCGAGATCCCGGCGCTGGCGATCTCCAGCTCCGACATCCGACAGCGCGTCGCTGCCGGTCGACCGATCCGGTACCTGGTGCCCGATGGGGTGGATCACTACATCGCCAAGACGGCGCTTTACCGAGGACAGGACCGGGATCCGGGGTGACCGAAGCCGAGGAGCAGGCGGAACAGCACCGCCTGCGGCGCACGACGCGCCATCTCGTGCTCAGCCTCGTGGCCGTCGCGATCTTCGCCCTCGCCTTCGCCTCGTTGTACTGGTGGAACTCCCATACCACCCCTCCGCCCCCACCGGGCCCCAGCCCGACGGCGCCGTCACCGTCGGCCACGCTCCCGCCGAATCAGGAGACACTGCTCATCCAGGCGACGACGCCGGAAGGTGCCGAGGGCAACCTGGTGACCGCCGTGCCGGCCGACACGTCGTCGGCGACGCTGCTTCCCCTGTCGGCCGACCTGATGGTCTCCGCCGGAACGCTCCCGCCCGAACCCCTGCGCATGAGTGTCGCGTCGCTCGACAGTCAGCGTCCCGCCGCGGTGGTGTCCGCCACGACCGGGGTGCGTATCGACGCCTCCTGGCGGATGGACCGCAAGGCTCTGGCCGGGCTCGTGGACTCGGTGGGGGGAGTGCCGGTGACGATCACCCGGCGCACGCGATTCCTCGATGATCAGGGTCTGGTCGCGCTCACCCTCAGGCCCGGTCGCCAGCGACTGTCGGGGTTCGCCGCGTCCTGGTACGCCGTCGGTGACGTGCCCCGTGAGACCACGACGCAGTCGACCGCGCGGTTCACGCAGGTCATGACGCGTACCCTGCGTCGGCTGCCGGACTCCGATGTCGAGATCCGGGAGTCCCTCACCGCGCTCGGCGCGCTGGCGCCCTCGACGATCGGCGCCCAGGAACTCGCCACCTATCTGCTCGACCTCTCGCGCGAACTGCGTACCGGCGCGACGCGCACCGTGCTGCTCCCGGTGACCGAGGTGCCGCTGCGCGACGAGACCCCTGCCTGGCTGGAGTACGAGGGAGCCACCCCGCTGGTGCGCGATGCCGTGCCCTACGCGCTGTGGCAGGCCGGGGTCGACGGTCCGCCCCGAGTGCTGGTGATGGCGCCGGACGGTGATCCCGGAACCCTGGGATACGCGCGAGACCTGATCGCCTCGGCCGGTTTGACGTTCGTGGACGGCCGCGGCACGGCCGCGGTGGCCGAGCGCCGGACCACGGTGCAGTCGCGCGGGGACCGGGAACTCGCCCGGCAGGTGTCGGCAGCGCTGGGGGTCGACTCCCCACGGATCACGGTGGCTCCCGCCGTCCCCGTGACCGGGGTTCCCTGGGCCGATGTCGATGTGGTGCTGGGCCGTTCCTACGTCCCGGGGGCGGCCGCCGGGCGTGTCCTACCCTGAGGTCAGGACCGCCACGTCCGACGCCACTGCCTGGGCGCGTGTGGCAGCCGCTGCAGCCGCGGACAAGAAGGCGACCGACATCGTCGCCTTCGACGTCAGCGACGTCCTGTACATCACCGACGTGTTCCTCATCTGCTCGGGCAGCAACAGCCGCCAGGTGGCGGCGATCGTCGACGAGGTGGAGACCCGCGTCAAGCAGGCCGGTGCCCCGGCCGCCCACAAGGAGGGAGAACACGAGGGCCGCTGGGTGCTGATCGATTTCGGCGACCTCGTGGTCCACGTGCAACTCGAGGAGGAACGGGTCAACTACGGCCTCGAGCGGTTGTGGCACGACCGGCCGCAGGTGGCGCTGGACCCGGAACCCGTGTCGTGACCCGGCGCGCCGTGCTGTGGCGCCACGGTCGCACTGCGTGGAACCGGGCGCAGCGGTTCCAGGGCCACAGCGATGTGCCGCTCGACGAGGTCGGCTTGCAGCAGGCGGCCGGCGCGGCGGCCGTGATCGCGGATTTCGCCCCGCAGGCCATCGTGTCCAGCGACCTGATGCGCGCCACCCAGACCGCGGCGGCGCTGGCGGCGGTGACGGGTCAGGCGGTGCGTGCCGACGTCGATCTGCGTGAAGCCCACGCCGGTCGGTGGCAGGGTCTCACCCACGCTCAGATCACCGCCGACGACGGGGCGGCACTGGCCGCCTGGCGCGACGATCCCGAGGTCCGCCCCGGGGGCACCGGCGAGACCCGGGCCGAGGTCGCCGCCCGGGTCACCCGCTGTCTGGAGGCCACCATGGCCGCCGCCCCCGAGGACAGCACGGTCGTGTTCGTGACCCACGGGGGCGCCGCCCGCGCAGCCGTCGGTCATCTGCTGGGGATGCCCCCGGCGGGCTGGCAGAACCTGGCGGTCCTCGGCAATTGTGGCTGGGCGGTGCTCCACCTCGACCACGGCAGTTGGCGGCTCGAGCGCTACAACCAGACCGTCATGACACCCGGCGCGGCGGCAACCTCGGGCGTACCGCGGGAGAGTATCGTCTGACCAGGTCGGTCCGGAGCAGGTCGGGAAGGGGCTATCCTTGTCGGAGCACTGGGGCTGTGGCGCAGCTGGTAGCGCACTTGCATGGCATGCAAGGGGTCAGGGGTTCGAGTCCCCTCAGCTCCACCAGAGCGAAACGTCGGTCTGACGATGACCGCAGCCGACGTCGAGCACTCCGAGACTCCCGCCTCCCGTAAGGGATCCTTCCGGCTGCGGGTGCCCGGATTCACGAACCCACCCAGCCCACATGGGACCCCGAGCATCCCGCCGGACGAGTTGAATGCCCGGCGCGACGAGATCTCCGGAGCCGCCCTGCCGCTGGTCTCGGCGGCACTGGGGATCATGCTCCTGCTGAGTTCCTTCTTCCGGATCCAGCCGGCGGACTCGGCCCCGGGGATGGCCGGCGCCGGGGTCTGCGGCGTCGTCGGGATCGCCCTGGTGATCGTGGCGATCGTCACGTCGCGCCGTCCCCGGACGGGATCCACCGCTGCCGCGGCGCTGGCGGTCCTGCTGGTGACCACCATCGCCCTCTGCCTGGCGATGCTGGCGTCGGGAACCCTCGCGCAGACCGCCTACATCCAGTTGCTGGTGGTGGTGGCGGGGCCGGTCATGCTGCGGCCCGGATGGTTCGCGATCACGCTCGTGGCCATCTGGTCGCTGTGGCTCGGTTCCGTGGCGGCCCTGAGTGGCACCACCGATCCGTCCGGGTGGCTGTTGGCCATGCTGGCCGCCACGTTGGTGAGCGTGGTGCTTCACACGATGCGCACCGATTCGCTGCGGGCGCTGGGCAACGCGTTGCTGGCGGCTGAAGCCGCAGCCGTGCGCGACCCCCTCACCGGGCTGCTCAACCGTCGCGGCCTCGATGTCGTCGGGGCCGAGGTCCTGGCCCTGGCCAAGCGCTCCCGCGAACCGCTGTCCTGCACGTTCGTGGACATCGATGGGCTGAAGCAGGTCAATGACCGCCACGGGCACGACGCGGGCGACCAGGTCATCACCGCTGTCTCCGAGGCGCTTCTCGGAGTCTTCCGCGAGGCGGACGTGGTCGCCCGCTGGGGAGGCGACGAGTTCGTGATCATCGGACTCGGGGCCGGCCCCCGGGTCGAGGACGTCGAACGGCGCCTCGCCGAACGGCTGGCCTACGGCTACGGCGACGACGGGGTGAGCCTGTCCGCGGGCCGGGTGGTCCACATGCCCTGGCAGGACGAAGGACTGCTCGACCTCACCGAACGAGCGGATCAGGAGATGTACCGCCGCCGTCGGCTCCGCCGCATGCAGGAGCACGACTCGGAGACCGGATGAGGCACCTGCTGGTGCTGGGGGACTCGCTGGCATTCCACGGTCCGGTCCGGGCGGAACCGCCCCAGCATCCCGACCTGTTCCCGTCGGTGTGCGCCGCCGCCCTGGGGCCCGATGTCCGGGTCGACCTGGTCGCCCGCAGGGGCTGGACCGCCCGCGACGGGTGGTGGTCGCTCACCAAGGATCCGGTGGTGTGGGGCACGTACCTGCCCCGCGCATCGGCGGTGGTGCTCGCGCAGGGGGGATTCGATCAACTCCCCGCGGCGCTGCCCACATGGCTGCGTGACTCCATGCCGTACGTCCGCCCCGGCCCACTGCGGCGGCGGGTGCGCGAGATGTACCACCGGGCGTCGCCGACGGTGATCCGACTCAGTGACGGCCGGCTCCAGCAACTCCCGCCCCGGGCGACCTCCCACTACCACGGACGCATCCTGTCGGGGATCCGCACCCTGCGCCCCGACCTCCCCTTCGCGCGGTTGCTGCCGTCTCCCTGGCACAGCCGGCTGTACCCGGTCCAACGGTCCCACGCGCCCGCGGTGGCCGAGGCGCGCCGGTGGTGCGAGACGCACGGCGTCCCCGCCGTGGACACCGACGCGCTGGTGGACACCCGCACCAACAACCCCGACGGCCTGCACTGGGGGTGGGACAGTCACGCCCGGGTCGGGACTGCCACGGCTGCGGCCCTGCGCACTGCCGGCTGGGGGTCCGCGTGAACGCCGTGACCTGGGTCTGCCTGGCCGTGGCCGGGGCGGCGGCCGGGGTCGACTGGTGGTCGGTGGTCCGGGAGCGCCGTTCCGTCGAATACGTGGCGAAACCGCTCGTGCTGGTCGCGCTCATCGCGGCGGCGCTGGTGCTCGTGCCCGCCGACGGTGGCGTTCGCGTGGCCATGGTCGTCGGTCTGGGATTCGGGCTGATCGGCGACGTGTTCCTCATGCTCGACCGGTTCATCCCCGGCGCCGCGGCGTTCCTGGTGGGCCACATCGCCTACCTGGTCGCGTTCGTGCAGGTGCCGTTGACCGGCTCGTGGCTCTTCGGTGGCGCCGTGATCCTCGGGTTGTTGCTGTCGCTGGTGGCGCGGCCGGTGATCACGGGTGCCCTGGGCCGCTCGTCGGTCCTCGGCGGCATCGTGATCGCCTACCTCGTGGCGCTGGGCGCGGTGTTGGTCCTGGGGGTCGGCACCGGCAACCTGTGGGCCGCGGCCGGCGTGATCCTGTTCGCCGTGTCGGACTCGCTGCTCGCCCTGGGGCGGTTCGCCGGCCGGGCCCCGGGTGGTCGGGTCATGGTGCACGTGACCTATCACGTGGCGCAGGCGCTGTTGGTGCTCTCGCTGCCGACCCTCGGCTGACCATCCCCGGGTCCCACTCTCGTTACCATGGGTCGATCCCCTGGAACTGGTGAGGAACCCGCATGGACGCGACCGCCGACGGCTACGACCCGGAGCAGCTGCAGCGCACCTGGCTGCCGGTCTGGGACGACCTCCAGCCGTTCCGCTCGGGCGATCCCGCCGACCAGCGGCCGAAGAAGTACGTGCTCGACATGTTCCCCTACCCCTCGGGCGACCTGCACATGGGCCACGCCGAGGCGTACGCGCTCGGCGACGTCCTGGCCCGGTACTGGGTGCAGCAGGGTTTCAATGTCATGCACCCCATCGGCTGGGACGCCTTCGGCCTGCCGGCGGAGAACGCCGCGATCAAGCGGGGTGTCGATCCGATGGGGTGGACCTACGAGAACATCGAGCAGCAGAAGGCGTCGATGCGCCGATATGCGTGCTCGTTCGACTGGGACCGGGTGCTCAACACGTGCGACCCGGAGTACTACCACTGGAACCAGTGGCTGTTCCTCCGGATGTTCGAGCGGGGGTTGGCGTACCGCAAGGACTCACAGGTCAACTGGTGCCCCAACGATCAGACCGTTCTGGCGAACGAGCAGGTGGTCGACGGCCGCTGCGAACGCTGCGACGCACTGGTCACCAAGAAGAAGCTGACGCAGTGGTACCTGCGGATCACCGAGTACGCCGACCGGTTGCTGGCAGACATGCAGCAGCTCGAGGGCCAGTGGCCCGAGAAGGTGCTGCTCATGCAGCGCAACTGGATCGGACGTTCGACCGGCGCCGAGGTCGAGTTCGTGATCGAAGGTCGCGACGACCCGGTCACGGTCTACACCACCCGTCCGGACACTCTGTTCGGGGCGACCTTCTTCGTGGTGGCCGCCGACAGCGACCTGGCCGCCGAACTGGCGGCGGAATCGCCCGCGTCGGCCGAGTTCGCCGAGTACCTCGAGTCGGTCAAGCAGACCAGCGAGATGGATCGGCTGGCCACGGACCGCCCCAAGACCGGGGTCTTCCTGCAGCGATTCGCGATCAACCCGGTCAACGGCGAACGGTTGCCGATCTGGGCTTCGGACTACGTGCTCGCCGACTACGGCACGGGCGCGATCATGGCCGTCCCGGCGCACGACCAGCGCGACCTGGACTTCGCCCGGGCCTTCGGGCTCCCGGTGACGGTGGTGGTGGCCAGTGACGAACCCGACCCGGCGGAGTCCGGGGTGGCCACCCCGGGCGACGGGGTGTTGATCAACAGCGGTCCGCTGGACGGCCTGTCCAAAGCCGAGGCGATCGACCGGATCATCGAGGTCCTGGCCGAGCGGGGCACCGGGCGGGCGGCCGTGAACTATCGGCTGCGCGACTGGCTGATCTCCCGCCAGCGCTACTGGGGGACCCCGATCCCGATCATCCATTGCCCGTCGTGCGGCGAGGTCCCGGTGCCGGACTCGGAGTTGCCGGTGCGGCTGCCGGCCGCCGAGGGTCTGGACCTCACCCCGAAAGGCAGTTCCCCGCTCGGTGCGGCGAGCGCGTGGCGCGACGTCGCGTGCCCGAAGTGCGGCGGTGCCGCACAGCGCGACCCGGACACGATGGACACCTTCGTGGACTCGTCGTGGTACTTCCTGCGCTACCTCGACCCCCACGACAGTGCCCGGCCCTTCGACCCCGAGCTGGCGCGGCAGTGGATGCCCGTCGACCAGTACGTAGGTGGGGTGACGCATGCGATCCTCCATCTGCTGTATGCGCGGTTCTTCACGAAGGTGCTGTTCGATCTCGACCTGGTCGACTTCACCGAGCCGTTCACGCGGCTGCTGAACCAGGGCATGGTGCTCATGGACGGCGCGGCCATGTCCAAGTCGCGCGGGAACCTGGTGCGCCTGTCCGACGAGTTGTCGGAGAACGGCGTCGACGCGGTGCGGTTGAGCATGGTGTTCGCCGGTCCCCCCGAGGACGACATCGACTGGGCCGACGTGTCACCGACGGGGGCGAAGCGGTTCCTGGCCCGGGCCTGGCGCGTGGCTCGCGACGTCATCAGTCCGCCGGCGACCGACCCCGCGGCCGGCGATCGCGCTGTCCGGCAAGCCACCCACCGTGCGGTGTCCGATGCGCAGACGGCCGTCGAATCGTTCCGGTTCAACGTGGCGGTGGCCCGGACCATGGAACTGGTCAACGTGTTGCGCAAGGCCATCGACTCCGGAGCTGGTGCGGCGGATCCCGCGGTGCGCGAAGGCGCCGAGGCAGTCGCGATCATGCTGTCGCTCGTCGCGCCCTACACCGCCGAGGACATGTGGGCGGCGCTGGGCCACGAGCCGAGTGTGGCCCGGGCCGGATGGCCGTCGGTGGATCCTGCGCTGGTGGTCGCGGACACGGTGACCTGTGTGGTCCAGATCGCCGGCAAGGTGCGCGAACGTCTCGAGGTGGCGCCGGACATAACCGAAGCCGAACTGCGCGAGCTCGCCTTGAGTACCGCTGCGGTCGGGTCAGCGTTGGGGGGCGCGGAACCTCGACGGGTGATCGTGCGCGCCCCGAAACTGGTCAACGTCGTGCCCTGACGTGCCCCACGACCTGCGGAAAATCACTCGAATTCGCCCCATTCCGTCGAGTCCTCATCACCCTGAGCCCGCATCCACCCACGCCGCGTGGTGAGGGCGGGCAAGGGGGGAACGTGCCACGTCCTCGCTTGGTGTGCGAATCCTGTGCGAGGCCGAACATTCTCCTGCCGTGTGCCCACCCAGTCCGTACATTGCGCCGTGAGTTGATCGCACCATCGAGGGAGCAGCCATGAGCTTTCAGCGCAACGTCGTCCGCAAGGGCGGGGCCGGATACGAACACACGCGTCGATACACGGCGTTCTCCGAGCGGGTGCCGGAGCGCTATCCGGAGGTCATCGTCGAGGTCCGCGACGTCGACGATGTCGTCGCCGCGATCAACATCGCCAAGGACGAGGACCGCAAGATCTCGGTCCGGTCCGGGGGCCACCACTGGAACGCGAGCCACCTGCGCGACGGGGCCGTGCTGATCGACATGCACAACATGACCGACTACGCGGTCGACACCGACGCCATGACGGCGTGGGCGGAACCCGGGCTCCGCGGGTCGGACCTCAACAAGGCGTTGCAGGAGATCGACCTGTTCTTCCCGACCGGCCACTGCACAGACGTGTCCATCGGCGGATTCCTGCTCCAGGGAGGCGTGTGCTGGGACAACCACCGGTACGGACCCTCGTGCGGCCACGTCTACGCCGTCGATGTCGTCACCGCCGACGGAGAGCAGGTCCACGCGACCGACGACAACGAGTACTCCGACCTGCTCTGGGCCGCGCGGGGTGCGGGCGCCGGCTTCTTCGGGTTCGTCGTCAAGTACCACATCAAGCTCTACCCGCGGCGACTGGCCGTGAACAGCCTCTACATCTACCCCTCGCGACTCCTGGAGGACGTCTTCGCGTTCACCCAGAAGGTGGGACCCGACACCCCCACCGAGATCAACATGCTCACGTTCTGGAACGAGGAGCTCGACACCGAGGCGCCCGTCATCGCCCTGAACGCCATGTCGCATGCGGACACCGAGGAGCCTGGACCCTCGCACGAGCGCACTCCCGGTCGGGCAACCGGTTCAAGATCGCCGGCTACGTGGGCGGGAGCACGGTGCTCGACGAAGCGCTCGCGGAGTTCTCCGAACGCTACGCCGACCAGAACGAGGCCGACTTCGCGGCGCTGCGGTCTGCGATCGACTCAGGCGCCATCGAGGCGCGCACCGGCATCTGACCCTGTGGTCTCGGTGGCAGCCAGCAGGGCCAGATAGTCGTGGCGGGCCGTCGAGGTCGTGGCCACCGGGCCCGCGACATCGCGGCGTACCTGGCGGCGGAAGGCCTTGTCGGAGACCGAACTGATCGCCAACGACAACCCCGAGAAGACGGCGATGCCCCCGGCCACCACGGTCAGCGTGGTGGTCAGACCCAGATCGGGATCGGTGCCGAACAGTCCCGACATCGCGGTCACGTCCCGGTTCGACCACTCGGCCTGGACATCGGTGGGGATCGCGAGCAGGCCGAACACGAGGAAGAACAGCCAGATGGCGGCGGTGAGCACCAGGAGTTGGATCGTCTGCGAGATCAGGACGATCAGCGCCACGTTCCGACGCTGGCGCTCGGTGAGCGGCGGTTGCGACCCGGCCCGGGACTCGATGTCGGCCACTGCCCGGCCCACGGATCCGATCACCAGGATCGCCGCGAGGGCGACGACGAACAGCACGAGCAGCGTGAGATGGAGTCGATCCATCGCGATCATGGTGCGCCACCAGTCGTCGGTCATGAACAGCACGACCGACACCCCGATCACCAGTGGCAGCGTCCGCATGAGCAGGACCAAGGATCGGCGGATCATCAGCCAGCCGTGGCTCACGCCCCAGCGGACGATCCAGACGGAGTCGCCCGCCGCGACCACGACCGCCGGTCGCGAACGCTGCGTCTCGACGAATGACGGCAGGCCCGCACGGCGGAACTGGCGCTCGTAGTCGGCGACCCTCGTCGGCTGCGACATGAGCGCACTGTAGTCCCGGGAGCGACAGTATGGTCCCGAGTCGCAAGTCCGAGTGGCGACAGGAGGTTGCCGTGAGCCGCTGGGCGGTGCCGTTCCTCGGGGTGCTGGCCGGGACCTGCATGGCTGACACGAACATCAACAGCACGGCTCTGGTGGAGGCGGCCCGGTCGCTGTCGATGCCTCCGGCACTTCTGCCCACGGCGGCCAGCCTGATGAGCACCTGCCTCGCAGTGTCGGTCGTGAGTGTCGGACTGCTGGCCGATCGGATGGGGCGGCGGCGGTTGTTGGTCCTGGCGATGATCGTGGGGATCGTCGCCGAGGTGATGACAGCGGTGAGTCCGGCGGGAGGGGTGTTCCTCGCGGGGCGAGCTTTGACCGGGGTCGCGATCGGGGGAGTGTTCTCTGCGGCCTTCGCCACGGTCCGGGATGTCGCCGCCCCCGGGCGTCAGGGTGCCGCGATGGGCGTGTTCAGTGCCGCGAACGGGATCACGCTGCTGGTGGTCAGTCTGGTCGGCGGGGGGATGGCCACCGTCGACTGGCGGCTCGCCTATCTCGTGGTCCCGGTGACGTTCGGGCTCTGCCTGGTCGTGGTGCCCCGACTGGTGCCGCCGGTCCCGCGGATCGGCGGCGGCCGGGTCGACGTCCTGGGCCAGGTGTTGCTCGCGATCGCGGTGGTCGCGCCACTGGTGGGACTCGGACAGGCGTCGCGGTCCCTCACCTCGCCGACAGTGTGGGGCCCGGTGCTGCTCGGTCTGGTCGCCTTCGCTGCCTTCTACTCGGTCGAACGCGCCCGGCGCAACGCCTTCTATCCGGTGTAGTTGTTCCGGGACCCTTGGTTCCTGGGCGCTGTGCTGCTGGGGATCGGGTTCAACCTGAGCCAGTCGGTGCTGCTGCTGCAACTGTCCGATGTCCTCCAGTACGTGCATGACTACTCGACGATCCAGGTGTCGCTGGCGCAATTCCCGGCACTCGGCTGCGGGGTCGTGGCGGCGGTGGTGGTGGGTCGCCGGTTGTCCGGGGGCGTGGGGGTGCCGGCCGTGGCCGCGGTGGGGTCGGTGGCCGTGGTCGTGGGTTATCTCTTCCTACTGCCCTACGGGGTCGGCTCGTCGTTCTGGGTGTTGCTCCCCGCCCTGGTGCTCATCGGGGCCGGGGCGCAGACCCTGGCAGTGCCGTTCGGGCATCTCATGGTCAAGGTGGCGCCGCCCCGGCACTACGGGCCGGTGACCTTCTCACGCCTCACGATCGGGCAACTCACGTTCGCGGTCGGGATGGCGGGGTCCACGGTGTTGATCGACCGGTTGACGACGGGCGGCATCGTGGCCCGGCTCGAGGCTGCCGGCGCCCAACCGCCGGGGGTGCGCGACGATCTCGAGGCCGTGGCGCTCTATGTCCAGGGCAGCGACCCGAACGTCACGGGGACCGTGCGCGACGCCTTGTCGGTGGCCGCCGATTCCTACCTCTCGGCCTTCTCGATCATGTCGCTCGTGATGGCCCTGGTGCTCGCGCTCCTCGGGGTGGCGTCGTGGTGGGTCCTCAGCCGGGCCGCGCGGGCGTCGACGCCCGCCCCGGGACCGGCTTCCGGAGGGTGATCGGTCGGGGAGTGTGCGAGTATCGCGGCGACCCGGGAGGTTCGCGTGAAGGTTGCAGTACTCGGTTCCGGCAACGGCGCCCACGCGATCGCGTTCGAGTGGGCCCAGGCAGGGCACGAGATCGCCATGTTCGACTTCGAGGAGTTCGGCGCCACGATCGCGGCGGTGGCGGAGAAGGGCGGGATCACGGCGGATGGCGAACTCGCCGGATTCCAGGCGATCGGCTATGCCGGACATGACATCTCGAGGGTGGTGCCGGGTGCGGACCTGATCTTCGCCGTCGGACCTGCGTACAGCACCGCGCCGTTCGCCGAAGCCTGCCGGCCGTACCTGAACCCCGACCAGACGGTCGTGGTGTGTCCCAGCTCATGCGCCGGTGCCATCGTCTTCAAGCGTGCCCTGGGTCTGCCGTTGGAGGATGAGACGCCGCTCGTCGCGGAGACATCGACCCTCCCTTACGCGGTCCGACTCACCGGGCCCGCCCACATCACCGTGTACAACCGGCTCAAGGGCGGCTACTACGTGGCTGCCCTTCCCGGTAGATGCAGCGATCAGGTCTACGACCTCCTCCGGCCGGTCTTCGCCGAGATCGAGAAGGCGGACAACGTCCTGCAGACCACTCTGCAGAACGGCAATCCCGTCATCCATCCCGCGGTGACGCTGGGCAATGTCGCGCTGATCGAGCGGACTCAGGGCGACTTCCTCTTCTACGAGGAGGGTGTCACCGAGGGGGTGGGGCGGGTGATCGAGGCCGTGGATACCGAACGCATGGCGATCGCCGATGCCTTGGGAGTTCCGGTGCTCCGTGATCCGGAGCTGGGCATCGCGCAGGGATACCAGGCGGTGGACAACTACAGCACGGGCTACTCGGAGGCTCCCGGATTCCGGGGGATCAAGGCACAGCCGCAACTGGACTACCGCTACCTCAACGAGGACGCCGGCTTCGGACTCGTCTTCCTGACCGACCTTGCCCGCTCGATCGGGGTCCCGACGCCGGACATGTCCGCCGTGCTGCGACTCAGCTCGATCGTCATGGGTCGTGACTACGAGGCGGAGCAGGCCCGGACCATGGCGGGGCTCGGGCTGGCCGGATACAGCCTCGAGGACCTGCGGAATCTCTGAGGCACGAGCATGCGGATTGCGGCGTTGATCATCGGGATCATCGTGGCCACGGTGACCTTCCTCGCGCTGTGTCAGGCCATGCTCGTACCGCGCCGCTCGACCTCGGTCCTGGTCCAGGGGATCAACCGTGGGGTGGCGGTGGTGTCCACGTGGCCGTTGCGGTTCATGAAACGCTATGAGACACAGGACCGGTGGTTGTCGGGCGCCGCGCCGATCTCGGTCCTGCTCCAGCTCGTCGTCTACGTGGTGATCCTGATCCTCGCGCTGGGGCTCGTGGTCTATGGCACGACCACGCTGTCGCTGAACGACTCCCTGTACCAGTCGGGGTCGACGCTGACCACGCTCGGGATCGTCGAGCCCGTCGACGAGGCGAGCACGATCACGACCTTCGTGGCGGCGTTCCTCGGACTGGTCGTGATCGCGATCTTCATCGGCTACCTCATGGCCATCTATGGGGCATACGTGGACAGGGAAGCGGGCATGGCGCGAGCGGCCATGCTCGCCGGGGAACCGGCCTGGGGGCCGATCATGCTGGCGCGAGGCCGGATCCTCGGGCTGCCTGATTCCGAGGTGCCCGACTCCGACATGTGGCTGGAATGGCTGTGCAGCACGCGCATGAGCCAACAGGTGAATCCGGTCCTCATGGAGTTCCGCTCCACGTCGGCGGGCCGTCACTGGGTGACGACATTGCTGGCAGTGCTCGATGCCGGGGCCTTGCGCATCAGCCTGGGAGACGGGACACCCGACCCGCACACCGTCCAACTGCTCACCGAAGGGTCCCTCACGCTGGCGACCCTGACCGCTCCCGTCCGCGTCGACCCCCACGAGGTGGCCACCCACAATTGGGACCTGGAGCGGATGATCGTGGCTGCCGTCCGCAACCCTCCTCCAGAGTCGCCGCCGGAGTGTGGCCTGACCTCGGACGATTTCGAGCAGGCGATGGACATCCTGCGCGACGCCGGCGTGCCGGTCCCCGATGATGTCGCAGGTGCGTTCCGCAGATTCGCCGCCGTCCGTGCCGTCTACTACTCCGATGCGGCCGCGATCGCGAAGCGCCTCCATGCGGTACCGGCGCCGTGGTCGGGAGAACGAACGCCCTCCCTACCGGTGCGATACCCGGAGATCCCGACCGAGAACTGACGCCGGTCGAGCGCAGCACCGTCGGTCGAGCGGAGCCGAGACCAGGTCCCCGTCGAGCGGACTCCGGACCGCTCAGCCGGCTGCGACCTCGCCCGGCCACGAGGGGGAGGGCCAGTTTCGGATCACGCTGGCAAGCCGGAGCGTCGCCACCACCGCCACTGTCGGCAGGACGGCGATCCAGAGTCCGGCCGTGGGATTGCCCGGGTCCACGCGCATCATCAGCTCATCGATCACCCAGAAGATCATCGCTCCCACACACAGGGCCGACGCCACCCAATGCGCCTGCGAGGCCAGCACCGCGCGATGTGCCGTCATCACGTCGGCAACCATGCCGCCGAATGATGCAGTGACCACGCCCAGCGCCATGGCCGAGAACCAGGGAGCGTCATAGGCGATGGCCTTCTGCGTCCCGATCGTCACGAGGAATCCCAGGGTGATCCCGTGAAGCAGGAGCAGTGGTGGCGGCCAGGCGACGACGCGGTCGTACAACAACGCCCCGCACACGGCACCGACGGCGCCTGCCGGCAGGTAGTACCACGTCGAGATCGCCACGGGTTCCAGGCCGAGGAGGACATCGCGCACCATGCCTCCTCCCAGGCCCACCAGGACCCCTGCGAAGAGGGTGCCGAAGACCGGGGTGTCCCGGCTCCGCGCGATGGCTGCGCCGAAACCGCAGTTGATCGTCATCCACACAACCTCGAACCAGATGGGCAGCGTGGGGAGGTCCTGCATGGCGCCATCCTGGCGCAGCGCTGCCGTCTTCGCGGCGGGATTGAGCGCAGTCGTGCGGGCGTTTCCGATAGCCTCGACGGCGCCCCTGGCGAGGAGATCCAGATGCCCCGACCTGACCGTCCCTACCGCGTGGCCGCCGTCGAATTCAACCCCGAGATGTTCGAGTTCGACCGGAACGTGGAGCGGGCCTGCGCCGCGATCCGGGACGCTGCCGAGCAAGGCGCGAAGCTGATCGTGCTGCCCGAAGCGGCACTGTCGGGGTACATCTACCGCGACCTGACGCAGTTCCTGCCCTACATGGACGAGGTACCCGGGCGGGCCACCGCGGCGATCGAGGAGGTCACGCGCCAGTACGGGTGCTACGTGGCCGTCGGGATCGCCGAGGTCGACCCCAGCACCGGACTGACGTACAACACCGGTGCGCTGGTCGGACCGGACGGTTTCGTCGGCAAGTACCGCAAGAACGGACTCAACCCCTCGGACATCCAATGGTTCGTCCCGGGGAACACCGGCTACCCCGTGTTCGACACCGAACTGGGTCGGATCACCATGATCATCTGCTACGACGACACGTATTGGGAGCCCGGTCGCCTCGCGGCGATCAAGGGCGCGGATCTCGTCGCCTACATCTGCAGCTCGGACCGCGTCCTGCCGGAACTCGGAGCAGAGGCCGCGGGCAATCACTCGACCATCGCCGCGGTCCAACAGTTGTGTGCCTGGAACGGATTGGCCATGGTCGCGGCCGACCGCTGCAACGCGGAGACCAACCCCACGACCGGGGTCACCGTCACCTATGGGGGTGCAGCGTCGATCTGGCAGGCGGACGGGCGTCGTGTGGCCCACGCACCCGCGACCGACGCCAATCTGACCCTCACCAACCGGGGCACCACTCTGTTCGCCGAGATCGATCCCGGACTGTTCGAAAACGGGCAGAAGGACACCCTGACCCGACGTCGACCCGACCTGTACGGGCCGCTGGCCTTCTGGCGGGGTCCGACCGACCCGGTCGCCACCGCTCACGGGGTCGCGGTGCGGTTGGCGGCCCTGCAGTACCGGGTGCGCCCGGGTGACTTCGACGGGAATGTCGAGGCGGCCGATGCCCAGGTCCGCCAGTTGCAGGATGCCGGGGTCGAGTCGGGTCTGGTCGTGCTCCCGGCCTTCAGCTTCGGTGCCCGACCGGCGACGGCCGACGAGGCGGCGGAGTCGGCCGAGTCCGCCCTGGGCCGGTCGGTCCAGGTCGCGGGCGACTTCGCCGCGCGACTTGGGAGCCATGTGGTGGTCAGTCACGTCGAACGCGACTCGGACCTGTTCCACACCGCCGTCCTCGTCGGTCCCGACGGGACGGTCGTCGGGCGATACCGGCAGACCCATCTCGACCCGGCCGATCCCTGGTTCACCCCCGGGGATGATCTCCCGGTGTTCCCCACGTCCATCGGACGTGTGGGTCTGCTGGTGGGTGACGACGTACGCTTCCCCGAGGCATCCGGTGTGCTGTCCGTGCGGCGAGCAGACCTCGTGGCGATACCCAGCGCCTGGCGCGGTGACTGGGGCGGCCACCTCCACGATGCCGAAGGCCTGTTCGCCGATCAGTACCCGGCCAACACGATGGCCCTGTGGTACGCGATCGCCAAGACCTCCCAGGCCTACACGGTGGCGGCCAATCCCGTGGCCGACGGGTACGCGGGCTCGAGCGGCGTCTTCTCGATCAATCCGGTGGACTCCGACGAACCACCTGTGGTGGCGTCGGTGGACGCGGCCGGTCCGGTCGTCGCCCACGTCACCACCTTGGGGCGGCCAGGGTGGTGGCTGGACCAGGAGAGGCTGGTCAACGGTCGACGCGCAGATCTCGTCGTGCCGGCGACGTTGGATGTGCAGTCGGAGGCCTTTCGCCGCTGGTGGGACAGTCCCGGGTGGGACGACTCCGGCTGGACCGCCTATCGGCCGTGACCACCGGGTCGCCCCGTTGCGGAGCACCAGCTGCGGTCACGGTCGAGGCCGCGCTGCGGCCAGAGGCCGCGGTTCCGGACCGGACAGGACCTCGGCGAAGACCGGCCCCAGCTGTCGGGCGGCCCGCACGGTCAGGTGGCCGCCGTCGCGGTAGAGCCACTGGTCCCCGCGATTGGTGCGGCAGCCCCCGCTGCACAGCGCCGAGGTGAGGTCGAGGGTCGAGGCCCCGGCGGCGGTGACCGCAGGAGCCGTCCGATCCCAGATGCGCTCCTGGACCGCGGCGATGTCGTCGCCCTGCGTCGTCCCGCAATTCCCGGTGTCGACCAACATCCGGACCGCCGGGCACTCCGCCGGGCGCCACGCCTGCCATGCGCCGGTCCGGTCCCGCGTCGGGTAGAAGTGGGCGGGGGTGCGGATCACCACCACCTGATGGCCCATCGCCGTGAGCCGACGCACGATGCCGGCGACCCCCGTCGCGAAGGTGTCGGCCGGGTCGGTACCCGCGATGTCCGGCCCCTGGCTGTAGCCGGGCTGACCGTAGGCGAAGTAGTCGCCCGTGGCCAGCAGCACGATGCCCTCGGGCTCGCCCTGCAGCCAGCGCAGGGTGGCCTCGGTGTGGTCGGTGCAGTCGGTCTGGGTGACACCCGACACCACGACGGCCACGGTGGTCACCGGACACCCCGAGTGTGTCCAGATCCGCAGTGGCCGACCGGTCGCCTGCGTGCCCGCGATCACGCCCTCGGAGAACTGACCGGCCTGGGAGTCTCCGACGAGATACACCGGGGTCCCCGCGGCATCGGCGTTCCACAGGCAGGAACCAGGGTCGGCGCCTCGGACAGACGTGTCACACCCCCGGGTCACATCGACATGCGGCGGACCCACCTGGGCCTGGACCGACTGCAGCGTCGGGGACCACCACTGCGCCGACGCCCCGGCCCACAGGGCGGCGCAGGCGGCGGCGGGGACGGCCACACACACGGCAGCCACCGGCAGGATGCCGCGACCCCGGAGCCGTGGGCCGAAACGGAGGGGGTTCTCGACGAATCGAAAGGACAGGGCGGCGGGGAGGAGTGACACCGCGCCCGCCAGGGATGTGGCCCACAGACTGCCGGGCCACAGGAAGCGGGCCAGCACGATCAGCGGGAAATGCCACAGATACCACGAGTAGGAGCGGTCGCCCAGCCATACCAGCGACGGACGGGACAGCGTGCGGCTCACCGGGTTCGACGCCACCGAGCCGGCGACGATGAGGAAGATGCACGCCATCACCGGGAACAGCGCCAGCCACCCCGGGTAGGGGGTGTCAGCGGAGAACGTGATCGCCACGACGGCTGACACGACGACCGCGATCCAGGCCAGGGGCGCTGCGCCGCGGCGCGGGAGTCGGGCCAGCCGATCGATCGCGAGAGCGAGCAAGGCGCCGGCTCCGAATTCCCAGATCCGGGTCAGGCTGGAGAAGTACGAGAAGTCGCGGGGTTCGGCGATCGGTCCGATCGGGGTGGTCGAGTAGCTCAGCCATACCGACAGTGCCAGCGATGCGGTGCTGATCGCAGCCAGGGTCAGCGCCACAGCCCGCCTTCGGTGCCGCCGTCCCCGGCGCCGCCACAGCCACCAGGTGAGGGCGATGGCCGCGGGCACGATCAGGTACACCTGCTCCTCTGCGGACAGCGACCAGGTCGCGAGAAGTGGATTGGTCTCGGCCGCCGGCGAGAAGTAGCTTCCCGTCACGTGGAGGACGACGACGTTGGCCACCAGGAACACGGCCCCCAGGCCGGTGGCGGCGGTCACCTGTTGGCTGCCCAAGGGGCTCTCGACGAGGGTGCTGAGCAGTGCCACGACCGTGATCATCAGTGCCAGGGCCGGAGCCAACCGGGCGACCCGGCGGGCGTAGAACGTACCCAGGGAGATGCTGTCGCGGCGCAGCAGTTCCCGATCGAGCAAGCCGGTGATCACGAATCCGGAGATCACGAAGAACATGTCGATGCCGGCGTATCCCCCGGGGATGGGCCAGCCCGCGTGGTAGGCGACGCCGACCAGGATCACCATCGCGCGGATGCCCTGGATGTCCGGGCGGTGGTTCGGGGTGGTCCGGGTCCGCGTGGCCGTGCCCTGCTCCGCCAGCGAGACCATGCGGGCAGGGTAGTCGCGCCCGGAGGCGCCGCGACGCCGCCCCGCCGCAGTTCGCGGCGTCGGATGTCGCCGGCGAGTGCTGCTCACCCGTAGGCGTCGGCTCCGATCTGGTCGTCGGCATCGTCCTCGTCATCCCAGCGGACGAACGGCCGATGGACCACCGTGCGACGGCGCCGGACCATCGCCCAGGTGAGCAGGAACAGGGCCACACCGCCGATCGCCAGGGCTTCGGCCATCCAGATCGGCCCGGTTCCGAGCATCCACACGAAGAGCCCCAGGGGGACCGCCCAGATGACGAGATCGCCCACCAGTTTCCACCAGGTCGGCTCGTCGTCCTTCTCGCCCGCCGCCTCGTACACGGCACGTTCGTCGAACCAGAGGGTCGCGTGGTAGGCGATCACGAGCGGCAGGAGTTGCAGAACCCATCCGGTCCAGAAGTTGTTGGAGTCGCCGAGGATGAACTCCCCGTAGTAGGCGACGACCGTGGCGACTCCGAGGCCGATCGCCCACGCCAGGGTCGACACGGTGTCGAGCCGCCGCTGCAGGGAAAGGGCGAGGCCGGGGAAGCGGGCCGAGGTGTAGGGCGCAGTGAACGGCCTGTTGATCAGCAACGACACGACCGCCATCAGTGTGAGCCCGCCGTTGGACAGCAGATCGGCATGGTCCTCGAACCACTCGTTCACGTCGTCGGATCCGAAGATCGCGATCGCGATCAGGGGAACGAACAGGACGACATCCGAGAGTTCGAGCACCTTCTGCTGCTCGCCGCGCCACCAGGTGAGCGCCACGATCGCCAGGGCGAGGGCGGCGGCGACCAGGGCTGACACCAGCGCCGTGGTCACATAGGGGAGCAGTCCCCAGGCCAGCCAGGGCGCCAGTCCGACGATCGGGTCGTCCAGGATCAGCAGGAAACGATCCCCCTGCGGTTCCCGCTCCTGCTCGGTGGCGGCGGCCATGAGGACCATCGTGGTCCGCAGCCGCCACGGTCGCCACCGCGCCGACGGCTGCGTAGCCTGATGCGCATGTCGCAGCTCGCCGCATCCACTGCGCTCGTCACCGATTCGACGGCCAACCTGCCGACCTCCATGATCGACTTCTGGGGCCTGCGGGTCGTCCCGGTCCAGGTGATCATCGGTGACCGCGCCGGTGAAGAGGGCGTCGACGTGACGACAGCCGACGTGGCCGCGGCGCTACGGTCCGGGGTCCCGGTGAGCACGTCCCGGCCCTCGCCGGCCCGATTCGCGCAGGTGTACGCCGATGCTGCCGCAGCCGGGGCGGAACACATCGTGTCGGCGCACCTGTCGGCGGATCTCTCGGGCACCTACGACGCCGCCCTGTTGGCCGCGGCCGACTCGTCGGTCCCCGTGACCGTCGTCGACAGCCGCAGCGTGTCCATGGGGCTGGGCTACGGGGTCATCGCCGGGGCCAGGGTCCTGGCGCGCGACGCGACGCCCGCCCAGGCCGCCGAGGCGATCGTCGCCACGTCCGCGGTCAGCCGGGTCCTGTTCTACGTGGACTCGCTGGAGTTCCTGCGTCGTGGTGGTCGCATCGGGGCGGCGCAACGGCTCGTCGGATCCGCGCTGGCCGTCAAACCGATCCTGCACCTAGCCAAGGGCCGTGTGCAGCCGTTGGAGAAGGTGAGGACGGCCGCCCGGGCCATGAGCCGGCTGGAGGATCTCGCGGTCGAGTCCGCAGGTGATGTGCCGGTGGGCATCGCCGTGATGCACCTGGATGCCGAGCGTCGCGCCGCCGACGTCGCCGATCACCTCCGGGCGCGACTGCCCGATGCCGATGTGCTGCAGGGCGACGTGGGCGCGGTGATCGGGTCGCATGTCGGCCCCGGCATGGTCGCGGTGATCGTGAGCCCGGTCCCTGAGCCGTGATCACCGACGGCTTCTCGACGGCCGACCCCCTGGCGCTGCTTGCCGCAGCGGTGGTCGGGTACCTCTTCGGCTCGGTCAATCCCGCGGCGATCATCGCCCGGATGCGGGGGATCGACCTGCATCACGAGGGTCTGGCAACCCGGGGGCCACGAACGCCGGTCGGGTGCTCGGGAAGAAGACCGGCGTTCTCGTGGGGGTGCTCGATGTCGCCAAGGGCCTGATCCCGGCGCTGTTGTTCATGCGCGCGGGTATCGCGGCGGCAGAGTTGGCCGGCTTCATGGCCGTGATCGGCCACATCACGTCGCCCTTCCTGAAGGGGCGCGGGGGAAAGGGTGTCGCCACCACGCTGGGCGCGATCCTCGGCACCTATCCCTTGTGGGTGCCGTTCGTGCTGGTCGGTTTCGCCATCGGCTACCTCATCACCCGCCGGGTCGGCATCGGCGCGGTCTTCGGCGCTGTCGTGCTCATGATCTGCGGGATCGTCACCGACGACCCGGATGCCCGGCTGTTCGGCTTCGCGCTGGGTCTGCTGGTGCTGCTGCGTCATTGGCGCAACATCGCGGCGGCCTGGCGGGACTGGCGTTCACCCGATCCCCAGGACTGATCCGCCGCACCCATCCACCACCCTGAGCGGGGATCGGCCCCGGCCGTCGGTGTCGCCGACGCTGACGGCATGGACCCCCAGCGACCAGAACCCGAGGAGCGCGGCCTCCTGCTCCTGGTGTCGGGTGCAGCGGTGATCGCGGTGCTCGCCGCACTCGGATGGTGGTGGCTGGGCCGCCCCCAGCCGATGGATCTCGACCCGGCGCTGGACTCGACATCCACGGTCACCACACCACCCGTCGCGGCTTCCGGTTCCCCTGCGCCACCGGCGCCCTCAGGGTCGACCTCGGCCGCCACGCTGGTCGTGGACATCCGAGGCGCGGTGCGGGCACCGGGACTGCGGCAGCTGCCGCCGGGCAGCCGCGTCGCCGACGCGATCGACGCGCTGCCGGGGGACTGGAGTCCGGTCACGGATACGGGGCGGTCAACCTGGCCCGGCCGCTGGTGGACGGGGAACAGATCGTGGTCGGTCGGACCGGTCCACCGTCGCAGGGCGGCGCGCCGAGCGGCGTGACCACCGGGCCGTCCGCACCAGGTGTGGCGCCGGTCGACCTGAACTCGGCCACCGCGGATCAGTTGGAGACGCTCGACGGTATCGGCCCGGTCCTGGCCGGCGACATCATCCGATGGCGCACCGACAACGGCCGGTTCTCCTCGGTGGAGGATCTGCTCGACGTGCCCGGCATTGGCGAGGCGACCCTGGCCGGACTGCGCGAGCAGGTGGTGGTGCGGTGACCGGACACCAGGTGCGTGCGGTCCCCCTCGCAGCTGCCGCCTGGCTGGCCGCGGGCGCCGGCTGGGCCCTGGGCGCCCCATCGGTCGCGGGGCGCTCCTCGTCACGGTCCTCGCCGTCACGCTCGGCCCCCGGTGGATCCGGCCGGTGGCCGTGGTCGCCCTCGGGGCTGCCTGCGCTGGGGCGGTGGGAGGAGCCGCCCGGCAACCGCCGACCGAGGCGGTGGATCACCTGGTGGAACTCACCGCGCAGGTCCGCGGTCCCGGCAAGGCGGTGGACCGCGGCATGGGACAGTCTCCGGCGGTCTCGATCCCGGTCACGGTCGAGGCGGTCGGTCGCGGGACGACGGTGATCTCGGTGGACCTGCCGACCCGACTCTTCGTGGACGGCGCGGACCTGTCGACACCGCTGCCGGTGGGGTCCGTCATCCGGTGTCACGGGCGGTTCTCGCCGCGACCCCCGACGTCGACGGAGCCCACCGCCCGCGCGGTGACCCCGCCGACCGTCGTGGCCCCGCCAGGCGCCCTTGCCGCGCTCGGGGACCGCATCCGCGACGGACTGGTCCAGGCCACCGGCCCCGATCCCCCGACGCCGCCGCCCTGGTGTCCGGGATCGCCATCGGGGACGAATCCCGTCAGACCCCGTCCTTCGCGGCGACGATGCGAGCGGCGGGACTGTCCCATCTGACGGCCGTGTCAGGGGGCAACTTCGCCATCGTCATGGCTGCCGTGCTGCTGGTCCTCCGCCTCCTGCGCCGCTCCCGCACGATGCAGGTGCTGGGCTGCTTCCTGGCGGTGTCCGGCTATGGGGCCCTGGTGGGACCCCAGCCCAGCGTCCTGCGGGCCGCGGCCATGGCCGTCGTGGGACTCCTCGGGATCCTGTCGGGAGGACCGGCTCGGGGAGTCGCGGCGCTCAGCAGCTGTGTCGCGGCGCTTCTGTTGGCGTGTCCCGAGTTGGCGTGGTCGCTCGGGTTCGCGCTCTCGGTGGCGGCCACCGCCGGGCTCCTGCTGCTCGTCACACCGGCAGCCCGGGTCCTCCCGCTGCCTCTCATCGTGGCCGTTCCACTGGCGGTCGCGGTGGCGGCCCACCTGGCGACCGCACCCCTGCTGATGCTGTCGGGGTCGCCGGTGTCCTGGGTGGCGGTTCCGGCCAACCTGCTGGTGAGCCCCTGCGTGGCCCCGATCACGGTCCTGGGCCTGATCGGCTCCCTGGTGGCGCCGGTGAGTCCGGGCGCCGCGGGCATCATCGGACATCTGGCGCTGCCCTTCGCCCAGGCCGTGGTCGTCGTGGCCGGAGGTGCTCAGGCGGTCGCCGACTCGGCCGTGGCGGCGGTCGCGGTTCCTGTCGTGTTCGGTGCCGGGAGTGCGATCGGCGTCTGGTGGCTGGGCGCCCGGTTGGCGCGGCCCCGGACCGCGGCCGTGGCGGCGGGTGCGGTGCTGCTGGTCGGAGTGATCGTCGCCGCCGGACATCGCGGCCCTCCCGGTTGGCGACTCGTGGTGTGCGACGTGGGTCAGGGAACCGCGGTGCTGGCCCGCACCGGAGTCGACTCCGCCGTCCTGTTCGACACCGGACCCGACGGCGACGCGGCCGCCTCCTGTGCCGTCCGGCTGCACCTCCGCAGGCTCGAGGCGGTGGTCCTGAGCCATTTCCACGCCGATCACGTGGGCGGGTTGCCGGCGGTCCTGTCCGCGTACCCGGGGACGCCGGTGATGGCCACCACGTTCACGCGCCCCGCCACGATGGTGTCGGCGGTGTCGCAGGTGGCGGGTGTCCCCGCCGGCGCCGGAGAGGGGGACGCCGTGGGCTGGGCCGGGCTCCGCGCCGACGCCCTGTGGCCGCCGCGGGCGTTCGTCGGAGCTGATTCCCAGGCGAACAACGGCAGCCTGGTGGCTGCGGTGCGTTGGGCGGACGGATTCTCGGCCCTCATCCCCGGGGACGTCGAGCCGGAGAGCCAGTCGCGACTGATGAGATCACCATCGAGACCCGTCGATGTGGTCGTGATCCCGCACCATGGCTCCGACCACCAGGACCCGCGATTCGCGGAGTGGGTGTCCGCCCGGGTCGCGATCGCCAGCGTCGGTGCCGGCAACACCTACGGGCATCCGGCGCCGGCCACCCTCCAGGAGTATGCGGCGAGCGGTGCGGCGGTGCGACGGACCGACCTCGACGGGTGCATCGCGGTCGGAGGTGCCCCGGGTGCCGTCTGGGTCGCGCCCTGTTGAGCCGGACCCTCGGAAGGGCTGAGGTCGGTGGCGAGTGGTGTCGGCACCACGTGACACCATCGGGCGCATGGCCTCCCGCATCGAGCGTCCCGCCCGCCTCGAGCCGGCGGTGGTCGTCACCGGTCCCGAGTCCCTGCTGGTGAGTCGCGCAGCCGACGAGGCGACCGAACGCCTATGTGCTCAGTACCCCGACCGCTCGGTCCGGGTACTGGACTGCGCGCGCAAGTCCGACGCAGGTGTGGATCTGGCTCAGGAGATCGCGCAGGCCTCGGCCCCCAGCCTGTTCGGGGACCCGCCTATCCTGCGGGTCGAGAACATCGATCAGTCCGACGACGCCGTGCAGCAGGTGCTCAAGGACCTGCTGGCCGACCCCGGGGGCACGGCCATCGTCATCACCCACGGTGGCGCAGCGCGTGGGCGCGGCGTCATCAATGCCGCGGGCAAGACCGACGCCACGGTCGTCAAGTGCGCCCGGCCCAAGGAGCGCGAGGTTCGCGCCATGGCGCGTGACGAGGCCAAGGCGGCCGGGGGCACCATCACCGATCAGGCGGAGCAATGGCTGCTCGATGCGGTCGGTACCGACTCCCTCGAACTGCTGCTGGCCGCAGTGCGACAGGCGGTCGCCGACACCCCCGGTGGGCGGGTGGACGTCGACACTGTGCATGCGATGTTCCCGGTGCAGGGCAAGGTGAGTTCCTTCACCCTCGTGGACCACGTGTGGGCGGGACGGACCACCGAGGCTCTGCGATTGCTGCGCACCATGGAACAGCGTGAACGCGGGGTGGGGGTCTCGGTCGTGGCGGCGCTGGCCCACGGGGTGCGGATGATGGCGCTGGCGGGGATGCGCGGTGCGCAGCCGCCCCGCGATCTGGCCATCGCCCCGTGGCAGGCGGACCGGGCTCGGGACAACGCGCGGCGCTGGGGTGCCACCGGCGCCAAGTTGGCCGGAGTGTCGGCGCGACTTCCCCGGTGGGATGCCGACATGAAGGGCGGTCTCGACGGGGGAGTGGCGCTCGACGACGAGCAGAAGATGGCCATCATCGAATCCGTCGTGGCCCGCCTGTCGGGTGGCGCCGCGGATTGACGCCCGGACCGGAACCGGCCCGGGCCAGCACTCAGCCGAGTGCGGCAGCCTCGCGTGCGATGGCCGACTTGCGGTTCGCCGCCTGGTTCTTGTGGATGACGCCCTTGCTGGCGGCCCGGTCGAGTTCGCGGGCCACGTACTGGGCTGCGGCGCGGGCCTTCTCGGCGTCGCCGGCTGCCACGGCCTCGTGGAAGTGACGCACCGAGGTCTTCAGCGACGACTTGACCGCCTTGTTGCGCTGACGCGCCTTCTCGTTGGTCCGGTTGCGCTTGATCTGCGACTTGATGTTCGCCATGTGTCCCGTGAGCTTTCGTACGTGGATGGAGGTGGCCGGCGGCACGGACGGCGCGCCGACACGACGACGACTAGGATACCCGTGCCGGACCCCCCACCACCAAATCGCCCAACGGAGCCCACCCTTGACAGGCACCCGCCCGGGAGCGACCGACCAGCAGTTGATCCGCAACTTCTGCATCATCGCCCACATCGACCACGGCAAGTCGACCCTGGCCGACCGGATGCTGCAGGCGACCGGTCTGGTCGCGGACCGCGAGATGCGCGCCCAGTACCTCGACCGCATGGACATCGAGCGGGAGCGGGGGATCACGATCAAGAGCCAGGCAGTGCGCCTGCCCTATGAGGCGCCTGACGGCCGGACGTACGTGCTCAACCTCATCGACACGCCCGGACACGTCGACTTCACCTACGAGGTGTCGCGGAGCCTGGCGGCCTGCGAGGGCGCGGTGCTGCTCGTGGACGCGGCTCAGGGAATCGAGGCGCAGACGCTGGCGAACCTCTATCTGGCGCTGGAGAACGACCTGCAGATCATCCCCGTGCTCAACAAGATCGACCTGCCGGCTGCCCAGCCGGACAAGTACGCCGCGGAGTTGGCGCACATCATCGGATGCGACGCCGACGAGGTCCTGCGGGTGTCGGCCAAGACCGGGGCCGGCGTCGCCGATCTGCTCGATCGTGTGGTGCACGAGGTCCCGGCACCGGGCGGGGATGTCGCCGCACCCGCCCGGGCACTGATCTTCGACTCCGTCTACGACACCTACCGCGGGGTCGTGACCTACGTGCGCATGGTCGACGGGCGGCTGTCGCACCGGCAGCGCATCGTGATGATGTCGACCGGAGCCACCCATGAGGCTCTCGAGGTCGGGGTCATCTCGCCGGAGCCGGTCGCGTCGCAGGGTCTGGGTGCGGGTGAGGTCGGGTATCTGATCACCGGGGTCAAGGACGTGCGGCAGAGCCGAGTCGGAGACACCGTCACCGCGGCCGACCGTCCTGCGCAGGATTCTCTGGGCGGCTATCAGGACCCCAAGCCGATGGTCTACTCCGGCCTGTTCCCCATCGACGGCTCGGACTATCCCGACCTGCGGGATGCCCTCGACAAGCTGAAGCTCAACGACGCCGCGCTCGTCTACGAGCCCGAGACCTCCACGGCACTCGGCTTCGGGTTCCGCTGCGGGTTCCTCGGCCTGCTGCACCTGGAGATCGTCCGGGAGCGCCTGGAGCGGGAGTTCGGGCTCGATCTGATCTCCACCGCCCCCAGCGTCGTGTACGGCGTGGACATGGAGGACGGCACCCACCATGTGGTGACCAACCCCAGCGAGTTCCCGGACGGCAAGATCGCTGCGGTGAGCGAACCCGTCGTCCGGGCGACCGTGATCGCGCCGTCGGACTACGTGGGCACGATCATGGAACTGTGCCAATCGCGGCGCGGAACGCTGCTGGGCATGGACTACCTGTCCGAGGACCGCGTCGAACTGCGGTACTCGCTGCCCCTGGCCGAGATCGTGTTCGACTTCTTCGACGCTCTGAAGTCGCGCACCCGCGGCTACGCGTCGCTGGACTATGAGCCGGCAGGGGAGCAGGACGCCGATCTGGTCAAGGTCGACATCCTGCTCCACGGCGACGCCGTCGACGCCTTCAGTGCGATCGTCCACCGGGACCGGGCCTACTCCTACGGGGTGGCCATGGCGGCCAAGCTGAAGGAGTTGATCCCGCGCCAGCAGTTCGAGGTCCCCATCCAGGCGGCCATCGGATCGCGGATCATCGCCCGCGAGAACATCCGGGCGATCCGCAAGGACGTGCTGGCCAAGTGCTACGGCGGTGACATCTCGCGGAAGCGCAAGTTGCTCGAGAAGCAGAAGGCGGGCAAGAAGCGCATGAAGATGGTGGGCAGCGTCGAGGTGCCGCAGGAGGCCTTCATCGCAGCTCTGAGCACCGAGTCCGACCGCTGAACCGGCGCCTATCGGGGCTGCCGCCTGGTGGTGGTCGCCTGATCGCTCAGGGTGAGCATCGGCTATAGGGGCGCATCCCGGCCGGGCACCGGCTAGGGTCGTCGCGGAAACCTAGCTGTCGCCACAAGGAGGCGTGCCCGATGACTGAGGTCCCCTCGGCCGGAATGACCACTGGATCGCTCAATGAGCCCTACGAGACCCCGGCGTCGTCGTTCGGCCAGTTGATCCTGGACCGCTGCGCCAAGAGCGCGTCCAAGGAGGCGTACCGGGCTCCCACCCCCGACGGCGGCTGGCGGTCCTACACCTGGTCCCAGATCCTGGATGAGGCCAGCGAAGCGGCCGCCGGTCTGGTGTCGCTCGGGATCAACACCGAGGAGCGCGTGGCCATCGCCAGCAACACCCGGCTGGAGTGGATCATCGCCGACTTCGCGATCATGCTGTCGGGCGGTGCCACGACCACGGTCTACCCGAGCACCGGCGAGGAGGACGTGGAGTTCATCCTGTCCGACTCGAACTCCAAGATCCTCATCGCCGAGGATCAGGGCCAGGCCGACAAGGCCGCCAAGGTCGACTCGGTGCACCACATCGTGCTCATCGACGGCGAGGGTGACGGTCAGAAGGTGCTGTCCTGGGCCCAGCTGCGCGAGAAGGGCAAGGCGCTCCTGGCCGAGACGCCGGACCTGATCCAGCAGCGTGTCGACGCCACCGGGCCCGACAAGCTGTCCACCCTGATCTACACCTCGGGCACCACCGGCAAGCCCAAGGGCGTCGAGCTGACCCACAGCAACTGGACGTACGAAGGCGCGGCCCTGGCCAGTCTCGGACTCCTGAAAGAGGACTGGGTGCAGTTCCTGTGGCTGCCGCTGGCGCACTCGTTCGGCAAGGTGCTGCTGTCCGTGCAGCTCCAGGTCGGATTCGTCACGGCTGTCGACGGTCGCGTCCCCGAGATCATCAACAATCTCCCGGTCGTCAAGCCGACCTTCGTGGCGGCGGTGCCCCGCATCTTCGAGAAGGTCCATGCCGGGGTGAACCGGCAGATCCAGGAGGAGGGCGGCGCCAAGGCGTCGATCTTCGCCTGGGCGTTCAAGGTCGGCGAGCGCGCCCGGCAGAAGCGCGCGGCCGGCGAGAAGGTCGGCGGAATGCTGGGCATGCAGTTGGGGCTGGCCGACAAGCTCGTGTTCAGCAAGGTGCGCGAGCGCATGGGCGGCAACCTGCAGTACTTCGTGTCAGGTTCGGCGGCCCTGTCGAAGGACATCAACGCCTGGTTCGAGATCGTCGGTATGACGATCCTCGAGGGCTACGGGCTCACCGAGACGTCCGCCGGGACCACCATCAACCGGCCCGGCAACGTGGCGATCGGGACGGTCGGGCAGCCGCTTCCGGGCACCGAGATCCGCATCGCCGACGACGGCGAGATCATGGTCCGGGGTGGCGGTGTCATGCGTGAGTACCGCAACCGGCCCGAGGCCAACGCCGAGGTGTTCGGCGACCAGCCGCCCGGTCCCAACCGGTGGTTCGCCACGGGCGATATCGGCGTGATCGACGAGGCCGGTCGGGTCAAGATCACCGACCGCAAGAAGGACCTGGTCAAGACCTCCGGCGGCAAGTACATCGCCCCCGGTGCCATCGAAGCCCAGTTCAAGGCGCACTGCCCGCTGGCCGGCCAGGTCGTGATCATCGCCAACGAGCGGAACTTCGCCAGTGCTCTCGTGGCTCTCGACCCCGATGCCGCCAAGCAGTGGGCAGAGGCAAACGGCAAGTCCAGCGAGGACATCGCCGCGCTCGCAGCCGACCCCGCCGTGATCGCCACCATCCAGCAGGGTGTCGACGATCTGAACGGTGAGCTCAACCACTGGGAGACGATCAAGCAGTTCCGGGTCATCCCGCAGGAACTGACGGTCGACGACGGGTTCCTCACGCCAAGCCTCAAGGTGAAGCGGAAGGTCGTCGAGGAGCACTTCTCGGGCCTGGTCGACGACATCTACAGCGGCAAGAAGTAGGCCCACGGCCCGCTGGGCCAAGGCCGCAGGCGCAGGGCCGGGGGTGGTCACGCAAAATGGTGTCGGGACCCCGCCGGCCCTGCGCTTCTACGTGCACGTGCCGTACTGCGGCACCCGGTGCGGCTACTGCGACTTCAACACCTACGTGCCGGGGGAGGCGGGCCGGGGCGGTACCGGTGACTGGCGCGAGGCCGCGATCCGCGAGGTTCGCCTGGCCCGGCAGACGCTGGGTGCCGACCCCCGGCCGGTCTCCTCGGTGTTCTTCGGTGGCGGTACGCCCACGTTGCTTCCGGCGACCGACCTTGCCGCTGTTCTCGCGGAGATCGCGGACGAGTTCGGGCTCGCCCCGGCGGCCGAGGTCACCTGTGAGGCGAATCCGGAGACCATCACCCCCGCCCTGCTCGACGCCCTGTTGGCGGGCGGGATGACCCGGCTGTCCCTGGGGATGCAGAGCGCCGACGCGGGGGTCTTGCGGGTGCTGGACCGGCAACACAGCCCCGGTGGGGCGGTGAAGGCCGCCCGCTTGGCTCAACTCGCAGGCTTCCCACGGGTGAGCCTCGACCTCATCTACGCGACGCCGGGGGAGACCCTCGAGTCCTGGCGGGCCACGGTCGAGACGGCCGTCGAGGCCGGGGTCGGCCATGTCTCGGCCTATGCCCTGACGGTCGAGCCGGGGACGGTGTTGGCCCGCAAGGTCGGCAGGGGAGAGATGGCGGCCCCGGACGACGACCATGCCGCGGCCTGCTACGAGATCGCCGATTCCGCACTCGGCGACGCGGGGCTGCCCTGGTACGAGATCTCGAACTGGGCGATACCGGGCCACGAGTGCGGCCACAACGTGGGCTACTGGACCGCCGACGACTGGTGGGGGGTCGGACCGGGGGCACACAGCCACGCTGCCGGTGTTCGCTGGTGGAACCTCCGTCACCCGGTGAAGTGGGCGGCGGCGCTCACGGCAGGTCAGGACCCGCGCGAAGGTGAGGAGACCTTGTCCGCGGATCAGCGTCGAACCGAACAGGTGATGCTCGCGGTCCGCCTGGCAGCCGGATTCGAGGCGGACGTCCTCGTGGGCGCGAACGGTCCCGCGATCGCGCGCGATCTCGCGGGCCGGGGTCTGCTGGAGGCCGTGGGCCCACGCTGGCGCCTGACCCGCCGAGGTCGACTGCTGGCCGACGCGGTGACCCTGGAACTGCTCGCCGCGGCATCGGCGCACGACGCCGAGTAGGGCCCTCCGGCGCTGCGCTCGATTACGGGACTCGGCCACCTGACCGACCACCGAGCCCGGGCGCAGCGAGACCCTACGCCGGTGGGCGGGTTTCGATACGGCGCTGGCGCGCCTACTCAACCCGCGGCCGTGTGCAGTGGTCTCGGCTCCGCGCGACCACCGGACGCTCGACCAGCGTCAGAGGTAGGTGTAGACCACCATCGCCGCCAGGATCGCCAGGATCAGGATCGCGCCGTAGGTGTCGGCGTTGTACCGCAGTGCCGGTTCGAGCCGTCGTTTCACGCCCTCGCCCAGGTTTCCGTCCAGGATGTTCACCCGGGTCATAGAGGTGAACACCAGGGTCGTGGTCACGGTGATCAAGAGGCACCAGGGGCACAGCGCGTGGATGTTGAAGTAGGCCTGGTAGAACAGCCAGTAGGCGAAGACGAAGCCGATCGAGTAGACCACCTGCGCGCTGAGCATGAACCAGCGTGGGAACCGGACCCCACCTAGCGAAGCCACCGCGATCGTGATCACGACGGGTTCGCAGATCAGGCCCAGGAAGGCATTCGGGAAACCCAGCAGACTGGCCTGCCACGTGCGTCCGACCGCCCCGCAGGAGATGGTCGAGGACAGGTCGCACGAGAACGTCGCGTCGGGGTTGGCGGCGATGGCAATGGCGTCGACCGACAACACGAACGAGGCCACCAGCCCCAGGATGCTGCTCACCAGCATCTCGATGAAGGCACCCCGGTGGCGTGCCATGCGCGCTGTGGGGACCGGCGCCTCGGTGACGGCGGTGTCGGTCGTGGTGCTCATGGTGATCCTCGCCCGGGTCGGCGACCCGTTCCCGCAGAGAATAGCCCGGCGCGGCTACACCGTGTCGGGAGTGCCGGCGACCCGCAGGTCGACCGTGCGGTCGGCGTTGGCGGCCTCCAGAACGTCCAGGATCTCGCGGCCGACCAACTCCTGGCGTTCGAGCAGGGCGTCGCGCAGCGCTTCGACCAGGTGCCGATTCTCCTGGAGAAGCCGCACGACGTTCGCCTTCTGGTCGTCGAGGAGCTGTTCCATCTCGGCGCGCGCGGTCTGGTCCGCGAGCACCCGGCCCACCAGGTTCGTGTCCGAGAAGGACGAACCCGACACCGCCTGCAGGCTGATCAGGGAACCGCCCATCCCACAGGCTCCGATCATCTGCGCCGCCACTGTGGTGGCGTAGGCGAGGTCGCTGGCCGGCCCCGTGGACACCTCTCCGAAGAAGATCTCCTCGGCTGCCTGGCCGCCCAGCGCGATCTGGATCATGGAGGTCAGCTCGGACCGACTCCGGGTGAAGACGTCGTCGGTGTCCCCATGGGCGAGCATGCCCAGGGCGTCCTTGCGTTTGATGATGCTGAGGACGTCGAGCCGACGATGCGGCGCCACCAGGTAGGCGATGGTCGCGTGGCCCGATTCGTGGGTGGCGATGAGCCGCTGCTCATGGGAGGTGTAGGCGACCGGCTGGCCCAATCCGATCTCCTCGGTCAGGCGTGCCCGCTCCAGGTCCTTGCGGTTCATCGCCGTGTCCCCCCGCCGAAGGGCATTGACCAGCCCCTCGTCGAACATGTGCTCGAGCATGGCCGGGGTGTAGCCCTGCGTCACGGCCGCGATGGCCGAGCGGACATAGGTCTCGTCGAGCTCCGGGGCGTGGGCACGAGTGCGTAGGGCGTGGTCGATCAGCGCCGTCCGACCGGCGAACGAGGGTGGCTCGAACGCGATCCGGCGATCGAACCGGCCGGGACGCAGCAGTGCGGGATCGAGGCTGTCCGCCCGATTGGTGGCGGCGATCAGCAGCACGTTGGCAGGCGTCACCCGGGGCCGGGGACCTGCTGGTGGGCGGGCAGGAAGAGGTTCCAGCCCGACGGCAGCCCACGCCGTCCGGAAACTGCTGACTGCCGGTGGGGGTGTCGAACGACTGCATCTGGATGAGGAGTTCGTTCACCACCCTACCTGTGCCCTCGCCGATCAGCAGGAGCAGAGAACGTCGGCGGCCTCGGTGATGGCTGTAGCGGACCTGTTCACGCCGGCGCGGGCTATGGCGATGGTATCGATCTCCTCGATGAAGCCGATCGCCTCGACCTCGCTGCGAGCGGCCGACTGCAGCGCCGGAAGCAGGAGCGGATCTTGCGGCCTGTCGCCCTGCAGGTACATGGACTGGAAGCTGGTGGCGGACACGAACAGGAACGGCACGCCGGCATCACGGGCGATCGCCTTGGCTGTGTAGGTCTTGCCCGTGCCGGGAGGTCCTTCGAAGAGGAGGCCGCGCCGGGGGGAGCCGCCCATCTCGCGGGCGAAGGTCTTGTGGGCGAGAAAGAGGTCCAGGGAACGGGTGACGTCCTCCTTCACCGGCTCGATGCCGATGACGTCGTCGAGCCCGACATCCAGCTGTTCGGGCCGGAAGAGCACGTGCGGTGACCGACCAGCGCCCCAGGTCATCCCCAGCATCAGGCCGATCATCGCGAGGAAGAACAGGACCACGACCAGCAGGAACGGGTCGATCCGCGGAAGGGTGAGGTCGGCCGGGTCGAGGGGGTTCCCGATGGCGATCCGCCACAGCAGGTAGGCCAGCGCCAGTCCCAGGACGAACGCCACGGTCCGCAGCCGCGCGCGCCGTCGCGACTCGCGGGTGTCGGCAACGTCGCTGGTGTCGCCCAGGAGGGAGTCGCTGCGGGGTGATCGGTCGTCCACGGTGGCCGCCTCCTGGCTGCTGGGCGCCCGCGTGCGGGCGAACCTCGGTAGG
The DNA here is from genome assembly GCA_046330625.1 of Candidatus Nanopelagicales bacterium. Classification (GTDB taxonomy): domain Bacteria; phylum Actinomycetota; class Actinomycetes; order S36-B12; genus CAIWTL01. The sequence goes on from JAXLSJ010000005.1 coordinate 100,006, forward strand.
CCATAGTCACTGAGCGTGTCGGGAATCACAAGTCACGCTGCCGGATAGCGGTAGCGCACTAAACTGCGGAACCGGAGGTGCTGATGAGTGACGAGCGTCGGCTCGCGGTGCTGCGGGCCATCGTCGAGGACTTCGTGGCGAGCAATGAGCCGGTCGGATCCAAGAGCATCGCCGCCCGCCCGGAACTGGCCGTGTCCTCCGCCACCATCCGCAACGACATGGCGGTCCTCGAGGACGAAGGCTTGATCGTCCAGCCGCACACCAGCGCAGGTCGGGTGCCGACCGATGCCGGCTACCGCGTGTTCGTCGACCGTCTCGCGCAGGTGCGCCCCCTCTCGGGGGCCGAGCGCCGCGCCATCCACACCTTCCTCGACTCGGCGGTCGATCTGGACAACGTGGTCGAGCGGGCCGTGAAACTCCTGGCCCAACTGACCTCGCAGATGGCGCTGGTGCAGTACCCGTCCCTGCGGCGGTCCCATGTGCGCCACATCGAGTTGGTGCCTGTGGCACCCCAGCGGCTCCTGGTCGTTCTCATCGCCGATTCGGGCCGTGTGGAACAGCGGGTCGTGGCCACCAACGCCACGTGGGACGAGGATGTCGTCGCCCGGTTGCGGAACCAGGTGAACGAGGTACTGCACGACCGTGAGTTCGCCGACGTGGCGGACCTCACCGCGGGGCTCGCCGACGAGTTCGAGCCGGACCGGCGTGAGCAGGTGGCGCAGGTCGTCGGCACGCTCCGGGATGCGGCGGTGGAACATGCCGAGGAGCGGATCGTCATCGCCGGCACCGCCCACCTCGCGCGGCATGGTCGTGATTTCCCCCAGACGATCCAGCCCGTCCTCGAGGCGCTGGAAGAGCAGATGGTGCTGCTCCGGCTCCTGGGCGAGGCCACGGCCACCGACCGGATCGACGTCCGGATCGGTCACGAGAACGACCTCGAGGCGATGGACGCGGTCTCGGTCGTCACCAGTGGGTACGGTCCGCACGACACGGCCGTCGCCCACCTCGGGGTGCTGGGACCGACCCGGATGGACTACCCGGGATCGATCACCGCGGTCCGGGCGGTCGCCCGATATCTGGGCCGGATCCTCGCCGACCAGTGACGGTGTTCGCTCTGCGCGCAGCGGAGGAGTCCCCCGCGTACCGTAAATTGGAGCAGTGCCGCAGGACTACTACGCGACCCTCGGGGTCTCCCGAGACGCTGACGCCCAGGAGATCAAGCGGGCGTACCGCAAACTCGCCCGCGAGTTGCACCCCGACCTGAACCCCGATCCGGCCACCCAGGAACACTTCAAAGAGGTCACGGTCGCCTACGAGGTCCTGAGCGATCCCGACAAGCGGCGGATGTACGACTCGGGCGTCGATCCGATGAGTGCGAACGCCGGGTCCGGCGCCTTCGACTTCGGCGACCTCATGGACGCGTTCTTCGGCCCGTCCGCCCCGCGCGGCCCGCGATCCCGTCAACAGCGGGGGCAGGACGCCCTCATCCGACTGTCGGTCGAACTCGACGAGGTCATGTTCGGTTCCGATCGCGAGGTGACGATCGACACCGCGGTGGCCTGCTCGGCCTGCGAGGGTGCGGGAGCCGCCCCGGGGACCGACATCACCGGCTGTTCGATGTGCAAGGGGCGCGGCGAGATCCAGTCGGTGCAGCGATCCTTCCTGGGGCAGGTCATGACGACCCGTGTGTGCCCCCAGTGCCGGGGATTCGGGACGGTGATCCCCCATCCGTGTCCGGAGTGCTCCGGCGAAGGTCGGGTGCGCACCCGTCGGACCGTGGGGTTCCGGATTCCTCCGGGGGTCGAGAGCGGTACCCGGATCCAACTGGCCGGCGAGGGCGAGGTGGGCATCGGTGCCGGCCCTGCGGGCGATCTGTACGTCGAAGTCGTCGAGAAGCCCCACCCCGTGTTCCATCGTCAGGGCGACGACCTTCACTGCACCTTGTCGCTGCCGATGACGGCGGCGGCGCTGGGCACCGAGATCCCGCTCGAGACGCTCGACGGCGAGGAGCTCGTGCGGGTGCCCGCCGGCACCCAGTCCGGGTACGAGCATGTCCTGCGCGACCGGGGGGTGCCGCACCTGCGCGGATCGGGTCGGGGGACCCTGACGGTCCACCTGCAGGTCCAGACCCCCACCGGCGTCGACGCCGAACAGCGGGAGTTGCTCGAACGCCTGGCAACGCTGCGCGGCGAGGAGAAGCCGTTGGCGACACCGGTGGTGGAGCCGTCGGGCCTCTTCAGCCGCATCAAGGACGCGTTCGCCGGACGATGACCACCACCCCGGTGTTCCTGGTCGACCCGGAGCTGCTCGCCGCGGTGGCGGCGGGAGACGCCGTCACGGTCCACGGCGACGAAGCCCACCATGCCCGGACGGTGCGTCGGCTCGCGGTGGGGGCGGCTGTCGAGCTGGTCGATGGGGCCGGCCGCCGCGCCCGTGGACTCGTGGCGGCAGGGGCAGACCGCGCACTGACGGTCACGGTGTCCGCGGTGGTCGTGGACCCCGAGCCGACCCCCCGGATCACCGTGGTGCAGGCCATCGCCAAGGGCGATCGCTCCGAGCAGGCGGTGGAGATGCTCACCGAGGTCGGCGTGGACGCCATCGTGCCCTGGGCGGCGGAGCGCAGCATCGCCGTGTGGCGGGGCGACAAGCGTGTGCGCGGGGTCCGGCGATGGGAGTCGGTGGCCCGGGCGGCCGCCAAGCAGTCGCGCCGCAGCCGGGTGCCGCACATCGCCGAGCCGGCCGACACGGCAGCAGTGGCGGAGTTGCTCGCCACGGCTCGGCGGGGCCTGGTTCTGCACGAGGCCGCGACCGAACCGCTGGCGACCATCGCGGTCCTTGACTCGGGCGACCTGATCCTGGTCGTCGGCCCCGAAGGGGGGATCTCGCCGGTCGAACTCGCCCGCTTCGAGTCGGTCGGCGCCCGGGCGGTGCGCCTGGGCGATTCGGTGCTGCGGACCTCGACGGCGGGAGTCGTCGCCGCCGCCGTGGTCCTGGCCCGGTGCGGCCGCTGGTCCGGGGTAGTTTGACCGCATGACCCACGATCCGGACTGTCTGTTCTGTGCCATCGCCGTCGGAGAGATCCCCGGCGACATCGTGTTCTCCGACGACACGTTCCTCGCCTTCCGCGACGTGAACCCCCAGGCGCCGGTGCATGTCCTGGTGATCCCGCGGGATCACTACGCCGATGCGGCGGCCCTGGCCGCGGCCGACCCGGCGGTGGCCGGGGGGCTGCTCGAGGCGGCCACACAGGTCGCCCGGTCACAGGAACTGGCCGCGGGGTACCGGATCGTGCTCAACACGGGATCCGACGGGGGGCAGACCGTGGGCCACGTGCACGCCCACGTGCTCGGCGGCCGGCAGATGCAGTGGCCTCCCGGGTGAACCTGGCGGCGAGTGGACGCGCGGCCCTCCAGCCGGGACTATGGAACCGGGAGGTGCCATGAGCGAGAGCGCCGATGCGCGCATCGTCGTGCCCGCATCTCAGCCGATGCTCGGCCTGCTGGGGGTGTCCGACTCCCTGCTGCGGATCGTCGAGAACTCCTTCCCGGACACCGACATCCACGTGCGGGGCAACGACATCAGCCTGTCCGGACCGGAACACGAGGTCCGCCTGGTCGAGCAGTTGTACGCGGAACTGCTGGCGATGCTGCGCACGGGCCAGGCACTCACCCCGGACACCGTCGAGCGCTCGATCGGCATGCTGCGCGCCGGCGACGCCTCACCCTCGAACGTGTTGACGGCCAACATCCTGTCCAACCGGGGACGCACGATCCGGCCGAAGACCCTGAACCAGAAGCACTACGTCGACGCGATCGACCGCAACACGGTCACGTTCGGTATCGGACCCGCGGGCACCGGCAAGACCTACCTCGCGGTGGCCAAGGCCGTGCAGGCGCTGCAGGGCAAGGACGTCAGTCGGATCATCCTCACCCGCCCCGCCGTCGAGGCCGGGGAACGGCTGGGATTCCTGCCGGGCACCCTGAGCGAGAAGATCGACCCCTACCTGCGGCCGCTGTACGACGCACTGCACGACATGATCGACCCCGACTCGATCCCGCGGCTCATGACCTCGGGCACGATCGAGGTGGCCCCCCTGGCCTACATGCGGGGGCGCACCCTCAATGACGCGTTCATCATCCTCGACGAGGCCCAGAACACCACGCCGGAGCAGATGAAGATGTTCCTCACCCGGCTCGGATTCGGGTCCACCATGGTGGTGACCGGCGACGTGACCCAGGTCGACCTCCCCGGCGGCCAGTCGTCCGGACTGCGCGTGGTCGAGGAGATCCTCTCCGGTGTCGACGATGTCGCGTTCTGCCGCCTCGACGCGCGCGACGTCGTCCGCCATGAACTCGTGGGGCGGATCGTCTCCGCCTACGGTCGGTGGGACGAACGCAACACCCCGATCACGGCCCCGCTGCGCCGAGGCGACCGGGGGAGACGTGCCTGACCTGGATGTCCGCGACGACACCGGCGAGGACTTCGACACGTCCGACATCACCGCACTCGCCCGGTTCCTCCTCGACCGGTTGGGGATGGCGGCCGACGCGGAGCTGTCGATCACATTGGTCGACGAACCGGCCATGGCGGCGCTCCATGTGGAGTGGATGGACGAACCGGGACCGACGGACGTACTGAGTTTCCCCATGGATGAGCTGCGCGAGCCGGCCCCGGGGCAGCCGCGGGTCTCCGGCGTCCTGGGTGACGTCGTCGTGTGTCCGGCGGTCGCGCGACGTCAGGCTGTCGTGGCGGGCCACGACGAGACCCACGAGATCCGGGTCCTGGTCACCCATGGGGTGCTGCACCTGCTGGGGAACGACCACGCCGATCCCGTCGAGGAGCAGGTGATGTTCGACCGGCAACGGGAACTCGTGGCCGAGTACGCCGAGTCCCGCCGATGACCGCGGCCACCGTGTGGTTGTCGGTCCTGTTCGTCGTCCTGCTTCTGCTGTCGTGGTTCTTCGTGGCTGCCGAGACCGCGTTCTCGGCGCTTTCGCGGGTCCGGCTGAAGGAGATGAGTGACGAGGGCGATCGGCGCGCGCAGCGTCTGTTGCCGATGGCGGAGGACCCGACGAGGTACGTCAACGTCCTGCTCCTGCTGCATTCGGCGCTGACCCTGGTGGCACTGGCCGTGCTGTACCTGGCGATCGCCTCGTGGTTCCCCACCACGGAGGGCTGGGACCTGGTGGTCGCCACCGCGATCATGGCTGTGGTCTCCTACGTCGTCCTCGGGGTCTCGGCCCGGACGGTGGGACGTCAGCACCCGGAACGTGTGGCAGGGGCGGCAGCTGGTCCTGCCAAGGCGCTGGCCTGGGTGCTGACCCCGCTGTCGGCGACCCTGATCCTGGTGGGCAACGCCATCACGCCGGGACGTGGCTACCGGCGTGGGCCGTTCGGCTCGATGGCCGAACTGCGCGAGCTCCTCGATCGGGCCGACGGGATCATCCACGATGACGAGCGCCAGATGATCCGCTCGGTGTTCGAACTCGGGGGCACGATCGCCCGCGAGGTGATGGTGCCCCGCACAGAGATCGTGTTCATCGAACGGGACGCGTCGCTGCGCCAGGCGATGTCGCTGTGTCTGCGGTCGGGCTTCTCGCGTATCCCGGTGATCGGGGAGGGGCCCGACGACATCCGGGGTGTCGTGTTCCTCAAGGATCTGGTCCGTCGCGTGGTGGAACATCGGGACGCGGAACGGACCGAGCGGGTGGAGAGTCACCTTCGCCCCGCGCACTTCGTCCCCGACAGCAAGCCCGCTGACGATCTGCTGCGCGAGATGCAGGCCGAACGGGTGCACCTGGCGATCGTCGTCGACGAGTTCGGCGGGACCGCCGGCATGGTGACCATCGAAGACATCCTCGAGGAGATCGTCGGGGAGATCGATGACGAATACGACACGAGCGCGCCCGAGGTCGTCCCCGTCGCCGACGGCCAATGGCGGGTCAGTGCCCGGTTGTCCTTGGAGCACCTGTGTGAGTTGACCGGCATCGAGCTCGACCCGGATCGGCTGGGGGTCGAGACCGTCGGCGGGCTCCTGGGGCAGCGGCTCGGGCGGGTCCCGATCCCCGGTGCCCGGATCAACGAGCAGGGCTGGGAACTGGTCGCCGAATCCGCCGAGGGACGGCGCAACCGGATCGGCACGATCCTGGTGGCGCGGCAGGAGGGCACATGACGCAGGCAGCGTTACCGGGCGACGAGGACCGGAAGTTGATCACGCTGGCGCGAGCGGCGCGGGCGCGCACGCAGGCCGACTCCGGGGGAGCGGTCCGCGACGACACGGGACGTTCCTATGCGGGAGCGGACGTGAACCTTCCGTCGCTCACGCTGACGGGCCTTGAGGTGGCGGTGGCGCAGGCGGTCTCCGCCGGCGCCCGAGGGATCGAAGGGGCCGCAGTGGTGGGGGACCGCGAGGTGCCCATCGATGTCGTACGCGACGCCGGCGGCTCCGGGGTACCCGTGTGGCGTGCCGACAGGTCGGGCGTGCCGTGACCGGGTCGGGTGATTACGCTGACGCTGTTCCGCAGTGGCTTCGCCTGCATCGTGGGGCGTCCCAACGTCGGCAAGTCGACGTTGTTGAACGCCATGATCGGATCTCACCTGGCGATCACCTCCGACCGCCCGCAGACCACTCGCCATGCCATCCGAGGGGTGGTGCACGACCCCGCCGGTCAGGTCGTGGTGATCGACACCCCGGGACTCCATCGACCCCGGACCCTGCTGGGTCGGCGGCTGAACGACCTGGTGCGCGCCACGTGGGGTCAGGTCGACGTGCTGGCCCAGTGTTTTCCCGCCGATCAGGCCGTGGGGCCGGGTGACCGGCTCATCGCCCGTGAGTCCGCGGCCGCGCACCGCGGGACCCGATTCGCTGTGGTCACCAAGACCGACCGGGTCGACTCCGACACGGTGGCGCGCCGCCTGCTCGAGGTGCAGCAGGTGGGCATCGACATGGATCGGCCCTTCGACGAGCTGGTGCCCGTCAGCGCGGTGACGGGGGACCAGGTGTCGGTGCTCACCGAGCTGTTGATCGGGGCCCTCCCCGAGGGCCCACCGCTGTATCCGGAGGGCCAGATCACCGAGGAGCCCGAGCGGATCCTGATCGCCGAATTGATCCGGGAGACCGCGTTGGCCGGGATGACCGACGAACTCCCCCATTCGATCGCCGTGGTCGTCGAGGACCTGGCGCCACGCGAGGATCGGCCCGAGGACGATCCCCTGATCGACGTGACGGCCTTCCTGTTCGTCGAACGCGAGAGTCAGAAGGCGATCGTGATCGGCGCCAAGGGAGCGGGGATCCGCCGGATCGGGACGGAGTCGCGGCGCAGGATCGAGGATCTGCTCGGGACGCGGGTGTTCCTGGACCTGCGGGTGAAGGTCGCCCGGGACTGGCAGCGGGACCCCAAGCAGATGAACCGCCTGGGGTTCTGAACCCCCCGGCGGTCGAGCCCGGTGGTCGAGCGGAGTCGGGACCACGGGCGAGATCGTCAGCGGCCGCGCAGATCCGCGGTCGGCGTCGGAGCACGTCGGGCACTGGGGATCGGGACGCCGTCCGGGGCCAGGAGCCGCTCGAGCGGTTCCGGGCGATGGAGCAGGAACCCCTGACCGAAGTCGATCCCCAGGTTCTGTGCGTACTCGAGGACCTCGGGGTCGGCGACCTGTTCGGCCACCGTCCGGACGCCGACGAGTTCGGCCAGATCCACGAAACTCCGCACCGTCACCGCGTCCACGGGGTCGCTGACCATGCCCTGCACGAACTGCCCGTCGATCTTGAGCAGGTCGATGGGGACGTTCTTCAGGAAGGAGAACGAGGACAACCCGGAGCCGAAGTCGTCCAGGGCGATGCGCACGCCCAGTGCCCGCACCTGCTCGATGAAGGGTCGGGCGGTCTCGACGGTGGTGGGGGAGGTGCTCTCGGAGATCTCCAGGCACAGGCGTCGTCGCACCGCCAGGGGCGTGTCCGCCAGCATGCTGATCACTTCGTGGCGGAATGCCGGATCACCGGTCGAACGGGCCGACAGGTTCACGGTCAGGAGCGCCACCGGGGACAGATCGACCTGTCGGCTCATCACGCCGAGGACACGCTGGAGCACCCAACGATCGATCCGGCTCGATAGGTCGAACCGTTCAGCCGCGGGCAGGAACACCCCGGGGGTCAACAGGTCGCCGTTGCCGTCGGGCAGACGCAACAGCACCTCGGCCCAGAGTCCGGGATCGCGGGCGGTCAGGGGGACCAGCCGCTGCCCGAAGAGCACGAACCCGTCGTTGTCCAAGGCCTCTCCCAGCCGCGCCGCCCAGCGGGTGTGTCCACTGCGACCGTCGAGTTCCGGATCGCCGCTGCTCCAGACGAACACCCGGTTGCGGCCCTGGTCCTTGGCGGCGTAGCAGGCGGAGTCGGCCGCCTGCAGCATTTCCTGCGGGGTCTCCCAATGGGGATCGACGGCCACCAGCCCCACGCTGGCTCCTACCCGGAAACTGCGTCCGTCGTAGACCAGTCGGTAGTGGTCGATGGCGTGACAGATGTCGTCGGCGATGGCTGCGCCCCGCTCGGTGTCGCACCCTGGCAGCAGCACGCCGAACTCGTCACCCCCGAGTCGTGCCAGTACGTCGCGCGGCCCGACACAACCTGCCAGGATCGCGGCCACCTCACGCAGCAGCCGGTCGCCGACGGCGTGGCCGCACGTGTCATTGACCAGCTTGAACTGGTCCAGGTCGATGAACAGCACAGTGCCCGGGGACGTGCGCGACGATCGCAGCGCCCGGGCCAGCAGCCGGTCGAACTCGGCGCGGTTGGCCAGTCCGGTCAGCTCGTCATGAGCAGCGCGGAAGGCCAGGTCCTGACGTGCGGCCTCCAACTCGTCGATCGTCGCGCGCAGCCGGAACTCCTGGTCCTTGAGGGTGGTGATGTCCAAGTGTGTTCCGGCCACCCAGTCGGGGTCTCCCGCAGGCGTGCGGCTGACCACCCGCGCACGGTCCAGGACCCACACCCAACTGCCGTCCCGGTGGCGCATGCGCATCTGATGCTCGTAGTGGGGCAGCTCGCCGGCGAAGTGGCGGTCGAGGATGTCGTCGGCCTCGACGAGGTCCTCGGGATGAGTGCGCTCGTCGACCTCATCGATGTGGACCGGTGCCCACTCGGTCAGGGTCCAGCCGAGGATCGCCACCCAGCGTTCGTTGACGAGCAGTTTGCCGCTGGGCACGTGCCATTCCCAGGTCCCCGCCTGGGTCCCGTCGAGGATGCCGGCGAGGCGGTTGCGTTCCTCGGCCAGCGCCGTCTCGACTCTACGCAGGTCGGAGAGGTCCGCAGCGGTGCCGACGTAGCCGTGGGCGCCGGCGAGTCCGCGGATCCGATCGGCCTGCACGCGGATCGTGCGCAACTCGCCACTGGGCACCCGGATGCGGAACTCCAGGTCCAGCGGCAGTTCGGAGCCGGTGGCGGCGCGCCATTGCAGGACCACGCGGGCCCGGTCCTCGGCGGTCAGTCGGTCGCGCCAGCGATGGCCCAGCGCACGGTCGGCGGTCAGATCGAACGCCTGTTGCCACGCGCGGTTGGTGTGGGTGATGCGTCCTGCGTCATCGGTCAGGAAGGCAGGTTGGGGTAGGGACTCGATCAGCGCCCGGAGCGCCGACATCGTCGCCGCAATCACGTGAGCAGGCTAGGTGGCCCGCGGAGAGGAGTCCTCTCCGCAGAGCGCGGATCATCCAGATGTCGGAAAGGTCCCGGTTCGGGGATGTCCTGATGCCCCGACAGCCGCCCGGTTGGCGAGGTCAGGTCTGGGCGGGCAGGTCGGCGGGCGGGGTGGTCTCGGTGATGGTGCCCTCGCTGATCTCTTCGATGAGGTCGTACCGCTGCCCGTAGGTGTCGATGACTGCGATCACCGCCGCCGCGATCGGGATGCCGATGAGGGCACCGATGGGTCCCCAGATGGCCGCTCCCACGAAGACGGCACCCAGCGCCACGGCGGGGTGGATGTCCATGGTCGCCCGAGACACGCGTGGCGTGAGTACGTAGTTCTCGATCTGCTGGTAGATGGTGGCGAACAGCACGATCCAGACCGCGTTGATCGGGCGGTCCAGCACCGCGATGAGCACGGGCACGGCCACACCGATGTAGGTGCCGATCGTGGGGATCAGCTGGCTGGTGACCCCGGCGAAGATGCCCATCGGCAACCAGTACGGCAGGTCGATGAACCAGAAGAACGCGGCGTGGGCCACTGCGGAGATGGTGGCGAGGATCAGTTTCGAGACCACGAAACCGCCGGTCTTCGCCAAGCTGATGTCCCACACGGTGAGCAGCACCTTCTGGCGCCGGGGCGGCAGCCACGACGCGATCGTGCGTCGCAGGCCCGGCCCGTCGGCGGCCAGGTAGAAGGCGAACACCAGGACGGTCAACCCGTCGAACAGCACCGAGAAGGCGACCCCCAGCGCACCGACGATCCCGCCGGCGAAGTCGGTGGCGTAGGTCGTGATCTGGTTCGCGTCGATGTTCAACTGCTGGATGATCGTGTTGGCCTGCAGGTTGAGGCCGAACCGCTCGTTGACCCACGCCACGACCTCGTTCACCAGCGACGGCAGCGAGTCGATGAACTGGGCCAACTGCGCGCTGAACACCCCGCCCAGCATCGCGAGGATCCCGAGGGTCACGAGGAGGCCGAACAGGAGGGTCATGCCGGTCCCCAGCCCGCGCCCCACACCGCGGCGTTCGAAGAACCGGATCGACGGCTCCATGGCGATCGCGATCAGCCAGGCCAGCAGGATGAGGAAGAGGAAGTGCCCGGTGACCTGGAACAGCCACATCCCCAGGGCGTAGATGGTGAGGATGACGAGGATCGAGATGACGGCACGCCGCAACCAGCTCGGCTCGACGGCGATGAACTGCACCGAGTCGCTGACCGGTCGGTCGTTGCTGCGCTGAGCCGAGGGGGGGCGCTCGACCGAAGCCACGGGAGGGGATTCGCCCTTGGGCCAGGTCAGTCCCGTGGCCATCCGGGGTCGCCGCAAGCGGCCTCGGTGGGGGGGGTCAGCCGGTTCGTCCGCCACGCTCCGACGGTAATGCACCCAGGCGTCCGGCCGGTGTCACACTGTGGCAATGGCCGTCTACCGCGACGAGGGAGTGGTGCTGCGCACCCACGACCTGGGCGAGGTGGACCGCATCATCACCCTGCTCACCCGCACCCGTGGGCGGGTGAGGGCTGTCGCCAAGGGGGTCCGACGTTCCCGGAGTCGGTTCGGGGCGCGGCTGGAGCCGTTCGGTCACGTCGATCTGCAGTTGTACGAGGGCCGGTCCCTGGACACCGTCACGCAGGTCGAGTCGTTCCGTGCCTACGGGGCCGACCTGGTGGGGGACTACCACCGGTGGACCGCGGGAACCGCCATGCTGGAGGCCGCCGAGCGCCTGACCCCCATCGACGGACACCCGGCGGCGCAGCAGTATCTGTTGCTGGTCGGTGGCCTGCGTGCGCTGGCCGACGACACCCACGATCCCCGGATGGTGCTGGACGCCTACTTGCTGCGGTCGATGGCGATCTCCGGGTGGAGCCCGTCCTTCGCCGACTGCGCCCGGTGTGGCGCGCCCGGCCCGCATCGGGCCTTCCATCTCGCGTCCGGTGGGGCCATGTGCGGATCGTGTCGCCCGTCGGGGTCCGCGGCGCCCCGACCCGAGACCATGATCCTGTTGGGGGCGTTGCTGGCCGGGGAGTGGGACGTCGTCGACGACGCGGAGCCCCGGACCCGGCGCGAAGGCAGCTCGCTGGTCGCCGCCTTCGTGCAGTGGCATCTGGAGCGGCAACTACGTTCCCTGCCGCTGGTGGAGGCTGCGCCATGACCCGTCACCCGGATCCCACCCCACACCCCTCGGGGGTGCGCCCCCCGCCCATCCCGTCCGATCTGCTGCCCCGCCACGTGGCGATCGTCATGGACGGCAACGGTCGCTGGGCCAAGGAACGGGGGCTGCCCCGCACGGCGGGCCACGAGCAGGGCGAGTTCGCGCTGTTCGATGTGCTGCACGGTGCCCTGGAGCTGGGGATCCCCTGGGTGAGCGTCTACGCGTTCTCGACCGAGAACTGGCGTCGGTCACCGGACGAGGTTCGGTTTCTCATGGGGTTCAACCGTCAGGTCCTGCGCCGCCGCCGCGACGAGCTCAACGAACTGGGGGTGCGCGTGCGCTGGGCAGGACGGCGCCCCAAGCTCTGGAAGAGCGTCATCTCGGAACTCGAGACGGCCGAGGAGATGACCCGCGGGAACGACCGGCTCACGCTGACCATGTGCATCAACTACGGCGGGAGAGCAGAGATCGCCGACGCCGCGGCAGCTCTGGCCGCAGATGCCGCGGCCGGCCGGGTACGGCCGGACAAGGTGGACGAGAAGGTGTTCGCCAGGTACCTCGACGAACCGGACATGCCCGACGTCGATCTGTTCCTGCGCACCTCGGGTGAGCAGCGGATCAGCAACTTCCTGCTTTGGCAGACCGCCTATGCGGAGTTGGTGTTCATCCCGGAACTGTGGCCCGACGTCGACCGTCGGCATCTGTGGCAGGCGGTCGAGCAGTACGCGGCACGTGATCGGCGCTACGGCGGGGCCCTGCCCAACCGGCTACCAGCGCCCCATGGCCTTCAGGATCGCCAGACCGAACAGGGCCCCGGCCACGACGACCCGGATGGCCCGGCTGCCGGGCGTCAGGATGGGCCATGACAACGCGGTCAGCCACGACACGAACAGGCCGACCAGCACCATCAGGACCGCCCCGAGCCATGCCCAGGGGCCGCTGAGCAGCAGGCCGAGAAACAGCATGACGGCCAGCCCGATGGGGACCAGCCAGCGGGGCATCCGGTGCAGTGTGAGCAACCACGGGGCACTGATGCGCTCGAGCGTGCGGCGCCGGGAGTTCGCCGGGGGAGTCGCCGCCGACGCGCGGCCGCGATTCCCCGACGTGCCACCGCTCTTCCTCGAGGAGGATGAGCCTCGCTGGTTCGGGCTTCCGCCGGACTTCTTCGCCACGTCCATATGGTCGCACGGCACCGGCGGCCCGATGTCCGGCATGATGCTGGCGTGATGGTCCTGCTGCGCTACCGGGGGACGGAGTGCGCCCCCCTGCTCGACGACGCGCTGGCGGTGTTGGCGGCGGTCGACGGTTTCGAGCACGGCTGGGTCGGCCGCTCACCGGACGATCCCGACGTGTGGATCCTGGGAAGTCGCTGGCGCGACGCCGGTGCCCTGCGGCGGGGTCTCGGCGGCTTCGAGGCCAAGATGGCGCTGGGACCGCTGCAGGGGTTCAGCACGGGCGACGACATCGTGGTCGAGGTCCTGGTCGATCGCGATCCCACGGGGGTCCGGCGGACCGGGAGCCTCCGGGCGGATGACGCTGACCTGGCCGGTCCGGTGCCGCGGGCCGAGTAGCCGCTCCCGGTGGTCGAGCGGAGCCGAGCCCCAGCCTCCGGTGGTCGAGCGGAGCCGAGACCCCGCTCCTCCGGTGGTCGAGCGGAGCCGAGACCACTGCACCGGCCGCGGGTTGAGTAGCGGCCGCCAGGCCGCGTATCGAAACCGCGGCATCCTCGTCGAGTCCCGCCCCGCTTCGCCCGTGCCGGGGTCCGAGCTCGGGTCGGGCGCCTCTTGGAGTCAGGGAACCGCCTTCGGCGGGCTGTGTGGGATGGATGCGCGCCTCGCGGGCTCGGCTGCGCATCGGGTTCCGCTTGACAGTCGCCGACGCCGACCCGGACCCCGTCCCGGACTCGGTGGGTGGGCAGGTTCCGGTGGTCTCGGCTTCGCTCGACCACCGGAGGGGGCGGGTGCGGTGGTCTCGGCTCCGCTCGACCACCGCGGCGGCCGCTACGCGACCTGTGGCAGGGGCCGGTGGGCCAATCGCCGCGCGGCCGCCGCCGACATCCCCAGCATCCGCAGCACCTGCTCGGCCATCTCGTCGGCGTCCTCGTCTGTCACGAGGTCGGGGCGTTGGAGTCGCAGTTGGAGGAACGCCAGGAGGCAGCCCCCGGTGCTGGCGAGGGCGACGGTCGGGTTGCTCACCTGGAAGCGCCCGGCCTCGGTGGCGCGTTGGATGTCCCGCAACGCACGGGGGGCCAGGCCGTCGTCGGCGATCAGGTAGGACAGCCCGGTCTGGGTGAGGATGCGAGCGGCCGCGGGCTGAGTGGTCGCCAGTCGTCCGGTGAGGCGCAGACTCGCAGCGAAGACCTCGGCCGGGTCGTCGAGCCCAGCGGTGAGCCGGTCCAGATAGGCGCCGTGCTGTTCCAGCACCTCGGCGACAGCCTGCTCGAACAACTCCTCCTTGCTGGAGAAGTGGTTGTAGAACGACCCGAACCCGACATCGGCGGAATCGGTGATCTCCTGGATGCTCACGTCGACCGTCCCGCGCTCGGCCAGGATCTGTCGGGCTGCTGCGATGAGGGCGCCTCGGGTGCGTGCCCTCCGGCGGTCGGTGCGACTCGGGGGCGGAGCAGTGGTCGTCACCCTGAAGACCCTAGCCGATCACAGATCTGATGAAAACCTCAAGAAATATCCGCGGAGCCCTTGACGATGATGCAATCAGAACTGATAAGTTCATCACCTATACCGAAAGGGGTGCCGATGACCGCACTAGATCCGGGGTTCGTGACCCCACACCGCGACATCCACAGCGAGCAGGGCGCACTTCCGGGGGAACATCCGGGCCGCGACCGCCGTGCCCTGACCAAGGTCACCGACCTGGCCTGGCTCGAGTTCGAGAAGCCGGACCTGAACCGGACGGCCGCGTTCGCCCACGACTTCGGACTCACGGTCGCGGAGCAGACCCGTGACCACCTGCTGCTGCGTGGCACCGATGCCGGACCGGCGTGTGTCCGGGTTCGCCGGGGACCCCGCTCGCGGTTCGTGGGTCCGGCGCTCCGGGTGAGCGACCGCGCCGACCTGCGTCGCCTGGCCGACGCCACGGGGACGTCCATCAACCCCCTCGACGAGTCCGTGGGGGGGCAGGGACTCGTGCTCACCGATCCCTCGGGTCTTCCCGTCCGTGTGGTCGAGGGAGTCACCGAATACCCGGCGACCGCCGAGCAGTCGAGCCTGACCGTGAACGTCGGTGGCCGGCGTCCGCGGGTCAACGAGACCCAGCGTCCTCCGCGGGAACCGGCGAAGGTGCGGCGCCTGGGCCACATCGCCCTGGCGAATCGTGTGTTCGGTGGGTCGCTGGACTGGTACCTGCACAACTTCGGGCTCATCGTCAGCGACTTCCTTTACCTCGACGGTCAACGCGACCGCGGTCCCGTCATGGCGTTCATCCGGTGCGACCGCGGATCGCTGCCGTCCGATCACCACACCCTGGCCATGCTGTTGGCGCCCGAGACGGGTTACGTCCACTCGGCCTTCGAGGTGTCGGATCTGGACGCCCTGGCGGCCGGGGGCGAGTACCTCAAGGACCGCGGCTACCAGCGCTCCTGGGGCATCGGGCGACACATCCAGGGAAGCCAGATCTTCGACTACTGGCGGGACCCCGAACGGCTGATGGTGGAGCACTACACCGACGGCGACGTGTTCGACAACACGCTGGATCCCGGGTGGGCACCCATGTCGGCCAGCGGTCTGGCCCAGTGGGGCCCGGCGGCGACGTCGGACTTCCTCGGCACCACACCGAGCCCGACCCTCGTCAAGGCCGCGGTCGAGGCCTTGCGCGAGGACAACGAGATCGACCTCCGACGACTGACCGGACTCATGAAAGCGATGAAGCGATGACCATCTCCCTCCTGCGAACCGACCTCACCTGGTGGGTGGAGCGCGACGGGCGCGCGGCGCCCATCGACAGCCCGGCCGGCACCACGGCCGAACTGCTCGCCGACACTGCGGCGATCCACCAGGCGTATGCCCGCGCCGAGAACGGCGAACCGGTGGCCGACCTGAAAGTCCAGGCGCCCCTGACGATTCCGTGCCGGGTGGTGGCCCAGATGGTGAACTACGCCTCGCACGCACGCGAGTCGGGGTTCGACCCGGGCAGCGTTCCGGCGACGTTCTTCCGCAAGTCCTCGGACTCGATCAGCGGTCCGTCCGATCCGATCGTGTCGCCACACCACGTGCGACTCCTCGACTACGAGGTGGAACTGGGCCTGGTGATGGGAGCCCCGGTGCCGGTGGGCACCGTGGTCACCGAGCAGACCCTGCCGGACTATGTGGCAGGTCTCGTGGTGGCCAATGACGTCAGTGCCCGCGACGTCCAGTTGACCAAGGGCCAGTTCTACGAGAGCAAGTCCTACCCGACCTTCACCCCGGTGGGGCCCCGTCTGGTCCTGCTGGAGCCGGGGGACTTCGCCCGCCTCGACTCCCTCCGGCTGACCCTCCGCGTCAACGGAGAGACACGTCAGGACGCGCCGGTGACGGACATGATCCACCGCCCCGCCGCGTCCCTGACCGCGCTGGCCCGGTTCCAGTCCCTGGCCCCCGGCGACGTCCTCCTGACCGGGACCCCCGGCGGCACGGCCCTGCACGCACCGCCGATGGTGGTCGAGAAGATCGCCGCGCTCCTCCCGCCGTCGGTGAAGTGGCGGCTCTTCTTCGCGCAGCAGGAGAAGAACCAGGCCTACCTGCGACCTGGCGACGTCGTCGAGGCGACCATCCGGACCGAGGACGGCACCATCGACCTCGGCACCCAGCGAACCCCCGTCGCCGAGTGGGCGACGTCGTGAGCAGCTCCGAACACGTCCCCGTCCTCGTGGTGGGCGGGGGCCCGACCGGGGTGACGGCCGCCATCCTGCTGGCTCAGCGGGGAGCCCGGACGCTGGTGATCGACCGATGGGACGACGTCTACCCCCTGCCGCGGGCCGTCCACCTCGACGACGAGATCTACCGGATCCTGCAGCAGATGGGGGTCGCCGAGGATTTCGGCCGGATCTCGCGGCCGATCCAGGGCATGCGACTGCTCGACGCCGACCGCACCACCATGGCGGAGTTCCGCCGCAACCACGCCATCGGCGATCACGGCCACCCACAGGCCAACCTCTTCGACCAGCCTGATCTGGAGCGGCTCCTGCGCCGGCGACTCGCCACCCTCGGGGACGTCGAACTGCGCACCGGGATAGAACTGGTCGACCTGGCGGCGACCTCCGGAGCCGGTCCTGTCCGCGCGACCGTGCGCGACGTGGCGTCGGGCGAGGAGCGGGTGATCCACGCGGACACCGTGCTCGGCTGCGACGGCGCCAACAGCACCGTCCGGTCCGCGCTGGGCGTCACGCTCGACGATCTCGGCTACGAGGAGCGTTGGCTGGTGGTCGACATCGACAGCCCGATGCAGCTCGACGTATGGGACGGCGTGGAGCAGGTGTGCGATCCGGCGCGGGCCGCCACGTTCATGCAGGTGGGGCCCACCCGATATCGGTGGGAGTTCCGGCTGCACGAGGGTGAGGACGCGGTGGACCTCATGGAACCAGAGAGGTTCGCGACTCTGCTGGCGCCCTGGACCACCGGCGCCGACCTCGACGACCTGCGGGTCATGCGGCGCGCCGAATACACCTTCCGCGCCAAGGTCGCCGACCGCTGGCGAGACGGACGGGTCTTCCTGTTGGGCGACGCGGCGCATCTCACGCCGCCGTTCATCGGGCAGGGGATGTGCGCGGGGATCCGGGACGCCGCGAACCTGACGTGGAAGCTGGCCGAGGTGCGCAACGGTGCCGACGACCAGATCCTCGACAGCTACGAGACCGAGCGCAAACCCCACGCCACCACCCTCATCAAGACGGCCGTGATGGTGGGTCGGGTGATGACGGGCGGACAGGGAGCAGCGGCCTGGTTCCGCCGGGTCGGGCTCGCGCTCGCCTGTCGGGTCCCCGGTTTCACCGACAAGGTCCTGGAGCCACGGATCCCCCGGTTCCCGACCAGCGACCTCGTGCGACCGGCTCGCGGGCGACAGGCCCTGGCGGGCACGATGCTCCCGCAACCGTGGGTGCGCACCGACACCGGCCGGGTTCGCCTCGACGACGTGCTGGGCACCTCCTTCGCGGTCCTGACGACGCGGGAGGAACTGCCCGGGGGGGGCGACGCGCTGCGCCGGATGGGTGGCCGAGTGGTGCGGATCGTGCGACCGGGCGACAGTTCCGCGGCTCCGTGGGCCGACGTCGTCGCCGAGGATATCGACGACGTGCTGATGCCGCTGTTCGCCCGGGCCCGGGTGGACAGCATCGTCGTGCGGCCGGATCGTGTCGTGGCCCTGCAGTCCGAGGGGGGCCGGACGGCTGCCGTGGACTGGGTGCGGCGATTCCGTCGGCCGGACGGATCCCCGGTCACGGCCCGCGCCCGGTGACGGCCCCCAGGTAGGCTGGTCGGGTCCCCCGGGGTTCGGGGTTCCCGTCGTTCCTCCCGGAGTCCGTCATGGCCGATCGCGTCGATGCCGTCGTCAACCTCAGCAAGCGCCGGGGTTTCGTCTACCCGAGCAGCGAGATCTACGGCGGCACGCGGTCGGCGTGGGACTACGGCCCGCTCGGCGTGGAGTTCAAGGAGAACATCCGCCGCCAGTGGTGGCAGACCATGGTGCGCGGTCGCGACGACGTCGTCGGCCTGGACTCCTCGGTCATCCTGGCCCCGCAGGTGTGGGTGGCCTCGGGGCACGTCGACGCCTTCGTCGATCCGCTCACCGAGTGCCGCTCGTGCCACAAGAGATTCCGCTCCGACCAACTGATCGAGGCTTTCGAGGAGCGCAAGGGGCGGGCTCCCCAGGGCCTGTCCGAGATCCCGTGCCCCAACTGCGGGACGAAAGGCGAGTTCACCGAGCCGCGCGACTTCAACGGACTGTTGCGGACCTCCATCGGTCCGGTCGAGGACGAGGGATCGGTGCACTACCTGCGCCCCGAGACCGCGCAGGGGATCTTCGTCAACTACGCCAACGTCGCGAACTCGGCGAGGATGAAGCCGCCGTTCGGGATCGCCCAGACCGGCAAGTCGTTCCGCAACGAGATCACCCCCGGGAACTTCATCTTCCGGACCCGTGAGTTCGAGCAGATGGAGATGGAGTTCTTCGTCCCTCCGGCAGCGACGAGGAGTGGCACGAGTACTGGCTGTCCGAACGCATGGGCTGGTACACGGACCTGGGCATCGACCCGGACAACCTGAGGCTCTTCGAGCATCCCCAGGAGAAGTTGTCCCACTACTCCAAGCGGACCGTCGACATCGAGTACCGCTTCGAGTTCGCGGGCAGCACCTGGGCGGAACTCGAGGGCATCGCCAACCGGACCGACTTCGACCTCCGCACCCACGGCGAGCAGTCGGGTGCCGACCTGTCCTTCTACGACCAGGCCACCGGTGAACGGTGGATCCCGTACGTGATCGAGCCCGCGGCCGGGCTGACGCGCGCGGTGCTGGCCTTCCTGCTCGACGCCTACGCCGTCGACGAGGCTCCCAACACCAAGGGGGGAGTGGACCAGCGCACGGTGCTGCGTTTCGACCCTCGCCTCGCGCCGGTCAAGGCGGCCGTGCTGCCGCTGTCGCGCAACGCCGACCTGTCGCCCAAGGCACGCGGTCTCGCCGCAGCCCTGCGGAAACGCTGGAACGTGGACTTCGACGACGCCGGAGCCATCGGTCGCCGCTACCGGCGTCAGGACGAGATCGGCACCCCGTACTGCCTCACGGTCGACTTCGACTCGCTCGACGACGACGCCGTCACGGTGCGCGAACGTGACACGATGGCGCAGGAGCGCATCGGGATCGACGCCGTCGAAGGCTGGCTGGCGGAACGGCTGCCCCGCTGCTGACGGCGATTCTCAGGTTTCTCCCAGGTTCCCGCGGGGGAGTCTGAGAGGCCCCTGCACGTACGGTCACGATCGCCGTGGTGACGTGGCATGAGTCGCTCGCGCGGGCACATCCTCGTCATGACGACCGAGGAGAACCCCGTGGCACTCGCCGAACGACAACTCACGACCCCGACGACCGCCGAGGCCTCGACTTCGATGGCTCCAGCCGCTGTCGTGGTGGGGCTGATCGCCGGGATCACCGGCGCGTTCTGGGTCGCCAACGGCGGGCTCACCCAACTGTCCGACCCCGCGGGTGGGTGGCTGATGGTCGGCCAGTTGGCCGGCATCGTGGCCGCCCTCGCTTCGTTGGGCGGCCTCCTCCTGGTGGCCCGGCCCGCATGGCTGGAACGGGTGGTCGGACTGGATTCGCTCTGGAAGTGGCATCGACTGGCCGGGATGACGACGATTGTCGCCCTGCTGATCCACGTGGTCGCCAGTACGGTCGGCTTCGCCGGTGGCGATGTCACCGCCCTGGTCTCCGAGACGATCCACCTGATGGGCCAATCGGCGTGGATGGTGGCTGCTGTGGTCTCCGCGGTGCTGTTCCTGACCGTCGCGACCACCAGTTACCGACGGATCCGGCAGGCCATGACCTATGAGACGTGGCTGGGGATCCACATCGCCGGCTACCTGGCGGTCATCCTGGGCTTCGGCCATCAACTCACGATCAGTTCCGACTTCACCGCCACCAAGGGGTTGGCTCATTGGTGGTGGATCGGCCTCTTCGCCGTCACCGCGGTGGCGATCGTCTGGTCCCGCGTCGGCGGTCTGCTGCGGGCCTTCACCACCGGGCGGGGCACCATCACCCGGATCTCCCGGGCGGCCGACGACACCGTCGCAGTGGAGGTCCGGGTCACCGGTCGGCGCGCCCGTACCGCCGTCGCGGGACAGTTCTTCGGCCTACGGGTGCTGACCCGGGACCTGTGGTGGCAGTCCCACCCGATCTCCCTGTCGGCCCGGCCGCACGACGGGATGCTGCGATTCACCATCAAGGTGACCGGAGACGGGACGCGCAGCATGGCCGCGGTCCAGCCCGGGACCAGGGTGGCCCTCGAGGGCCCCTACGGCACCTTCACCGCCCGCCGGGCCGAGGGCCGTCCTGTGGCGCTCTTCGGTGGGGGCGTGGGTCTGACCGTGATCCGCGCGGTCCTGGCCGACTGCACGGCCGCCCAGACCCCAGTCGTCGTCGCGCGGGTCCGGGAGATCTCGCAGATCCCGCACCTGGCGGAGATCCGCGAACTGGTCAGCGCCCGGAAGGGACGTCTGATCATCGTCGACGGACCGCGCAGCCGCTGGCCCGGACGGCGTCCGTTCTCCCCTGACCTGTTGTCCCGAGGTGTGCCTGACCTGACCGAACGCGACGTGTTCGTGTGTGGGCCGCCGGCCCTGGAGCGCGAGCTGGAGCGGTCGCTGGCGGCTGCCGGTGTCGAGCGCCGTCGTCTCCACGTCGAGAGTTTCGGAGTCTGATCATGACCGGATTCGGCAAGGCCATCGCGCCGGGAGTGGCGCTGTCCGCCGCCGCCCTGGGAATCGTGGCCGGGTTCGACCGGGCGCTGCACCCGGTCGACGCCCCCGCACGAGGCGATGCCAGCCAGGCATCGGGCACCTGTGCCGACGCCACGACGATGACCGGCGACACGGTGACCACCCGCTGGGGTCCCGTGCAGGTGAGGGCACAGGTCCGGGCCGACGGGACGATCTGTGGCTCGGAGGCGGTCGTCTACCCGAACGGGGACGGCGAGTCGATGCAGATCAACTCCTACGCACTGCCCATCATCGACCAGGCGGTCACCACTGACGGCGTCGCCTTCGATGCCGTGTCCGGGGCGACGTACACCTCCGAGGGCTATCGCCAGTCGCTGCAGTCGATCCTGGACCAGCTGTGATCACCCGGACCTTCCCGGTGATGGGGACCGTCGCGACCTTCCGTTCCCCCGATCGGCGGGCGACGACCGTCGTGGACCGGGTCCAGCAGATCCTGCACGAGGCTGACGCCCGGTTCAGTCCGTACCGCGCGGACAGCGAGTTGTGCCGCGCCTGGCGCGACCCCCTGCTCGAACCCAGCGAGGACATGACCGAGGTGCTGGCCGGTGCCCGGCTGATGGAAGTCGTGACCGATGGTGCGTTCCGGCCACGCGACAACCGTGGTCGCCACGAGACCACGGGGTACGTCAAGGGGTGGGCGATGCGCCGCGTCGAGACCGCGGTCCGCGAGCAGGGGGTGACGGACTTCCTGCTGGCCGTCGGCGGTGACGTGGTGGCCGGCGGCCGCCACGGGGAACGCCCCTGGCAGGTGGCAGTCCGCCACCCGGCCCGGCCGGGCGGGGTGGCCGAGGTCCTGGCGATCGACGACGCCGCCATCGCGACCTCGGGCGACTACGAACGCGGGGCCCACATCTGGGGCCGACGAGACGAGGTCCGCGGCGGTTCGGTCACCGTGGTCGGTCCCCGCATCGACGTAGCCGACGCCCTGGCCACGGCGCTGTGGGCTGCCGACGGCACCCCCGCATGGCGGGGCCGGTTCCCGCAATACGGCGTGCTCTGGCTGGCGGCCGACGGAGAGGCCCGGGCCGCGTGACCCGGGAATCCGCCACGGCGGCGTGACCGGGCGAGGCTGCTGCTGCGGTCAGGGACACTGAGAGAGTGGATCCCGTCTCCCCGCTGGTCGTCCCCGGCCTGACCGTGGCGCCACCGGTCGTGCTGGCGCCCATGGCGGGGATCACCAATCGGGCCTTCCGGAGACTGTGCCGGGAGCAGGGAGCCGGGCTGTACGTGTCCGAGATGGTGACCGCCCGGGCGTTCCTCGAGGACAACGACAAGACCCGACGACTCATCACCTTCGATGCCGACGAGACCCCCCGCTCCCTGCAGTTCTACTCGGTGGACCCGGGCGTCCTCGGCGAAGCGGTCCGCCGGGTCGCGGACGAGGATCTCGCCGATCATGTCGACCTGAACTTCGGATGCCCGGTGCCCAAGGTGACCAGGAAGGGGGGTGGGAGTGCGCTCCCGTGGAAGACCGATCTGTTCCGCGCGCTGGTGGCGGCCGCGGTGGGAGCCGCGGACGGCCGGCTGCCCGTCACCGTCAAGATGCGCATGGGCATCGACGCCGACCATCTCACCTATCTCGACGCCGGTCTGGCCGCCGAGCAGGAGGGGGCAGCGTGGGTGGCGTTGCACGCCCGCACCGCCGAACAGTTCTACGGCGGCACCGCCGACTGGGACGCCATCGCCCGGTTGAAGGACTCGCTCCGGGTACCGGTCCTCGGCAACGGTGACATCTGGAGCGCGCAGGACGCCGCGGACATGATGGCGCGCACCGGGTGTGACGGTGTCGTCGTGGGGCGTGGGTGTCTGGGGCGCCCGTGGCTGTTCGGCCAACTGGCCGACCTGTTGTCGGGACAACCGGAACGTCCGGATCCCGATCTGCGCGGCGTGATCGCGGGCTACCGGCGGCACGCGCACCTGCTGGTCGAGGCCTTCGGCACCCACATCGGATGCCGGGAGATCCGCAAGCACCATGCCTGGTACTTCAAGGGCTTCAGCGTGCCGCGGCAGGTGCGGGCCGGGCTCGGGCAGGTGTCCGATCTGGCGGAGATCGACGAGCTCCTCGGGCAGATCGACCCCGACCAGCCGGCCGTAAGCGGGTCCGGGCCCCGGGGTCGCACCGGTCACCCCCGCTCCGTGGCCCTCCCCCAGGGGTGGCTGGACAGTCGCACCGTCACCGTGGCTTTCGACCGCAGTGCTGCGGAAATCGACGCCGGCGGCGGGTGACGGGACCTTCGACTGGGGATTCGGGCCCATCTGCCGCTGCCTTCCGACCGTGGATAAGCGAGAGTGGGGACGAGGAAGGGACACCATGAGCGCAACCACGACCGCCCGATTCGTCTTCGACTTCGCCGAGGGCGGCATGGAGATGAAGGACCTGTTGGGGGGCAAGGGCGCCAATCTGGCCGAGATGACGCGCATGGGACTTCCGGTCCCGCCAGGCTTCACGATCTCGACCGACGCCTGTCGTGTCTACCTCGAGACCGGCGAACCCCCCCGGACCCTCACCGATCAGGTGCGGGCCGCCCTGGAGCGGCTGCAGAACCTCACAGGTCGCACCCTGGGATCGGGTGTGGCCCCCTTGCTGGTCAGTGTCCGGTCAGGTGCCAAGTTCTCCATGCCCGGCATGATGGAGACCGTCTTGGACATCGGACTCAACGACGACACCGTGACGGCGATCGCGGAGCTCGCGGGTGATGAGCACTTCGCCTGGGACTCCTACCGGCGGCTCATCCAGATGTTCGGGCGCACGGTCATGGGGGTGGACGCCGGACTGTTCGAGGCCGCACTGGCGGCAGCCGTGACCCGCAGCGGCGCATCGGCCGACGTGGAACTGCCGGTCGAGATCCTCCGGGAACTGGTGGCGGAGTATCGGGCGATCATCGCCGAGCAGACGGGGGCGGAGTTCCCCCAGGACCCGCACCGACAGCTGATGATGGCGATCCTGGCCGTCTTCGAATCGTGGAACACCGACCGCGCTCGGCTGTATCGGCGGCAGGAACGGATTCCGCACGACCTGGGGACCGCGGTCAACGTCCAGATGATGGTCTTCGGAAACGCGGGACCCGGATCGGGCACCGGTGTGGCCTTCACCCGCGACCCGGCCACGGGGGCCCGGGGGGTCTATGGCGACTATCTCCCCGACGCCCAGGGCGAGGATGTCGTGGCCGGGATCCGCAACACGCTGCCGCTCGCGGCCCTGCAGGAGTTGGATCCGGCCAGTTACGACGAACTCATGGCGATCATGGCCCAGCTCGAGGAGCACTACCGGGACCTGTGCGACATCGAGTTCACCATCCAGCAGGGCACACTGTGGATGCTGCAGACCCGGGTCGGCAAGCGCACGGCGGCCGCGGCCTTCCGCATCGCCGATCAGTTGATCGACGAGGGCATCATCGATCGCGACGAGTCCCTGCGGCGGGTCACCGGTGCCCAGCTCGCGCAGTTGATGTTCCCCCAGTTCGACCGGTCCGCGGGGACCGACCGGATCACCGTCGGCATGGGCGCCTCGCCGGGCGCTGCCAGTGGCGAGGTCGTGTTCGACTCGGCCACAGCCGTGGCGCGCGAGGCCGAGGGGACGGCGGTGATCCTCGTGCGCCGCGAGACCAACCCCGACGATCTGGCGGGCATGGTCGCGGCGGCCGGAATCCTCACCTCGCGCGGCGGCAAGACCTCGCATGCTGCCGTGGTCGCCCGGGGGATGGGCAAGACGGCGGTCTGCGGCGCCGACGAGTTGGAGATCGACTACGACGCCCAGGTGATCACCACAGCGTCCGGGGAGCTCCTTCGGGCAGGCGACGTCATCAGCATCGACGGATCCAGCGGCGAGGTGTTCCGGGGAGCGGTCCCGGTCCAGCCGTCGGCCGTGGTCAAGTACTTCGACGCGGGCATCGACGCTGCTTTCGATCATGCCGACGACGCGACGAAGGAACTCGTGCGGGCAGTCGACCACATCATGAGCCACGCCGACGCCACCCGGCGCCTGGCCGTCCGGGCCAACGCCGACACCGTCGAGGACGCTGCCCGTGCCCGTCGGATGGGCGCTGGGGGGATCGGCCTGTGCCGCACCGAGCACATGTTCCTGGGGGAGCGCAAGGAGATCGTTCAGCGGCTCATCCTCGCGGAGTCCGAGGAGGACCGCGCCGCTGCACTCGCCGAACTCCTGCCCCTGCAGCGCAAGGACTTCATCCGCATCCTCGAGCGTATGGACGGTCTGCCGGTGACGATCCGGCTGCTCGATCCGCCGTTGCACGAGTTCCTGCCCGACGTCACGGAACTGTCGGTCCGGGTAGCGTTGGCCGAGCAGCGGGGAGACCAGGCCGAGAGCGATCTGCGACTGCTGGCAGCAGTGCGGCGCCACCACGAGCAGAATCCGATGCTGGGCCTGCGCGGCGTGCGGCTCGGGTTGATGCTGCCCGGACTGTTCGCCCTCCAGGTGCGGGCCATCGCCGAGGCCGCCTGCTTCCGGCAGCGGCTCGGGGGGGACCCGAAGGCCGAGATCATGATCCCGCTGGTGGGGTCGGTCCAGGAACTGGAACTGGTGATCGACGAGGCCGCCGGGGTCCTGCGTGAGGTGGCGGACGCGCACGGATGCACCCTGCAGTTCCCCATCGGGACCATGATCGAGTTGCCGCGCGCGGCCCTGACAGCGGCCCAGATCGCCGAGGCGGCCGAGTTCTTCTCGTTCGGCACCAACGACCTCACCCAGACGACCTGGGGGTTCAGCCGCGATGACGTCGAGGCCAACTTCTTCTCCGCCTATCTCGCCCGTGGCGTGTTCGGGGTGTCGCCGTTCGAGTCCCTCGACGTGGCGGGCGTCGGCCGACTGGTGCGGATGGCGTGCGACGAGGGTCGCGCGGTGCGACCCGACCTGCATCTGGGCGTGTGCGGCGAACACGGCGGCGACCCCGACTCGGTGCACTTCTTCCATGACGCCGGGCTGGACTACGTCTCGTGCTCGCCCTTCCGGGTGCCGGTGGCCCGGCTCGAGGCAGCTCGCGCAGTGCTGGCGGGCGGCGCCGGCTCCGACACCCGCTGACACCGGCAGCGGCTCAGCCGCACAGCCGGCGATGCCAACGCAGGACCGACGCGTCGGTCAGCGAGGCCACCTGGTCCAGCACGACCCGGGTACGGGCGGCGTCGTCGGGCGCCGACTCCCAGCGCGGCACCAGCCACGGTTCCAGGGCCTCGGGTCCCGTGGTGGTGAGCGCGGCGACCACGTCGGTCAGCAGTTCCCGCTGGCGGGCGTACTCCGTCTCGGCGCCGCTGCGCAGCATCACGTAGGTCGCCGCCACTGCCTTCATCACGCCGACCTCGTGGCGGATCTCTTCGGGCACGATCAGGTCCGCCGAGTAGCGAGACAGGGGGTCGGGACCGAAACGCTCCCGGGTGGCGTGCTCGGCCGCTGTCGAGAACCGGCCGATCAACTCGCTGGTCATCCTCTTGACCTGTGCCAGGGAGCGGGTGGTGCCGTCGAAGGAGCCGACCCAGAAGTCCTGGGCCTGGAGCCGCCGCAGCGCGTCGTCCAGGGCCGCCGGGTCTCCCTCGGGCAGATACCAGGCGATGCAGCGGTCGACGACTCGGGCGCGCTCGTCGGCGTCCTGCAGCAGTCCGGGGTCGAACCAGCCCAGTTGGAGCGCGTCATCGATGTCGTGGACGCTGTAGGCGACGTCGTCGGCCCAGTCCATCACCTGCGCCTCGAGGCAGCACCTGTCCGGTTCGGCGCCCTCTCGCATCCAGTCGAACACGACCCGGTCGTCGTCGTACACGCCGAACTTGCGTCGGCCCTCGCGGCGTGGCCACGGGTACTTCGAGACGGCGTCCAGCGACGCCCGGCTCAGGTTGAGCCCGACGCTGGCGGGTGCGTCCTCGTCGATGACCTTGGCCTCGAGCCGGGTCAGCACCCGGAACGTCTGGGCGTTCCCCTCGAACCCCCCGCACTCCGATGCCACGGCGTCCAGGGCGTCCTCGCCGTTGTGACCGAACGGCGGATGGCCGAGATCGTGGGCGAGCCCCGCCACGTCGACGACGTCGGGGTCGCAGCCGAGCGACTGTCCCAACTCCCGGGCGACCTGGGCGACCTCGAGGGAGTGGGTGAGCCGGGTACGGGGAACGTCGGACTCGCCCGCCACGAACACCTGGGTCTTGCCGGCCAGTCGGCGCAGGGCGGAACAGTGCAGGACCCGGGCTCGATCCCGGGCGAACGGGGATCTGCGGGGGGAGGAGTCGTTGGCCTTGCGGGCCTCGGCGATGAAGCGGGCGCGCGCGTGGCTGCCGTACCCCGTCGGTCGATCCGGTTCCCCGGAGGTCGTCATGTCGTGAGGTGCCAGCGGTCCCACACCTGGAACCGGATGAGCCCCGCCGACTCGCGGGCCACGTATTCCGGGGTGAGCAGGGACCCGTCGCCGCTGGCGGGACCGTTGGTGTGGGCCGTGATGCCGAGGGCTTCGAGGATGGCGGCGCTGCGGGCCAGATGGGCCCGGTCGGACACGACGGTCAGGCTGGTCCACCCCGCCTGTTCTGCCTTGTTCGCCACGGCCTCCATCGAGGCCACCGTGTCGCGACCGCGCGGCACCGCGAGGATCGCCGAGGCGGGAACCCCCACGGACTGCAGATACGCCGCGCCGGCTTCGGCCTCGGTGGTGCGGTCGCCGGGAATGCCGCCGCCCACGGTCACGATCATCGGTGCGACCCCGTCGGCATAGAGCCGCGCCGCGTAGTCGAGCCGGTTCGCCAACACGGGAGAGGGCTTGCCCCAGTACTGGGAGGCGCCCAGGACCACGATCGCATCGGTGCGGGTGTCGTCGTACTGGCGTGCGGCGGACACCACCTGGCCGGCGGCGAGCATGCCCACGAGCATGACGGCAGCCATCACGACCAGCAGGATTCCCATGACCGGAGAGCGCCGACGGCGCACGCGCGTGGGCGCGGGAGCGCGCCGGGAAGCGGGTGCGGTGGTCATCGCCATTCGGCCATTGTCACCGACCGGAGCGGACATATCCAGACAGGATGGGCGTGTCCGTGGAGATCCGGTCGAAAGTGGTCGTTCCGCGCCTGGCGCAGAGCCCGTGAGTCTCGTCACTCCTCAGAGATCGTCGAGGACACCGAGTGCGCGGTCGAGTTCCTCCTGCGTGTTGAAGGCATGGGGACTCAGCCGCAACACCGATCGTTCGCCGAGTTCCCGCGGGTTGCTGGGACTGCCCACCTCCCACGCGTTGATCCCGGCCGCCGCCAGCGCCGACACCCCCGCCGCCGCAGGCAGGCGGTCGTGGCGCAGCGCCACGATGCCCGAGCGCTGGGACCCGCGATCGAGCACCCGCCAGCCCCCCATGGCACCGGCCCGGCACCGCAGGTACTCGGCGTGTCGGCCGATGGCCGACGCCAGCACGGGGATGGACAGCTCGGATGCATAGCGTGCGGCAGCCAGCAGCCCCAGTTCGACCGCGATCGATCGCTCGAACGACTCGAACCGTTCGGCAGTGTGGTCCAGCGTGAAGTCATCGGTGTGCACCCAGGTGGCGCCGTGGAGATCCACCGGGTAGGCGTCCAGTTCGGACAGTGCCCGGTCGCTGACGGCGAGCAGGCCGCTGCCGCGTGGGCCACGCAGGAACTTGCGTCCGCTGGCCACGAGGAAGTCGCATCCGACTGCGCTCATGTCGAGCGGCAGTTGCCCCAGTGACTGGCACGCATCGACGAGGAACCACGCCCGGGACCCCGCCAGCACCCGACCCACCTCTCCGATGTCGTTCACCAGTCCGTTGTGACTGGGGGCGTGGACGATGCCGACCAGTCGCACGTCGTCGTCGAGCATGCGCGCCAGTGCGGTGGGGTCGACCGCGCCGTCGGGACCGTCGGGGACGAACTCGATCCGCAGGCCGATGCGCCGTGACAGCTGCAGCAGCGGGAGGACTGTGCTGGCGTACTCCGATCCGGCGACCAGGACCCGGTCACCCCGGTGCAAGGACAGGGTCGACAGGACCCGGTGGAGTCCGGCGGTGGCCGATTCGACGAGCGCCACCTGGTGGGGTCGCGCGCCGATCAGGGCCGCCAGCATTGCCCGGCCCTCGGCGCGCTCCTCGGCCACACGGCGGGCAGCCTCGTAGCCCCCGATCTCCTCCTCGAGACGAAGGTGGGCGACCATCCGGGCGACCACCGGGGCGGGCGGCAGGCTGGCCCCGGCGTTGTTGAGGTGGGCGACCCGTTCGCACCCGGGCGTGTCGCCCCGCAGGCGGGCCCTGCTGAGCGAGCCGGGGCGATCCACGACGGGATGATCCGAGCAGGCGCGGTGCAGGTGCGGGACCGACATGCGGCCCATTGGACCACGGAAGGCGGGGGTTCGTCGGTATCCCTTCGTAGGATCGACCCATGTCCGGACGAATCGCCGCTGCCGATATCGCCACGGTGCGCGAACGGGTCCGCATCGACGAGGTGGTCTCCGAGCACGTCACGCTGCGCGCCGCCGGTGGGGGATCGCTCAAGGGGCTGTGTCCGTTCCACGACGAACGGTCCCCGAGTTTCCACGTCACGCCTGCGAAGGGGCTGTACTACTGCTTCGGGTGCGGGGTCGGCGGCGATGCCATCGAATTCGTGATGGCCATGGACCACCTCACGTTCCACGAGGCGGTCGAGAAGTTGGCGGCACGGGTCGGGGTCCAGCTGCGGATCGAGGGCGGCGGCGCTGCCGCCGCGCCCGACCAGGGGCGACGGGCCCAGGTCGTCGCCGTCAACGCCGCTGCCGCCACCTACTTCGCCGACCAGTTGCCGAAGGCGGCGCACGCGACCGACTTCCTCGAATCGCGCGGGTTCCCGGCCGAGGTGTGGGAGCGGTTCGGCGTGGGATACGCCCCCCGCCAAGGTCTGGTGTCCCATCTGCGCGACCGGGGGTTCAGCCAGCAGGCCATCGTGGCCTCGGGGGTGGCCGGGCAGGGGGAGGGCCGCACCTACGATCGGTTCCGCGATCGCGTCGTCTGGCCCATCCGCGACGTCTCGGGCGATGTGGTGGGATTCGGTGCGCGGCGCCTGTCGGAGGATGCCGGACCCAAGTACCTGAACACGCCGGAGACCGTCGCCTACAAGAAGAGTCAGGTCCTCTACGGCGTCTACGAGGCCCGCCGCACCATCGCGCGCGAACACCAGGTGGTGGTCGTCGAGGGCTACACCGATGTCATGGCGTGCCATCTCGCCGGAGTCGACACGGCGGTGGCGACCTGCGGGACCGCGTTCGGCGAAGGGCACGTCAAGGTGTTGCGCCGACTGCTCCTCGACGACGCATCGGCCCAGGTGGTGTTCACCTTCGACGGCGACGCGGCGGGCCGCAAGGCCGCGTTGCGGGCCTACGAGGAGGACCAGCAGTTCGCGGCCCGCACCTACGTGGCGATTGCCGCCGACAACCTCGACCCCTGCGACCTCCGGTTGCGGGACGGCGACCAGGGCGTGCGCGACCTGGTCAGTGCTCGGACGCCGCTGTTCGAGTTCGTGCTGCGGTCGACCCTGGCCGACCTCGACCTCCGCACCGCCGAGGGCCGGGCCGCCGGTGTCCGCGCCGTGGCGCCGGTCATCGCCGGGCTCAAGGACGCCACGCTGCGTCCCGAGTACGCCCGGCAGGTGGCGGGTTGGCTGGGCACGGACACCGATCAGGTGATGGCTGCGGTCGGCGCACGGGGACCGACCCGGGGTGCGCTACGCCCGGCCCCTCCCCGGCCGCCGGCAGCCCGGGGGACCGCTGACCAACTGGAGGCTCAGGCCCTGCAGGTGATCCTGCAGCAACCCGAGCAGGTCGCGGATTGGCTGGAGTCGCTCGATGCCGAGTGTTTCACCGATCCGACGTCACGCGATCTGTTCGCGGTGATCGTGGCGGCCGGGCCCCCCAGCGACGGTCCGGCCTGGCTCACGGCGATCCTCGACCGCTGTGACGACGACGACCAGCGGGGCCGGATCCGTTCCCTGGTCTCCCGGCCACTGCCCACCGGACCCGAGGCCGGGAGTTACGGCGTCGGAGTCCTGGCGCGACTGCTCGACCGCACAGCCGCGCGACGGGTGGGTGATCTGCGGGCGGCGCTGGGCGAACCGGAGGCGCAGGACGATGCTGCCCGCCAGGCGGCCCTGCTGGCGGATCTCATGTCCGTCGAGGAGTACCGCCGGAGTCTGCGCTCCTACTGGGCGGGCGACTGATGCGCCTGCCGTGGCGCCGTGAACCGGTCCCCGCAGAGGTCAAGGCGGCCCTGGAGATGGTCCCGGGCGAACGGGTCCTGTCCGTGTGCCGCAGCGGTGACACGCAGTACCTGGTGGCCAGCGACCGGGCGCTGTACGTGGTGGCGCCCCCGACTGCCGTGCGGTGGCGCTGGGACCTGATCGACCAGGCCCGGTGGGATCCGCCGTCCCTGCACATCGACGTGCGTGACGACGCGGACAGCCCGCCGGTGGCCCACACCCTCGACGCCGACCCCACGGGTGACCTCCCGGGTGTCGTGCGGGACCGGGTGACCAACAGCATCATCGTCAACTCCGCGGTGGCCGTCGGCAGCGGCACGGTACGGGTGGTCGCTCGACGCAACAGCGACGCGGGGACGTTCGAGTGGCGGCTGGTCCCGAGCGCCGGGGTCAGACTGGACGATCCCGCCGTGGCGGGTGTGGTGGACACCGAACTCAGGCGGCTGCGGGCCCAGTTCGAGGCGTGACGACCGCGCGGTAGGCCTCAGCGTAGTGCGCTGCCATGGCCGATTCGCTGTAGCGGGTGGCGACCTCGGTCCTCCCCGCCGCCGCCATCCGTCGCCGCATCCCGGGGTCGGTGACGAGCCGCTCGATGGCACCCGCCAGCCCGGCGACATCCGCGGGGGGCACCAGGAGCCCGGTCACGCCGTCCTCGATGAAGTCGGGGGCCGCTCCCACCCGGGTGGCGACGACGGCCACCTCCGCCGCCATGGCCTCGAGCAGGGTCATGGGCATTCCTTCGCGGTACGACGGCTGCACCAGCACGTCGATCTCGCCGTACAGGCCGGGCATGTCCTCGATGAACCCACGCATCTCGACGGGTACGTCCGACTCGGCCACGAGTTGCTCGACGGCGTCCCGCTCGGGGCCGTCACCCGCGATCGTGAACCGCGCCTCGGGGTGCCGCCGGTGCACGTCGGCGGCAGCGCGCACGAAGTCCGCGGGTGCCTTCTCGGGCGCCAGGCGGGCGGCCATCGCGACCAGGGGATGCGGATGCTCCCGACGCTGCCGAGCCGGAGGGATCGGGACCCCGTTGGGGATGGTCCGGACCCGGTCGAGCCGGTACACGCGCCGCAGCGAATCGGCCGCCTCGGCCGAGACCGCGGTCACGAGGTCGGCCCGCTTCAGGATGGGTCGATCGAGGGTGTCCCGCAGCGTCTGGTCGAACCGGTGACAGGTGGACACGAACGCCGCGCGACCCCCACGCGACGCCGCGAACGCGTAGAGGTTCGACTTGAAGCCGTGGCTGTGGACGACGTCGAAGTCGGCCAGCCGACCGCGCAGGTACCGAACGGCGCCGACGTCGAAGCGTCCCCGGCACTCCACCAACTCGACGCTGACTCCGCGAGCCCGTGCGTAGTCGGCGACCTCGGTGTTGGGCAGATGGGAGTTGCGGAAGACCCCCAGCACCGGTTCCACCCCCTGCGGGGGGAGTCCGGCACACAGACCGGTCACCATCTTCTCGGCGCCGTACAGCCCGGCGCTGGAGATCAGATGGAGCACTCGCATGGGGGGCCTCGGTTAGGGTCGTGGGCGTGCCCGACTCTATCGGCGGCGCCGTCACCCGGCTGCCCTACCGCGCCGCCCGTAGGGGATGGATCTCCTGCAGAGACGCTGGCGGCGGGGGCCCTCGATCCGACGACCGTACTGTTCGAGTCGTTCGCCGGACAGCGGCTGGCGTGCAACCCGCGAGCGATCTACGAAGGCATGCGCGCCGACCCGCGTTTCGCGGATCACCGGTTCGTGTGGGTGATCGCCGACGACGACGTCGTGAGGCGCAGTGACCTGTCCCGCGATGGTCGCACGTCGTTCGTCCGCTACCGATCCATGGCGTACTTCCGGACGCTGGCCCGTGCCGGCACCGTGATCAACAACGTCACGTTCCCCGTGAGCTTCCGGAAAGCGGCCCGATCAGATGTACCTCAACACCTGGCACGGCACACCCCTGAAGAAGATGGGACGCGACGCGCCCGGAGATCCGACCGTCCTGGCCGACACGACAGCCAACCTGGCCGCCGCCGACCTGCTGCTGTCGACAGGCCCCTACATGACCGAGGTGATGTACCGCGGGGCGTACGGGATCACCGGACCGACGGTCCGCGAACTCGGCTACCCCCGGGTCGACCAGCAGTTCGACCCTCGACTCCGGGCCGCCACCCGTCGCGCCCTGGGGGTCGGCGACACCCCACTGGTGCTGTACGCGCCGACGTGGCGCCAGAGTGACGACACCACGGCGGCAGACGACTCGGCCGACCTCGCCCGCCGGGTGCGCGACCTGTGCGACTCCCTGGAACCCGACCATCGGGTTGTCCTCCGGCTGCACGACAAGGCGCTGGCAGCCGCGGAGCGTTTCCCCCTCCTGGCCGAACGTTCGGCCCCCGAGTCGATCGGGACGAACGCCCTTCTGGGCCGCTGATGTGCTGGTGACGGACTACTCGAGCGTGTTGTTCGACTTCCTGGCCACGGGGTCGCACCTCGTGCTGTGGATGCCCGACCGCGACCGTTACGACGCCGCGCGGGGTCGGTACCCGGTGGAGTTGCCGGTCGGCGAGTGCGTCACGGTCGACGAGGTGGCCGCTGCGGTGCGCGGTCCTGTCGACCGACCGGCGATGGCGGCCGCCCGTGCCCGCTATGCGCCCAGGGACGACGGGGGTGCCACCGCGCGGGTGCTCGACGTGATGGCGGCGGCGGGCGACCCGCCCCGGCCCTCAGTCGATCTCGAACCGGGATCGTAGGGGGAAGTAACGGGGGAGGAAGTCGACGACCGCCTCGATGTTGCGCTCGGGCGCGGCGCCGTCGTCGTTGATGCAGAAGACCTGGGTCCGGCGGTCGGCGGCCATGCCGGCCAGTCGCTCCGGTGCCCGGGGGTCGGCCATGGACACGTACTCGTAGCGCAGGTTCCCCGGCACCGTGCGCCCCTGGGCGTACCCCATGTAGTGGTGCAGCCAGATGGGTTCGAGGTCGGTCGCGGAGCGGAATCGCGAGGCAGCGGTGCTCCCGTACTCGCTGGGGTAGCGACGTTCGAGTTCCTCGTGCCACGGACGCGACTGGGCGATCGGGCCGTGCATGAACAGTCGGGTCGGGCGGTACCCGCTCTCCCGGTGCACCAGATCCAGGGAGTTGTACCGCGCGTTGTCGTGGGTGGGCAGGTCCCGGCGCAGCGCCAGGTCGGGCAGAGTGCTGCTGGTGTTCTGGAAGATCGGCTGGCCGCTGGGCGTGAACCAGTTGCGGGGGAGCACCGGCGACCCCATGAACACGTCGTCGTTGATGTACAGGTACTGATCGGCCAGCCCCGGGATGTGGTGCAGTCGCGAGGTGATCGCATGGCTGTTGAACACGGGCAGCGCCGAGGTGTCGTCCCAGATGTCGTGGTGATCGACCACGGTGATCACGGACTCGTCGCGCGTCAACCACTCGGGACGCTGCCGGTCGGTCACGAGGAAGACGCGATTGATCCAGGGGGCGTAGTACTCCAAGGAACGCAGCGAATAGCGGAGTTCGCCGTGATGCCGGAACCGGGAGACGTCCGCGGAGTCCGACGGGGGTGTGCGCCCCAGTTCCACCAGGGCCTCGTCGCGGCGTGCCCGCCATCCCGGGTCCTCGTCATCGACCCACAGGTACACGGCGTCGACCGGGAACGGGCGGGTCAGCATCGCGTCGTCGAGGAACGCCGTCAGGGTGGGGACCGGACCGATCCCCGGGATGTCGATCGTCGTGGTCTCGGCGTCGTTCCACAGGACCGCACTGTGACGGGGGTTGGGGCGTCGGGCGGCCCACACCTCGCCGTCGCGGGACTTCAGGCGTCTGCTGGGCACCCACGGTTCGACGTAGCAGCCGACCGAGTAGGGCGACGTGATCCCCTGCACGGCGGTGCGCAGGTAGGTGTGGACCAGGACGTCGTCGCCGGCGGTGAGGACATCGGCGGAGCAGGACCGCAGCAACCGGGTGGCGATCCCCCAGTCGCCCATCCAGGTCGCGTACACCGCGTCCTCGGAGTGCTGGGAGATCAACTCGGCGTAGAAGTGGGGGGCGTCCGGCTCCTTGATGATCAATCGGTAGGACACCCCGTTGGACCCCGGACACACGACGTGCGGGATGCCGGCAGCCTGGGCCGCCGTCAGCGCGATGCGCAGGTGATGGATGCCGACGTCGTACGGGAGCAATTGCGGGGCGTCGGTGACGAATCTGCGTTGGTGCTGGTAGACGGCGGTGCTGATGCCCGAGTCGGCGGGGAATCCCCGCACCGGGGTCACCCGCGACGTCACCGCGTTCACCTGGGGGCGGATCTTCTGCCACACCTGCTGCAGCCGACTCACGGTGCCTCCTCCCACGGGGTGCGGAACGGGAAGTAGCGCGGCAGGAAATCGGCGACGGTGGCGACGTTGCCCGCGAGCCGGTCACCGGGCTCCTCGCCCATGTTCAGGCAGAAGGTGTCCAGATGCCGTTCGCGACGCAGATGGTTCAGTGCTCCCGCCAAGTCCCTGGTGCGCAGGTCCCAGTATCGCTGTTCGGTGGCGGCCGGGACGAATCGTCCGGTAGCCGCGCCGTACCAGGCCGCCAGAGTGACCGGGGAGATGTCGGCAGGATCGCGGAGAGGAGACCGCGACGTGGTGGCATAGGCCTCGGGGAAACGGCTCTCGAGGTCGAGGCAGACCGATCGCAATTGCGGATGTGGCGTGTGCTCGAGCTTCGCAGTCTGCACGCGCCCGGTGAGTTCCCGCAGGAGTCTGCGGTCGTTGCGGGCCGCGGCGGACGGAAGCCCGGCTTCGCCGCCGAAACCGACGCGCAGGGTGGGGCTCGGGAAGAACCGGGCCTGGCCGGCGCCGGTGAAGAAGTCCTCGGGTTCGTGATCCCGGGCGAGGAACACGTCGTCGTTCACGTACAGGTACTGCTCGGCCAGATCGGGGACACGATGCAACTGCGTCTCGATGGCGTGACTGTTGAAGACGGGCAGTGCCGAGGGGTCCTCCCAAAGTGCACGGTGGTCCACCAGGCGCAGACCGGGGGCGTCGCGCAGCCACCGGGGCCGCTGGTCGTCGGTGATCAGATGGATCGTGCGGATCCACGGGGCGTAGGTGCGCAAGGACCGCAGGCAATAGCGCAGTTCGTCGATGCTGCGATGGCGTGTCTCGTCGGCCACGTCGCCCACACGCTGTCGGCGGCGGGCGCGCCAGGCCGGGTCGTCGCCGTCGACCCACGTCACGACCGCATCGATGGGATCGACGACGTCGTTCACGTGCCGGTCGGTCAGGGGAGCGAACGTGGGCAGCCCCTGCAGGAGCGCCGCGTCCTGGGCCTCGCGGGGGATCACGGAGGCCCACCGGTTGGGCGCCGCGGTCCGGAGGGCTCCGGATGACTCCGGCCACCATCGGTCGACGCTCACCCCGCATTCGGGACCCAGCACGGTCGCGGCGTCGGGGTCGGAGATCGGACAGGCCACCCGCAGTGTCTGGGCCGTGTTCAGGGTCCGTCCGGACGCCACCCGCAGGTCGGCCACCGCGTGCAACGTTTCCTGAAGTTCTGCCCCGACCACCACCGGGCCCGGCGCAGCAACCAGGTGGAGCGCCGCGATCACCTGGCTCTGGTCGTCGATGACAGCACCGATCCGCAGGCGCAGTGTCGAATCCGAGTAGGCGAAGTGGCGGATCCCGGCGGCGGTGAGGGCGTCGGACACGAAGGTCGCCGACCGACGGTGCTGCTCGAGCCAGTTGCCGGTGGTGCTGCGTGCGGCGGGAATCCGGAAGGCGCCCCAGGTCACTCCACGGGGGTCGGCGCCCAGTCGCTGGCGGGTACCCCGGGCGAGGTCACCGGCGTCGCGGGCCCATTCCCGCATCCGCGCACCGGCCCGGTACCGACGCGAGTGCGCGTCGGGGATCTGATCGGCGAGCCATTGGCGGGCCCCCGCGACGGGCCGGGTCACGAGGGGCAGCGTATCGGGGTGATCCATTCCGGTCATCGCCTTCGGCGACTCGCGTCCATGCGGCCGGCCGACCAGGATGCCCGTCGCGGGGCCCGTCCGGTCAGCTGCCGGGAGCCCGCCGTGTCACGACCGGTCTGCGTCGGACGGTTCGGGCAGTGTGGCCAACCAGGCATGCACGAGGGGCACCACCGACGCGCCTTCTCCGCTGGCAGCGGCGACACGCTTCATGGATCCCGAGCGGATGTCACCCACCGCGAAGATGCCGGGGACAGTCGTCGCCAGGGCTTCGGGGGGGATGCCGTCAACCCATCGGTCGCGCGGGACGTCCCGGCCGGTCAGTACGAAACCGTGGGAGTCGCGGGCGATGGTGGCGGGCAGCCAGTCCACGCGGGGTTGCGCGCCGAGCAGCAGGAACAGTCCGTCTATGGGGCGCCGGCCGACCTCGCCGGTGCGCGTGTCCTCCACGTCCACGAATTGCAGCCGCCCGGCTCCGCCGCCGCCCACGATCTGTGCGGTGGGCATCACGTGCACGCGGTGGTTGTGCTCGATCTCGCTGATCAGGTACTGCGACATGGTCGCCGCCAGCCCCTCGCGACGGACCATGATCGTCACCGACCGCGCGAACCGGGCCAGATGCAGCGCCGCCTGGCCGGCGGAATTGCCACCCCCGACGACGATGACAGCCGCATCCTCCATCTCGCGGGCCGCGGTCATGGCACTGCCGTAGTAGACCCCGCGACCGACGAGGTCCTCGACGCTGTCGATGCCGAGCCGGCGATAGCTGACGCCGGAGGCGATCACCACGGCGCGAGCCCGGATCTCGCCGTTGTCGGTGTGGATCTCATGGGGTTCCCCGCCGCGGCCCGGGCTCAGTCCCGTGACCGTGCTCCCGGCGAAGAAGTTCGCGCCGAACCGTGCCGCCTGGTTCAGGGCGCGCTGGGCCAACCGCATGCCGGAGATGCCGCGGGAGAACCCGAGATAGTTGCGGATCATCGCGCTCGTGCCCGCCTGACCGCCCGGGACCTCGCGTTCCACGCAGACGGTCCGCAGTCCCTCGGAAGCGCCGTAAACGGATGCGGCCAGCCCGGCCGGACCGGCCCCGATGATCGCCAGGTCGACAACCCGGGCGCCGGCGACGTCGCCCGGGCGACCGTAGAACTGCGCGGCGAGCATGCGCGCGGACGACGGTGCCATGAGGATTCCTCGGCTGGACGCGCGCACCAGCGGCCACCGGATCGGACTCTCATCGACACGATCTCCCCGATTCCGCCAGGCCCGGACGATCTGCCTGCCCACCTCGCTGTCGGGGGTGTGTACGCCGCCCGGGATCCCCGAACGTCCCAGGAAGTCGCGTATCTCGTGGGTGACGGGGTCGTCCTCGACCGCGACGATCTGCACCATCTCGACCTCTGGTCGCGCGACCGTCGAGCCCCAATCCGAGAGCAGTTCGGTGATCGCGGTGTGAAACTCCTCGTCGCGCGGCCCCTGCGGCAACAGTAGGTGGGCGTCGATGAGACCGACTCCCAGCGCCTGGCCGATCTCACGGGCACTTGCCAGGAATTCGCCGCGCTGGGCCGTGACCACGCGGCGCGCGGTCGGGATCAATGTCCGCCACTGTTCGACAGTCGCCAAGGTGGCCCGGTCCGGCAATGGTGTCTGGGTGACGACGAGCGCCACCTCGCGCCGGCCATCGACCAGTTCGCCGGCCAGCCGGTCCGCCTCGGCCGCCGAGGTGGCGCCGACCAGGTCGTAGTCCCGGGCGTACCTACCGAACTCGTCGAGCAGCAGCGATGGGTCGGTGGCGACCAGCAGGATGACGGGTCGCGACCTGGGCACCGCCGCAGCATATCCACCGTGGTCCGGGGTGGTCCCGGATGTGTTGCCGCCCAGGAGGCCCCGGGTGGCGCGCGGGATCGGCCGTCGCGTGGATCCCGCGTGGACGGGGATCGTGGGATTGCCGCTAAAGTAGTCGGGCAGTCCCGCGTAGCTCAATCGGCAGAGCATTCGACTGTTAATCGACAGGTTGCTGGTTCGAGTCCAGCCGCGGGAGCTTCTGGGGGGATCGTCACACGCTGGCGCCGGCCACCAGTTCGCAGGGCAGGACCACCGGCCGCGGAGTGCCGCCCTGCATCAGCCGGACACATTCCGCGGCGACCAGGCGCCCACACTCGTGACCACGGAGGCTGACGTGGGTGACCGTGGGATCGCACTGTGCCTCGACGTCGCCTTCGGCGACCGAGATGACCGCCACATCGCGGGGGACCTGCCGACCGGACTCGGCCAACTGGCGCAGGAGGCCCGGCACGTCGGTCCCAGGAGTCACCACCGCATCCGCGCCGGCGGCCACGGCCTCGGCCACGGATGCGCTCCCCAGGAGTTCCGCCGACATCCCGCGCTCGACGGCTGTGGCCCGGAGTTCGTCGCGCATGACGGCCATCCCCGGGATCTGGTCGTGGGCGAAGATCAGCGCGAGATTCCGCCGCCCGGCGTCCGCCAGGCAGGACACCACGAGTTCGGCGATCTGCCCGTAGTCGTGGCCGGCGACGTCACCGGTGCGCGGATCACCCCACCGCAGCACCGGGGTCCCGAAGGGCACCAGCGACCGACCGTCGACGACGGGGTCTGCCGCCATGGCGACCGCGTGGATCGGGGACTGGGCCAGAAGTCGCCGGGATTCCTCGGCGACCACCACCATGCCGTGCCCGGCGTCGGCCAGGCCATCGGCGAATCCGGTGAGGAAGCGGGGCCAGAACAGTCGCGGGCTGGCCGGATCGGGTGCGAAGGCGGCCCGGGACAGCAACAGCCCGATCAATTCGGGGTCGCCCCGGCGCAGCCCGGCCGCGGCGCTGTTGGCGCGGTACCCCAGGCGTTGCGCAACCTCGCGCACGTGTGCCGCGGTATCGGCGTTGATCCTGGTCGAGCCCCGCAGCGCCGCCGAGGCGGTCGACACCGAGACGTGGGCCGCCCGCGCGACGTGTGCGAGGGTCACCGCCATGCCCGTATTCAGTCACAGGACGCCTGCCCTCGCCACCGAAGCGGCGCCGGTGGTCGAGCGACCGGCCGTGGTGCCCCAGGTCCGACTTGAACGGACGCAGACCGGATTATGAGTCCGGGGCTCTGACCAACTGAGCTACTGGGGCGTGAGGCGGGGAGCCCGCCGCCACCCTACGAGATGCCACCCTGTGATCCATCCCACAGGCGTAACCGGCCTCGGCGGGTCACCGCCATGGGGTGACTGGGCGGATACTGACGGTTGTGGTGGACGAGTTTCGGGTGCGCAAGGTCCGGATCCACGGATACGACCGTGCCTTCGTCATGGCGGGTCAAGGGCCCGCGATCCTGCTGCTACACGGCATCGGGATGAACCACCGGACGTGGCTGCCGATCCTGCCGGAACTCGCCCGGGACTTCACGGTGATCGCCCCGGACCTGCTGGGGCACGGCCAGTCGGACAAGCCGCGCGCCGACTACAGCATCGCCGGATACGCCAACGCGATGCGGGACCTGCTCACCTACCTGGACATCCCCTCGGTCACCGTGGTGGGCAACAGCCTCGGCGGGGGTATCGCGATGCAGTTCGCCTATCAGTTCCCCCAGATGACCGAGCGGATCGTCCTGGTGTCCAGCGGTGGGCTCGGTCGCAGTGTGAATCCGATCATCCGGGCGCTCACGATTCCGGGATCGGGGCCGCTGCTCGCTCTCGCGGTGAGCCGTCCGGCGCGGCGGCTGGTGGAACCCGCGATGGAGTTGCTCGCCATGTCGGGGCTGCCGGCCACGCAGGACATCCCGGGTCTGATCGAGGCCTACGTCGCCCTGTCCGACGATCACTCCCGGATCGCGTTCCTGCATGTGCTGCGGGCGGCCTGCGACTGGCGCGGTCAGGTGATCACGATGATCGATCGCGCCTACCTGGCCCGCAGTGTCCCGACCATGGTGGTCTGGGGAGATCACGATCTGGTGATCCCGCCCAAACACGCCTACTCGGCGCACGCGCTCCTGCCCGGATCCCGTCTGGAGATCTTCGAAGGCGCCGGACACATGCCGCACGAGGACGACCCGCACCGCTTCGTGATGGCACTGAAGGACTTCGTCCTCGACACTCCCGCCGCCCATTTCGACGAGGCGGGATTCCGGGCGCTCCTGAGGTCAGGACACAATCCACGACACAGCGAGCCGGTCGTCCGCCTCCCAGAGGAGTCACAGGACTACGTGCTATGACACCCGCCCGGCGCGTCGGCCAACGCCGTCGCGGGTCAGAGGCGCCGGGTCTGGGTCCGCGGGGGAGTGGGCCGGGTGCGGTCGGTCCAGCGGGTGCCCGTCCAGAACCACTGGGTGCCGTCGTCCTCGGGGGAGTCGTACCAGCCGGGAGGGGCGACGTCGCCGAGCGAGTTGACGATGCGCCGCCACTGGACGAAGGCCGCGATGCCCCCGACCATGACCCCGCCCAGCACGAACGCCAGGACGACGTCCATGAGACCGGCCACGATCCCCTCGACGCGGTAGACCCCGCTGAGCATCGCCGTCATCCCGACGACCACACCTGCCGGAACCCCCCACGCCACCCCAGCCTGCAGTGGACTCATGCGCTTCATCGTGTACAACTCCCGCCTCGACAGCCCCTCCAGTGTCTCCCGCGGTCCGGAGCGCCTCGGCACCTGGTCACGGCGTGTCGCCGAATCGTGACCCTCAGCCCTCCGGTGGTCGAGCGGAGTCGAGACCACTGCACAAGGCCGCGGGTTGAGTAGGCGCGCCAGCGCCGTATCGAAACCGCGGCGTGCCTGGCATGTCTCGCTGCGCCCGGGTCGGGGCCCGGGCTCGGGTCGGGCGCCTCTTGGAGTCAAGGAACCGCCTTCGGCGGGCTGTGCGAATGGATGCGCGCCTCGCAGGCTCGGCTGCCCATCGGGTTCCGCCTGGACAGTCGCCGACGCCGACCCGGACCCCGCTCGGGCTCTCGGGGTGGTCATCCGTCTGTTGTCGGTGGTCGAGACTTCCGGTGGTCGAGCGGAGCCGAGACCACTGCACATGGCCGCGGGTTGAGTAGGCGCGCCAGCGCCGTATCGAAACCCGCCACCCCGGGTCGGGGTCCGGGCTCGGGTCGGGCGCCTCTTGGAGTCAGGGAACCGCCTTCGGCGGGCTGTGTGAATGGATGCGCGCCTCGCAGGCTCGGCTGCGCATCGGGTTCCGCCTGGACAGTCGCCGACGCCGACCCGGACCCCGCCCGGGCTGTCGGGGTGGTCATCCGTCCGTTGTCGGTGGTCCACCAGCGGGGAGGTCTCGGCTCCGCTCGACCAGCGAGAACCGATCGGTGGCCCGACACTCAGACGGGCCGCAGACCCACCCCCTGGCGGGCGAGCCACGACAGGCTCGACGCCACGGTCTCGGCGCGACGGCGCAGTTCGGCCAGGAGCCGTTCATGGGCACCAGGTTGACCGCTCACGCGGAGGCGGTGCTCCCCCAATAGCACCATCAGCCGGGACAGGGCGGTCCGTTCGGGGGCCCCGGCACCGGGCGTGCCCACCCGGTGCGCGGTCAGGGCGCGGGCCACGAGTTCCGCGCAGGCGGGACGCAGGTCTCCGACGCCCGCGGCGAACCGCTTCGAGGGGGGCACCTCGCCCACGGCGTGCGGCAGCAGCGACGCCCGCACCGCCGCCGTGATGGTGGCGGCGATCTCCTCGTCGCCATCGGCCGGCAAGGGGTCCGGATCCGCGCGGCGGCGTCGCCGCAGGGGGCGGAAGACCGTGGCCGCCTCCGCCCTGCTGCGCTGGGCCACCTCGAGCCACGCCGGTGGCACACCTAGGTCGGCCACGACCCGTCGGCGCGCATCATCGATGACCCGGGCCGGAACGGTCACGGTCAGGGGGGCCAGCGGGTCCGGGTCGCACAACCGCACCAGCAGGGCGGGGATGTCGCCCTCGGCCACGCGGTGGCGCAACGCGTCGGAGTGGTCGCGGTCCCAGTCGTGATGGTCGGGTGAGCCGCGCAGGGCGATCCGTTCCCCGACCACCCGCCGGGCCATCATGAACGTGGTGAGTTCCTCGACCGTCGTCGCCGGATCCGCCGCCAGGATCTGCTCCATGTGGCCGGTCAACTGCAGCTGGGCCAGGGCGAGCGCGTCAGGGAGGGCCAACTCCCGGACGGCCGGGATCGGAGAGGGCGTGGGCGCGGTGAGCGCGGCCGCCAGCACCTCTGCCACCCCGGCGTCGGCCAAGCAGGTGGCAAGGGCGTGGTCGGCGAACCCGGCCCGAACACTGACGTCGATGGTCTGGGGGAACCGCAGGCCGATCGGGAGCCCGCGGGTGACGGGGTCGGCGGGGTTGTAGACGTTCACCCACCCGCCCACCCGGTGGTACGGGAATTCGTCGTTGAGGTGCACCAAATCCTCCGGGAGCTTGCGTCGGGCCAGTGCCGATGCGGCGGTCACCAGAAGCGGGACGGTGGTGCCCTCGGGGAGGTGCCGGATCACGTCCAGGGCCACCAGGGCGCCGAGGCTGTGACCGATGATCACCACGGGGCCTGGGGGGATCACGTCGAGGACCCGGTGAAGGACCGCTCGCCGACGCCGCACCTCGTCGATGTACTGCCCGACCTCTTCATAGAGCATGCCGATGACGATGCGTTCGCCGATAGCGTCGATCATGCCGGGGACCCGGGCGAAACCCCGGCGCCGATGGGGCCAGTGGGAGTCGGAGCCCGCCGCCACCATCTCGGCATGTCGGCGGGCTTGGGCCGCGCGGTAGGCACGCCGGTCGTGTGGTTCGGGGTGACCGGAGGTGGTCGGCGGCTCGGGACTGCGGCGGATCGCGGTACCGGCGACCGACAACAGGTCCGCGTAGTCGGGTGCCACCACCGTCACGTCGGTGACGTCGGCCCCGCTCACGGCCAGGAGGCGCTCCCACCAGTCGCGCCGCGTGCCGTCGTCGCCGACGCCGTGCAGATACAGCAGCGTCGTCACGACCGGATTCTATTCGGCGTCGCCCTCCGCGGGCACGTCGTGGCCCTCCGGGACGTCGGGGGGGACCCGAGCCACCCAGATGCCGAAGAAGGCCGAGAGGAGCAGCAGGCCCAATCCGGTCCACAGGCTGATGTTGATCCCCGCCGCGCGGTCGATCTCCTCGTTCGAGGCGGTGAGTCCGCTGAGGGTGACCAGTACGCCGAAGATCGCGAACATCACGGCGATCACGAACCGCAGATCGAGCATCCGGGCCGCGCGGGGGATCTTCTTGGGTTCGGTCATGGTGCTCCTCAGATGAACAGGAAGATCGAGTACATGGCCAGCGCGAGGACGATGGCCGACAGGCCCAGGGTGCCTGGCCGCCGGTACCAGACGGTGTCCCCGTGATCGGACTCGTCGCGCACCTCCAGCCCTTTCACCAGGCCCACGAGCGCGTGGTCGGGCAGGGGTTGGGTCACCCGCGAGACCGCCACGGTCACCACCAGGTCCGCGGCTCCGGCCACGATGCCCATCCACATCGCCTGCTGGAACGGGGACCGGAAGAACGTGTCGTCGACCACCGCGTACCCCCAGACCGAACCCGCCGCCACG
Source organism: Candidatus Nanopelagicales bacterium (assembly GCA_046330625.1). Lineage (GTDB taxonomy): Bacteria > Actinomycetota > Actinomycetes > S36-B12 > CAIWTL01. Next base: position 144,968 of record JAXLSJ010000005.1, read on the forward strand.
ATGCCGGCGATCAGTCCGAAGAAGCCGCCCCAGGGGGTGGTCCGCTTCCAGAACATGCCGAGGATGAAGGTGACGAACACGGGCGCCTGGAAGAACGAGAACAGCGTCTGCAGGTACTCGTTGACGTTGTTGTAGCTGGCCGCGATGAACGCCGTCCCGATGCCGGCCACCACGCCGATGATGGTGACGATGCGTCCGAACCGCAGGTAGTAGTGGTCGGGTCGATGCTTCGCGACATACGCGTGCCAGATGTCGTAGGTCATCACGGTGTTGAAGCTGCTGACATTGGCGGCCATGCCCGCCATGAAGGCGGCCACCAGGCCTGTCACGGCGACGCCGAGGACCCCGGAGGGCAGTAGGTCGCCCATCAACAGCGGGATCGCGTTGGTGTAGGTCGTGCTGGGATCGTCGCCCGATCCCAGGTTCGGGATCAACATGGCAGCGAGGATGCCGGGCAGGATGACGATGAAGGGAATGAAGATCTTGGGGAAGGCCCCGATGATGGGCGCCCGTCGGGCGCTGTTCAGGTTGCGGGCGGACATGGCCCGCTGCACCTCGGCGAAGTTCGTGGTCCAGTAGCCGAACGACAGCACGAATGCCTGCCCCAGGATGATCCCGACCCAGTCGCCGATGGGATTGGCGGTCTGAGGATCCGTCGCAGCGGCGTCGATCGCCGTCCCCGACCAGGGGCGGAACCAGTACTCCGGGTAGTGGGACAGTCGTTCGATGGCTTCGCCCGGACCGCCGACCGCAGCGATCGCGACGATGGTCAAGGGGATCATCCCGGCGATGATCACGAAGAACTGGAGCACCTCGTTGTAGATCGCGCCCGTCAGGCCGCCGGCGAGGATGTAGGCGAGCACCAGCAACGCTGCCACGCAGATCGCCAGCGGCAGGGTCCATCCCAGCAGCGCCCGGAGCACGATCGCCAGGGAGTACAGGTTCACGCCGGCGATGAGGACCGCCGACAGGGCGAACGAGACGGCATTAACCAGATGTGTCTGGTCGTTGTACCGGCGTCGCAGATACTCCGGCACGCTCTTGATCTTCGAGCCGTAGTAGAAGGGCATCATCACGACACCCAGGAAGACCATCGCGGGGATGGCCCCGATCCAGTAGTAGTGGACACTCGCCCAGCCGTACTGCGCTCCGTTGGCCGCGAAGCCGAGGATCTCGATGGCACCCAGATTCGCGCTGATGAACGCGAGCCCGGCGATCCACGCGGGGATGGACCGTCCCGCCTGGAAGAAGTCCTCGCTCGACCGCACCGAGCGCCGCACCATCCACCCGATCCCCAACACGAAGGCGAAGTAGATGAGCAGGAGGGCGTAGTCCACCGGCTTCATGTCCAGCAGAACACCGTCCCCGACGGTGGCTTCTGCGAGAGGGACGATCATGCAGCCTCCTGTCGGGGTGATCATGGCAGCGCCGGGCCGCATATGCGGCGAGTTCTTCAGGACGCGCCGCGGGATTGGTGATTCGATGGGTCGCAGCAAGGCGACGGTTCCCGTGACGAAGGAGTACGCGTGTTCGAGGTGGAACTCAGGCCGCGACGTCTCACCGACCTGGCAGCGGTGATCCCTGCGGACCGGATCGAACGCCTGCAGGCCGATGTCGTCCCCCGCATGCAGGGGGAGCTCGACGGCCACCAGATCATCAACGTCAATTCGACGGCCAACGGGGGCGGGGTGGCCGAGATGCTGCATGTGCTCCTGCCCCTCACCCTCGGCGTGGGCATCCCGACCCGGTGGTTCGTGCTGGACGGGGAACCCGAGTTCTTCGCGATCACCAAGCGTCTGCACCACCGGCTCCACGGCAACCAAGGTGATGACGGGTTCCTCGGCGAGGTCGAGCGCGACGTCATGCGTCGGGTGGCCGAGGCCAACGTCGGGACCCTGCTCGAGGCGGTGTCCCCGGGCGACGTGGTGATCCTGCACGATCCCCAGACCGCCCCGCTCGCGCCGATCCTCACCGCCCGCGGGATCCCGGTCGTGTGGCGGTGTCACGTCGGTGTCGACCACGACAACCTGTACACCGACGAGGCGTGGGAGTTCCTGCGTCCGTTCCTCTACGGCAACGTCGGTGAGTACGTGTTCACCCGACCGAGCTACGCCCCCGAGTGGGTCGCGCCGGATCGCCTCCGCATCATCAAGCCGTCGATCGACCCGTTGGCGCCCAAGAACGAGGAACTGTCGGATGCCGATGTCGCCGGCGCGCTGGCGGGATCCGGCATCCTGGCCGGCGACGGATTCCAGGGAGCGTCCTTCCTCCGGTCCGATGGCACCGTGGCCCCCTTCCGCATGGAAGCCGAGATCGTCCGCGAGGGTCCGCCGCCGTCGCCCGAGGTCCCGCTGGTGATCCAGGTGTCGCGGTGGGATCCACTCAAGGACATGGCCGGGGTGATGCGGGCCTTCGCCGAGTTCGTGGCGCCCCACACCGACGCGCACCTGGCCCTCGTGGGACCGTCGACGGCGTCGGTGACCGACGACCCCGAGGGGCAGGTCGTGCTCGACACGATCATCGCCGAGTGGCGCGAACTTCCGGCCGACGTCCGCAGCCGCATCCACCTGATCAGCCTTCCGATGGATGATCCCGAGGAGAACGGCGCCCTGGTCAACGCGCTTCAGCGGCACGCCGCGGTCGTGACCCAGAAGAGCCTGGCCGAGGGATTCGGTCTCACCGTCACCGAGGCGATGTTCAAGGGACGACCGGTGGTGGCCTCGGCGGTCGGCGGGATCAGCGACCAGATCGACGACCACGTGTCCGGCGTCCTCGTCGCAGACCCGCGTGACCTCGAGGCGTTCGGCGGAGACCTCGTCGCCCTGCTGCACGACCCGACCGCGGCCGAACGTATCGGCAGGGCGGCGCGGCGGCGCGTGATCGACGTCTACCTGCCGGACACGAGCCTGGACCTGTGGAACGAGGCCGTGCTGTCGGCGATCAAGCATGCGGCGGACACCACCCCGTGACCCCGCTGCGCACCATCCGCACCGAACTGCGCGACACCGTCCTGATCGCGCGGATCGACAACCCCCCCACTGACCTGATGGACCGCGAGGTGATGGCGGACCTGGGGAGGCTGGGCCGAGCCCTGAGCGCGGACCGCAGTGTGCGAGCGGTGGTGGTGACCGGCCCGCGCCCTGGGGTGTTCGTCCCGCACTACCTGATCGACGAGATCCTGGCCGGGACCGAGCGCCTGGACACCCCCACCCCGTACGGGATCGCCCGCGGGGGCTTGGCGGCGGTGGGGGCGCTGGCCCGGTTCCCGGGTGGTCGCCGGCTGGTCGCGGCCTCGCCCGCTGCCGGGTTGCTCGAGGTGCTCGACACCCATGCCGCCCTCACCCGGTTGGGCCGGCTCCCACAGGTGGTGATCGCCGCGGTTGATGGCGATGCCCAGGGCGGCGGCTGCGAACTGGCCCTGGCGTGCGACATCCGGGTGATGTCCGACGGCGACTATCTGATCGGTCTGCCCGAGCTGTCGATCGGGATCCCGCCGGGTGCAGGGGGCACGCAGCGGCTCATGGCGGCAGTGGGTCCCGCGCGGGCGCGCGCGCTGGTGCTGAGTGCCCAGACGGTGCCGCCGGCCGAGGCCTTGCGGATCGGGCTGGTCGACGTGGTCGTGCCGGGTGATCGCACCCTTGCCGTGGCCCTGGAGATCGCCGAGACTGCCGCCGCGTGGAACCCCGCAGCCGTGGCGGCGGCCAAACGTGCGTTGCAGCCACCCGGCCTGGCCGCGGGGCTGCGGCGTGAGGCCGGGGGCTTCGTGGCGTCGGTGTCCGGCCGCGACGCCATGGCGATGCTGCGCGACTTCACGTCCGCCTCGGACAACGAACAGGGGCGGACCCCGTGGCGCGACCGGACGATCCTGCCCAGGGCCTTCAGTCGCCGCTGAGCCAGCGCTGGGCGGCGCGTTCGGCCAGCGCCGTGATGGTCCACGACGGGTTCACCCCGATGTTCTCGGGCACCACGGACCCGTCCATGACGCGCAGGTTGTGGTACCCGAAGACCCGCTGCTCACTGTCGACGACGCCGGAGTCCCGATCCGGTCCGATGACGGCGCCGCCGAGGATGTGTGCCGTGGCGCCCACTCCCAACAGCGACTCCAGGATCGTGGAGTAGGCGCGACCACCGCTGACCTCCGCGACGGCCTGTCCTGCGGCGTCAGCCTGCGGAAGGTGCGTCGGCACGGGGTCGGCGCCCTGGGGGAGTCGTGAGCTCAGCCGCCACGCACCCCAGCCGCGGCGGTACCGCAGCGACATCTCGTTGTCGGCGTGCTGCATGACCGTGAGCACGGTGCTGCGCCGGTGCCAGTCACGCGCTCGCATGTTGGCCACCGCCGCTCCCGGGTGTCGTGCCAAGGCGGCCAGAGTCCGTCGCCGCCGCTGCGACTGGTCGGTTCCTGCGGTGGCGGGACTGAGGTACCACTTCATGAACGAGTACGACGCGGGGAAACGGTTGTTCGTGACATGGGTACGTTCGTCGGGGTAGAAGTCGCTGGAGATCGTGGCCCCCTGGGTCACATCCGTCCCGGGGGGATGCAGGATCGCCGCGAACGCCTCGGAGTTGGTCCGCACGTGGTCACCCAGGCGGGGCGACAGGTCGGGCATGGTGCGCCAGCGGTCCCGGCAGGCGAGCAGGAGTTCCGTCGTGCCCAGGACCCCGGCCGCCACGACTACCTCGCGCACGACGATCGACGCCACCTCCCGAGGGGCGAGAGGGTTCCGGACGACGACCTTCCAGCCCTGGTCACCGTGTTCCCCCAACGGGACGAGGATCTCGACTCGGGTCGTGGGTCGGATGTGGACGCCGAGGTCCTCGGCATCGCGCAGGTAGGTGCGATCCATCGACTGCTTGGCGCCATACGGGCATCCGGTGATGCACTGGCCGCACTGCACACACGCGTCGAAGTCGATGCCCTGCGGGGTGGCCCCGTACGACTCCGCGACCCCGAGCTTCTGTGCGGCCCGCTGCAACCACTCGTCCTGGATGCCGCGGAACGGGTTGACCTGTCGTTGCAGCATGGCCGCCGATCCGGCGAAATGCGGATCCAGTTCCGCGTGCCAGTCCACCCCGGTCGCCTGCCAACCGGGCGCGGCCAACGTCGCGCGGTCGGGGCGCAGGAGGACGGCCGCGTAGACGAGGGAACCCCCACCCACGCCGATGCCGCCGACGACGGTCACGTGGCGCAACATCCTTTGGCGGAAGTAGCCATGCAGGCCCACAGCCGGCTCCCACAGCAGGGCGCGGGCGCTCTCGGCGCCGCGCTGCATGTCCGACGCCGAAATGCGCCGCCCCATCTCGCTCACGATCACGCGGCGACCCGCTTGCGCGGCACGCAGTGCGGCGACGCTCCCGCCGAAGCCGGAACCCACCACCAGGACGTCGGCGTCGTAGCCGTTCATGACCCCAGCATGCCGCACCCTGTCCGCCGGCCTGCGCGCGATCCTGCTGGGGTCCCGCAGCGGTGGTCGACATGGCAGGATCGGAGCATCGACGCCACCGTCGCGCGTCAGTAGGCAGGGACGATGCCCGACGACCAGCACCATGAGGCGACACCCGGGGACCCGGACGGCCAACTCACCAAGGCCCAGGTCCTCGAACTCGCGGAGAAGTACGTGTGTCCGGATCGGGTGCGGTTCCTCCAGGGGGCCGGCATCGACCTGGTGGTGGGACGCCGTGAGGGTTACCGCCTGTGGGACATGGGGGGGCGGGAACTCCTCGACCTGCACCTCAACGGCGGCGTCTACAACCTGGGACACCGCCATCCGCGCATCGTGGCGGCACTGATCGAAGGAGTCGCCACCTACGACATCGGCAACCACCATTTCCCCAGCAGTCAGCGCGCTCTGCTGGCCCGCGATCTGGTCACGGCCACCCCCGGGATGCGATATGCGGTGTTCGCGGCCGGCGGCGGCGAGGCGATCGACCTGGCCATCAAGAGTGCCCGGCGGGCGACCGGCCGCACCCGGATCGTGTCCGCCCACGACGCCTATCACGGCCATACGGGACTCGCCCTGGCTGTCGGCGATCAGGGCGCGGCCCATTCGTTCCTCTCGGAATCCGCCGACGTGACCCGGGTCCCGTTCAACGACCCGGACGCCGTCGAAGCGGCGCTGGCGGCGGGCGACGTGGCCGCGGTGATCCTGGAGACGGTGCCGGCCACCGCCGGGTTCGTCCCTCCGCTGCCGGGCTATCTCACCGCGGTGCGCGACGCGTGCACCCGCACCGGCACCCTGTTCATCGCCGACGAGGTGCAGACGGGACTGGGTCGATCGGGCTCGCTGTGGGCGATCTCGGCCCAGGACGTGGTGCCCGATGCCCTGGTCACCGGCAAGGGCCTGTCCGGCGGCGTGTATCCCATCGCCGCGACGCTGCTCGGCGAACGGGCCGGAGGCTGGCTCGAGGAGGACGGCTGGGGGCACATCTCGACGTTCGGCGGCGCGGAGCTCGGGTGTGTGGTGGCACGCGAGGTCCTGTCCCTGACCCAGCAGCTGCTCCCTGCCGTTCCCGGTCTCGCCGAGCGTTGGGGGCAGGGGCTCGCCGATCTGCGGGAACGGCACAGTGGGTGGCTGACGGGTGTGCGCCAGACGGGCCTGATCATCGGCCTGGAGTTCGCCCACGAGGTGGGGGGCATGCTGATGACCCGAATGCTGTACGACGAGGGTGTCTGGGCCATGTTCGCCGGATTCGACCGCCGCGTCCTGCAACTGAAACCGGGGCTGCTCCTCGACGGGGAGGACATCGACCGGGTCCTGGCCGCCCTCGACCGGGCGTGCACCACGGCGGCGGCGTTGTGACCGGCGACGGGGCCCGGATCGCCGATGCCCTCGCCCGGCTCGAGGCTCGACTGGATCCGTCGCATCCGGAACGCGCCGGGGTCCGGGTGCTCGCGTATGGCGAGATCTCCGCGGCACTGATCGTGACGGACGAGCCGGCGCTGGCCGGGACCGTGGTGAAACGCATGTCCGGGTTCCGCGACGCGTCGGCTGCCCGTGAGTACGTGGCCCTCCTCACCGAGTACCTGACCCGCTTGACCGACCTCGGAGTCGAGACGATCTCCACGCGGGCGGTCGTGGTCCCGCGGGACGGTCGCGGCCCCACGGTCTTCCTCGTCCAACCCCAGGTGTCCGCGGACTCGCTCGGAGATCGGCTGCTCCATTCCGCGACGGACTCGGAGTTGGCCGAGGCGCTCACGGCGGTGCTCGGCCGGGTGGAGGTGGTCCTGCGGTCGAACCTCGCCTCGCCCGACGACGAGATCTCCGTCGACGCGCAGATGTCCAATTGGGTGTTCGGCTCAGACCGCCCGGTCCTGCTGGACGTCGGCACGCCCTTCGTCCGCCGCGGCGGTCACCAGTTCGACCAGGAGATCCTGCTCAGCGCAGTGCCCCCCGGAATCCGGGCGTACTACCGACGCAAAGGGACTGCGAGCGAGTACATGGACGACTACTTCGATGCTCGCCTGATCGCGGTCGACATCCTCGGCAACTTCTTCAAGGAAGGCGCCGCCGACCGACTCGGCGTGGGGATCGACGTGGTCGATGCCTGGCTGACGGGACCCGCGGTCGACCTGCCCCAGGATCCCTCCCGCACCGGACCGGTGACCGTCGCCGAGGTGGCCGAGTACTACGAGGCAGACGCCGCCACGCTGGAACTCTTCCTCCGGGTGCGACGGCTGGACCGGGGGATCCGACGACTGGTCCGCCGCCCCTACGACTTCATCCTGCCCGGCCCCGTCAACCGCTGATCCGTCAGCAACCGTTGTCGACCCAGCGCGGGGGCGACGTGTCCGCGCCGGTGCCCGAGAGGCGCCGGTTCAGCAGCTTCCGGTAGCGGTCCATGGTCGAGCGGGTGAAGTCGCCATGGGTCTGGCAGCGCCAGGGCCCGTAGCGTTCCTTGCGGAAGCGACTGTCCAGACTCTCGCTGTGCCCGATGACATCGCCGGTGGACAGGCCGTACCGGGCCACCAGCCACGACGTCAGCCGCAGCGATGCGCGACGCTGCCGTCGGTCGCCCATGACGTCCCCGTCGGACATCCCCACGTGCTCGATGCCGATCATCCGGTGGTTGAGACCCACGGTGTGCCGACAGCGGACCCGCAGGCTCACCAACTGGTAGATGGTGCCGTCGCGATCGATCACGAAGTGGGCGCAGGTTCCGGGCAACTGGCCCAGTTCCGGATCGGGGGCATTGGACCGGAACGTGGCGAAGACGGATGCGAGCGAATTGGTGGCCGTGAAGTGCTCGACGACACCTCGCGGGTGCAGTCGCCACTCGCCCTTGCCGTAGTGGATGCGGGAATACCGCGCCATCTGGGCCTTGCGCTGTTTCCCGAACGGGATGAGCTCCTGGACGATCCGGGGACGGGCGACTGTCGTCTCGGCGACCGGTGCCACGGCAGACGTCGGCACGCCTGGGGCCGCAACGGCCACGGCGACGGCAACTCCCAGCAGTACTCCCACACCACGATGGTCGCATCCAGGTCGGCTACCGTGAAGCCGCGAGGGGCCGCGAGGAGGTGATGACGGTGTTGGCGACGCGAGTGGACGTGACCGCACCGGCAGCCCGCGCCGCGTTCGAGCACAACCGCTCCCTGGCCGCGGATCTCCGCGACCGCCTCGCGGCTGCCGCACAGGGCGGACCGCCGCGAGCCCGGGACAAGCACGCGGCGCGCGGGAAACTCCTGCCGCGACAGCGTGTGGATCACCTTCTGGACCCCGGCTCCCCGTTCCTGGAACTGTCCCCCTGGCCGCCACCGGCATGTACGACGACGAGGCGCCGGCCGCCGGGATCATCACCGGGATCGGCCGCGTGAGTGGTCGACTGTGCATGATCATCGCCAACGACGCGACGGTCAAGGGCGGCACCTACTACCCGATGACGGTGAAGAAGCACCTGCGGGCCCAGGAGATCGCGGCGCAGAACCGGCTGCCGTGCATCGCCCTGGTGGATTCGGGCGGGGCTTTCCTCCCGATGCAGGACGAAGTTTTTCCCGATCGCGAGCACTTCGGCCGGATCTTCTACAACCAGGCCCGGCTTTCGGCGCTCGAGGTGCCTCAGGTGGCGGCCGTGATGGGTTCGTGCACCGCCGGGGGTGCCTACGTGCCCGCCATGAGCGACGAAGCCGTGATCGTCAAGAACCAGGGAACCATCTTCCTGGGGGGGCCTCCCCTGGTCCGGGCGGCCACCGGCGAGGTCGTGACGGCCGAGGAGTTGGGCGGCGGCGAATTGCATTCGCGCACCTCCGGCGTCACCGATCACCTGGCCGACAACGACGCGCACGCCCTGCAGATCCTGCGTGACATCGTCGACACCTTCCCGCCGGTGCCGACGCCCCCGTGGGACGTGCGCGACCCGGTGCCGCCGACGGTCGACCCGGACTCGCTGTACGCGGTGATCCCCCCTGACACCCGTACCCCGTACGACGTGCGCGAGGTGATCGCCCGCATCGTGGACGGCAGCGATTTCACGGAGTTCAAGTCCGAGTACGGCACCACCCTGGTCACCGGCTTCGCCCACGTGATGGGCCATCCCGTGGGGATCGTCGCGAACAACGGGGTGCTGTTCTCCGAGTCGGCCCTGAAGGGGGCGCACTTCATCGAGCTGTGCGACCAGCGCCGGATCCCGTTGCTCTTCCTGCAGAACATCAGCGGATTCATGGTGGGCCGGGACTACGAGGCGGGCGGCATCGCCAAGAACGGGGCCAAGATGGTCACGGCCGTCGCCTGCGCCCGGGTCCCCAAGTTGACGGTCGTCATCGGGGGGTCCTTCGGTGCCGGCAACTACTCCATGTGCGGCCGGGCCTACTCGCCCCGGTTCCTCTGGATGTGGCCGAACTCCCGGATCTCGGTCATGGGGGGCGAACAGGCGGCATCGGTCCTGGCCACAGTCCGACGCGAACAGTACGAGTCGCGAGGCGAGGAGTGGTCGGCCGAGGACGAGGAGTCGTTCAAGGACCCGGTGCGGGCGGCCTACGAGGTCAACGGAAACCCCTACTACGCCACCGCCCGGTTGTGGGACGACGGCGTGATCGACCCCGCGGACACGCGGCGGGTGGTCGGCTTGGCGCTGGGGGCATGTGCCCTTGCGCCGCTCGAGCCGATCTCGCGCGGCGTGTTCCGCATGTGAGGAGCGGTCGTGTTCGACACCGTCCTGGTGGCCAATCGCGGCGAGATCGCCGTCCGGGTGATCCGCACCCTGCGAGACCTCGGGGTCCGGTCCGTGGCGGTCTACTCCGACGCGGACGCGGGGTCGCGGCACGTCGCGCAGGCCGACGAGGCGGTCCGCATCGGGCCACCACCGGCCGTGGACTCCTATCTTCGGGTGGACGCCATCATGGCGGCGGCGCGGCGGACCGGGGCAGAGGCCATCCACCCCGGCTATGGGTTCCTCAGCGAGAACCCGGCACTGGCCGCCGCGTGCGACGAGGCCGGAGTGACCTTCGTGGGTCCTCCGGTGTCGGCGATCGAGAGCATGGGCGACAAGATCGCGGCCAAGCGACGCGTCGCTGCCGCCGGCGTCCCGGTGGTTCCCGGACGTCACGACGACGACATGTCCGACGAGGCCGTGGCGGCGGCGGTCACCGAGGTCGGATTTCCGGCACTGCTCAAGCCGTCGGCGGGCGGCGGCGGCAAAGGGATGCGGATCATCCGCGCCGATGCCGACGTCGCCGCGGAGATCACCGCAGCCCGACGCGAGGCGACCAAGTCCTTCGGCGACGACCGTCTGCTCGTGGAGCGTTACATCGAGCGTCCCCGGCACATCGAGGTGCAGGTCCTGGCCGACCGGCACGGCACGGTGATCCACCTGGGTGAGCGCGAGTGCAGTCTGCAGCGCCGTCATCAGAAGGTGGTCGAGGAAGCGCCGTCCCCCTTCGTGGGACCGGAACTGCGTGAACGGCTGGGCGCCGCGGCCATCGAGGCAGCCCGTTCGTGCGGCTACGTGGGGGCAGGCACGGTGGAATTCATCGTGTCGGGCACTGACGCCGACCAGTTCTGGTTCCTCGAGATGAACACCCGACTGCAGGTGGAGCATCCCGTCACGGAACTGGTGACGGGATGGGATCTCGTGGAATGGCAGCTCCGGATTGCCGCCGGGGAGGCACTCCCTTCCGGCGCCGTTCCCCTGACCGGGTGGGCCGTCGAGGCCCGGGTGTATGCGGAGGATCCCGCGCGGGACTTCCTCCCGGGCAGCGGCATCCTGCTCACCGTGCGCGAGCCGTCCCGGGTCCGGGTCGACTCGGGCGTCATGGCCGGCCAGGCGATCACCACGAACTACGACCCGATGATCGCCAAGGTGATCGTCGGAGCACCCCACCGCGAGGCTGCATTGGAGCGGCTGGGACAGGCTCTGGCCGACACGGTCTACCTGGGCGTACCGACCAACACGGCCTATCTGCGCCGCCTGATCGCACTCCCCGAGGTGCGAGCCGGGGACCTGCACACAGGCCTCATCGCCGACCACTCCGAGATCGCCGCGGTCGGGGGACCGGAGCGGCACGGGATTGTCGCCGCCGCCCTCGAGTGGCTCGACCGGCGGATGCCGAGCATTGCGGATGCCTGGGCGATCCCCGACGGCTGGCGGTTGGGCTCGCCGGCCGCCTCCGGGGTCACCCTGCGCTCCGGCGTCACCCACTGCGAGGTGGTGCTGACCGGTCTGCCGGAGTCGGCAGCTGTCGCCATCGACGGGAGCGATCCGGTGGATGCCGCCGCCCGCTGGGAGGGCGACACCTTCGTGGTCACGGTGGACGGCGACACGCGACGTTACGTCGTGACTCGCGACGGCGCAGAGGTGTGGTTGGCGGCCGAGGGCGTCGTGGACCGTTTCACCGAGGTGGAGCGTCTGGCCGCGGAAGGTGGTTCCGCGGATGCGGGGGGAGTGGGAGCGGTGCACAGTCCCATGCCCGGCGCCGTCATCGCGGTCGCGGTCGCCGTGGGCGACGTCGTGGCCGAGGGGGCACCGCTGATCACGGTGGAGGCCATGAAGATGGAACACACCCTCGTGGCACCTGCCGCTGCGCGGGTCGTCGAGGTGGGAGCGGCGCCCGGAACCCAGGTGGCCATGGATCAGGTGCTGGTCCGGCTGGAGGCCGTCGATGACTGACTCCCTGCCGGACGTAGTGCCGGGCTCCGGCTTGCCCGAGCGGGTCCAGATCTGGGAGGTCGGCGCCCGGGATGGCCTGCAGAACGAGAGCGAGATCGTCCCCGCGGCGGTCAAGATCGAGCTGGTGGAACGTCTCGCGGCTGCCGGACTGTCGATCATCGAGGTCACGTCCTTCGTCCGACCCGACTGGGTGCCGCAGCTTGCGGATGCGGTCGAGGTCATCGCCGGCATCGACCGGCGCCCCGGCGTGCGCTATCCGGTGCTCGTGCCCAACCTCCGCGGTCTGGACCGGGCCCGGGAGTCGGCCGTGACGGACATCGCGGTGTTCGCCAGCGCGACGGAGACCTTCGCCCAGCGCAACCTCAACCGGGCCGTCGACACTCAGATGGAGATGTTCGCCCCGGTCATCGCGGGGGCACGGGAATCCGGCATGCGGGTCCGCGGATACGTGTCCATGTGTTTCGGGGACCCGTGGGAGGGTCGGGTTCCGCGAGCTCAGGTCGTGAGCGTCTGCCGCGAGCTGTTCGATGCCGGGTGCGACGCGATCAGCCTGGGCGACACCATCGGTGTCGCCACACCGGGGCAGGTGACGGCGCTGCTGGCCGACCTTGTGGCTTCCGGGATCCCTGTCTCGGCGATCGGGGTCCACTTCCACGACACCTACGGGCAGGCGCTGGCGAACACCTACGCGGCCCTACAGGCTGGGGTCACCACGGTGGACTCGAGTGCCGGGGGATTGGGCGGGTGCCCCTACGCGAAGTCCGCGACCGGCAACCTGGCCACCGAGGATCTCGTGTGGATGCTGGACGGTCTGGGTATCGAGACCGGGGTCGACCTTGCGGCGCTGGTGGCGACCAGCCGCTGGCTCGCCGACCGGATGGGGCGTCCGAGCCCGAGTCGGGTGGTGCGGGCCCTGGGGTGACCACCGGGTGGGTGCGGTGGTCTCGGCTCCGCTCGACCAGCGGGGTCTGGGCTTCGCTCGACCACCGGGGGTTCCGCTCGACCACCGGAGTGTCGGCTTTGCCCGACCACCCGGTAACCGCTCCCTGGGCGCACTACCGTGGGTGAATGTCCGACGCATCGGTGTCCAAGCCGAAGGTGTTCGGCGTCGTCGGGCTCGCCGTCTTCACCTTCTCGTTCCTGGCCAATGCGAATGAATCGCCGCAACTGGCGACGTTCGGCCTCGGGTCGATCCTGCTGTTCGTCGCCGCGATCTTCCTGTTCCTGGGCCCCACGGCGATGGCCTCGGCCGAGATGGGATCGACCTATCCCCGGACCGGCGGTATCTACATCTGGACCCGGCTGGCCTTCGGTGAGGGCGTCGCGTTCATGGTCATCTGGCTGGAGTTCGCGAACTTCGTGGTCGCCTGGCCCGGGATCATGGGGACACTCACCGTCCAGAGCGCCTATCTGCTGGACCCGAACCTTGCCAACAGCCCGGCGTTCGTGGCCGGTGTGGCCATCCTCGTCACGTGGCTCGCCGCAGCCATGGCGTTGCGCGGTCTGCGGGTCGCGCAGGGGTTCGCCTGGTACTCCGTCGTCGCGGGCACGGTGGTGCCTGCACTGATGCTGATCGGTTTCGCCATCGCGTATCTGGTGGCCGGGAACCCGCCGGCCATGGAGATCTCCGGCGATGCGCTGGTGCCGCCGATCAACTCGCAGAACGTCGCCTTCATCTCCGGCGCGCTGCTCATGTTCTCGGGTATCGAGATCGCGGCCATCCACGCAGCCGATGTCCGCGACCCCGGACGCACCATCCCGCGGGCGAACCTCATCGCCGTGGTGCTCTGTTTCGCCGTGTTCGCGCCCCTGACCCTGGCGATCGCCACGGTGATCCCGTCCGACCAGATCAACATCGTGGCCGGCCTCGTGCAGTCGGGCGAGGCCATGTTCTCGCAGTTCCAGGCGGACTGGTTGACCTACGTGCTGACGTTCCTGTTGGTCACCGGGCTCATGGCGTCGTTGATCCAGATCCTCGGTGGCCCCTCACGCGGTCTCCTCGTCGCCGGCAAGGTGGGGGGCAATCTGCCCCGATTCCTCCAGAGCGAGAACCGGGCGCACATGCCGGTGGCGATCATCATTGCCCAGGCGGCGATCAGTTCGGTGTTGGCGCTCGGCTACGGCCTGCTCGGCTCGGTGCAGAACGCCTGGTTCGTCTTCGCCATCATCCAGACGAACATGACGCTCCTCATGTACATCCTCATGCTCGCGGCCGTGATCAAGCTCAGGTACTCGCACCCGCGCGACAAACGGCCCTTCCGCATCCCCGGGGGTTGGGCAGGGGTATGGACGGTGGCCGGTATCGGCATGATCACCTGCTTGCTGGCGCTGCTGGTCTCGGTCTCTCCCACCGAGGAGGCGCAAGGGATGTCGCCCCTCGCCTACGTGGCCGTGGTGATCGGGGGGACATTGGTTTTCGCCGGTCTCCCGTTCGTGTTCTGGCTGTTCCGCAAGCCGTCGTGGCAGGTGGAGGAGGAAGAGGCCCCCGTCACGGGGTGAGGGCCCGGATGCGTTCGGCGGAGTGCTCCACCCGGGCTCGATCCAGGTCTCCGGTGCGGATCGCGCGGGCCACGCGATCGATGACCCGGCCCATCCGGGGGGTGCACACCATGGCCCAGTCCGCCCCCGCGCGAAGTGCGGCGATCGTCGCAGCCGGTTCGCTCAGCCCCCGGGCCGACGATGCCGCGGCCATGGACAGCGAGTCCGTGATGATCACGGCCTCGGGACCTGCCTGGGCCCTCAACACGCGCAGGGCGCGCGGCGACTGGGACGCAGGTGCACCGCCACGGGTCAGTCCGCGCGACTTCACATGTGCGACGAGGACTGCCTGGACCCCGGCGTCGAAGGCGGTCCGGAACGGCCGCAGATCCGACTTCCTGAGCTTGCGGAAGGAAGGAACCCGAGCCGCCGACGTGTGCGTGTCCCTGGCGTGGCCATGGCCCGGCCAGTGCTTGACGACCGGTGTCACCCCTGCCTGGGCCGTACCCCGTGACCAGGCCACCACATCACGGCCCACCCGCGAGGGCGCGGCCGCGAAGGTGCGGTGGTACTGCGTCAGGAATGAGCCGGGTACCCGCAGATCCGCGACCGGCGCGAGGCTCATGTCCACGCCGAGTCGGGACATGCCCCGCGCGTAGCGCGCCGCCGTCCGCCGCAGTCGTCCGGTCGACCACGACCCCATGGACTCCGCGGAAGGGAGATCGCCGAGAAGGGCTCCCAGCCGCTGGACGGAACCCCCCTCCTCGTCGGACGCGAACGTGGGGGCGTGCCCCGCCGGAGCCAGTCGGCGAGCCGCACGCAGGTCCCTGCGCAGCCCGCGGGGAGCCCGGGAGCCCAGGAGTACGATGCCCGCCACCCCCTGGCGCGACAGGGACCGCAGTGACGCGGCGTCGGTCATGTCAGCGCAGGCGAACAGGACATCGGCGGCGAGCACCCGCGCCGGCACGTGCTGGTCCACGGCGGGGGGTGCCCCGAAGAGGGAGGCGCCGATCAGGGATCCGGCGATGATCGCCGGTATGATCACGGTGTATCGGTCGGGGCGGCCGGGTCGATCTCGGCGACCGGCCCCGCCTCCGCGTCGGGTGGGGTGTCCGCCGACGTGGTGCCGGACAGGGCCGCGGACGCCTGGTCGATGACGACGGACACGTTGTCGGACACGGAGTCCGAGGCCGAGTCCACCTCGGTCTGCAGGGCTCCCAGGAACTGCTCCGCGGCGCTCTTGGCCGCGTCGGCGATGGCCGGGTCGTTGACGGCGTTGCGGAAGCGGGTCAGGGCGTCGTCCAGGGACTTGCCGAGCTGCTCGAAGGGTTCGGCCGATGTCGCCGGGTCGGCCGGGGCCGACAGTCCGGCGAAGTGTGCCTGGATGCGGTCGCCCAACGCGGTGATCGCGGCGCCGACCTGGTTCCAGTCTGCATGTGGGGGTGTGGACATCGTGGCTCCTTCGTTAGTGCATCTTCTCATTGACTGTTGGGGGTGGCGGTGGTGAGCGACCGGGCCCAGCCGAGCCAGCCCTCGCGCGGAGGCCTCACGGCGGCCTTCATGGCCCGCTCCTCACGCCCCTTGGCATCCGCGACCGGCAGCCGCGCGACGGTGATCGTCTCGCGGAACCGGGGCTCGCTGAACGACTGCACCCCCATGCCCAGTGCGAGCACGGCGCGGTCCCCGAAGCGGATGTGCCGGTCGTGGCCGAACCGTTCGATCCGCCTCTCGCCGCGGACCCGCTCCGGGACCAGCGCGACGTCGAGACCGACGCCGTGTCCCAGGGCCTCCTTGAGCGACAGGAACGACAGGGCCAGAGCCTTCTCGTCCACCGGTTCCGCGCCGCCGCCGTCGGCCGGAACTGCCGTGATGATGCGGACCTTGCGGCCCGGGTGCAGGCCGATCCGGTTGAGCAGCCAGGTCAGGCCGTCGCCGAACTTCCGGCCGTACAGGTAGCGGCGCGCGACCTGGACCCCCACGTACTTGTCGTAGATCACGATGGGGCTGGCGGAGGCGGTCAGCGGGCCCAGGCGCTCCCGCCACTCGTCCTCCCGGTTGGCGCCCTCGCGCATGGGGGCGTCCATCACCTGATGTGCGGCCAGGACCGTGGCCGTGCGGGTCGCCGTCGTCAGGCGGCCGATCTCGACCAGCCCCCCCGGTGTCTCGGCGGAGAACTCGCCCGGAGGGACCCCCAGCAGTTCCGCCTGATCCGCCTCGACCAGGACCAACTCGACCTCGGGTGCCACCCGTTGCTCGACCTGACCGGCATCGAGCATCTCCCCGAGGCCCGGCTCCGCCTCCGGCTCGGCGACCGCGACACTCACCCGGCGCGAGGACAGGACGGTCTCCCATGCCTTCGCCAGGGGGGTGGGCAGGCTGCGGACGGCCGCCACGAACCGCGCCAGTTCAGCCTCGGAGGTGAACACCAGCCGTCCGTGCACCGCCAGATCCTCGAGCAGGTCCTCATGGAGCGCACGGTGCACGGCAGGATCGTCGGAGCGGTCGCGCAGGGCAGAGGCAGTGATGCCCACCCCGAAGACGGACCGTCGGTGGGTCATCGCTCAGCCAGTCCGGGGAGAACTTCGGCCAGCCGCTCATCGAAGAAGGATCCGGGCCACCCGTCCACCAGGACTCCGCGCTGATTGACCTCGAGGCGCCGGACGAACGCCGCACCGTCCTCATGGAGATCGACGTACAGGATGGCCAGGTCGTCCGCGTCGAGGCGGCCCTCGCGCACGCGACGCAGCATGCGCAGGACCAGGTGCTCGGAGTGGGTCTCGACCAGCAGTTGGCCCCGGCCCTGGGCCACCGTGTCGATGAACAGATCGCCCACCGACGACTGGAGCCGCGGGTGCAGATGTACTTCCGGCTGCTCCACGATCACCATGCCGTCCTCGGCTGCCAGACACTGCGTGATCACCGGCAGCAGTTGGCCCACGCCATAGCCGACAGCCCGGGGAGACACCAGGACCGGCGGGTCGAAGCGGGAGTCCTCGAGGGCCAGGACGGTGAAGTCGCCGGCGGACACGATGATGTCGTGCGACACCGGCGAGAGCATCCGGACGCGGTAGCCCACGTCGAGTTCGTCGCACCACTCGTTGACCCGCTCCAGCAACTCGGGCCGATCGGTGAGCAGGGTCGCCATGTGCTCGCCGGCGGGTCCCACGTAGACCCCGCTTCCCTGACCGGCGACCGTGGTGCGTTCGGCACGCGCGCGCATCGGACCCAGGAAGTAGACCCGCGACAACACGTCGTACATCTGAGGGGCGAGGCGGCGGGCGATCGACGCTCCCGGCTGATCCCCCCATGGCCGGGGTCCCGACACCGAACCCTCGTGCGTGCCGTCGGACACATCCATCCGGCTGCGCAGGGCCGCTCGGGCGTGCGCGTCCCACCGGAAGACCGCAGTTCCGGAATGAGGCGTGCCCCCGGTTCCCCGCCATCCGAATCCCAGGGTCATGGGGAGGGCCTCGTCGTGCTGGTGCACCGCCATACGGAATGTCCCACCATCGATCAGGTGTCCCGACAGGGCGAGGATGTCCGGACGATGGGACGTCTGCTGGAGGATCGGCAGCACCGACAGGAGACTGGACTTACCGGCGCTGTTCGGCCCGAACACCAGCGTCAGCGGGGCCAGTTCGACAACGGTAGGCTCCGGGCCGTAGGAGCGCAGTCCGCCGACGGTGAGGTGCTGGATCAACACGATCCTCAGCCTGTCGGGGGAATCTTCACGTTGCACCTCGACAGCAGCCGCCCCGCCATGATCTCGGTCGCCTCGGCCACCACCGGCCGCTTGGCGAGGTCCATCGAGTTGAGGCCCATGAGGGATCGCAGGCGACGATCCGGGGCGAAGACCAGCGTCGGGGTCCCCGACCGGTGGACCGTGCCGAGCTCCCGATCCAACTGCCGTTTCAGGGGGGCACGGGGCACATTCCCCAACTCGGGGGCCACCAGATCCGTGGTGCTCAGCGGAGCGGACACGATCACCAGGTCGTAGGCGCGCTGGGCGACCAGATCCGCGTGGTGCACCGAGTGAGCCCCGCCGTCGACGTACTGGTCCCCGCCGATGGTCACAGGTCGGAAGTAGCCGGGGATCGCGCAGGAGGCGCTGACCGCCTCGGGGATGGTCGCGACCGCATCGCGGCCGAACACGACACGGCGTCCGGTCCGCAGTGCGACAGCAGTGATCCAGGTGGGTCGTCGGGGCCACCGGGTGAACAACGGTCCGAATCCGGGATTCACCTCGTCGATGTCGACTGTGCCGGCCGGCAGAGCCGCGGCGGCGACCACGCCGAGGGGGAAGTCCCACGGGCGCCGGGCGATGGCGCGCAACAGACCCGGTGATGCGGGAGCACGGCGACCGGCACGACGCTTCGGCGGCGTGGGCACGCGGCCGATCCGGTCCAGGACCCGTGCTGCTTCGGCCGACACCGGTTCGCCGGTCATGCGATGGACGTAGTCGCCCGGCGGGAATCCGGCTCGGAGCAGGGCCGTGGCGGTGGAACCCGCCGAGGTGCCCACGATCACGTCGGCGGTGCGGGCATCCCAGCCGTGGCGGTCCAGCGCGGTGAGCACTCCCGCATGGAAGGCCGTACCGGTCAGACCACCACCGCCGAGGACGAGTGCGATCCGGGCCATGGCCCCACCCTGTCAGGTACGGGGAGCGATGGCAGGGCGCGCGAGAGGCCGTGCGCGACCAATACGGTGGAGTGACGGAAGGAAACCTCATGGCGGCACCCGACACGGTGACCGGTCCACGTAAGCGCACTGTGGCGGGTCGGATCGCGGGATACCCACTGGTCACGAGTCTGGTCGGCTTCTTCCTCTTCCTCTTCGTCCTTCAGGCGCTGGTGTTCGGCAACCTGACCCGACTGTTCATGGTGATCGTCGGCGCCCCACTCCCGCCGCCCGGAGCACGCGGGCTGCCCACGGACGGATCCGCCCTGGCGGCCTACGGCTACGGCCAACTGGTCGCGGCGCTGATCGTTGTCCCGATCGCCGTGTGGGTCTACCGCCAGGTGATCGTCAGGTGGTGTGAGGGACGCGACGAGGTGCCGGAGCTGGCGCTGACGACGGCTGCCCGTCGATGGATCCTGGTGGGTGGCCTCCTGTCGGTGGGCGTCATCGCACTGGCCCTGCTCGCCGTGGTGATCGGTGGGGGGCAGATCACGTCGCTGCCCCACACCCTCGTGCTTCCGGGAATCGCCGGCGCGGTAGGGGTCTCGCTGTTCGCCGGCGTCGTCGAGGAACTGTTCGCCCGCGGGACCCTGTTCCGGATCAGCGAACAGCACGTGGGTTCTCTGCCGGCGTTGGCGATCACTGCGGTGGTCTTCGGACTCCAACATGCCGACAATCCCAGTGCCACGGTCGTATCCACCGTTGCGGTGGCCGTCGAGGGTGGCGTGATGCTTGCCGCGGTGTACATGCTCGCCCGCACCCTGTGGGCCGTGATGGCCGTTCACTTCGTCTGGAACCTGGGGCAGTCCCTGCTGGGGCTTCCGGTGTCCGGCAACGAGACCATCGGCGCGGTCAAGTGGCAATTGGTGGGTCCGGACTGGTTGATCGGGGGAGTGTTCGGGATCGAGGTCTCGGCAGTTGCGCTGACGGCGTGGACGGTCATCACGGTCGTTCTCCTGGTCCTGGTCGTGCGCCGCGGTCTGCGGCAGCCGTGGGGGGCGGCCCGAACTGCGGTGGCCGCCGGAAAGGGCAGCGAGCCGGTCGGGATCGTCGACGCCGGGAATCAGTGACTCTCGGCGGGGTGGGGCGCGCGTACCCGGGACAGCTCGGGCGTGGGATCGTAGGTCCAGTCGAACCGAGGAGAGAACGTGCCCGACTTCCGGCTGTCCCCCGAACACGAGGAACTGCGCACGACCGTGGAGCAGTTCGCCCACGACGTGGTCGCTCCGGTGATCGGCGACTACTACGAACGTCACGAGTTCCCCTACGACATCGTGCGCCAGATGGCGGATATGGGACTGTTCGGTCTGCCGTTCCCCGAGGAGTACGGCGGCATGGGGGGCGACTACTTCGCCCTGTGCCTGGCGATCGAGGAGTTGGCCCGCGTCGACTCGTCGGTGGCGATCACGCTCGAGGCCGGCGTGTCACTGGGTGCCATGCCGATCTACCGGTTCGGGACCGAGGAGCAGAAACGCGAGTGGCTGCCCCAACTGACGTCGGGGCGGATGCTGGGTGCCTTCGGTCTGACCGAGGCCAGCAGCGGATCGGACGCCGGTGACATCGCCACGACGGCCCGGCTCGAGGGTGACGAGTGGGTGATCAACGGCAGTAAGGCGTTCATCACCAACTCCGGAACGGACATCACCGGGCTGGTGACCGTCACCGCCCGGACGGGTGTCGACGAGGCGGGTCGGCCCGAGATTTCGGCGATCATCGTGCCGAGCGGCACCCCCGGATTCACTGTGGCCCCGGGCTACTCGAAGGTCGGGTGGAACGCCTCGGACACCCACGAGTTGTTCTTCGACGACGTCCGGGTCCCGGTCGCCAACCTGGTGGGGGAGCGGGGCCGTGGCTACGCCCAGTTCCTGCGCATTCTCGACGAGGGCCGGATCGCGATCGCGGCGCTGGCGGTCGGACTGTCCCAGGGGTGCGTCGACGAGAGTGTCACCTACGCCAACACCCGTCAGGCCTTCGGTCGCCCCATCGGCAGCAACCAGTCGATCGCCTTCAAGGTCGCCGACATGGAGGCTCGCACCCACGTGGGACGGCTCGCCTACTACGAGGCAGGCGCCCGACTGTTGGCCGGTGAGCCGTTCAAGCACCAGGCGGCCATCGCCAAACTCGTCGCCACGGAGGATGCCGTGACCAATGCGCGCGAAGCCACCCAGATCTTCGGCGGCTACGGATTCATGAACGAGTACCCCGTCGCGAGGTTCTGGCGCGACAGCAAGGTCCTCGAGGTGGGGGAGGGGACCAGCGAGGTCCAGCGCATGCTGATCGCGCGCCAGCTCGGCGTCGTGTGACACGACGCCGAGATTCGGACTGAGATCAGGACTTGTCGGACGCGGTCTCGGACGAGGAATCGTCGCTGCGCTCGGCGGTGCCGTCGGTCAGGTCGATCACGGACTCGCCCCCGTCTGCCCGCGGTGCCAGCCCACGGCGGGACAGCGTGCGCCACACCAGCGGGAAGATCCCGGCGGCCAGGGCGATCTTGAGGCCGTCACCGATCAGGAACGGCGTCATCCCCATCTGCACGGCACCCGCCCAGGTGGTGCCCATGGCCACCTTCAGCCACGGCACTCCGATCGCGTAGACCACCACGTTGCCGAGCACCATGGCCAACGCCATGTCGATCGGGGTGCGGGTCCAACCGCGCTCGGCCAGCCAACCGACCAGGCCGGCGCCGGCGATGAAGCCCACGATGTAGCCGAAGGACGGCATCGAGAAGCCACTCGAACCCTCGGCGAACCAGGGCACGCCGATGAGGCCGACGACGGCGTAGAGCAGCATCGACAGGATGCCGCGAATACTGCCCAGCGCGGCTCCGGCGAGGAGCACCGCGAAGGTCTGCGCGGTCAGGGGGACCGGCGTGAAGGGGAGCGGGATCGAGATCTGCGCTGCCAGGCCCACGAAACAGGCGGCACCGATGATCAGCAGTGCGTCGCGAGCAGCCGAGCGCGGCAGGACGTCGGCGAGGACCCGGGGGGCCGGAGCAGTGACTGCCATGGGGGTGATCTCCAATCGGGGTACCGCGGCTGCGGTCCCCCCACTCTAGGGCGGTGCGGGCCCGCGCCAGCCTCGATTGTGGCCGTTCCGTTGTCGGGCAGATCACAATTGCCCTCGCAGAGCCATCCCACCCCGCAGTCGACTGCGGTAGGGTGGGGCCACGCCATCGGGAAGTGGCGAGAACTGAACAGGTGCTGCTACGGATGGCCGTGGCCCTTCGCCCCCTGATGTGGGCTCTGAGGACGCTGGGGAAGGCGACCCTCGATGCGAAGGAGGCCATCATGTCGAGCGCCGCGGTGCCCCGGCACCCCTCCGACACCACGCCGACACGCGGCGTGGTGTTCATCCATTCCTGTCCCCGTGCCCTGAGCCCCCATGTGGAGTGGGCGCTGTCTCAGGTCCTGGGCATCGATGTGTCGCTGGAGTGGACCGGGCAGCCGGTCGCCCCAGGCAGTGTCCGCGGCGAGTTGTCGTGGCAGGCCGCCGCGGGGACTGGTGCATCCCTGGCGAGCGCCCTCGTCGGTTTCGCGCCGTTGCGTTTCGAGGTCACCGAGGAACCCACTGCCAGTCGCGAGGGGGAGCGGTTCGCCGTCACCCCGGGGCTGGGGATGTTCCGGGCCACGATCGGGATCCACGGCGACATGATGCTCAGCGAGGACCGCATCCGCAGTGCCATGGCCGACGCTTCGGGCGACGATCTGACGGGTCGCCTGCGGCACCTGCTCGGCGCCGAGTGGGACGAGGAACTCGAACCCTTCCGCTACGCGGGTGAAGGCGCCACCGTGCGGTGGTTGCACCAGGTGGGTTGAGTCCGCAACGGGGGACCCGGTGTGAGCCGGTCGATCAGCCCGATCCCTCGGTGTTGCCGGCGTCGGCGGCGGCGGGATTTGCCAGGTCGTAGCGGTCGATGGCTTCCTGCACCTGATCGGCGGGCACTTCGCCGCGCCGCGCCAGCACCGACAGCGTCTGCACCACGATCGACTCGGCGTCGACCAGGAAGTGCCGACGCAGCGCGCCGCGGGTGTCCGAGTGTCCCCAGCCATCGGTGCCCAGGGCGACGAACTCCTGCGGGACCCACGGCAGGATCTGCTCCTGGACGGCGCGCATCCAGTCCGAGACAGACACGACCGGGCCCGGACGCCCCTGGAGCCGATGGGTGATGAAGGGCACTCGCGGGCGTTCGTCGGGGTTCATGAGGTTGTGCCGGTCGCACTCGAGTCCGTCGCGGCGCAACTCGTTCCACGAGGTCACCGACCACACGTCGGCCTGGACCCCCCATTCGGTGGCCAGGAGTCGGCGGGCCTTGATCGCCCAGGGGACGGCCACCCCGCTGGCCAGGATCTGGGCATGGGGACCCTCGGCGGCTCCGGCCGCCGCGATGTGGTGGATCCCACGCAGGATCCCGTGGACATCGACACCCTCGGGCTCCGCCGGTTGCGGGATGGGCTCGTTGTAGATCGTCAGGTAGTAGAAGAGGTTCTCGGGCTCGTCGCCGTACATGCGCCGCAGGCCGTCGCGCACGATGTGACCGAGTTCGTAGGCGTAGGCCGGGTCGTAGGCCACGACCGCCGGGTTGGTGGCGGCCAGCAACAGCGAATGGCCGTCCTGGTGCTGCAACCCTTCGCCATTGAGCGTCGTGCGGCCCGCGGTGGCGCCGAGGATGAAGCCTCGCGCCATCTGATCCAGTCCCACCCAGAAGGAGTCGCCCGTGCGCTGGAACCCGAACATCGAGTAGAAGATGTAGACGGGGATCATGGGCTCGCCGTGGGTCGAGTACGACGTGCCCGCCGCCAGGAACGAGCCCACCGACCCGGCTTCGTTGATGCCCTCGTGCAGGATCTGACCGGACTCCGATTCCTTGTAGGACAGCATCAGGTCGCGGTCGACCGAAGCGTAGGTCTGACCGTGCGGCGAGTAGATCTTGGCCGTGGGGAACAGACTGTCCATGCCGAACGTGCGAGCCTCGTCGGGGATGATCGGCACGAACCGGGACCCCATCTCCGGGGTGCGCATCAGATCCTTGAGGAGTCGGACGAACGCCATCGTCGTGGCGACCTCCTGCTTGCCCGACCCGCGCTTGACGACATCGAACGTCGACTCCGGCGGTTGCGGCAGCGTGCCGGCCGATGACCGTCGCGTCGGCACCGAGCCACCCAGGGCCGCCCGGCGCTCGCGCATGTACTCGATGTGCTCGTGGTTCGGCCCCGGGGTGTAGTACGGCGGCAGATAGGGGTCGAGGGCGCTGTCGGGGATGTCCAGGTAGAGGCGGTCGCGGAACTCCTTCAGGTCCTCCAGCGTCAGCTTCTTCATCTGGTGGGTGGAGTTGCGGCCTTCGAAGTGGGAACCGAGCGTCCAGCCCTTGATCGTCTTGGCCAGGATCACCGTGGGCTGCCCCGTGTGGGTGGTGGCGGCCGAGTACGCGGCGTACAGCTTCTCGTAGTCGTGGCCGCCGCGTTGCAGACTCCAGATGTCGTCGTCGCTCCAGTCCGCGACCAGGGCGGCGGTGCGTGGGTCGCGGCCGAAGAAGTTCTCGCGGATGTAGGCGCCGTTCTCGGCCTTGTAGGTCTGGAAGTCGCCGTCGGGGGTGACATTCATCAGGTTGACCAGCGCACCTTCGTCGTCGTGGGCGAGCAGGTCGTCCCACTTCCGGCCCCAGATCACCTTGATCACGTTCCACCCGGCACCGCGGAAGGTCGACTCCAGTTCCTGGATGATCTTGCCGTTGCCACGCACCGGGCCGTCGAGTCGTTGCAGGTTGCAGTTGACCACGAACGTCAGGTTGTCCAGGTTCTCGCGTGCGGCCAGGCCGATCGAGCCCATGACCTCGGGCTCGTCGGTCTCGCCGTCGCCCAGGAAGGCCCACACCCGCTGCCGGCTGGTGTCCTTGATGCCGCGGTGCATCAGGTAGCGGTTGAACCGGGCCTGATAGACCGCGTCGAGCGGGCCCAGACCCATGGAGACCGTGGGGAACTGCCAGAAGTCCGGCATGAGGCGAGGGTGGGGATACGACGGAAGCCCGCCTCCGGGATGGGACAACTCCTGACGGAAACCGTCGAGTTGATGTTCGGTAAGTCGTTCCTCGAGGTAGGCGCGGGCGTAGAAGCCGGGCGCCGCGTGTCCCTGGAAGAACACCTGGTCGCCGCCACCGGGGTCATCCTGACCGCGGAAGAAGTGGTTGAACCCCACCTCGTACAGGGATGCCGAGGACGCGTAGGTGGAGATGTGGCCGCCGACTCCGATGCCGGGCCGCTGGGCGCGGTGCACCATGATCGCGGCGTTCCACCGCGTGTAGGCGCGGATGCGCCGCTCGATGTGCTCATCACCGGGGAACGACGGCTCGCGTTCCGGAGGGATGGAGTTGATGTAGTCAGTACTGCGCAGGGTGGGGATCCCGATGTTGCGTTCGGCAGCGCGGCGCAGCAGCGACAGCATCAGGAATCGCGCGCGGGTCGCGCCGATCTGGTCCACCAGCCCGTCGAAGGACTCCAGCCACTCCTGGGTCTCCTCGGGGTCGGTGTCCACGTACTGGTTGGGGAGGCCACCGGCCATGAGCGGCGGCAGTTCTGCGGTCACCGGAGGTCCTTCTGCTCGAGGGCGGGCTACCCCCCACTATTGCGCTCGTACGCCTCAAAGGCACGGTGATGACCGATCGCAGGGGGACACCGGGCGGAATCGGTTGCGAAACGGCGCGGGCGATAGTGAACTACGTCCATGCAGTTGATCGCGCCCTGCCGGGTGGCAGGGCCGGGGGCCCCATGACCACGATGCGCACCGTCCTGGGAGTGGAACCGGGAACAGTGATCCAGATGTCGGGCTGGGACGACGACTGTGACGAGTCGCTGGTCTCGGCCGTGACCGACGCCGCAGGCGCCGCTCCCGTCGACGACGACTTCGACGACGTGGTGGATGTCGTGCTGCTGTGGTGGCGCGACGACGACGGCGATCTGGTCGACGGCCTGCTGGACGCGATCGGCATGCTGGCGCCGAAGGGCGCGATCTGGTTGGTGACCCCGAAACCCGGCCGCGATGGTCACGTGGAGCCGCAGGAGATCTCCGACGCCGCCCCCACTGCGGGACTTCGCCTGACCGCGACCATCAGCGCCGCGGACGACTGGAACGGCTCGAAACTCGTCCCGCGTTCCTGACCCATCCCGCGTTGTGCATCCGGCGCGCGCAGCCCGTCAGGTCAGCAGCGATTCGACCGAGTCGGCGGCGAGGGACGTTCCGTCAACTCCCTCGAGCATCTCGGCGATCCGAGCAGCGTGATCGCGGAACGAGGGATGGTCGAGGATGTCGGCGGCGGCGTCGCGGATCGCGTCGGCGTCGGCGTCGTGGGGGAGCGCCCGCCCCGCGCCCCACTCCTGGACCAGCTCGGTGATGCGGGTCTGGTCGACCCCGCCCGCCGGTATGCCGACGATGGGCAGCCCGTGGCCCAGTGCGCGCATGGTGGTCCCATGGCCACCGTGTCCGACCACGAGGGCGGCGCGTTGCATGGCCACCTCGTGGTCGAGGTACCGGCTCAGGGACGCGTTGGGCGGGACGTCGAGGTCGGCGGGGTCGACGGCGGCGGTGGCGCCGATCACGTGGACCGGAAGATCGCCCAGCGCGTCCAGGGCCGACTGCAACGAGCGCAGGCTCGCCTGCTCGGTCACCGTGCTGAAGCTGAGCAGGACGATCGGGGTGGGGTCGCCCTGGTCCCACGGAAGGTCCACCGTCGCGTTCGTGGCCCGGGCTCGGCCCACAGGACCGGTGCCCCGTGCCGCACATTGGACCAGTTGGTGCCCGGTGGTCCGTCGAGAGCGGCGAGCGAGTTCGTGTGCAGCAGATCGCGGGATCCCCACAGCGTGTCCAGGTCCGGCAGTGGGTCGAAGCCGGCCTCCTCACGGATGGTGCCCTGCATCGAGAGCGCCTGGCGCCACTCTTGGATCAGGTGGTTCAGGAAGGTGTGGAGCATGACGAGGGTCGGTGCCCGGAACTGTGGGGCCACCTCAAGCGCAGCCCCGAACATGGCATCGATCACGACCACATCGGGCCGCTGCTGGTCCACCATCTGGACGAGTTCTGCTCCGACCGTCGGGGAGCTGACGTAGCCATGAACGGTTGCCCCGGGGGTGAAGGAATAGCGGGGCAGGTCGGTGGCGGCCTGGGCGAGGGCGCTCGCGGCGACCCCGGCGGCCTCGGCGCGCACCACCATCTCCGGGCGCCCGACGAAGGACACGACGTGTCCCCGGGCGCTCAACTCCTTTGCGATGCCCAATGACGGCGGCAGGTTGCCCCCGCCGTCCCAGCACGCCCACAAGATCTTGGCCATCCGGATCGTTCTCCTCATCTGATGGGTGGGGGTGGTCGCCGAACCGGACTCCGAGGCGTCGTGGGACAGGCGGCCGTCCCCGCGCCATGGATCGTGCCTGCGGTTCACCCAACGAAGCCGATGGTAGGGCGCGGACGACCCTTCGGCGAGTAACTCCTCGAAATCGAAGAAACCTTCGGAAACGGTACTTCGGTCGTGATCGGGACCTACGTGGGAAGGGGTCGGTGGGCCAGTTCCCGGGCCGCGTCGGACTCCATGCCCAACATCACCAGGGCGGTCTCGGTGAAGTCGTCGGCAGCTCCCGGCCCGATGGTGGGATCGGCCAACCGTCGGGCCACGAGGCCCACCGCCCCGGACGCCACCATCAGGACGGAGAACTCGGGCCTCGGGGTGTGCAGTACGCCCGAGCTCACCGCGTCGGCCAGGTCTTGGACGGCGGTGGTGTCGGTCGTGGGGCAGTCTTCGGCAGGTGCGCCGGTGCTTGCGGTCATCTCCCACCGAGACCACGGTTCGGGGAACATCTTCACCAGGATCCGCGCCGCCACCGGATTGCTGTCGCTCGCGCGGATGAAGAGGCGCACGCGAGTGCTGAAGCGGTCGGCCGAGTCGGTGAGCAGGGGGGAGCGCGCCGCGAAGTCCTGGGCGACCTCCTGAAAGGCGCGGTCGGTGGCCGCATCGATGGCTTCCTGCTTGCCCGGGAAGTGGTAGTAGAAAGAGCCGACGCCTACGTCAGCCCGCTCGGTGATGGCTTGGACGGTCAGACTGGCCTGGTCTTTGGCGAGGAGTTCCATCGTCGCCCGTACGAGTGAAGAGCGGGTCAGTTCGCGCCGACGTTGGGCGCGCCCCCCTTGCTGGCTGTCTGCCGGTCTGGCGGTGCTCGTGGGCGAAGGCACGGCCTCAGTGTATGGGGCGTCTTGGGTCCCGACCGTGACCGACGATCCACGAGGCTCCCCGCCTGGTTTCGAGGGGACGCTCGAAAGCGAGGATCCATTCGAAATACGGGCGAGACCTCGGTACGGTGGGAATCGTGACCGACAACAACGAGCCTGCCGCTGTGCCGTCGATGCCGCCGGGGGCCATGGAGCAGTTGTGGGATGAGCGGTACGCCGACTCCGGGACGGTGTGGTCGGGCGAGCCGAATGAGGCCTTGGTCGTCGAAGCCCGGTCGATGGTGCCTGCCCGGGCTCTCGATGTCGGATGCGGCGAAGGGGCCGATGCGGTCTGGCTCGCCCGACAAGGGTGGGACGTGACGGCGTTGGACATCTCCGGTGTTGCCGTGCGGCGCGCAGAGCAGGCGGCCGACGCCGCCGGTGTGAAGGTCCGGTTCCTGCATTCCGGATTGGTCGAGGCACAACTTCCGGCCGCCGGGTACGAGTTCGTCGCCGCGCTGTATCCGGCGTTCATGATGACCGCAGACCACGAGGCGGAACGGGCGCTACTTGCTGCGGTCGCCCCCGGTGGGACGCTGCTGTTCGTCCACCACGCCCAGTTCGGCACCCCGGAGTCGCCCGGAGAGGAATCACCCGGGCACGGGCACGATCATCATCGAGCGGCAGGGCCGGGACAGGGTCCGGGGAACGGGGCGGGCATCACGCCACGCGATCTTGTCGGGGTCGCCGACGTGCGCGCGTTCGTGGAGAGCGTCGGCGCCGAATGGGCCATCGAGACGTATGAGCAGCGCACTCGTGACATCCACGGGGGTGCCGGTGCTCATCACACCGAGGACGTGGTCCTGCGGGCGCGGCGTCTGCCGTAGCCGACGGGCCATCGGGGGACGAAGGGAGGCCGCGATGGCGAAGCGCCGCGGGGAGATCCCGGAAGAGGCCGAGCGGACCGGCGCCATTCCCGCTCCCCGGCACCTGGACGACATCACCGACCGGTCGGTGACGCAGGAGCCGTCGGCGAACACCGAGGCTCTCTACCGGGTGTTGGCCGAGAACGCCACGGACGTGGTCCTGCTGACCGACGCCACCGCCCACATCACGTGGGTGTCCCCGTCCGCGGGGCAGGAATGGGGCGTCGATCCGGGCGAGCTCATCGGACTGCCGTCGAACACGGATATCCACCCCGACGACCTCGCCGAAGTCGAGTCCGTGATCCGACGTGCCGACGCGGGGGAACGCGGCATCTATCACGAGATCCGCCGCCGCGGGAACGACCACCGTCCCTACCGCTGGCTGGGGGTGACGGCCAGCGCCACGCTGGACGACGAAGGTCGCGTTGTGGGCCACATCGTGTCGGCCCGGGACATCCACGAGCAGGTGGTCGCGCGTCAGGCGCTCGCGGACAGCGAACGTCGCTACCGACTGCTCGCCGAACATGCCTCGGATGTCGTGTGCCGGATCTCCGACGATGGCCGACTGGAGTGGGTGCCGGACTCGGTCCTTGCCGTGCTGGGCTGGCAGCCCGCGGAGATCCTCGGTCGACAGTTCCGCGACCTCGTGCGGCCGTCGAGGAACCCGGACGACACCGATCGGACGGCGGCGCGCGAGGAACGGCAGGTGCTGCGCGCCGATGGCACCTTCCTGTGGATGGTGATCCTTCGCCGCGTGGTCACCGATGAGGCGACCTTCGAGGTGGCGGCGCTGCGTGATGTGCAACAGGAACACGACACCCGGGCCCGATGGGAACGTCTGATCCAGCACGATCGGCTGACGGGTCTCGCGGCGCTACCGCTGGGGTTGACCCGACTCGAGCGACTCCTGGGTCAGTCGTCCGCGCGTCATCGCGCTGGGGCGGTGGCGGTACTGTGCGTGAGCATCGACTCCCTGAAGTCCTTGAATGACGCGGTCACGTTCGCTGCGGGCGACCTGCTCCTTGTGGAGATGGCCAACCCGAATCCGTTCGGTGCAGCCCGATCCGGACCTGATCACGCGTGGGTCGGGCGCTGAGTTCCTCATCGCTATGCTCGGGCTGGCGGCCGGTGCGGATGCCGCCCGTGCGGCGGAAGAGCTGCTCGCGGCATGCACGGTCAGTGTGACGATCGCCGGACACACCATCGAACCCACCATCAGCATCGGTATCGCCGCCGGGCGACCCGGAGCTCATGCCGACGATCTCGTACGTGACGCCGCCCTGGCGATGCGCGAGGCCAAGCGCAGCGGTCACAACCGATACCAATTCGCGGAGCCTCAGTTGGCGACGGAAGCCCGCGAGCGTCTGGTCATGGAGGAACAGGTCCGCGCCGGCCTGCGACACGGCCAGTTCGTGCCCTGGTATCAGCCGGTGACGGCCCTGACCGACGGGGCACTGGTCGGCTATGAGGCCTTGGTCAGGTGGGACCGGGGTGATGGCGCGGATGTGCCGCCCGATGAGTTCCTGCCCCATGCGGAGCGCACCGGACTGATAACGGAGCTCGACTTCGAGGTCCTGAGGCAGGTGGTGGCCCAGGTGTCCCGACTCCCGACGGCCCTCACGGTTGCCGTGAACGTCTCCCCGACCACCCTGCGGTTGCCGGACTACGCGGGACGCGTCCTCGGCACCCTTCGGGATGCCGGGGAGTCGCCGACCCGGTTGCACCTGGAAGTCGCCGAGACTGCCTTGCTCAGTGCCACGCACCGCATCAGCCAGAGCATGGCGGAACTCGCCGACGCCGGAGTGCAGTGGTACGACTTCGGCACCGGCTACTCCTCGATCGTCCACCTCCGGGACCTGCCGGTGGCGGGCCTCAAGTTGGACAAATCCTTCACGGCGGGCTGGAGACGGACGATCCGACCTGCACGAGACTCGCCAAGGCGTTGGCCGGGCTGGCGGAGGGGCTCGATCTCGACACCATCGCCGAAGGGGTCGAGACGATCGGGCAGGCCGACATCCTGCGAGCCCAAGGGTGGCGCCACGGCCAAGGCTGGCTCTACGGGCACCCCCGGCCGATGCCGCGCGGGGCGGCGGAGGCGCTGAGGTGACGGGCCCGGCTCGGCTGTCGTACGAAAGTGGGTGGGCGCACGCAGGCTCGAACTGCGGACCCCCTG
>JAXLSJ010000006.1:0-136911 GCA_046330625.1 Candidatus Nanopelagicales bacterium
GGTGTGGTGGCCCGACGGGTTCTGCCGACAACTCGCGGACCGGGGCTTTCACGTGGCCCGCTTCGACAACCGGGACACGGGCCTATCGACCCACTTCGAGTCCCCCCGGAAGCAGAATCCGGTCAAGGCGTTCGTCGGGGGCACCAGGCCCACCTACAGCACCTACGACATGCTCGACGACGGGTTGGCGGTCATGGACGCGCTGGACTGGCCGTCGGCGCACGTTGCCGGGGGCTCCATGGGCGCGGGCCTGGCCCAGGCCATGGCTCTGATCCACCCCGATCGGGTCCGTTCGGTGACCTCGATCAACGGGGTGCCGATCACCGCATCGAAACTCCGGATCCTCGGCTACATCAACTGGTCGACGATGGCCACGTTCCTTCGCCTGAAGCCGGGAACCGACCGCGATTCCGAGATCGAATCCCTCACGGCGATCATGCGCACCATCAACGGTGACGGTTATCCGTTCCCCGAAGAGTGGGCCCACGAAGCGGCCGGCATGAGCTACGACCGCAGTCCGCGGGACCCCCGAACCTCCCAGCGACAACTCGCCGCCGGCAAGGGCATCCGATTCCCGCCGCTCTCCGACATCACGGTCCCGGTGCTCGTGATCGGCGGCGGGTCCGACCCGTTGATCAAGACCCGCGCCTCCGAGAGCACCGCCCAACAGATCCCCGGTGCCAAGTTGGTCATCTATCCCCGGATGGGTCACAGCTTTCCCGCTGAGCTGTGGGACGACTTCGTCACCGAGATCGCCGACGTCGCCCGCCTCCCCGAACCGTAGGCCGACCGGGCGAGTGGTCCCGAGAGATCACGTCCGTCGCCCAGCGGGACAGCGCGGGGCCCGAACCTGCACAGTTCGGACATGTCGGACGTTCGCGGCGAGAGGGGGTGGTGGGACGGGCAGGATGGGTCCGTGGTCTCGGTCATGGTGTGCGACGACTCACCGGCCGTCCGCGCCTCCGTCCGCCGCTGCCTGGGGGTCGTCCCCGAGGTGACCTCGGTGAGTACGGCCGCCAGCGGCGAGGAACTCGTCGCGCGCTACCCCGTGGAACGGCCCGACGTCGTTCTGCTCGACGTCCAGATGCCCGGCATGGGCGGGGGCGAGGCGCTGCGGCGCCTGCATGAGCTCGACCGACGGGTGACGGTCCTGATGCTCACGGCCGGCGAGAGCCCGAGCCAGGTCGCCGAGGCCGTGGCCCAGGGGGCCGTCGGATACGTCGCCAAGGATGCGTCGCCGCAGGAGATCGCCGCGGTGCTGGCGGCCGCTCATGGCGGCGACACACCCACCTCGGGCCTGCCGCAACAGCGCCGGGCCGAGGACCCCGGTCTCACCGAACGGGAACAACAGGTCCTGCGCGGGATGAGCGAGGGGCTGAGCAACGCCCAGATCGGACGCGAACTCTTCCTCTCCGAGGACACCGTGAAGACCCACGCCCGGCGACTGTTCCGCAAACTCGAGGTGAGTGATCGCGGCCATGCCGTGGCCGAGGGCTTCCGCCGAGGCCTCATCGCCTGACCCGAGCAACGCCGCGACACTGCGGGGGCCTGCGATCACCGGGACCGAGTAGGCTTGAACCCCGATTCGCTGCGAGGTTCGCGTGTCACTACCCGTCGATGGTCCGTCCGAACTCGTCGCCACGCTCGGCCTCACGTATGACGACGTGCTGCTCCTGCCCAACGAGTCCGACGTGATCCCGAGCGAAGTGGACACCACGACGCGGCTCACCCGCAACATCTCGTTGGGGATCCCGCTGGTGTCCAGCGCCATGGACACCGTCACGGAAGCCCGCATGGCCATCGCCATGGCCCGTCAGGGCGGCATCGGCATCCTGCACCGCAACATGTCGGCCGAGGATCAGGCCGTCGAGGTCGACCTGGTCAAGCGCTCCGAGGCCGGGATGCTGACCAATCCCGTCACCTGCGGACCCGACGACACGATCGCCGACGTCGAACGCCTCTGCGCGCGCTACCGGATCTCCGGTGCGCCCGTCGTGTCGCCGGACCGCACCCTGCTGGGAGTCGTGACCAACCGCGACGTGCGCTTCGTCGAGGACCCCTCCATCCTCGTGCGCGACGTCATGACCCCCATGCCACTGGTCACCGCGCCGGTGGGGATCTCGCGCGACGACGCCTTCGCCCTGCTGGCCACGCACCGGGTCGAGAAACTGCCGCTCGTCGATGCCGCCGGACGGCTGGCGGGGCTCATGACGGTCAAGGACTTCACCAAGTCGGAGAAATACCCGCTGGCCACCAAGGACGGCTCCGGCCGACTGCGGGTCGGGGCGGCGGTCGGGGTCGGCGAGGACTCCTACAAGAGGGCCCGGCTGCTCATCGACGCGGGCGTGGACGTGATCGTGGTGGATACGGCGCACGGTCACTCCCGCGCGGTCCTGGACATGGTGCGTCGGATCAAGGGCGACACGAACGTCGACGTGATCGGTGGCAACATCGCCACCGGCGAGGCCGCCGCAGCCCTGATCGAGGCGGGGGCCGACGGCGTCAAGGTCGGCGTGGGTCCCGGTTCCATCTGCACGACGCGAGTCGTCGCCGGCGTGGGGGTACCCCAGGTGTCGGCCATCCATGAGGCCGCCCGGGTGGCCGGCCCGGCGGGGGTGCCGGTCATCGGCGACGGCGGCCTGCAGTACTCGGGCGACATTGCCAAGGCCGTGGTGGCCGGCGCCGACACCGTGATGCTCGGGTCGCTGCTGGCCGGATGCGCCGAAGCGCCCGGCGAGGTCGTGTTCGTCAACGGCAAGCAGTTCAAGCAGTACCGCGGCATGGGCTCGCTGGGTGCCATGCAGTCCCGTGGCGAGGCGCGCTCCTACTCCAAGGACCGGTACTTCCAGGACGACGTGTTGTCGGACGACAAACTCGTGCCCGAGGGGATCGAGGGTCAGGTGCCCTACCGGGGTCCACTGGCGGCCGTCGCCCACCAGCTCGTGGGCGGACTACGGGCTGCCATGGGGTACTCGGGTGCGGCCGACGTGGCCGAGCTCAAGGCCAAGGGTCGGTTCGTGCGCATCACCGCGGCGGGCTTGCGCGAGAGTCATCCACACGACGTGCAGGTGACCAGCGAGGCGCCCAACTACTTCCCCTCGTCGAGGTGAACTTGTGACCGAGTACGACTTGGGCGGCGCCCGGCGGAGCCGACGCGCCTACTCCTTCGACGAGGTGAGTGTCGTCCCCTCGCGGCGCACCCGCGACGCCGCCGACGTGGACCTCGGCTGGCAGATCGACGCCTACCGGTTCGGGGCCCCGATGATGGCGGCCCCGGTCGACAGTGTCATGTCCCCGGCCTCCGCCGCCCTGCTTTCCGATCTCGGCCTGCTGTCCGTGCTCAGCCTCGAGGGGTTGTGGACCCGATATGAGGATCCCGAGCCGCAGCTGGCCGCCATCGCCGCGGCTGCCGATGCCGATGCGACCACGACACTGCAGCAGATCTATTCCCGTCCCATCGACCTCGACCTGGTCGCGCAACGGGTGGCGGACCTCCGCGCACCCGGGCGCGTGGTCGCCGGCTCCGTGTCGCCCGCCCACGCCGCCGAGCTCGCCCCCATCGCGGTGGCCGCCGGACTCGACCTGCTGATCATCCGCGGGACCACGGTCAGCGCGGAGCACGTCAGCCCGTCGCACGACCCGATCGATCTCAAGAGGTTCGTCGGCGAGATGGACACCCCCGTGATCGTCGGCGGCTGCGCGAACTACCAGTCGGCGCTGCACCTTATGCGCACCGGCGCGGCCGGTGTCCTGGTCGGTTTCGGCGGCGGCGCCGCGCACCGCTCGGCCAATGTGCTCGGAGTGCGGGTGCCCATGGCCACGGCGGTGGCCGAGGTCGCCGAGGCCCGCCGCGACTACATGGACGAATCCGGCGGCCGCTACGTCCACGTGCTGGCCGACGGGTCCATGGGCCGCAGCGGCCACATGGTGCGGGCCCTGGCCTGCGGCGCAGACGCGGTGGTGGTCGGCTCCGTCCTGGCTCGGGGCACCGACTCCCCGGGACGCGGGTTCCACTGGGGGCCGGAAGCCGTGCACCCCACGCTGCCGCGGGGGGAGCGGGTCCACCTCGGAACCGTCGGCACGCTGACCGAGATCATCGCCGGCCCGAGCCGCGTGGCCGACGGCACCATGAACGTCCTGGGCGCCATCCGCAAGGGCATGGCAACCGCGGGGTACACCGATCTCAAGGAGTTCCAGCGCGTGGAAGTCGTCCTCGGGGACTGAATCCTGAGCACAGCAGTTACCGTGGGCGCCGTGGACGACCGGCTGAATGACGGGCAGCGCCGCCAGGCGCTGGACCGACTGCGTGCCACCTCGCCCGAGGACCCACTGGATCTGCTCATCGTGGGCGGCGGCGTCGTGGGGTGCGGCGCGGCACTGGACGCCGCGTCCCGAGGACTGAGCGTCGGCCTCGTCGAACAGCGGGACCTGGCCTCGGGCACCTCGAGCCGTTCCAGCCGCCTCGCCCACGGTGGGCTGCGTTACCTCGAGAACCGCGAGTTCGGACTCGTCCACGAGGCGCTGACCGAGCGAGGCCTGCTGCTCGACCGGCTGGCGCCGCACCTGGTCCGGCCGCTCGCGTTCGTGATGCCGTTGTCGGGACCGGCGTGGGAGAAGTCCTACGTCGGGGCCGGGGTCACGCTCTACGACATGCTCTCGCGGGTCGGCGCATATGGCGGTCAACTACCGCGCCCGCGCACGTTGTCCCGCGCCGCCGTGAGCGGGGTGGCGCCCAGCCTCGCCGGATCGGCGGTCAAGGGGGGTGTGAGATTCCACGACGCCCAGATCGACGACGCCCGCCACACGCTGGCGACCGCCCGCTCCGCTGTCGCTCACGGGGCGGCGGTGGTGACGCGGTGCGAGGCTGTCGCGGCCGTGCGCGACGAGCGTGTGGGCGGAATGCGGGTCCGCGCCGACGGCGAGGAGTTCGACGTCCACGCCCGTTGTGTGCTGTCGGCCACCGGGGTGTGGACCGACGAGTTCCGGCATCGGGTCGGCGCCGCCGGCGACGAGACCCGGGTGCGGCAGGCGAAGGGCGTGCACCTGATCGTCCCCCGCGACCGGATCCGGTCGACCACCGCGGTCATTGCCCGCACCCCCAGCAGCGTGCTGTTCCTCCTGCCGTGGGGGGACAAGTGGCTGGTGGGGACCACTGACACCGACTACGAGGGCGAGTTGGCCGACCCCCGGGCCACGGCTGACGACGTCGACTACCTGCTCGATCAGGCCAACCGATGGCTCGATCCTCCGCTGACCCGCGAAGATCTCGTCGGGGTCTACTGCGGGCTGCGCCCGCTCGTGGCCGCGGAGCTCGCCGACGGCCAGACGGCCGCGCTGTCGCGGGAGCATGTCGTGCTGCAGCCCGAACCGGGACTGATCATGATCGCGGGTGGCAAGTACACGACCTACCGGGTGATGGCTCGTGATGCTGTCGACACCGTGGTCGCCGAGCGGGCGGCGTTCGTCGCGGGCGACGAGGTGGGGGAGTGCCGCACCCACGAACTCCCCGTCGTCGGGGCCGCCGGGTTCCCGGAGTTGTGGCAGGCCCGGTCCCGGATGGCGCGCGAGGCCGGACTGTCGGAGGATCTCGTCGTGCACCTGCTGCGCCGTCACGGCGACCGGATCCGTCGGGTGACCGAACTGATCGCCATCGATCCCGACCTGGGAACGCCGCTGCACCCCGACGCTCCGTACGTGCGCGCCGAAGTCGTGGTGGCGGTCACCGACGAAGGCGCCCGGACGGTCGAGGACGTGCTCGTGCGGCGGACCCGCGTGGCGCTGGAGACCCGGGATGTGGGGCATGCGGCCCTGCCGACCACCGTGGCGATCATGGCCGACCTGCTGGGGTGGGACGACGCCGAGGCGGACGCCCAGACGCAGCGGTTCGTCACCGACTGGCCGGACTCCTGGCAGGACGAGATCGCCGCGACCGGTCCGATCGACACCGAGGAGCAGGAATGACGATCACCATGACCGACGCGGGCCCCGACCCGATGTTCGTCGCGGAACTGGTCAGCGAGGTGCGCAGCACCACCGGCGATCACTTCGCCACCGCGTCGCCGATCAGCGGCGAGCGCATCGCCGAGATCCCCCGGTCCTCGGGTGAGGACGTCGCCGAGGCGTTCGCCGCGGCCCACCGCGCGCAGAGTCGCTGGGCCGCGATGACCGCAGCCGACCGCGGCCGGATCCTCCTGCGGTTCCACGACCTCGTCCTGGCGCACCGGGACGAGGGCCTGGACCTGGTCCAGTGGGAGACGGGCAAGGCGCGCAAGGACGCGCTCGAGGAGCTGCTCGACGTGTGTGTCACGGCGCGCTACTACGCGCGTGGCGGTCCGCGCATGCTGCGCCCCCGTCGCATCCGGGGCATCTTCCCCGGCGTCGTGGGCGTGACCCAGTACCACCAGCCCAAAGGCGTGGTGGGGGTGATCGCGCCGTGGAACTACCCGTTGACGTTGGCCGTGTCCGATGCCATCCCGGCCCTGATGGCGGGCAACACCGTCGTGGTGAAACCCGACACGCAGACCACACTGACCGCCCTGTGGGTCCTGCACCTGCTCCATCGCGCCGGCATGCCCCGGGGCGTGCTCGAGGTGGTCGCCGGTGAAGGGGTCGATCTGGGTCCCGCGGTGACCGGAGCCGCGGACTACGTGATGTTCACCGGTTCGACCCGGGTGGGGCGCATCATCGCCGAGCAGTGCGGGCAGCGGCTGATCGGGTGCTCCCTGGAACTGGGTGGCAAGAACGCGATGATCGTGCGGGCCGACGTGGACGTCGACCGGGCGGTCGAGACCGCGATCCGAGCCACGTTCGCCAACTCCGGACAACTGTGCGTGTCGATGGAGCGGATGTACATCGACCAGGCCGTGTGGGACCGGTTCGTGCCCCGGTTCGCCGATCGCGTGCGCGCCATGCGGGTTCGCGTCGGACTCGGGTGGGACTCGGACATGGGGTCACTGATCTCGCAGCGGCAGCTGCAGGCGGTCGCCACACATGTTGACGACGCCAGGGCACGGGGGGTGACCGTGCTGGCCGGCGGCACCGCTTTGCCGGAGGCCGGTCCCTACGCCTTCGCCCCCACCGTGCTCACCGGGGTCACGGAGGACATGGTGGTGTGCCGCAACGAGACCTTCGGCCCGGTCGTGTCGCTGTATCCGGTCGCCGGCGATGACGAGGCGGTTCGCGCCGCCAACGACACCGAGTACGGGCTCAACGCGTCGGTGCTCACCGGAAGTCTCCGCGCGGGTGTCGCCGTCGCCCGGCAGGTGCGCGCCGGCACGGTGAACGTCAACGAGGGCTATGCGGCCGCCTGGGGCAGCACCCGGGCCCCGATGGGCGGTATGAAAGCCTCCGGGCTCGGTCGTCGGCACGGCGAGGAGGGGCTGCTCAAGTACACGGAATCGCAATCCGTCGCCGTCCAGCGGATCATGGGATTCGGCCCGCCGTTCGGATGGAGTGACCGGACCTGGGGTGAGTCCCTTACGCTGGCCGTGAAATCCATGAAGCGGCTCGGCGTCACCTGACCCGAAGCCCGGGAGGGAAAACCACCATGGACGCATTCGATTACGACGTCGTCGTCATCGGTTCCGGCTTCGGCGGGTCCGTCGCGGCCCTGCGACTCACCGAGAAGGGCTACCGCGTCGCGGTGCTCGAAGCCGGTCGCCGCTACGACGAGCAGACGCTGCCCAAGACGTCCTGGCGGCTCAACAAGTTCGTGTGGGCGCCGCGCCTGGGTCTCAAGGGACTGCAACGTATCCACGTCCTGAAGGACGTGATCGTGCTGGCTGCTGCCGGGGTCGGCGGCGGCTCGCTCATCTACGCCAACACGTTGTACGTGCCGCCCAAGAAGTTCTTCACCGACCGGGCCTGGGCGCACATCACCGACTGGGCCAAGGAACTGGCGCCCTACTACGACCAGGCCACCCGCATGCTGGGGGTCACGCAGAACCCGACCATGACCCCGTCGGACGAGATCATCAAGGCCGTCGCGGACGAGATGGGCGTGGGGCACACGTTCACCCTGACGCCGGTCGGGGTCTTCTTCGGCGACGGTCCGGGCGTCGAG
This sequence comes from Candidatus Nanopelagicales bacterium, assembly GCA_046330625.1. GTDB lineage: Bacteria > Actinomycetota > Actinomycetes > S36-B12 > CAIWTL01. The sequence goes on from JAXLSJ010000006.1 coordinate 8,063, forward strand.
TCGCCCGACCCGTTCTTCGGGGGGACCGGGCCTGCGCGCAACGGATGTATCCAGTGCGGCGAGTGCATGACCGGCTGCCGCCACAACGCCAAGAACACCCTCCCCAAGAACTACTTGGGCCTGGCCGAGCGCAACGGTGCCGTCGTCTATCCCCTGACGACCGTCACGACGCTGCGTCCGCTGCCGGGTGGCGGATACGGCGTCGACACGGAACGGACCGGGGCGATCCCCGGCCGGGGGAAGCGGACGTTCACGGCCGCGCAGGTCGTGGTGGCCGCGGGCACCTACAACACCCAGAAACTGCTGCACCGGATGAAGGACACCGGACACCTGCACCGGCTCAGCCCGGCCCTCGGGCAGCTGTCGCGCAGCAACTCCGAGAGCATCCTCGGTGCGATGTCCGACGACCGGTCCCGCGACTTCACCCGCGGTGTGGCGATCACGTCGTCGTTCTACCCCGAGCCCGACACGCACGTCGAACCGGTCCGCTACGGCAAGGGGTCGAACTCGATGGGTCTTCTCGCCACCGTGATGACCGACGAGGAACCCGGCGTGCCGCGCTGGAAGACGTGGGTCAAGACCGTGGCCGCCCACCCGGGCGACCTGGTCAAGGTGTTCACCCACCTGCGGGGCTGGTCGGAACGCAACGTGATCATGCTGGTCATGCAGCCGGTCGACAACTCCCTGACCGTCTTCACCAAGAAGGGCCTGTTCGGGCGCCGCAAGATGACCAGCAAGCAGGGACCCGGGTTGCCCAACCCCACCTGGATCCCGGCCGGCAACGAGGTGACCCGGCGGGCGGCGAAGCTCATCGGGGGAATCCCGGGCGGCAATATCGGCGACGTGATCGGTGCCCCGATGACGGCCCATTTCGTGGGCGGCGCTCCCATCTCCGACGACCCCGAGCGCGGGGTGGTCGACCCCTACCAGCGGGTCTGGAACTACGAGGGTCTGCACATCACCGACGGGTCGGCGCTGACGGCCAACCTCGGGGTCAATCCCTCCCTGACGATCACTGCCCAGGCCGAGCGGGCCCTGGCCATGTGGCCGAACAAGGGCGAACTCGATCCCCGGCCGACCCAAGGCGAGCCCTACCGCCAGGTGACCCCGGTGCCACCGAAACATCCGGTCGTCCCCGACGACGCCCCCGGTGCCCTGCGCCTGCCCATCGTCGGGATCACCTCGGGCACGTGATGGACTCGGCGGTCCTGCGGTACCAGACCGGCGACCGACTGGTGACGGACCTGACGGGGGATCTTTCCCGGTTCCTGCTGGGGCGCGGCGACGGTCTGGTCAATGTGTTCGTACCGCATGCGACGGCAGGGCTCGCCGTGATCGAGTTGCGCGCGGGCACGGAGGACGACCTCGCGGCGGCGATCGACCGGATGCTGCCGCGGGAAGACATCTATCGGCACCGCCACGGCAGTCGGGGGCACGGCCGCGATCATGTCCTGCCGGCGTTCCTGTCTCCCACCCTCACCTTCCCCGTGATCGGTGGCGAGGTTCCTCTCGGCACCTGGCAGAGCATCGTGCTGGTGGACCCCAACGTCGACAATCCCGACCGCAGCGTGCGTCTCTCGTTCGCTTCCGCCGTTGCCTGAACCTATGGTTGATGGGTCAACCTGACAGGGCACAGGGGGTAGGCCGTCGGCAGGAATGAGGGTCAGGCCGTGAACCCGGATTCGCAGTCAGTGACGCGGCGTTCCGTCTTGGCTGTCGGCGGCGCTGCCGTCGCCGCCGCTGTGCTCGGCTCCCGCGGGACGCAGGATCCGACGGTGGCGAGACTGCCACGCGAACCCACGTGCCGCCCGACGATGCACCGCACATGCGGACCTGGATGGCCTGGCCTGCAAGCAGGAGCATCTGGGGCAGAGGGCTCTCGGGGGTGCAGCGCGACATCGCAGCGATCGCATCGACGATCGCCCAGTTCGAGCCAGTCACGATGTGTGCGAATCCGGAGTCGGCGAAGGCAGCCCGACGAGCGTGCGGTTCAGCGGTGAAGGTCATCCAGTCGATTCCCGTCGACGACCTCTGGATGCGCGACACGGCGCCGATCTTCCGGGTCGGCCATGACGATCGGCCGGCGGACGCGGTCGGGTTGAACTTCAACGGATGGGGCAGGAAGCAGAAGCATCGCCACGACCGATGGGTGGCGCGGGAAGTCGCGGACCATGTCGGGTTGCCCTTCACCCGCGCACGGTTCGTCGGAGAAGCCGGGGCCATCGAGACCGACGGCGCCGGAACGTTGCTGGCAACCGTGAGCAGCCTCGTGAACGACAACCGCAACCCCGGCATGTCGAAGGCGGCGGTCGAGCACGCGATGTTGACGGCGTATGGCGCCCGCAAGGTGATCTGGGTGCCTGGCGTGCGCGGGCGCGACATCACCGATGACCACATCGACTCGACATGCCGTTTCGTGCGCCCGGCCGTCGTCATCGTGCAGGTGCCACCGGCAGGTCGCACGGACATCTGGGCCCGCACTGCCCGCCGCCAACTGCACACACTCGAACGGGCCACGGACGCCCAGGGGAGACCACTGCAGATCGTGAGGCTGGCCGGACCCGACCGGGTGCGGTCCCGCAATCCTGACTTCTTGGATTCCTACGTGAACTTCGCGGTCGTCAACGGCGCAGTCATCACCGCGAACTTCGGCGACCCGCACACGGATGCTCTGGCTCGAGACACCCTTGGCCAGGCGTTCCCTGGTCGCGAAGTCGTGCAGCTCGACGTGGATCATCTGCACTCGGGCGGAGGCGGGATCCACTGCTCGACGATGCAACAGCCGAAATAGCAGGTGGGCAGTTGTCGGCTCGGAGCATGCACAGGCCCGCGTCGTGACCCTGGCGCTGATCCGCGCCGGGCAGCGAGGCCGTGTCGACTACCCTGGATGCTCCCGGACTCCCGTCCGGTAGAGGCGGGAGGCCAACGGTGACGACCAGTGACGAACGACCCGTCCTCGTCCTGGACTTCGGCGCGCAGTATGCGCAGCTGATCGCCCGGCGGGTGCGCGAGGCAGGACGGTTCTCCGAGATCGTCCCCGGCACGAGCACGGCCGCCGAGATCGCCGCTCGCCGACCGGCGGCACTGGTGCTGTCGGGGGGACCATCGAGTGTCTACGAGCCCGGTGCGCCCCAACTCGATCCGCAGGTCCTCGACCTGGGGATCCCCGTGTTCGGGATCTGCTACGGGTTCCAGGCGATGGCCCGGGCTCTGGGCGGCCAGGTGGCGCAGACCGGTGGCCGCGAATACGGGGCTACTGATTTCAGTGTCGTGGACCCGGCGTCGGTCGTGCTGGCCGGCACACCCCAGACCCAGACGGTCTGGATGTCGCACGGCGACGCCGTCACCGAGGCGCCGCCCGGCCTGACGGTCACGGGATCGACCCCGGGGGCGCCCGTGGCAGCGTTCGAGTCGGTGGCGCTGGGGTTCGCGGGGGTGCAGTTCCATCCGGAGGTGGGGCACACCCCGAACGGGCAGGACATGCTGACCCACTTCCTGACCGACGTCGCGGGTCTGACCCCTAACTGGTCCACCGCCGGGATCATCGAGGCGCAGGTCGCCGCCATCCGCGACCAGGTCGGCGACGGTCGGGCGATCTGCGGCCTGTCCGGCGGCGTGGACTCCGCGGTCGCGGCAGCCCTGGTGCACGAAGCCATCGGGGACCGGTTGACGTGTGTCTTCGTCGACCACGGACTTCTGCGCGCCGGCGAACGCGAGCAGGTCGAACGCGACTACGTGGCGGCCACCGGGGTCCGCCTGGTGACCGTCGACGCCCGGGACCGGTTCCTCACCGCCCTCGCCGGCGTGAGCGACCCCGAGGAGAAGCGCAAGATCATCGGACGCGAGTTCATCCGCGTCTTCGAGGCCGCCGAGGCGGATCTCGTCGCCGAGGGCGAAGGGCAAGGCGAGAAGGTCGAGTTCCTGGTGCAGGGCACGCTCTACCCCGACGTGGTCGAATCCGGCGGTGGCAGCGGGACCGCCAACATCAAGAGCCACCACAACGTCGGCGGCCTTCCCGAGGACCTCGAGTTCACCCTGGTCGAACCGCTGCGCACGTTGTTCAAGGACGAGGTCCGCGCCGTCGGTGAAGGTCTGGGACTCCCCGCGGCCATGGTGTGGCGACATCCGTTCCCCGGACCCGGGCTCGCGATCCGGATCGTCGGCGCGGTCGACGCCGATCGACTGGACATCCTGCGGGCCGCGGACCTGATCGTGCGCGAGGAGATCACCCGCGCGGGTCTGGACCGCGACATCTGGCAGCTCCCCGTCGTGCTGCTCGCCGATGTGCGCTCGGTCGGCGTGCAAGGCGATGGGCGGACGTACGGACATCCCGTCGTGCTGCGACCGGTCACCTCGGACGACGCCATGACCGCGGACTGGTCGCGCCTCCCCTACGACGTGATCGCCACCATCTCGACCCGCATCACGAACGAGGTCCCCAGGTAAACCGGGTGGTGCTGGACGTGACCAGCAAACCCCCGGGCACGATCGAGTGGGAATGACCGTGGACACCCGACAGGAAGGTCGCCGATGACGCCGAACGAGAACCCCGGACGCCTGCTCGCCATCGCCGCGCATCCCGATGACAACGACTTCGGGCTCGGCGCCACGGTCGCGCAACTGACCGACGCCGGGACCGAGGTCGTCCTGCGTCATCACCGACGGCGACGCGGAGGTTCGACCCCGGCGTGCCCCGCAGCGAGATCCCGGATCCGCCGCGCCGAGCAGCGCCGCAGCCGCGGTCCTCGGGGTGTCCGACGTGATCTTCCTGGGGTACCGGGACGGCGAGCTGACGGTGTCCCACGGACTGCGGCGCGACCTGTCGCGGGTGATCCGTGCGCCCCGATGTGGCGGTGGTGCAGACCCCCGTCCGCAGCTTCGAGCGCATCTACGTGAGCCACCCCGACCACCTGCCGCGGGCGAGGCGCTTGCGCCAGGCCATCTACCCCGACGCCCGCAACCCGTTCGCCCACCCCACCCTGTTGCAGGACGAAGGGCTGGCGGACTGGGCGGTGCCCCAGACCTGGATGATGGGCTACCCCGAACCCGACTACTACCGCGACGTGACGGACTCCCTGCCAAGCAAGGTGGCGGCACTGAGTGCCCACGAGAGCCAGACGGCGCACATGGACCTGGACACGATGCTGCGCGAATGGGGGCCAGATGGCGCGCCGCGGGGTCTGCCCGACGGACGCGTGGCCGAGGCCTTCAAGGTGCTGGACACGGCCTGATCCGACCCGGTGGTCGACCCCCGGTGGTCGAGCGGGGCCGAGACCACCGCACACGGCCGCGGGTTAAGTAGGCGCGCCAGCGCCGTATCGAAACCCGCCCACCGGCGTAAGGTCTCGCTGCGCCGGGTCGGGGTCAGGCTCGGGTCGGGCGCCTCTGGAGTCAGGGAACCGCCTTCGGCGGGCTGTGTTGATGGATGCGCGCCTCGCAGGCTCGGCTGCGCATCGGGTTCCGCTTCTACAGTCGCCGACGCCGACCCGGACCCCGCCCTGGGCTCGGTGGTCGGTCGGGTGTCCGTCCCCGGTGGTCGAGTCCCGGTGGTCGAGCGGAGCCGAGACCACCGGCCCCGGTCGCGGCGACCCGGGGACCGGCCGTCGTCGTGCCCGGGGGCTGTCGTCGGCGGCGCATAGACTCGGCGGATGGGCACACTGTTCGACGATCTGGACGCCGCACTCGGCGCCCGGCAGCAGTCGGACCGGGTCGCACCGGATGCGCTGCTCACCGACCTGAACCCGGAGCAACGACAGGCGGTCGAACACCGCGGGACGCCACTGCTCATCGTGGCCGGCGCCGGGTCGGGGAAGACCCGGGTCCTGACCCGTCGAATCGCCCACCTCCTGGCCACGCGCGACGCCTCCGTGGGGCAGATCCTGGCCATCACCTTCACCAACAAGGCCGCCGCCGAGATGCGTGAGCGGGTGGCGGCGGCAGTCGGGCCGGCTGCAGAGCGGATGTGGGTGTCGACCTTCCATTCGGCGTGCGTCCGGATCCTGCGGCGCGAGGCCGACCGGCTGGGGATGTCGTCGAACTTCAGCATCTACGACTCCACCGACAGTCAGCGGCTGCTCACCATGATCATCAAGGAACTCGGTCTCGAACCCAAGCAGTACCCGGTGCGAGGGGTCGCGGCCCGGATCAGCAGCCTCAAGAACGAGTTGATCGACCACGAGGACTTCGCCAAGAGCATCGATGTCGACCGGCACCCGCGCGACGAGGCCATCGCCACGATCTATGCCGAGTACACGCGTCGGTTGCGGGCGGCCAGCGCCATGGACTTCGACGACCTGATCGGCAACACGGTCGCGATCCTGCAACTGTTCCCCGAGGTCGCCCAGTACTACCGGCGTCGGTTCCGGCACATCCTCGTCGACGAGTATCAGGACACCAACCACGCCCAGTACGTCCTCATCCGCGAACTGGTGGGCGGTGCGCCGATCCCGGGGGCAGACGGTCCGCAGACCCCCGCCGGGGAACTGTGCGTCGTGGGCGACGCCGATCAGTCGATCTACGCGTTCCGCGGTGCCACGATCCGCAACATCCTGCAGTTCGAACGCGACTACCCCGACGCCCGCACGATCCTGCTCGAGCAGAACTACCGCTCGACGCAGACGATCCTGAGCGCCGCGAACGCGATCATCGCCCACAATCCCGACCGCGCCGACAAGAAACTGTGGACCGCCGGCGACCCGGGCGACCCTCTCGTCGGATACGTGGCCGACGACGAGTACGACGAAGCCCGCTTCGTGGTGGGCGAGATCGATCGCCTGAGCGACTCCGGCCGCTTCCGCCCCGCCGACGTGGCCGTGTTCTATCGCACCAACGCCCAGTCGCGGGCGTTGGAGGAGACCCTGATCCGCGTCGGACTGCCGTATCGGGTCGTCGGCGCGGTGCGGTTCTACGAGAGGCGCGAGATCCGCGACGCCCTGGCCTATCTGCGGGCCATCGCGAATCCCGACGACGACGTCAGCCTCCGGCGGATCCTCAATGTCCCCAAGCGCGGTATCGGGGACACGACCGAAGGCGAACTGGCCGCCCATGCGTCGCCGGCATCTCGTTCGACGCCGCCTGCGCAGCAGCGGGCGACATCGGCTCCCTGGATCCCGGGCGGTGCGTCTGGTCTCGGCATTCCACTCGATGATGTCCGGGCTGCACCCGGAGCTGGTGGCGTCGAGCGCGGCCCGCGGCCGTGCTCGCCCAGGCGCTCACCGACAGCGGCTACCTCGACTCGCCGCGAGCTCGGACGACCCCCAGGACGAATCCCGGGTCGAGAACCTCGGTGAACTGGAATCGTCGCTGCCGACTACGAAGAGCTCGCCGAGAACCCCGACCTGGATGGGTTCCTGGAACGGGTGTCCCTGGTGGCGGATCCGATCAGGTGCCACGACTCCGACCAGATCGCTGACCCTGCCGCCAGGGCTACCAAGGTCGGTCCTCTCCTGGCGGAGGTCCCCTGCGCCCGGCGCTCGGCCTGGTGTACGAAGAACGCCGCCTCGCCTACGTCGGGGTCACCCGGGCCATGCAGCGGCTGTACGTCACACGGGCCCTGTCGCGGTCGTCCTGGGGGCTGCCGAGTCCCATCCCCCGAGCCGGTTCCTGCTCGAGGTCCCCGAGGAACTGATCGACTGGCGCCGGGGTCAGAGCGCCACGTCAGTCGGTCACCTCCTGGAATCGCCCACCCACCCGCCCCTGCGCCCGCGCCGGCGCGGGAAGGGCGGTCAGTGGTCGTGGCGCTGGCGCCGCTGGGGATCGGGTCGCCCACGACACGTTCGGACTGGGCTCGGTGGTCAGCGTCACCGGCGAGGGCGATCGGGCCGAGGCCACCGTGGACTTCGGGTCCCAGGGGGTCAAAAGGCTGTTGCTGCGTTACGCGCCGGTCGAGAAACTCTGACGGGTCCGGGTCCCGCGCGGCCGTGGCACCTCTGGGGGCTTGGGCCGCTGGGCCGCGATCGACGTGACCCCTTCGGTCAGGATCGAGCCGTCGTGGTCAAGATGCGCCAGCGTCGTGCAGATCTCGTGGACCACGCGGCCGTCGACGGGCAGCGACATGTGCCCCACCCCGCGGACGAACACGTTGCGTGCGTTCAGGTCGGGGTGCACCAGGCGCGCGCTGCGCTTGGGGATGATCATCTGGTCCAGGTCCGACCACACCGACAGGAACCGGGTGCGACATCCGGGCGCCGGGGCGTCGAGTTCCTGGACGATGTCGGAGTTCGGCGCCATCTGCTGCGACACCGGGATCGGCACGAGTCTGGCCGGGGCTGTTCCCGCATGCGGCGAACCCAGGGTGACCAGGGTGTGGACCCGCTCGTCGCCGCCCATGCGCTGTACGTAGTAGCGACCCACCAGGCCGCCCATCGAGTGCCCCACGACGTGGACCCGCTCGTAGCCGGTCTCGCGCACGACTTCTTCGATGAGTTGCGCCAGACGTTCCGCGACCGCCCGGATGTCCTGCGACAGCGGCGAGTAGTTGAGCGCCACCACCCGGCCGAACCCGCGGCGCCGCAGTCCGCGGCGCAGGAGCGCGAAGATGCTGCGGTTGTCCACGACCCCGTGCAGCAGGATGATCGGGGTGCCGGCGGCCTCGACGTCGCCGATGAACAGGCCCCGCTGCACCGGCGGGAGCCCTTCGAGGTTGTGGCGCTCCACGCCGTGTCGGGCCTTCTCCTCGGCCAGGCCCAAGGGATACATCGCCACGTGGGTGGTGAGCCAGGCGACCTCGACAGCGGCGCCGCGCAGGCCCCGTGGGCTCAGGATCGTCGTCACGCTGCGGCGCGTGGTGCGCTTGATGCGCTGCGCCCGGTCCCGGGCGGCGGCGGCGATCCCGTCAGTCACAATGGCCGAAACTAACCCAGGAATCCGGGTTCCGGAGCCAACCCCGTGGTCCCGAATGTCGCAGTTACCTCTCAAACGATGCGGGGCGGAGGGTGTGCCGGGCGTCACCCGCAGTGCCCCCGGGGGCATCGGGGCCGGGATCGACGGATACTGTGTGCCCGGCACGACAGGAGGCGCCACGCGATGGATCTGTTCGAGTACCAGGCCAAGCATCTGTTCGGTGAACACGGTGTTCCCGTCGTCCCCGGCGAGGTGTGTGTCACCCCCGAGCAGGCCCGCGAGGCGGCCCGGAAGATCGGCACGACCGTCGTCGTCAAGGCCCAGGTCAAGACCGGGGGCCGGGGCAAGGCCGGTGGCGTGAAACTGGCCCAGAACCCCGACGAGGCCTTCGCCCACGCGGAAGCCATCCTCGGAATGGACATCAAGGGTCACACCGTCCACCGGGTCCTGGTCACCGAGGCGGCCGAGATCGCCGAGGAGTACTACGTCTCCTACCTGCTGGACCGGGCCGAACGGGCGTTCCTGGCCATGGCCTCGGTCGAGGGCGGCATGGACATCGAGGAGGTCGCCGCGACCAAGCCCGAGGCGCTCGCCAAGGTCCGGGTCGACGCGATCGACGGGGTCGACCAGGTCAAGGCCGACGAGATCGTGGCGGCTGCGGGGTTCCCGGGCGAGTCCGCCGCCGAGATCGCCACCGTGCTCCAGCGACTGTGGGAGGTGCTCGTCCGCGAGGACGCGACCCTGGTCGAGGTCAACCCGTTGGTCCGCACCCCCGACGGACGGATCCTGGCGCTGGACGGCAAGGTCACCCTCGACGGGAACGCCGACTACCGCCACGCCTCACATGCGGACCTCGTCGACAACAGCGACACCGACCCGCTGGAACTGCGGGCCAAGGAACTCGACCTGAACTACGTCAAACTCGATGGCTCGGTGGGCATCATCGGCAACGGGGCGGGTCTGGTCATGTCCACCCTCGACGTGGTCGCCTACGCCGGTGAGGAGTTCGGCGGCGTCGAGCCGGCCAACTTCCTCGACATCGGTGGTGGCGCCAGCGCCCAGGTCATGGCCAATGGACTCGACATCGTGCTCAACGACCCGCAGGTCAAGGCTGTCTTCGTGAACGTCTTCGGGGGGATCACCGCCTGCGACGCGGTGGCCGACGGCATCGTGGGCGCCCTCGACATGCTGGCAGCCAAGGGCGAGACGGTCACCAAACCCATCGTGTGCCGCATCGACGGCAACAACGCCGCCGAAGGCCGGCGCATCCTCGACGAGGCCGAGCATGACGTGATCGAGCTCGTCGAGACCATGGACGACGCCGCGCGCCGCGTGGCCCAACTGGCCGCCGGGGCCTGAGGAGCGAACATGTCGATCTTCCTGAACGCCGACAGCCGCCTGCTGGTGCAGGGCATGACCGGTTCCGAAGGCACGAAGCACACCCGGCGCATGGTCGCCAGCGGCGCCCAGGTCGTGGCCGGCGTGACGCCGGGCAAGGCGGGGCAGGACGTCGACGGGATCCCCGTCTTCGACTCCGTCGGCGACGCCATGGCCGAGACCGGCGCCAACGTGTCGGTCGTGTTCGTGCCCCCGAGGTTCACCAAGGGCGCGGTGGTCGAGGCGGTCGACGCCGGCATGCCCCTGGTCGTGGTCATCACCGAAGGTGTGCCCGTGGCCGACACGGCCTGGTTCTTCCAGTACGCCCAGAACTCCGGCACGACCCGGATCATCGGTCCCAACTGTCCGGGGATCATCTCGCCCGGGCAGAGCAACGCCGGAATCATCCCTGCCGACATCACGAAGGCGGGGCGGATCGGGCTGGTCAGCAAGTCCGGCACGCTGACCTACCAGATGATGTACGAACTGCGCGACATCGGCTTCTCGACCTGTGTGGGCATCGGGGGGGATCCGATCATCGGCACCACCCACATCGACTGCCTGGCGGCTTTCGAGGACGACCCGGACACCGACGCCATCGTCATGATCGGCGAGATCGGCGGCGATGCCGAGGAGCGGGCAGCCGCGTTCATCGCCGACAACGTGACCAAGCCCGTGGTGGGCTACGTCGCGGGTTTCACCGCCCCCGAGGGCAAGACCATGGGCCATGCTGGCGCCATCGTGTCGGGATCGTCGGGAACCGCGGCCGCCAAGCAGGAGGCGCTCGAGGCGGTGGGGGTCAAGGTCGGCAAGACCCCCAGCGAGACCGCGGCGCTCATGCGCGCGCTCATGACCGACGGCTGACCCGCCCGGTGGTCTCGGCTCCGCTCGACCACCGGGGGCTTCGATACGGCGCTGGCGCGCCTCCTCAACCCGCGGGTGGTGGGGGTTTCGATACGCGGGGCCGGCGCCCGCTACCCAACCCGCAGCTCCGTGATCGGGGTCCGGCGCGACTCGCTGGTGCGGCCTGTCCGGCAGGAGCGGATGCGGATGACACGATCTGAGGCGTGTGGCGGGTGAAGCGGGGACGCAGCAAACCGGAGCAGGTCGTGGCCCTCGGGTCGCTGGACGGTGCTCCCGTGATCGGATCGGCTCACTCCGAGCCGGCCCCCTCGACGACCGACTGGTCCATCGATGTCCCGGCGCCCGGTCGGATCGATCCCCGCAGCATCCGACGTGCCGCCGGTCGCGTGGGGAGCCTGCTCATCCTGTCCGTCCGGGCGCCGCGCCCTCCGGCTTCGCTGGCCGGACTGCTGGCCGCGCTGTGGGCGGCGGTGGTCGGATGGCTTCTGTGCGGTGCCGCGGTGCTCGCCGGGGCGGTCACCGACCCCGGCACCCCGCTGGTCTCCCAGGTCTGGCTGGTGGCCCATCACGCCACCCTGCTCACCCCCGCGGGTGCGGTCACCCTGCTGCCGCTGGGCTTCCTCGTGTTCACGCTGCTGCCGCTGCGTCGGGCCGGCCGGTTCGTCGCGGCCGGGGACATGCCCCGCACCCGGGTGGCTGCCTCGGTGGCGCTGGCCGGTTACGTCGCCCTCGCCGGGATGGTGGCGCTGACCACGCCCGGGCCCCCGAACGTACCCCTGGCGTCGGCGGTCTTCTGGTCGCTCCTCGTCGCCCTCATCGCCGGCATGTGGGGCGTGGTCCGGCAGCGACGCGGGAGGATCCCGCTGCCGCCCTTCGTCCTGGGGGTGGTCGTGAGTGTCGGAGTCCCCCTGGCCGTGGCCGCGATCCTGGTGCTGGTCGTGGGAGGCACGAACTGGGGGCCGATCGCCGACCAGCAGGACGCCATCACGACGTCGGGCGGCGAGCAACTCGCCCTCGTGGGCCTGCAACTGGCCTACCTGCCGAACCTGGTGGTCTGGGCGGCCGCCTTCGTGATCGGCAGCGGATTCACCCTGGGCGCCGACCACGTGCTGTCCCCGTACTCCGCCGCCCCGCCGGTCGTCCCCGACCTTCCGATCCTGGCCGCGATCCCCGCCGATGTGCCCACGTGGACCGCCGTTCTGCCGATCGTGGTGGCGGTGAGCGGGGCGCTGGGGGCGGTCGTGTTCGCGCGGCGACTGCCCGAACCCCAGCTGCGTCGTCGGATCGCGCGGGCCCTGGCGCTCGCCGCGGTGGCCGGCGCGGTGTGGTGGGGGCTCGCCGCGGTGGCCGGGGGATCCCTGGGTGACGGCCGCTTGGACCACCTCGGACCGGCGGCCGGCACGGCTGGTCTTGCCGCTGCTGACCCTGGCCGGCTCCCTGCTGTGGGCCCTACTCCCCACGCTCGCGCCCGGCCCGTCGCCGTCGACCTGCGCGACCGCGTCGCGTCCGCCGCGAAGGACCCCCGGGTCCCGCTCGTCAAGCGCGGCTGACGGCAGGTCCGCGGGCCGCGGCGATCGCCGCGGGGTCGACCCCTACGATGGTCAGGTGAACCAGGTCCCCATCGTCGCTCATCGGGGACCGGCACGCTCCTCCAGGCGCTCCTCGACGCCGCCTATGAGGCCGACTACCCGGCCGACATCGTCGCCCTGGTCACCGACCAGCCCCGGTGTGGCGCAATGACGCGCGCGGGGCGCGCGGGTCCCGGTCCACATCGTGGCGCCCGGTGACTTCACCGACCGCGACGCGTGGGACGCCGCCATCACCGACGAGGTGGCCCGCTATGCGCCGGAGTGGATCGTCTCGGTGGGATTCATGCGGATCCTCGGCCCCCGTTTCCTCACCGCGTTCCCCCAGCAGGTGCTCAACACCCACCCCTCGCTGCTGCCCGCCTTCCCGGGGGCGCAGCCGGTGGTCGACGCGGTGGAGTACGGGGTGACGATCACCGGCTGCACCGTGCACGTGGTCGACGCCGGGATCGACTCGGGACCTGTCGTGGCCCAACGGCCGCTGCCGGTGGACCCCGCTGACACTGCCGACTCGCTGCACGACCGCATCAAGACCGTGGAGCGGCAACTCATCGTCGAGGTCGTGGATCGCGTGGCGAGCCATGGCCTGATCATCGAGGAAGGCGACGTCATCCAGCGTGCTGAAATCCCGGCGACCCGTGCTCTGGTGTCGTTCCGACCCGGACGGCGCCTCCCGAACTGGTGGTCGGGCGCGCCGCCGACGTCGAGATCGTCGACCGGTTCCCGCCGCCAAGCATCGCCGCCGCCGATGTCCCGGTCACGCAGACCGCCGACGTGCCGTTCCCCGGAAATGCTGGACGACGGTGAAGACCCTGCACCCGGGCGTGCACGCCGGACTGCTGGCCGATCTGCGCAAACCGGATCACGTCCGCCAGCTGGCCGACCTGGACATCGCGGCCTTCCAGCTGGTCGTGGTGAATCTCACCCCGTTCAGCGACACGGTCGCCTCGGGTGCCACCACCGAGGAGTGCATCGAGCAGATCGACATCGGGGGGCCCCGCCATGGTGCGGGCCTCGGCCAAGAATCACGCCAACGTCGCGGTCGTGGTCGACGCCGCCGACTACGGGCATGTGCATCCGCCGTGACCGACAGGGGATTCGACCTGGCCGATCGGGAACGACTGGCGGCCAAGGCGTTCGCCCACACCGCCACCTATGACATCGCGGTCGCTTCCTGGCTCGGCAATGTCGTGGCGCCCGACCCGAGCGGGTTCCCCGTGTGGCTCGGTGGTTCGTGGCGGCGAGCCGAGAGTCTGCGCTACGGCGAGAACCCCCATCAGCCGGCGGCGCTCTACGTCGGCCACGGGGGAGGGGGTCTGGCGGGCGCCGAGCAACTGCAGGGCAAGCAGATGTCCTACAACAACTACGTCGACTCCGACGCCGCACTGCGTGCCGCCTACGACCATGTCGAACCGTGTGTCGCGATCATCAAGCACGCCAATCCCTGCGGTATCGCGGTGGGACCGGACATCGCCACCGCCTACGCCAAGGCCCACGCCACCGATCCCGTGTCCGCCTACGGCGGCGTGATCGCCGCCAACAGTCCGGTGACGGCGGCCATGGCTGCTGCCATGGCGGACGTCTTCACCGAGTGCCTCGTCGCCCCCGAGATCGAGCCCGAGGCGCGCGAGATCCTGGCGGCGAAGAAGAACCTGCGTGTGCTCCTGGTCGACCGGGACTTCTACGAGCCCCGTGCGGAATTCCGACCCATCACCGGTGGGGTCCTGCTGCAGCACACGGACATGGTCGACGCACCGGGCGACGACGCTGACTCCTGGACTCGCGCCTGTGGGCCCGAGGCCGACGACGCCACCCTGCGCGATCTGGCGTTCGCCTGGCGTGCCTGTCGAGCGGTCAAGAGCAACGCCATCCTCCTGGCGCACCACGGCGCTGCGGTAGGCGTCGGCATGGGGCAGGTCAACCGCGTCGACTCCGCGCGCCTGGCCGTCCAGCGGGCCGGCGACCGGGCCCGGGGTGCCGTGGCCGCCTCGGACGCGTTCTTCCCGTTCCCGGACGGGCTGCAGATCCTCATCGACGCGGGCGTCACCGCGGTGGTGCAGCCCGGCGGCTCGGTGCGCGACGACGAGGTCATCGCCGCCGCCCAGGCCGCCGGCATCACGATGTACCTCACGGGCACCCGGCATTTCTGGCACTGAGCGCCGGGCCACGTTGATCGTGGCGGCGATCGTCGTGGGCGTCCTGGTGGCGATCCAGTCGAAGATCAATGCAGGGCTGGCCGCGCACGTCGGCAGCGGCTTCGTGGCCGCTGCCGTCTCCTTCGGGACCGGGCTGGTCCTGGCCATGGTCATCGTCCTGTCCCGGCAGCCGTGGCGGCAGGCGGTCGGCTCCATCCCCGCACTGGTGCGCCAGGGCTCGTTGCGGTGGTGGCAGTTGCTCGGTGGCCTCGGTGGCGCCTGGCTGGTTACCACGCAGGGCCTGGTCGTCGTCGTGGTCGGGGTCACGATCTTCACGGTGGGGGTGGTCGCGGGTCAGGTCGGGGGTTCCCTGGTGGTGGACCGGGCCGGGTTGAGTCCGGCGGGCACCCTGCCGATCACGGCCTTCCGCGTGGTGGCCGCCGGGCTCGCGTTGGCCGCAGTGGCCGTTTCGGGGGTGCGGGCGGGGGACCTGCACCTGCACGTGTCGTGGGTGGTCCTGCTGGCCGTCTCCGCAGGCTTGGGGATCGCCGTGCAGCAGGCCATCAACGGTCGCGTCGCGGTGGCCACCCGACAGCCGCTCGCGGCCACCCTCACCAACTTCGTGGTCGGGTTCTCGGGGCTGCTGCTGGTGTGTGTGGTGGGGGTGACGCTGGGACTGATCGATGTCGGGGAATGGCCGACCGAGTGGTGGTGGTACCTGGGTGGCCCGATCGGGGTGCTGTTCATCGCACTGGCCGCGTGGGCCGTGCACGCGCTCGGCGTGCTGGTGTTCGGCCTGTTGAGCATCGCCGGTCAGCTCCTCGGGTCCGTGCTCATCGACACCCTGGCCCCCACGGGGGACGCCGCCCTCGGGTGGCCCCAATGGCTCGGGCTCGTCCTGGTCGCCGCGGCGGTGCTGCTCGCACAACGGCGGTGAGCGGTGGGACAATGACGCGGTGACGGCGCGGATTCTGGACGGCAAGGCGACAGCCAGCGAGATCAAGCGTGAGTTGGCGGGTCGGGTGGCCGAGTTGGCCGCCGCGGGTCGCCGACCCGGGCTGGCCACGGTGCTGGTGGGCGACGATCCGGGCAGCCGGGCCTACGTCGCCGGCAAACACCGCGACTGCGACGAGGTGGGCATCCGCTCCCTCCGGGTGGACCTGCCCGCCGATGTGTCCGCGGACACCCTCGACGCCGAGATCGCCGCGCTGAACGCCGATCCCGACTGCACCGGTTTCATCGTCCAACTTCCCCTGCCCCGCCACCTGGACGAGGGCCGGGCGCTCGAGGCCATGGACCCGACGAAAGACGCCGACGGACTCCACCCGGTCAATCTCGGTCGGCTCGTGCTCGGGATCGCCGCACCCCTTCCCTGCACGCCTCGCGGGATCGTGGAACTGCTGCGCCGACACGACATCCCGATCTCGGGCGCCGAGGTGTGTGTCATCGGCCGAGGTGTCACGGTCGGGCGCCCGTTGGGTCTGTTGCTCACCCGGCGCAGCGAGAACGCCACCGTCACCCTCTGCCACACCGGTACCCGCGACATGGCCGCCCACACGCGATCGGCCGACATCGTGGTGGTGGCCGCCGGAGTCCCGGGGCTGCTCACCGCGGACATGGTCAAGCCGGGGGCTGCCGTCCTCGACGTCGGTATCACCCGCACCGATGCGGGCCTGGTCGGCGACGTGGCTCCCGACGTCCACCAGGTCGCCGCCTGGGTCGCCCCGATGCCGGGCGGCGTCGGTCCGATGACCCGGGCCATGCTGCTGGCCAACGTCGTGGACGCGGCCTCGTGAGCGAACCGTTCGAGGAACTCGACCTCCCCAGCAATGTCATCGCGCTGCGGGGGGTGCCGGCGAAGGCCCGCTACGGACCGCCCGTCCTGGTGCTGGGTTTCTTCGGTCTCGGTCTCGGGTTGCTGTTGGTGGACTTCCGCCTGGGCACGGTGATCGTGGCCCTGTCGGTGGTGCTGGCCCTCGTGCTGCGCATCGTCCTTCCGACCAGGCGGGCGGGCCTGCTGGTGGTGCGGACGCGCACCATCGATGTGACCGTGTTGTCGGTGCTGGCCGGGGGGCTGTTGCTGCTGGCGCTGATCGTCCCCGCACCCCCGGGCTGAGTCTCGCTGCGGGTGGCGGGTGATCCCGCGCCCGGGCTCCCCGGTAAACTCGATCGCAAGTTCGCGAGGAGGCTCTCCATGGCTCGTCAAGGCAAGGTCACCGTCGTCGGAGCGGGGTTCTACGGATCCACCACAGCTCAGCGGTTGGCGGAGTACGACGTCTTCGACGAGGTGGTGCTCACCGACATCATCGAGGGCAAGCCCGAGGGGCTCGCGCTCGATCTCAACCAGTCCCGGCCCATCGAGGGATTCGAGACCAAGGTCGTGGGCCAGACCACCGGCATGAACGGCGAGGGCTACGAGGCGATCGCCGGGTCGGACGTGGTCGTGATCACCGCCGGGCTGCCCCGCAAGCCGGGGATGAGCCGCATGGACCTCATCGAGACCAACGCCAAGATCATGCGCGCCGTCGCCGAGAACGTCGCCCGGCACGCGCCCGACGCAGTGATCGTCAACGTGGCCAACCCGTTGGACGAGATGACCGCCCTGGCGCAGTTGGTCACCGGCTTCGACAAGAAGAAGATCATCGGACAGGCCGGCATGCTCGACACGGCGCGGTTCACCAACTTCGTGGCCGAGAAACTCGGCGTCCCGGTGGGTTCGGTGCAGACCCTGACCCTGGGTTCCCACGGCGACACGATGGTCCCCGTCCCGTCGGTGTGCACCGTCGACGGCAAGCCGCTGACCGACCTGCTGTCCGCCGAGGAGATCGACGAACTGGTCACCCGGACCCGCAACGGGGGCGCCGAGGTGGTCGCCCTGCTCAAGACCGGATCCGCCTACTACGCCCCGTCCGCCGCCGCCGCCCGCATGGCGAAGGCGGTCATCGAGGATTCGGGCGAGATCATGCCGGTGTGCGCGTGGGTCGACGGCGAGTACGGCATCTCGGGGGTCTACCTCGGGGTGCAGGCCGAGATCGGCCGTGAGGGCATCCGTCGCATCGTGGAGACCGACCTGACCGATGTCGAACTGGCCGGCCTCAAGGAAGCCGCCGAGGCCGTCCGCGCCAAGCAGTCTGACGTCAAGGACCTCTGAGTTCCGTAGCACCACACCCTGGAAGGGCCCGGCATGGCCAAGATCACGGTCGAGAACCCCATCGTCGAACTCGACGGCGACGAGATGACCCGCATCATCTGGTCGTTCATCAAGGAGCAGTTGATCCTCCCCTACCTGGATGTGGATCTAGTACGACCTCAGCATCGAGAACCGCGACGCGACCGACGACCAGGTCACCGTCGACTCGGCCCACGCCATCCAGCAGTACGGCGTCGGGGTCAAGTGCGCGACGATCACACCGGACGAGGCGCGGGTCGAGGAGTTCGGCCTCAAGAAGATGTGGCGGTCGCCCAACGGGACGATCCGCAACATCCTCGGCGGGGTGATCTTCCGTGAACCGATCATCATCAGCAACATCCCGCGGTTGGTCCCCGGCTGGACCAAGCCGATCGTCGTCGGCCGTCACGCGTTCGGCGATCAATACAAGGCGACCGACTTCAAGGTCCCCGGCCCCGGCACCCTGACCATGACGTACACGCCTGCCGACGGATCGGCCCCCATGGAGTTCGATGTCTACGACTTCCCCGGGGGCGGGGTGGCCATGGGCATGTACAACCTTGACGACTCGATCCGCGACTTCGCCCGGGCGTCCATGCGCTACGGCCTCACCCGGGGCTACCCCGTGTACCTGTCCACGAAGAACACGATCCTCAAGGCCTACGACGGTCAGTTCAAGGATCTCTTCGCCGAGGTGTACGAGAACGAGTTCGCCGAGGAATTCGCGGCCGCGGGCATCACCTACGAGCACCGGCTCATCGACGACATGGTCGCAGCGGCCATGAAGTGGGAGGGCGGCTACGTCTGGGCGTGCAAGAACTACGACGGCGACGTCCAGTCCGACACGGTGGCGCAGGGTTTCGGGTCCCTGGGGCTCATGACCTCGGTGCTCATGACCCCCGACGGCCGGACCGTCGAGGCCGAAGCCGCCCACGGCACGGTCACCCGGCACTACCGCCAGCACCAGCAGGGCAAGCCCACGTCCACGAACCCGATCGCGTCGATCTTCGCCTGGACCCGCGGTCTGGCTCATCGGGGTCGGATGGACGGCACGCCGGAAGTGTCCGGTTTCGCCGACACCCTCGAGCAGGTGTGCATCCAGACCGTCGAGAGCGGCAAGATGACCAAGGACCTGGCGCTGCTGGTCGGCCCGGATCAGCCGTATCAGACCACCCAGGAATTCTTGGCGTCGATCGACGAGAACCTGCAGAAGGCGATGGCCTGAGCGCCTCTCCGGCTCCGGGTGGCGCCGGGCTGCGTGTCGCCACCGCCAACGTCAACGGCATCCGCGCCGCTGCGCGCAAGGGCGGGCTGATCGAACTGGCCGCCCAGGACGCCGATGTGATCACCCTGCAGGAGGTGCGCGCCACACCGGCCCAGCTCGTGGAGGTCCTCGTCGAGGCAGGATTCTCGGACTGGTCGGTCGTGGCCGCGGACTGCCGGACCCCGGGTCGTAATGGAGTCGCGGTCCTGTCCCGCACTCCCGTTGGGTCGGCGCTGATGTCGCTTCCGGGATTCGACGGCGACGGCCGGTGGATCGAGGCCACGATCACGGTCGGGGATCAGGCGTTGACCGTCGTGTCCGCCTACGTACCCAAGGGTTACACCGACGACGCCCAGGCCATGTCCCGAAAGCTCGAGTTCCTGTATCGCATGAGCGAGCGTATGGGGGAACTGTCGGCGCGTGGAAACCCGGTCCTCGTGACCGGCGACCTGAACGTGGCCCGTTCGGAACTCGATCTCAAGAACTGGCGGCAGCGGGTGGGGAAGAGCGGATTCCTGCCCGAGGAGCGGGCCGTGCTCGACGGCTGGGCGGCCGACGGTTGGGGTGACGTCGTGCGCGACCTCTCCGGCGACGTCCCCGGTCCTATACCTGGTGGTCCCAGCGGGGACGTTGCCTTCGACAACGATGCCGGGTGGCGGATCGATTACGTCTGGGCGACAGCCGCACTGGCCGGATCGGCCACGCCCTTGGAGCACTGCGTGCCCCGTCGTGGGACGCCCGGTGGAACGACCATGCCGCCGTGGTCTGGAATGGTCCGCTTGATCTTAGGCGGCGCAGGATCTTCAGCCGGGTAGCGACTCCTGGGGTGACGTTCGGCCGCGTAGGCCTCCGCGGGTTCCAGGCCATCCAGGATCATCGCCCGCAGGTCCGCACCGTCCTCGTGTCCGTGCTGACGCCGCGTGCTCGGCGGCCGCTACCACCACTTCATCCGGCTCGCCGATGATCGTCAGCGAGCAGTTCGAGTCGCTGGGGAACCGGCGACAGTCCGCCATCATCCTGGACATGCTGCCTCCTGGGGATGTGGTCGGCGGGGTCTCCCCGGCCTTCCTCTGCCTACGCCACTTGCTCGGAGACGCGGAGGGTCAGACCCCGACATCACCCGATCGGTCGGTGGCGCGGAGCGGGGACGGCAGCCATCGGATGACCTCGGCGTAGATCGCGTCGGGGTCCACCACCGGCTCGATGGCGGGTTGGTCGACGAGGACCGCGGCCGCCTGCTCCAGGTCGGCGCGGTCCACCGTCTGGAGCGCGCCGCCCAGTCGGCCGGTCTCGTCGATCACGCGGCCGCGGCCGTCCAGGGCCGCCACCGCGTAGGTCACGGCGATCGCGTGTTGCACCAGTCGCCCGGCCCGCGAGTACGGGCAGTCGCACGAGGCGCGCAGTCGGAACGGTCCCGAGTCCGTCACGCCACGCAACGCACGACGTCGTAGTCCATCCAACCGCGGACGTCGGCCTGCACCCGGTCGCCGTCCCGGGTCAGGGTCCGGATCGCGCCGTTGCGGGCGTATCCCCGACCTCGCGTCCGGGGTCCGGACCGGAAGTTGTCGGCCGCAGTCTCGAGGAACTCCTCGCCCACCCCCACGAGGTCGGCGTTGCCGGGGTAGTCCACCTCGCAACTCAGCGGGCCCACGTACAGCTGGTGCAGTCGTCGTGCCATCAGCTGCCCCGCAGAAGGATCTGTTCGTCGCGCACCAACGTGATCAACTCGTGCAGGTCGTCGTCGGACATCTCGGTGACCGCGGCCCCCGGCTCGGCGCCCACGATGCTGTCGGCGGTGGCGCGCTTGGTGTCGAGCACCTCCGCGATGCGGTCCTCGACCGTTCCGGGGCAGACCAGGGTGTGGACCATGACGTTGCTGGTCTGTCCCAGTCGCCATGCGCGGTCGGAACCCTGGTCCTCGACGGCCGGATTCCACCAGCGATCCAGGTGGATGACGTGATTGGCCCGGACCAGGTTCAGGCCGGTGCCGCCCGCCTTGAGCGACGCCAGCAGGACCGGGGGCCCCTCCGGATCGGAGAAGGCATCGACCACCCCGGCCCGACGCTCAGGAGGCATCGAGCCGTCCAGTCGCAACGGTGGGGTCAGGCCGCGGGACGCCAGCAACGTCCCCAGCGGGGCCAGGAACGTCGCGTACTGGCTGAACACGAGCACCGCGTCGCCCTCGTCGACGGCTTCCTCGACGATCGCGATCAGTTCCTCGACCTTCCCACTGGTGCGATCCAGCCCGGCGCGGTGTGTTCCCAGCGCCAGCTGCGGGTGGACACATGCCTGCTTGAGCTTCGTCAGACCCGCCAGGATGAGCCCGCGACGTCGGGTGCCGGTCGCGGCGCTCGTCTCGGCCTCCAGCCGTTTCACGACCGCCTCGTAGATACCGACCTGTTCCTTGGTCAGGGCGCAGTCGCGGCGCAGCTCGATCTTGTCCGGCAGATCGGGAACCACCGACTTGTCCCGCTTGGAGCGGCGGAGCAGGAACGGCGACACGACAGCCCGCAAGCGGGCCAGTCGTTCCTCGTCCTCGCGGCCGCTCACACTCAGGTACCTGCGCCGGAACGACGCGAAGGACCCCAGCAGCCCCGGCTGCGTGAACGCCATCAACGACCACAGGTCACCGAGATGGTTCTCCACCGGTGTGCCGGTCACGGCGAACCGATGATCAGCCGTCAACTTCCGGGCAGCCTGCGAGGCTTTCGCCGCCGGATTCTTGATGGCCTGGGCCTCATCCAGGATCACCCGATGCCACGCGACCTCACGCAGGGCGCGGTCGCGGGTGAGTAGGCCGTAAGTCGTGATCAGGAGGTCCGTGCCCGCCAGGTTGTGGGCGATGTCGCGGTTCGTGCCGTGGTGGACCGCCACCGTGAGGTCCGGGGTGAACTTGGCGGCCTCCCGGCGCCAGTTCTCCAGCAGGGTCGTGGGGCAGACCACCAGCGTCGGTCCGGAGTGGTCGGTGGCTATGCGCGACAGCAACTGCACCGTCTTGCCCAGGCCCATGTCGTCGGCGAGGATTCCGCCCACTCCGTTGGCCTCGCACCACGTGAGCCACGCGAGGCCGTCTCGCTGATAGTGGCGCAGGTCGGCGTGCAGTCCTGCGGGCGGCTCGACGGGAGGCAGCGTGCTGAGCTGGGCCTCGCCGCGCAGGGCCGTGCCGACCCAGCCCGAGACATCGACCGCGTCGATGTCGATGCCGACGAAGTCGTCATCGAGCAGATCCACCGGGGCCAGGGCCCCCCGGCCGGCCCGCTGCAGCAGTCGAGCCGCCGCTTCGGCCCCTTGGGGGATCGGGATCCACTCCGACCCCAGGCGCACGAACGGTGCGTGCGCGGTCGCCAGAGCGCCGACCTCGGCCTGACTCAGGCGGCGGCCGTCGAGGTCGACGACCACATCGAGTTGCAGGTCCTGGCCGGCCATGCCGCCGGGGGCGCCGGAGACCGACACGGCGGTACGGAGCCGTCCGGCGGCCCGGCGCAGTCCCTTCGGTGCTCGGACCTCGATTCCGGCGGCAGCCAGGTCTTCGATCGAGTTCAGGAACTTGACCAGGGAGCGGTCGTGCAGGTGCGCCCTCATGCTGGTGAACAGCCCGGGTGCGCGACTCTCCCTGCGCGCGGCTTCGATCTCCGCCGACAGCAACTCGGCAGCCACATCAGGGTCGACGCCAGGCAGGCGCGGGCGGTCGTGCCGATCGCGAACGGGATGCACGGCATCGCACAGGCCTTCTGCCAGGGACACCGAGGCGATCCAGGTAAGGCCCTCGGGGTCGTCGGGATCGAGCAGGATCACCACACGTGCGCCTTGCGCGGACCGGCGCAACGCGGCTCGGCGGTGCCAGAGCCAGAGTCGGTACCCGTCGTCGGAGGCCAGTTCCTGCAGATCCGGACGGGTCCGGATCGCCGCGGGCAGGGGAAGCGTGGCGGCGAGTTCGTCGGCAGCGCTGACCGCGAACCGGGCACCCATCTCGATCGCAGTGTCGCGCAACTTCTGGTCATCGCCGGCGGCGATGACCACCTGCTCTGCCGCTGCCGAGGCGCGGCGCTGATCCTCGGCGGTGGGGGCTGCTTCCCACACCAGGCGCCCGTCTCGCGCCCCCAGCCGGATATTGCCGGCCAGCGCGATCCGGCGACCCTCCGCCACCAGGGCGGTCAGGGCAAGCACCGAGTCGCTGACCGCTTCGTCGCCGCCGGTCAGGCGCGCCAACCCGGGCGCAACGCCCGCTGCCGTGTGCAACCGGACCCGCTGCTCGGCGCGCGGATCGGACTTCGCCCCGCGGTGGAGCGTGGGGTAGTGGGACGCCGGGAGCACCTGCGTGAGTTCGCTGCGCGGCCCGGACAGGCACACCGTCGCCTGATCGATCTCGGCCCACAGCACGCCATCATTATGGCGGCGCACATCAGTCCGATTCGTCCGGGCGGATCCGCCGGTCCGGTCGCGCCGGGGCGGGCCGCTCCTTAGACTCGCGGCTTGGAGCGGAGGAGAGCCGTGGGGCGAGTGTTGGCGGCCGTGGTCGCGGGGTGTCTCGTGCTGGTCGCCACGCCCGCAGCCGCGGAATCGCCCCATCAGGCCCCCGAGGTGCAACGTCGCTCCATGATCGACGCTGTCCGCTCGACTCCCGGGTTCACCCTGAACGTGGATCAGGGTTCCGGGTCCTCGGCCGTGATCCACGTCTCGCGACGAGGATCCACCGGGGTGCTCACCTCGCACACCACCGGTCCGCTGCTGTTCATCGCCACCAAGGGGGCGGTCTACCTCCAGGGGGGGCCGAGGTTCCGACACTGTCTCGGGGCACCCAACGCCCGCACGCTCGGGAACCGCTGGCTCCGGCTGCGGGCCGGCGACCAGAGAGGGTTGGGATACGGAGGCAGGTACAACGGCTCCGTGCTCGCGGCACGCGCATTCCAGGGACTGACGTCCGTCCGTCGGCTCCTCACGCGGTTGTTGAGCCAGGCGTCGCCGGTGGTGGACCGAGGCCGCTCTCACGTGGCGGGTCTTCCCCTTCGTCGGATCCGGGTGGGTCGGACGTCGGTCTGGGCCACGGACAGCGGGCCATTGCGGCTGGTGTCCTTCCGCTCGGCCGGGTTCTCCGGGGTGATCACCCGATGGGGGGTGGCGACCCGGGTCCGGCCGCCCTCCCACTTCCTCCGGGCGGGGCGGCTGCCGTCGGCCCGCATGAAGCGGCAGCCGGTCCACGGCAAGCCCCTGGCCCGGAGGTCGTATCCGGATCGCGGTCTGGTGGTCGGATCGGGGGCCAACGGGATACGCCTCGGCGCCAGCGGTCGGGAGGTGCGAATGGTGCTGGGACCGCCCGGCGCACGGAAGCGGGGCCGCAACACCTTCGGGCCGTACCGGGTGTGGCGCTATCACCAGGGTTTCCATGTGTATCTGAAAGCCGGTCGCGTGGTGGCCCTCAGCCTGCAGAGTGCCACGATGCAGACACGCGGGGGGATCGGGGTGGGGTCGACGCTGGCGGAATTGCGGCGGGCCTATGACGCGGAATGCGACACCGAACGCAGCGGAGCCGTGCTGTGCACCGTCGGGGTACTCCTTCCGGGTGATGTCGTCACCTCGTTCCGGGTCCCCCCCGGTGGTCACCGGATCGACCTGGTCACCGTCGTCCGGGTGATCGGCTGACCGAGCCGCAGCCGCGCGTCCCGGTGGGGGTCGTTCCTACACTGGCGTCCTGCCGAGGAGGTGGCCGTGCGTGGTGTCGTGGCGGTGGTCCTGGTGGGGATCATGGTGTCTTCACCCGCCGGTGCCGATACGCCCGATCCGGCAGTCGACCTGCGACACCAGATGATCGAGGCCGTGGCATCGGCGCCCGGATTCACCGTCACCGTCGCCGAGGGACCGGCATCGGAAGCCGTGGTCAAGGTCGGCCACCAGGGCTCGGTGGGCCTCCTGAACGAAGCCGGCACCGGGCAGGTGCAGTTCGTCGGGACCCGCAAGGTGATCTTCCTCAAGGGCGGACCGGCATTCCGCCGCAGCCTGGGACGCGCCGACGCGAGAGTGCTGGGCAGGCGCTGGCTCGCGCTGCCCACCGGTGACCCGAAGGGACTGGGCTACGGCGGGAAGTTCGACGGGTCGGCCCCGGCGGCGCGGGCATTCGCCGGGCTGGTGTCCCTGCGACGGGTGATCGCCGAGATGCTGAACCCCCAACTTGCACCGGTGTCCCTCGGCGAGCGAGTGGTGTCAGGTGTCGCCCTCCAGGGGATCCAGGTGGGAGATGCGCAGGTGTGGGCGACGGTCGAGACCCCGCTGCGAATCGTGTCCTTCACGTCCCTCGGGGCAGCTGGGCTCGTCACCGACTGGGGCCAGGAGCCCGCCGTCACGCCACCGCGCCGCTCGGTGCCGGTGCGCAAACTGCCTTCCCATCGGGTTCATCGCGATCACCGGGGGTCGCACCGCCACCGGCGACATCAGCACTACCGCGACCGGGGGGTGCAGGTCGGAGTCGGGGCCAACGGGGTCACGGTGGGCGATCCGGCGCGTCGGGTCCGGCGGCTCCTGGGTCGGCCCGACAGTCTCGAGATCGGCCGCAACACCTTCGGAGCCTTCCGCATGTGGCACTACTCCCAGCGGTTCCACGTGGATCTCCGCGACGGCCGTGTGGTCGGGGTCAGTGTGCAGAGCCGACGGATGCGCACCGCCCAGGGGATCGGGGTCGGCTCCACTGTCGCCCAGGTGCAGCGGGCGTACGACCCGGTGTGCGCTCAGGTGGCGCACGACGGCGATGTCTGCACCCTGGGCGACCTGCTGCCGGGTGCGGTGGTCACGACGTTGCGGGCGTCACCCGGAAGTCGGCGCATCAGCGAGGTGACCGTCGTCCGGATCACCGACTGACGCCGCCGCTTTGCTGATCCCCGGGTGCTTCGGCGGCCGTGGCCGGCTCCGGGGGCGACAGTGGGGTCACCGTCAGCCGGTCGGCCCGCCGCCCGTCGAGTGTGTCCACGGTGATCCGGAATCCTTCGCCCTCGACGGTGTCCCCCACCTGGGGCAGACGTCCGAGCCGCTCGATCACATACCCGGCCACCGTCTCGTACGGGCCCTCGGGCAGCGAGAAGTCGAACTCGTCGTCGAAGTCGTCCAGGTTGAGCAGGCCGTCGATCTGGCGAGGTGCGGCGCGCGGACCGACCAGTTCCGGATCGACCGGTTCCTCGGCGTCGTACTCGTCGCGGATGTCGCCCACGAGTTCCTCGACCAGGTCCTCCATCGTCACGATCCCGTCGGTACCGCCGTACTCGTCGACCACGATCGCCAGATGATGTCCGGAGTCGCGCAGTTCGGTCAGCGCCGGGATGACCCGTTTGCTGCCCGGCAGTCGGGGGACCTCGCGGGCCAGCTCACCGACCCGGATGGAGCGGCCGGCCAACGAGGGGTCCAGCAGATCACGGACGTGGACGAAGCCGATGATGTCGTCGACGTCCTCCCCGATCACCGGGTAACGCGAGTGGGGCTGGCTGCCCACCTTGTCCGCGGCGGTGAACAGCGGCATGTCCTCGGGGAGGAAGGCCACCTCGGTGCGAGGGATCATGACCTCGCGGAGTTCGCGCTCGCCCGCGGCGAAGACGTCATCGATCAACTCACGCTCGTCGTCGGTGAGATCGTCATGCGTCGCCACCAACCCGCGTAGTTCCTCCTGGGTGATCCGTTCCCGGCCCAGGTCGGGGTCGCCACCGAGGAGTCGCACCAGTGCATCGGTCGACACCGACAGCAGCCAGATGAAGGGACGGGACACCCGGGCCAGGAGATCCACGAAGCCCGCGGTGCGCGCCGCGATGCCCTCGGTGCGCTGCAGTGCCATCCGTTTGGGGACCAGTTCACCGAGCACCAGCGACAGGTAGGCGATCACGATGGTCACCAGGATGAAGGCGACGGTCTCGGACAAGCCGGGCGAGAGCCCCCAGGCGGTGAAGGTCGGCGCCAGTTCGGGGGCGATCTGAGCGGCCCCGAATCCGGCCGAGAGGAACCCGGCGAGCGTGACCCCGACCTGTACCGCGGCCAGGAACCGGTTCGGATCGGCGGACAATCGGCGCAGGCGGGCCCCCTGCCGAGGGTTTTCGTCCTCGATGTGGACGATCTGGCTCTCGCGCAGCGAGACCAGCGCCAGCTCCGCCGCGGCGAAGAAGCCGCCGATGAGGATGAAGACGACGACGATGCCCAGGTTGACCAGGATCTGGGTCACCGGGACTCCGCGGGTGCCATGAGGGAAGCGTAGGGGTTCAGGCCGAGGGACGCCTCAGCCCGACGCGGTCGTACACCGCGGCGACGGTCGGGCCCGCCACCTCACGGGCTCGCCGGGAGCCGGCGTCCATGATCCGGTCCAACTCGGCCGGGTCCGAGAGGAGTTCCCGGACGCGAGCGGCGAAGGGTTCGGCGAACGCCACGACCTGCTCCGCCGCGGCGACCTTGAGCGGGCCGTAACCGCCCCCGGCGAACTCGGCGGTGACCTCGGGGATCGGACGATCCGAGAAGGCGGCGATCATCGTGAGGAGATTGGCCACGCCGGGCTGGTTCTCGGGGTCGTAGCGGACCTCGCCCACCGAGTCGGTCACCGCCCGCTTGATCTTCTTCTCGATGATCTTCGGGTCGTCGAGCAGGAACACGCACCCGGTCGGGAGCGACTTGCTCATCTTGGCTGTCGGGTCCTGCAGGTCGACCACTCGGGCAGTGTCCCTGACGATGTGGGGTTTCGGCACGGTCAGCGTGTCGCCGAACCGACTGTTGAAGCGCTGCGCGAGATCGCGGGTCAGTTCCAGGTGTTGCCGTTGGTCCTCGCCCACGGGAACCTCGTCGGCGGCGTAGACGAGGATGTCGGCGGCCTGCAGGATCGGATAGGTGAACAGGCCTACGCTGGCGGCGTCGCTGCCCTGGCGGGCGGACTTGTCCTTGAACTGGGTCATGCGCGACGCCTCGCCGAAACCGGTCAGGCACTGCATCACCCAGGCCAGCTCGGCGTGTTCGGGGACCTGACTCTGGGCGAACACCGCTGAACGGGTCGGGTCGACGCCGGCGGCGAGGAGTTGCGCGAAGGACGAGCGGGTGCGCGAGCGCAAGACCTCGGGATCGACGGGCACGGTGATCGCGTGCAGGTCCACCACCATGTAGAAGCAGTCGTGGGTGTCCTGCAGGGACACCCAGTTCCGCAGCGCGCCCAGGTAGTTGCCCAGGTGGAAGGAATCGGCGGTCGGCTGGATGCCGGACAGGACTCGAGGCATGGGGGTCATTCTGCCCGGCCCGCCCAGGCGCCCGGGCATCGGTTGCGGCAACCACTCGATGAAGTGTCGGTGACGGGCCACCGACCGCCTGCCATCGACGGCAGGCACAGGGTAGGTTTTCGATGAGCCGCCGACCGGCGGCCGAGACCCCGGGAGCACGTATGAGTGAGCAGGACGAGTCGGCGATCGACATCGTGGAAGAGGTCAGCGAAGCGATCACCGAAGACGGCGATGTGGTGAGCGAAGACGTCATCGCTGCGATCGACGAGGAGACTGGCGACGCCATCGTCGACGATCTGGTCACCGTCGAGTCGCCCGACGGATCGGTGGCTTCGGAAGAGGTCGTCACCGCCATCAGCGGCGAGGACGGCACCGCCGAGATCATCTCCGACACCGTGGCCACGATGGATGCCGACGGCAACATCGAGGTCGCAGAACTCGTCTCCGACGAGGAGTGAGCGTGGACCCGCAGCGTGCGCTCGCCGGGCAACCGGTCGATCTGGGGGAACTGGCCGAACTGGCCGCCCCTCGAAGCAGTGACGCCATCCTCGACGTCGCGTCGCGGGCCGGGGTACTGGCTGCCGCGTACGCTGCGGGTTCCTCCACCCAACCGAACCTGCTGACCCGCGGGACCCCCGACCAGGCCCTCATCACCGGAATCAGCACCGTCGTCACCTATGGCTGGGCGGTGTCCAGCAACTCCTTCTACCGGTCCTTCGCCGATCGGATCCCCATGCGTTCCGAGTACTCGGGGATGCTCGTGACCGCCGCGGCCGCCGGAGCCGGATTCGTCGGCCACCGCGTGCTCGCGTACCGGCAGGACGAGTCCGCGCGGCGGGCGATCGGTCGCCTGGCGGCGCAGAGCACGGCGCTGGCCGGATCGGCCGGAGTCCTCGCGAACGCCGTCGGCCTGGTCCCCGGCCGCGGGAAACGGGGACTTCTCGGTCTGGGACTCGCGGCCGGTGTGGGCGTCGCGGCCTGGGCTCGCACCCGGTCGAGCCGGGCCAGTGTGGGGTCGGCCGTCGGCGACGGCACGTACTACGAGGACTCGTCCCGCTCGATCAGTCCCGGCAAGACCGCCGCCCTCGGGGTGGCCACCGGCACCTTCCTGTTCGGGCTGTCCAAAGGCGAGTCGATGCTCAGTGCCGCGTTCTCGCGGGTCGGGGCACAGGTGCTGGGCGGGTCGCCCGACGACCACCGGACCCTCGGTCGCGTCGGCGCCACCGCGGCGTCGTACGGAGTTGCCTGGCTGGGGCTTTCAGCGGTGGTGTCCAAACTCACCAGCGCGGGCAGCGAGGTGGAGACCGCCAACACGGCGCGTCCGTCGCTGCCGGAGGTCACGGGTAGCCCGGCGTCCGGCATCCCCTGGGAGAAGCAGAGTCGCGAAGGCACCCGCTGGCTCAGCGCGGTGCTGCTCGCCGATCACATCTCGGAGGTGATGAAGGAACCGGCCAAGCAGCCGATCCGGGTCTATGCGAGTCTCGACGCCGCGGACACCGAAGAGGAGCGGGCGAACCTGCTCCTGCGCGAACTCGACCGGACCAAGGCCTTCGAACGCTCCGCGATCGCGCTGTTCTCGCCCACCGGTTCCGGCTACGTCAACTACGTGGCCTGCGAGACGTATGAATACCTGACCCGGGGCGATTGCGCGAGCATGGCCATCGAGTATTCGGTGCTTCCCTCGGCGCTGTCCCTCACCCGAACAGCGATGGGCACGCGCCAGACCCAGATGGTCGTCGACGGCGTCACCGAGCGACTCTTGGCACTCCCTGCCGACAAGCGGCCGAAGTTCTTCCTTTTCGGCGAGTCGCTCGGCTGCCGCGTGAGTGAGGAACTGTTCAGCGGCGCCAGCGATCTCGGCCCCCGGGGTGCCGGGATCGACGCCGCGCTGTGGGTCGGGACGCCGGCCTTCACCAGGTGGCGCAAGACCCTATGGGGTGGCCGCTCGCAGGCGGTGGCGCCCGAGGTCGGTCCGGGGGCGATCTTCCTCCCCCGTGCTGTGCCCGACTGGACCGACCTCCCGCCGGAGGAGCGCGCCAAGGTCAAGTACCTGCTCCTGCAGAACGGCGACGACCCCATCCCCAAGTTCGACTCACCGCTGCTGTGGCGGCAACCCGACTGGCTGGGTCCCGACGACACCCGGCCGCTGGGTGCTCCGCGCGGCACCTACTGGCAGCCGGTGACGACCTTCGTGGCGACGTTCACCGACATGCTCAACGCGCTCACCCCGACCCCGGGCAAGTTTGCCGAAGGCGGTCACGACTACCGGTTGGAGATCCCGGGAGCAATCCGCGAGGTGTGGGGACTCGACGCGTCCGACGAGCAGATGAGCCGCGTCAATGCGGTGCTGCGGACCCGCGAGTTGGCGTGGGAGGTCAAGCGCGACTGGGATTCCGCCTTGGCCCAGCCCGAGGACAAGCGGGCCGAAGCGCAGGACAAGGTGCGTCGCGAGGTGGGGGAATGGGTCGGCGCCGACGGTCCGGTCGACGACGACACCATCTCCCTCATCGTGAAGGGCACCGAACCGGTCTGACAGCCCCGCGGGTTGAGTAGTGGCCGCCAGGCCGCGCATCGAAACGCCCGGTGGTCGAGCGGAGCCGAGACCCCGGGGGTCCACCGGCACCGCGCCCACCGATTCCCGTCGTGCGGCCACGTGGTCCCGCCCCGGCGCCGGACATGGCCGCCTAGGGGGATTCGTGCCGACTAGGTCCGTTGCCGTCCTGCGGGTCGTAGGTTCGCGTCAGCCATGGCCGCCGACACGAGCAGTTCCGGCCCCGTGCCGTCGTCGGGGAACTGCGCGACCCCGATCACGAAGGGATCGGGGGTGCGCGCGATGTCGGCGAGCAGGTCCCCGCGCGACAGCACGATCCGGGCGACCCCTGCGACGTCCGTCCCGCGGAAGATGCCCAGGAACTCGGCCGCGCCGAGCCGGGCGAATTCAACCCCGTCGACGTCGCCCAACACCCTGCCGATCTCGCGGAGGTAGCGGTCGCCGGCGGCCCGGCCGGCATGCAGGTTGATGACCTCGAGCGATTGCACATGGCAGAACACCACCATGAATTGTGCGCCGGCGTCGATCAGTGACTTCATCTCGCGCCATGCGTGTTCCCGGTTGGGAAGGTTCGTCAGGGGGTCGTGCATGGCCATGTAGTCGAGTCGCGCATAGGCGCCCTGGAGTTTGTCGATCAGTTCCGCGCGCCGGGAGTTCCGGTTGTAGAGGAGGGTGAGTGCGATCAACAGCAGCGCCACAGCAAGTCCGATCACCCAGGTGATCACCTCGGGCGTGGTCCACGAGAACCCGGGAGCGAGTGGCCGTTGGAGCAGCGTGAGGTCTCGGTTGGGGAGTTCGATCGTCGCTCTGAGGGTCCAGTCGTCGGATGCTTCGGCGGCCGATCGGGGCGTGGCGTCCTCGGGCAACGAGGAGTGGACGATCGGATCGGCTCCCGGAAGTTGATCATCGATGACCGCCGAATCCACGTGGGTCTTCGAGGGATCGAGTAGCGACTGGAGGGCCGGCTCGTAGGCCATCGACGCGCCCACGATGCCTCGGAACTGTGTGCGTCGCTGCTTCTGGGTGTCGTGGGGCCCGGGCCAGTACACGGGTTCGTACGCCGAGATCACGTTCTCCCCGGTGACGGTGGTGATACGGCCGGAGACGCCGGTCGCGTCGTGGCGCATGGCCCAGTCGACCACCTCCTTGGCAAACGGTCGGGACAGGATGTCGTAGCCGACATGGGCGGGATCGCCGCGCTGGTGGAACAGCATCGGCAGATACTCCTGCTGCCGGGTCTGCGAGAGGTAGTTGTCGCCCACCCGCTGCGTGATCGGACTCTCGGACTTCTCGAATCGCGCTCGCGCACGGTCGGGCACCCGAGGTGCGTACCAGACGCTGGCGATGTCAGGATTGTTGTGGGTCATCTCCGTGGCGAAGGTCCGGAACTGCGCCTCGGTCATGTTCGGAATCGCGTTGAACCAGGCGGCGGACGTGTCCAAGCCCGCGGTCAGCGCCGCGAAGGACGTGGAGATCCGTTGCGCCTGTTCGGTCACCTGCAACTGAAGTGCCTGGTCGCGCTCGGCGGAACCTCGCACGTGCACGAACAAGCTCAGCGAGGTGGCGATCACAAGTCCGCACACGCCCGCGACGATCACGAGGGCGAGGTCGCGGCTGGGATGCGGGTTCTCCTCGTGCATCGTCTCCGGCGCAGGTGGGGGTGACTCGAGCAACCTCGCCACACCCGAACTTCCCTTCCCCACGGGTGGGGACAGGCCGGGGTCGATGGACGAAGGGGGATCGGGCTCCGGTTTCTTCCTCGGCCAGAGCAGGGCGATGACGGCAACGGTGCCGAACAGGGCGATGACCAGCGGGGACTGGAGCAATGCCAGCAGGCCGGCCGCGGCGGGCACCTGCCACATCACTTGACCCTGGATGTCCTGCAGACGCACCGGCCACGGATCCGGTTCGGCGTTGTTGTCGCCCTTGGCCGTGAAGGTGCCGTCGGCGTTCTCCGCGATCAACCGGTGGACGATCCGGCCGGTCACACCGCCATCCTGGACCTCGTAGACGACGATGTCACCGACCTCGTAGTCGGCCTTGTGCATGATCAACAGGTCGCCCTGCTGGAAGGTCGGCACCATGGACGAGCCCGAGACCCGCACGATGCCGGCTCGCCCGCCCCACTGGGTCGGGAAGATCAGGTAGACGACCGCCGCCAACAGGACCAGCGTCACGAACGTGAGAATCCATCGCCCCACCGACCAGTGTGGGCGGGGTCCGGGAGACATGACTCCATGGTGACGCGGAGGGACTACAACGCGTGACGTTAGTCCCGAATCGGTGGAAATGACCGCTGTGTCTGACCCGAATGGACGCATTCCGCGCCATGGGTGCAGGACTCAGCGCGCAATCACGATCACCACCTCGGGAAGATCAGCAATGAGTGAGTGCACCGATACGCAAGGTAATCGGAGACGGGGACTGGCGGAGCGCAAGAGAGGAAGATGATCATGAATGCACCATCGCGCAAAGCGGTTGTTGCCGTGGCCGGAGGATTGTTGGTGGGCGGCCTGATCATGGCCTCCGCAAACACCCTGGGCAGCCTGACCCCGGACTCGATCGGAACCAGCTCCACGGCGGTGAGCACGTGTGACTCCGACGGCTTCGAGATCGTATGGGACGAGACCAGTAACCCGACCTACGCGGGCGACGCGACGGCGGCCAACTCGACCTACACCACCAACGAGGTGACGTTGGGCGACCCGACCGGCAACACGGCGCCACTGGACATCAACGGAGCCTGTGTGGGCAAGAAGTTCAAGGTGGCGGTGGCGGACAACAGTGGGGCTTCGCTGAGCGAAGCCACCGGGACCGTGGCCTTGACCAGTGGCAGCATGCTCGTGACGCTGCCCGACACCATCAACACCAAGAACATCTACCAGACCACGGTCACGTTCTACGACGCCGCGTAGCAGCGGTAGTCACGGGGGAACCAGCGACCCGCCGGGCCATCCGGCGGGTCGCTGTACGTAATCGGGGCAATCTGGACAGTTACCACGAACGGCTGACCGGACCTCGGCACGATGTCACGCTCTGCCCATGAGGGGCACATCGGCAACACGCACTCGGATCGGTCGCATCATCGGATGGCTGGCGGTCGCCTACGCGATCGGCGCCGCCGTGGTGCTGGCCTTCGCACCCCTGATCCCGGCCCAGGTCTTCACCCTGGACAGCGCCGGGCATCAGGCCATCGAGAACACCCACGCCTCATTGGCGACAGTGGCCGGACCGCGCGTTGTCATCGCGCTTCTGGCACCGGCCTTGGTGGCCGTTCTCGCCATGCTCTGGCGCCGTCAGGTCGTCCGGTGGGTCGCCACCGGCCTCATGGCGGCGTTCGTCGTGCTGACGCTCAGCTCGGTGGGGTGGTACTTCGCCCCGGTGGCGATTGCGCTGCTGGTCGCTGCCGTGCTGGCGCCCCCGGATGTCGTGGACATCCGTGAGGAGGCCTCGGCGACTGCAACGGCCGACGCCACCTCCGAGGCTTCCGCATCGATCGACTGACGACCCCGAAGGAGGAGTCATGCCCCGCCGAGCCCTGCGACGTCGCAGGATCAAGTGGATCGCCATCGCCGGCGGTCTGGCCACCGTGGCCGTCGTGGGGGCATCGGCGGCGACTCTCGGAACCCTGACACCTCAGACCCTGGGGGCGTCGACGGCGGTCGTGGCCGCCTGTCAATCGTCGGGTCTGGGAGTCTCGTGGGGCGGTATCGGATACGCCACCACGCCGATCCACACCGTGTCCTCGGGCACGGTCACCGGAATCGCTGCCGGCTGTATCACGAACCCGGGCAAGTCCTACCGCGTCGACGTCTCCACCGGAGCGGCCGCCTCGCTCGCGAACGCCACCGGTACCTTCCCCACCACTGGTGCGCCCCCGCAGACATCGGCGTTCACGCTGTCGACCGCGGTGAGCGCCGCATCGATCACGCAGGTCACCCTGGTCGTGTACGGGTGACGGGACATGAACCTTCGTCGGGGCCGCCGCGGGCGCCCCAGGCCGTTGCGCAGATCGTCGCGTCTCCAGCGTCGGTGGGTTGCGGTGGGAGCCGGCGTGGTCATGATGGGGGTGGCCACCGCGGGTGCTGCGACGCTCGGCACCGTGACTCCCACCTCCTTGGGAGCATCGACGGCCGTCGTCGCCGCCTGCCAATCGAGTGGCCTGGGGGTGAACTGGGGAACCCCGACCTACTCCAGCACCGGCCCGTCGTACACCGTCGCCGGCGGGACGATCACCGGGGTGCTGGCCGCGTGTTACACGAAGTCCTACCGGATCGACGTGTCCACGGGCGCGGCCGCGTCGTTGGCGAACGCCACCGGGACTCTCGCCTCGGCGGCGACCACGAACTTCACTCTGAGCGCGGCGACCGACGCCGCCAACATCACGCAGGTGAGCCTGATCGTCTATGGATAGGAGCCGGCCATGAAGCGTAGGGGGACCGCGATACTCGCGGGCTTGGCATCGATCGTGGTCGTGGGCGCCTCGGCGGCGTCGCTCGGCACCATCACCCCCCAGACCCTCGGTGCATCGACCGCGGTCGTGGCAGCTTGCCAGTCCTCGGGCCTGGGAGTCACGTGGGGAACGGTCGCTTACAGCGCCTCCGGACCGAGTGAGACCGTCGGTGGCGGGACCATCACGGGGGTCGCCGCCGGATGCCAGAGCAAGTCGTACCGCATCGACGTGTCGACCGGGGCTGCCGCGTCGCTGGCGAACGCCACCGGGACCACTGCCGCATCGGCCACGACGACGTTCACCCTGAGCGCGGCCGTGGACGCTTCGACGATCACCCAGGTCACGCTGATCATCTACGGATAGGACAGTGCCGTGCGCGCGCGGTCAAGAGTTGTTGCCGTCGCCGGGGGAGCGGTGGTCGGCGGCCTCACAGTGGCTGCGGCCGCCACGCTGGGTTCGCTGACCCCCGACACGATCGGGGCGTCCAGTGCCGTCGTGTCCGCATGCCAGACCTCGGGTCTGGGAGTGACCTGGGGCGGGGTGGGCTTCGACAGCGTGGGGCCGGCCGAGACGATCAGCAACGGCACCATCACCGGCGTGGCGGTGAACTGCCGCAACCTGCCGTTCCGGGTGGACGTGGCCGACGGTGCCGGCACATCGTTGGCGAACGCCTCGGGGACGACAGCGGCCGCGGCCACCACGCCGTTCACGCTGAGCAGCGCCGTCCACGCCGATGCCGTCACCCAGACTGCGGTGGTGATCTATGGCTGACCCCGGCGTGTTCAAGACGGTGGCCGTGATCGTGGCCGCGGCGGGAGTCGCGGTCGTGGGCACGTCGCACGCCGCCACACTGGGCAGCGTCAACTCCCAGACCCTGGGTGTGGGTGGGGCCGGTTCGGGCAACCTGTGCTCCGCCGGGTCGATCGGGGTGACCACGCGGGTCGGATACCGGTCCAGCCGGTACGAGATCTACCAGTTGAGCTTCACCGGCATCCCGGCCGGGTGTCAGGGAAAGTCGTTCACGGCGACCTTCGCGGACTCGGGGACAAACGCGTCGCTCGGTTCCACCTCGGGCACGTTGCCGGCGGCGGCCACGGGCACGTCGGCGGTCACCTCGGGCACCAACCCGAACGTCGACAACGTGGCGAGCACGATCAAGGTGGTGCTTTATGCCGCGGGATGAGATACACCCGAGCGAATCGGCGAACCACCCGACCCCCCGGCGGGAGAGCCGCCGGGGCGTGGTCCGTCTCGTCGTAGTGGCCGCGGTGGTGTTCGTGGCCGTGGGCGTGGTGCGGATCAACCTGGGGGAGGACCCCGAAGCCGCCGCCGCGGGCAGCACCATCTCGTCGCAGAAGTTCTACGTCGATTCGGTCACCGCGACGCCCAGCGTGGCGCTGCGGGACGGATTCGCGAACAGCGGCGGTCTCAACGCCCGGACGGTACCCCTCATCGATCCCAACGGAGGAACGACCTTCGGCACCACCACCGCGCTGCGGCCGGTGTGGGCGACCTCGGACACGGCTTGGACCATGACGTCGTCGTCGGCGACGCATGGGGCATCCGGGGCTCCCAGCACAGTGCGGATCCCCTGGCTGTCGCAGTCCTCGTATGTTCAGGCCTTGTTGGTGGCTTCCGCGACCACGTCGAATGCCGGCATCGGCATCCTGTGCGACAGTTCCACGACGTGTATCGGGGCTCGCTTGCGCTACGCCACCTCGAACTACTACCTGGATCTGGGCGAACTGAGCTCAGGGGTGTTCACCGCCGCCGCCACGCCGACGTGCACGTCGGGTGCCGTGTGTTCCGTGTCGATCGGGGCAAGCGTCTCGACGTCGACGAACCTGCGGATCGACTACAACGCCTCGACCTACGTCGCCACCATGACCTTCGGCGCGAACACCCTGAGCATGACGGTGCCCGCGGGCTACCGCACCAACACCAAAGCGGGACTCTACACGCTGGCCAACAGCGACGGCACCCGCTTCGACACCTTCCAGGTCGGGAAGTCGTGATGGAAGAGCGCAAACCCCGCGAGCGGGAGTGGTTCGCCGAGTTCGCGGGGCCCGTGACCACCAGCGAGCGGTTCCTCCCCGACGTCAAGGGGTTCCCCCGACGGCGCCGCCGGTCCCGCGTCACCAAGTGGGTCAACCGGATGGTTCTCGCCATGATGGCGCTCGTCGGTCTGGCCATCGTGTGGCCCGCTTCGATGGGGGGCTTTTTCGGGCTGACCATCGTGGTCGGCGAGTCGATGGAGCCGACCTACTACACCGGAGACCTGGTCGTGACCCACAAGGACGATGACGCCGCCTATCAGGTCGGTGACATCGTGGTCTACGACGTCAACTACGAGGGGATCGGCGGGCGGGTGGTCCACCGCATCAGCGAGGTGGCCCCTGGGGGCACGTTCACGACCCGGGGCGACAACAACCCCTATCCGGATCCCTGGCCGGTGGCGCCCGGCGACATCCTGGGCAAGGTCAGCATGCACGTCCCGTATGCCGGGCATGTGATCGCGTTCGCCCGCTCCCCGATCGCCCTGATCCTGCTCTCGGGCGGGATCGTGACCTGGATCCTGTGGCCGCGCGCGGCGGACTTCGTCGACCTCACCGAACCCCGGGACCCCGCCGGGGGAGGTCCGGATCCCGACGATGACGCCGCAGCGGAATCGGACCCTGACGCGGAGCCGGAGGTTGCGGCCGATCTGCGGGTGGCGCCGGAGTCCGACGAGTCGCCGGTGTCGGATGCCGTGGGCCTGCGTGAGAGCGACCGGCGCCGCCGGTTCCGGCTGCGGCGCCGGTCCGCGCGGTCCTGATCCATCCGCTCGCCCGCGCGCGTCGTCGCCGATGCCGAAGTATCGTCGGATTCTCACCGGCAGGAGGTGACGATGAACCCCTTCGTTGCCCCGTTCGCCATCGCCGGACTCGTCGCGCTGGCCACTGTCGGACCGGCCCG
Source organism: Candidatus Nanopelagicales bacterium (assembly GCA_046330625.1). Taxonomy (GTDB): domain Bacteria; phylum Actinomycetota; class Actinomycetes; order S36-B12; genus CAIWTL01. Next base: position 46,482 of record JAXLSJ010000006.1, read on the forward strand.
GGCCACCGGTCCCGAGGTCTCGCTCACCCCGACGTCGCTCGACTACGGCACCCAACAGGTCGGGTCAGACAGCAGTGACTACCTCATCACCGTGACCAACACCGGTGATTCCGACGTGAGCTTCGGACCGTCGGCGGTGACGCTGGCGGGCGCCGGCTCCGGGAACTTCCGGCTGAGGGGCGAACTGTGCAGCAGTCGCACGCTGTCGGTCGGCATGAGCTGTGCGGTCTATGTGGGTTTCCACCCGGAGGCGCTCGGCCTCACCACCGCCCGACTGGTGGTGGCGTCCGACGCCGCCGGGTCTCCCGACTCCGTCCCGTTGCGGGGGACGGGGATACGGGTCCCCACCGATCCGGGACCGCCACGATCCGTGGTCGCCACGCCCGGCAACTCCCGTGTGGTCGTGCGGTGGCTGCCCCCGCTCGATGACGGTGGTCTGCCCATCGACGGCTATCGGGTGACCGCCGCCCCGGGCGGTCGGACCTGCGTGACGGCGGGCGCCCGCACGTGTGTCGTCACGGGACTGACCAACGGCGACACGTACCGGTTCCGGGTGGTCGCCACCAACACCGGACCGGATGGTGACTTCGGCGCCGCCTCACCACCGAGTGCCGGGGTCACACCGGCGGGGCCGCCCACGGCGCCGCGTACGGTCACGGCTGTGGCGGGAAGACGGTCGGCGACGGTGACTTGGCTCCCCCCGAGCGATTCCGGCGGAACGTCGGTGACGGGCTACAGGGTTCGCGCCACCCGCGGCACCGCGACCTGCTCCACCGTGCGGACGAGGTGCACTCTGCGGCATTTGCCTCGCCACCGGATCCGTTTCACCGTGCGGGCCGTGAACCGGGTCGGTGGCAGTCCGGCGTCAACTCCCAGTAACGCAGTGCGGCCCCGCTGACCGGGGGTCACTGCGCGTCGTCGACGCCGAACATCATGGCCCGCTTCACCTGCTGGATCGCGGTGGTGACCTGGATCCCGCGGGGACAGGCGTCGGTGCAGTTGAAGGTCGTACGGCAGCGCCAGGGTCCCTCGTCCTGGTCCAGGATCTGCAGGCGTTCGTCGGCGCCCTCGTCGCGGCTGTCGAAGATGAACCGATGGGCGTTCACGATCGCGGCCGGGCCGAAGTACTGATCGTCGGTCCAGAACACCGGGCACGAGGTCGTGCAGGCGGCGCACAGGATGCACTTGGTCGTGTCGTCGAACTTTGCCCGATCCTCGATGGACTGCAGCCGCTCCTTGGTCGGCTCCTGGCCATCGGTGATCAGGAAGGGCTTCACGTTGCGGTACGCCGCCATGAACGGCTCCATGTCGACGATCAGGTCCTTCTCGACGGTGAGGCCCTTGATCGGTTCGACCGTGATCGGCTTCTTGGTGTTCAGGTCCTTGACCAGCGTCTTGCAGGCCAGTCGGTTCTTGCCGTTGATCCGCATCGCATCGGAGCCGCAGATGCCGTGTCCGCAGGACCGTCGGAAGGTGACCGTGCCGTCCTGCTCCCACTTGATCTTGTGCAGGCAGTCCAGGATCCGGTCGGTGGCGAACACCGACACCGTGAACTCCTGCCAGAAGTGCTGCTCGCTGGTGTCGGGGTCGAAGCGGCGGATCTTGATGGTGACGTCGAACGCCACCGGATCGGGGGTCTCCGGGGGGGCGGACTCGGCGGTGGGGGTTGCGACGGCCATCAGTACTTGCGCTCCATCGGCTGGTAACGGGTGACGACGACCGGCTTGTAGTCGAGCCGGACGGTGGCACCACCGTCCGCGCCCACCTCGCGGTAGGCCATGGTGTGCCGCATGAAGTTGACGTCGTCGCGGACCTGGTAGTCCTCGCGGGCGTGACCGCCGCGCGACTCCTTGCGGGCCAGCGCGCCGACCACCAGGACCTCGGCGAGTTCCAGGAGGAACCCCAGCTCGACGGTCTCGAGCAGGTCGGTGTTGTAGCGCCTGCCCTTGTCCTGCACCGACACGTTGCGATAGCGCTCGCGCAGTTCCTGGACGTCGGACAGCGCCTGCTTCAGGGTCGCCTCGGTGCGGTAGACCTGGGCGTTCATGTCCATCGTCTCCTGCAGTGCCCGCCGCAGATCGCCCACACGTTCGGAGCCCTCGCTGGTCAGCAGTCCCTCGAGCTGGCTGCGCACCAGGCCCTCGGGGTCCTCGGGCAAGGGGGCGAAGTCGACGGTGGCGGCGTACTCGGCCGCGGCGATCCCGGCGCGCCGGCCGAACACATTGATGTCGAGCAGGGAATTGGTCCCGAGCCGGTTGGCGCCATGTACCGACACGCAGGCGACCTCGCCCGCGGCGTAGAGGCCCGGTACGACCTCGTCGTTGTCGGCGAGTGCCTCGGTGTTGATGTTCGTCGGGATGCCCCCCATCGCGTAGTGGGCGGTGGGGAACACCGGGACGAGTTCGGTGATCGGGTCGACCCCCAGATACGTGCGCGCGAACTCGGTGATGTCGGGGAGTTTGGTCTCGATCTGTTCGGCGGGCAGATGCGTCAGGTCGAGGTAGACATAGTCCTTGTGCGGTCCGGCGCCGCGGCCCTCGCGCACCTCCTGCACCATAGCGCGCGCGACCATGTCGCGGGGCGCCAGGTCCTTGATCGTCGGGGCGTAGCGTTCCATGAAACGTTCACCCGACGCATTGCGCAGGATGCCGCCCTCGCCGCGGGCGCCTTCGGTGAGCAGGACGCCCAGTCCGGCGAGACCCGTGGGATGGAACTGGTAGAACTCCATGTCCTCCAGGGGAAGCCCCCGACGGAAGGTGATGGCCATACCGTCGCCGGTGAGCGTGTGGGCGTTCGAGGTCGTCTTGAATACCTTGCCGAAACCGCCGGTCGCGAAGATCACGCTCTTGGCGTGGAAGGTGTGGATCTCGCCGGTGGCGAGCTCGTAGGCGACGACGCCGACACAACGGCCCTCGGACAGCAGCACGTCGAGGACGTAGTACTCGTCGAAGAACTCGATGCCCTGCTTGATGCAGTTCTGGTAGAGCGTCTGCAGGATCATGTGGCCGGTGCGGTCGGCGGCGTAGCAGGCTCGGCGCACCGCGGCCTCGCCGTGGTTGCGGGTGTGACCGCCGAACCGGCGCTGGTCGATGCGGCCTTCCGGGGTGCGGTTGAACGGCAGGCCCATCTTCTCGAGGTCGAGCACCGCGTCGATGGCCTCCTTGCACATGATCTCGGCGGCGTCCTGGTCGACCAGGTAGTCGCCGCCCTTGATGGTGTCGAAGGTGTGCCATTCCCAGTTGTCGTCCTCGACGTTGGCCAACGCCGCGCACATGCCGCCCTGGGCGGCGCCGGTGTGCGAGCGCGTGGGGTACAGCTTGGTCAGCACCGCGGTCCGGGTGCGCGTGCCCGCTTCGAGGGCGGCCCGCATTCCGGCGCCACCGGCACCGACGATCACCACGTCGTAGTTGTGAACCGCCACGGGACTCCTTCTCTCAGGCCAGGTTGGGGTCGAAGGTGAAGATCACCAGGGTGCCGAGCACGATCGTGGCGATACTCGCGAAGTAGAGCAGGCCGTGGAGCCAGAACTTGGTCTTCCCGCCGCGCGCGTAGTCGCTGATGATCACTCGCAGACCGTTGGTCCCGTGGAGCATCGCGAGCCACAGCATGGCCAGATCCCAGAACTGCCAGAACGGGCTGCTCCATCGGCCGGCCACGAACGCGAAGTTGATGCGCTGCACCCCGCCGTCGAGGATGTTCATGATCAGCAGGTGGCCGAGCACCAGGATGACCAGGACCAGCCCCGACGCCCGCATGAACACCCAGGAGGCCATCTCGCGGTTGCGGCCGGCCTTGCGGGGGGCCTTGGTGCCCGGGGCGGCGAGGTCGTGGGTCGAGGTCATGGTGTCGCTCCGAACAGCGCGGCGAAGGTATGGCGGAGCATGAAGTACATGGCCGGGAGCATGATCACCAGCCATACCGCGACGACGGTCCACAACATGGGCCGCTGAAAGCGGGTGCCCTTGCCCCAGAAGTCCACTGCGATGATGCGCAGCCCGTTGAGGGCGTGGAACAGCACGGCGCCGACCAGGCCGACCTCCATGAGGTTGACCAAGGGGGTCTTGTAACTCGCGATCACATCGTCGTAGGCGGTGGGGGATACCCGTACCAGCGCGGTGTCGAGCACATGGACATAGAGGAAGAAGAGCACCGCGACACCGGTGATCCGATGAGCCACCCACGACCACATCGAGACGTCACCGCGGTACAAGGTTCCGACGCTTGCCACTGTGTCTCCGAATCCCGCCCGATCCTCGACCGGGCGCACGGGGTCAGTTTAGTCCGCCCGCGGGTTCCGCCGGGTAGTGGCTCGCCCACTCACCCCACCGTGGCGCCCGTGACCCGGTCGCCGGTGATCGTGAGATTGATGCGGGTGGGGCTGTAGTCCATCGTCACGGGGAACTGCTGTCCGTCACGTTCCACGACGCGGACCGTCATGCCGGCGTCCGCGGCGGCCGCGGTCGCCTCCGCCTCGGTCATGTCGATCAACTTCTTCGCCACGGCCTCAGCCCGCGACGGGTCCAGGTCACTCGGCTCGGGCGGCGAGGGGTCGATCGGATCCGGGGGCATGGTGGTGCCGGTGGGTGCGTCAGGAGGTGTCGTCGGTCCGGTCCCGGGCTGCGGGGTCGCCGCGCAGGCGGCGATCAGGAGCGTCATCGTGCAGAGGAGCCCGACCGGCGCGAGTTGTCGCCTCATGTGCCCATGATGGCGCACGGCGCCGCTGCGTAGTCTGGACCCATGACCGATCCCACCCCGCTGGCCGACGGATTCGCCCCCGTGGACCGGGCGCAGTGGCGCGAACTCGTGGCCGCTGCGCTGCGCCGGAGCCGGGGCGAGGTGGCCGCCGACGATGTGGAACGTCTGTTGGCCACCCCCACCGACGACGGGTACGCGGTCCATCCGCTGTACACGGCGGCCGATGTCGCCGCCTCCCCGCCACCACACGATCCCGGCAGGTTCGACTTCGTGCGCGGGACGTTCCCCGCCGACGAGTCGATCGACTGGGACGTGAGGGCGCGCCACTGGCTCGACGAGGCGTCCGCCGAGGCGGTGCGCGACGATCTGGCCAACGGAGTGACCAGTCTCTGGCTGACCGACGGTCACCCCGACCGCCTCACCGACGTCCTCGCAGGCGTCGACCTGGCCCGCGTGCCGGTGGTCGTCGAGGGCTTCCGTTCCGGACACCGGCTGGCCCAGGCCCTGCTGCAGCACGACCTGAACCCGGGGTCCTCACTCGGGCTCGACCCGCTGGGGCTCGTCGCGGCGACCCGACGCAGCGGGGACATCGACGACGCGGTCGATCTCGCCGGCGAGGCGCAGGCGGCAGGCATCGGGGCGTTCGTGATCGATGGCTCGGTCTACCACGACGCCGGGGCCTCGTTCGCCGAGGAGTTGGGCGCCGTCACCGCCACGGGACTCGCCACCCTGCGGCTGCTCGAGGACCGGGGGATGAGCATCGACGACGCGGCACGCCTCATCGAATTCCGGCTCGTGGTGACTGACGATCAGTTCGCCTCGATCGCCAAGTTGCGGGCGGCGCGGATCCTGTGGGCGCGGGTCCTGCAGGTCGCCGGCGCCGGGACCGATCATGGTCAACGCCAGCACGCGACCACGTCCTTGGCGATGCTCACCGTGCGGGACCCGTGGGTGAACCTGATCCGCAATACGGTGGCGGCCTTCGCCGGTGGGGTCGGGGGCGCCGAGGCGGTCACCGTCGAACCCCACACGGCGGCCACGGGCGAGGTCGACCCCTTCGCCCGGCGCATGGCGCGCAACACCCAACTGCTGCTCCTGCAGGAGTCGCACGTGGGATTCGTCGCCGACCCCGCAGGGGGCAGTTACTACGTCGAGACCCGGACCCGACAGCTCGCGGAGGCAGGCTGGTCGTGGCTGCGGGACATCGAGGCCGCCGGGGGCATGCGGGCGGCTCTGGATGCGGGCGTGGTGGCCAAACGCATCGAACGGACCTGGGAGCGTCGGGCAGAACGCACGGCCAAGCGGCAGGCCCCCATCACCGGGGTGAGCGAGTTCCCCGACCGGGAACGCGGCGCGAAGGCGGCGGCTCCGGACCGGTCGGGCGACGGGCTCCCACGGCACCGCTACGCGGAGGTGTTCGAGGTGTTGCGGGATCGGGCCGATGCATTGGCCGCGCCGCCGACGGTCGCTCTCGTGACCGTCGGCCCACTCTCCCGCCATGGCGCCCGGCAGACGTTCGCCGAGAACCTCTTCGCCGCCGGGGGTATCGCGACGGTGCCCGTGCCATTCGTCGCCGGGGAACCGTTGCGACTGCCGGAAGGGGTCGGTGTCGTGTGCGTGTGCGGTGCCGACGACGACTACCCCGACGCCATCCCGGCCATCGGCGCTGCTGCCCAGGAGGCGGGGGTGACGCGGCTCCTGGTGGCCGGTCGCCCCGGGGCCCGGGCCGAGGCCGATACGGCCGCGGGGGTCACCGACCACATCTACGCCGGGTGCGATGCCGTCGCGCTGCTCGACCAGGTGCTCACCCAGATGGAGGTTCCGGCATGATCCCGTCCTTCGCCGATGTCGATCTGTGGGGCGACGACCCCGGAGCCGCGACGACTGCGGCGACCGAGGTCCTGACCACCCCGGAGGGGATCGAGGTCAAGGATCTCTACACGCCCGCGGACACGGCGGGACTGGACTTCCTCGACACCTACCCGGGAGCCCCCCCGTTCCTGCGGGGCCCGTATCCGACCATGTACGTCAGCCAGCCCTGGACGATCCGGCAGTACGCGGGATTCTCGACCGCCGAGGACTCCAATGCCTTCTACCGGCGCAATCTCGCGGCGGGGCAGAAGGGCCTCTCCGTCGCGTTCGACCTCGCGACCCACCGGGGGTACGACAGCGACCACCCGCGCGTCACCGGCGACGTCGGCATGGCCGGTGTCGCCATCGACTCCATCCTCGACATGCAGCAACTGTTCGACGGGATCCCGCTGGACCGCATGAGTGTGTCGATGACGATGAACGGCGCGGTACTCCCGATCATGGCGCTCTACATCGTGGCGGCCGAGGAGCAGGGCGTGCCGCCGGAGAAGCTGGCGGGGACCATCCAGAACGACATCCTCAAGGAGTTCATGGTCCGCAACACCTACATCTACCCGCCGGGGCCGAGCATGAACATCATCTCGGACATCTTCGCCTTCACTTCCGCGAAGATGCCGAGGTTCAACTCGATCTCGATCTCCGGCTATCACATGCAGGAAGCGGGGGCGACCGCCGATCTCGAACTGGCGTACACGCTGGCCGACGGGGTCGAGTATCTGCGAGCCGGGCTCGGTGCGGGGCTGGACATCGATCGGTTCGCGCCCCGGTTGTCGTTCTTCTGGGCGATCGGCATGAACTTCTTCATGGAGGTCGCCAAGATGCGGGCGGCCCGCCTGCTGTGGGCGCGCCTCGTACGACAGTTCGACCCGCAGAACGACAAGTCGATGTCGCTGCGGACCCACTGCCAGACATCCGGCTGGTCGCTGACCGCCCAGGACGTGTTCAACAACGTGATGCGCACCGGCATCGAGGCCATGGCGGCCACCCAGGGGCACACCCAGTCGCTGCACACCAATGCCCTCGACGAGGCGCTGGCACTGCCCACCGACTTCTCGGCGCGCATCGCCCGCAACACCCAACTGCTGCTGCAGCAGGAGTCGGGAACCACGCGGGTGATCGATCCGTGGGGCGGTTCGTACTTCGTGGAGCGACTCACCCACGACCTGGCCGTCCGGGCGATGGAACACATCTCCGAGGTCGAGGCCGCCGGCGGCATGGCCCGCGCCATCGACGAGGGCCTGCCCAAGATGCGCATCGAGGAAGCGGCCGCCCGCACCCAGGCCCGGATCGACTCCGGCCAGCAGGCACTCATCGGCGTCAACCGATACCGCCCCACCGACGATCCGCCCGTCGAGGTGCTCAAGGTCGACAACACCGCGGTACGGAACGCCCAGCTGGCCAAGCTGGAACGGCTGCGCGCCGAGCGGGATCCCGCGGCGGTCGAGTCGGCGCTCGATGCCCTGACCACGGCTGCGCAGGCGATCGCCGACGGCACCCGCGGACCCGGCCTCGACCAGAACCTCCTCGCGCTCTCGGTCGATGCCGCGCGGGCCCGGGCCACGGTCGGCGAGATCTCCGAGGCCGTGGAGAAGGTGTTCGGGCGCCACAAAGCCACGATCCGTACGATCTCGGGGGTCTACACGCAGGAGGCCGGCCAGGTGAATGCGATCGACGAGGTCCGAGCCGCCACCGACCGGTTCGCCGCGGATCATGGCCGACGCCCGCGCATCCTGGTGGCCAAGGTGGGCCAGGACGGACACGACCGGGGCCAGAAGGTGATCGCCACCGCTTTCGCCGACCTGGGGTTCGACGTCGACGTGGGTCCCCTGTTCGCGACTCCCGACGAGGTCGCGCGGCAGGCGATCGAGGCCGACGTCCACGTGGTCGGGGTGTCCTCGTTGGCCGCGGGACACCTGACGCTGGTGCCGGCCCTGCGGGCGGCGCTCGACGAGCTCGGCCGTCCGGACATCCTCATCGTCGTGGGGGGCGTGATCCCTCCCGACGACTTCGATGCGCTGCGCGCAGCGGGTGCAGCCGCGATCTTCCCGCCGGGAACGGTGATCGCCGACGCGGCCCTCGAACTCCTGTCCGACATCGACTCGCAGGTCGCCTGAGTGGCCCAGAGCGTGGACGTGGCCGCGCTGGCCGACCGAGTCCGGGCCGGCGACCGGGCGGCCATCGGGCGGGCGATCACCATCGTCGAGTCGACCCGCGCCGATCACCGCGTGGTGGCGGCCGACCTCCTCGCGCGGCTCGCCGACGGCGAATCCACCGCGATCCGGGTGGGGATCACGGGTGTTCCCGGCGTCGGGAAGTCGACGTTCATCGACCAGTTCGGCAGCATGCTCACCGCCGACGGACACCGCGTGGCCGTCCTCGCCGTCGATCCGTCCAGCACCCGGTCCCACGGCAGCGTCCTGGGTGACAAGACCCGCATGGAGCGGCTCGCGGTCGACGACCGCGCGTTCATCCGGCCGTCCCCGAGCGCCGGGACGCTGGGAGGGGTGGCCCGATCGACCCGCGAGGTGATGGCCGTCCTGGAGGCCGCCGGCCACGACGTGATCATCGTCGAGACCGTCGGAGTGGGCCAGTCCGAGGTGGCCGTGGCCGAGATGGTGGACACCTTCCTGCTGCTCGCCCTTGCCCGTACGGGCGACCAGCTGCAGGGGATCAAGAAGGGAATCCTCGAGCTCGCCGACGTTATCGCGGTGAACAAGGCGGACGGCGACCACGAGGTCGAGGCGCGTCAGGCAGCCCGGGAACTGTCCGGTGCCCTGCGGCTGCTCGCCTCCGTCGACGACTCGGCATGGCGGGTCCCCGTCCTCACCTGCAGCGGGCTCACCGGTGCCGGGGTCACCGAGGTCTGGCAGGCCGTCCGGGAGCACCGCGACTGGCTGGTGGAGTCCGGTGAACTGGCGCGCCGCCGCGGCGAGCAGCGGGTCGCGTGGATGTGGGCCACCGTCCAGGACCGACTGGTCCGCGACTTCGCCGAACGGCAGGACGTCACCGCCCGCTTGCCCCAGCTGCGGGAGGACGTCCGCCAGGGGGTGCTGAGTCCTGGCGCGGCCGCCGACGAGTTGCTCGACCTGGCGCGGATCAGTCGCGATTGACGAGGGTCCGCCAGACCCAGCCGTTGCCCACCCGGCGGCCGTTCACGGTGTACTCCGTGACGGAGGGGACGCTGAGGGTCGCGTCGAGGGCGCGTCGGGCCGAGGCCGTGCCGGCCAGCAGCAGCTGATCGTCGGCCGCCAGCCGGGTGTCGCCGTCGGGTGCGAGTACGGTCCGATCGGCTCCCCGGAGCAGCAGCGGCACGCAGTCGATCGAACGATCCCGGTCCTCGGGATCACGCATCAGGTCGCCGAGATTGGCCGTTCCCGACGCCAACCACTGGTTCAGGGCCGGGTTGTCGTCGCCCCGCAGCGTCGGTTCCCACAGGTCGGGGCGACCGGAGCCGCAGGCCGTCTCCAGGCGTCCGATCAGGTCCCGGGACCACTCGTCCGGTCGGGTCCGCGCACCCTGGTCGAAACGCCAGAGCAGCGGGTCGCCGATCCGGGCCAGCGCCTCGTGGGCGATCAGCCGGGTGGGCACCAGCAAGGAGTCGATCGGGAGTTCCGCGAACAGCGGCGCGTTGACGGGCAGATTCTGACGGGCGACGAGGAAGAGATCGGGATTGGCCCGTCTGGCGGCCACGATCAACGACAGGTTCGTGGTGTCGTTGTCGGTCGCTGCGGCGAAGCCGACGGCGGTGCCCGGGTCGGCCCGCCGCATCACTTCGGGGTCCGTCGCGTCACCTCGGATGACCGTACCGTCGGCGGCCTCGTCGCAGTGGGGGTCTACGACCGTTGTCTGGATCCCGTGGGCGTGGAGATCATCCACCAGGCGGCCGCCGAACCTCCCCAGACCACACACGATCCAACGGCCGTTGCGCGGAAGTTCGGGGATCGGCGGGAGGGGGTCGCCCGGCCCGGACATGAGCCAGTTCAGCAACCGCGACGTATCCGGGCTGGTGACCGCCAGCATGAGCTCGTCGCCGAAGAGATTGAACGGGTCCACGACCAGGGGTGACCCGAACTCGCGCATACGGTCGGCGATGCCGATCTCCATCGTCCGGGCGACCACGGGGAGCTCGGGTCGCATGAGACCGGCGGCCATCACGACCGCCAGGTTCGCCTCGTCATCGTCGGTCAGGGCCACCACGCCCACGCAGCGGGGATTGTCCAGACCGGCTCTCACCAACTCGTCGGGGTTCCGGGCGTCGCCCACCGCTCCGGGCACGTCCGAATGGAACGACGCCAGATCCAGGGCATCGATCCGGGCCGGGTCGTTGTCGATGACCACCAGCCGCCGGTCGCGTTCGTCGAGAGCCCGGGCCAGGGTCTCGCCTGCCTGTCCGTATCCCACCAGCAACAGGAAGGGTTCGCGTAGCAGGTGCACGGAGCGGGTGAACCGCTGCCCGTTGAGTGCGGTGCGGAATCCCCGGTCCTGGAGCAGGGCGAGGACCGAGCCGATGGCGTAGGCCCAGGCGATGACACTGAGGTAGATCGAGATCGTCACCCACATCCGCTGGCCCGTGGAGAAGGGCTGGGGGATCTCGCCATAGCCGATGGTGGAGGCCGTGTACGACATGAAGTAGAAGGCGTCGAACACGTCCATGCGCCAGGGAGCGCCCTCGGCCGTGCGCCCCGGGATGAGGGTGAGCCCGAAAACGCTGATGGCGAAGGTCGAGATCAACACCAGCAGCGGCGCCCGCATCCGTCGCAGCACCAGGAAGATCGCTGTCGACGACTGGCCCGCGCTGTCGTCTCCGGTGGGGACGGGATCGTCAGCCATGATCAGTTCCGGCGGAACGACGCCGTCTCGATCACCAGGAGCACGACGGACACGATGTTGGCGAACAACGCGCCACCGGACAGCGAGACCCACGCTGGCCATCTGATCGCCAGTGATGTTCCCGCCACTCACGTTGGTGTAGTAGGCCCACACCGCGGCAGCCGTGATCCAGTTGCAGGTCGGCCACCAGGCTGGTGGCCAGATGGATCGCGCCCATCTGGGTGCGGTCACCAAACTTGAGCACCGTCACGATCAGGTTGACCACCACGGCAGCCATCAGTTCGTAGATGTTGTGGAGTTCCGGCTTGTCGATGTCCCCGATGAAGAAGCCGAAGTTCAAGGTGGCGGCGAGCAGTACGAAAAAGCCGAACACGACCTTCTCGAAGTTCACGACTCACCGCCTTCCGCCCCGAGCGTAGTGAGCGCGCCCCCTCCTGCGGGGCGGAATCCGCGACTCCCGCGGGAGTCGGCCGCGGGTCACTCGGCGGCGCTGGTGGTGGCGGGTTCGGTCATGGGTTCCGACGCAGGTCACCCGGTTGGGCTCGCCCGCTGGATCTCCAGGTGCTGGTAGCCGATGACCAGCGCCGAGGCCAGCAGCACCTGGGTGGCGCCGATCACCGTGTAGATCACCCGCCACTCGCGGCCTCGACCACTTCTCCGCCGCCGACAACATGACCACGGCCGGGGGTCAGGAACGTCCATAGACCCAGTAGGACGACGTACGGAAGTAGATCGCAGAATCCGCGATCAACACCAGTGCCAGTACCTGCTGCAGGGCCACGGAGCTTGTCGCCGCTCCGATGGCGGCAGCGGCGATGGCGGTGCCGATGACCGTCCCGATCACGCGATAGACCGTGCGGCTCATGGACTGCAGGGGCTCGCTGGGTCACCGCGATGAGGTGAGGATCAGCCAGGCACCGCCGACGAGGGATTCAGGGTGAGCACCGCGAAGGTGTTCACTGTGACGAGAACGGTGATGGCGACGGTGTGGCTGAGGGCGTCGTGGCGGTCCGCCGTACAACTCAGGCAGGGTGCGGTGGCGGGACACCACCGCGAGGACCAGCACCATCCAGGCCGCCACCGTCATCAGCAGCATCATCGCCAGGACGTACGGTTCACTGGCGCGGTCGGCGCCCAGCGTTCCGAGGCTGGGTGGTTGGATCATCGGATAGGCCAGCACCAGGGCACCATCCGGAACACGTTGTGCATCCCCACGAAACGCCGTGAGACCCGTGAACAGGCACAGCAGGGCCATGAGACCGGCGCCGGCCAGGGGGACCCCGCCGGCCACGATGGCTGCCGGGGTGGCCAGGCCCATGATGAATACCGTCAGCAGCCCGAGCCGCCAGCCGAGGGCGGCCGCAGCCACCGCGCCGACGATCGAACCCGGGAGCAGCGGACTGGTGGCCTCGGGCGTCCAGAGCGTCGAGGTGATGACACCGGGGGCCACCATGATCAGGACGCCGACCACCAGCATCAGAACACGTCGGGGCCCGGACTTGGGCGTGGCCGGTCGCGGGGTGGTGGTCACGGCGCCATCCTGCCGGCGCCCGGGGGTCGGCCCGATACCCTCCTGTCGTGACGATCTATACCGCATACGGGACCAGCCTGGACCCCGCGCGACTCGCGGCGATCGCCCCCATTCGCCCGGGACGAGCACCGGCTGGTTGTCCGGGTGGCGGCTCACCTTCGGGGGCGGGGACATCGGGTGGGACGGCGCCCTGGCCACGATCGTCGAAGGATCCTGATGATCACGTGTTCGTGATGCTCTACGACCTGCACGATCTGGACGCTCGCGCCCTCGACAAGTGGGAAGGCACCGACCTGGGCCTGTGGCACAAGATCCGGGTGCCCGAGGTCGACACGCTCAACGGTTCGGTCGTTGCCTGGTCTACGTGCTCGATGCCTTCGAGGGCGGCCTGCCGTCGGCCCACTACCTCGGGACGATCGCCGACGCCGCCGAGGCGGGCGGCGCTCCCGACGACTACGTGGCCGACCTGCGCCGCCACCCTGTCGATCGCTCGGCGCCTGACCGCGATCGACACTCAGCGCGGCGGTTCGTCGATGCGCCACAATGCCCCTGTGACACGTGTCGTGATCCTCGGCGGAGGGCCCCGGCGGCTATGAGGCGGCCTGGTGGCCGTGCAAGACGGGGCGGACGTCACCACTCGTCGAACGTGACGGCGTCGGGGCTCGGCGGTCCTGACCGACTGCGTGCCCAACAAGGCCCTCATCGCGGTCTCCGACGTGATCACCGAGGCTGGGGAGTCGGGCGACCTGGGGGTGACCGTCGACGGTCGACCGGCCGGTCCCGACCGGTTCTCCGGTCGCCTTCGCTATCAACGGCCGCGGATCGTCGGACTCGCGCGCCAGCAGTCGGTCGACACGCGCGACCGGTTGGCGGCGGCCGGGGTCGACGTGATCTCGAGCGTCGGGCGGCTGGCCGACGCCGTTCGGTGTCCGTCGACGGCTCCGCCATCGCCCAGGTGGTGGTGCTCGCCACCGGGGCACGGCCACAGGTGCTGCCCGGCAGCGAACCCGATGGCGAGCGGATCCTGACCTGGGAACAGGTCTACGGGCTCGAGCTGCCCGAACGACTGATCGTGGTGGGGTCGGTGACGGCGCGGAGTTCGCGTCGGCCTACCGGGCCATGGGTTGCGACGTCGTGCTGGTGTCGTCGCGCGATCGGGTCCTGCCCGGTGAGGACGCCGACGCTGCCGCTGTCCTGGAACGGGCGTTCGCCGTCAGGGGTCGGTGCGCCCCCACAGCCGGGCCGCAGCGGTGCGTCGGGTGGGCGACAGAGTCGACGGCGACCTTGGCCGATGGTGCGGTTCTCACCACTCGCCTACTGGCGGTCGGGTCGGTCCCCAACACCGACGACCTCGGGCTCGATCGGGCAGGGGTGGCGACCGACGGCCGTGGTTTCATCACGGTGGACCGGGTATCGCGCACCTCGACACCCGGCATCTACGCCGCCGGTGACTGCACGGGGGTCTTGATGCTCGCCTCGGTGGCGGCGATGCAGGGCCGGATCGCCATGTGGCACACGCTGGGTCAGGCCGTCCATCCCTGGATCTGCGCACGGTATTCCCAGAGCAACGTCTTCACCGAACCGGAGATCGCCACGGTGGGGTGGTCGCAGGCCGAGGTGGACGCCGGGGCGATCAACGCCGAAGGGTGCTGCTGCCACTACGGACGAACGCCCGCGCCAAGATGCAGGGATTCGACGACGGGTTCGTGAAGGTGTTCTGCCGCCGCGGCACCCGGATCGTCGTCGGGGGTAGTGGTGGCGCCTCACGCGAGCGAACTCATCCATTCGCTCACGATGGCCGTCGATCAGCGGTTGACCGTCGATGAGCTGGCGGCCACGTTCACGGTCTATCCGTCGTTGTCGGGATCGGTGGCCGAGCGGCGCAGGCGAGCTGCACGTGACGAGCTGAGACCCGCCTCCGGTGGTCGAGCGGAGCCGAGACCCGCACGGCCGCGGGTTGAGTAGGCGCGCCAGCGCCGTATCGGGCACCGCGGCGTCCTCGGCCTGTCTGGCTGTGCCCGTGACAGGGTCGGAGCTCGGGTCAAAGGCCGCCTCTTGGAGTTGGGGTAGCGCTTCGCGCTGCTGGCGGTGATGGATGCCGCGCCTCGCAGGCTCGGCTGCGCATCGGGTTCCGCTTCTACAGTCGCCGACACCCAGGCCGGACCCGTCCCCGGGCTCTGTGGGTGGGCACGCTCCGCTCGACCACCGGCCTACTGCGGCGGCATCACATACAACTCCAGTTGGATGTCGCTGGGGTCGCGGAAGGGGATCAGCACCGATCCGGTCGCCTCGGAGCGCTGGATCCCCGAGTGCGCCACCCCTGCTCCGCCGAGTCGATCGACCCATGCCTCGAGACTCTCCTCGGAATCGACGGCGAACGACAGGTGATCCAGACCGGTCGACTGCTCCACGAATCCGGTGCCGGCCTCGGGGTGCCGGTGGACGGTCAGCCCGAGGATGATCCCACTCGGATGCCGCAGCAGGCGCCGATCGAAGTCGTCGGTGTCGAACTCGAAGAGGGGGCGGAAGTCGAGGACCTGGCAGTAGAACCGGACGGATTCCTCGAGGTCGATCACGTTCAGGGTGATGTGGCTGATCCCCACGAGGCGGGCTGACGTCGACTCCGACACGGTGGCTCCTCCACTCGTCGTGGTGCCACGGTAGGTGACAGGGACGGTCGGTAGGGGGTGCCTCGCCGCGACAGCCCCCGTGCGCCGGGCGTAGGGTGCTGAACCCGATCATGGGAGGTCCCGATGCCGCGAATCAGCACCCGCGTGGGCATGGCGGTCAGTCTCGTCGGAGTGTCTGCTGCTGTCCTCGTCGCCCCACCGGCGCAGGCAGTCCCGGACACGACCGCCCAGGGTGTCGTCGTGCGACCACGGCACCACGGACCCAAGGTGGCGTACAACCGGTGGAAGTGGTTCACGAACACCTACTGGATCGTTCCCAAGCGGGGCATCTACTCCGTCGTCCACAGCGGGTCCGATCCCCGGAAGTTCATCGTGACGCGCGGCCAGACGGTGTTCCACATCACCGACTACGTCAACGGCTACTGGACCGGGACCGTCGTGGTGAAGCTGACGCGGGCGCAGGTGCCCACCTGTCAGTACGTGCTGGGTCAGATCACCCCGCAGGGTCGGGTCGCCATGACGATGTATGACACCTCGACCGGTGCCGTCATCAACCAGCCGACCGGTCAGATGGTCAGGAAACGCGGGAAGTGGACGATGGTCAACACCATGACCGCGCCGACCTCGGGCGGCGGGACCATCAGTCACTGGGCCTATATGGTGCAGTCCCGCAAGGGTGATCGCACGTTCCGGAACCTGCCGTTCGCGCACCGGTCCATCCCGCAGTTCATGTCGGCGTGCCCCGCCGGACCTCGGATCCGCTGAGCCCGTCACGGCGGGGGACGGTCGCCGCGGAATCCCGGGACACCCGCAACGACGAGGTGTCCACCGCGCGGAACGCGCGTGCCGGAACACGCTTGAGTTCGTCGATCAGGGCCTCGGGCCACCTGGAGTCGGCCGTCCCCTGGAAGAACCAGGGGCTGCCGTTGTCCGCCAGGACCATGCCGTACCGTTTCATCCCCCGCAGGATCACCTGCGCGTCGCGCGACCATCCCGTCAGGTCGAAGGATCCGGCGAGACGGAACCGGGCGCCCATCGGAGGTGCGCTCCGGGAGTCGGTGCTGCCGGCATCGTGGCGGGCGGGCCAGACGTGCGCGCGGCGGGTCACCGGGGCGGTGAACCGGATGGCATGAGCCACGCGACCTGCCCGGACCTCGTCGTAGGTGAGCAGCCCGGGAAGGATCGGCAGACCGGCGGCGTCGGCAGAGGTCCAGCCGTTCGGGCGCAGGGCGTTGGACCGCAGGTCCCACGTGGCCCCCGAACCGGCGTGCCAGCGCGGCGACCCGGGGTGGGTGTCCCACGTCTCGTACAGCCGACACGAGTCCCGGTCGACCACGATCGCATGACGGTCACCGTCGGATTCCCGGCCGCCTTCGATGAAGGTGTCCGCCCCGAGTGGATAGGGCACCCGATCGCTCTCGGACGCGTAGTCGAACCGCACGCCCACGCGTCGGTGGCCACCGCCGACAACCGTCACGCCGATGCCGTACGGGACACTCTGTTCGCCGTACGAGGGCCCGAAGTCGGGATGCAGTCGCTGCCCGACACCGATCGTCCGAACCCAGTCGGCGGACCGCGCAGCCACCGGGAGCCGGTCGACGCGAGCGCGCCACCAGTTGTCGGCGGGGAACAGTGGGCAGTCGGTGCCGACGACTGTCCCGGGGGTGTAGGTCGGCGGCGTGGCTCCCGCGGGCAGGACCGAGGTGGCCAGCACCGCGACCCCGGCCAGACAGAGGGCGGCCCTTCTCATGGATGCCTTATCGGCAGTGTGACCCTCGGTATTGACGCCCGATCAGAAACTCCCACCACCGAAGTCCCCGCCCCCGAAGTCCCCGCCGAAGTCGCCGCCGCCCCCGCCGCCGAAGTCGCTGGTGCTGCCGAAGTCGCTGCCACCGAAGGGTCCGCCACCCCCCATGGATCCCGAGTTGTCGAAGCCCGACTGGCCGTAGGCGCTGCCATACGCCGTGCCCGACGACATCATCGAACCCAGCATGGTGCCGATGAGGATCGTGGGCAGGACGTTGCCGAACGACTGGTAGTAGCCACTGGCATAGGGGCCGTACTGGCTGCCGGCCTGCCAGTACGGCACCTCGCGACCGTCGCTGACCGGCACCGTGCGGGGAGCGGGATCCTGCCCGGCGGCGATCTTCTGGGCGCAGAGTGAACACACCGGGGTCTCGCGGGCCGCCGTGGCCCCGGCCGGCGTGTACATGACGTCTTCGGTGCTGGGCCCGTGCCGCGGGTCGATGAAGCAGGGCGGACGACGCTCCGGCAGGGGTTCACCGGCCAACCGAGCCGACACGCAGGCGAGGGCGTATCGGCCGTCCTCCAGATGGGTCGTGACCTTGGCGGCGTCGGTGGGCGAGGACATGGCGGCCAGTTCGGTCTTGGCCTTCTCGTAGGAGTCCAGGGCCGACTCCAGGTCGGTGCGAGCCTGCTCGTCGAGCTTCGGGTCGCGCATGTCGAACTGGGCCAGCCGTTCGCCGTATTCGGTGATGTCCTCGTCGATGACGGTGCGGACGTCCTGCAGCTGCTGCTCCCGGCGCAGCTTGGCCTTCTTCCCGCTGCGGTAGATGAGGAATCCGCCACCGGCGACACCGAGGCCCAGGACGACCGCGATGCCCCACGGGAATCCCTCGGGATGTGCTTCGGTGAACGACGTGGGGACGGTGCCCCCGAACCGCTCGGCGCTGGCCGCGACGAATCCCTGCAGCACCGCATAGGTGCCGTCGCCCTTGTACTCCTGCAGACTCGCGGTCGCGATGTCCGAGACGGTGTTGTTGGTGGAGCCGGCCCGGAAGTCGTTGCCAACGACCACGGCGTAGATGCCGGGTTTGCCGATGAGGCGGTGCAGCCCGGCGAGCACGTCGTTGGGAGTCGGGTACTCGGTGCTGAGCACGGACCGGGGGAGGACCGCGATGAAGTACGGCAGTCCCGTCTCTTTGCAGTCCTTGATGAGGGCGTTGGTCTCGGCCGCAGTCATGGCCCGCTCGGCGGCCGGGTCGTTGTAGACCGGCACCGTGGCGAGGTTGGCGGCCACGGCTTGCAGGTCGGTGCTCGACCGAGCCTCGGCGATGCCGGGAGCCACGAGGGCGAGGCCACCCATGAATAGGGCCAGGACCACCAGGGATACGCGACGAGCCATGCCGTCACGGTATCCGCTGCGGGCAGCGGGTGCCGGGTAGGACCGGGATCAGTCGTTGATCTCCATCAGCACGGCCCCGTTGGCGACGGTGGCACCGACCTCGGCGGCGATGTTGGCGACGGTTCCGGCCTTGGGGGCATTGATGGGTTGCTCCATCTTCATGGCCTCCAGCACCACCACCAGTTCGCCCTCCTCGACCTCCTGGCCCTCGTCGACGGCGATCTTGACGATGGTGCCCTGCATCGGCGCAGTGACGGAGTTGCCGCCCGCGCCGGCCGCAGCCGCGGACTGCTTGCGTTTCGGGGCCTTCTTGGCGGTGGCGGTCCCGCCACCCAGGGCGCCTAGTCCGCCCGGGAGGGACACCTCGAGCCGCTTGCCGCCGACCTCGATCACGACGGTCTCGCGCGGCTCGGGCTCCACCGGTTCGCCGGTGCCGCCCGAGTATGGCGGGATCTGGTTGTCGAACTCCGTCTCGATCCAGCGGGTGTGCACCGTGAAAGGGGCGTCGGGATCGGTCGGCGCGAACGCGGGATCGCGAACCACGACCCGGTGGAAGGTGAGCGCCGTGGCGATCCCCTCGGCCTTGAACTCATCGAGAGCGCGTCGGGATCGTTCGAGTGCCTCCTCGCGGGTGGCACCGGTGACGATCAGTTTGCCGAGCAGCGAGTCGAAGTTGCCGCCGATCACGTCGCCGGGCAGGAATCCGCCATCCCAGCGGACCCCGGGTCCGCTCGGAGGTTCCCACACGTCCAGCTGGCCGGGGGCGGGCAGGAAGTTGCGCCCCGGGTCCTCGCCGTTGATCCGGAACTCGAAGGAGTGTCCCCGCAGGTCGGGGTCGTCGAAGTCGATCTTCTCGCCGTCGGCGATGCGGAACTGCTGGCGGACCAGATCGATGCCGGCGACCTCTTCGCTGACCGGGTGCTCGACCTGGAGTCGGGTGTTGACCTCGAGGAACGAGATCGTGCCGTCGACCCCGACCAGGAATTCGCACGTGCCGGCGCCGTAGTAGCCGGCTTCCTTGACGATGGCCTTCGAGGCGCGATAGAGCTCGGCGATCTGGGCGTCGGAGAGGAACGGGGCGGGCGCCTCCTCGACGAGTTTCTGGTGGCGTCGCTGCAGCGAGCAGTCACGGGTGGAGACCACGACGACGTTTCCGTGCTGATCGGCGAGGACCTGGGTCTCGACGTGCCGGGGATTGTCGAGGTACCGCTCGACGAAACACTCTCCGCGGCCGAAGGCCGCCACGGCCTCGCGGACGGCGGAGTCGTACAGCTCGGGGATCTCTTCCAGCGTGCGCGCCACCTTCAGGCCGCGGCCGCCGCCGCCGAACGCCGCTTTGATGGCGATCGGCAGTCCGTGCTCCTTCGCGAAGGTGACGACCTCGTCGGCGTTGGCGACCGGGTCCGGGGTCCCCTCGACCTGGGGGGCCCCGGCACGTTGGGCGATGTGGCGGGCGGACACCTTGTCACCGAGATCGCGGATCGCCTGAGGTGGCGGCCCGATCCAGGTGAGGCCCGCGTCGATCACCGCCTGGGCGAAATCGGCGTTCTCGGACAGGAACCCGTAGCCGGGGTGGATGGCGTCGGCGCCCGATTCGTGGGCCGCCGCGATGATCTTGTCGATCACGAGGTAGGTCTCGGCAGCGGTGGAGCCGCCCAACGCGAAGGCCTCGTCGGCCTCCTTGACGTGCAGGGCGTCGCGATCAGGATCGGCATAGACCGCGACCGATGCGATACCCGCGTCCTTGCACGCTCGAGCGACCCGGACAGCGATCTCGCCGCGGTTGGCGATCAGAACCTTGCGCATGGGGCAAGCCTACCGAGGCGCCCCCCGCCGAGACGCGGCCGGAGGCTCACGCAACTGTGGCATTGCTCTCCGAGTGGCCTACGGTGATCCGGTGCGAACTGCGCCTTACCGCATCGAGGTCGCCGATCTGGTGATCCGCTGCTACTCCCCGACCGATGCCGACGCGTTGAAGGAGTGTGTGGACGCCAGCCTCCCCGAACTGCAGGCGCGGATGCCGTGGGCCCTCGCAGATCCTCAGACCCGACGGGAGAAGATCGAACTCCTGCGCGGGATGCGGTCCAGGTTCGACGCCGACACCGACTACGTCATGGGGATCTTCGACGGCGACGAATCCCGGTTGTTGGGGGGAACCGGCTTCAAACTCGCGGACGTCGAGGAGGGCGCTGTCGAGATCGGCTACTTCGTGCGCACCGACGCCGCCCGTCGGGGATCGCCGGCCGATCGACCGGGGTGCTAACTGATGTCGCGGTGCGGCTGTGCGGCGCCGACCGGGTGCAGATCCTCGTGGAGCCGGACAACGAGGCCAGCCTGCGCATCCCGCGGCGTCTGGGATTCGTGGAGGAGGGACTCCTTCGGGGCCGTTCGGTGTGGCCCGATTCCCCGAACCGCGACGTGATCTGCTTCTCGATGTTCCCCAAGATGTGGGATCCAGGACGAGCCGACCCGTATCGCGCGTTCGATGCCGCCGGGGAACGGCTCCGGCCGGAGGTCGGTCCGTCCGCCTGACCCCTGTGGACGACCCCAGCAGGACCGGCTGACCCCGGCCTACGGTCCACGGCAAGGCGACCCGACGGCGGTCGCGGACTGGGGATCTCATGCGGAAGGCGCAGCTGGCGGTCATCGGGGGTTTCGTACTGTCGGGGGCGGTGATCGCCACCCCCGCACAGGCCGGTCGCCCGGACGGGACCGCGGCTCGACCGGCCACGGCGGCGACCGCGCCCGTGGTCGTGCGACACGTCCCTGGCGACGATGCGGCGACGTGGGTCGTTCCTCGTGGCGCACCGATGCCGACGGTGACGAGTCGGCCCGGCAGGGTCAGGATCGTGGTCACTGCCCGGCCGTCCGCGGCATGGACCGGTCGCGGTGTTCCCGGTTCCGTGTCGTGGCAGGCGCCGTCGTGCCGCTCGCGCTGGGACGAGACCGTGGGGTGGTTCGACACCTGTGGCCAGTTCGGCCAGGTGGTCGGCACCGGGGACCGGCGTCGGCACTGGGTGTACCGGCAGTACGGCACCTGCCGCAGTCACGACGGGTTCCGGCTGCTCGCCTGCCGGGTGAGCACCGACCGGAACCGGACGGGCCCGCGCCTGCGGTGGGACGACTGGTCCCCGCGGGGCGATTCGACGGGGGGCTGTCGTGACGTCGCCCTCAACCTGTCCGTCCTCGGGGTGGGCGTGGGAGGGTCGTTCGCCGCCTGCGAGACCATCGATGTCCGCAAGTTCTCCCGCCCGGGCCACTTCGCCGTCACCTGGCGCGGGTGGGCGCTGCGCACCGACCGGGAGGTGGCCGGTCAGATCGCCTTCAGCGCACCCCGCCACCGGATACCGGTGCTGTCGGCCAGTTGGCGGCTGACCGGGGTCGTGGCCCGATGAGGCGATGGCTGTTCCTGCTCCTCCTCCTGCCGTTCGCCGGCTCGTGCGGCCCGTCGCCGGGTCCCGTCCCCGATGCCACGGCCCGCGACCTGGTGCGCCGACTGCTGGCCGATGGGGATTTCGACTCCGACTGGTGTGAACGCTGGGCCGACGACCTGCCTCTGTGTGAGCGTCACCTGCGCCAGTTCGGCGCCCTGCCCCCCGATCCCCGGGGTCATATCGTGGCGTCCCGCAGGCAAGGGGACACGGTGGTGGTCACGGTGGCCCACGGGACTCTGCACACCGAACTGCAGGTGGTCCGGTCTGGTTCCGAGCTCGTCCGCCTGGTGGACCCGGTGCACTGGTCGGGGGTGCGCGTGGTGGCCGCAACCCCCGGGACCGGGGTCAGCCCGTGAGGTCCCAGAGATCCGGCCAGAAGATTCCGGCGTCAGCGAGAAGCCGCCTGAGCAGGGGCATCGACAGGCCGATGACGTTGCTGGGATCCCCGGTGATCCCGGAGATGAACGGCGACGCCAGGCCGTCGAGGGTGAACCCGCCGGCCACCGCCAGCGGCTCGCCGGTGGCGATGTAGGAGTCGAGCTCGGCCGCGGTGAAGTCGGCGAACCGGACCTCCGTCCGGGCCACCCCTCGCACGTGGCGGTGCTGTCCGGAGTCGTCGACGATCACCGCCGTGTGGCCCGTGAACAGGTCGCCCGCCTGTCCCGCGAGTTCGGTAAGCCGTTGTCGGGCGATGTCGGCCCGACCGGGCTTGCCGAGCACCTGGCCATCGAACACGAACAGGGAGTCGGCCGTGATCACGATGGTCCCCGGGTCGGGAGCCCGATCGCGCAGCACGGCGACGGACTTGGCGTCGGCCAGGGCCTGCACCAGTCCCGCGGGATCCGCCGGGTCCCAGGCGGCGGCGATACCGTCCTCGTCCACCTCGGCGGTCATCACCCGCGGGTCGATCCCGGCCGACCGCAACAGGCCCAGCCGTGCCGGCGACGCACTGCCCAGGACGACGTCCCAGGTCATCGGCGCAGTGAGAGGCGCCACGCATCGGCACCTGGGCGGGGGAACCGGCGGGCTGCCCGGGCCGAGCGGGCCCAGGCGCTCGCCCGGAGCTCGGCCTCGACCGCGCCCCCCATGACCGAGAACACGGCCACCAGCGCGGCCACGTGCTCCGGGTCGGGGTTGCCCGATACGACCCGCAGCACCGGGCGCGGGGGATCGGCGGGGGATTCGGCGGTCACAGCGGGATGTTCCCGTGTTTGCGGGGCAGCGATTCCTTGCGCTTGTTGCGCAGGGCGCGCAGAGCGCGCACCACCTGGGTCCGGGTCTCGTGCGGCATGATCACGCGGTCGATGTAGCCACGTTCGGCCGCCTGGTAGGGGTTGCACAGGGTGCGCTGGTACTCGTCGATGAGTTCCAGCCGCTTGGCGTCGGGGTCGGTGGCCGCAGCCAGTTCCTTGCGGTACAGGATGTTGACCGCACCCTGGGCCCCCATGACCGCGATCTCGGCGGTGGGCCACGCGAGGTTGATGTCGCCGCCCAGATGCTTGGACCCCATGACGTCGTACGCACCGCCGTACGCCTTGCGCGTGATGACGGTGACCAGAGGCACCGTGGCCTCGCAGTACGCGTAGATGAGCTTGGCGCCTCGACGGATGATGCCGTCCCACTCCTGATCGGTCCCCGGGAGGAACCC
The DNA here is from genome assembly GCA_046330625.1 of Candidatus Nanopelagicales bacterium. Lineage (GTDB taxonomy): Bacteria > Actinomycetota > Actinomycetes > S36-B12 > CAIWTL01. Next base: position 70,267 of record JAXLSJ010000006.1, read on the forward strand.
GGGCACGTCCACGAAGGTCAGCACGGGCACGTTGAACGCGTCGCAGGTACGCACGAAACGCGCAGCCTTCTCGGAGGCGTCGATGTCCAGGGTCCCGGCGAACTGCATGGGCTGGTTGGCCACGACCCCGACCGCCCGGCCCTCGACCCGCCCGAACCCGGTGATGAGGTTCGGGGCGAAGAGCGGCTGGGTCTCCAGGAAATCGCCGTCGTCGAGGACGTGCTCGATCACGGTGTGCATGTCATAGGGGTGGTTCACCGAGTCGGGCAGCAGGGTGTCGAGTTCGCGGTCCTCGTCGGTGATCGACAGGTCGGCCTCGACGGCGAAGTCGGGAGCCTCCTCGAGGTTGTTGCTGGGCAGGTGCGACAGCAGGGCGCGGACGTAGTCCAGCGCGTCGTCCTCGTCGGCGGCCATGTAGTGGGCCACGCCGGACTTGGAGTTGTGGGTGCGGGCACCGCCGAGTTCCTCGAACTCGACGTCCTCGCCGGTGACGGTCTTGATCACATCGGGTCCGGTGATGAACATGTGCGAGGTCCGGTCGACCATGATCGTGAAGTCGGTGATCGCCGGCGAGTAGACGGCACCTCCGGCGCAGGGTCCCATGATGAGTGAGATCTGCGGGACGACGCCGGAGGCACGCACATTGCGCATGAAGATCTCGCCGTACATGCCCAGCGACACGACACCCTCCTGGATGCGCGCTCCACCGGAGTCGTTGATGCCGATGACCGGGCACCCGGTCTTGAGCGCCAGGTCCATGACCTTGACGATCTTCTCGCCGAACACCTCGCCCAGCGACCCGCCGAAGACCGTGAAGTCCTGGGCGAAGACACACACCGGGCGCCCGTCGATGGTGCCGTAGCCGGTCACCACGCCGTCGCCGTACGGGCGGTTCTTCTCCAGCCCGAAGGCGTGTGACCGGTGTCGGGCCAGGCCGTCGATCTGCTGGAAGGAATCCTCGTCGAGCAGTTCCAGCACCCGCTCCATCGCGGTCTTCTTGCCCTTGGCGTGCTGCTTGTCGACGGCCGCCTGCCGTCGGCCCTGGGCCTCGGTGCGCCGCTCCTGCAGGTCGGCTGCTTTGCCGGCCGTCGTGGTCAGGTCGATCTCGGCCGTCGGTTCGGCGGTCATGACACCTCCAGGGGTCTGTCCCTACATTATTGCCGTGACCATGACTGATGACCCGACCGGTGACCCTGCGGACCTGACGCCCACCCTCGTGAGCGAGTTGTTGGCGGCCTCCGCCCTGCCATGGCGCGACGTCACGGTGCTGGACTCCACCGGATCCACCAATGCGGACCTGCTCGCCGCGCTCGCCGACGGCGCGGGCGAGGGAACGGTGATCGCAGCGGGGGAACAGACCGCCGGTCGGGGCCGCCAGGGACGAGAGTGGGCATCGCCGCCGGGGACGTCGTTGTCCTTCTCGGTGGTGCTGGCGCCGCCCGCCGACCGTGCGGGATTCGTCCCGGCGCTGACGGGGATCGCTGTCGCCCGCGCCATCCGTGGCCTGACCGACCTCGATGTCTCACTCAAGTGGCCCAACGATGTGCTCGTCGGCGGCGGCAAGGTCGCCGGGATCCTCGCCGAAGGGGGGCCCACCGGTCTGGTGGTCGGCTGCGGGATCAACGTCACCGTGCCCGTCGGGGAACTCCCGGTGGCCACGGCCACCTCGCTGTCCGCTCATGGGGCCGACGTCAGTCGGGGGCGACTGCTGGTGACCGTCCTGGAGCAACTCCATGCGGCCAACGAGTTGTGGCGCGAGGCCGGCTACCACGTCGAAGGCTCCGGTCTCCTCGATGCCTATCGCACTCTGTGCGCGACGGTCGGCGCAGACGTGCAGGTCGCGATGCCGGACGGTTCGGAACTCGTCGGCCACGCCGAGGGCATCGACGACGAGGGGCGTCTGGTGCTGGTCACCGCCGACGGGTCCCGCGCCCTCACCGCAGGTGATGTCACGCATGTCCGCCCGGCCTGACCGGGTCGGGGCAGTACCGTAGGCGGCATGGGTTACCCGCAGAAACTGTTGTCCGACGGCGAGTCCGTGGTCTTCGAGATGCGTCCGCATTGGCGGGCCCTCGTGGTGCCCGCCATCGTGCTCCTCGCCGTGATCTTCGGGTTGTTCTTCCTGCTGCGCACCTTCGCCGGCGACATCACCGTGCTGTCGTGGGTCACGTGGGTCGTGGCGCTGTTCCTGATCATCGTCTTCGCGGTGCGCCCGTTCCTGTACTGGGTCACCACCCAGTACGTGTTCACCAACCGTCGCATCATCGTGCGGTCCGGGCTCATCGCCCGCCACGGTCGCGACATGCCCCTCAGCAAGGTGAACAACGTGTCCTTCGACGTCAGTGCGGCCGGACGCATCCTCAACTACGGCACCCTGACCATCGACTCGGCCAGCGACGAGGCGCTCATCATCAACGACGTCCCCAATGTCGAGGACATCCAACGCGAGGTGAACCGGCTCCACGAGGAGGACGACGAGCGCCGTCGTCGTTCCGTGGTCGAGGACTACACCAAGGACATCCGGCCCGAACAGGGTGGTGGATCCCCCTCCTGATGGCCAACGACGAACTCGAGACCGTCGTCCTGGGGGGAGCGGAGCGCTACACGCGCGAGGAGATGGCCGACGCCTCCCGGATGAGCCTTACCGAGGTGGGTCGGCTGTGGCGGGCGATGGGGTTCCCCGACGTGGGGGAGGCCCGGGCCTTCACCGATGCCGACCTCAATGCCCTGCTGCGGGTCGCGGCCCTCCTCGAGCGGGGGATGATCGACATGGACGGCATCGTCGAGGTCGCACGCTCCATGGGCCAGACCACCGCCCGGCTGGCCGAGTGGCAGGTCGAGACGCTCGGGCGCAAGATCGCCGGCAACGGCGAGCTCGGCTGGCAGGATGACGCGACCTCGGAACTTACCGAGGACATGTCCGATCTGTTGCCGGAGTTGGAGATCCTGCTCGGGTATGTCTGGCGACGGCAACTGGCGGCCACCGTGGGGCGGTATCTGGACCAGCCGGGCGACGACGACAACGAAGCGCTGGCGACGGTGGGATTCGCCGATCTGGTGTCCTTCACCCGCCTCACGCGGCAACTCGACTCGTCCCAACTCGCGACCCTGGTGCAGGCGTTCGAGTCGTTGAGCGCGGACATCGTCCACGGGGAGTCGGCCCGCCTGGTGAAGACCCTGGGCGACGAGGTCATGTTCGTCGCCGACACCCCCGACCATGCTGCCCGGATCGCCCTGAGCCTGCACCGGATCCCCGAGGGGGTCGAGCAGATGCCGCAACTGCGGATCGGCATGGCGACGGGGACCGTGCTCAACCGGATGGGTGACGTCTTCGGGACCACCGTCAACCGCGCGTCGCGGATGACGGCCATCGCGCGGCCGGGCACGACCGTCGTGGACTCGACGACGTCGGAGGCGTTGCACGACAGTTCCGGGTACGACCGGGCGTATGCGACGCGGTCGCTGACGCCCCGGCCGGTGCGGGGACTCGGGATCGTGCGCCCTTATGCGCTGATGGGTCTGGAGTAGTCCCCGTCCGGGAGTGGTTCCGGCAGGCAGCCGGCGCAGACGATGGTCAGACCAGCGGGCTGGGCAGATGCTCGTCGTCGGTCGCCTGTGCCTGGTCCTCGGCGGGGAAGACCCACTTGCGATAGGACCAGAACCGGAAGACCGTGCCCAAGGCCAGGCCGATGACGTTGGCGGAGATGTTGTCGGCCAGGGCCGAGTCGAGGCCGAGGGCGTAGTGCGAGAACCACAGCACCGACAGCGTGATCAGCATGGCCACGCCGTTGAGGCCGAAGAACAGGGCGTACTCGCGCCACCGGCTGCTCATGCCGCCGCGATGCGAGAAGGTCCAGTTACGGTTGAGGCCGTAGGACACTGCCGTGGCAGCGACGACGGCGATCGCCTTGGCGGTCAGGGGCTTGTCGGCGAGCATGCCGCCGCCGGCGAACATCAGGATGTTGAACAGTCCGACATCGACGACGAGGGCGAGGAGTCCGACCACGCCGAACTTGCCGAATTCGTGGATCAGGCCCGCGAACGGACGCAGCGGCGCTGGCAGCGAGGCTGCCGCACGTTCACGCAGTAGTTCCACGGTCGTCACTCCATCACGCTACCCGGGGTGGGGGGAACCCAAACCCGCGGCAGTGGCCGAACCGTGGCCAGGCCGCGATCCGGTCCCTCCCATAAGGTGATCGTATGACGCAGGGCCCGACTGTAGTGACTCCGCCGCGCGGGTACCCCGTGGTGGGAATGGTGGGGGGCGGGCAGTTGGCCCGCATGTCGCAGCAGGCCGCGATCGCACTGGGTGTCGGCTTCACCGTCCTGGCCGCGCGGCCCGATGACAGCGCCGCCCGGGTCGTCCACGACGTGATGGTGGGCGATCCCGATGATCCCGAGGCCTTGGCCGCGTTCGGTCGGGTCTGTGACGTTGTCACCTTCGATCACGAACAGGTGCCCGCGCCCGGTCTCGCCGCGCTGGCCACCACGGGCGCCGAGATCCGTCCGGGTCCCGACGCCCTGGTCCACGCGCAGGACAAGATCGTCATGCGGCAGGCGCTCACCGACCTCGGGGCGCCCTGCCCGTCCTGGCTGGAATGGGGATCGGACACGACGGTGGCCCAGGTCGAGACCGAGATCGGCTGGCCGGCGGTGGTCAAGACTTCGCGCGGCGGCTACGACGGTCGTGGGGTCTGGGTGGTCGCCGACGCCGAGGAGTTGGCCCGGGTGCTCGCGCAACCGCTCGCGCCGGGGTCCCGATGGCTGATCGAGCAGTACATCCCGTTCACGGCCGAGCTGTCGGCGCAGGTCGCCCGGTCGCCGCATGGGCAGGCGGTGGCCTACCCGGTCGTGCAGACCCTTCAGGTCGGCGGCATCTGCAAGGAGGTGATCGCGCCGGCGCCGGGGCTGGATCCCGACGTGGCGGTCGCCGCGCAGGAGCTCGCCCTGCGGATCGCCGGGACACTCGGTGTGGTCGGCATGCTGGCGGTCGAGATGTTCGCCACGGAGTCCGGCGTGGTGGTCAACGAACTGGCCATGCGCCCGCACAACTCGGGCCATTGGAGCATCGAGGGTGCGGTCACGAGCCAGTTCGAGAACCACCTGCGTGCCGTGCTGGACCTGCCGCTGGGCAGTCCTGCCCCGGTTGCCCCTTGGACGGTGATGGTGAACGTCCTCGGCGGGGACCACGACGATATGTACCGGGCCTACCGGCATGTGATGGCCCGGGACCCGGGACTGCATGTCCACATGTACGGCAAAGACGTGCGTCCCGGGCGCAAGATCGGTCATGTGACTGTGAGCGGCTCCGATCTGGACGACCTGCTGGCGCGGGCGCGGCACGCCGCGGACTATCTGACCGGAGTGATCGACGAGTGAAGAACGGAGAGGTCGGGGGCGTGCCGGACGAGGTGGAGGTGGACGTCATGGCGGAACCACGCGTGGGAATCGTGATGGGCAGCGACAGTGACTGGCCGGTCATGTCCGCGGCGGCGCAGACGCTGACGGACTTCGGGGTGCCCCACGAGGTGGACGTCGTGTCCGCTCACCGCATGCCGGCGCAGATGCAGGAGTACGGCGCCGCCGCGGCGACTCGGGGCCTTCGGGTCATCATCGCCGGCGCGGGCGGAGCCGCTCACCTGCCGGGGATGCTGGCCGCGGTCACCTCGTTGCCGGTGATCGGCGTGCCCGTACCACTTCGGCAACTGGACGGGATGGACTCGTTGCTGAGCATCGTCCAGATGCCCACGGGGGTGCCGGTGGCCACGGTGGCCATCGGGAACTCGGCCAACGCCGGTCTCCTGGCGGTGCGGATCCTGGCGACCTCGGAGCCGGCCCTGAGCCGTGCGCTGGACGAGCACCGCGAAGGGCTGCGTGCGCTGGCCCAGGCCAAGGGTCGCGCGCTGCGTGACTCGCTGGGCCCGGGCGACCAGGGGTAGGTGACGCGAGGCGAGACCGTACCCTGGAGGGACCCCGATCATCGCGAGGAGACCGCCGTGCCGTACGAGGCGAACCCGGACTACGACCTGTTCCAGTTGAGTGAGGAGCACGAGGCTCTCCGCGAGGCGGTCCGCGGCCTGGCTCAGGACCGCATCGAACCCCGCGCGGCGGAGATCGACGAGACCGGGGAGTTCCCCAAGGACGTCTACGAGGCGCTCGTGGCCGCCGGGTTCCATGCGATCCACATCCCCGAGGCGTACGGGGGCGAGGGTGGCGATCAGTTGGCGTCCTGCATCGTGGCCGAGGAGATCGCCCGCGTGTGCGGGTCGAGTTCCCTGATCCCCGCGGTCAACAAGCTGGGCACGACCCCTCTTCTGGTGGGCGGTTCCGAGGATCTGAAGCAGCGCTACCTGCCGCAGGTCGCGTCGGGCGAGGCGATGTTCTCCTATGCGCTGAGCGAGCGCGAAGCCGGCAGCGACGCAGCGTCGATGAAGACCCGGGCGGTCCGCGACGGTGATCACTACGTTCTCAACGGCCAGAAGTCCTGGATCACCAACGCCGGCATCTCGAAGTACTACACGGTCATGGCCAAGACGGACCTGGAAGCCGGAGCCAAGGGCATCAGTGCCTTCGTGGTGCACGACGACGATGCCGGATTCTCGTTGGGCACCCCCGAGCGCAAGCTGGGCATCCACGGCTCACCCACCCGCGAGATCTTCTTCGAGGACGTGCGGATCCCGGCCGACCGCATGATCGGGGAGGAGGGCACGGGGTTCTCGACCGCGATGCAGACCCTCGACATCACCCGCATCACCATCGGCGCGCAGGCGCTGGGCATGGCTCAGGGTGCGTTGGACGCAGCTGTGGCCTACGCCAAGGAGCGCAAGCAGTTCGGGAAGGCGATCGCCGAGTTCCAGGGACTGCAGTTCATGATCGCGGACATGGCCATGAAGGTCGCTGCCGCGCGGGCGTTGGTCTACCAGGCCGCCGCCAAATGCGAACGCGGTGAGTCCGACATCTCCTACTTCGGGGCCGCGGCGAAGTGTTTCGCCTCGGACACGGCCATGGAGGTGACCACCAACGCCGTCCAGGTGTTCGGAGGCGCCGGCTACGTGCGCGACCACCCGGTCGAACGCATGATGCGCGATGCCAAGATCACCCAGATCTATGAGGGCACCAACCAGATCCAGCGCCTGGTGATGGCCCGATCGCTGCTGCGCGGATGAGCAAGAAGCGGGCGCCGAAGCCCACCTCATACTCCCGCGTGACCCTGGCGCGCATCATGAGCGCGAACGATGCGAACCTCCTGGGCAACGTCCATGGCGGCGTGATCATGAAGGCGGTCGACAACACCGCCGGCGCCTGCGCCGCACGGCATTGCCGCGGCCCTGCGGTGACGGCGGCGATCGACGGCATGGTGTTCGTCGAACCGGTCCGGGTGGGGGACATCCTCACGACGCGGGCGCAGGTGAACTGGGTGGGCCGGACCTCGGTCGAGGTGGGCGTGCAGGTGACGGCGCAGCGTTGGGACGACGCGGGTAGCGCGGACCATCATGTGGCCTCGGCCTACCTGGTCTTCGTGGCGATCGACGCGGACGAGCAACCGGTCGAGGTCCCGGAACTCATCGTCGAGACCGATGAGGACCGGCGCCGCTGGCACGAGGCCGAGATCCGGCGCGACCACCGCCTGGCGCAGCGCCGTGAGATCAAGGCCGCCCGGGCCGCCGCGAAACCGACGGGTTCCTGAAGCCTCCGGCGGTCGAGCGGAGCCGAGACCACTGCACACGGCCGCGAGTTGAGTAGGCGCGCCAGCGCCGTATCGAAACCGCGGCGTCCTCGGCAACGTCCCGCTGGGCCCGTGCCGGGGTCCGGGCTCGGTGGGTGGGGATCTGTCCGTGCTCGGCGGTCGGTGGTCGAGCGGAGTCGAGACCGGTGGTCGAGCGGAGCCGAGACCACCCCCCGCACGTGGCGACGCAGGGTCAGCCGCAGATGTCGTCCTTCGCGGAACGGACGGTCTGCTCCACTGTCGTGGCCGCTGCGCGTACCGGCGCGACCCCCGCGTAGTCGTTGCCGATCACCACGGAGAAGGTCTCACCCATGCCCGGGACCGGCTGGAACGTAGCTCCGGGGAGGGCCGCCTTGACGGTGGCCAGCGACTTGGGCATGGCCGGATCGAACCGGACCACCGTGGTGGCGGGCGGAGTAGCCGGGGGCGCGACCTGCGACACCGTGAAGCCGGCGGCCTGAAGGTCGGAGACGGCGTGTTGACCCTGCGGCCCGGCGGGGGCCACGGCCAGGGAGATCTCGCCCGGGGACACCTCGACCTGCGTCGCCTTGGGTGGCTGGGGCAGGGGCTGATCCTCGGCCAGGGCATGGAACAGTGCGCCCGCGGCCTCGCCGTCCCACAGGACCGTGCTCTCGCCGTTGGCCATGTGATTGCCGTCGCTGACCGGGACGGTGGTGAACTGGACCCGGCCCAGGTCGAGATCGGCGGCCCGGCCCGCCAATGCGGCGATGGTGTCGCGGTCGAGGCGCTCGTCGGTCGTGACGCTGTGCACCGCGGCATCGACGAAGTTGTTGAGGGCGACCGGGTTGAGCAGGGTCCCGGCGCTGAACACCTTCTGGGCCATCGCGGACAGGAACTTCTGTTGCCGCCCCGCGCGACCGAAGTCGTTGTCGATGTAGCGGGCACGGACGTAGGCGAGCGCCTGGGGGCCGCTGATCGTCTGCCGGCCGGCCGGAAGGTCGAGTCCGGAAAGCTGGTCCTGCAGGGGGGTCTGCAGGCAGACCTCGACACCACCGACCGCATCCACCATGGACAGGAATCCCGCGAAGTTGACCTCGACGTAGTGGTCGATCGTCAGGCCGGTCGCCTGCTCCACGGTCTGGACCGTGACGGCCGGCCCGCCGGTCGAGAACGCCGAGTTGATCTTGCCCTGGTGTTCGGGGACAGCGGTTCCGTCGGTCGAGGTGTGGGCCGGGATCGTGACCAGTGAGTCGCGCGGGATGCTGACCACGCTGATGGTCCCGAGATCGCCACCGATGTGCACCAGCATCATCGTGTCGGTGTGGCGGCCGTAGTCGTCGGGACCGGCGTGCAGTCGGTTGCGCTGGCGGGTGGACAGCCCGGAACGGTCGTCGGACCCCACCACCAGGATGTTCGTGGGGCCTCCGTCGGCGATGCTCGACCCGCCCAACCCGTTGAAGACATTGACCTGCGACAGGCCCGACAGGTAGCGGGTGCTGGCAGCCCAGCCGGTGACGCTCACCATGAGGACGAGCGCGGACGCGACGGCCACGACCGTACGCGCAATTCTCGACACCGGGACCCTCCGTCCGAACCGACCCTTGAGGGTAAGCGACCGTTCCGGGACGGCCGTGCAGCGCCCGTCCGCGTGGCGCGTCCGATCACAGATCGGTCGGCGGTGCCGGTGATATCGTGGCGCCGCCGAGCGCAGGAGGGCCGCGATGCCGCTGGTGAGCGTCGTCACCGCGACCTACTCCGGGGACGATCCGGGGCATCTGGCGGAGGCTGTCGACAGCGTCATCGCCCAGTCCCACCGACCGCTGCAGTACCTGATCGTCTGCGACGGTCCGCTCACCGACGCCCAACGGGACGTGCTGCGGGTGCGGTCGGACGCGCACGACTGGATCGAGGTGCGCGAGTTGTCCGGCCCGAGGGGGCCGGCCGGCGCCCGCAACGCGGTGCTCCCGGACTGTCGTGGGGACATCATCGCCATCCTCGACGCCGACGACGCCATGGCCCCGACCCGGCTGGCAGAGCAGGTTGCCGCACTGGCCGACGGCGACGGCGACGTCGACCTGGTGGCCTCGTGGCTGCAGGTCGTCCACCTGGACGGTTCCGAGACCGAGACCCGGCAGTTCCCGGTCGACTGGCGACGGGTCCGCGCCAAGGCGCCGTACTTCTGTCCCACGGCGAACACCGCCATGGCCTTCCGGGCTGCCGTGCTGCCCCACTTCCGCTACCCGGAGCTACGGGTGGGGGAGGACTACCGGCTGTGGGTCGACCTCATGCGCGCCGGTTTCCGCATCGGCAACATCCCGCGGCCCCTTACGCGTTACCGGGCGGGAAGCGGTTCGATGGTCCGGCGCCGTGGGTGGGCCTACGCCCGCTCCGACCTGGCCACCAAGCTGCACGCCCTTCCCCTGGCCGCCGCCTGGCAGTGGCCGTTCGTCGTCTTGGTCGCGGGTGTCACCTTCATCGTGAGGCTGCTCCCCGCGGACCTCTTCCGTGGCGCCTACGCCGTGTTCGAGAAGGTCACGCGATGAGGATCGTGATCCTGGCGCCGGTCCACATCTACGACGACATCCGGGTGTTCCGCAAGGAGGCCGTCACCCTGGCGGCAGCCGGGCACGAGGTGGTGCTGTACGCGCGGACCCCCGACGGAGAGCCGCTGGAGCGGGACGGGGTCCGTGTGGAACCCGTGCGGTACCGCAGCCGGCTGCAGCGCTTCCTCATGCTCCCGGTCGTCGGGCATCGTGCCTGGAAACGGCACGCGGACGTCTACCACCTGCACAATCCCGACACGATCCCCCTGGTCTTCGGGTTGAAGGCACGGGGCGCGACTGTGGTGTACGACACCCACGAGGACTTCGCCACGGAGATCCTTCTGCGCCAGTGGCTGCCACGCCCCATGCGGCGGGCGGCCGCGGGTGCGGTCGCGGGGGCCGAGCGACTGGTCGCCCGGGTCGCCGACGCGGTGATCGTGACCCAGGAACAACTCCTCGACCGGCTCCCCGGGGCTCTGGTGATCGGCAACCCGCCGATCGTGGATCACGACGCGGGGCTCGCGGCCGCCCGGGACCGGGCTGGACATCCGCTGCGGCACACGGTGCTGGGCTATGTGGGTGGCCTGAGCGCCGATCGAGGGCTCCACCGGATGCTGGATCTGGTGGCCGCGCTACAGCGCCACCTCCCGGTGCGTCTGCTGCTGGTCGGTGGCGCTGTCAACGACGACGCGCTGGCCGCAGCCCGTGCGCGGGACGAGTGGCGGTGGGTCGACGAACGCGGCCGGCTTCCCCAGGAGGAGGCCTTCGCCGCCCTGGCCGAGGCCGATGCCGGTCTGATCCTGTTCGAGGACACCGCCAGCCATCGCCACGTCGACCCCAACAAGATCTACGAGTACCTGAGTCTGGCCCTGCCGGTCATCGCCTCGGACTTCCCCGACTGGCGGCGCCGATTCGCGGGAGCCGACATCGGCCTGTTCGTGGATCCGCGGGCGTCGGTGCAGGATCTCGCCGCGCGGGTCGCGGGATGGTTGGGCGACCGCGCGGCGATGACCCGGGCCGGGCGAGCCGGTGTCGAGTGGGTCTGGCGGAACTACTCGTGGCAGAACGACGGCGCCCCGGCACTGCTGGCGCTCTATGACCGGCTACGACCCGGTCGTCGGTAACGCCCCCGTCAGTTCGCGCACACGACCTTGTCGGCGCGTTGCGGGGCTGCTGTGTCGTTCGTGGGCTTCTTCTGCTTGGCGGCCACGATCCCGGTCTTCACCCCGGACCAGTCCTTGCCGACCTCGAGGGTCACCGTCCAGTCGCTGCTGTCCGACACGCTCACGGCATCGGTGGCGTAGGCCAGGGTCCGGGCCGACTCCTCGTCACCCGGTGGGTAGCCGACCCGGGTCGTGGCCTTGGCCCGGGGTCCGGTCTCGGTGCCGGACACGACGAAACCGGCGTCGGTGAGTTCGCGTGTCACCCGGGCCGTGGAAACGGCGCCGCCGGAGGAATCCACCACGCGCACCGAGATGTCGGCCGGTGCCACGGTGAGCTTGTTGCCGTCGGCATCGACGGTCACCGGCGGTGGCCACGGAGTGTCGTTGCGGATCGCCGACAGGATGGGGTCGGCGGCGGCCCGATCGAGGTCGACGTTGGCCAGGTCGCTGCGGTAGGTGAAGGGAAGGGTCACGAAAGTGATGTTCTGCGGTTTGACGGCGCGCACCGAGTCGACCAGCGCCTTCATGGGCTTGAGGCCGTCAAGGCCGGGCGAAACGGTGAGCGACTTCGTCGCCGTGTCGAGGATGTTGTAGACCCGGGCGGGGTTGAGCAGTAGTTGGGTGTCGGTGGCCTTGCGGATGGCCGCCGACAAGAAGGCCTGCTGGCGTTGGATACGTCCGATGTCCGACCCGTCGCCCAGGGTCTTGCGCGCCCGGACGAAGGCCAAGGCCTCCTCGCCGGTGACGACGGTCTTTCCGGCGGGAAGGTTGAGTTTCGAGTCGGGGTCGTCGACCGGGTGCTCCAGGCACACCTCGACGCCGCCCACGGCGTCGACCATCTGTTTGAAGCCGTTGAAGTCGACGACCACGACGTGGTTGACATCGACCCCGGTGATCTCCTGGACGAGTTCGTGCGTGCAGGACGCCCCGCCCTGTTCGTACGCATTGTTGAACTTGGCGTACTGACCGGCACCGGCTCCGACGCAGGCGGGCTGCTTGACCCACAGGTCGCGCGGGATGCTGACCGCCAGCGCCTGGGACCGGTCTGCGTTGATGTGCAACAGGATGGTGGTGTCGGACCGTTTGGTGGTCCGGCCCGAGTCCAGGCCGTAGCCTCGATTGCCCTTGCCCGTGCGGTCGTCCGACCCCATCAGCAGGATGTTGACCGGCTCGTTGTCGACGGGGGCGGCCTCGGTGCCCGAGATGGGGATCACCGTGATCTGCCCGAACTTTTGAAAGAGCACGTAGGCGCCGATGCCCGCCAGGGCCGCCAGCACCGCCAGGACGATGGCGATGATCAGCAGGACCTTCTTCCAGCGTCGCGGACGACGCTGCGGCCCCGGAGGTCCCGGGGGTGGGACCGTGGCCGCGACGGTCTGCTCCGACACCGGCACCTCCACATGGACAACAGACAAACCCTAGGCGACGGGTTACCCCACCCGATCCGATCCTCAACCCTGCGACGGTTGCGATGGGGTCACGGTTCCCCGCCGACGATCCCCGTCGTGTGCTCGGACGCGGCGATGGCCCCGGGATCGCCGTTCGGATCGCCCAGCAGGACCACCGAGTCGGCCAACGGGGGCAGTGGCCACACCGCCGGCGCCACGTCGGCGGTGAGGGGGCCGGTGACCAGCGGTCGGGCGCCGTGCCGAGAGATCAGATCGGCCACCCGATCACGCAGGACACCCTCGTCCCATCGCCGTCCGTCCACCTGCCAGCACCCGCCGATCACGGGGCCGAGGTAGTCGTCAGGCTGCCCCAGGGCATCACGGGCGTGATCGAGCACCCCCGCGGGGATCTCACCGTTCGGCAGGCCGAAAGGTGCTGTGCTGACCGCGATGTCGGCCTCGTCCACACGGTCGGAGACGACGATGTCGCCGTCGTGGTCCCACACGACGGTGAGACCGGCGATGTCGCAGGCCGCGAGCCACACGGCCGCCTGCCAGTGCAGCGGCAACCGGAGGGACACCCGGGTCTCGGGGACCAGGTCCCACTCGTCGGTCAACAGGCCGGCGGTCTTGGCCACGGCGTTCGCGAAGGTCACCGCCGACAGTTCCTCGCGACGCCCTGCATGCCCGTACCAGGTGATCAGTGGGTCGCCCGGGCGGCGCCGGACCCGTTCGACCAGGGCGTCGTGGAGCACGTCGGAAGGGTAGCCCGCGGTCGGCAGCGACAACATCGGGGAGCCACGCGGCCCCGGTCCGGGCCGGTACCGTGTGGCCCCATGCAGGCGATTCTCCTCGTCGGCGGCAAGGGGACCCGCTTGCGGCCGTTGACCAACACGACACCCAAACCGATGCTGCCGGTGGCCGGTGTCCCCTTCACGGCCCATCAGATCGCGCGGGCCCGCGATGCCGGGGTCACCCGGATCGTGCTGGGGACCTCGTACCGGGCCGAGGTGTTCGCGGAGTACTTCGGCGACGGGTCCGACTTCGGCGTCGAACTGGTGTGTCGCACCGAGCAGGAACCCCTCGGCACGGGAGGCGGGATCCGGTATGCCGCCGAGGCGCTCACGTGCGCCCCGGACGAGTCGGTGCTGGTGTTCAACGGGGATGTCCTGTCCGGGGTCGACCTGCGTCACCTGGTCGCGGAGCACGAGCGCACCCGGGCCGCGGTCACGCTGTACCTGACCCGGGTGTCCGACCCGCGGGCGTTCGGGCTAGTGCCGACCGACGCCGACGGTCGGGTGATCGAGTTCCGGGAGAAGCCGACCACGCCCGAGGAGATCGTGACCGACCAGATCAACGCGGGTTGCTACGTGTTCCGGCGCGACGTCATCGACCGGATCCCGGCGGGCGAGGTCGTCAGTGTCGAGCGCGACACGTTCCCCGCCCTGCTCGCCGAGGGCGAGCGTCTGACCGGGGTCGTCGACGACGGCTACTGGCTCGACCTGGGAACACCGCTGTCCTTCGTGCGCGGGTCGGCCGACCTGGTGCTGGGGCGCGTGGACAGCAGTGCCGTTCCCGGGCCGACGGGCGAACGGCTGGTCCTGGGCGACGCCCGCGTGGCCGCGGGTGCCGACGTGACCGGGGGGTCCGTCGTCGCCGACTCGTGCGTCGTGGCCGAAGGGGCGGTCGTCGCCGGATCGGTGCTGATGCCCGGGGTCGTGGTGTCGCCGGGGGCGGTGGTCCGCGACAGCGTGGTCGCCACCGGGGCACGGGTGGGGGAGCGGGCGGAGCTGACCGGGACGGTCGTGGGAGAGGGCGCCGTGGTCGGCGCAGACGTGGAACTGGTGGACGGGGCCCGGGTCTGGCCGGGCAGCGTGATCCCCGACGGCTCGATCCGGTTCTCTTCGGATCGCTGACCGGTCCCCCGCCCGGTCACCCGAGGACGGTGAGGAACTCGGCGGGATCGCGGGGAGTACGTTCTGCTGCCGGGGCGGCGGGGTAGCCCACGGCGACCGCGCCCAACGGCTGCCAATCCGAGGGCAGGTCCAACTGCGACCGCACCACGTCCGGGCAGAAGACCGTGCCCGACACCCATGCCGACGCCGCGCCGCGGGCGGCCAGCGCGATCATGAGGTTCTGGATCGCCGCGCCTCCCGACAGCAGGAACAGATCGCGTTCGTGCTCGCGTCGGGTCAGGTCCGGGTAGGAGTGGCTTCCGGCCGCCATCGCCACGAACGGGAGCAGCAGCTCAGGAGCGTTGCGCAGGACGTCGCCGCGTCGCAGACGCTTGGCCACGGACTCCGGGGAGTAGCCGTCCAGCTCGGTCAGGTCGCGCCGCCATCGATCGGCCATGGCGTCGAGCAGCCGCGTGCGTCGGGTGCCGCGCACCTGGACGAACCGCCACGGCGTGGTGTGGTGAGGGGCGGGGGCGTTGACGGCGTCGGCGACCGCCGCCGACAGCAGCTCCGCCGGAACCGGCCGGTCCTGGAACTGGCGCACCGTGCGGCGATTCGCCACTGCCGCAACCATCCCGGAACGCCGCGCGCGCTCGCTGCCCTGGTCGAACAGGTCCTGTTCCGGCGGCCGGATGAGGGCGGCCGCCCCCGGACCGGGGTCGGCAGTGACCAGATGGGCCAGCCCCCGGACGAAGGCCACGGGTCGCGCCGCGGCCTTCCCCTTGACCAGATCGGCGGCGGCCGCGACCTCGTCCGCCACCGCCGGGGCCGTGACGGTCAGCGGCGCGCCGCCGGCGTCGCGACTCCCGGCGAGATCCACCAACGGGGTCAGACCGGCGGCACCGATCGCGGTGTCGGTCTGACCCAGTCGCCACGCGCGGCCGAGAGTGTCGCTGATGACGATCCCGAGGGGGCCGATGTCGAGGGCCTCCTCCAGGCGGCTCTTCAGGTCCCGGGCGGAACGGTCGGGATCGAGGGGGAGGAGCACGACGGTCTCTGCGGCCGAGTTGCTGCGGTCGATCCCCGCCGCCGCCAGCACCAGCCCGTGGCGGGTGCGCACGATCCGGGATCCACCCGAGACCTCGGCCAGCACCTCGAGGGTCTCGTCGGCCTCGGCCTCGGCCTGTTCGGCGAGCGGCCGGACCCGACCCTCGGCCTTGGCGACCACCTTGCTGGTGATCACGACCACGTCGCCCGCGGCCAGTCCCCGGGAGCCGTCCGGCCAATCCACGGTGGCGCCCACCAGCGCCACCACGCGGGCGAGGTCCGTCGCGTCGGTGATCTCGCCGATGCCGTCGGGGGCGACCGCCTGCACCCCGGCGGATTCATAGCGCGTCATCGGCACTCGTCCCCGAGCCGCAGTGTCGCGTCGGCGAGGGCTGCGGCCGCGGACTCGTCGGACATGAGGAGCGGGACCGCCCGGGCGTCGATCCCGGCGAGCCGGTGGATCGCGGCTTGGTCGTCCGGTGCGACGAGCCACCCGTCCAGTAGTCCGCCGGTGGATCGGGCGCCGTAATGGAGGGCGACGTCGGCGGCGGTGGCTGCCACGCCGACGGCCGCCAGGCACTGTTCGGCCATGCCGCGGACGGCCCGCCCGGCGATCAAGGGAGAGACCCCCACGACCGGGGCGGGGGCCGAGGCGAGGAACTCGCGCAGGCCGGGGACCGACAGGATCGCCCCGATGCTCACCACCGGGTTGCTGGGGGCCAGCACGATCAGGTCGGCCTCGGCGAGCGCCGAGCCCACCTCGGAGGTCATCGACGACTCTTCGGCGCCGACCTGGACGAACTCGGACGCCGGGAGTTCGGCGTGATACCGGATCCACCACTCCTGGAAGTGCATCGCCCGGCGAGCCCCGTCCTCGGTGACGATGACGTGCGTCTCGACCCGATCGTCGGTCATCGGCAGGAGCGTGACTCCCGGATCCCACCGGACACACAGCGCGGCGGTGACGTCGGTGAGTCGGTATCCGGCGTCGAGCATCTGGGTCCGGACCAGATGGGTGGCCAGGTCGCGGTCCCCGAGACCGAACCAGTTCGGCAGGCCGTAGGCCCCCAACTCCTCGTTGGCCCGGAACGCCTCGTCGGCGCGCCCCCAGCCGCGCTGATCGTCCAGACCGCCGCCGAGGGTGTACATGACGGTGTCCAGGTCGGGCGAGATCGCCAGCCCGTGCAGCCGGATGTCGTCGGCGGTGTTCACGATGGCGGTCAGGTCGGCGCCGTCGCCGACCGCGGCGCGCAGACCGGTCAGGAATTTCGCGCCCCCGTGGCCGCCGGCGAGCACCGTGATCTTCATGAGGCGCATGATCCCATGGGGTGGGTCGCCGGTCCGACGCCCGACCCGCGCCGGTGGTCGAACCCGGTGGTCGAGCGGAGCCGGCCCCGCCTCCGGTGGTCGAGCGGAGTCGAGACCACCGAACCGGTCGACAGGTCTCGCTTCGCCCAGACCGGGGTCCGGGCTCGGGTCGGGCGCCTCTTGGAGTTGGGGTAGCGCTTCGCGCTGTTGTGTTGATAGACGCGCGCCTCGCAGGCTCGGCTGCGCATCGGGTTCCGCTTCTACAGTCGCCGACGCCGACCCGGACCCCGTCCGGGCTCTCGGGGTGGTGATCGGTCCGTGGTCGGTGGCTGGGCCCGGTGGTCGAACCCGGTGGTCGAGCGGAGTCGTGACCACCGTCCCGGGTGGTCGAGGCCCGGGTCCCCGGTGACCGGTGGGTAGCGTGGCCCCCATGGTCACCGAGCGCGAGATCGAGCGGGCGATCCGCCGCGCGGACCGGGGGGCGAGCATCAACCGCGCCGAGGCTGTCGCCCTCCTGTCGGCGCGGGGGTCCGGGTTGCATCAGCTCCGGCGCGTGGCGGCCCGGGTGCGCGACGTCGGAGGGGGATCGGCGGGCCGACCGGGGGTCGTGACGTACTCGCCGAAGGTCTTCATCCCCCTGACACGGCTGTGCCGCGACCGGTGTCACTACTGCACGTTCGCGACCGACCCGGCGAGTCTGCGGCGAGCGGGCCAGGGGCCGTTCCTGACTCTGTCCGAGGTCCGCGCGATCGCCCGCGCCGGGGCTGCCGCCGGCTGCGCCGAGGCGCTGTTCACCCTGGGCGACACGCCGGAGTACCGGTGGCCGGCCGCCCGCGACTGGTTGGACGAGGGGGGGTACCCCGACACCGCGTCGTACTTGCGGGCGGCGGCCATCGCGGTGCTCGAGGACACCGGTCTGCTGCCCCACCTGAATCCCGGTGTGCTCACCTGGTCCCAGTTGCGACGCCTGCGTCCGGTCGCCGCGTCGATGGGTCTGATGCTCGAGAACGCCAGCCCGCGGCTCACCGAACCCGGCCAGGTGCACCACGGATCGCCGGACAAGGACCCCGCTGTGCGGCTGCGCATGATCGAGGACGCGGGTCGCCTGGCCATCCCCTTCACCACCGGGGTACTGGTCGGGATCGGGGAGACCGACACGGAGTTGGTCGACTCCATGCTCGAGATCCGGCGCCTGGCACGGGAGTACGGGCACATCCAGGAGGTCCTGGTCCAGAACTTCCGGGCCAAGCCCGACACTGCCGCCCGGGACCGTGACGATCTCCCGGTCGATCGGTATCTCGCGGCGGTCGCCACCGCGCGGATCCTGATGGGGCCGCAGATGCGGATCCAGGTGCCGCCCAACCTGAGCGAGCCGAAAGTGGTGGCGGACCTGCTGGGCGCGGGCGCCGACGACCTCGGCGGGATCAGCCCGGTGACGCCCGATCACGTCAATCCCGAGCGGCCGTGGCCCCACCTCGACCACCTGACGGAACTCGTCGCCGCGCAGGGCCTGACCCTGCGTGCGCGGCTGACCGCCCACCCGACGCACCTGGCCGAGACGTGGTCGGATCCGCGGATCCGACCACACATCCAGGCGTTGGCCGGTGGCGACGGCTTGGCCCGCGACCCGCTGCGCCCCCGCGGGCTGCCGTGGCAGGAAGCCGATCCCGGCTACGAGGAGTTCGCCGCGGCGACGGGACCGGGCCGCACCGACCTCGCCACCACCATCGACGTGACCGGGCGCTCCACCGACGCGCGGTCCGATCTGGGGACGGTGTTCGGCGACTGGTCGGGGATCGCCGTGCGAGCCCGGCGACTGTCCGCCACACCGCGGATCGACGGCGAGGTGGCGGCGTCCCTCGACCTGGCCCACCGCGATCCTGGCGCACTGGCCTCCCCGGACCACCGGGACGAGGCCATCGCCCTGATGACCAGCGACGGCGCCGCCCTCGACGCCTTGACCCGGCTGGCGGATGACCTGCGTGCCGAGGTCGTCGGTGACGAGGTGACCTACGTGGTCAACCGCAACCTCAACTTCACCAATGTCTGTTACACGGGATGCCGGTTCTGCGCCTTCGCCCAGCGCGCTGACGACCCCGACGCCTTCACGCTGTCGCTGGCCGAGGTGGGCCGTCGTGTCGAGGAGGCGGTGGCGGCGGGGGCCACGGAGATCTGCATGCAGGGGGGGATCCATCCCGACCTCCCCGGGACGGCCTACTTCGACCTGGCCCGCGAGGTGAAACGCCGGGCCCCGGACATCCACCTGCATGCGTTCAGCCCGATGGAGGTCATCAACGGCGCCCAGCGCAGCGGGCTGTCGATCCGGGAGTGGCTCACCGCGGCGCGGGAGGCTGGGGTGGACTCGATCCCGGGCACCGCGGCCGAGATCCTCGACGACGATGTCCGGTGGGTGCTGACGAAGGGCAAGCTGCCGGCCGACCAGTGGCTCGAGGTGATCCGCACGGCCCACAGCGTCGGCCTCCCGTCGAGCTCCACGATGATGTACGGCCACGTGGACCGCCCCGATCACTGGGTGGACCATCTGCGGACCCTGCGCGAGCTCGGGCTCGAGACCGGGGATTCACCGAGTTCGTCCCGCTGCCCTTCGTCCATCAGCAGGCACCGCTGTACCTGGCAGGGGTCTCCCGCCCCGGACCCACGGCGCGGGACAACCGTGCGGTGCACGCGATGTCGCGGCTGATGCTGCACGGCGTCATCGACCACGTCCAGTGCTCCTGGGTGAAGCTGGGTCCTTCCGGGTGCCGGGTCATGCTCACCGGGGGTGCCGACGACCTGGGCGGGACGTTGATGGAGGAGACCATCTCCCGCATGGCCGGATCCGGCCACGGCAGCGAGTTGACGGTGGCCGAACTACGCGACATCGCCGACGGGATCGGGCGTCCGGCAGCCCAGCGGACGACGTCCTACGGGCGCGTCGGCGCCGCCTGACCGGCCCCAACCTGTGGACGACGTGTCCGAGTTGACCCAACATGTGGACTTTTTCGCCTTCGTCATCCACAGATGTGCCGATCGGGGTTGACGGCCCCAAGTCACATGCCTGTAATTACAACCACGTCGGCAGGCGCTCACCCCACAGCAACGGGTAGGGGTACCCGGGTGAACCGCCACCGACCGCAGTGGATGGGAACCAGGAGAGGGAGGAACCCCGTGGGAGAGATGGTCTTTCTACCGATGACCGAGGACGAGGAGATGAGCTGGCAGGAGCGGGCGCTGTGTGCGCAGACCGATCCCGAAGCCTTCTTCCCCGAGAAGGGCGGCAGCACCCGCGAGGCCAAGCGCGTGTGCCTGTCATGCGACGTGCGTTCGGAGTGCCTGGAGTACGCCCTGGCCAACGACGAGCGCTTCGGCATCTGGGGGGGACTGAGCGAGCGGGAGCGGCGGCGCCTCAAGAAGGCGGCCGTCTGACGCACCGCGGCGAATTGCCGGATCCTTCCGGATCTGTCGCTTATCGTGACAGGGCGCGCGAGCCGTGGGGGCAGCGAGCAGTAGGGATCCATGAACTCACTGGCGGACATCCAGGTCGTGCCGGACCGGACGGCGGTCACGCGGGAACACCGCGTGACCGCCGTCCCGGTCTCCCATGACGGCAGCCGGTGGCTGCCGCGAGCGTTGGGGGCGCTGGCGTCCTCGCAGCGTCGGCCGGACCGGGTCATCGCCGTGGACACGGGATCGACCGACACGAGCGCCGCACTGCTCGCCGACAGTGACGCAGTCGACGACGTCGTCACCCTCGCCTCCGACACGACGTTCGGCACCGCGGTCTCCCACGGGCTGTCGGTGACCGAGCAGGTCATCGATCTGCGTGACCCGGACACCTCCGATACCGCGACCCCTCGAGACGGTGTCGTGGACTGGGTGTGGGTGCTGCACGACGACGCTGCCGTGGCACCCGACACCCTGGACGAGCTGCTCGCCCAGGCGGATCGTCTGAACGGCACGGGGATCGTCGGCCCCAAGGTCCGGTCCTGGAGACACCCCGACGTGCTGCTGGAGTGCGGGATCGCGGTGTCGGGCACCGGTCGCCCCGAGACCGGGGTCGGGCAGGGCGAAGTGGACCAGGGACAGCGCGACGGGACCGCCGACGTCATGGCCGTGTCATCGGCCGGCATGCTCGTGCGGCGCGACCTGTGGGACCAGCTCGGCGGCTTCTCCGGGGCGTTCCCCGCCGAGGGCGCGGACACCGACCTGTGCTGGCGGGCCCGTCGGGCCGGAGCCCGCGTGGTCGTGGCCCCGCGAGCCGTCATCCAGCACCGCCGGGCCGCGATCACCGGTCTGCGGGCGCCATCGGGAGTCCGGGGGTCGCGGCGGTATCAGCATCGCCGCACCAGCGTCACCACCGCGTTGATCCATGCCCCGCTGTGGCGGGTGCCGTTCACGACCCTGCGCGCAGCGCTGGGGGGGATCCTCCGCCTCGTCCTCGGCCTGCTCACCCTGTCGCCGCGCCGGGCCTGGGACGACCTGGCCGGCACAGTGGTCGGCCTCCTGTCGTGGCGCACCGTCACCTCCGGGCGCCGCGCGGTGCGGTCGGTCAGCACGGTCCGGTCGCGGGAGTTGCGTCACCTTCGGCCGACCTTGGGTCAACGTGCCGCGGGCTGGCACGAGACCTTCCTGCGTCCCCACGCTCCTCGCACCCATGCCGCGGTGCGCACCGGGCATGCCGTGCGCAACACCCTCCTGCTGCTCGGGGTGCTGGGTGTCGTGTGCCTGTTCGCCTCGTGGAGCCTGTGGTTCGGCGACGGCCGACTTCTGGGTGGGGCCCTGCAGCCGGCGCCCGACTCGGGTCTCGACCTGCTGCGCACGTTCCTGTCGGGCTGGCACGAAGTGGGCCTGGGGTCCACCGTCGCCGCGCCGCCTTACCTGCTGCTGGTGTCGGCGTTGTCGGCGCCCTTCCTCGGGTCCGCCGCGGCGGCGCTGCAGACCCTGCTGCTCCTGGCGCCCGCACTCGCCGCCACGGCGCTGTTCCTGGCGCTTCGCGATGTCGTCCCGACGCCGACCCGGTTCGTCGCCGCCGGCGCCTACGGCCTGCTCCCCGCCACGCTGGCCGCCGTGGACACCGGTCGGGTGGGAGTTGCCGGCGCCGCCATCCTGCTCCCCTTCGCCGTCCGACTCCTGGTGCGGATCAGCGGCTTCGACACCGGACTCCCGCTTGGACGCCGCCGGACGGTGGTGGCGGCTGCTTTCGTCGTCGCGGCGCTCGGCGCCTTCAGTCCCGCCCTGGGTGTGGCTGTCGTCGTGGGTGCCGCCATCGCGGCCATGGTCGGTCGGCACGGGTCAGGGGTGGTGCGAGCCGTGGTGGTCGGCATCGCGGCGGCGGCACTGCTGTGGCCCTGGACCGGGTACGTGCTCGCCAACCCCACGATGCTGCTCCTCGACCTGGGGGCTCATCCGCTGCGTCTGGCCACCGACCCGGCACCGATCTGGCAGGTCGGCCTGCTCAACCCGGGAGGCCCGGGAACCGGTCCCGCGTGGATCGCCGCAGCACTGGCCGCCCTGGCCGTGCTCGCGCTCATCCCGGCCGGAACGCGGCGAGCCGTGGTCAGCGCATGGTGCGTCATCCTTCTCGGTCTGCTGGTGGCGATCACGCAGAGCCTGGTCCCCGTGGCCGCCCCTTGGGCCTAGAACACGGTGGCCGCGTGGCCCGGTGCCGGCACACTGCTCATGGGCTTGGGTGCCTGCGCGGCGGTCGCCCTCGCACTGTCCGGCCTCAGGGTCGGATCGCTGGTCGCCCGCACCGGGCTCGTCCTCGCGATCGTGGCGCCGCTGATGGTGGGCGGCTGGTGGTTGGCGGCCGGCGATTCGCTCATCCGCCGGGGCGACCCGGTCATCGTGTCCCCGTTCGTCCAGGTCGCGTCGTTGGGGCCTGCGGCGCCCCGCAGTCTCGAACTGCATCAGCGGCCCGACGGTGCCGTCACCTACCAGATCCTGGGCGGACTCGGACCGCGGCTGGGCGACGCCGAGGTCGCACCGGCCGCCGCGGATCTCGGCGATTTCGGCGCTGCCGTGTCCCGGGCTGCGGCGGGATCCCCCCAGGGGGTCGCGGAACTGGCGGCCGCCTCGGTCCGGTTCCTCACCGTCGACGTGTCGCTCGACCGGTCGTTGGCGCGGCAGTTGGATGCCGTGCCCGGCATCCGACGGGTGTCCACGCTCGAGGGCCGGGGCCTGTGGGAACTGAGTTCCCCGCTTCCCCGGGTGCGGGCGGTCGGGCCCGACGGGGCCACTGTCGTTCCCACCGATGTGTCGGGGGCTGCGCCGACGGCGGCCGGGACACTGCCGGACGGCACCACGAGCGTCACGATGGCCGAACCCCCCGACGATGCATGGCGGGCGACCCTCGCCGGTTCCTCGCTCCAGCCGGTGGCCGGGTCGTGGCAGTCCTTCGCGGTGCCGCCGGGCGCGAGCGGTGAGATCGGCATCTC
This sequence comes from Candidatus Nanopelagicales bacterium, assembly GCA_046330625.1. Taxonomy (GTDB): domain Bacteria; phylum Actinomycetota; class Actinomycetes; order S36-B12; genus CAIWTL01. Next base: position 93,735 of record JAXLSJ010000006.1, read on the forward strand.
CATCGATCCGATGGGTCGGTGGTTGAGCCTGCTCATCCCGGCGGTGGCTGCCTTCGTGCTCGTCGCGGCGGCGATGCGTCCCGGAAAGGCGGAACGATGAGTTGGCGCAACCTGATCTCGGCCGTGGCCGTCGTCGGCGTCTGCGGCGGGGCCGTCGCCGTGGGGACCGTCGCCCAGTCGTCGACCGCCACCCAGGTCGCGGCGGATTCCGGGGCGGTGCGCGACTTCCTGCGGGCCGCCCGGCTGTCGTGCCCGGTGGTGGCGTCCGCCGACGAGGAGTCGCTGGTGTCGGCGGTCGCGGTCCCCGACACCCCAGGTCAGGACGTGCCCGGTTCCGCGACCATCGCCGATGCCCGGGGCAAGCCGATGACCCGGGTCACCGTTCCCGGGGCCACCGCTCAGACCGACCACGACGGGTCCCAGATCAGCGCCGTGGGCGGACTGGCTCCCGGCCTGGTGTCGGCGCAGGTCGTCGATGATCCGCGCGGCGAGGGCAAGGGACTGGCCAGCACGCCATGTGTGGCGCCGGGAGCCGAATCCTGGTTCGTCGGAGGCGGGGCCGCTCAGGGGCAGCGCTCGGTGCTGACCCTCACCAACCCGACGGCCAGCGACTCACTCGTCGATGTCGCCGCCTACGGCAAGGGGGGGCAGCTGGAACTCGCGGGCGACGACGGGATCTCGGTCCCCGCGGGCGACACGGTCCGGGTCGGCATCGACACCCTCGCCCACGGCACCGACCAGGTGGCCCTGCGGGTCCGCACCAGGGTCGGGCTGATCTCCGCCGCCGTCGTCGACGACCGAATGGAGGGGCTCACGCCCATGGGGACCGACGTGATCGGAGATGCCGGCTCGCCGGAGAAGACCGTGGTCCTGGCCGGGATGCCGGCCGGCGCCGGGGGTCGCGAACTCCAGATCCTGGCGCCGACGGACTCCGGCAAGGTGCGCGTGCGGGCGCTCACCGAGAACGGACCGCTGCCGCTCCTGGCCGGCGAGCCGATCGACCTGCGCGCCGGTCACCTGACGGTCATCGACCTGACCAAGGAGTTGGGCGGCAGGGCCGCCGCCATCGAGATCACCGGCGACACGCGGGTGGTCGCGGCCGCATCCGCCACGACCGCCGTCGACGAGTCCATCAAGGCCCGGCGCTCGGCGGCCGTCGCGGCTGCGGAACGTGCCTTGAAGCAGGCCAAGGGAGACGCCGCCCGCAGCGAGGCCCAGGCCACCCTCGAGCGAGCCGAGACCGCCAACGCGATCGATCCGGGCGAGGACATCGCGTGGTTCGGCCCCGCTCCGGTGGTCCCCGGGACCTCCGCGGTGACGGGTCTGCGCAAGTCGCTCGACGCCAGCCTCCTGCTCAGCAGTGCGGACGGCACCGTCACCGTGAAGGTCAGCGTGCTCCCGGCCGGACAGTCCGGCGCCGAGGTCCGGCCGGCGCGCACGGTCGAGGTACCCGGCGGCTCCACGGTGGCCGTCCCCCTGTCGGGGCCCACCGACACCTACACGGCCATCGTCACGCGGACGTCAGGTTCGGGGGAACTTCATGCCGGCCACGTCCAACTCGCCGACGGACGCAGCATGACCGGCTACGCGCTGGCCCCGCTCCAGGTGTGGACTCCCGTGGATCGTGCCCAACCCGTGTACGGCAACTGACGGCCTCAATCCTCGGGACTGTCGGGGCCGCGCGGTATCGTCACCTCGTGAGCATGGCCCGACGCTGCAGCAAGCCGTCGTGCACCCGACCGGCGGTGGCGACGCTGACCTACGTGTACGCCGACTGCACCGCGGTGCTGGGGCCGCTGGCGACGTATGCCGAGCCTCATTGCTACGACCTGTGCCAGGCCCACAGTGAACGGCTCACCGCGCCCCGCGGCTGGGAGATCGTCCGGCTTCAGCCCGATCCCGATGCCTTGAAACCCAGCAGCGACGATCTCGAGGCACTGGCCGAGGCCGTCCGCGAGGCCGGGCGCGAACGCCGACCGACGGCCCCCGTCGAACCACCGGTCCCCGCCGGCACTCTCGAGGTGACCCGGCGCGGGCACCTGCGGGTGCTGCGCGACGCCGACGCCTGAGTCGCTACGCTCGCCCCCGTGCGCGATCTTGACGCCATCATCAAGGCCTACGACGTCCGGGGCACCGTCCCCGACCAGTTGGACGCCGACCTGTGCCGCGACATCGGGGCGGCCTTCGTCCGGGTGGTCGGGGCCGATACGGCGTCCGGGGGGGCGGGAGCCGTCGTGGTCGGACATGACATGCGACCATCCGGTCCCGACCTCGTGGCCGCCTTCGCCGATGGGGTGACCGGCCAGGGGTGTGACGTCATCCGGATCGGGCTGTGTTCCACCGACGGCCTGTACTTCGCCGCCGGACGGCTCGGCCTTCCGGGGGCGATGTTCACCGCCAGCCACAATCCGGCGGAGTACAACGGGATCAAGTTGTGCCGCGCGGGGGCGGCGCCCGTCGGCGAGGACACCGGCCTGGCGGAGATCCGCGAGCTTGTTCGTGCGGGCTCCGTCGCCGATGCCGACACCGCTCCCGGGACCGTCCGCGACCGCGACCTCCTGAGCGACTACGCCGCGTTCCTCCGCTCGTTGGTCGACCTGTCGGGCATCCGTCCCCTTCGGGTCGTGGTCGATGCCGGGAACGGGATGGGGGGCTACACGGTCCCCGCGGTCCTGGGAACCCGCGCGGGGCTTCCCGAGCTGCCGCTGACGATCAGTCCGTTGTACTTCGACCTCGATGGGACGTTCCCGAACCACGAGGCGAACCCGATCGACCCGGCCAACCTGGTGGACCTCAGCGAACGGGTGGTGCAGTTGGGCGCCGACCTAGGTCTGGCCTTCGACGGCGACGCCGACCGGTGCTTCGTCGTCGACGAGAACGGCGAACCTGTGTCGCCCTCGGCGATCACCGCGCTGATCGCCGAGCAGGTCCTGGCCCGGGAACCCGGCGCGACGATCATCCATAACCTCATCACCAGTCGCGCGGTGCCCGAGATCATCGCCGAGAACGGCGGGGTGCCCGAGCGGACCCGGGTCGGTCACAGCTACATCAAGGCGGCCATGGCGCGCACCGGGGCCGCTTTCGGCGGCGAGCACTCGGGCCACTTCTACTTCCGCGACTTCTGGCGGGCGGATTCCGGGATGTTGGCGGCGATGAACGTGTTGTCGGTGCTGGGGGCGACGGCTCCGGGGACCGTCCTCTCCGAGCTCATGGCGAAATACGAGCGGTACCACGCCACCGGCGAGATCAACAGCGAGGTGGCCGACGTGGCCGAGTCGCTCGCCGCCGTTCAGGCAGCCTTCGGCGACCGCGGCACGGTCGACGAACTGGACGGGCTCACGGTGTCGGGGCCGGACTGGTGGTTCAACGTCCGTCCCTCGAACACCGAACCGCTGCTGCGGCTGAATGCCGAGGCGGCCGACCCCCGGACCATGGCGGCACTGCGCGACGAGGTGCTGGCCGTCATCAGAGGAGGATCATGAGCGAGGTGGACATCGATCCGGTGCTCCTGGAGTTGTTGCGCTGCCCGCAGCCGCACCACGCGCGACTCCGCGTGGAGTCCGACACCCTGGTGTGCGTGGACTGTGGCTTGGCCTTCCCCGTGCGTGACGGGATCCCCGTGATGCTCGTCGACGAGGCGCGACCGGCAGAACGCGCATGACCGCGACAGTGATCTCCGGATCCCTCCGGGACTACGACTGGGGCGCCGTCGACGGCCTCGCCCGCTGGTGTGGCCCCACCGGGGGCCCGGAGGCCGAGTTGTGGTTCGGGGCACATCCGGGGGCGCCGTCACCGCTGGCCACGGCCGGCGGCACGTTGGCCGATGTCTGGCCCCCCGGTTCGGTGCCCCTGCTCGCGAAGCTGCTGGCGGCCGGATCCCCCCTGTCATTGCAGGCGCATCCCGACACCGCGACCGCTGCCCAGTGGTGGTCGGACCCCGAGGCGCGTGACCTGTTGGCGGACACCTCGGAGAAGACCGAGATGCTCGTGGCCATCGACCCGTTCGTGGTCCTGGCCGGCTGGCGGGCCGCGGACCCGGCGCGGGCGGTTTTGGCGGCAGTGGGCGCCGCGGAGCCGGTCCTCACGGCGCTGGCCGCCGGTGATCACGCCACAGCGGTGCGGCAGCTGCTCGGTGACCACCCCGTGTCGGCAGACGCGGAAGAGTGGCGTGCGGCGTGGGGCCGGGCCGGGGGATCCGAGGTGGACCTGCGGGCCACCGAAGCCGTGGTGGCCCGGTTCGGCCGCGACCCGGGGGTGGCGGTGGCGGCTCTGTTGGCCGCCGACCTGCTGCAGCCCGGTGACGCCGCCTACGTCCCCGCCGGGGTGCCCCACGCCTACGTGACCGGGGTGGGGTTCGAGGTCATGAACTCCAGCGACAACGTGCTGCGGATGGGGCTCACGGGCAAACGGATGAGCGTGGCCCACACGCTCGCCGCGCTGCGGCCCGATCGCACCGTCGAGGTCATCCGGCGGCCCGCCGACGGCGACTACGCGCCGGTGGGCGCGCCGTTCGCGGTCCACGCCGTCCGGGCGGGGTCGTGGTCGGAGCCCGGTGGCCGCTACCGGCTCGTGGTGAACCTGGCGGGGGCGCTGTCGGTGGCGGTGGACGGAACCGGATACGCGGTCGAGCCGGGGCAGGCCGTCGCGATATCGGCGGACTCGTCGGCCGCGGACATCATTGCGGACGACGCCGTCGTGGTCCGCGCAACCCAGGAGGCGACGCCATGAGCACCGAAGGCGGGATGAAGGCAGTTCTCGCCGCCCTGGCGGCCAACCTCGGGATCGCCGTGGCGAAGTTCGTGGCCTTCCTGTTGACCCAGTCGTCGTCGATGCTGGCGGAGGCGATCCACTCCCTCGCCGATTCCGGCAACCAGGTCCTGCTGCTGGTGGGGAACAAGCGCAGCAAGCAGACGCGCACCGCGACGCATCAGTTCGGCTACGGGCGACGCCGCTACATCTACGGTTTCATCGTCGCCATCGTGCTGTTCCTGGTGGGTGGCCTGTTCTCCCTGTACGAGGGGATCCACAAGGTCCAGCATCCGGAACCCCTCAACGACGCGGGGATCGCGTTCGCTGTCCTGCTCATCGCGATCGTGCTCGAGGCGTTCTCGCTGCGCACGGCCGTGCGGGAGAGCAACCGGGCCCGGGGGAAGCGGTCGCTGCCACGGTTCATCCGGGACACCCGCAACCCGGAGCTGCCGGTCATCCTGCTCGAGGACACCGGCGCACTCCTGGGGCTGGTGTTCGCGCTCATCGGCATCACGCTGGCCGTCGTCACCGGCAACGGGGCGTTCGACGGCATCGGTGCCATGGCAGTGGGCACCCTGCTGGTCGTGATCGCCATCTTCCTGGCGATGGAGATGACCTCGATGCTCACCGGGGAATCGGCACTGCCGGAGGAGGACGCCGCGATCACGGCAGCGATCGAGGCCACCCCGGGTGTCGAGCGGATGATCCATCAGCGGACCTTGCACGTGGGGCCCGACGAGATCCTGGTCGCGGCCAAGATCGCAGTCCCCGCCGCCTCGTCCGCGGCCGAGGTGGCCGGGGTGATCGACGCCGCGGAGGTGGCCATCCGGGCGCAGATCCCCGACAAGGAATGTGTGATCTACCTCGAACCCGACATCTACGACGCCGATCACCCCGACCCGGCCACCGAGACCTCCGGACACGGGGACACCACCGATCCTCCGTGACCCCGGGACGCGATCCGCGTGGCACAATATCGGCGCGGACCATCGAAGCCTCGTGACGTTCGTCCCCCCGACCCGTCTCACGAGGAGCCTCATGACTGTCACCGAATTCCGCGTCGCCGACCTGTCCCTGGCCGACTTCGGTCGCCGGGAGATCACCCTGGCGGAGCACGAGATGCCGGGCCTCATGGCCATGCGCGAGCTCTACGGTCCGGCGCAGCCGCTGGCTGGCGCCACGATCACCGGATCGCTGCACATGACCGTGCAGACCGCCGTGCTGATCGAGACGTTGACCGCGCTGGGCGCCGACGTCCGCTGGGCGTCCTGCAACATCTACTCGACCCAGGATCACGCGGCCGCGGCCGTGGTGGTGGGGCCCGACGGGACGCCGGAGCGTCCGAAGGGGGTTCCGGTCTTCGCCTGGAAGGGCGAGACCCTGCCCGAATACTGGTGGTGCACCGAGCAGGCTCTGCTCTGGCCCGACGGCGGACCGAACATGCTGCTCGACGACGGTGGCGATGCGACGCTGCTCATCCACAAGGGTGTCGAGTTCGAGAAGGCCGGCGCCGTCCCCCAGCCGGGGCCGGGGGACAACGAGGAGTACCGCGTCGTCCTCGAACTCCTGCGGCGCACCATGGAGCAGCAGCCCGGTCGCTGGACCGAGGTCGCCGAGGGGATCATCGGAGTCACCGAGGAGACCACCACGGGTGTGCACCGCCTCTACGAGATGCTGGCCGACGGTTCGCTCCTGTTCCCGGCCATCAACGTCAACGACTCGGTCACCAAGAGCAAGTTCGACAACAAGTACGGCTGTCGGCATTCGCTGATCGACGGCATCAACCGGGCCACCGACGTCCTCATCGGCGGCAAGACGGCGGTGGTGTGCGGATACGGCGACGTGGGCAAGGGGTGCGCCGAGTCGCTGCGTGGCCAGGGCGCCCGCGTGATCGTGACCGAGGTCGACCCGATCTGCGCGCTGCAGGCTGCGATGGACGGCTACCAGGTCGCCACGCTGGAGGACGTGATCGGGGTGGCGGACATCTTCGTGACGGCCACCGGCTGCAAGGACGTCATCACCACCGACCAGATGTCGCGCATGAAGCATCAAGCCGTCGTGGGCAACATCGGGCACTTCGACAACGAGATCGAGGTGGCCGGCCTCGACGAGGTGGCCACCCGGACCGAGATCAAGCCGCAGGTCGACGAGTGGCGGTTCGCCGACGGCCACACGATCATCCTGCTCAGCGCCGGGCGCCTGCTCAACCTGGGCAATGCCACGGGCCATCCCTCGTTCGTGATGTCCAACTCGTTCACCAACCAGGTGCTCGCCCAGATCGAGCTGTTCACCAAGTCCGACCAGTACCCCATCGGGGTGTATGTGCTGCCCAAGAAGCTCGACGAGATGGTGGCCCGGCTGCACCTCGACGCGCTGGGGGTCCACCTCACGGAACTGTCGAAGGACCAGGCCGAGTACCTCGGTGTCGACGTGGCCGGACCCTACAAGTCCGACCACTACCGGTACTGACCGACCGGGGTGATCCCGACGCCCACGGCGGCGTTCACGGCCAGTCGGTGGACGCGGTCGCGGCCGTCGGGGTGGCGGCGACCGCGTGGGCATCGGCATCGTCGCGTTTCGACAGTTTGTGGCCCCGGACGTCGGTCACCAGGTCGTGGTGCACGAACCGGACCCCGGCGAGACTCTCGGTGCCCATGGCCGCGGCCAGGAGCAGTTGCGCGCCGCTGGACGGCAGGAGGTCGTGTCCTCGCACGATCAGGTCGATCCCTGGTCGGTGTCGTCGATCATCGACACCAGCTGGTAGGCGGGAAGATCGTCGCGACGCCATACGACGAAGTCGCCCATCTCGGCAGCGATCCCCGCGCGCGTGAGTCCGAGTGCGGCGAGCGCGTTCGCGGTGGCCGGGCCCGGCGGTGGACCGTCGGCGGTGCGGAACCGCAACGCGGTGTGCCCGGGTTCCAGGGGCAGCGCGAGGTCGCGGCAGGGATCGGGAGTCGTGACCGGTCGACGGGCCACGTCGGTGCGTGAGCAGGAGCAGGCGTAGACCCATTCCGGTCCGAGCGCGCCGCCGGCGGACCGATACCGGTCGAGGCGGGCGCCCTGCCGGTGATGGGCGACGAAGTCAGCCGCGTCGCGAGGCCCCCCGGCGAGGGGGATCCCCAGCCACCCGACCGCCCAGAAGATGTCGGCGAGGTGGCGGTCGGCCACGGCCAGACCCAGGTCGTCGATCCGCAGTCGGATACGCCCCTGGGGCCCGGCCGCCCAGTCGGTGAGCAGGAAGTTCACCGCGTTGCCCACGTGCAGCCACCCGCTGGGGGAGGGGGCGATGCGGGTGACCGTCACGCCGACGTCAGCCGACGGCGGCCGACGGCTGCGGGGACCCGGATGCCGGCTGCCGGGGGAGGTTCGCCGGGACCTGGTCGGCGGGGAACAGGGCATGCTCCTGGCCGTCGCGCGTGCCGAACCACATCTTGCCGTTCCACACCGCGGGCGTCGACTCGATGCAGCCACCGATCTTGACGTTCCACAGTTCGGGCGGGTCCTTCGAGGTGTCGCTCATGTCGTAGGCGTGCATGGTGCCGTCGCAGTCGCCGAGGACCAGCACCCCGTCGATGACCACGGGAGACTGCCAGGTCGGTCCGGGCAGCTTCTTCTTCCACCGGATGGCGCCGGTCATGCGGTCGACACCGAGCACGTCGCCGGCGTTGGTGTCGTAGACCACGACATCCTGGTAGAGCGCCGGGGTGCCCCAGACGCCGCCCGACTCGGGCATACGGATGTTCCACACGATCGGGTCGTCGGGTTTGCTCGGGTCGAGCTTGACCATCTGGCCGACCTGGTCGGAGCGCGCATTGTGTTTCTCGTACTCGGACCCGATGTAGAGGAACCCGTCGGAGTCGATCACCACCGAGGCGTCGGTGTCGTCGCCGGTCCAGAACCGGAAGACCCGCTGGGGCTCACGCCCCTCCTTGAGCCCGCTGATGTCCCATCCCTGCACCAGTCCGGCGCTGTTGGCGAAGTAGACGGTGTCCTTGTAGATGGCGACCGAGTTCTCGATGGATACCTGGTCGCTGCCGAAGTCCTTCAGCAGTTGGTCGTCCCAGCCCGGGGTGTGGAACACGAGCTCCGGTTTGACGGTCACCTTGCCGTCGGGCCCGTACCCACGGTTGAGCTTCACGATGTGGAACTGACTGTTCTCGCCACCCTCGAACAGGTAGTCGTCGATGACCAGGCCGGATCCGTCCCAGTCGTTGTTCCACTTCACCGGCGAGACGTCGTCGGCGTTGAGTCGCCACAGTTCGCGGGGCTTGTCGCCGTCGATGGCGATGATGCGGTAGTTGTTGTCGCGCGAACCGGTGTACACGAGGGGATAGCCGTCGGGGTCGACCGTGACCGTCCCCTTGATGATGTCGCCGGTCTTGAACGTCGGCAGGATCTCCTCGCCGGTGTTGGCGTCGAGGAAGTGGACCCCGTAGTCGTACGCGCCGAACACCAGCCATTCGCGGCCGTCGCGCTCGAACACCGCGGGCTGGCCGGTCCAGCCGGTGCCGCACCAGTTCATGGGGCCGTGCTCGTCGATCGACATCCCGCACATCCCCCCGGACCGCGGATACCGCCAGGCCTCGACCGGCGCCGTGCGCGGGATCGGTCCGCTGCCGTAGTAGGTCCGCGTCGGGTTCCCCCGGAAGGTGATCAGGCCGGTGACCGTGCCGGGCGGGTACGGCTGACCCACTCCGGCCGGATCCGACCAGTACGGGGAGTCCGCCGGGACCGCGGGTTCCGCGGAATCGTCGCCGTCGGAGGCCGGGTCGGTCGGCGCTTGCGCGTTGCCGGAGGCGGCCTCCTGCACGGGCGGGGAACTCATGGACCACGCGAGCACGAGTGCGGCAGCGAGGAACACCCCCAGGAGGGCCAAGGTCGAACGCGCGGATCTCACCGGGTCAGGGTAAGCAGACGACCCGGGCCCACCGGGCAACCGCCCCGGGGATGTTGCAGGATCGGGGATCGCAGGCGGGGTTCGACGCGAGGAGACCCATGGGAAGCGATGAGGGCGTTCAGTTCCGATCGGTGGACGGTCGCCGGTCCACCACGGCCACGGGGCGCACGGTGTTCGCGGCCGCCGCGCAGGCATCGGACCCGGACCTCGCCGCGCGGATCCGCGCGACCGCGGAGTGGCGCAAGAAGTACGTGGGACCCGCGCGGGACCTGGTGGCGGTGGGGGGGCGCAGCGGCGCCACGTCGCTGACCATCTCCGCGGCCGGGCTGGACACCCTGTGGGCCGAGTTCCGCTGGGCGGCGGACGGTCGTGATCTCCCCCTGGCCGAGGCCTTCGCCGTGCCGGGCGCCGGGTTCGCCACGCGTTCCTTCGTGGGTGGGTCCGAGACGCGTCCCGGCTTCGCGGTGCCGTACCGGGGACGACTCCTGGAAGGTTCCGACCTGCGTGCCCAGGCGCGCCGCTGGGTCGAGGCCGGAGTGGCCGAACCGTCACTGCTGCCGGCGCTCGATGCCGCCCTGGCGCATCCGGACTGGTTCGACCTGTCCCGCACGACCGTGGTCGTCCTGGGGGCCGGAGCCGAGCTCGCGCCGCTGCGCGAACTGCTGTCCTGGGGAGCGCAGGTGCTCGCCGTCGACCTCCCGCGCCCCGATGCCTGGCGGCGGATCATCGCTGCGGTCGACGGCACCCCGGGAGTGCTGCACGTCCCGGTGCCGCGAGGGTCGGCGGTCGGGGCGTCGGCGGCGTCCGCCGACGAGATCGCCGAGGTGGCCGGCGCCGATCTCCTGACCCAGCTGCCGGACGTGGCGCAGTGGATCGACGGGTTCGACGGCCAGTTGGTGCTGGGCAACTACCTGTACGCGGACGGCGCCACGAACGTCCGCCTGTCCATGGCATCCGACGCACTCGCGGCCCACCTGGCCCACCGCGACCCCGTACTGGCCTTCCTGGCGACCCCGACCGATGCCTTCCAGGTGGGGGCGGACGTGGTCCTCGACTCGCGCGACCGGTGGGACCGGCACGTGCTGGCACGGGCCACACGCCTGCCCTTGCGGGTCGCCAACCTGTTCCAACCCAACTACCCGGACCTGCTGCGCAGCGACGATGGTGTCGACTACGCCGTGGCCGACTGCCTGGTCCCGCAGCAGGGTCCCAACTATCTGTTGGCCAAGCGGATGCAGCGCTGGCGGGCCATCGTCGACCGGGCCGCCGGACGGCGTGTCTCGCTCAACGTCGCTCCCGCCACGCGCACCCGGTCGGTGGTCAAGAACCGCATGCTGGCCGCGGCCTACGCCGGGGCGGGCCGCTTCGGGTTGGAGATCTTCGAACCGGACACGACGAACTCGCTGATGGCGGCCCTCATGGTGCGCGACCTGAACGACCCGCTGTCGGCCACCAACCCCGACGTCCGCCTGCTGCATCCCTCGCAGTTGTTCACCGAGGCGGCCGTGCACGGTGGCCTCTGGCGGTCGGCGTTCTCGCCGCGGTCGGTGTTGGGTGTCGCCGCCGTGGTGGGGATGATCGAACGCGCCGCGTGAGCGGTCCCCGGCCGAGCCGGTTGCCTTTGGCATGATGGGGCCGTGACTGGTCGCATTCTGGTGGTGGACGACGATCCGGCTCTGGCCGAGATGCTCACGATCGTGCTCAAGGGCGAGGGCTACAGCGTGGGGGTGTGCAGCGACGGCGCGGCCGCGGTCGCGGCTCGTCGGGACTTCGATCCCGACGCCGTGCTGCTGGACGTCATGTTGCCGGGGATCGACGGCATCGAGGTCTGTCGTCGGATCCGGGCCGAGGCGGACACGCCGATCATCATGCTCACGGCCCGCACCGACACCACTGACGTCGTCCGCGGTCTCGAGGCCGGAGCCGACGACTACGTCGTCAAACCCTTCAAGCCCAAGGAACTGATCGCGCGGCTGCGGGCCCAGATGAGGCCGGCCACGAAGGTGGCTCCCGAGCTCATCCGCCTGCGCGACCTCGAGATCGACTACTCAGGCCACACGGTGACCCGGGCCGGGGAACGGATCGCCCTCACCCCCCTGGAGTTCGAGCTGCTCGCCTGTCTGGCGCGCACGCCGTGGCAGGTGTACACCCGCGACATGCTGCTGCGCGAGGTCTGGGGTTACCAGCATGCGGCCGACACCCGCCTGGTGAATGTCCATGTCCAGCGCCTGCGCGGCAAGATCGAGATCGACCCCGACAATCCCCAGTACGTCATCACCGTGCGCGGGGTGGGGTACAAGGCCGGCGCGGACGACTGACGGTCGATGACGCCGTCGCTGGGTCGGTTCTGGCGACGTTCGCTGCAGTTCCGCACCGTGGTGAGCACCGTGCTGGTGACCTTCCTGGTCGTGGGAGCCGCCGGGGCCATCCTGGTCCAGCGGGTGTCCGACGGGCTCATGGACGCGAAACAGCGCAGTGCCCTCGCCGAGGTCGCGGCGGGCCGCTCGATCGCCCGTACCTACGCCACCACATCGCCGGAGCCGGACAATCAGAGCCTCATCGACGGCCTAGTCGACGACCTCGCGGGTCGGGCCGGGAAACCCCCGACCTACGACGTGGTCGTCCAGCCCGCGCCCACCGCGGCCGACCTCCCGTCCCAGTCGACCGACCTCGTCAGCATCGACTCGGTGCCGCCGGAGCTGATCGACGCGATGCGCTCGCAGAACACGACCGTCTGGATGAACACGGACGTGGTCTACGACGACGGGCGGACCGCACCGGGACTCGTCCTGGCGGCTCCCGTGAACGTGCAGGGGGTGGGGCCGTACGAGCTGTACTACCTCTACGGCCTCGACGACGTGACCCGGACGATCTCGCTCGTGCGCTCCACCGTCGTCGGTGTCGGCATCGCGCTGGTCGTGGCGCTGGGCGCCCTGGCCTGGTGGTTCAGTCGCCGGTTGGTGCGCCCGGTCCAACAGGTCTCTCGGGCCGCGGCCGCGCTGGCCACCGGTGATCTGAGCCGCCGGATGCAGGTCCACGGCGAGGACGACATGGCGCGGCTGTCGGAGTCCTTCAACAGCATGGCCGACAGTCTCCAGGCGCAGATCGAACAGCTGCGGCGCCTGTCCGAGATGCAGCGGCGGTTCGTGGCGGACGTGTCCCACGAGTTGCGGACCCCGTTGACGACGATCCGGATGGCGGCCGACGTCGTCGCGGACGACACCACGGCCGGACGCCTCCCGTCGCCGCGCACCAGCGAACTGCTGGTCGCCGAGGTGGAACGTTTCGACGTCCTGCTCAACGACCTGCTCGAGGTGTCCCGCTTCGACGCAGGCGAAGCCGTGCTCGACGCGGAGGAGGTCGACCTGGCGGTGCTGGTCCCGGAGTGGGTGGCGGCGCTGCGCGCGTTGGCCCAGGAGCAGGACTGCGCACTGTCGGTGAGCGTGCCCGACACCTGCCCGGTCAGCTGCGACCCGCGGCGGGTGGGCCGGGTCGTGCGCAACCTCGTGGTGAACGCGATCGAGTACGGCGCCGGCAAACCCGTCGAGGTCGTGCTGACCGCAGGTCCCCTGGCGACCCTGACTGTGACCGACCACGGCGTGGGACTCGACAGTGCCGCCGCCGAGCGGGTGTTCGAGCGGTTCTGGCGGGCCGACCCGTCGCGGCGCCGCACCCTCGGCGGCACCGGGTTGGGCCTGGCCATCTCGCGCGAGGACGCCCGCCTGCACGGTGGCGATCTGTCCGTCACGGGCGCGCCCGGCCACGGCTGCACCTTCACCCTGACCCTGCCGCCGGTCCACAGCGGCGCACCCGCCTGAGGTGTCCCCGGTCGTGCCACCGGCGCCATAGACGGCGTCCGGTCGCGGAAGCCTCGGGTGCGTGATCCTCCCCTACCGACTCCTCGCCGGCCGGTGTCGCGAGGTCCTGGGCGCTGCCCGGCAGTTGACCCTGCCCTCCGCGTGCGTGTCCTGCGGCCTCCCCGGTGCCTGGTGCTGCTCGGCGTGCTTCGCTGCGATCCCGCCCGGTCCGCCGCCCCGGCGCCACCCCGTGCCGGTGGTGGCCGGAGCCCACTACGACGGGACGGCCCGTCAGTTGATGCTGGCGTTGAAGGACCGACAGATCACGGCCGTGTCCCGTCCGCTGGCGGCCGTGCTCGGCAGGGTGTTGACCGGTGCCGCCCTCGTCCCCGTACCCGCCCACCGGCGGTCGTGGCTGGAGCGGGGCTTCGACCCCCTGTCCGAGATCCTGCGCCACGTGTCGGTCCCGGTGCATCCGGCGCTGGGCTGGCGGCGTCAACCCCGTACGCAGAAGAGTCTGAGCGCGGCGGAACGGCGCCGCAACGTGACCGGCGCCTTTCGGGTGCGCGGGCGACCGATGGGTCCGGTGGCGGTCATCGACGACGTCATCACCACCGGGGCCACCACCGCCGAGGCCGTGCGGGTGCTGCGTCAGGCCGGGTGGGAGGTGCTCGGGGTCGTGGGGGTGTGCCTGGTGGCTGACCCGCAGGAGCATCCGGGCGCCGGACGCGTTAGCGTGAAACCAGAACCAAGGAGGGGTCATGACCGTCGAGATCGTCGTCCGTGGTCGCCACATGGAACTGTCGGACAGCTTCCGTGACCTGGTCACCGAGAAGTTGGGCCGGATGGAGCGTTACGGCCTGGACATCTCGCGCATCGACGTCGAGGTGTCGCGTGAACGCAATCCGCGACTGGCGGACCGGGCCATCGAGGTCGAACTCACCTGTCGTGGCCGGGGGCCGCTGATCCGGGCCGAAGCACATGCCGCCGACAAGTACGCGGCCCTCGACGATGCCAGCGACACGTTGGCCGAGCGGCTGCGGCGGATCGCCGACAAACGCCGCAGCCAGCGCCGCCGGCAGGCGCGACTGATCGCGGCCGACGAGGCCATGGAGATGCCGGCGCCGGAGCCGACCGAGGCCACCGAGGACGGTGCCCCCGACCTGCCGCCGGATGTGGTGCTGGCCGACGGGCCACTCCTGGTGCGACAGAAGACCCACACCACCCGCCCCATGACCGTCCTCGACGCGCTCGATGCTCTCGAGGCGGTCGGCCACGACTTCTTCTTCTATTACGACGTCGATGCCGGGCGTCCCAGCGTCATCTATCGACGCCGCGGCTATGACTACGGCCTCATCCGACTGGATGTCGCGGCCGAGGACGGTCGCGCGGCCAGTTGACCGCCGACACGCTGCGGGCCCAGATCGTGGTCGGCGAGGCCACGCCGCTGTACCGGTGTGGTCTGGTGGCCGAGTTGGCGGAACACGACGTGCTCCCGGCGGGTAACGCCGCCGAGGTTCTCGAGGCGATGTCCCGGGGCCCGGACCTGGTGTTCGTCGACCTGCGGATCGCCGACGACACCGTGATCGCGGCAGCGCGGGCGGCCGAGATCCCGGTCGTGCTCAGCGTGTCCCGTGACGCCGACGGGGTCCTCGACCTCGTCCGGGGTGGCGTGAGCGGACTGTGGGACCGCGAGGGGGACGTCGGCGAACTGCACCGGATCGTGAGCGGGGCGTTGGCCGGGGCTCCGGTCCTGTCGCCCGAGGTCGGGGCCGCCCTTCTGGGTCGCATCGCGGCCACGGGCGCCGACTCGGCCACCCTCACCGGCCGGGAGCGGGAGATCCTCGAGTTGATGGCCGACGGCGAGGGCAACCGGGCGATCGCCGACCGCCTGTTCATCTCCGAGAACACCGTCCGCAACCACGTGCGCAACGTCCTGGACAAGTTGCACGCACGGACCCGCACCGAAGCGGTCGTGCGGGCGGTGCGCTCGGGACTGATCAGGCTCGGGTGATCTGCAACGGGTCGCACGACGCTCCTCGAGCGCGCTGGGTGAGCGGCCGGGCTGTCCCGGGAGGGTCTCCCGTCTACGATGAAGGTTCCCGCGGCTGTGCTGCGGGCGAAGGAAGGCGAGACCAGTGGCACTGATGGAACGGATCCTCCGCATGGGGGAGAAACGTGTCGTCCGCAGGCTGGAGTCGATCGCGCGCCAGGTGAACGCCATCGAGGACGAGTTCGTCGACCTCAGCGACGAGGAGTTGCGTGCGCTGACGGCGCAGTACCGCGAGCGGGTCGACAACGGGGAGCCGTTGGACGACCTGTTGGCCGAGTCCTTCGCGACCGTCCGCGAGGCGGCCCGCCGCACGTTGGGTCAGCGTCACTTCGATGTCCAGATCATGGGCGGCGCAGCGCTGCACCTGGGCAACATCGCCGAGATGAAGACCGGCGAGGGCAAGACCCTCGTCGCGACCCTGCCCTCCTACCTCAACGCCCTCAACGGGCGCGGGGTCCACGTGGTCACGGTGAACGACTACCTGGCCGAGCGTGACTCGGAGTGGATGGGCCGGGTGCATCGGTTCCTGGGGCTCGAGGTGGGGGCGATCCTCGCCGAGATGACGCCGGCGCAGCGACGCGTCGCGTACGCCGCCGACATCACCTACGGAACCAACAACGAGTTCGGCTTCGACTATCTGCGCGACAACATGGCCTGGACCAAGGACGAGATGGTGCAGCGAGGGCACCCCTTCGCCATCGTCGACGAGGTCGACTCGATCCTCATCGACGAGGCGCGCACGCCGTTGATCATCAGCGGTCCGGCGGACGACGCCCCCCAGTGGTACGTGGAGTTCGCGCGCATCGTGCGAGGACTGAAGCGCGACGAGGACTACGAGATCGACGAGAAGAAACGTACTGTCGCCATCCACGAGACCTCCATCGACCATGTCGAGGACCAGATCGGGATCGAGAACCTCTACGACACGGTCAACTCGCCGCTGGTGTCCTACCTGAACAACGCGGTCAAGGCGAAGGAGCTGTACAAGCGCGACCGGGACTACGTCGTCATGAACGGCGAGATCATGATCGTCGACGAACACACCGGACGTATCCTCTCCGGCCGCCGCTACAGCGAGGGTCTGCACCAGGCGTTGGAGGCGAAGGAGAACGTCGAGATCAAGGCCGAGAACCAGACCTTGGCCACGATCACGCTGCAGAACTACTTCCGGCTCTACGACAAGTTGAGCGGCATGACCGGTACGGCCATGACCGAGGCCGCGGAGTTCGGTCAGATCTACAAGCTGGGAGTCGTGCCCATCCCGACCAACCGGCCCATGGCCCGCGTCGACCAACCTGACCTGGTCTACCGGACCGAGGAGGCGAAGTTCTCGGCGGTGGTCGACGACATCGCCGAGCATGTCGAGGCCGGACAGCCCGTGCTCGTCGGCACGGTCAGCGTCGAGAAGAGCGAGTACCTCTCCGATCAGCTGAGGAAGCGTGGCGTCAAGCACGAGGTGCTCAACGCCAAGCAGCATGATCGCGAGGCGACCATCGTGGCCCAGGCCGGTCGCAAGGGTGCGGTGACGGTGGCCACCAACATGGCCGGCCGCGGCACCGACATCATGCTCGGCGGGAACTCGGAATTCATGGCGGCCCAGGAACTGGAGCGGCGTGGCCTGAGCCCCGTCGAGACTCCCGACGAGTACGAGAAGGCGTGGCCCGAAGCCCTCGCCGCGGCGCAGGAGGCTGTCGCCAAGGAGCATGACGAGGTCACCGAGGCCGGGGGACTGTACGTGCTGGGTACCGAGCGACACGAGTCCCGACGGATCGACAACCAGTTGCGCGGTCGGTCCGGCCGCCAGGGCGACCCCGGCGAGACGCGGTTCTACCTCTCCCTGCAGGACGACCTCATGCGCCTGTTCAAGGCGGACATCGTCGACTCGTTCCTGCGGCGTTTCAATGTGCCCGACGACGTGCCCATCGAGGCGGGGATGGTCACCAAGGCCATCGCCAACGCCCAGACCCAGCGCGAGGCGCAGAACTTCGAGATCCGCAAGGACGTCCTCAAGTACGACGACGTGCTCAATCGGCAGCGTCTCGTCATCTACGCGGAGCGGCAGCGGGTGCTCGAGGGTGCGGATGTGAGCGAGCAGGTGCGCACGTTCATCGACGACACGGTGCGGGCCTACGTCGCCAACGCCACGGCCGAGGGCTACGCCGAGGACTGGGACACCGATGCCCTGTGGACCGCATTGCGGCAGCTGTATCCGGTGTCCGTGACACTCGACGAACTCGTCGAGGCCAGCGGGGGTGAGTTGACCGACCTGACCGGGGACTTCCTGGCCGAGGAGATGATCGCCGACGCGCAGGAGGCCTACGACCGGCGCGAGGAGGAACTCGGTGCCGAGGGAATGCGCGAGTTCGAGCGGCGGGTGGTGCTGTCCGTGCTCGACCGCCGCTGGCGCGAGCACCTCCACGAGATGGATCACCTGCGTCACGGCATCGGTCTGCGGGCCATGGCCCAGAAGGACCCGCTGGTGGAGTATCAGCGCGAAGGTTTCGACCTGTTCAACGGGATGATGGACGGGATCAAGGAGGAGACCGTCGGCTACCTGTTCAACGCCGAGGTGCAGGTCAACGAGGTCGAGCCCGAGACTGCCGAGGTGGTCGCGGAACTGACCGATGCCACCCACGGTGGTGTGGCCGATCTGCTGGCCGCAGCGGTGGCCTCCGGCGAGGTCGAGGCCACCCGGACGGAGGTCTCCGCGAAGGGCCTCGCTCCGTCGCGCCCGCGGGAGATGGAGTACTCCTCCCCGTCGCTGGACGACGGGGCCGGGGTCCGCACCGTGGTCGAGGAGGGTGACGGCAGCGAGACCCCCGTCGACCCCAACGCGTCACGGGCGGAACGCCGACGCGCTCAGCGGTCGAACCGCAAGAAGGGTCGCTGACCGCCCCGGTGGGGGACGAGCCCGATCAGCGGATCTCGGCGGCAGTGACCAGCCACCTGCCACGGCGGCGCCGGATCTCGAGTGCCACCGCCTGGTAGCGACGCGAGCCCTGAACGACGGCCGTGGCCTCGATGACGTCGGGTCGCGGTCGGGACAGGCGCAGCGAACCGACGCCACGGATGGGGCCGTTGCGGGTACCGGTCACGCGGGCTCGACGCTGCAGCAACTCGAGGGCCGACGGCGTCATCACCGTGAACAACTGGCGTGCCGCCCGATCCCCGGCGGCGACCTCGGCGACAGCGGCACAGATGCGGGCGATCCAGCGGCTGGTGTCGTCGGGAAGCGGGGGAACCGGGTGCCGGGGCACCGGATCGACGCCGCGTGGTTGCCATGCCAGGTCTAGGGTCTGCTGTCGATTCATGGTGTTTCCCCTCGTTTGGCATCGTTTGCCGATGTTTGATGCATTTGACCCCCGAGAGGGCCCGTGGGTCAAGGGGCGGGCGGCTGTGACGTGTCCCACGTGACGGTCGCCCCGACGCGTCCGCCCGCACCGGTACCTCCCACAGTCGTCGGATGGATCGATCGGCGATACCGCAGTTGTGGGGACTCGCGCCGGCACCGCTGTCCGCGGACCTCGCCGACGAGGCCGAGGGGTTGGCCGCTGCCGAGCTGGCCGAGGTCGGCCTGGCCGATCGACTGCGCGGGGGGACCGGTCGGACCGTGCAGGTGCGGACCACGGCCGGTCCGGTGGCGGGCCGGGTCATCGAGGTCGTGCGCGACGCCGCCCAGCTGGCGACCCTCGACGGTTCCGCGCTCGTGGCGCTGCCGGCCGTCCTCACGGTCGCGGGCCTCGTCGGCGCCGCGCGCGCACCCCGGGGCCGGGAGCGCGCCGGGGGCTGACCCTCCTGCGGCAGTGGCAGGGGCGCCGATGCACGGCGATGTTCGGCGACGCCGATGTCCTGACCGGAGAGGTGACGGGGGTCGCGGCGGATCACTTCATGCTCGGCGGGGTGGCGGTGGCCTGGACCGCCGTCGCCGTCGTTCGGACGTGGTGATCGTCGCACCTCGGTATCGGCGCGCGCAGGCTCAGGGGCGATCCTCGGCCCGCAGCGACGCCTCGGTCTCGGCGTACATCCGCTGGATGTAGTCCTCGAGATCGCTGTCGGCTACCCGCCACTGCCCCCGACCGCCCACCTTGATGGCCCGCAGGTCACCGGAGCGCACCAGCGCGTACGCCTGCGCTGCTGAGACGTTCAGCACATCGGCGACATCCGCCAGGGTCAGGAACTTCCGGTCCACGGTCTAATGCTGGCATGCGCCGCGGGGGGCGGCCACGGCTTCGGGGGAGCAGGCATGGGCAGACACGTCGACGGGACCGTCCACGACTCGGGGATCCGCTCCCGACCCCGGCTGTGGGCCGGGGTCGCACTGATCGCGGCCTCGGCCGTCGTGGGGGCCGCCGCCCTCTGGGGTGGTTCCCCGGCGCCGACCGCCTGGGTGGCGCGGGCCCCCATCGCGGCGGGGACGCGGATCGATCCCGCATCCTTCGAGCGGGCATCCGTCCAGGTCCCTGACCCGCAGATCCTGTGGCCCGGCGAGGTGACTCCCACCGGCGTGGCCACCCGATCGCTGCAGGTGGGGGAACCGCTGTTCGTGGCGTCCGCGCAGGACACCGGGGCGGGAAGTCGGGTCACCCTTCCCGTGCCTGCCGAACTGCTGCCCGTGGGACTGGGGGTCGGTGATCTGGTCGACGTCTGGGAGGACGGTGACG
Organism: Candidatus Nanopelagicales bacterium; assembly: GCA_046330625.1. Taxonomy (GTDB): domain Bacteria; phylum Actinomycetota; class Actinomycetes; order S36-B12; genus CAIWTL01. The sequence continues at coordinate 113,892 of JAXLSJ010000006.1, forward strand.
CCGCGGTGCTGGCCGGGGTGCCGGTCACCGCGGTCGTCGACGATCAGACCGGCACCGGTCGCGTCGAGGTGGCCGTCCCCGAGACGCAGACGGCGTCAGCGGTCCGCCTGGCGTCGGTCGAGCGTCTCGTGCTGGTGCGGCGATGACGTGGGTCCTGGCTCTCCACGGACTGGCTCACGAGGCGGTCGTCGTCCGGCAATTGACCGCGCGGGCGCCCCGCCGGGTCACCGACATCGTCGAACTCCTCGCCGTGGCCCAGCCCGCCGTCGCCGATCTCGTGCTGGTGTCCGCGCGGTTCCCGCAGATGAACCGCGAGACCGCAGCCCGGATATCGGAACAGGTGCCGTGCTACGGGGTCGCCGACGCCTTCGATGATCCGGCGGTGCACCGACTGGTCGACTGGGGTCTGCCCGTCATCCGCGTCGACGCGAACTGCGACCTGGCACAGGCCGTCGCCGCCGTCGAGCGTCCGGCGGCAGCATCACCCGTCGCCGATGCTCCTCTGGTCGTCGTGACCGGGACCCACGGTGCACCCGGGCGCACCACGGTGGCCGCCGCTCTGGCGACGGCGTTGGCGCCCAGCATGTTGATCGATGGCGACCTGGTCTCCCCGGCGGTGGGCTTCCACTGCGGCGTGAGCGGTGGCGCGGATCTGCTCAGTGCCGCTAACGCCGCCGGGGTGGCTCCACTGGAACCGGCCGGGCTGCTCGCTGCGGCCGCCGAGTGCGGTCCCGTGGCGGTGATCACCGGCGTCGCCCCCGGAGACGTGCGGGACCTCGGTCTCGCCGGAGCCACCGCCGTGGTCGATGCGGCCCGGCGGACCGGCAGGACCGTGGTCGTGGATGCCGGGGCGGGACCCTGCGTCCCCGAGGAACTCGGGGCGCTGCGGGCCATGGTGCTGGCACGGGCCACCCGGGTGCTGTCGGTGGCAGTGCCGACCGCGCTCGGGATCCGGCGCTGGGTCGACGGTGCGGGGGACCTGCCGCAGGACGATCTGACGGTGGTCTGGAACCGGGTCCCGCGCCGGGGCCCCCTGGGTTCCGACCCGCTGTCCCGACTGGCGCAGGTGGTGGGACGTATCGCCCCGAATGCCCGTGTCGCCGGACTCCCGGACGACGCGGACACCGCCCGGCAACTGGACGGCCGACCCGGTTCCGCGCTGCAGGTCGCCCCGTCGGGCCGGCTGGCGCTTTCCGTGGCGACGCTGGCGGCTGACCTCGTCGGCGATCGATGGCGCCGGGCGGGCTGACGTAGGAAAGGGGACAGGGCCCCTCGAGATACGGGTACGAGGGGCCCTGTCGTTCCGCACTGGGTGCGGTTGTGGTGTCGTCCACTTGTCGACCGTTTTCAACGGATGGTTGATCAAGTTCTCCCGGTTCGGGGCCTTACCGCTCCGATGGACTTTCATCTCTGTCGGGTTCGTCGATCGAGTCGTGGTGACTCTGATGTCCGTCGTGGTCTCCTTGTGAACTTGTTCGTCGACTTCTTCTCTCGAAGGGATCCTTTGCGGGTGATCCACTGCTCGATCTGTTGTCGACACCTTCAGAGTGCTCCGGGTGCTGATGCGATGCAACGCGGGGGGAGGACGTCCGGTGCGGTTCACCCGTTCCGACCAACGCGTGCCACGATAGAGGCGGTGAAGGGAGTGGGATGGCCGACCGCCTGAGTCCCCTGGATGTGTCGTTCCTGTACCTCGAGGAACCGACGACACCCATGCACGTGGGCAGTGTCGCCATCTTCGAGGCGCCCGAGGACGGGTTCGACCACGACCGCCTGGTGTCCCTGATCCGTACCCGCATCGCTTTCGTACCGCGGTACCGCCAGCGGGTCCGGTGGGTGCCCGGTCGGGTCGCGAATCCCGTCTGGGTGGACGACGAGTCCTTCGACGTCACCTATCACGTGCGCCGCTCCGCCCTGCCCCGACCGGGGACGGATGCCCAACTGCGCGAACTCGTCGCCCGCATCATGAGCCGCCCGCTGGATCAGAACCGACCCCTGTGGGAGATGTACCTGATCGAGGGTCTCGAGGATGGCCGGTTCGCCATCCTGAGCAAGAGCCATCACGCGATGGTCGACGGGATGGCGGCCGTCGACATCGGCCAGGTGATCTTGGACGTCACGCCCGAGCCACGGGCCATGGGCACCGACGTGTGGCGCCCGGCCCGGGAACCCACCGCACTGGAACTCTTCGTGGGGGGGATGGCCGACTCCCTCCGGTCCCCGGCCACAGTGGTCGATTCGGTCAAGACGGGCCTGGGCGACATCCGGGAGACGGCCGTGGACCTGGGCCGCAACATGGCGGGCGTGCTGAGCGCCGCGGCCACGGTCGTCCGACCACCATCGGCGAGTCCGCTGAACGTCGAGATCGGGGAGCAGCGCCGCTACGGAACTGCGGACACCCAACTGGCCGACTACAAGCGGATCCGCAAGGCGCACGGGGGGACGATCAACGACGTGGTCCTGGCGGTGATCGCCGGGGCATTGCGGGAATGGCTCATGACCCGCGGCGAGATCCTGTACCCGCGCAGCACCATCCGCGCCATGGTCCCGGTCAGCATGCGACCCGAGGGCGACGCGGCCGCCACGGGGAACCAGGTCGCCGCCTTCCTGTGTGATCTGCCGGTGGGCGAGCCCGATCCGGTGGTCCGTCTGCAGCGGGTGGCTTTCGAGATGGGACAACTGAAGGCCAGTGGTCAGGCTTTGGGAGCCCAGGCGATCGTGGGCATCACCGGGTTCGCCCCGCCCACACTCCATGCGATCGGCGCCCGGGCGGCCAGTGGGCTCACCCGACGGGTCTGGAACCTGGTGATCACCAATGTCCCGGGTCCGCAGTTCCCGTTGTATGCCGGCGGTTCGCGGATGCTCGCCGCGTATCCCGTCGTCCCCCTCGCGAAGAACCAGGCCGTCAGCGTCGGACTCACGTCCTACGACGGTGGGGTCTACTACGGGCTGAATGCGGATCGGGACGGAATGCCCGATGTCGACGTCTTGTCCGAATGTATCGTCGCAGCTCTGTCGGAATTGGTCGACACCACCACGCCGAGCGGGCGGAGGCGTACCGTAAGGGCGTAGCCCGCCGTGCCCTTCTGACTACTAGAGGTGACGATCATGACACGTCCGATCCGTCGGGGCCTGGTCCTCGGTGGAGGCGGCGTTCTCGGTGCCGCCTGGATGGTCGGGGCTCTCGCCGCGCTCCAGGACGTGCACGGCATCGATCCCCGTGAGTGCGAGGTGATCGTGGGCACCTCCGCGGGCTCGGTCCTGGCAGCGCTGCTCGGCGCCGGGGTGTCGGTCGATCAACTGGTGCGTCATCAGCGGGGGCATGCCCTGACCGAGGGACCCTTGGCGGGTTTCTCCTTCGACTACGAGAAGGCGACCGGCCCCAGTCGCCCCACGCGTCCCAAGCTGATCGGGCCGGGCTCGGCCAAGTTGATCGGCGCCAGCCTCCGGCGGGTCCGCCGGATGCCGCCCACCGCGGTCCTGAGCGGGTTCCTCCCGACCGGCACCGGGTCACTCGCGCGGGTGGGACACCTGGTCGAAGCGGTGACCCCGGTCGGGGAGTGGTCGCCGCACCCCCACTGCTGGATCGTCGCCATGGACTACGCCGACGGACAGCGGGTCGCCTTCGGCCGACCCGACGCCCCCGCGGTACCGCTGTCGGACGCCGTGATGGCCTCGTGCGCGATCCCGGCGTGGTTCGCGCCCGTGCGCATCAACGGTCGCGAGTACGTGGACGGTGGCACCTGGTCGGCCACCAACGCGGACCTGGTCGCGGGCCACGATCTGGACGAGGTGTACGTGCTGGCGCCGATGGTCTCCTACCACCTGGATCGACCCAATACGCTGCTCACCCGGCTCGAACGTCGATGGCGCCTGCAGGTCACCAAACGGTGCCTGAAGGAGGCGGACAAGGTGCGGGCCGGTGGCGCCCAGGTCACGGTGGTCGGCCCGGGACCCGATGACCTCGAGGCGATGGGGGGCAATGTCATGGATCTGCCCCGCCGTATCCGTGTGCTCGAGACGTCACTGCGCACCAGCGTCGACGCCATGCGCGATCCCGAGAACGTCGGCCCCGATCATCTGTCCGAAGTAGGCTGACCGCTCGTGCGCGTCTATGTCCCCGTCACCTTCGTCGGTCTGCGGCGGGCTTCGTCCAGCGGGGCTCTCCCGTCGTCGGGTTGGCGGGCCCATGTGCTGGAGACCGATGACGAGACCGGCGAGTACGCGGCGTTGCAGGCGGCCGCCCGGGAGTCACTGACGGAGCTCCGTTCCGAGCCCGAGGCGCCCCGGCGCCGGGCTGTGGTGGTGGCCAACGTCCCCGAGGAATGGACCGAGGCGGAGCCGGACGGGACGGTGATCCTCACCCGGCGGATCCCGGTGGAGCGGTTCGTGGCGGTCTACGCCGACCCGGAGGACTCCACGGCTGCGGTCGTGGCTGCGCTGGCCGGCAAGGAATCGCCGATCGAGGCGATGGACCTGCTCTGGTTCGCCCGCCAGGAACTCGCCGAGCTCGTGTCCTGATCCCGATCCACCCAACCCGCGTGCCCACCTCGGCAGATCGCAGGTCGGCGGCCCGGCGCGGGTGCGTGAATCCGCCACCGATGCCAGGATGGCCCGAAGACCCCCGACGGAGGAAACGTGGACGCTGTCACCAACATCCCGGACATCACCAACGAACCGATCCGGAACTACGAGCCGGGCAGCGCGCATCGTGCGTCCTTGCAGGCTGCCGTCGACGCCGCAGCGGCTGCGGGCCCGCGTGACTTCCGCCAGTACATCGCTGGGGAATGGGTCGAGGCCGGCGGCGAACCGTTCGAGGTGGTCCAGCCGCATGAGCATTCAGCCGTGTTGGGCCACGGGCGCGAGGCCACGCATGACGACGCCCGCGCCGCGGTGGCGGCCGCCGCCGAGGCCGCTCCGGCCTGGCGGGACATGCCGTTCGACGATCGTGCGGCCATCCTGTTGAAGGCGGCCGACCTGTTGTCCGGTCCGTGGCGCGACCGGCTGAACGCCGCGACCATGCTCGGACAGTCCAAGACCTGCTATCAGGCGGAGATCGACTCGGCGTGTGAACTGATCGACTTCTGGCGGTTCAACGCCAAGTTCGCCCGCGACATCCTGGCCGAGCAGCCGATCTCCTCGCCGGGGGTCTGGAACCGTTCCGATCACCGCCCCCTTGAGGGTTTCGTCTATGCGATCACCCCGTTCAACTTCACCGCGATCGCGGGGAACCTGCCCACGGCGCCCGCGCTGATGGGCAACACGGTCGTGTGGAAGCCGGCCGCCACCCAGCAGTTCGCCGCGTCGCTGGTCATGGAGTTGCTCAACGAGGCGGGACTGCCGCCGGGAGTGATCAACATGGTCACCGGGACGGGGATCCCGGTCTCGGAGGTGACCCTTGCCGACCCCAACCTGGCCGGTATCCACTTCACCGGCTCCACGCCTGTGTTCCAGATGCTGTGGCGCGAGGTCGGCAGCAACATCACCGGGTACCGCTCGTACCCGCGCATCGTCGGCGAGACCGGTGGCAAGGACTTCATCATGGTCCACCCGTCGGCCGACCCCGCCGTCGTCGCCACGGCCATCGTCCGGGGTGCCTTCGAGTTCCAGGGACAGAAGTGCTCCGCCGCATCGCGTGCCTACGTCCCGCGCAGCGTCTGGAACCGGATCCGCGACGAGGTCGCGGCGACCACCGACGGCCTGAGCATGGGCAGCACCCGCGACTTCGGCAACTTTATGGGCGCTGTCATCGACCGCAAGGCGTTCGACAAGTTGTCCGGGGTCCAGAACCGGGCTGCGGTCGACGACACGGTCACGACGCTGGCGGGGGGGACCGCAGACGACTCGGAAGGGTTCTTCATCCGGCCCACCGTGCTCGAATGCACCGACCCCACCGCCGAGTACTTCACCACCGAGTACTTCGGACCCCTGATCGCGGTCCACGTCTTCGACGACGGCGACTACCACCGGGTCCTGGATCAGATGGAGGGCATCGCCCCCTATGCGCTGACCGGTTCGATCATCGCCCAGGACCGTGCGGCGATCGACGAGGCCACGCACGCCCTGCGATTCGCCGCCGGCAACTTCTACATCAACGACAAGCCCACCGGCGCCGTGGTGGGCCAGCAGCCCTTCGGCGGCGGCCGCGCGTCGGGGACCAACGACAAGGCAGGCGCGCCGCAGAACCTGATGCGGTGGACCAGTTCCCGGTCGATCAAGGAGACCTTCGTGCCGCCGACGGACCATCGCTACCCGCACATGGACTGATGGCGGGAGGGTCCCGTCCGGCACGACTCTGGCTGTCCTGGGGCGCCCTCCTGGGGGCCTGGCTGGCGAGCCGGGCCCTGCTGGTGCTCGTCGGGCTGAGGGAGTTGCCGTTCTACCCTGACGGACCTCTGGCCTTCGACGACCTCGACGTCTATGCGCGCTGGCTGCCGACCCTGACCGCCGGGGGACTGCCGACCGATGACATGTGGCAGTACCCGCCCTTCTCCGGGCTGTTCTTCCTCGTGGGCGCCGTGGGCAGCGACCCTGCGACGAGCCTGATGATCGCGATCCTCGCCGTGGACCTGGCGCTCACGGTGGTACTCGCCGCCCACCGGCTCAGCGCCGGCTGGTACTGGGTGGTGTTCGGGCTGATGATCGGGCCGGTGCTGGTGTCCCGATTCGACGTGGTCCCCACGCTGTTCGCCGTCCTGGCGGTCCTCTCCGCCGCCCGTCCGGTGCGCACCGGGGTGTGGGCAGCGGTGGGCACGAGTCTGAAGGTGTGGCCGGTCCTGGTGCTCGCCGTGGTTCCGCGACGCAAGGCGTGGGGTGCTCTGGGTGCGTTCGTGGCCACCTCGGTGGCGATCCTGGCGATCACGGCGCTCGTCTTCGACGGACTGGGCGGTTTCCTCGGTGGGCAGGGGAGTCGCGGACTCCAGGTCGAGTCCGTGGGGGCGCTGCCTTTCCTGGTCGCCAACGCCTGGGTGGGTGGGGTCGACCTGGAGTACCGCTACGGTTCCATGGAGGTGGCCCAGGACGGGGCCGGGGTCGCGGCAGCCATCGTCACGGTGCTCGCCCTGGTCGGGTTCGCCGTCCTCGCGGTGAGCTGGTGGCGGGGGCGACTGGCGCGGTCCACCGCTGCGGATGTCGCCTTCACCGTGGTCATCTTCTCGGTGGTCGTCAGTCGGGTGTTCAGTCCCCAGTACTCGATCTGGCTGCTCGGGCTCGGAGTCCTGTGCCTCGTCGATCCGGCCTCACGGCTGCGGATTCCCGTGTGGCTGGTGGCGGCTGCCGCAGCCGTCACCCAGATCCTCTATCCCGCTGGCTACGGGTGGCTCCTGGCCGGTGACCCCGGGATGGTGGCGCTGCAGTGCCTGCGGATCACCCTGGTGGTGGCGGCCTGCGGCTGGTGCCTGTGGCGGGTGCTGGCCGTGCCCCCCGATCCCGTGTCGCCGGTCGATGCGGACTGAGTCGTGTCGGTCCTAGGACCATGGTCGGGTTGCCCCGGCAGGGGTGCGTCCCCCACGCTCGATTCATGAGGTCCACTGTCGCGCGCCGCCTCCGGCCGGTTGCCGTGGCGATCGCGCTCTGTGTCGTCGCCGGCGGCATCGCCCCGAGGGCCGAGGCTGCCCGGCGGGCTCCGGCGGGAGGAGCGGATGCCATCGTGGCCTCGGGGCTGTGCAGCGGCGGCGCATCATGGAGCCTCAAGGCCCGGGCAGCGGGTCGGGGGATCCAGGTGACCGGTCGGGTGCAGTCCCGCCCGGGTCAACGGTGGCGCTTCGTGGCCGAACACAACGGGGTCCGGGCCCTGTCCGGGGTGCGCTCCACCGGCGGGCGAGGAGCCTTCACGGTGCGCCGTCACACCGCCAACCTCCCCGGCGTCGACAGCTACACCTTCACCGCCCGGCGAAAGGGCGGCGGGGCGGTGTGCTGGGGATCGCTGTCCTACTGAGTGACCGGCCCCCGCATGCCGCATGATCGACCCATGCCCGAGGCTGTGGTGATCCCCGACGACGCGCGGACCGTCGTGCGTCGCGAGGTCCTGCGGTTCGCCATCCCGGGCATCATCGGGATCCTGATCCTGGCAGCGGCGAGCCTCGCCGTCGCGGTGGCCGTCGCCCGTGACCAGTCCATGCGGGACGCGACCCTGACCGCTCAGTGGCTGGCCCGCTCGGTCGTCGAGCCGCGCCTGTCGGCGGACCTCCTCGCCGGAAAGCCGTCGCAGATCGCTGCGCTCGACCAGGCACTGGCGGGAACCGTGGAGGGATCCGACGTCGTCGGGCTCCGGGTCTGGAATGACCAGGGGGTCGTGATCTACGCCGACGATCCCCGGATCATCGGCGAGCAGTTCCCCGTGACCGACCGTTCGTTCGACACAACGGCGCCGATGACCGCCGAGGACGCCGACACCGGGCGCCCCGAGAACCGGTATCTGGATCCACAGGCGCGCATCGTCGATGTCAGCATGCCCGTCACCGGCGCGGACGGTCGGACCTACCTGTTCGAGGTCCACCAGCTGCAGGACTCGGTCCGCGACGACGCCCGGAGGGTGTGGCTCGCCTTCGCACCGGTCATCGTCGGGTTCCTGGCACTCGTGGCGATCCTGCTGTTCATCCTGGGGCTGCGGATGGCCCGGCGCATCAGCGCGGACCTGGAATCGCGGCAGCAACTGATGCAGCACGCGATCGAGGCGACGGACCTCGAACGCCGTCGGATCGCCGCTCAGTTGCACGACGGCACCGTGCAGGATCTCGCCGGGGTCTCCTACACCCTGGCGGGTCTGTCGGTGCGTGCTCGAGACGACGAGGACGAAGCCCGACTGCTGTCGGAGGCGGCGGCGCAGACGCGCGATGCAGTGCGCGGTCTGCGTGGACTGCTCGTGGACATCTATCCACCCAATCTGGCCACCACCGGTCTCGCCGCGGCGATCCACGACCAGGCGGCGCCACTCGAACCCCGCATGTTCGTCGACATCGACGTCGCCGACATGGAGCTCACCCCCGCCGTTGCGGCGGCGACCTATCGCATCGCGCGCGAGGCGCTGGCCAACGTGGCCAAGCACGCCTACGCGACCCAGGTCCGGGTCACGGCCCACGACGACACCGGGCCCGTGGTCCTCACGGTGACCGACGACGGCCGAGGGTTCGACCCCGGGACGGTCGCGGACGGGCACCTGGGCCTGCGGATCAGTCGGGATCTGGCCGAGTCGGTCGGGGGCAGGCTGGAGATCGACTCCGCTGCCGGGACGGGGGCCACGATCACGTTCACCGGACCCGAGGAGGAGCGATGATCAGTGTCGTGCTCGTCGACGACCACGAGGTCGTGGTGCAGGGACTGCGCATCCTGCTGGCCGAGGCCGGGGGCATCGAGGTCGTGGGTTCGGCCAATGACGGGCGCGCCGGGGTGGCCCTCGTGACCGAGTTGCGCCCCGACGTCGTCCTCATGGACCTGTCCATGCCCGGGCTCGACGGGGTGGCGGCGACGCGTCAGATCACCGAAGGGCGAAGCGGTGCGGCGGTGGTCATCCTGACGACGTTCGGCGACCGGGACCGGGTTCTGGCCAGCCTCGATGCAGGCGCGGTCGGCTACCTGATGAAGGACGCCGCGCCCCAGATCCTGGCCGACGGCGTACGTGCCGCCGCCTCCGGAGGGTCCCCGATCGATCCGCGGGTGGCGCGCACTCTCGTGGACAACCGGCATCGTGAGGCCCGCGGCGCCGACCACCGCCTGACCGCCAAGCAGGTCGAGGTCCTGACGCTGGTGGCCGAAGGGCTGCCGAATCGGCTAGTGGCGCGACGGCTCGGGATCAGTGAGAAGACCGTGAAGGCCCACCTCACCCAGATCTACACGAGCCTGGGAGTGACCGACCGGGTGCAGGCGGCGCTGTGGGCCCAGGAGCACCTGCGGGGGGAGTGACGGGGCGCCGCGCGGCGCTGCCAGGTCAGGACCCGTCGCCGTCCAGCCACGACGTGCCCACCCGTTGCTCCTTGTCCAGGTAGCGGGTGATCCAGTCGAGGGCGACGTTCTCGATCTTGCCTCCGACGAAGGGCACGCTGCAGCGGATGTCGCCGATGTACTCGACGCGGGTGCCGTCGCCGTCGGGTCGGAGGGTGGCGTCGCCACCGAAGGAGATCGGGTTGTTGCCGAAGTCGACCACGAATGTGGCAGTGCGTGCACCGGCATCGGGGTCGGACCACTTCTGGGTCTCGATCAGGGTGAGGGTCTCGCCGACGAACTTCTTGGCGAACCCCGGCAGCTTGGCCGGCAGGACCCGTCGGCTCACGATGGTGGTCCCGGCGTCCTCGGTGGTGACCTCGGCCGATGCCTCGATGGACCCGCTCGCGAGGCACTTCTTCTCGATGAACGCGGGATCGCTCAGCATGGCGAAGACCTCGTCGGGCCCCACCGTGTAGTGCTGGACCTCGTCGACCCTGGTTGCCACGGGCCTCCCCTTCCACATCGGTTGCTGCCCACAATGCCGTAGAGCGGGGGTGGCTGCCAGTTGCCGCGCCCGGCCGACTGTTAGTCTCGGCCCGCCGATCCCACGTCGCCTGAGGAGCGCGGTTGCGTCAGTTGGTCCTGCACATCGGTGTGCATCGCACAGCGACGTCGTCGGTGCAGTCCTACCTGTGGGCCAACGCCGCGACGCTCAAGGAACAGGGATTCCTGTACCCGGCCTTCCCTCCCTTCCCCAAGCGGCACGTGGGTCTGTTCCAGGCGGTGTTCAGCGGCTCGATGACGCTGTCGGCGCTGACGGAGGAACTCGAGCGGCGGGCCGACTCAGCGCCCTCAGAGATCCACACCGTGATCCTCAGCGATGAGGATGTGTGCGAACGTCCCCTGGCGGTGTTGGGCGATCTCAGCCATAGCTTTCGCGTCTCGGTGGTGTTCTCCATGAGACGGCAGGACACCTGGCTGGAGAGTTGGTACCTGCAGAACATCAAGTGGCAGTGGAATCCGCGATACGCGCACCTGAGTTTCGAGGAGTTCCTCGACAGGCGTGAGGACTTCCCCTGGATCCACTACGACCGCACCGTCGCGGACATCACCGATACCTTCGGATCCGAGGCGCTGGTGCCGCTCGTCTTCGAGCGGGACCGGATGCCCGACGGTCCCGTGGCGGCCTTCCGGGACGCGATCGGGCTGGCGCACACCCCGGAGATGACGCAGGGCCGGGTCACCAACGAGCGGTTCTCGATCGAGACGTCGGAATTCCTGCGACGCCTTCCCCTGGGGGACCTGCCGGAACGGAAACGCGCCATCGTCGAGGCGGCGATCCAACGGGTCGGGGAGACCGCGTCGCCCGAGGGCGCGACGCACCTGCTCACCCGTGCCCAGCGGTCGTCGCTCCTCGCGGAGTACGCCGAAGGCAACCGTCGGGTCGCCGAACGGTACTTCGGACAGGAGCAATTGTTCGGCGAGGACATGCCCGCCGATCCACCGGCGCAGATGCTCCTGCCCGATAGCGCCGACCTGATGGGGCGCTATGTGGGTCCCCTGATCCTCGAGCTGGGGCCTTCCTTGGGCGTGCGGCCACCGGCACCGCCCCAGAAACCCGCCGCGGCGGTCGAGGTGGCGACGCAGGGCCAGGGACCCTGCGGTGGCGCATGAAGAAGGCTGTGCAGCGACTGCTACGTCGAGCTGGTTGGTCCGTCCAGCGCCTCTGAGCCGACCACGGCGCCGCTGCTGGGGACGTACATCGGTCCGATCCAGCGTTCGTCCGATCGCACGTGGATCCGGGCGACGTCGCCCAGGCGATGCCACGGGCGGGCCGAAGGCTCAGATGCGGTCTCCAGGGCGATCCGGTAGCGGCCACCCGCCAGATCCAGGTCGGGCAGGGTGAATCGCACGGTCACCGGTTCGGTCAACGGGCCGGTACCCAGTCCGAGGCGTTGGGTGGAGGTCCCGTGCAGCAGTAGGTTCCCGGTTCCGAACAGTTGGAGTCGCCCCACATAGCGCTCGGTCGGCACCACGGGGGCGAAGGTCGCCTCCACCACGACCGTGTCACCGCGCTGGAACTGATCCAGTGGCGTGCCCGACTCGGCCCAGGCCCGGGCATGGGTGATACGCACGCTGCCCCCCGTGGACTCCTCGCCCACGGGTCCCGCTGACTCCTGGCGCAGGGTCTGGGACTCCTCCAGCAGGCGCCGGTATTCCCGGATCCCCTCGGCGACGTTGCCCTGGGATCGCACCCGTCCCTCGTGCAGCAGGGTCACCGAGTCGCAGAAACCCTGGATGTCGCGCATCGAGTGGCTGACGAGCACGATCGTGCGTCCCTCGGACTGGAAGGTGCGCATGGCGTCCAGGCACCGGGCCTGGAACTTCTCGTCGCCCACTGCCAGGACCTCGTCGATCAGCAGCACGTCGGGATCGGTGTGGATCGCCAGGGCGAACCCCAGACGTACGAACATGCCGGACGAGTAGTACTTCATGGGAGTGTCGATGAAGTTCGCGACGCCGCTGAAATCGACGATGTCGTCGAAGCGGGCCCGCGTATCGGCCTTGGACAGCCCCATGAGCCGGGCATTGAGCTCGACGTTCTCCCGTCCCGTCAGATCGCCGTCGAAGCCTGCCTTGAGTTCCAGCAGCGCGGTGAGCCGGCCGCGGCGGGTCACCCTGCCGCTCGTCGGGGTGATGACGCCGCCGATGGCCTTCAGGAGTGTGGACTTCCCCGACCCGTTGTGACCGATGAGGCCCATGGTGCTTCCGGTCGGGATCTCGATGCTCACGTCGTCCAGGGCCAGGAACGTCTCCCGCACCTTGTGGCGACGTCGCAGGGACTGGACCACGAATCCCTTGAGACTCTTCTCGTGATGCAGGGAGAAACGTTGGCTCACCGCCTCGACGCTGATGGCCAGGTCCTCCCTCACAGGGCCACCGCGAACCCGGCCTGGAGCCGGGCGAAGATCCGCTGGCCCACGAACACCGCGATCAGCCCTACGGCCAGCGGCAGCCACAGCCCTGGGGTCCACAAGGAGGTGAAGTAGACGAACTGGCGGGAATTGCCGCTGGTCGTCGCCGCGTCGAGCCCGGGCCACATCGCCTGCTGCATCGCCACGACCGCCGTCGCCATCGGATTCGCCATGTACAGGCCGAACAGCCACTCGGGGAGCTGATGCTCGGAGATCGTGTTCCGGACCGCCGACCATGCGTAGATGACCGGCGTCAGCCAGAACAGCATCATCAGCGCGACCTCGAGTAGGAATCCCGTGTCGCGGTAGTAGACGTTCCACGCGGACAGCACGAACGAGAGGGCGACCGACCAGACGATCACGGTCAGCAGCGCCGGGATCACCATGGGCAGGTAGGTCCAGTCCGGGAACTGACCCGAGACGACGTAGGCCAGGACCAGGGTCAACAGGAGAAACCCGAAGTTGACGATGGATCCGCCCACGGCGGCCAGCGGGAGCAGTTCCCGCGGAAACGCGATCTTCTTGATCAGTGGGGCGCCCGCGACGATCGACCGGGTGGACGAACTCAGGGCCTCGTTGAAGAGTCCGAACGTGGCGATCCCCACGAACATGAAGAATCCGAAGGAGGGGATCTGATCGCCGAAGCCGAGGAAGATGCCCAACACGACCGCGTAGACCAGCAGTTGCACGAGGGGACGGATCATCGTCCACCCGACTCCCAGGGCACTGCCGCGGTACTTGACCTTCAGGTCCTTGCGGATGAAGGCGCCCAGGAGGCCGCGTTCGCGCCACAGGTCGCCGAGGAATGCCAGGAACCCCGACACCGCGTGGCGGCGATGATGCACCACGACCACGGTCGACGAGTCCGTTCGAGACACGTCGCGATGCTACCCAACACTCCCGGTGACGACGGCGGGCGCATCGCTGCGGGGGTCGTCATTCCGGATGCCAGAATGTCGGCATGGACCAGCCGGCGGTCGTCGCCGTCATCGTCACGTACGACCGGGCGTCGTTGCTGCGCGAGTGTCTCGACGCCGTCGAGGACCAGGTGGTCGGGCCCGATCTGATCGTGGTGGTCGACAACGCCTCCACGGACAGCACCGCCGCCGACCTGGCCGCCCGATCCTGGCGGGTGCCGTCCCGGGTCGTGCGGATGTCCCGCAACCTCGGGGGCGCGATGGGGTTCGCCGTGGGGCTGCGCGAGGCGGTCGACGCGGGTGCGCAGCAGGTCTGGCTCATGGACGATGACGCGATCCCGGACCCCGATGCCCTGCAGTGGCTGCTGGCGGATCTCGAGGCGGCCGCGGGCGTGGGTCGGACCCCGGCCTTCACATGTTCGGCGGTCACCTGGCACGACGGGTCGGCGGCACGGATGAACATCCCGCGGGCGTCGGCCACCTGGAACGAGACGGCGCTGCTGACCGGTCGGGAGGTCACGGACGTGGAGACCGCGAGTTTCGTGTCCGTGCTGATCCCGGCGGCGCACGCGACAGCGGTGGGCCTGCCGCACGGTTCGTACTTCAAGTGGTACGACGACACCGAGTACACGTTGCGGCTGTCCCGCCGATTCGGCGCGGGTCTGTACAGCGCGCGCAGCGTGGTGCGGCACCTGACGGCACACAACCGTGGCGCGGCTCCCTGGGAAGCCACCGATGCCGATGTGGACCTTCACGCACGAGCGCTCCGCAACCGGGTGAGCGCGTCGCTGTCGGTCCGGGATGCCCGGGGGTTGCTGTCCGCCACCCGCGACACGGCCAAGGTCGTGGTCGCCCCCGGGCTGCCCGTGAGCCGACGGGTGCGCCTGCTGGGGGGCTACGCGCGGGGGTTCGGCTACCGGCCGGCGGTCCGTCCGGCGAGCGGCCGCTCGTGGGGGGCGCGGTCCCGCCTGCGGCGATAGTGTGAGTCATCATGACCGATCTCGTCCGTCTGGATCCCGACCGACGACTGCGCAGCGATGTCCTGGAGGCGGCTGTCGCCCAGGCTCCGGCGCTGGGAGCGGTCAACGTGCCCGACCTCCCGGAGTTGCTCGAGACCTACTACGCGAACGTCGCACTCGAGGACCTGACCTCGGCAGACCCGTTGGATCTCCTGGGGGCGGCGTTGAGCCATCGCCAGACAGCGGCACACCGGGGGCCGGGTGAGTGCGTGGTCCGGGTGCACAACCCGTCGGTCGACGAGAACGGCTGGAGCAATCAGCACACCTGCGTGGAGATCGTCACCGACGACATGCCCTTCCTGGTGGATTCGGTGTCGGCGGCGCTGTCGGCGCGGCAACGGGCGATCCACCTCGTGGTCCACCCTCAGTTCGCCGTGCGCCGCGACGAGGCCGGCGACCTGATCGACCTGGCGCCGGTCGATCATGATCCCGATGCCGTGGTCCCGCTGGACGCGGTCACCGAGTCGTGGATCCATTTCGACATCGACCGCGAATCCGATCGCGCTGCTCTGGACCACCTGGCCACGGATCTGACCGAGGTGCTCGCCGACGTCCGGGCCGCGGTTCTGGACTGGCCTCCCATGCTGGAGCGGGCCCGCGAACTCGCTCGCGCGATGGCCGACCGGCCCGTCCCCGGGTTGGCGCCGCAGACCCAGACCGAGGCAGCAGCATTCCTCGCCTGGCTCGCCGACGGCAACTTCACCTTTCTGGGGTACCGCCGCTACGACCTGGTCGACACCGTCGACGGCATGGCGCTGGCCGTGGTGCCCGACAGCGGGTTGGGCATCCTGCGCGGCGGCGACCCGACGGTGCGCCCGTTGCGATCGCTGCCCGAGGCGGTCCGCGACAAGGCACTCGAACCCGATCCGCTGGTGCTGACCAAGGCCAACTCACGTTCGACGGTGCACCGCAACGCCTACCTCGACTACGTCGGTGTCAAGGTGTTCGACGCCGAGGGGACTGTCGTCGGCGAGGACCGGTTCCTGGGTCTCTACACCGCGGCCGCCTACAACCAGAGTGTCGTCGACATCCCGGTCCTGCGCGCCAAGTCCGATGCCGTCCTGGAGCGCAGCGGGTTCCCCGCCGATTCGCACAGCGGCAAGGATGTGCTCCAGTTCCTCGAGACCTACCCCCGCGACGAGTTGTTCCAGGCCACCCCCGATGAGCTGCTCGGTACGGCCCTGGGAGTGCTCGGTCTGCAGGAACGACGCAAGACCCGACTCTTCTGGCGCCGCGACCCCTACGGGCGGTTCATGTCCTGCCTGGTGTACCTCCCGCGGGACCGCTACAACACCACGGTGCGACAGCGGATGGAGAGCATCCTGCGCACCGCCGTCGGGGCCGAGTCGATCGACTACCGCACCCGGGTGACCGAGAGCGTGCTGGCCCGGCTCCACTTCGTGGCCCGGGTCCCCGAGGGTCAGCCGCTCCCCGAACCCGATCACGCCGTGGTCGAGGCCGAACTGGCCGCTGCGGCCCGCTCGTGGGACGACGTGTTCGCCGCGGAACTGGTCGATGCCGCCGGCGAGGAGGAGGCGTCCCGGCTCGCGACCCGGTTCGGGTCGGCCCTGCCGGAGTCGTACAAGGAGGCGTTCCCAGCCCGGGCCGGCGTCTCCGATGTCCGCCACCTGGATCGCCTGCCCGGCGGCGCCACCGAACTCAATCTCTACCGGCCCTACGACGCCGGCGAGCGGGTGCGGCGCCTCAAGATCTATAGATCGGGCGAATCGGTATCCCTGTCGCGCATCCTCCCGGTGCTGCACAACCTCGGCGTCGACGTCACCGACGAGCGACCGTTCACCCTGGTCGACGACACCGGCGGCCAGTACCGCCTCTACGACCTGGGCCTGGTCTTCCCCGACATCACGATGCCGTTCGAGGAATCGGTCAAGGAGCGGTTCGAGGACGCCTTCCTCGCCACGTGGCGAGGAGCCGCCGAGGTCGACCGGTTCAACGCCCTGGTGCTGCATGCGGGCCTGAACTGGCGCGAGGCCGCGCTGCTCCGGGCCCTGGTGAAGTACCTGCGGCAGGCGTCGGTGCCGTTCAGCCAGGACTACATCGAGACCGTGCTGCTGGCCCATCCCGGGATCGTGCGCGACCTCGTCGACCTCTTCCACGCCCGGTTCGAGCCTGGCCGGACCGGCGACCGGGCTGCGGCGCAGGCGGAGATCCGGGAACGGATCGTCGCGGCGATCGACGCGATCTCCTCTCTCGACGTCGACCTCATCCTGCGATTCCTGCTGACCCTGATCACCAGCGCAGTGCGGACCAGTTACTACCGGCCGCAGTCGGACCCCTTCCAGATCTCGTTCAAGTTCCTGCCGCGCGAGATCGACGGATTGCCCGAACCGCGCCCCCAGTTCGAGATCTGGGTGTACTCGCCCGAGGTCGAGGGGGTGCACCTGCGCTTCGCCCCCGTCGCCCGTGGCGGTTTGCGGTGGAGCGATCGGCCCGAGGACTTCCGTACTGAGATCCTGGGGTTGGTCAAGGCGCAGGCCGTCAAGAACACAGTGATCGTCCCGGCCGGGGCGAAGGGGGGCTTCTACGCCAAACGGCTGCCCGACCTGGCGAACCGGGACGCGTACAACGCGGCGGGTCGTGCCGCCTACACCCGCTTCATCTCCGGCTTGCTCGACCTGACGGACAACCGGGTGGCCGGCGAGGTCCGCCCGCCGACCGACGTGGTGCGCTACGACGGCGACGATCCCTATCTGGTGGTGGCGGCCGACAAGGGGACGGCCACGTTCTCGGACCTCGCCAACTCGGTGTCCCAGCAGTACGGCTTCTGGCTGGGCGACGCCTTCGCCTCGGGAGGGTCCGAGGGGTACGACCACAAGGCCATGGGGATCACGGCCCGCGGCGCTTGGGAGTCCGTCAAGCGGCACTTCCGCGACCTGGGGATCGACACCCAGACCGAGCCTTTCACCGTCGCCGGAATCGGCGATATGAGCGGCGACGTGTTCGGCAACGGCATGCTGTTGAGCGAATGTCTCCATCTGGTGGCCGCCTTCGATCATCGTCACGTCTTCCTCGACCCCCATCCCGACCCGGCCACGTCGTTCGCGGAACGGCGGCGGTTGTTCGAACTGCCCCGATCCTCGTGGGGCGACTACGAACCGGAACTGCTGTCCCCGGGGGGCGGTATCTACCCGCGCAGCGCCAAGGCGATCCCGGTGACCCCCGAGGTCCGTGAGGCGTTGGGGATCACCGACCCCCGGGACCACCTGACCCCGGCCGAGATGATCCGCGAGATCCTGCGGGCCCGGGTGGACCTGCTGTGGAACGGAGGGATCGGGACCTACGTCAAGGCCACGACGGAGTCACAGGCCGAGGTCGGCGACAAGTCGAACGATGCGGTCCGGGTCGACGGTCGAGAACTGCGATGCCGGGTCGTGGGCGAGGGCGGGAATCTGGGATTCACCCAGCGAGGTCGGATCGAGGCCGCCCGGGCAGGGGTGCGGCTCAACAACGACGCGGTCGACAACTCCGCCGGGGTCGACACCTCCGACCACGAGGTCAACATCAAGATCCTCGCCGACGAGGTCGTCCGCAGTGGCGATCTCACCATCAAACAGCGCAACGAGCTCCTGCACTCGATGACCGACGAGGTCGGCGAGCTTGTGCTACGCCACAACTACGACCAGAACACCACCCTGGGCAATGCCCGGGCGCAGGCTGCCGCCATGCTCGGAGTCCATGCGCGCATGATGCGGGAGTGGGTCGCTGCAGGGGAGCTGGACCGGGATCTGGAGTTCCTGCCCGACGAGGAACAACTCCGCGAACTCGAGGCCGCCGGCGCGGGACTGACGTCGCCGGAACTGTGCGTGTTGTTGGCGTACTCGAAGATGACGCTCGCCGCGGCAGTGCCCGCCGAAGTGTTGGCGGCCGATCCGTACTTCCAGCCGGTGCTGCAGCACTACTTCCCCTCCGAACTCGTTGCTCGGTACTCGGACCGACTGGCCGGGCACCCGCTGGCGCCGGAGATCATCCGTACGGTCGTGATCAACGACCTGGTCAACCGCGGGGGGATCTCGTTCGTCTTCCGGGCCTCCGAGGAGACCGCTGCGGCTCCGTTGGACGTGGTCCGCAGCTACACCTTCGGCCGCGACATCTTCGACCTGCCAGATCTGTGGGCCCGGGTGCGTGCGCTGGACAACGAGGTCCCCACGACCGCCCAGGGCCGGGTGTACCTCGAGGCCCGCCGCCTGCTCGACCGCACCACGAGGTGGATGGTCCAGACCCATTCGTCGACCTGGGACCTGACCACCGAGGTCGAACGGTACCGACCGGTCGTGCGCGAACTGTCCCCGAAACTGCCGGACCTGCTGCGTGGGCCGGAACGCCAACGATTCGATGACCTGACACAGGAACACATCGACGAAGGGGTGCCGGTCGATCTCGCCCAGTCGGCGGGGCTCCTGCTGTACCAGTTCCAACTGCTGGACATCACCCGGATCGCCGAGCGCACCGAGCGGCCACCGCTCGAGGTCGCCGAGATCTACTTCACGATCAGCGAGCGCTGGGATGTCGACGGGTTCCTGACGCGCATCTCGGCCCTGTCCCGGGACGGCCGGTGGGAGGCGCTCGCCCGCCAGGCGTTGCGCTCCGACCTCTACAGCGCGCAGGCGTCACTGACGGCCCAGGTGGTGCGCTCCACCGACTCCGACGACGATGCCACCACTCGGGTCGACGAGTGGGTGGCGGCCAACGAGTCCGAGGTGTCCCGGGTGGCGCGCACCCTGGCCGATATCGGCACCGCCGAGGGAGACAACGACCTGGCATCGCTCAGCGTCGCCCTGCGTGCGCTGCGCACCCTCGTCGCCCAGTCCCGCGGCTGACCCTCGTCCGCAGTCGTCGGGAGACACCGTCCGGCGGCCGTTCCCATCTGAAGATGCCCGAGGTCCAGGTGGTCAGCAGTCTCCCGTAGTCCGCATCTCAAGGGAGTTCGGCATCGATGTCGCGTACTGGTCGTGATCGATGTCGTACTCCACCTGGATTGCCTTGGATCGACCGCCACTGCTGGTCTCCACCTCGACGACAAGGTCCAAGGGCGGTGATTCGCCCGACACGGTTGCCCCCACGGCAGGCTGAGCGGCTGCCCAATCCCAGGCCTTCGACCTTGAGGGGTGCAGCGAGGCCAAGTCACCTCCAGCGAGGGGCTTGACTGGGACAAGGAAGGCGTTGACCAATTCCAGTCCTTGGTTCCCGGAGAGGGTTACGCGGGTGATGTGCGCTTGTCCATCGCGGTTCGAGATGGGGTTGTTCCCGAAGTAGACAGGCTTTCGGGGGGCCGAGGGGACGCATGTCTGAATCGGGGCCATGGCCGGACCCAAAGCGCGTGGCTCCACTGATGGGGGCGAGTCGCATGCCGTGACCAGCAAGATGACGCATGCGCCCAGCAGGGTCCTACTTCGCAGCAAGGCTGCCAACCATTGATCCGTCCTGATCACGGGTCACAACAGGCGCAACCGCGGTGACGGCTCGCGGGATTCCCACTTCGGGTCCCCCCATCCTGTGTGGGGACTCGTCGTGCCCCCGTTCCCACATGGTACGCACGCAGGAGAACCACGCCCTCGCCCACGGGAATCGGGACAGGACCGGACGCCAATTCGGCGAACCGGAATGGGCCGGATCGGGGATCGCGCGGGGAGTTCTCACCGAGGGTGGCGAGTCGGGGACTGGCCGCGAGCGCCAGGTGAGATTCCGCACCGGCTCTCGGCTTGATCGGACGCGGCGCGCTTGCCTACGGTTCTCCCAGCCTGCTCGGGGGAAGCGGGCGAGGGGGAAATCATGTCGCCGGTCCGGACTGTGGGCACCATTGGTGGCCAGGGGGCAGGCCGGACCGGCGACAGTGCCTGGGGACCGATCCAGGCACTTCTCGATGATCCGCACACCGAAGAGGTGTGGTGGAACGACCCCGCCCGGATCTTCTACGCCGTCGACGGCGTGACCCGGCTGTCCAACATCGTGCTGGCCGCCTCCGACGCGGAGGCGATGGTCCTGCGCGCGGTCACCGCCTGCGGCCGTCGGCTCGACACGGCGCACCCCTTCGTGGACGCCCAGTTGGCGGACGGCAGTCGGCTGCACGTCGTGATACCGCCGATCGCGCGGGACCATTGGGCGGTCAACATCCGCCGGTATGTCGTGCGCCCCGATTCGTTGACCGACCTGGTGGAACGCCGAACCCTCACGGCCGAGGTCGCGGCCACGCTGCACCGGGCCGTGGCCGCAGGCGCCAACGTCGTGGTGTCGGGAGGGACCCATACCGGGAAGACCACCGTGTTGAACGCGTTGCTGGGTGCCTGCGGCGGACAGCGCATCGTGTCGTGCGAGGAGGTCCGGGAACTGCGGCTGGGCCACACCGACTGGGTGTCGTTGCAGACTCGGGATGCCGGGTTGGAGGGGACCGGCGCCGTGGGTCTGCGCGACCTGGTCCGCGAGGGTCTGCGGATGCGCCCGGGCCGGGTGGTGGTCGGTGAGGTCCGGGGGGCGGAGTCCCTCGACCTGATGCTGGCGATGAACTGCGGGATCCCGGCGGCAGCCACGGTGCATGCCAACTCCGCCGAAGACGCCGTCGACCGGCTCACCGGACTCCCGCTGCTCGCCGGCCCCAACATCTCCGCGGCGTTCGTGGCGCGGACCGTGGGACGTTGTGTCGATCTGATCGTGCATCTCGCCCGGGATCCGGGGGGTCGACGGTTCGTGGAGCAGGTGGCGACGGTGGCCGCGGGACCGGACGGTCCGCGGGTGGGACATCTGTACGCGGGCAACGGCGGTGCTCTCACCCGCTGCGGAGCAGAGCTGCCTGCCGGGTGGCAGTCGTGAGTCCCGTCGCGTCGGCCTGTCTCCTGGCCGCGGTTGCCGGCGGGATGCTGCTGTGGGCCCCCGCCGCTGTCGCCCGTCGTGTCGCGTCGGCGATCACCGGTGCGGCCGTGGCTGCGGTGGTCGCTGCGGTCGTGGTCGGTGTGCCGGCCGTCGTGGTGGTCGCCGGTGTGGCCGGCGGACTGTCGCCGTTCCTGATCGCGCGACAACGCCGGGCACGGCACGCCCGTGAGCGTGTCGAGTCCTGGCCGGATGCGATCGACGTGATCAGGGCGGGTGTGCGGGCCGGGGCGCCGCTGGGACAGGCGATCGTCGATGCCGCCGCCCGGGTCCCCCCGCCGCTGCGCACCGACTTCGACTCGTTCGCCGGGCACATCGCCGCAGGGCGTCCCACTCGGGTGGCCCTGGCGGGTCTGGCCGCGGGGGAGGATCCGGTGGCTCGGCGCGTCACCGGGGTGCTGATCGTGGCCGACCGGGTCGGTTCCGCCGACGTGGGAGTGGTGCTCGACTCACTGTCGGGCTACCTGCGCGCCGACGTCGCCCAGCGGCGCGAGGTGGCGGCCCGGCACAGCTGGAACGTGGCTGCCGCCCGGATCGCGGTCCTGGCGCCGTGGTTGACGGTGGCTGCCCTGGCCGTGCAGCCGGAAGGGCGGGCGGCTTACTCGTCGCCCGAGGGGACGGTCCTCCTCATCGCGGTGGGGCTCCTCACAGCTGTGGCGTACTGGTCGATGCAGCGGCTGGCGGCTCCCGACGGGGGACCCTCATGAGTGCTGCCGCGGGCCTGGTGGCCGCGGGTCTGGTGACCGGGACCGCCCTGATCGGGTCCGGGATGCGGGCGCGTCGTCCCGACCCCCTCCTGCGGGCGCTGGCGGGGCTCCCGGGAGTCACGCCGGTGGACCCGGTGGGGAAAGCTCTGGGGCGCTGGAACCGATGGGTGGGCGCCGACGGGCGGCGGCGAGCGCTGGTCCTGGACCAGCCGCCGGGCGCCCATGGTCGTGCGCAGCGCAGGATCGTGGTGGGCGGGTCCGTGGTGATCGTGATGGCTGCGGTCGCCGGCGGGGCTGCGGGCGCCGTCTGGGGCCTGGTGATGCTGGGGGTTGCCCTCGTCGCCCACGCACGTCTTCTCGACCGGAGAGCTGCCCGGGTGCGGGACACCATGGGCGACTAGACGGTCGTCGTGTCCCAGTTCGTCGCCCTGTGTCTCACCGCGGGAGTGACCACGGCCGAGGCCCTCGGGCTCGCCGCAGACGAGGTCGGGACCCCCCTGGGCCCCCACCTGCAGCACGTGGCGACCCAGGTGCGCGCCGGTCGGCCGTTGGCGCAGGCGTTGTCGGGCGTGTCCCGGCAACTCGAGGTCGCGGAGCTG
>JAXLSJ010000007.1:0-129664 GCA_046330625.1 Candidatus Nanopelagicales bacterium
GTACACCACCGAACGGCCCCTGCACCTGGGCGCGGTGATGGGCGGCGCCCAGGCCGACCAGGTCGCCGCCCTGCACACCTACGGGCTGTCGCTCGGCCGCGCGTTCCAATTACGTGACGACCTCCTGGGCGTGTACGGCGACCCCGCCCAGACCGGCAAACCCGCCGGCGACGACCTGCGCGAAGGGAAACGGACCGTCCTGGTCGCCCTGGCTCTGGCCGAGCTCGACGAATCCGATCGTGCCGAGTTCACCGCCGGCCTGGACGCCGGCGATCCGGATGCCGTGCCCGACCTGCGTCGCCTGCTCGACCGCACCAGTGCCCGGACCGGCGTCGAGATGCTGATCGACCAGGAGGCGCGGGCTGCCCGCCAGGCACTGACGGCGGTGGCGTTGCCGTCGGAGGCGGCCGACGTGCTGGCGGAACTGGTCGACGTCGCGATCCGGCGGGGATCATGAGGGGCTCACGATGAAGACGGTCACCGGACCCACCGACCACGTGGTCGTGATCGGCGCCGGACTGGGCGGCCTGTCGGCGGCCCTGCGGCTCGCCGGCGCCGGGCGCCAGGTCACGGTGCTGGAGCGCCAGGACATCCCCGGCGGCCGCGCAGGGCGCATCGTGGACTCCGGGTATACCTTCGACACCGGACCCACCGTGCTCACGATGCCCGAGCTGGTCGGTGACGCCCTGGCGGCCGTCGGCGAGGAGATGTCGGACTGGCTCGACCTGCGCCCCTTGGATCCGATCTACCGGACCTACTACCCCGACGGTTCGCAACTGGACGTGCACGCCGATCCGCAGCGGATGGCCGCCGAGATCCGCCGGGTCGTGGGCCCCGGCGAGGCCGCCGGGTACCTGCGCTACGTCGATCATCTGCGAGCGTTGTACGACGTCGAGTTCGCGGACTTCATCGACCGCAATACCGATCACCCCTGGGACCTGCTGACGCCCCGATTCCTGCAGCTCGTCCGGCTCGGCGGATTCCGGCGCCTCGACACCAAGGTGCGGCAGTTCCTGCAGGATCCCCGCACGATCCGATCGCTGTCGTTCCAGGCGATGTACGCCGGGGTGTCACCGTTCTCGGCACTGGCGTTGTACGGGGTCATCTCCTACATGGACTCGGTCGCCGGGGTCAGCGTGCCCCGCGGCGGGATGCACGAGATCCCCAAGGCGATGGCGGACGCCGCCGCGAAGCACGGGGTCAACCTCCGGTACGACACCGAGGTCGCCCACATCGAGACCCGGGGATCGCGGGCGACTGCGGTGGTCACCACCGACGGGGAGCGGATCGCCGCCGACGTCGTGGTCGTCAATGCCGACCTGCCGGTGGCCTACCGCGACCTCCTGGGTCGCGAACCGTGGTCGGTACGCCGGTTGCGCTACTCCCCGTCGGCGTTCGTGATGCTGGTCGGATCCGATCGGCACTATCCGGGTGCCGCCCATCACAACATCCACTTCGGGGGTGCCTGGCGCCGGACGTTCGAGGAGCTGATCAGCCGACAGCAGCTCATGTCGGATCCCAGCCTGATGGTCACCAACCTCAGCCACGACGATCCCTCGCTGGCCCCGCCCGGACGCCACGCGTACTACGTCCTGTTCCCCACCCCCAACGCGACTGCGGACATCGACTGGGACCGCGAGACCCCCCGCTACACCGACCAGATCCTGCAGGTGCTCGAGGATCGGGGGTATCGCGGCTTCGGGTCGGGCATCGAGGTGCAGCACATCACGACCCCGAAGCAGTGGGAGGAACGCGGGATGGCCGCCGGGGCCCCCTTCGCGGCGGCTCACACGCTGCTGCAGACCGGCCCGTTCCGGCCCGGGAACCTGTGGGGTGACAACGTCGTGTTCACCGGGTCGGGCACCAGGCCGGGTGTCGGGGTCCCCATGGTGCTGGTGTCGGGACGCCTGGCCGCGGAGCGGGTCACCGGCCGGACCGCGTGACGACGGGAGCCGGGTGCCCCGGCAGTAGAGTTCGGCTGTGACCGAAGGATCCGTGCGCCCTGCCGCGGACCCGTGGCCGGAGTTCCTGGCCCGCTACGGTCTGCCCGGCACGATCGGCACGATCCTCATCGCCGTGGGTGCGTTCGGGGTCGGGTGGCTCCCGCTGGAGACCGTCGTGCACGACTGGCCCCTCGTCGACGTCCTCCGCGACACCTCGCCCGGACTGATCCTGTCCCGGCTCATGATCTTCGCCGGCGTCGCGATCCTGCTGCAGACCTGGCTGGTGGTGGGCTACGACCTGCTGTCCGGGCGCCCCTGGGGCACCGACCGCATCGCCGCACTGGTCGGCGCCTGGGGAGCGCCCCTGCTGATCGCCCCCCCGCTGTTCAGCCGCGACGTGTACAGCTACTTCGGCCAGGGCCGACTGCTGCTCGAGGGCTACGACCCCTACGCCACCGGGGTCTCTGTGCTGCCGGGCTGGTTCACGTTCGGCGCGGACCCCATGTGGGGCGAGACCCCCACTCCCTACGGACCGTTCTTCCTCATCCTGTCCCGCGGGGTGGCGGCGTTCAGCGGCAGCCAGGCGTTCCTCGGGGCCCTCATGTTCCGGCTGATCGCGGTCCTGGGACTTCTGCTGATGCTGTGGGCCGTCCCCCGCCTGGCCCAGCAGCACGGCATCAACCCGGCCAAGGCGGTGTGGCTGTCGATCCTGAACCCGCTGGTGATCATGCACTTCCTGGCAGGCGCACACAACGACGCGCTCATGGTGGGACTGCTGCTGGTCGGACTCGTGATCGCCGGCTGGTCCCCGACGTGGGCCCTGGCGGGGGCGGGACTCGTGGGACTCGCCGCGGCCGTGAAACCCATCGCGCTCCTGGCGCTGCCGTTCGTCGGACTGCTGCGGTCGGGCACGGTCGCATCGTTCGGACGCAGGGTCGTGGACTGGATCATCGTGACGGTCGTCGCCGGCGGCCTGTTCGCTGTCACCTCGCTGGCGGCCGGCACCGGCACGGGCTGGATCGCCTCGCTGTCCGCTCCCGGCGAGGTCAAGACGTGGCTGTCACCCCCCACCGCCATCGGCATGATCATCGGGGGCATCCTGCAGGGGCTGGGACTGGCCGAGTCGAACGACACCGCCGTCGCGGCCTGTCGCCTGGTCGGACTCGTCGCGTCGCTGGCGATCGTCGCCTACCTGTGTCTCCGCCCCCAGGGCCGCAGCGCGGTGCGCGGGTGTGCGCTGGCGTTCGGCGCCGTGGTCCTCCTAGGACCGGTGATCCAGCCGTGGTACCTGTTGTGGGTGCTGCCGCTGTTCGCGGTCACCGGACTGACCGAGGTCCAATTGCGGTGGACGATCCTGCTGACCGCGGCTTTCGCGGTCCACGGGATGGCCGAGTCCAGCGCCACGTCGGACACCCTGTTCGAGCTCACCGACCTGGTGGCCATCGCGTTCGCCCTGGCGATCGTGGCCCTGATCCTGCTCGCGAGTCCCCGGGAACGCCGACTGGTCCTCAAGGACCCCGGTTCCCACGGTCTGCATCCCGAGGATCCCGACGCCGAGGCGCGGGCCGCAGCCTGCGTCATCGTGCGCTGAGTGTCACCAGCTCTTGCCCGGGTCGATCACCGGACCGTCGTCGAACGTGTACGACTCGTCGGCGATCTCGTCGGCCTCATCGTCGGCGTCGTCGTCGGAGCCCCACCCGGGACTGTCATCGGGCTCCTCGTCGTCGTCCCACTCGTCCTCGTCGTCGGAGTCCTCCCAGGGGGGCGCACCCGCACCCGCCCAGGGCAGTTGCCACGACGGGCCGTCGCCCACGACGAGCACCGCCCACGGGCGCCCTTCGTCGACCCAGTACTGCGCAGCGGTCGCCAGAGCGTCGACCGCGGTGGGAACCACTTGGTCGACGTCCTCCTCGTCGAGCCCATCCCACCCGGTCCACACGATCACCAGGCCCCCCGCCGGCGAGACGTCGTAGTCGGCGAGGCAGTCGTCGATGGCGTCCCAATCGGGGTCGTCCTCCTCGTCCATGTCGAACGCGGCACCCAGGGTCCGCACCAGATCGGCCTCGGAGGCACAGTCCTGGGTGTCGAGCATCAGGACCATCCGGTCCGAGTCCGCTCCCCACATCTCCAGGTCCACCCCCGCCACATCCGCGACCCCCACGCGCACGACCCCGCCGCCGCGCATGACGTCGAGACAAGGTTCTGGCAGGTCGGCCTCGGCCATCGACGCCCCTTCCCGGACTCGGCGTTCTCCCGCGCATCGTGGCACGAGCGCCGGGGCCGTGCGAGGGGATCGGTGACTCCCGGGACGGTTTCCCCCACATGGCACAATTCGGTCGATGCAGAGCGAGTGGGCGCAAGCCGGGATCCAGGACCCCGAGCTGGTCGCCGCCTACTCCGAATGCCGCAGACTCAACGCCGAACACGGCAAGACCTACTACCTGGCCACCCTGCTGCTGCCGGCGGCCAAGCGCCCCTTCGTACACTCGCTCTACGGGTTCGCCCGCTACGCCGACGAGATCGTCGACGCCCCCGCCGACGACGGCCCCCCCGGTCGGCGGCGCCGCCTCGATGCGCTCCGCCACGACCTGGCCGCGGCCATGGACTCCACGTCGACCAGTCCGGTCCCGGTGATCGCCGCGGTGGTGGACACCACACGACGGTGGGACATCGACACCGACACCTTCAGCGCGTTCCTCGACTCCATGGCGATGGACCTGGACGTCGATCATTACGACACCTACGACGACCTGCGCCGCTACATGTACGGGTCGGCAGCCGTGATCGGGCTCCAGGTGCTGCCGATCCTCGAACCGAGCGACACCGCCGCGGCCCGGGTCGGGGCGATCGCGCTGGGCGAGGCGTTCCAACTGGCCAACTTCATCCGCGACGTCGACGAGGACCTGGACCGCGGCCGGATCTACCTGCCGCTGGACGAACTGGCCGCCTTCGGGGTCACCCCGCAACGGCTGCGGCGCCGCGTCGTCGACGACGACCTGCGCGCGGCCCTGCAATACCAGGTCAGGCGGGTCCGTGACCTCGGTGGCACCGCCGCCGCGACCGTCCCGCTGCTCCACCCGGCGACCCGGGACTGCATCGACACCGCCCGGATCCTGTACTGCGGGATCGCCGACCGGGTGGCCGAGATCGACTACCAGATCTTCGACCGACGGGCCCGGGTGCCGCGGCGACGTCGCGCCCAGGTGGCGGCCCGGGCCTGGCGGCGAGCCGTGCGGGCGCGGGGCCGGTACGGCCCGGGACGGACGTCGGCCATCCCCTGACGAGTCACTCCCCCGGTGTCCCGGGGGGCGAGCGGCGCCACAACGGCGGACCGCTGCGGGGCCCGGGTTGCAGCCCTCGGCCCCCCAGGAAGTCCCAGACGGCCACCGTGAGCAGCACGAGTCCGAAACCGAAGGCGAGATCCTCCATGGGGGCGAAGAAGAACCGCCCGTCCCCGAGCATCGGCGGGGCCGCCACGTCGTTCCCCACGCCCACGATGGCCCTGTCCGCGTAGCGCACCGTCTGGGTCCCGGTCAGGACCGCGTTGGTGAGAATCTGGAAGAACAGCATGATCGCGTAGGCGATCCAGAAATCGCGGCGGCGCACCATGCGGGTGCGTAGGACGAACAGGTCCACCACGAGCACGAGGACCGCGGTGAGCACGGCGATGGCGGTGTAACTCACGTGTCGCGCACCCCGCGGACGGCCTCGAGGGTGAGGATCGCCGCCAGTCCGACCACGGGGAAGAACAGGAGTTCCTCCAGCGGCAGGCCACCGGGGAGCGTCACCCCCGCGAGCTGGCCCTCGTCGAACCACCACTGACCCGCCGCGATGGCGTAGAGATCCCACAGGATGAACGGCAGCAGGGCAATCCCCAGCGTCGCGAGCAGGCGTCGACCACGGCGGAAAACCCGGGTCCGGACGACCAGTTCGAGCCAGCAGCTGCCGATCACGATGAAGGCCAGCACGAACAGGTAGGTCACGGTTCTCCTTCGCACTTCACCGGTCGCGTCTCCCCTCGCCCGTACACTCGGAGGGATGGACACGATGGTCGCCGATGCCCTGGTCGGCCGCACCGTGGATGGGCGCTATCGCGTCGATGCCCGCGTCGCGGCCGGGGGCATGGCCACGGTCTATCGTGCCACCGACCTCAGGCTCGACCGGCCGGTGGCTCTGAAGGTCATGAAGGCGTCCCTGGCCGAGGACCCGGAATTCGTGGGCCGCTTCCGCACCGAGGCCCGCGCCGCGGCCCGACTGTCCCACCCGAACGTGGTGGGGGTGTTCGATCAGGGCGCCGCCGACGGCCTGGTGTACCTGGTCATGGAATTCGTGCCCGGCCGCACCCTGCGCGACATCATGCACGACGTCGGACCGCTGTCACCGGAGCAGGCCCTGAGCGTGCTCGACCCCGCGCTGCAGGCCATCAGCGCGGCGCACGACGCAGGATTCCTGCACCGCGACATCAAACCCGAGAACGTCCTGGTCGCGGACAACGGCACCATCAAGGTCACCGACTTCGGGCTGGCCCGGGCACTGGAACTGCCCTCGTCGGCCACCCAGGGGGTCCTGCTGGGCACCGCCGCGTACCTGGCCCCGGAGCAGGTGAGCGAGGGCGAGAGCGACCAGCGCAGTGACGTCTACCAGGCCGGCGTGCTGCTGTTCGAGATGCTCGCCGGCACCCCGCCACATTCCGGCGACAGTCCCTGGGCGGTCGCCTACCAACACGTCAACACGGACGTCCCCCGGCTCGACACGGTCCTGCCCGACACCCCTCCCGGGATCGTCGAGCTCATCGCCGACGCCACCGCCCGCGACCGCGACCTGCGGATCGCGTCGGTGCCGGACTTCCTGGCCCGCATCCGCACCATCCGGGCCACTCTGCCGCCCCCGGTCCCGTTCCCGGCCCGCACGATGGTGATCGTCCCCGACACCACCACCACCGCACTGGAACGCCCCCAGGACGTGCCCACGCCGACCCTGGACCCCGAACCGGTCGCCGCCGAACCCCCGGCCGGGCCTCCGACCCCTGACACCGGCGGCGGCGGTCGCCGACGCCCGTGGGTCGTCGGAGTGGTCGTCATCCTGGTCGCCGCCCTGGTGGCGGGCGGTGCCGGGTGGCTCCTGGCCGGCGGCAACCCGTTCGACCGCACCGACGTCCCCGAGGTCGTCGGCGCCAAGGAGGCGAAGGCGACCGGTTCACTGACCGCGGTCGGCTTCACCGTCGAGGTCACCGACCGGTTGTTCTCCGAGTCCGCCCCCTCGGGCACCGTGATCGCGTCGGATCCGGGTGGTGGGACCAGTGCTGCGACCGGCTCCACGGTGGGCCTCGTGGTCTCGCTGGGGCCCGAGCGGTACGCCGTCCCCAAGGTCAAGGGACAGTCCCCCGCCGAGGCCACCGCCACGTTGGCGGCCACGAACCTGCAGGCAGGATCGGAGAAGCGCGTCTATCACGACTCGATCGACGAGGGGACCGTCGTCGGGACCGACCCCGAGGTCGGCACCGAGGTCAAGCGGGACACCGTGGTCACGCTGCTGGTGTCCAAGGGTCCGGCACCGGTCGACGTCCCCGACCTGTCCGGCACGCCGCAGGACCAGGCGGTGCAGCAGCTGGCCGCCGACGGGCTGAAGTACTCGATCTCCACCCGGGAGTCCCGGAACGTGGCCAAGGGGGTCGTGATCACGACCGAACCCGGCCCCGGCGCCACGGTGTACCGCGGCGACACGGTGCAGGTCATCGTGTCCGAGGGTCCACCGCCGGTCACGATGCCCAACGTCGTCGACCAGCCCCGCGACAACGCCGTCGCCCAGCTCGAGGCGCTCGGGCTCAAGGTCAAGATCGACGAGGGGATCGTCACCCCCCTCGGCCGCGTGTACTCCCAGGATCCGACTCCCGGATCGAGCGTCCCGGTCGGCAGCACGGTCACCCTGAGCATCTTCTGACCCGGGCGCCCCTACCCTTGACCCATGGTCGTGGTCATGGACACCGCTGCGTCGGACGAGCAGATCGACACCGTCGTCACCCTCGTGAACGGCTCGGGCGGCGAAGCGTTCGTCTCCCGGGGCGAGCAGCGCACGATCATCGGACTGGTGGGTGATGTCGAGCGGTTCCTCGACCTCAACATCGAGAACCTGCCGGGTGTCGCCGAGACCGTCCGAATCTCGACCCCGTTCAAACTGGTGTCGCGCGATCATCACCCCCAGCGCTCGACCGTCTGGGTCGGCGAGGGTTCCCAGCGGCAGCCCATCGGTCCCGACACCATCACCACCATCGCCGGGCCATGCGCGGTCGAGACCCCCGAACAGACCTTGGCCGCGGCGCACCTGGCGATCCGCCTGGGGGCGACCATCCTGCGCGGTGGGGCCTACAAGCCGCGCACGTCCCCGTATGCCTTCCAGGGGCTGGGGGTCGCCGGACTGCGGATCCTGGCCGACGTCCGCGCCGAGACCGGCCTTCCCGTGGTGACCGAGATCGTCGACGCCGAGGACATCGACGTCGTCGCCGAATACGCGGACATGCTCCAGGTCGGAACCCGCAACATGGCCAACTTCGCCCTGCTCCAGGCGCTGGGGTCGGTGGGCAAGCCGGTGATGCTCAAGCGCGGCATGAGCGCCACGATCGAGGAATGGCTGATGGCCGCGGAGTACATCGCCCAGCGCGGCAACCTCGAGATCGTGCTGTGCGAACGGGGTATCCGCACGTTCGAGACCGCGACCCGGAACACCCTCGATGTCTCCGCGGTGCCGGTGGTCCAGGGGCTGTCCCACCTTCCCGTGATCATCGACCCGAGCCACTCCGGGGGCCGCCGCGAACTGGTCGCCCCGCTGTCCCGGGCGGCGATCGCCGTGGGCGCCGACGGCGTGATCATCGACGTGCATCCCGACCCACGCATGGCGCTGTGCGACGGCCCGCAGGCCCTCACCTCCGACGACCTCGCTGAGCTGTCCGGATCGCTGCGCGACCTGACCGTCGCGATGGGCCGCACCCAACCTGGCTGAGCCCGGCGACACCCCCTCACACGCCTACGATGGGAGGAGAGGGGAGGTCGCGATGAGTTCCTCGCCCCATCGATCCCGCCGCGGCATCGCCGCGACCCACCTGGCCGCACTCCTGCTCGCCGTCACCCCGGTACTCATGGGCTGTGGTTCTCCGGGAACGACCGACAACTTGTCGCCGAACCCGACGGCCACCCAGCTGCCCCCCGCGTGGCCCCGAGCCGTGCCGAACTATCCGCGCGGCACGCTCGTGATGGCCTACGACAACGGCGACGGCACCTACTCGGCGGAATGGAAGGTGCCGGTGAAGTCCGCAGGCAAGGTCCTGGCCGACTACGGCGCTCTCCTGGCGAAGAACGGCTTCCGGCGCTACGAGTGGTTCTCGCGGAACGGCGAGACGGGCTTCACCTACGCCGGCCACCACCTCACCGTCGACGTCGGCACGATGTCGGTGAACGGCGACACCACCGTGGACGTGTGGGTCGAACCGAAGCAGAACTGACGCTCAGTCGCCCGCGAGCATCTCGGCGACGGTGAACGCGAGTTCCAGCGACTGCTCGCGGTTCAACCGCGGGTCACAGGCGGTCTCGTAGCGGTCTGCCAGGTCGGCCTCGGCGA
This sequence comes from Candidatus Nanopelagicales bacterium, assembly GCA_046330625.1. Classification (GTDB taxonomy): domain Bacteria; phylum Actinomycetota; class Actinomycetes; order S36-B12; genus CAIWTL01. The sequence continues at coordinate 9,555 of JAXLSJ010000007.1, forward strand.
CCCCCTCGGTGCCGCCGACACACTCGGTGACGTCGTCACCGGTCAACTCCACATGCAGGCCTCCGGGATGGGTCCCAAGCGCCCGGTGGACGGCGAAGAACCCCTTCACCTCGGCCACGACGTCGTCGAAGGACCGGGTCTTGTACCCCGACGGCGACTCGCGGGTGTTCCCGTGCATCGGGTCGCAGACCCAGACCACCGGGTGTTCCGCCGCCGACACCTTCGCGACGATGTCGCCGAGTCGTTCCGTCACCAGTCCGGCACCCATCCGCGCGATGATGGTCAGCCGTCCCGGCGTGCGGTGGGGGTCGAGGTGTCGCACGAGTTCGAGGACGTCGTCGGGGTGTGCGTTCGGACCGATCTTCACCCCGACGGGATTGGCGATCCGGGAGGCGAAGTCGACGTGCGCCCCGTCCGGCTGACGCGTGCGCTCCCCGACCCACAGGAAGTGCCCGGAGGTGCCCACCAACTGCCCGGTCAAGGGGTCGGGGCGGACCAGGGCTCGTTCGTAGTCCAGGGACAGCGCCTCGTGCGCCACGAAGAACTCGACGCTGCGGAACTCCTCGGGATCGGCGCCGCAGGCGCTCATGAAGGCCAAGGCCCGGTCGATGTCCGACGCCAGGCGGTCGTAGCGCTGACCGGCCGGGGAGAACCGCACGAAGTCGCGGTTCCACGCATGGACCTGTCGTAGGTCGGCGCTGCCGTCCTGCATGAACGAGCGGATGAGGTTCAGCGCAGCACCGCTCGACTGGTACACCCGCAGCAGTCGGGCCGGATCGGGTCGCCGCGACGCCGCGTCGAAGGGCAGCGCGTTGACCGCGTCGCCGTAGTACGACGGCAGTTCCACCCCGTCCCGGTTCTCGACCGGCTTGCTGCGGGGTTTGAAGTACTGCCCGGCCATGCGACCGATCTTGATCACCGGTAGCGAGCCGCCGTAGGTGAGCACGACCGCCATCTGCAGCACCGTGCGCAGCCGCGCCCGGATGGACGCGCCGGTGTTGGCGCTGAAGGTCTCGGCGCAGTCGCCGGCCGTCAGGACGAAGGCCTCGCCACGTTCGGCGGCCGCCAGACGCTGCGTCAACAGGTGACAGTCGGACGGCTGCACCAGCCCCGGGACCCCTCGCAGCACCTCGGCGACATCACCGACCGCACCGGCGTCCGGCCAGGGGATCGCCTGCGCGGTCGGCAGGTCGGGCCAGGTGAGGGTCACTGTGGCAGGTTACGGCCCGTGCGGGTCCCCCGCCAAAGCCGATGCGCTGCGGATCCGACGGCTCAGGCCTCGCCGGCGGTCTCCCGTTCCTGGGCGCGGGCCTCCTTAGCCTGCTGCTTGGCCACGGTCGCGTAGGTGTCCTGATAGGTCTGCCCCGACAGCTGCATCAGGTCGTACATCATCTCGTCGGTCGCCGATCGCAGCACGAACCGGTCCTCGGCCATGCCGTAGTACCGCGAGAAGTCGATCGGGGCGCCGATCCGCACACCGATCCGCCGCAACTGAGGCTTGATCTGGCCCGTGGGCTGCGCCTCGAAGGTGCCGATCATCGCCACCGGGATCACGGGCACCTCGGCGTGCAGTGCCATCCGCGCCGCCCCTGTGCGCCCCCGGAACAGGTGGCCGTCGTGGGACCGGGTGCCCTCGGGGTACAGGGCCAACAGGTCGCCCTGGCCCAGGATCCGCAGCCCCGTGTTCAACGCGGCCTCCGACGCCTTGCCCCCGGAGCGGTCGATCGGCACCTGCCCGGTCCCGCCGAAGAACAGTCGGCTGAGCATGCCCTTGGGCCCGGTGCCGGTGAAGTAGTCGCTCTTGGCGAGGAACGTCGCGCGGCGCTTGAGCACCAACGGCAGGAAGATCGAGTCGGAGAACGACAGGTGATTGCTCACGAGCAACGCGGGGCCGTCGGTGGGGATGTTCTCCTCGCCCTCGATCCACGGCCGGAACAGGACCTTCAGCCAGGGACCGAGCAGGAAACGCTTGAGGAACCAGTAGAACACCGCGCGTCTCCTTTCCTCCTCGGCCCGGGCGGACAACGGCACGCCCCTGCGACCCTACTGGCCGACCGGCGGGTTCGCCGCACGGCTCTCCGGCCCGACCTGTCTCCTTCGTCGTCCGCCCGCCGGTCGTGGGACGATGGTCACTGTCGCCGACAGGAGGTCTGCCATGCCGTTGCTCGAGGGAGCAGAACCCATCGTCATCGAAGGGAACAGCACGGGCATCCTGCTCGTCCACGGATTCACCGGATCTCCGCAGGGGATGCGCCCCTGGGCCGAGTACGCCGCCGAGGCGGGCTACACGATCTCGGTGCCGCGGCTGCCCGGTCACGGGACGACCAAGGCCGAATGCAACCGGACCACCTGGGAGGACTGGTACGCCGAGGTGGCGCGGGCTTTCGACGCCCTGCGGGTGTCCTGCGACCAGGTGTTCGTGTTCGGCTTCTCCATGGGCGGCACCCTCACCCTGCGGCTGGCCGAGGAGCGCGGCGACGAGATCGCCGGCATCGTGTTGCTGAACCCGTCGGTGTTCACCACGCGTCCCGACCGCCACCTGCTGCCGTTCCTGTCGAAGGTGGTCCCCGTCTGGCCCGGGATCTCCAACGACATCAAGAAACCCGACGGCGAACGCGAGATCGCCTACGACAAGATCCCGCTCAAGGCGGCGTACTCGCTGAGCCAGTTGTGGGCGCTCGTCAAACCCGAACTGGGGCGGATCAACCAGCCGGTGCTCGTGTTCACCAGCGTCGACGATCATGTGGTCGAGCCCGAGAACTCCGAGTACATCCTCGAGCACGTGAACAGCCTGGACCGCCATCAGGAACTGCTCCCCGACAGCTACCACGTGGCCACGCTGGACAACGACGCGGCGCGGGTGTTCGCCGACAGCCTGGCGTTCGTCGAGCGCCTGTCGGAGCGGTGACCGACCCGCAACTCCTCTGCTCGGTCGAACCCGGGCTGGTCGTGCATGTGCAGCAGTTGCTGACCGACGCGGGGATCGCCAGCACGACCCGCGACGGGGCATCCGGGCCGGTGGACGTGCTGGTCGCGCCCGACGACGACGAGCACGCCCGCGCGGTCATCGGACTGGTGCTCCCGCATCTCCTCACCGAGTCCTCCGGTCCGCTGTCCCGGCGACTCATCCGCACCGAGACCGACGACCCCGGACTTCCCGGTGGGCTGATCGACGGCACCCGCACGTTCGGATACGCCGATCCGCTGGCCGACCAGCCCGAGGACGACAGCGACGACTTCGTCCCCCCGCCACCGCCGCCGGTCCCGCGGCCACGCGACCGCGTGTCCCGCGGCGCCTGGGCAGCGGTCCTCGGTGGCCCCGTGCTGCTGGTCCTGGTCCCCCTGCTGAGCCTGCCCGGCATCCTCACCACCGTCGGGCTCGGACTGTTCATCGGCGGGTTCGCCACCCTCATCTTCCGCATGGAGGAGCGCCGCCGCGACGACGGATCCGACGACGGCGCGGTCGTCTGACCGCCGATCCTCGCGCCGCGCGTCTCATCCGATCCGCATATCTGGCAGGCTGGCGCCGCGGCGACCGTGCCGCACCACGGGAAGGACTCCGGCGTGCCGATCAGCGACCGTATCGAGATGCGTGGCCACATCCTGGACACGGGTGAGTTGCCACGCGTACTGAACGAGATCCTCGAAGGGGGCGGCGATTTCGTCATCGAACGTTTCGAGATCGGGAAACTGCCCAACGACGAGTCGTGGGTGCAGATCATGGTGTCTGCGGAGAACCAGGAGCTCCTGCGCGAGGTCGTCAACCGACTGCAGGAGTTCGGCGCCAACCTGCTCAATCCCGGCGAGCCCGAGATCGTCGAGGCCGATGTCGAGGGCAGCCTGCCGCTGGGGTTCTACTCGTCGACCAACTTCGAGACCGAGGTCCTGCTCGACGGCGAGTGGGTGGCCGTGGAGAACCCCGAGATGGACTGCGGCATCGTCATCGAGGACGGCGTGCCCCGCACCCGGCCGATGGCCGACATCAAGGTGGGCGACAAGGTCATCGTGGGTCCGCGCGGCGTGCGGGTGATCACCGAGCCGCTGCAGATGAACCCCGACGACAGCCACTTCGAGTTCATGAACTCGGTGGTGTCGAGCGAGAAACCCCAGGCGCTGCAGGTGCGCCTGATCGCCGACGACTTCCGCAAGGTCAAGGCCGCCGGCAAGAAGATCCTGTGGGTGGCCGGACCGGCGGTCGTCCATACCGGGTCCGGGCCCGCCATGGTCGCGCTGATCAAGGCCGGGTTCGTTGACATCCTGTTCGCCGGCAACGCCCTGGCGACGCACGACATCGAGTCGAACTTCTACGGGACCTCGCTGGGCGTCGACCTGTCCGACGCCACCGGCGTCGAACACGGCCACGAGCATCACCTGCGGGCCATCAACCGCGTGCGCCGCTCGGGCTCCATCAAGGCCGCCGTGGACGAGGGCGTGATCACCGGCGGGATCATGCATGCCCTGGTCACCGAGGGCAAGGAGTTCGTGCTGGTCGGGTCGGTGCGTGACGACGGCCCCCTGCCCGACGTCTACACCGACGTCATCGAGGGTCAACGCGCCATGCGTGCGGCGCTGAAGGACGTCGGCTTCTCGATCATGGTGGCGACCATGCTGCATGCCATCGCCACCGGCAACCTCTTGCCCGCCTCCATCCCGCTGGTGTGTGTCGACATCAACCCGGCCACGGTGACGAAACTGTCCGACCGCGGGTCCGCCCAGGCCGTCGGCGTGGTCACCGACATCGGTCTCTTCGTCGAACAGTTGGCGCTGGAACTGGTCCCGGAGTACCGCAGCACCTTGGGGTGACCGGTCCCGTCGTGGCCGGGACTCCGGCCCGCACTCCCGATAGCCTCCGGAACGACCCGGGAGGTTGTGTCGTGGCCAAGAAGAAGAAGTCCGGTTCGTACACGGCCGGAGTGGACATCGGCGGCACCAAGATCGCCGTCGGCATCGTGTCGCCGGACGGCGCCCTCGTCGACAGTGCTCGCAAGTCCACACCCGTGCGTGACCCCGACGCCGTCCTCGAGGTCATCGTCGAGTTGATCGACGGCTTCGACGGCTACGAGATCGAGGCGGTCGGGATCGGGGTCGCCGGTCTGGTGGACTCCTCCCGTTCCCGGGTGATCTTCGCCCCCAACCTGGGCTGGGTCGAGGAACCCCTGCGCCAGCAGGTCGAGCGGGCCGTGGGCCTCCCCACGGTGATCGAGAACGACGCCAATGCCGCGGCCTGGGGCGAGTTCCGGTTCGGTGCCGGACGGGGACTGTCCGATCTGATCATGGTCACGGTGGGAACGGGGATCGGCGGTGGCATCGTCCTGGGCGGGGCACTGCAGCGAGGCGCCAACGGGGTCGGCGCCGAGTTCGGACATCTGCGACTGGTCCCCGACGGGCGGCTGTGTGGATGCGGTCGGCACGGCTGTTGGGAGCAGTACGCCAGCGGCAACGCCCTGGTGCGCACCGCGCGCGGTCTTGCCTCGGAGCGGCGCCCCGAGGCGGGGGTGCTGCTCGGACTCGGCGACGGCACGCCCGAAGGAGTGCAGGGACCCCACGTCACCGAAGCCGCCCAGCGCGGCGACGAGGTGGCGATCGAGGCCTTCGAGATCGTCGGCGCCTGGCTGGCCCGCGGGATGGTCGAGGTCGCAACCCTGCTCGACCCGGACGCATTCGTCATCGGCGGTGGCGTCGTCGACGCCGGCGACCTGCTCCTGGGACCCACCAAACGTGAATACGCGACCCAGTTGGTGGCCCGCGCCCAACGCCCGATGACCGAGATCGTCCCGGCGGCGCTGGGCAACCTCGCCGGCATCGTCGGGGCGGCGGACCTGGCCCGCGATCACGGCCCGGCGCCCGAGGTGGTGCGCCCGGCAGCCGCCAGGTCGGCGCCCACGACGAAGTCCTCGAAAGCCGCCGAGAAGGAAGCGGCCGTCGCCGCAGCGGCGGGATCGGCGGCCAAAGTCGCCAAGGCCGTCGAGAGCAGCACCGCGTCGGCGAAGTCGGCAGCGAAGAAGAAGTCCCCCGCGGTCGCCCGCAAGACCCCCAAGAAGTAACGGACCGAGTCAGTCGTCGTCGGGGTCGAGCGGGACAGCCGGGTCGCGCGGCTCGGGCCAGCCGGCGAAGTCGTCGACGTCCGCCGGATCGCCGGAGTCGGTCGCCGGGTCCTCGTCGTCCAGCGGCACGTGCCGCACCCGATCGTCGCCCGACGGTTGTCCCTGACCCACGATGTCGCGCACCTTCTCGGCGAACTCCATCGCCGCGCCGGTCAGCCGCTCGACCGAGTCCGGGTCGATCGCGCGGGCTCGGCTGATGGCCTGACAGACGGGGCAGTAGGCACACTCAGATGCTTGCCCGGGGGCCGCAGCCGACGCCCCGCCGCGCAGGACCGTGAACGACTCCATGAGTTTCATGCCCGCCCGCAGGGTGGCCGGATCCGACAGCATGCGGTCGCGCAACGCCTCGAACAGCCGCCCCGCCTCGGCGGCCGCGGCCCCCACGGCATCGGCCGCCGCAGGGTCCGGCTCGCCGGTCGGGTCGTGCCACCAGGGACCGTCGGTCATGGCTACTCCTTCGTGAATCGCACGCGCAGGACCCCGTCGACCAGACCGGCGCCGGCCACCCGGTAGCGCAGCAGCGCCCCGGGCAGCGCCAGCACGCGGCGGTAGGAGCCCACGGTGATGATCAACTCGCCCCCCCGCTCGGCCAGGTCCACGTCGCCCTTGGCCGCCAGGGGCAGCCGCAGGACCAGCACGATCTGTTCCCCCAGGCGCTCGAGGGTCAACGGCGGATCGACCGGCGGGAGTCCGAGCGGATCGCCGTCGGGATAGAGCCCCTGGCCCAACTCGCGCAGGTCGTCGATCCCCACCGGCTCGTGGTCGGCGTAGGGAACCGTGATCAGGCCCACGGGATCGAGGTCGCCGCGCACCTGTTCGATCCGCTCCTTCTGCGCCTTCGCCCAGCCCGCCCGCCAGCGGTCGCGCCCGGGCGGGAACACCCGGTTCGCCAGAGCGGCGTCGACGCGATAGCCGTAGAGCGACAGTGACGTGAGCGTGCGGCGGGCTTCGGCCAGCACCACCGAGTCGGGCGTCATGACCAGTCGGACGGCGGCGTCGGGCGACGTGAGGACCTCGCGGACGTCGGCCAGATCGCGGTGGAGGCGCTCGACCGCATCCATCACCCCGGAGTCCGGCATCGGCACGCGTGTCGCCTTCGACAGCGGCGCCCGCAAGGCCGTCACGACCCGCCGCTCGAACGGCCAGATCCGCCGCATGTACCAGTCGAGGGCCTCGGGCAGGGCCAGCAGTCGCAGGGTCTCGGCGGTGGGGGCGCAGTCGAGCACCACGACGTCGTAGTCGCCGGAGCGCACCTTGTCGCGGACCTCGAGGAGCGCGAGGACCTCCTCGGCCCCCGGCAGCACGGTCAGCTCCTCGGCGGCCACGCTGTCGACGCCGGCCGAGGACAGCACCCCGAGCAGGTAGTCCTGAACCGTGGCCCACGACCGTTCGAGCAGTTGGCGCGCGTCGATGTGCTCCAGCCACAGCCCGGGCGCCAGCGCCACCGGCACCCCCGCGGTCACCGGAGCGTCCATCACATCGGCCAGCGAATGCGCCGGGTCGGTCGACATGACCAGCGTGCGCAGGCCCGCGTCGGCGCACAGGACGGCGGAGGCGGCCGACAACGTCGTCTTGCCCACTCCGCCCTTGCCGGTGAACAACAGGACCCGGGTCACGGCGCGGACTCGATCCGGTCGCGCAGACCCAGCAGCGCAGTGCGCACGATCACCTTCTCGGCCCGCCGTTTCAACGCGCCGATGATCGGCACCGCCAGATCCATCGCGAGCCGGTAGGACACCAGCGTGAGCCGCGGTTCGACCGTGTGGCAGGAGTACACCCCCCACAGTCCCGTCACGGTCTCGCCGGAGATCAGGTGCCACCGGACCTCGCGGTCGCCCCACATGTCGTAGCGGTAGACGTGGGTGTCGTGGATGGGGCCGGAGTCGAAGGTGAGTTCGACCTCGCGCGGCCGACCGTCGGGGAACGCGGTGAGGACCTGCGCCGAACTGACTCCTGGGCACCACGCCGGGTAGTGGTCGATGTCGGCGATCGTGGCCATGATCCGCGCCGGCGGCGCCGCGATCTCGAGCTCCGCCTGGGTGCGTTCGGCCATGCTCGAGGTTATCGCGGCCGCGTCAGCCGACGGCGGGTCCGGACTCCTTCGGTTCCTTCCCGGTATCCGTGAGTCCGACCGGCGGGGGGTCCTTCGGGTCGGTGTCGGGCGGATCGACGGGCGACTCCGGGTCGGTCGGGGGATCCACCGGCGGTTTGGGGTCAGACGGTGGCTCCGGGTCGGTCGGGGGTTCCGGGTCGGTGGTCTTCGGATCCTCCGGCGTGGGGTCAGTCCTCGGCTCGTCCGGTGTGGGGTCGGTCGTCGTCGGCTCGTCGGTCTTCGCCCGGTCGGGCTTCGGCTCGTCGGTCCCGGGGTCCCGGGTCGTGGGTTCGGGGCGAGGGTCCTTCGTCGGGTCGGCCGACGGGGTGGCGTCGGTCGCGCTGGGCGACGCGGACGGCGACGTCGGCTTCGGCGACGACTTGGCGGTGCGGGACGTGCTCGGAGAAGCCGACGGCTCTGCGGTGGCCGATCCGGCCACGACGGCCGCCGATCCCGAAACCTCGGCGGTGGCAGGGGCCGAACCCCGCGCCGCGAGTCCCCCCACGGCGAGCACCACCAGCATGGCGGCGCCACCCGCGGCGATCAGCAGGGGCTTGCGACCCAAGGACCCCCCCTGCCGGGGAAAACCGTCACGACCCCAGGACTCGGGATTCCAGGGTGCGGTCCCCCCGGGCTGGGGACCCGTGGGGTCGGGGGCACCGGCGCCGGGGCCGACGGCTCCGGCAGCGTCGGCGAGCAACTCGTCGGCCCGCGCCCGAGAGGCGGCCGACAGGACCACGACCGCCGGAAGGCTGAAGGCGGACACATAGGCGGCGGCGCGACGGGGCCCGGCCTCGGCGCACTCCTCGCAGGTGCGGGTGTGGCGAGCCACCCGCTTGCGCACCAGCGGGGTCCACTCGCCGGTCGAACCGGCCAGGGCTTCGCTCAATCCGGCGCATCGAGACGGGTCGCGCGACAGCAACAGTCCGGTCACCGACGACGTCAGCGCCGTGCGCGCCCGCGAGATCCGGGCGCGTGCCGTCGGTTGGTTCGCGCCCATCGCGGCGGCGATGTCCGCCATCTCCAGGTCATGGCGCAGGGCGAGGGCGAGCGCATCGCGGTCGGCGGGGGCCAGGCCCGCCAAGGCGTCCTGCACCAGCGTGGTGCTGTCGGCCCGTTCCAGGCCGACTGCTGAGTCGGAGTCGACAGTCATGGTCTGCAGCACCTCGGGGGAATCGGCGAACCGGCTCCGCTCGCCGACGGCGGACAGGCAGCGGTTGCGGGCGATGGCGAACAGCCAGGGCCGCAGTCGCTCCGGATCACGCAGCCGGTCGATGTTGGTCACGGCCGACACCAGCGCATCGTGGGTCGCATCTTCTGCTGCCGCCCGATCCTTGAGCACGGTCAGGCAGTAGGCGAAGAGCCGTTCGGCGTAGGACCGGTACAGCAGGTCGAAGCCTGCTGTGCGGTCGGCTCGCAGCGCCTCGACGATGTCGACATCGGCGGCCATGCGGGCACCTCCCAGGGTGCGGCCAGTGTAGGGGTCGGGACGGCGGGAGACCGTCGGGCGGGACGAGGGTCACCCGTCCCGCCCGACGTCTCGTCGTCATCGACGGATGACACCCTCGATGAGGGTCCAGCAGCCGTCGTAGTCGCTGGCGGGCCGGAAGCCCTCACCGGAGGCCAGGGGCGACTGGAACATCAGCGTGTTGGCGCCACCGGAGGAGCACCGCACGGCGCTGGTGGTGTTGCTGATCATGCTGAGCTGCCAGCCCCGACGGATGGGGATGTTCACCCGGAACTTCTCGACCCGGTAGGTGTCGGTGTCCCAGTTCTCGGGCTGCTGGCCTTCCACGTGCAGGACCGGACCGACCGCCTTGGAGCGGCCCTCCCAGTAGCCCATGCCGGCGTTGTAGCGGGCCTTGACCAGCTGCAGCCGGAAGGATCCGGAGCCGCCGGAGATCACCCTGACCTTGCGCAGGGTGCCGCTGACCGGCGCCTTGTGGCCGTCGCCGGGTCGGCCGTAGGCCTCGTTCTGGACGAAGGAGCAGGTCGGGTCGACACCCATGCCGGGGCAGCCGAGTCCGGGAAGCGAGTTGGACGGCTGGACGCTCGGGTTGAGCGCCGCACCGAACTTCACCTTCTCGGCGGCGTTCGCGGCGCCTTGGGGCACGAGGAGGGCTCCGGCGGCGAGCGCGGCGGTGGTCCCGGCGAGGATGGTGGTCTTCTTCATGGTCACTCCCTGGTGGTGGTTCACCGACCCCGTTCGGGGCCGTACGAAGGAGTGACCGGCCAGGGGCCCGGATCGAAACGGTTTTCCGGAAAGAATTCTCGAATCAATCGATCGTGACCGCGTAGGGCACCCGGCGGGACCGGTAGTGACCCACGTTCACGACCTGGGTGCGGCCGATGCTGACCCGGGGCACGAGGGGCTGATGGACGTGCCCGTGGAACGCGAACCGGGGTTGTACGTCGGCGATGTAGTCCCTCAGGGCCCGACTGCCCCGCTCGAGCCTGCGGGCCACGACGTCGTAGGTGGCCTCGGGCACGGCCGGTGGGATGTGGCTGAACAGCACGTCCACCTCACCCAGGCGCTCGACCTTGGCGGCGAATTCCTCGTCGCTGATCTCGAACGGGGTCCGCATCGGGGTGCGCAGGCCGCCGCCGACGAATCCCAGCCGCAGCCCGCCCACCTCGACGGACTCGCCGTCGAGGACCCGTTGGTCGGGGCGCAGGTGGTCGGGCCACAGGGCCGGGATGTCGACGTTCCCGTAGGTGAACAGGCCTCCCGGCAGCGCGGCGAACAGGCGCGAGTACTGGGCACCCACCGCCTGCGAGATCGCCGACCAGGGCTCGGCCCCGATGGCTTCCCACAGTTCCCGCGAGAAGGCCCGGGCCTCGTCGAACCGCAACTGGTAGCGCAGGTCGATGTACCGCTGGGCGTTCGCGCGCCCGAACAGGTCGGCGAAGATCCCGCTGCCCGGATCCTCGTAATCCAGGAAGAGGACCAGGTCCCCGAGGCACACGAAGACGTCGCAGTCGTCGCCGGCTTCGGCGAGACCGGCGACCTGGTCGTGGACGTCGGAGACGACGTGCAGCCGCATCAGCCGACGAACTGGGACAGGACGAGCATGACCGCGCCGAGGACGACGATGACGGCGAGCGCTCCGCCGATCATGATGCCGAACCGCGTGGAGCGGCTGCGTAGGGCCGCGACCGACCCCGACCCGCCCTCCTCCGCCGCCAGGCGGGCGGCCCACAGTTCGGGATCGGCGCGAGGGTCGGGGAGGCCGGAGGCAGCGGACGCTGCGGGGGGCGGGGGTTCCGAGGGCGTGCGGGTGACGAAGGGAGGCACGTCGAGGCTGTCGATCTCGACGCCCGGCGGGACCTGATCCACGGCCGGCGGGACCGGGGCGGCGGGCGACGGCTCCGGCGACTGGGGGCTGCCGACGGGAGTCAGACACAGTGAGCACCACTCGGCCCCGGTCGCCAGGGCCGCGCCACAGTGGGGGCACCGTTCGGGGCTCACCACTCCCCCGCTCCGGGGGCCCGGTCGCCCTCCATCTCGTACTTGAGCGCCCAGACGGTCTGTTTCCAGGCCAGTGCCTGGCGGCGACGCAGCCGGTCGGCGGTGCGTCGCCCCCGGGGCGAGTCCGGCAAGGCCCGTGCCCGCCCGGGCGCGTCGGCGACGGTCGGATCGGCCCGCAGGTAGTAGTGCACGATGGCGCCGTCGCCGAACGGCTCGAGCCAGATCTCGACCGAGCCCACCAGGGCGCCGGTCGCCGACCAACGGATGCCCTTCTCGCCGCGGTCCATGAAGACGGTGAGGCTGAGGTCGGGCCACCACTGCCGCCAGCGCCGCGAGTCGGCGACCACCGACGCCAGTGCGGCGGGAGGCGCGACGATGAACGTCTCGTCCACCAGGTCGACCACGGGCATGCCTCCATAGTGCCCCAACCGACCGCAGCCGCGCCTGTGCTCGTGCTCCTGCGTGACCACGAGCCGACGCAGCGTGAATCGCGAATCACACGTCGGGTGTCTCTGTTCCCCGGGCCCACCCACGTCGTAGGGTGGGCGGACCCGAGGAGAGGAATCGCATGACCGTCCTGCAGGAGTTCACCGAGCCCGAGCTGGTATCGCCCCCGGTGACGGGGAGTCTCAGCGACCACCTGCTCGACAGCGAACGTCTCGCCCCCGACGCAGCGGCGATTTCCCTTCCGCGCGACGGCGGCTGGCATGACCTCACCTACCAGGAGTTCGCTGACGACGTGCGCGCCGTGGCGAAGGGGATCGTCGCGTCGGGAGTGGCGGTCGGCGAGCGGGTCGGCATCATGTCCCGCACCCGGTACGACTGGACGTTGGTCGACTACGCCCTGTGGTACGCGGGTGCGGTCCCGGTCCCGATCTACGAGACCTCCAGCGCCGAGCAGGTGGAGTGGATCCTGGGCGACTCGGGCGCCGTCGGTGTGTTCCTCGAGTCGGAACGTCACGGCCACACCTTCGATCAGGTCGCGGCGGACCTGCCCAAGGTGACCCGCCGGTGGACGTTCGACGACGGGGCCATCGACGACCTGCGCGCCGCCGGCGCCGAGGTCAGCGACGAGGATCTCGAGGGGCGACGGACCAGCGTCACCCCCGACGACGTCGCGACGATCATCTACACCTCGGGCACGACCGGTCGCCCCAAGGGCTGCACGCTGACCCACCGGAACTTCATGTTCGAGGTCGACGCCACGATCGCCGGCGCCCCCGAGGTGTTCGCCGCCGGGCAGTCGACGTTGCTGTTCCTGCCTCTGGCGCACGTGTTCGGGCGCATCATCCAGCTCGCCTGCGTCCGAGGGCGGATCCGGCTGGGACACACCGCCGACGTCGCGAACCTGCTGCCGAACCTCGCCTCGTTCGAACCCGACGTTCCTGCTCAGCGTCCGCGCGTGTTCGAAGGTCTACAACGGCGCCAAGCCCAAGGCCGCGGCCGACGGCAAGGGCCGGATCTTCGACACGGCCGCGCAGACGGCGATCGACTACAGCCGGGCCCTCGACGAGGGTGGCCCCGGCATCATCCTCCGGCTCAAGCACGGACTGTTCGACCGGTTGGTCTACGGCAAGCTGCGCGCCGCGATGGGGGGGCAGGTGACCCACGCCGTCTCGGGCGGTGCTGCCCTCGGCGAACGACTGGGCCACTTCTTCCGCGGTATCGGTGTGACGATCCTCGAGGGGTACGGCTTGACCGAGACCTCGGCGGCGTCGACGGTCAACCGACCGAAGGAACTCAAGATCGGCTCGGTCGGCAGGCCCATCCCGGGAACCTCGGTCCGCATCGCCGACGACGGCGAGGTGATGATCGCCGGTCCGCACATCTTCGCGGGCTACTGGAACAACGACGCCGCCACCAAGGAGGCCATCGAGCCCGACGGCTGGTTCCACTCCGGCGACATCGGCCAGATCGACGGCGACGGCTATCTGCGCATCACCGGTCGCAAGAAGGAACTGATCGTCACGGCCGGGGGCAAGAACGTGGCCCCGGCGGTGCTCGAGGACCGTCTGCGCGCCCATGCCCTGGTCAGCCAGTGCATGGTGGTGGGCGACGCCCGCCCCTACATCGCCGCTCTCGTGACCATCGACGTGGAGTCCCTGCCCGCGTGGCTGGCTGCCCAGGAGAAGCCGGCGGACACCGCCGTCGCCGACCTGGTCGACGATCCCGACCTGATCGCTGCCATCCAGGGAGCCGTGGACGACGCGAACAAGGCCGTGTCCAAGGCGGAGTCCATCCGCCGGTTCCGGATCCTGGCGGTCGACTGGACCGAGGAGGGCGGCGAACTGACTCCGTCGCTCAAGCTCAAGCGCAACGTGGTGCTGAAGGAGTTCGAGGCCGAGGTCGACGCGCTCTACACCTGAGCCGGTGGTCGAGCGGAGCCGAGACCACCACACGTCAACCCGCGGACAGGACCGGGTTCGCGGGTTGGCCGGCGACAGGTTCGGTGGGCCCTCGCCAGGCGGCCGCTGCCAGCCAGAACAGCGCCGCCAGGACGTAGGCGTTCTCCCCCGCGAAGACCCACAGCGCGGCCAGCCACGAGTAGTCGAGTCCGACGGCAGGCCCGGTCAGCAGCGCGGTGGCCGCGACCAGCGCGGCGCCCGACCACGCCAGCACGGGCAACTCCCGCCGCCAGCGCCATGACACGGCCGCCACCGGGAGGACCCAGACCCAGTGGTGGGTCCAGGAAACCGGAGAAACCAACAAGCCAGTGACGGCTGCCGCCGTGAGGGACAACCACGGGTCCCGGCGCTGCCGTCGCACCGCGATCACACCCAGCGCCAGCACGATCAGCGCCGGGAACAGGCGCCGCCTGACCGGGGGCCACCCGCTCCACCAGTCCCGCGGCGACTGGTTCCAGGATACTGGCACTCCCGGGCGGTCGGACTGCCACAGCAACCCGCCGAAATACTGCGCGGTCGGCCCGGGCAGCACGGCTGCGACCGCCGTCGCCACGGCGAAGGCAGCCACCTCGACCGAAGGCCCGCCAGTCGCCCCGGACCGCCTGCGCCGCGACCAGGAGCGCCGGGGTGATCTTCACCGCCGCCCCGAGACCCGCGCCGAGCCCGCGGAGACGTTCCCGACTCCCGGCGTCCAGACCCAGGATCGCCAGCAGGATCAGCAGGTTCACCTGACCCAGTCCGAGAGTCACCCGTACCGGTTCGAGGACGACCGCGCAGGCCGCGGAACCCGCGGTGGCCGCCCACCACGGAGTCACGTGACCGGGCCGCGCGTAGGCGGCCGACAGCCGGACACAGACCACGAGCGCCACAGCACCAGTCGCGAACACCACCGCGACCGCAGCTGGTGCGGAGATCAGGGCGAGCGGGATCAGGACGAGCAGTCCGAACGGCGGGTAGGTGAACGGCAGTCCGGTGGCGCCGTATTTCCCCTGGTACACATCACCGCCGGCCAGCAGATCGGTCGCGGCATCGCGATACACACCGACATCCAGGTTCGCCGGCGTCCAGATCCCGGTCTGCCAGCGGAAGAACAGAACCGCCACAATCCAGGCCACCACGGCCACGGCCCAGCCCACGACCGTTCGACGGGGCGGCGGCTGCACCCCGACACCGTACCGAGCGCAGTCGGTCTCGCCGGCACCGTCACCCCGCGCTGCGTCGGGGATCCCGTAACGGGGGCACCAGCCCCCGCTCGGCCAACACCGCCACCGCGCCGGCGATGACGCTGTCGCCCGCCAGATCGGCCGGTCCGAGGAGTGCGGTGACGACACAGTCGTCGCACGCCACATCGCGGACCGGGCAGGTCGCGCAGTCGATCTGGAGGGGGAAGGAACCGTTCGTGCTCATGTCAGCGGACGCTAGCCACCCCCTCCGACAGCCCGGGCGCGACCGGTGGACCCAGGCTCAGGGAGTTCCGCCGAGCCCCGGCTCGGCGGTCTCGTCGCCGGTGGGGCGCGGCACGATCTCGATGCGGTCACTGGCCCCGCACCACCGGCACACCACCTTGTCGACGGACTCGGTGATGACCTCGGTCTGCTCGACCTCGGGGTCGCCGGCCATCGAGAAATGCCAGTACTCACTGGTCACCCGACCCCGCGTCACGTCGAACCGGGTCAGGTTCCCGCAATGGCCGCAGCGCCACCGGTGGTCGGAATCGGGGATCGAGTAGGTCACACCGGAATCGTACGGGGCCCTGTCGGACCCCCCACATACCGTCCGGACCATGACCACCACCGTTCCGCTCGCGCCACCGCATCCGCCGCGGCACCGGCAGGAGTCCTTCGCCGATCTCGGGCCTCCCCTACACGACGTCACGTTCGTCGTGGTCGACCTCGAGACCACCGGCGGCTCGCCCGCCGACTGCGGCATCACCGAGATCGGCGCGGTGCGCACCCGCGGCGGCACCATCGACGGCGAGTTCCAGACCCTCGTCAACCCCGGCGTCCCCATCCCCCCGTTCATCGCGTCACTCACCGGCATCACCACTGCCGCGGTCGCGGCGGCACCCCGCATCGACGCCGTGTTGCCGCAGTTCCTCGAGTTCGCCCGGGGGGCGGTCCTCGTCGCCCACAACGCTCCGTTCGACATGGGTTTCCTGAAGGCGGCCTGCGCCGCGACGGACACCCCGTGGCCGGCGCCCACGGTGGTCGACACGGCCCGACTGGCCCGGGTCCTGCTGCACCGCGACGAGGTCCGCAACCACCGCCTGGCGACCCTCGCCCACCACTTCCGGTCCCCCACCACCCCCGATCACCGGGCGCTGACCGACGCCCGTGCCACCGTCGACGTCCTCCACGGCCTGCTGGGTCGGGCCGGCGACTTCGGAGCGCACCACCTCGACGATCTGATCTCGCTGACCTCGCGCATCCGGCCCGAACAGCGCGCCAAACGCACCCTGGCCGACGGCCTCCCCACCGGTCCCGGCGTCTACCGCTTCCTGGGTCCCGACGGCCGGACGCTCTACGTGGGCAAGGCGACGTCCCTGCGGCGGCGGGTCCGCAGCTACTTCACGGCCTCGGAGACCCGCGCCCGGATCATCGAGATGGTGCGGATCGCGACGGCGGTCGACACGATCTCGTGCACCAGCGAGCTCGAGGCAGCGGTGCGCGAGGTCCGGCTCATCGGCGAACACCGGCCGCCTTACAACCGCCGGTCGCGCAACGCCGAGTCCCCCGCCTGGGTCCGGATCACGGATGAACCCGCGCCCCGGCTGTCGGTGGTCGGCTCCCTGCCGGAGTCGGGTGATCTGGCCGCCGGTTTCCTCGGGCCGTTCACCTCCCGGTCCGGTGCCCGACGGGCCATCGAGGTGCTGCACCTGGCACACCCTCTGCGCACCTGCACCCAACGGATCACGCCACGGCGGCCCTCACCGGCGTGCATCCGCGCCCACCTGGGCAGTTGCCCCGCACCGTGCGTCGACGTGGCGGCCTTCGAACCGTATGTCGAGCTGGCGGTGGCGGCCTATACCGCCATGACCCGCGACCACGGTGCTCTGGTGGCGGCCACCTCGACCCGTCTGGCGGAACTGGCCGCCGCGGAACGGTACGAGGAGGCGGCGCACCTCCGCGACGATCTCCGCACGGTCCTCCAGACGGCGCAGCAGGGACGCGAACTGCAGGTCCTGGGGCGCTGTGCCCATGTCGTGGCGGCCGTGGCCGAGGGTCGCGACTGGGTGGTCCATGTGGTCAGGTACGGACGGCTGGCGGGAACAGCCCGGGTCACCCCGTCCGATGACCCCCGAGCAGTGGTCTCGGCCGCGGTGGCCATGGCCGAGCAGCCTTCCCCTCCGACCCGAGCGCTCACAGCGGCCACCGCCGAGGAGAGTCGTCTGGTCTGGCGCTGGCTCACCCGGCCGGGAGTGCGTCTGGTCGAACTCGACGGCCTGCTCGCCATCCCACGGTCCGGCGCCGAGAGGATGGTGGCGGCACTTCAGCGGGCGGGAGCGTCGTCCTCAGGTCCCCGCGAGGCCGCCACCCAACCGTCCAACGTCGCAGCCGCCCGTCCGTCACGGATCACGGCGAGCGCCTCGGCGATGCGGGGGGTCAGCTGAGTCGGGAGGTCCTCGGCGGCGTCAGCGGTCCCCGCGGCCACGTCGAACACCGCCATCGCGGCGGCGGCGTTCACCGCCACGGCGTCGCGCACCGCGTCGCTGCCGGCGCCTGACAGCACCGCCCGGGCGACGGACGCGTTGTGGGCGGCATCGGCCCCGTCGAGAGCCCCGGAGGCTGGGCGAGCGATCCCGAGGTCGACGGTGTCGATCACGGACTCGGTCACCGCAGCAGTGCGGGCATCCCATACCCGGGTGGGGCCTAGCGTGGTGATCTCGTCCATGCCGTCCTCGCCTCGGAACACCAGGGCGCGCGTCCCCCGGGCCGCCAGCGCCCCGGCGACGACCGGCGCCATACCGAGATCGGCGACCCCGACCACCTGGGCGACCGGACGAGCCGGGTTCGCCAGGGGGCCGAGGAAGTTGAAGACCGTGCGGATCCCGAGTTCCCGCCGGACCGGCCCCGCGTGGCGCAGGGCCGGGTGGAAGACGGGGGCGAAGCAGAACACGATGCCCGCACGCTGCAGGCAGTCGGCGATCTCATCCGGGGGCAGGTCCGCGACCACGCCGAGCGCCTCGAGCACGTCGGCCGACCCGGCCTGGGACGACGCCGCCCGGTTGCCGTGCTTCACGACGCGACGACCGCTGGCGGCCACCACGACCGCAGCCATCGTCGAGATGTTGACCGATCCCGAGTTGTCCCCACCCGTGCCGCACGTGTCGACCGACGGCTGGGGCAGGTCCAGGCTCACCGAGTGGTCGAGCATGACGTCGACCAGCACAGCGAGTTCGGCGCCGGTGACCCCCTTGGCCCGCAGCGCCACCAGGAAGGCGGCGATCTGGGCCGGTGCGGCGGCACCGGACATGACCTGATCCATGGCCCAGCGGCCCTGGTCCGCGCTCATGTCCCTGCCGGTGAGGAGGTCGTCGAGCAGCGAAGGCCAGCCGTGCGCGGTCACGCCCGCAAGGGTACGGCACCCCCGACGTGGCCCGGACTCCTCAGCGGCTGGGCACCGCGGCGATGCGGCGTCGCAACAGGGCGGTGACCGCGTCCGGGAACTCCAGCGGGTCCAGCGGCACCGGGGCGACGTCGTCGGCGCGGGACCACGTGGCCAGCCACGCATCGGCGGGGCGCCCCACGATCAGCAGGATCGGCGGGCAGTCGTAGATCTCGTCCTTGAGCTGGCGACACACCCCCATGCCACCGGCGGGCACGGCCTCGCCGTCGAGGATGGCCAGATCGATCCCCCCGGCATCCATCCGTTGGATCACGACCTGCTCCATCGCGCACTCGACGTACTCCACGGACGGCAACTCCGCGGCCGGTCGGGGACCCAGCAGCGAGATGATCCGAGCCCGGGTGTTCCGGTCGTCGGAGTAGACGAGCACACGCAGAGGGCGACTATCGGCCATGAGCCGATAGTAGGGCCAACGGCACCCGGCGCGCCGGGCGGAAGATCATCGCAGTGAGTAGTCCGAGCAACTCTTCGTGACCATCGCTGCGGACCTCCCGGAAAAAGGCCGCCGGTATCGGGGGGTCCTCGTACGCATCGGACCCCGGAGGTGCCAGAATCCGCACGTGGCTACTGCACAGGCGATCCAGGAACAGGCAGCGCACGCTCCTGCCAACCGCCCCAACATGGTGTCCGTCGGGACCATCGTGTGGCTGTCGAGCGAACTCATGTTCTTCGCCGGCCTCTTCGCGATGTACCTCACGCTCCGCGGGGTCAATCCCGAGATCTGGGCGGTCGACACCCAGAAACTGAACGTCAAGTTCGCCGCGGTCAACACCACCATCCTGGTGCTGAGCTCGGTGACCTGCCAGATGGGTGTCTTCGCCGCCGAGCGGGGCGACCGCGACCGCCTCCGGTTCTGGTTCGCCATCACGTTCGTGATGGGCTCCATCTTCATCGCCGGCCAGGTGTTCGAGTACTCCGAACTGCTGCACGAGGGCCTGAGCTTCTCCGGCTCGCCCTACGGTTCGGCGTTCTTCCTCACCACCGGGTTCCACGGACTGCACGTGACGGGCGGCCTCATCGCCTTCCTGTTCGTACTGGCCCGCACCTACATGGCCAAGAAGTTCACTCACCAGGAAGCGACTTCGGCCATCGTCACGTCGTACTACTGGCACTTCGTCGACGTGGTGTGGATCGCCCTGTTCGCCATGATCTACATCCTGCAATGACCACCCCCCACCCGTTCCAGCGGAGACAAGAGGTGACCAGGTGAAGACCCTCGCCCACCACCGGCGCCACCCGGCAGCGGTGCTCGTCGTCATCATGGTGGCGTTGCTGCTCACCGGCGGCCTCTACGCCGTGGCCAACCGTGCGACCGAGGCCCAGTCGGCCGAGGCCGACCCGACGATGCTCCTGAACGGGAAGAAACTCTTCCTCGAGGGATGCTCCAGCTGCCACGGCACCGACGCCCAGGGCACGGCCAACGGGCCCACGCTCATCGGGGTCGGCGCCGCCGCCGTCCACTTCCAGGTGGCGACCGGCCGCATGCCGCTGGCCAACCCCGGCCCGCAGGCCCCCCAGAAGCCCCGCGACTACAGCGAGACCGACATCGCCGCCATGGCCGCGTACGTGGCCTCCCTGGCTCCCGGGCCCGAGATCCCCACCGCCGCCGACCTGGACTACGCCGATGCGGACGTCGCCGTGGGCGGCGAGTTGTTCCGGGCCAACTGTTCCCAGTGTCACCAGGCGGCCGGGCGCGGGGGCGCCCTGTCCAACGGCAAGGTGGCGCCGAACCTGATGGAGGCGACTCCGCAGGAGATCTACGAAGCCATGATCACCGGCCCGCAGAACATGCCGGTGTTCGGGAACAGCACGCTGCCCACCGAGGACAAGAAGGCGATCATCGCCTACATCGAGGGCCTCAAGACCTCCGATGACCCGGGAGGTTGGGCGCTGGGCCGCTTCGGTCCCGTCACCGAGGGCCTGTTCCTGTGGATCGGGGGTCTGTTGCTGGTGATCGCCGCGGCGATCTGGATTGGGGCGAAGGTTCGATGAGCGACAACGACCACGGTCAGGAGCTGACCCCCGCGGCCGGCGACGGCGCGGCGGCAGCGACCACCACCGAGCAGGCGCTGCGCCCCGGCGAGTGGCCCAAGGCCGACGTCGAGCACCACCTGCGCCGCACGGACACCGATCCCCGCGCGCATGCGCGCGCGGTGCGCCAGGTCGCCACGATGTTCATGCTCTCGGTGGTGATGGTGATCCTGTTCATCGTCGCCTTCATCGCGATCCCCCGCGATGCGGTCATCACGCTGCCCTACATCGGGGCAATCAGCGCACTGAACGCCGCGCTCGGCCTCACGTTCGGTCTGGCGATCTTCCTGATCGGCGCCGGCGCGGTCCACTGGGCCAAGAAGTTGATGAGCGACGTCGAGGTCGTGCAGCAGCGTCACGACATGAAGACCGACGCCGAGGACACCGCGGTCGCCGCCGACATCTACGAGGTCGGCAAGGAGTCCAGCGGTTTCGCGAAGTACCCGGTCATCCGTCGCACCATGCTCGCCGCCATGGCCCTGGTGCCCATCCCCTTCATCGTGTCGCTGCGCGACCTGTGGATCACCCCCCCGGGTGTCACCACACCGTCGGAGGAACTCCTCGTGACGCTGTGGAAGCCCGGCATGCGGCTGGTCACCGACATCACCTACCAGCCCGTCAAGGCCGACGAGATCCCGGTCGGCGGACTGGTCAACGTCGTGCCGGCGGACCTTCCCCTCGTCGAGGAGGAGGCGGGCAACCTGGATGCCCGGGCCAAGTCGGCCGCGATCGTCGTGCGCATGACCCCCGACGAGATCCAGTCACAGCAGGGCGAGGGCTGGGACTACCAAGGCATCCTGTGCTTCTCCAAGATCTGCACCCACGTGGGATGCCCGATCTCGCTGTACCAGCAGCGCACGCACGAGTTGCTGTGTCCCTGCCATCAGTCGACGTTCAACCTGTCGGACTCGGCGAACGTCGTGTTCGGCCCCGCAGCACGGCGTATGCCCCAGCTGCCCATCACGGTCGACGACGAGGGGTACCTGGTGGCCGTGAGTGACTTCCAGGAACCGGTCGGCCCGAGCTTCTGGGAGTTGAAGGAGAGCTACTCATGAGCACCTCGGAACTGACGCCGATCGAACAGAAGGGCGCCTCCGCGGCGACCTTCGTCGACGAGCGACTCGGCAGTAACGGCTTCCTGCGGCGCAACCTGAACAAGGTCTTCCCGGACCACTGGTCGTTCATGCTCGGCGAGGTCGCGCTCTACTCCTTCATCGTCGTGCTGCTGTCCGGGGTCTACCTCACCCTGTTCTTCAAGCCCTCCATGGTCGAGGTCATCTACGACGGCCCGTACATCCCGCTCAAGGGCGTCAAGATGTCCGAGGCCTACGACTCCACCCTCGGCATCTCGTTCGAGGTCCGGGGTGGTCTGCTCATGCGGCAGATCCACCACTGGGCGGCTCTGTTCTTCATGACCGCGATCGCGGTGCACATGTTCCGCGTGTTCTTCACCGGGGCGTTCCGCAAGCCCCGCGAGTTCAACTGGATGATCGGCATCGGTCTGGCGTCGCTGGCCCTGATGGCCGGCTTCTCCGGCTACTCCCTGCCCGACGACCTGCTGTCCGGCACGGGTCTGCGCATCGCCGAGGGCATCGTGCTGTCGATCCCCGTGATCGGGACCTGGGTCAGCTTCCTCATGTTCGGCGGCGAGTTCCCGGGCACGGACTTCATCTCCCGCCTGTACGGGATCCACATCCTGCTGATCCCCGGGATCCTGCTGGCCCTGGTCACCGCCCACCTGATGATGGTCTGGGTACAGAAGCACACCCAGTTCCCCGGGGTCGGCCGCACGAACAAGAACGTGGTCGGCTTCCCGCTGATGCCGATCTACATGGCCAAGGCCGGCGGCTTCTTCTTCCTCGTGTTCGGCATCATCGTGGTGATCGCCGGGCTGGTGCAGATCAACCCGATCTGGCTCTTCGGCCCCTACACCCCCGACCAGGTGTCCGCCGGCACCCAGCCCGACTGGTACATCGGGTGGCTCGACGGCGCTCTACGTGTCATGCCGAACGTGGAGATACAGGCGTTCGGCTACACCCTCAGCCTGAACGTCCTGGTCCCCTCGGTGGTGATCCCCGGCATCGTCATCACGGCCGCGGCGATCTACCCGTGGCTCGAGCGGTGGGCGACCGGCGACGACCGGGAGCACAACCTGCTCGACCGGCCCCGCGACGCTCCGACCCGCACCGCGCTGGGCGTCATGGCGATCACCTTCTACACCCTGCTGTGGATCGGTGGCGGCAACGACATCATCGCGGTGGGCTTCGACCTGTCGATCAACGCGATCATCTGGTTCCTCCGGATCGCGGTGATCGTGCTGCCGCCGATCGCCTTCCTCATCACCAAACGGATCTGCCTGTCGTTGCAGCGACGCGACCGCGAGAAGTTGCTGCACGGACGCGAGACCGGCCGCATCCTGCGGCTCCCGCACGGTGAATTCATCGAGATCCACGCTCCCCTCAATGCCGAGGAACGCGCCAAGATCGAGGCCAAGCCCGACATCAAGCCGCTGCCGGCTCCTCCCGAGACCGACAGCGCCGGCGTCCGCAACCCCAAGCTGAAGTCGGACAAGCGCCGCTCCAAGCTCTCCCGCTTCCTGTTCGGCGACACCATCGGCAAGCCGACGTCCGAGGAGATCCACCACGCCGACGAGCACCTTGCCGAGCAGGCGGCCATCGACGCGCCCATCATGACCGAGGACGACTCGCTCGAGGTCGCTCACGACGGGTCGGTGCTGCATCGGGTGGGTGGCCCCACCGACAATCGGCCGACGCCGTCGGACACCGACGGTGGCACCCCCGCCGAATGACGTCGTCGGTTGCCGGTCCCGTCAGCGGACCGGCAACCAGACGTAATCCGACAGGTTGAGTCCCCACCGGTCCGGATACGGTGCCACGACCAGTCGGTGGTCCCGCTTGTGAGCCGGCACTGACACCGACGTCGCCGCCCGAGTCTCCCCCGCGCGGATGACCACGGATCCCCGGACCGACCGGAACTCGGTGTCGTACCCCGACAGGTAGGACCGCACGCGGGTGTGGTGCGCGGCAGGCGTGGCTGTCGTCATCGCCAGCCGCACCCGGTATCCGCTTCCGGTCCACCTCGCCGAGCCGGTCGCCTCGACCTGCACCACCCGGGGCGTGGCTGCCCGCGGTTCCCGCAGCGACCAGGCGTCCAGGAGCAACAACCGGCCCCGTCCCCGGGTGGCCGCCCAGCCGATCCATCGGACGTCTGACAGATCCAGCCCAGGGGCATCCCGCTGGATCGCCGCAACGGGGACCGTCACCGACTGGGCCCACAGCGATCGAGGGGTCCGGGACCCGAGTTTCACCAAGGTCCGCCGCCGCACCGGCACCTGTGCTGTCGTGCCGTGTCCGTCCCGGACCACGACACTCCCCCGTGCGGCGTGCCAGCGGGCATTGTCCGTCGCCACGCGCAGCCGCAGACCCGCGGACGACCGCAGGTCCACCGGCCGCCCCAGCCGGACGCGGGCCGTACCGGGCCGCTCCCAGGCGATCATCACCGCTCGCTGTCGGGTGGACAGCGCCGGGAATCGCAGCGCGGGCAGCCAATGTGGTGTCTGGACGTCGTTCCAGCCCACGGATTCGGCCAAAGCCAGCCCGTGGCCCCGGCGCGCACTCACACCGCGCGAGGTCACGACCCGTCCCCGCCAGGTGCGCTCGACCAGGCGACTCGCGCCGCCGGTCGCCGTGACGCGGGTGGCCACCCCGGCGATGGTCGGGTTCCGGGACCCATCCAGGGTCGCGGTCGGCGCGGGGTCCCCGAGCAGGTGGAGCCGCGCCGCCGCCGTCACATAGGCACGAGCCACGCGACGTTCCTGGCCGCTGCTGATCCGCTTGCCCTTCTGGCACGGACCGGGCCAGTCGTTCATCTTCGCCGCATCGTTCCACGACCTGGCCACCGAGAGTCCAGGGGTCCATTGGGTGTTCAGGAAGTTGTGATTGCCCCCGGGGATCCACACCGCGGAGCGCGCGGCCCGATCACCGGGGATCCGGGCACCGACGTCGACGAACTGCTGCCCCTCCAGGTCGAAGACGTCACCGTCGCACTGCGGCAGGAGGCTGACGAACGGCACCCCCGGGACTGCCTGCTTGACCCCGGTGGTGCCGGCGAGGGACATGACCGCCCTGATCCGGGTCCCGACGGGCAGCCGGCGCACGGCGGCCCGGGCGACTCCCGCAGCACCCCGGCTGTGCCCGACCAGCATGACCCGGGACAGATCGACCTCCTCGGCGAACCACCGCGGATACAGGTCGGCCGTGCCGGCCGCCGACCGGGCGATCGCCTGCAGGTGTCGGGCCACGAGCAGGGCGCGCGCAGCGGTGCCGCCGTCGGCAAAGCTGTCCTCCTGTCCGTTGACGCCGTTGGCCGAGATCGAGACCGACGCGATCCCCCGCCGCGCCAGCGCGTCGGACAGGTATCGGTACCCCCGGTAGCTCGGGATCGGGCGGTACCCCTTCTCGCACGGCCAGGAGGGGGTGCTCGTCCTCCGGCGGTAGCAGGTGGGGTGGGCGCCGTGCAGGAAAACGACCAGAGGCTCCGAGGCCGGCACCGTGACGCCGATCGGAGCGCCGGCCTCGCTGGTGAACTCCGCCCGGTGGGGCGCGCCGATGCCGACCGTCTTGTCCGGGGCCACGGTGAACCGCCGGATCCGGTAGCGGGCAGCAGCGGCATCGACCGGTGGCTCGGGGGTCGCGCTCCCGCCCGGCGGCACCGACACACTCGGCGCGGGTGAGGGATCGGCCTGTGCGCTCGGGATCGCCAGCGCCATCGCGGCACACACGGCGCCGACCGCCCAGGGCACCGATCGTGGCTTCACGGCACACCTCCGGTTCCAGCCTAGGCAGCCCACGCGCCGAACACGCGATGACCGGACCCAGCGACCGGACTGCGGATCCGCCAGACTCAGCCGTATGGAGCCCGAGCCGCACTCACGCTCGGGCTGTCATGCCGGCCATGACCAGCCCCACAACCCCACCTGGCATCCGACCCTGGGTCTGGTCCCGGCCCTCACGAGCGTCATCTTCGCCCTGGTCCTCGTCGGTCTGGTCCTGGCCGCGGAGTGGTGGTTGTTCCCGGTCGCCGTTCCCTGGACCTTGGCTCTGCTCGCCATCGGACTGGTCGCGTCGGCGATCGTGCAATGGGTGCTGGGGCATAGAGGCTGGTGCTGGTGGTGGCGCACGCTGCGGTGGTGGCTGGGGCCGATCGGGACGCTCGTGGATCCCCTGGAGATGGGATAGCCGTCGGCCGGCCGCGACGACTGCGGTTGCCTCCCGCCACCCACAGTGCCACTGTGCCCCCATGCGGCTGACCCGTCTGCTCCCCGCCACTGTGGCCGCCACCGTGGCCTTCGGCGCCCTGGCTGTCCCGACTCCGGCGGGGGCCGCCGCCCCGGACCCCGACCCCACACCGACTCCGGTTCCGGCCCCGGACAACGCCCGCGTGACCTTCTCCCTGATCATGAACCGACCCGAGGCGGCAGCACGCAAGAAGTTGCGCGCCGTCAGCGATCCGCGATCCTCGGCCTATCGCCACTTCCCCGGCCGGGACCGGATCCGCACCCGATACGGCGCCGATCCCCACGACCTGCGCGTTGTCACCCGCTCGGCGAAGGCCGCGGGCCTCACACCTGTCGTCGATCCCACCGGCCTCTTCGTCCGCGTGACCGGACGGGTCTCCGCCCTGGAGCCGTGGCTGGGGCACGAGATCCTGGTGACCACGACGATCCAGCCGTTCGACAGTCGCAGTGTCCAACGGACGCGCCTGTTCCTGCTGGCCCACACCACTCCCCCGCCCGCGTTGTCCGGCGTGGTCCGCAGTGTCGTGCCCTTCTGGGTCAAGCTCACCACCTACACGGCAGTGTCCAGTCAGCAACTGCGTCCGGTCGCGCCCAACCGCGGCACCTACATCGGCGGATGCCGCGCGGCACAGCGCGAGAACACCTACTCGTTCGACCAACTGGCCTCCGCCTACGGAACCGACGAGTTGCGCCACGACCAGGCCGTCGCCAAGGCCAGCCGCATGGCGATCATCGCCAGCGGTGAAGGTTTCGGTCGTCGGTCCCTGCGCCACTCCGCCCGCTGCTTCGACGTTCCAGGACGTTCCTTCACCCGCATCCACGTCCCCGGGATGACCGGGAACCTCCCCGAGGGCGGTGAGGGCGACCTGGACACCCAGGTGGCCCAGGCCGTCATGCCCCGCGGCAGCATGATCTCGGTGATCGAGTCCCCACCGGTGATGGGGACCTACTACCTGGCATGGGCGGCGGCGTTCGGTCTCAAGAAGCTGCCCGACGCCGTGTCCCAGTCCTACGGCATCTGCGAGTCACTACTCGATCAGAACCTGATGATCCCCGAGGTCCGACTGCTCACCGACGCAGTGCTGGTGCGGTTGGGCCTGGCGGGCACCACGGCGACATCCTCGGCGGGTGACGACGGTTCGTCGGGCTGTTATGAAGGGGACAAGACCACCCCGGCCGCCGTCGAGTACCCGACCTCGAGTCCCTACATCACCTCGGTCGGGGGTTCGCGCATTGTCCTCGACCGACGCAACGAGCGCCGCAACGAGGTGGTCTGGCACGACGTGAACCGCACGATGGTCGTTCACGGGAAGACGGCTCCGGTGCCGACCAGTGGCGGCGGGGGCGGCCGGTCGACCCTGTACGACCGGCCCTGGTACCAGCGGGGCCCGTGGCAGTCGACCACGCGGACCGTGCCCGACCTGGCGATGCATGCCTCATTCGGACCCGGCTGGCCGGTATATCTGAGTCGCCCTGCCGCCCAGCAGTTCGGAGCCCGGACCCGCGGCTTCTACGCGGTGGCCGGCACCAGTGCCTCGAGTCCGTACTTCGCGTCGAATGTGGCCCTGCTGGCTGCCGGTCAACGCCTGGCGGGACTACCGCCGTACGGGCACGTGGCGCCCGCGCTGTATCCCCTGGCCCGGCGACACCGGGCGGCATTCTTCGACATCACCACGACGACCAACGACCTGTATGACGTCGGCTGTTGCGATGCCCACCGCGGGTACGACCTGGCGTCCGGACTCGGAGCCCCGAACTTCGACGTCTTCCCCCGGTGGCTCGGGCCGCGAGGCCTCGGCTGAGACCTCGGCGTCGACCGAAGGACTGCCCCCTCAGCTGTCGAGCGCGCTGCCCGATTTCCAGTCGTTCCACGACGTGTTCCACATGGTCCACCCGTTGCCGTCGTTGCCGTCGTGCTCGAGGCCGGTGTTCTTCACGATCACGATGTCGCCCACGTTGGCGTTCTGCATCAGCCAGGAGGCGTTGTCTGGGCTCACGTTGATGCAGCCGTGGCTGACGTTGGCGTAGCCCTGAGATCCGACCGACCACGGGGCCGAGTGGATGTACTCGCCGGACCAGCTGATGCGCATGGCGTTGTAGACGTCGAGCCGGTAGTAGTCCGGGTCGCCCTCGGGCACGCCGACGGTGGCCGAGTCCATGACGACGTGATCTTCCTTGCTCATCAACACATCAGTGCCGGAGCGGGTCTCGTGACCCGGGCGGCCGGTCGAGGTGGGGATGGTCCGGATGACCTTGCCGTTGCGCTTGACGGTCATCTGATGCTTGACCGAGTCCTGCGTGAGGATCATCTCGGCGCCCGTACGGAAGTCCTCGTTCTTGTTGGTCAGCGCGTAGACCTGGTCGCCGGCGTTGACGCCCTTGATCTCGGCGTCGAGCTCGACCTTGCTGTTGGCGGGCCAGTACTCCTTGGGCCGGTAGGTGACGGCCGTGTCACTCTCCCAGTTCCACGCGCCCTCGACCGGTTGGCCGTCGACGGTGACGCCCAGCTTCTCCTCGATGGCCGCCCGGTTCTGGATCGGCAGGTTGAAGGTGACCTGGATCGGCATGCCGACGCCGTACGTCGACCCGTCGGTGAGATTCGTGGTCGCGGTCAACTCCTTCTCGGGCACGAAGGTCCGGAACGAGTCGGTGGTGTTGGTCTCCTTGCCGCGCAGATCGACCGCGGCGGCGGTCACGGTGTACTTCGTGCCGAAGTCCAGGTCCGTCGTGTCGATTTTCCAGGCAGTCCCGCCATTGATGGGCTCGCCACCGACCTGCTTGCCGTTCGGGCCGCTCACGGTGACATCGGTGATCCGGCCGTTCTCGACCGAGATGACGGGGGACTTGTCGAAGGTGACGTTCTTGTCGCCGAACAGGGCCGACTGGATCACGGCCTGAGACTCGCTCCACGGCGCACTCACCATGGTGAGCGACGGGCCGCATCCGGCCACACCCAGAGCCACCACCCCGACCCCGGCACCCAACATGGTCGCGCGACCCCGCTTCGAGAGCGCCTTGGGCGATTTCTTCTGCTGGTCCGACACGGTCCCGTACCCCACTGTCCTCGAACGATTGATCGTGATGGTTGTGGCCACGACCAGTGTCCGGCAAACATCACGATCGCGTCCAGCGACCCGCCACGCCACGATTCGTGACGACAGTCACGGCAAGGGCACTGTGAGTAGCTGTCCTGCGACTCTCAAGGATATCCCGGTAGTGCCCAGATCGGTGGGAGGTGTGGCCTGCGACTCACCGAGCGAGGCGCACGACGTCAGTGGGCGTGGTCGCCGTAGTAGTACTCGAACAGCCAACCGCTGACAGCGATCATCATGATGATGATCCCGAAGGCGAACATCCACGCCGCGAAGATGAACCCCAGCGCGGTGCAGAACGCGGCGAATCCCACCGCCAGCGGCCACCACGAGTGCGGGCTGAAGAAGCCGTAGTCGGGGTCGGCCTCGTCGATCGCGGCATCCTTGCGGTCTTCGGGACGCGGGTAGACCCGCTTGGACGTGTACAGGGTGTAGAAGCCGGCGATGAGCGCCAACAGACCGGTGAACAACAGCAGGACGGTTCCCACGACGTCCTTGCTGAGCCAGCCGTACACGGCGGCCACCAGCACGTAGAAGATGGCGCCGGCCGCGAAGAGCCAGCCTTCGATCTTCACTGCGTGCCTCCTTCGTCGGTGCTGCTTTGGTCACCCGCGTCGGCCGGCTTGTCCAGGACCGCCGTGGCGGTCGCGGGGGCCGCGGGTGCGGTGGCGCCCCCGGGTGGCGGGTTCAGCGCATATTCCGGATGGTGCAGGTCGAAGGCCGGGCGCTCCGAACGGATCGGCGGGATTGACGTGAAGTTGTGCCGCGGCGGCGGGCACGATGTCGCCCACTCCAACGAGGCGCCGTAGCCCCACGGGTCGTCGACACCCACCATGGGCGCCTTCCGCCAGGTCCACAGGACGTTGTAGATGAAGATGAGGGTCGAGATCCCCA
Organism: Candidatus Nanopelagicales bacterium; assembly: GCA_046330625.1. GTDB lineage: Bacteria > Actinomycetota > Actinomycetes > S36-B12 > CAIWTL01. Next base: position 39,585 of record JAXLSJ010000007.1, read on the forward strand.
GCAGCCCAGACCCCATCGTCGAGATGTGGTTCAGCAGCCCGAAGTCATCGGACGGAAGGTAGTCGCCGTAGCGCCGCGGCATGCCCTGGACGCCGAGCCAGTGCTGACAGAGGAAGGTGACCTGGAAGCCGATGAACAGGAACCAGAAGTGCCACTTGCCGAGCTTCTCGTTGAGCTGGCGTCCGGTCCACTTGGGCCACCAGAAGTAGTACGCCGCGAACATGAGGAACACCACGGTGCCGAACACCGTGTAGTGGAAGTGCGCGACCACGAAGTACGAGTCCGAGACGTGGAAGTCCAGCGGCGGAGAGGCGAGGATGACCCCGGTCAGGCCGCCGAACAAGAAGGTGGCCATGAAGCCGATCGTGAACAGCATGGGGGTCTCGAAGGAGAGCGATCCCCGCCACATCGTGCCGATCCAGTTGAAGAACTTCACGCCGGTGGGGACGGCGATCAGCATCGTCATCAGCGCGAAGTACGGCAGGTACACCGACCCGGTCACGTACAGGTGGTGCGCCCAGACCCCCATCGAGAGTCCGGCGATCGCGATGGTCGCGAAGACGAGTCCCTTGTATCCGAAGATCGGCTTGCGGCTGAACACCGGGATGATCTCGCTGGCGACACCGAAGAACGGCAGCGCCAGGATGTACACCTCGGGATGCCCGAAGAACCAGAACAGGTGCTGCCACAGGATCGCGCCGCCGTTCTCGGGCGCGAACACGACCGTGCCGAACTTTCGGTCGATCTCCAGGACCACCAGCGCCGCCGCCAGGATGGGGAAACACATGAGGACCAGCACGCTGGTGACGAACACCGTCCACGTGAACACCGGCATGCGGAACATGGTCATGCCGGGGCACCGCATGCAGAAGACGGTCGTGATGAAGTTGACCGCGCCGAGGATCGTCCCGAGACCACCCATGGTGAGACCCAGCAGCCACATGTCGGTGCCGACGGTCGGCGAATAGACCGCGTCGGACAGCGGGGTGTAGGCGGTCCACCCGCCGGCGAACGCACCCTCGGGGGTGATGAGGCTGAGCGCAGCCGTGAGGCCGCCGAAGAAGAACAGCCAGAAACCCAGCATGTTCAGTCGCGGGAAGGCGACGTCGGGCGCGCCGATCTGCAGCGGCATGATCGCGTTGCCCAGCCCCACGAACAGCGGCGTCGCGAAGAGGAACAGCATGATCGTGCCGTGCATGGTGAACAGCTGGTTGTACTGCTCGAGGCTGACGAACTGCATGCCGGGCGACACGAGTTCGGCCCGGATGATCAGCGCCATGGCGCCCGCGATGAGGAAGTACGCGAACGACTGCATCAGGTACATGTAGCCGATCACCTTGTGATCGGTGCTCGACAGCCAGCGCACGACGGTCCGGCCCATGCGCGGGTTGCTCTTCGGCTCCCACGGCTCGGTGATGTCGCGCGGCGGGATCAGCTCGCCGGATTCCTTGGGGGGTTCAGCCAGGATCGTCATGTCGTCTTATACCCCTCTGGGCCGGGAACGCCCGACTTGTTGACCCGTCCGGTCTCCAACTGCCCCGTCTGACCCCGTTTGCGGAGTTCCTCGATGTGCGCGTCGTACTCGGCCCTCGGGACCACCTTGACGTTGAACAACATGCGGGAGTGATCGACTCCGCACAGCTCCGCACACTTGCCGGCGAATTCGCCGGTCCGGTTGGGCGTGATCTCGAACTGGTTGAGCTTGCCCGGGATCACGTCCATCTTGAACAGCCAGTTCGGCACCCAGAACGAGTGGATGACGTCCGGCGAGGTGAGTTCGAAGCGCACCTTCTCGTCGACCGGGACCCACAGGGTCGGGAAGTCGTCCGGGGTGCCGATGTCGTAGACGTCCTCGTCCACGTAGTTGAAGGCCCAGCTCCAGCGGAACCCGACCACGTTGACGACATGGGCCTCGTCATTGTCGATCGCGAGGATCTCCGACTGGTCGCGGGCCGTGAACCAGAACAGCCCGAAGATCATGATCAGCGGGGCAACGGTGTAGAGGATCTCGATCGGCAGGTTGTAGGCCGTCTGCTCGGGCATGTCCGGGCGGCGGCGGCGGGAGTAGGCGATCATCGCGACGATGAGAAGACCCCACACCAGGACCCCGACGGGCCAGGCGGCCACCCAGGCCCCGTCCCACAGCGACTTGATCGTGTCGGCGGAGTCGCTGGCGGGGTCGGGCATGTCGAAGAAGAACGCCTCGTTGGCGGTGCAGCCGGTGGTGCCGAGTCCGACGAGACCGGCGATGGCGAGCAACCCCAGACGGCGCTTGAGCTTGGTCGCTCGCGCGAGATCTGACACCGCATCAGCCCCTCTGCTCGGGCCCCTGTCGGGGCGCCGCGACGATCGCGGCGAGCCGTCCGCACGGAGCGACTCGTGCCGAGACTAGCGCAGGGGACCCGCCCGCAAGCGGCAGGGTCGCAGGTAGTTTCGGGGTATGTCCGCCAGTCCTACGGAGGGTGACGACGGTGACCCGTCGGGGTCGTTCCCCGACCTGCCCCGACGGTTCGTCGACAGCGCCTCCGGCATGCCCCTGTCCGCCACGGCCCGTGCCGCCCTGGCGGGGGCGTGGGGCTCGGGATGGGCGGATCCCCAGCGTCGCTATCCGAGCGGACGTGCCGCGCGGCGGCTGCTGGACACGGCGCGGTCGTCGGTGGCCCGGCACTTCGGGGTTCCGACGGCCGGGGTGTTCTTCACCGGCGGCTACGAGGACGCGGTGGGGCTCGCCCTCGCCGCCGCCGGCGGGGGACCGATCCATGTGTCGGCGGTCGAGGACCTGGCGGTGCTGCGCACGACCGACCTGTGGGCGGCCCGCGGCACGCCCGTGACGGTCGTCGGGGTCGACCACTCCGGCACGATCGACCCCGAGGATCTCGCCGGGGTGCCGGGCACTGTGGTGGTGCAGGACGGCAACATCGAGGTCGGCGTCCGGCAACCCCTGGCGGCCGTCCGGGCGGCGGCACCCGATGCGCAATTGGTGGTCGACCTGCGCGCGGTGGCAGGCCGGACCACCCCCTTCGACGGCTTCGACATCGCCGTGGCGGACCCCCGCATGTGGGGCGGCCCGCCGGGGGTCGGCGTCGTCCTGGTGCGTGATCCGGGGCGCTTCCTTCCCGAGGTGGCCCGGACCGACGGTCACGGCGGCATCGAGTCGCCATATCCCCCGATCGTGCTGATCGCCGCGGCGGCCCTCGCCCTGGAGTCGGCCGATTCCGGGTGGGAACGGCTGGCCGGACCGATGGCGGTCCTCCACGACGGGGTGGCGCGCCTTCCCGACTCCACGATCGTCGGGGAGCGGGCCTCGCAGCGCCTGCCCTATCTGGCGATGGCGACGTTCTGGTACGTGCCGGCCGACGAACTGGTCGACCGGCTCGCGGCGCGTGGCTGGGCCACCGCAAGTGGCGCCTCGTGCACCAGCGACACCCGCCGCCCCCAGCACGTGCTCACCGCCATGGGAGCCTCGACGCACGGGAGCCTGCGGGTGTCACCGACCCCAGGGGCCGACGAGGCCCTCCTGGCAGAACTGGTGGCTGACGTGACCGACGTCGTCACGTCCATCCGGGCCGAGAACGGGACGGCGGGACTGTGACCGGGCCGATCGAGGTCGACGCCGTGGGGCTGCTGTGTCCGCAGCCGGTGATCCTGCTCGCCCGCACCGCCGCCGATCACCCGGGTGCCGTCCTCCACCTGCGGGCGGACGATCCGGCGGCAGCCACCGACATCCCGGCCTGGTGCCGGCTTCGCGGCGCGGAGTTGCTGAGCGTCGCCGAGGCCGGGTCCGTCACGACGTTCGCGGTCCGGTCACCCGGTCATGGCGACAGGACCGCTGATAGCGACAGCGCGGCGGGCAACTCCTCGAGGTAACGCGCCCGCGGGATCTCGATCACGCCCATGCTCCCCAGGTGCGGCGTCCACCACTGCACGTCGAACAGTCGGGGGCCGCCGGCGTCGGCCAGGAGCGTGTCGGTGGCGACCAATGCCGCCTTGGAGGCGTCGGTGACGTGATGGAACATGGACTCGCCGCAGAACAGGCCCCCCTGCTCGACCCCGAACAGGCCCCCGGCCAGGCGCCCGTCGTGCCAGACCTCGACCGAGTGCGCGAGTCCCCGGTTGTGCAGATCCCGGTAGACCGCCCGGTAGTCGTCGGTGATCCAGTGCCCGTCGCGATCCGGGTCGGCGCACGCGGCCACGACGGCCGCGAAACAGGTGTCCACGGTCACCGTGAACCGGCGCATCGACCGGCGCAGGCTCCGGCTCACCCGCGCGGTCCCCGGCCGTAGGATTCCGCGCGGGTCGGGGCTGAACCAGCCCATGACGCCCGCGGCCACCTCCATCGCGAACAGCCCGCGCCGGTAGCCGACGAGTGCCACGTCGGCGGAGAAGGGTCCCCCACGGCCAGGAGTTCGACGCCCGGCGGGGCCCGTCTCGGGTCGGGGAGCTGCCAGGCGGCGCTGGTCACGCGGTCGTCAGCCGGGCCCTCACCTCGGCCCCGGCGTCGGGTCCGAAGGTGTCCGCCAGCCGGGTGGTGAATTCGTCGGCGGTGAACTCGTACTCCTGGGTGCCGATGGTCTCGATGACGTAGGCGGCGAGGGTGGCCCCGATCTGGGCGCATCGCTCGAGGTCGAGCTCCCAGGCCAGGCCGGCGACGAACCCGGCCCGGAACGCGTCGCCGACACCGGTGGGATCGGCCTTGGTGTGTTCGGGGACCACGCCGACCTCGATGTCGGGTTCACCGGCGCGCTGGACGCGGGCGCCCTTGGCCCCCAGCGTCGTGACCCACACGGGGACGCGGGCGAGGATCTCGTCGGCGGTCAGTCCGGTGCGTTCGTGGATGAGGGCCGACTCGTACTCGTTGCTGAACAGCATGGCCGCGCCGTCGAGCAGGTGGTGGATCTCGTCGGCACTCATCGAGGACAACTGCTGGGAGGGGTCGGCGACGAAGGGGATCCCGCGGAACCGGGCCTCGTCGGCGTGGTTCGCCATCGCCACGGGGTCGTTGGGGCTGATCAGGAGCAGGTCGATCCCCGTCAGCCGGTCGACCACCGGTTCGAGCTCGATGAGTCGCGCATCCTGCATGGCACCGGCGTAGAAGGTGGCGATCTGGTTGCCGTCGGCATCCGTGGTGCAGACGAAGCGGGCCGTGGCGTGGACGTCGGACAGGTGGACCGACTCGGTGTCGACCCCGTGCCGTTCCAGCCACGAGCGATAGTCCTCGAAATCCTCGCCCACCGCACCGAGCAGCACCGGGGTCAGACCCAGCCGACCCATGCCGAAGGCGATGTTGGCCGCGGACCCACCGCGGCGCACCTGGAGATCGGTGGCGAGGAACGACAGCGACACCGACTCCAGTTGTTCCTTCATCAGGGACTCGGCGAACCGCCCCGGGAAGGTCATGAGGTGATCGGTGGCGATGGATCCGGACACGACGACACGCATGGCGGTCATTCAACCACCCGCCCCGCCGCGTCAGATCAGTGGAAGGAGTCGCCGCAGGCACACGACCCGGTGGCGTTGGGGTTGTCGATCGTGAAGCCCTGCTTCTCGATGGTGTCGACGAAGTCGATGGTGGCGCCGCCGAGGTACGGCTGGCTCATGCGGTCGACGACGACGTTCACGCCGCCGAAGTCGATCTTCTCGTCGCCGTCGAGGGAACGATCGTCGAAGAACAGCTGGTAGCGCAGTCCGCTGCAGCCGCCGGGCTGGACGGCGATGCGCAGGGCCAGGTCGTCGCGACCCTCGGCGTCGAGCAGGGCCTTCACCTTGGAGGATGCCGTGTCGGTGAGGTTCACGGTGGTGGTGCCGGCGTCGGTGCTGTCGGTCGTCATCGCGGTTCTCCTGGTCTGAGGGTCTTCCCAGCGTAGAACCAATCGCGGGTGGGGGCCATTCCCGACAATTTCGGGGCCTCCTCGCGACAGGCCTACTCTGAGTGTTCGCCGAGGACCTGGAGGGACCGTGAGACGAGCCGTTGCGCTGCTGGCAGCCGGGGGCCTGGCTGCCGCCGGGCTGATCGCGCCGATGTCACAGTCGGGGATCGCCCAGGCGGCAGGATTCGTCGTCGACGACGCCGGTGACGCCACCGACGCCACTCCCGGCGACGGGCAGTGCCGCACAGCGGGGTCGACCTGCACGCTGCGCGCGGCGATCGTCGAAGCCGATGCCCTGGCCGGCACCGACACCATCACCGTGCCCGCCATGGCCATCACCGTGGGCTCCCGACTCTCGATCTCCAGCAACCTAACCATCCAGGGCGCGGGCGCCCGGGCGACGGTGCTCAGCGCCGACGCCACCCCGCACGACATGCTCTACATCGCGAACGGTTCGGTCACGCTGCGGGGACTCACGATCCGCGGGGCGACCGGCGGCGGCGCGCTGGCGGTCAACCAGGAGGGTGGTGCCGTGACCCTGGACCGGGTCCGGGTCGTGGACAACCAGGCGACCAGCGTCGGCACCACCTACGCACCTGTCTACGCCTACACCGGAAGCCTGACCATCAAGGATTCCGAGATCAGCGGCAACACCACCACCACGTCGGGCAGCGCGTACGGCGGAGCCCTGGCGGTCTACGGGGCGGTCATCCTCGACATCGTGAACTCCACGATCGCGGACAACACCGTGAACGCGGCCAACGTCCTGGGCGGCGCGGTGTGGGCCGGTCAGAACGCCATGGTCACCCTGCGTGGGGCCACCGTGGCGGGCAACTCGGCGTCCGGGTCGGTCTTCGGGGCGAGCCTGTTCCAACACACTTCGGGCACAGGATCGACCGAGATCTCGCAGTCGGTGATCGCGGCCGCGGGGACCACCCTCAACTGCTATAGCGGCGCGAAGCCACCCGCCGTCACCGGGCGAACGCTGGTGAGCGACACCAGTTGCGCACCCGCTTCCGACACCGTGCTGGTCGGCGATCCGAAACTGAGGGCACTGGGCAACTACGGCGGCCCGACCGACTCCCGTCCGCCGATGCCGGCCAGCCCGATCCTCAACCGCGCCACGACGTGTGTCACCCCCGCCGACCAGCGGGGTCAGAACCGCCCGATCGCCGGTACTTGCGACCTCGGTGCTGTCGAGCTGGGCGCCGACCGTGGTGTGGCCCAGAAGGTCAGCAACTCGGCACCCAACCCCGGCGGGGACATCGTGGTCACCACGACGGTGCGCAACAAGGGCATGGACACCACCACGGGAACCCGCGCCGTGATCACCTTCGCCCGCGCGGGGAAGGTGCTGTCCGCGGATCCCACGACCGGCGCCTGCACGATCGCCGGCGCGGTGGTCACCTGCCCGGTGGGGTCACTGGCCAAGGGCAAGACCGTCCGGATCTACACGAGCGTGCGCAGCCCGGCCACGGGCGTCATGACGGCGACCGCCACGGTCAAGTCCGACCAGCCCGACCCGCACCCGACGGACAACACGGTCGTGACGACGGTGCGGGTGAAGACCCCGGTGATCAAGCCGTGCACGGTGGTCCGCAACGGCACCCCGAAGCCCGACGTCCTGTCGGGCACGGCCAAGGGGGACAGCATCAGCGGCCGCGCCGGCAATGACCGGATCTCCGGGCTGGGAGGTCCCGACTGCGTCAATGGCGACGACGGCGACGACATCGTCACCGGCGGCCCCGGCGCCGACCGCCTGACCGGGGGGAATGGCCGCGACACGGTGAACGCCCGCGACGGGGTGGTGGACAAGGTGTGGTGCGGAGCCGGACTCGACACGGTCAACGCCGACCCCGCCGACATCGTGGCGACCAACTGCGAGACGGTGAAGCGGAACTGACGGGCCTACCGCTTATCGTCCGTCCGGCTGCGGTGCCAGAATGCGGGAGTGAGCACGTTCACCGAGCCCGAACCCACTCCCCTGGCCCTGCTGCTGCTGGGTCACGGCGCCGAGCCCGACACCGAGAAAGGTGTCGAATGTCCCGGCGAACTGCCGCCGGTCAGCGACCCGGAACTCGTGGCCGGCGTCGCTCGGGCGAAGGAGCGGTTGGGCGATCGCCTCTTCATCCTCGGCCACCACTACCAGCGCGACGAGGTGATCGAGTTCGCCGACGTGACGGGTGACTCGTTCAAACTGGCCCAGCAGGCGGCCGCCCGCCCCGAGGCGGAGTTCATCGTCTTCTGTGGCGTCCACTTCATGGCGGAGTCCGCCGACATCCTGACCGCCCCCCACCAGCAGGTGATCCTGCCCGACCTCGCGGCGGGGTGCTCGATGGCGGACATGGCGAACATCGCGCAGGTCGAGGCGGCGTGGGAGGTCATGGTCGAGGCCGGGGTCGCCGAGTCGACGATCCCCATCACCTACATGAACTCCACCGCCGCGATCAAGGCATTCACCGGGCGCAACAACGGGGCCGTGTGCACCTCGAGCAATGCCCGGCAGTCGCTGGAATGGGCGTTCGAGCGCGGTGACCGGGTGTTCTTCCTCCCCGATCAGCACCTGGGTCGCAACACGGCCGTGCGCGAGCTGGGTCTTTCGCTCGACGACTGTGTCGTCTACGACCCGCACCGACCCGGCGGCGGGCTCACCGCCGACCGACTGCGCGACGCACGCATGATCCTGTGGCGGGGCCACTGCTCGGTCCATGGCCGTTTCCAACCGGGCGAGGTCGACGAGGCCCGACGCCGCATCCCCGGGGTCAACGTGCTCGTGCACCCCGAGTGCCGCTACGAGGTGGTCGAGAAGTCCGACCTGGTCGGCTCGACCGAGTTCATCATCAAGACCATCGACGAGGCCCCCGAGGGTTCGGCCTGGGTCATCGGTACCGAACTCAACCTCGTGCGTCGGCTCGCGCTGCGGCACCCGGACAAGTCGATCTCGTTCCTGGACCGGTCGGTGTGCTTCTGCTCCACGATGAACCGGATCGACCTGCCCCACCTGCATCGGTCGCTCGAGCAGCTCACCCGCGGGGTCGTCGACAACCGCATCGAGGTCGACGACGACGTGGCACGGTGGGCGCGCGTGGCGTTGGACCGGATGCTGGCGCTGCCGGGGGTCGGGGCCAGGGACTGATCCCCCGTCCCGTCGGTGCGGGTGGGGATCAGCGCGAGTAGAAGACGGTCCCGTCGAACGCGCCATTGGCCGCGGCGATCAGGAAGATGATGAGGCTGATCACCCAGACGACGATCCCGATGATCCCGAGGATGTACCCGGCCTTGGCGACTCCCCCGTTGGTGGCCAGACCCTGTTCGGCCCGGTTCATCCCGGTCTTGCCGAACACGATCGCCAGGATGGACCCGACCAGGCCCAGGCAGAAGAACTGCAGGATCCCCATGACCAGCGCAGCGGTCCCCATCCCGTTCTGGGGCGGACCGTACGCGGGGGTCTGTCCGGGCATCTGATTCGGTGGCTGCATCGACATGTCGGCAACCTAGCGACTTTTCGGCCGTTGGGGCAGCCGCCGCGCCCGCCTCAGTCCAGACCGGGGGCGCCCCACACCGCGAACCAGCGCGCGAGGGTGGGTTCGAAGGCCAGGTCGGAGCCGACCGTGTCACGGACCTGGATCTCGAGGATGTTGTCGCGGGCGGGGTTCTCCGCGCCGGCGCCCGGTTGTGGGGCGAACGGATAGAACGTCCCATGCTTGAACAGGTAGACGACTCCCAGCACCCGCCCGGACGGGTCGCGGAAGGCGACCAGCGAGCACAGCAGGGTCGGGCCGAACCCGGTGTCCTTGAGGGTCGCGTTGATGGCGTGGAGGTCGGTGACCAGGCCGGCGACGTCGCTGGGATCGCGACGGACCACGAGCCACGTGTATCCGAAGGAGTCCCGCACCGACTCGACCCGGGGACCGCCACCGGCGTCGAGCAAGGCCTGGATCTCGGCCTGGACGTCGGCGAAGGCTTTCCCCTCGGGCGCCCGGAAGGCCACCGAGCCGGTGCCGGTCGGGACGAAGTCCAGCGAGGCCTGCAGCGTGATCGCCGCCGCGGGGAGCTGGAACAGTTGGTCCAAGTCCGGCTGCACCGCCTTGCGGCGCCCCAGGACGTTGTCGAAGAACCCCACGACGGCCCTACTGCCCCAGCTCGGCGGACACCTTGGCCAGGTTCTCCAGCCGCTTCTCCAGGGGCGGATGGCTGGCGAAGATCCGGGCCAGGTCGAAGCCGCGTCCCCGTCCCAGCGCCGGGATGAACGCCATCGACGACACCGCCTCCATCTGGCGCAGGTCGGAGGTGGGGATCTGCGCGACCTCGCCGCTGATCTTCTGCAGTGCCGTGGCCAGTCCCCGCGGGTTGCCCGTGAGCAGCGCGCCGCCGCGGTCGGCGGCGAGCTCGCGGTACCGGGACAGCGCCGAGGTGAGGATGTAGGACAGCACGTAGACCAGCACCGACACCGCCACCACGGCGAGCATGACCAGGGCGGCATTGTTGTCGCGCCGGTCCCGCATCAGCCCGCCCCACATGGCGGTGCGGATCAGGAGGCCGGCCAGGATCGCGGCGAAGGACGCGACGGTCATGACGGTCACGTCGCGGTGGGCGACGTGGGCGAGTTCGTGCGACAGGACCCCTTCGAGTTCGTCACGATCCAGGCGGCGCAGCAGGCCTGTCGTCACACACACCACCGCCCGGTCCGGTGACCGGCCCGTGGCGAAGGCGTTGGGGACATCGGTCTCGGCGATCGCCACCCGCGGCTTGGGCATGTCCGCCAGGGCGCACAGGCGGTCGACCAGTCCGTGCAGTTGCGGCGCCTGTTCGGGGGTCACCACCTCGGCCCGCATCGATCGCAGGGCCATGGTGTCGGAGAAGTACCACTGCGCGAACAGCATGCCGCCGGCGAGCACGACCACGAAGATCGCGTTCATGCCGATGGCGATCAGGACGACGACGACCACGACGTAGAGCAGGCCGAGCCCACCCATGGTGGTGATCATCCGCCGGGACAGTCCGCTGTCGTCGGCGTAGCGAGTGCGTGCCACGAGTCAATGGTGCCGCACGCCCGGCCCCAGCGCGATCAGCCGGGGATCAGGCCGTCGCTCTTGAGCATGGCCCGCACGTCGTCCGCCGTCGCGTCGGAGGGCGGCAGGATCACGTCGGACTCCAGCAGCTCCTCGTCGGCGAGTTCCTCGCCGTCGGCGCGGACCTTGTCGAGGATGGCCGCCAGCGCCACCGTAAACGCCTCGTCGTCGTCCAGGGCCGCCTCGATGGCGGCGTCGAGCTCGTTGAGTTCGTCGATGGTGGCGTCGTCGAGCCGGTACTGGCCCTCACCGGAGATGCGCACGATCATGATCGGCTCCTCAGTTCGTGCCGGACGGCGGGGTCGAGCCGGTGGAACCGCCGGCCGGGGGTGCGCTGGTCGACGAGGTCGAGCCTCCGGCTGCCGGCTTCGGAGCGGGAGGCGCTTCCACGGCGGGAGTCGCCGGTGCCTCGACGGCGGCCGGCGCGGATCCGCCGCCGATCTCCGCCTTGAGCGCGGCCAATTGGCTGTCGACGTCGCTCTGCGAAGCCATCGCCTCGAGTTCGCGGGTCAGATTGTCCTTCGTTGTCCCCGTGGGGTCGTCGAGGGCACCCGACGCGAGCAGTTCGTCGATCGCGCCAGCCCGGGCCTGCATGGTCTGGGTCTTCTCCTCGGCCCGCTGGATCGCGAGGCCGACATCGGACAGTTCCTCGGAGACACCGGAGAAGGCCTCGTTGATCTTGGTCTGCGCCTCGGCGGCCGAGTACTGCGCCTTGATCGTCTCCTTCTTGGTGCGGAAGGAGTCGACCTTCGCCTGCAGCCGCTGCGAGGCGTCGACCATCTTCTCTTCCTGGTCCTGCAACTGGCTCAGCTGCGTCTGCAGGTCGTTGAGCTGCGTGGTAAGTCCGGACCGACGGGTCAGCGCCTCGCGCGCCAGGTCCTCCCGGCCGCCGGCCAGGGCTGCCTTGGCCTGACCCTCGAGCTTGTCGGCCTGCTGCTGCAGTCCCTGCATCTGCAGTTCGACCCGCTTGCGACTGGTCGCGACATCCGCGACTCCCCGACGGACCTTCTGCAGCAATTCGAGCTGCTTCTCGTAGGAGTAATCCAGCGTCTCGCGCGGATCCTCGGCCTTGTCGAGCATCTTGTTCGCCTTGGACTTGAAGACCAGGGTGAATCGCTGCCAGAAGCCCATTGGGGGACGCCCCTTCTGAAGGTGAACGGCGGACGCACCCAACGCTAGTGCCCGGCGACCCCCGATGCTGGCCAGTTCCCGGAATGGCGCGGCGGCCCGTATCCTGGTCGGGTGTTCGGTCGACGTTCTTCTACTGCCCCCACCGACGCCGGTCCGGCCGAGACGCCGGAAGAGTCGGTCCCCGCGGCGCAACAGCCGAAGGGGCGGCCCACTCCCAGCCGCAAGGACGCCGAGGCGCACCGCAAGCAGAACCTGAAGGTCCCGGCCGATCCCAAGGCCGCCCGCAAGGCGATGAAGCAGCGGGAGCGGGAGGCCCGCATGGAGGCCCGCGCCGGCCTGATGGCCGGCGACGAGCGGTACCTCCCCGCTCGGGACCAAGGCCCAGCCAAGGCGTATGTCCGCAACTACATCGACCGCAAGCGGCGCCTGAGCGAGTACTTCATCTTCATCGCGGTCGCCATCCTGCTCGTTGCCTTCGTGCGCAACCCCCAGGTGCAGAACCTCGTGTCGTTGGTGTGGTTCCTCATCGCCGGCATCGTGCTGCTCGAGGTGGGCTGGGTCCTCTTCCGGTTGAACCGGGACCTCACCGAACGCTGGCCCGACAAGGCCGAGCGCAAGGGCTGCCTGCTCTACGCGGCGCTGCGGATGCTGCAGATCCGCCGACTGCGCATCCCGCCTCCGAAGGTCAAGCCCGGCGGCGCCCCCGTCGATCGGTGATCCGCGTCGGCCGTGCTACGGTCGGCCCACCGAACACGTCCGACACTCAGGGGAAGCCGGTGGAACTCCGGCGCTGACCCGCAACCGTGATCGACCTCCGGGTCGTCAGTCGGAGCACCTGACGGACGCGAGCGGCTCCACCGCCGAGGTCTGCGGGACGGAGCCCCGCCCTTCGCGGGCAGGGCCTCGCACCGGGACCCGCTCATCGAAGGGAACCCGGTGTCCGTCACCCGCACCGCAGCTCTGTCCGTCGTCCTCGCGGCCACCACGTTCGCCGGGGTCTCCCCCGCGTCGGCCGCCCCCGATCCCGACCGTGGTCTGTTCGGGATCCAGGACCCCACCTACGACGGCGTCTACCGCCAGGGCCTGGCCATCACCGGGCTCGTCGCCGCCGACCGTAGGGTCCCCCGCTCCGCGGTGTCCTGGCTTCTGCGCCAGCAGTGTGCAGACGGGTCGTTCGTGTCGTACCGCCCCGACACCACGCTGCCGTGCCCGGCACCGGACCCCACCAACTACACCGGTCCGGACAGCAACTCCACGGCGATCGGGGCCATGGCGCTGCGCGCCACCGGCGACAAGGCCCATGCCCGCTCCGCCCTGCGCTACCTGCGGAAGATGCAGAACGACGACGGCGGATTCCCCTACTACCGAGGCGGGTCGAGCGACACCAACAGCACGGGGTTGGCCCTGGCTGCGCTGAACGGGTCGCGCGCGACCAAGTCGGTTCTGGCGCAGGTCAAGGACGCCACGCGGTACCTGGGTTCCGTGCAGTTCCGGTGCCAGGGGGCGGCAAGCGACCGCGGGATGATGTCCTACCAGCAGGCGCCGTTGACGGCGAACACGCTGGCGACTGCTCAAGCGGCGCTCGGCATGGTCACCACGCTTCCCAGTACCCCTCGTCCGACCCGTGTCTCGGGCGTGCGCTGTGTGGGGTCGCTGTCGACCAGGCCCGTGTCACCGGCAGGTGCGGCGTTGGCCGCCCTGCGGCGACAACTGGCCGACGGACTGCTGCCCAGCGCGTTCGGGTCCGACGGCGACGCGTCGGCGACCGCCCAGGCGATCATCTCGCTGAAGGCTGCGGGAGTGCGCGGCCGCGACCTGCGTCCCGCCGTGCGGGCGCTGCGCCGGGTGGCCGCTACATACACGGTGGCCGGGGGTTCGACCGATGCCGGCGCCGTCGGCACATTGATCCTGGCGGCGACGGCGACCGGCTCGGACCCGCGTGACTTCGGCGGCGTCGACCTGATCGCGGCCCGTCGGGCCAGCCGTCGATGAGGAAAGCCGCCGCGGTCGGGATGGTGGGCGGACTCGTGGCACTGTCGGCCGCGCTGTCCCCCGCCCCTGCCGGCGCCGCCGACTACCGCTACTGGACCTACTGGTCGGGTTCCGCCGCCGGCTGGTCGTTCTCGTCCCTGGGTCCCGCATCGTCGGTCCCGGCCGACGGGAGCGTCGAGGGCTGGCGCTTCGCCATCAGCCGCGGGGTCCGCGGCCAGGGCGCCGAACCCCGGATCGCCGCCGCAGCGGCGTTCCGCCAGTTCTGCGGATCGCATCCGGCTCCGAGCGGGGACAAGCGGGTCGCGGTCGTGTTCGATTTCGGGTTGACCTCGGAGGCTCCCGAGGGACAGTCGCCGCCGCAGCCGCGCGGCACCTGTGTCGAGGTTCCTGACGACGCGACCGGCGCCGCCATCCTGTCCCGGGCGGCGACGATCCGCACCGACGACGGTCTGGTCTGCGGCATCGGCGGCTACCCCGCAGGCGAGTGCGCTCCCGCAGTGACCGACGAACCGACCCCCACCCCGAAGGCGGCGCGGAGCTCGGGTCCGGGGCCCGACGAGTCTCCGGCCCCCCACCGCGCGACCCATGCCCATGAGAGGTCCGGTTCGGGCGGGGCCGAGCCGACGGACCCGACGGCCGCCACCGGGTCGACCCCTCGGGCGGACACCCCCGACAAGGCCGCACCCGAGAAGGAACCCCCCGGGAAGGACAAACCGTCGGACCGGGAGGCCCGGCCGACCCCGAGTCCGACGACTCCGGCGCCGGTCGCGAGCCCGGAGCCGACCTTCATCACGGCCGACGCGCAGTTGCCCGCGGACAGCCCCGGCGGGCCCGGCGTGTGGCCCCTGCTGCTGACCGCAGCGGTCGTGGCCGGTGCCGGCGGGTTCTTCTGGTGGCGCCGCCGCACATGAGGAGACTCGTGGCGCAGGTCGCGGTGGCCACCCTCGTCGCCACGGGGTTGCCGACTGCTGCGTCCGGAGTGGCTGCTGCCACCACCGGGAACCCGGACGCGGCCGCTGTGGCAACGACGTACGCCCGCAGCCGGCCGGGGCGGGTGGGATTCGTGCTCCGCGACACCCAGGGCCACGTGCTGGCGTCGTTGCGGCCCCACCGCACCGTCTGGTCGGCCAGCGTGATCAAGTCCTTGTTCGTGGTCGCCTACGCCCGCATGGCCCGCGACCGGAATTTCGAGCCGTGGGAGCGGCGACTGCTGCGACCGATGATCACGCGCTCCGACGATGCGGCGGCCGGCACCGTGAGGGACCTGCTCGGCACCCAGCGCGTCACGGCGCTGGGGCGACACGCCGATCTCAGGGACTTCCGCTACCACCCGCGCGGGTGGGGCCGGTCGCGGATCAGCCCGGCGGACATGTCGACCCTTTTCCTCCGCCTGCCCGAACTCATCCCTCCGCGCCACCGGGCCTGGGTGATGCGACTGTTCCGCAGCATCACACCTCGCCAGCGATGGGGCATTCCCCCGGCACTGCCCCCGGGATTCCGGTGGTACGTCAAGGGCGGATGGCTCGACGGAGTGGTCAATCAGGCCGGACTCCTGGAATCGGGTGGCCGCCGGTTCGCCCTGGCGGTGTTGATCTCGGGAACTCCCGACACCGAGACACTGGTGCAGCACCATCCCGGGCACGCATCGGGGACCCGCACCATCACCGGTGTGACCCGGCGTCTGCTGGCCGGGATCCGCTGACGACCGCTCAGGCGGGATCGAGCGACATGGGGCCGTACACGACCCGCTCGTCCTCCAGGAGGACGACGGCGTGTACCCCATGGGCGCGCAGTTCCCGCCACGTCTCGCCGAGCCACGACTCCGCGTCGGACTGACTCGGGAACCGCTGGGCCGCCAGGTCCCCCTGCCAGGGCTCGCCCGCGGCGTCGGACAACTGCCAATGCCATGCCATGCCCACACGCTACTGGCCACCAGCCGGCACGCTCGTCTCCCCTGGGTCGACGCAGCGGACGGTACCCTTGCGGTCATGCATGTGGGAGTCGTCGGGGCCACCGGACAGGTCGGCGATGTGATGCGTCGTCTCCTCGCGGAGCGCGACTTCCCGGTGACCAGCATGCGGTTCTTCGCGTCGTCTCGGTCGGCCGGTTCGCGCCTGCCCTGGCGAGACTCCGAGATCCTCGTCGAGGATGCCGCCACGGCCGACCCCGCCGGGCTGGACATCGCGTTGTTCTCGGCCGGGGGCGGAACGTCGAGAGCGCTGGCGCCGGGGTTCGCCGCGGCCGGCGCGACGGTCATCGACAACTCGTCGGCCTGGCGGATGGATCCCGATGTCCCGTTAGTGGTGAGCGAGGTCAACCCGGAGGCGGTGGCCCAGGCCCGCAAGGGGATCATCGCGAATCCCAACTGCACGACGATGGCCGCGATGCCGGTGCTCAAACCACTGCACGACGAAGCCGGACTCACGCGACTGATCGTCAGTTCCTACCAGGCGGTGTCGGGCTCCGGGGTCGCCGGCGTGGCGGAACTGGCCGAGCAGGCGGCGGTCCTGATCGGCCACGAGAACGAACTCACCCACGACCCGACCGGCCTCACCATGCCGACGCCGGTCAAGTACGCGAAACCCATCGCCTTCAATGTCGTGGCGCTGGCGGGATCGATCGTCGACGACGGCTCGTTCGAGACCGACGAGGAACAGAAACTGCGCAACGAGAGCCGCAAGATCCTGGGCATCCCCGATCTGGGGGTCAGCGGCACCTGCGTGCGGGTGCCCGTGTTCTCCGGACACTCTCTGAGCATCAATGCCGAGTTCACCCGCCCGCTGCCGGTGGGCCGGGCCGAGGAACTCCTGCGCACCAGCCCCGGTGTCGAACTTGCCGACGTTCCCAACCCGCTCGATGCAGCGGGCCGCGACCCCAGTTACGTCGGCCGACTGCGACAGGATCCCGGCGTCGCCGACGATCGGGGTCTGGCCCTGTTCATCAGCAACGACAACCTGCGGAAGGGCGCGGCACTGAACGCCGTTCAGATCGCCGAACTGCTGGTGCGGTGATGGGCGCGCCCCGGTGATCCACGATCGGGTGTTCCTGACCGGTGGCGCCCGCTCAGGCAAGAGCGCGATGGCCGAGCGCCTGCTCGCCGATGCGGCCGCGGTGACCTATGTCGCCACCGGACCGCGACCGGAGACCGCCGACCCGGAATGGGAGCAGCGGATCGCTGCCCATCGGACCCGCCGACCGGATCACTGGACCACCCTCGAGACCACCGACCTGCCCCCCGTGATCCACGCCGCCAGCCCACAGCACCCGGTACTGGTGGACTGCCTGACCCTGTGGGTGACCGCGCACCTCGATCGTCTGGACGCGTGGACCACCGACGATCCCACCTCTGCCCAGCAGGGGCTCGACGCCGAGATCGATGCGGTCGTTGCGGCAGTGAGAGCGTGTTCCGGAGGACTGGTGGTGGTGAGCAACGAGGTCGGCAGCGGCATAGTCCCCGCGGATGCCGGCACCCGCCGGTTCCGAGACTGGCTGGGCATCGCCAACGCGCGGGTGGCCGCAGTGTGCGACCGCTCCTACCTAGTGGCCGCCGGCCGGGCGGTACGCCTCGAAGCAGTGGGCACGATCTGATGCGCGATGTCGACCAGGACGCCCGAGTTGCCGCGACCGCCCGGCTGGACCGCCTGACCAAGCCGCCTGGCGCACTGGGCCGACTCGAGGAACTGTCCGTCTGGGCGGCCGGGGTCCAGGGCCGCTGCCCGCCCTCGCGATTCGCCGCCGTGCACGTGGTCGTCGTGGCCGGCGATCACGGCATCGCCCGGAACGGCACCAGCGCCTATCCCCCTGAGGTGACCGCGCAGATGGTGGCCAACATCGTCGCAGGGGGCGCCGCAGTCAACGTCCTGGCGCGGGAACAGGGTGCGGACGTCACCGTGATCGACGCGTCGGTGGACTCGGACTACGTGGGACTCGCCGTGCCCGAGGAGGTGGCCGCCCGACGGGTCCGTCGCAGCAGCGGCGCCATCGACCGCGAGGACGCGCTGACGCCCGACGAGGCGCGCGCCGCCCTCGAGCTCGGCGACACCGTCGCGGGCGAACGCGAGGCGGCCGGCGCCGACCTCGTGATCGTCGGCGACATGGGCATCGGCAACACCACCCCCGCCTCCGCCCTGATCGCGGCCCTGACTGACGGAGACCCTGTTGTGGTCACCGGGCGGGGCACCGGGATCGATGACGCCACCTGGATGCGGAAGGTCACTGCTGTCCGCGACGCCCTGTGGCGCACCCGCGACGACCACACCGACGCGGCTCTGGCCCTGCAGCGTCTGGGTGGTGCCGACCTCGCCGTGATGACCGGCCTGCTGTCCGGATGCGCGCGGCGCGGGATCCCGGTCCTGCTCGACGGCGTCGTGGTCACGGCGGCAGCGTTGGCCGCGGAACGGATCGCACCGGGCTCGGTCGCGTGGTGGGCGGCGGGTCACCGGTCCGCGGAGCCCGCGCACGCAATCGCCCTGGCCGAACTGGGGCTGGACCCCGTCCTGTCGCTGTCGATGCGGCTGGGCGAGGGCTCCGGCGCCCTGACCGCGCTACCCGTCCTGCAGGCGGCCGTGGCTCTGCTGGCCGACATGGCCACCTTCGACTCCGCCGGCGTCTCCGGCGCCGTGGACGTCCCGTGACGTCCTGGACCTTGGCGCTCGGCCTCTTCACCGTGGCCCCGGTTGACACTCCCGCCGACCCACCGCGGTCACAGGTCCGACGGGCCATCCTGCTTGCGCCCGTCGTGGGCCTTCTGCTCGGGCTGTGCGGAGCAGCGGTCCTGATCGGTGCTCGCGCCCTGTACTCACAACGGATCTTCGACCAGCCGAACGACCCCCTGGCCCTGGCCTTGGCCTCGGTCTTCGCCATCGCCGCGGTGGAGATCGCCACGGGGGGACTGCATCTCGACGGCCTGTCGGACTCCGCCGACGGTCTCGCCGCCCGAGGCGGACGGGACCGATCCCTCGACGCCATGCGCGACCCCCGGATCGGCGCGGTCGGAGCTGCGACGCTGATCCTCGCGCTGCTGGTGTCGGTGCTCGCCCTGGCACTGGCCGTCACCCGTGGGCATGGCACCGAGGCCATCACCACCTCCGTCGTGGCCGGTCGCGTGGCGATCGTCTGGGGCTGCACCTTGCCCGCCGCGCGGGCAGACGGCCTCGGCGTGTGGGTGAGCGGGGTGGTCGGGCGTCGCGCCGCCCTGCTCGAGACCGTGGCCGCACTGGCTGTGCCGGCGGCGCTGTGCCTCTGGGACGACGACAGGTCCCGGTCGGCGACGGCTGTCGTGATGGCAGCCCTACCGCTCGCGCTGGTGGTCACTGCCGCCGTCCTGCTGCCGCTGTATCGACGGATCGGCGGGATCACCGGCGACCTGTTGGGAGCTGCCTGTGTGATCACCACCACAGCCTGTCTGGCCATCGTGGCCGCCGCCCCGTGAGGCCCGCCCGACGCGGGTGAAGCCGCTTCGACGAGCGGCTATACTCGTCGGAGCCCTGGGGTATGGGGTAATTGGCAGCCCGACGGTTTCTGGTTCCGTTAGTCTAGGTTCGAGTCCTGGTACCCCAGCGACATCCGTGGTCATCGACCACGTGTCTGGCCCCGTTGTGTAGTGGCCTAGCACGCCGCCCTCTCAAGGCGGTAGCGCGGGTTCGAATCCCGTCGGGGCTACAAAGAGTGGCGCGCATCCGTACAGGGTGCGCGCCACTCGCATGTTCACTGCGGGCCAACCCGGTCAACTCAGGTCTCGCCACCGATGTCGACGTTGAACGCCTCCCAGACCAGGTCCGCACCGCGCTCGCGGTGTCGGGCGAACTGGTGGATCAGAGCCAGACCTCGGGCCCGGACATCGCGTTCGTCGATCGGCGTGTGCTCCATCAGGAACCGCATCAGGTGATCCACGTCCTGCGACAACCGCTGGTGATCGCGCTGCAGCGATGCCACCAGTGGGGTCAGATGCGGACGTCCACGCAGGACGTCGGCGTGGAACGAATCCGGTCCCTCGTGGACATAGATGTGCGACTCCAGCGCACCGGCCAACTCGGCCAACTGTCGGGTGACGTCGGCGAGCCAGTCCCCCGGGTGTTCCGCGGGTCGCCGTAGCGACGCTTCGAGTCCCGCCATCGCGTCCTGCAGGTGACTGCGGTGGCGCTGCACCTTCCCGATGCGGGTGGTGCGGTCACGGAGGTCGATGACGGTGTCGTCGGGGTCCATGGGCACGGTGGTGATGGTCGGATCGAGCGAGGAGTTCGCCATGGTGATCACCCCCAGGTGGGTACTTCGACGCTACTCCCCCGGGTCAGCCGGGACCAAGGCGACACATCGGGTCAAACTCCTGATCGGGATTGACTCCGCAGCGTGAGCGCACCTTCACTGATTGAGCTCCACGCGCCACCCCCTTGGAGGCACTATGAAGAAGACACTCGCCATCGTCCTGGTGGGAATTCTGATGGCCCTGGTGGCGCCGGGCGCCGCCCGTGCCGCCGATCCGCCGATCGGCACCGCCTGGGCGGGCGTACAAGAGGGCAGCAGCATGCGCATTCAGTCGATCGCCACCAACGGGGCCGGCACGTGGGTGGCCATGACCGTGTTCCTAGGCCCGGGGACCCCCCAACGGAGCACCAACAACGGCGTGACCTGGTCGGAAGCAGCAACCCCGCCACCTGTGGTGGACGGCACCAGCGACTACGCCTTCAACGACGTGGCCTGGTGCAATGACCGGTTCGTGGCCGTCGGGACGGCAATCGAGAACGACACCGCGCGGGCCGTGACCGCCTGGAGTCTCGACGGCAACACGTGGAGCACCGTTCTGCCCATCGGCAACGGCAGCACTGTGAATCCCAGCAGTCTCGCCTGCAACGGCAACAACGCGGTGGCCGTCGGTAGCGCCTTCGGGAGTGGCAACTACACAGTGATCACGAGTTCCGACGCTGGGGGGAGCTGGACGGCGACCACGGACTTCACCGGCTCTTTCGGGTACAGCTGGAGGGGTGTCACGTATCGCTCCGGCATCGGCTTCGTGGCAGTTCGCAGCGGCACCGGCACCGAGGACGTGATGATTTCCGATGACAACGGCGTGAACTGGACCGCCAATGACAGCGGCGTGAGTGGAAACTGGAGCGCAGCGGCGAACGACGGCACCACGATTGTGGCGGTGGCGGACGGGGGCACCAACCGCGTCATGACGTCGACGAACGGAGTCGACTGGACGGCTCGGACTGCCGCCGTCGACCTCTCCTGGAATGACGTCGCTTCTGGCAGCGGGACCTTCGTGGCAGTGGCATTGGACGGCACGTTCGACCAGCAGATCATGACGTCGACGAACAGTGGCGCCAGCTGGACATCACGCCCGGCCCCCGCGGAGAACAACTGGGCCGCGGTCGGCTACGGCGCCGGTGGCGGTGGCGTGCCCGCGCGTTTCGTGGCCGGGGGCCGGGCATTCACCAGCACTCCGGAGGGAGTCAACTACCTGTACACCACACCCACCCCGACGGCACCGCTGGCGCCGGCCGTCGCGGTGGACGTCCTGAGTTGGACCACGCCCATCTGGGCCGCGACCAGTGGTCTCACCACCTACACCGTCGTGTACAAGAAGACCGCGGACGCCGGCAACCCGTCGGTCCCCTGGGGGGTGTACGCCCAGCGCACCACGGCATGGCCGGGCGGCGCCCTTCCCCTGAGCGTGAGGCTAAACGCCACTCCCGGCAACTGCGGCCTCACCAACACCACGGCGGGGTGGACGAACTGCCCCATGCCCAGAGGCAACCTCCTCCCGGAGACGTCGTACACCTTCCGGGTGTTCGCCCGGTCGGCCACCAACCTCGGAACCATGTCGAGCCCGGTCACCTACATGGAGGTCGGCTGACCTGGACCGACGGGCAGCGGGGACCAAGGCGACACATCGGGTCAAACCCCCAAGTGCGTTTGACTCCGTAGCGTAACCACATTTTCACTGAATGCGTTCAACGCGCGGGCCCGGAGGCACCATGAAGAAGACACTGGCCATCGCCCTGGCGGCCATGCTGACGGCAATGGTTGCCCCCGGCACCGCCCAGGCGGCCGATCCGCCGATCGGCACCGCCTGGGCGGGCGTGCAAGAGAGCGGCAACAAACGGATCTTGTCGGTCGCCACCAACGGGACCGGCACCTGGGTAGCCATCACCCTTGCCGGAGCTCCCGGGACCCCGCAGCGGAGCACCGACAATGGGGTGACCTGGACCACCGCAGCCACCCCGCCTCCCGTGGTGGAGCCCCAAACGACGGGCAATGCGTTCAACGACGTCGCTTGGTGCAATGACCGTTTCGTGGCCGTGGGGAAGGCATTCACGGAAACCAGCGATGTCACCGTGACGGCCTGGAGCACCGACGGCAACACGTGGACCACAGTCCTTCCCACCGGTAACGCCAGCGGCGTGTCGCCCCAGGACATCGCCTGCAACGGCAACAACGCCGTCGCCGTCGGCGGCGCCCTCGAGGGTGGCGACTACACGGTGCTCACCAGCTCCAACGCCGGGCTGAGCTGGGCGGGGCGCACGGACTTCACCGGCTCCCAAGGCTACGACTGGCGGGGAGTCACGTACCGGTCCGGCGTTGGCTTCGTGGCCGTTCGCGGCGGCACCGGCACCAATGATGTCATGATCTCGACCGACAATGGCGCGAACTGGACCGGCGACGACAGCGCTGTGAACGCAACGTGGAGCACTGTGACGAACGACGGCACCACCATCGTCGCCGTCGCCGACGGTAGCCCCACCGACAACCGGGTCATGACCTCCACCGACGGAATCGCGTGGACGGCTCGAACCGCGGCCGCCAACATCTCGTGGAACGACATCGCGGCTGGTGGCGGGACTTTCGTGGCTGTCGCCTCGGGGGCAAACGCCGACACCCAGATCATGACGTCAACGGACAGTGGCGCCACCTGGACATCACGCACAGCGGCAGCCAAGAACAACTGGAACGCGGTCGGATACGGTGGCTCGCCGTCACGGTTCGTAGCAGGGGGCAACACGTTCAACAGCATTCCCGCGAACGTCAACTACATGTACACCACTCCCACCCCCACGGCGCCGCAGTCCCCGTCCGTCGTGGACGAGACCCTGAGTTGGACCACACCCATCTGGACCGCGACCAGCGGCCTCACCACCTACACCGTCGTCTACAAGAAGACAGTCGACGCCGGCAACCCGGCGGTCCCCTGGGGGGTGTACGCCCAGCGCACCACAGCATGGCCCGGCGGCACCCTTCCGCTGCAGGTTGAGCTCAACGCAACTCCGGGCAGTTGCGGCATCACCAACACCACGGCGGGATGGACGAACTGCCCCATGCCCAGAGGCGCCCTGCTCCCGGACACGTCGTACACCTTCCGGGTGTTCGCCCGTTCGGCCACCAACCTCGGCACCATGTCGAGCCCCATCACCTACACGATCATCGCCTGACGGGTCGACGGAGTCCCAGAATCGGTCACTCCATGTCGCCGTGTGAACTACGCTTCAGGCCACGGAGCGGGGGCATGGAGGCATACATGGTCGACGCTGGTCATCGGGGCTGGGTGACGCCCCAATTGGTGGCGCTGGGCACGTCCCATCATTCACGCAATGCCTCAGCTCCGGGTGACTCCGTCGACAGCACCTACAGCGAGGTCCCACAGGGCTACGTGTCCTGACATCGACCGTGGTGTTCGAATCCGTCACCATTCGCTGGCGCGCCGAGCGTCGCCTCGAGATCATCAAGTTCCCTGGCGACAGATCCGACAGCCGACCGACCGACGGCGGCGTGGCCACGGGCGCCATCACGGAAGCCGAAGGCAACGTTGTCGTCGAGCACTTATCGCACCATGATCATCCCGACGCAAACCTGCCCGACACCCCTTGGCTGGCGGTTGCGCAACGTGGGCACGGTGTCCTGGCTGCCGCCTGCTCGACGCTTCTGCCCAGTGGGATCTTCTGGGCCGCGACAGCGCATGGACTGCTGATCGCATCCGACCCCGGCGCGATCGTGACCCGCCTCCCCTCGCCACCCGCACTGTCCGACGACTACCTGCGTGACTACCTGCTCAACGACTGCCCACCCGAGGCCACGCCCTATGAGGGGGTCCAACGGATCCCCGCGGGTCACACCGCAGTCTGGAACGATCCTTTCCGATCGCCGCAGCTCCACCCGTGGGTGGGGCCGGATCACTGGGACACCCCGCACCTCATGGGTCCGACCGCGGTCGAGGAGTACCGTCGCGCCTTCGACCGGGCGGTCGCGACCCTCGGAAGCCGGACCTGACCTTTGATCACCCAGGTGTCCGGCGGGCTGGACTCGACCTTCGTGGCGGCAACCCTCGCACGACAGACCACGCCCGACCGCCCCGTCATCGGACTGATCCATGTGCCGCTGGCCGAGGCCCAGCTGCAACCTCGGGGCGGCATGGACCCCGACGAGTCTCACCTGGCACATACCCTCGCCGCCGCCTACCCGGGTCGGCTGGTGGTGCGGGAGGTGCGTAACGAGGAACTGATCTCACCGCTCGATGCGTCAGCCGAGATGTCCACCCGGTCGTGGCTCCCGGTCTTCAACCCGGCCAACCAATCCTGGATGACCGCCATGAACCGCATCGCCGCCCACGAAGGCGCCGAGTTGCTGTTCGCCGGTGGGAACGGAAATGCCGCCTTCAGCCATGACCATCCCTATGCCGCCCGTTACTACCTGTCCCGCGGGCGGTTGCCCACCTTGTTGTCGTTGGGCACGGTCGATGGTTCGCCGTCGATGTCGAGACTTCGGGGTCGGGTGTTGTCACCCCTACTGCCGCGGACCCCCCAGCCCCCGACCAGCGCCCATCTGGGGCTGCCGCCGACTCCGCCACCCCGGCACGAGCACCCCCGAATCCACTACCTGCGCTGGCTCGCCCGCGCGAACAGCGGTTTGATGGCAGCGCAGAATCCGGCCGCCACCGAAGGAATCCTCAAGGCCGACCCGTTTCTCGCCCGGGCTGTGTTGGACGTGGCGGCGGCGATCGAACCTGCGGAGTGGCAGCGCGGCGGTGGTTCCCGGAGTTTCGCGCGGCGCCTCGGCCTCGGCCGGGTTCCCGACGACATCAGGCTCCGGAAGCGACGCGGCGCGCAGGGCTGGGACGCCTGGTATGTGGTGCGCAACGACCGGGACCGGTACCTGGCCGAGATCGACCTGCTGCGCGACACCCCAGCCCTCGGCGGCTGGGTGGACGATCGGCGGCTCGCTGCGACCGTTGCGGCCTGGCCGTGGGGGGCAACTCACGGGCCGGGTCCGGGAGAACTCCACACCGTCCATCGTCTGCTGGCTCTGGCGGCGTTCGCCCGCGATACGACTCGGCGGCTTGCGACGCTGACTTCCCAGCCCGTGGCGGAGTCGGGGGTGATAGCTTCTCGTCAGGTCGGCTCACTCGCCGGCCGCCGACGGGGGTGATTACGTGCGTCTGCCATTCCTCAAAGTGGCAACGGCGGGCAGGACCCCAGCCAGGTCGCTGATCCTGCTGCCCATGGCAGCCACAATGTGCCTGTCCATCGCCGCGTGTGGCGGAACCACACCGGTCGAGGGGACGTCAGCCACCGGCGCCGCATTCGTGGAGGCGCTGTCCACTTCCGTCGACTACGAAGCCAGCGACTCCGTCACGGAACTTGTACACCAGGTCGAACCTGAGCAGGCCGTGACCGGCCAGATCATCTCCGTGTCACCGGGCTACGACCACGAGAGCCTGGACCTCCGCACCGCAGTGATCGCCGTCGACACAGACGACGGCCGCCGTCTCTTCGTCGACATACTCGGCCCTCAGACCCCCGACGGCTTCTCTACCGCCCAGGCGGCCCTCCCGGTGCGGGCCACCATTCTGGTGCGGGAACCTACCAGGGAAGAACGGGCGGACATGACCCCCGTCACGGGCACGCCAGATCGCCTCGACGGAGTCGCCTGGGCCCCCCAGAGCATCTTCGTCGACACCACGACCGATGACGGCAAGACCGTGGTCCAGCAACTACCCGACGGGAGCCTTCCCGAGTTGAGCGGCATCCCCG
Source organism: Candidatus Nanopelagicales bacterium (assembly GCA_046330625.1). Taxonomy (GTDB): domain Bacteria; phylum Actinomycetota; class Actinomycetes; order S36-B12; genus CAIWTL01. The sequence goes on from JAXLSJ010000007.1 coordinate 65,670, forward strand.
TCACGGACGTGACCGATGTGGCCGAGGCCGTCAATCGGGAGATCGCCTCTTCCCAGGGGTAGCGCGCCGAGGCCTTCAGGAGCCTGGAGCCCGCTCGGCCGCCCGGGCGATCCGCGCCAGCGACGACTCGCGTCCTAGCATCTCGAGGGACTCGAACAACGGCGGCGAGATCCGCCGCCCGGTGACGGCCAGGCGCACCGGACCGAAGGCCAACTTCGGCTTCAGTCCCAGGCCTTCGACCAGCGCCGCCCGCAGGGCCGCCTCGATCTGCGGCGTCGTCCACTCCGGAACTGCCGCCAGTGCTTCCGCCGCAGCCGCCAACGTGGCGCCACTGCCTTCGGTGAGGATCTTTCCGGCGTCCACCGGGTCGAGGGTCAACTCGTCATCACTGACGAACAGGAACCCGATCATCGGGGCCGCCTGATCGAGCGTGTCCATCCGCTCATGGATCAACGGCATCACCGCGTCGATGGTCGCCTTGTCCTCGGCGCTCGGCGGATCGGAGACCAGCCCTTCGGCGGCCAGATACGGCACCAGTCGGCGACCGATCTCGTCGGCGGGCAGGAACCGGATCCAGTCGCCGTTGATCGCCCGGCACTTCTTCAGGTCGAACCGGGCGGGGTTGGGATTCACCCGGGCGATGTCGAAGTGCTCGGCCATCTCGGCCTTGCCGAAGAACTCCCGGTCATCGCCGATCGACCAGCCCAGCAGGGCCAGATAGTTGGCGAGTCCTTCGGGCAGGTAGCCGGTCTCGCGGTACAGGTTGAGCGACGACTCCGGGTCGCGCTTGGACAGCTTCTTGTTGCCCTCGCCCATCACATACGGCAGGTGCCCGAACTGCGGAGTCGGCCGATCGGTGACCCCGACGGCCCGCATCGCGTCGTACAACGCCAGCTGCCGTGGGGTGGAGGACAGCAGGTCCTCGCCGCGCAGCACGTGGGTGATGTGCATCAGCGCGTCGTCGACCGGGTTCACCAGCGTGTAGAGGGGTTCACCGTTGCCCCGGACGAGGACGTAGTCGGGCACGTGTTCCGCGCCGACGTGCATCTCGCCGCGCACGAGGTCGGTCCAGGTGAAGTCCGTGCCGGGCATGCGGAACCGCAGCGCCGGCTTGCGCCCTTCGGCCTCGAACGCGTCGCGTTGAGCATCGGTGAGGTCGCGGCAGTGACCGTCGTACCCGGGCGTGCGGCCGGCGGCCAGCGCGGCCTCGCGCCGTTCCGCGAGTTCCTTAGGCGTGCAGTAGCAGGGATAGGCGTAGCCGGCGTCGCGCAGCCGGCGAGCCACATCCTCGTAGCGTTCGAGCCGCTGCGACTGCCGGTAGGGCGCGTATGGCCCGCCGACCTCGGGGCCCTCGTCCCAGTCCAGCCCGAGCCACCGCATGGCGTCGAGCAGATCGGTGTAGGACTGCTCGCTGTCGCGGGCGGAGTCGGTGTCCTCGATCCGGAACACGAACGTCCCGCCTGTGTGGCGGGCGAAGGCCCAGTTGAACAGCGCGGTGCGGATCATGCCGACATGCGGGTTTCCGGTGGGCGACGGGCAGAACCGCACGCGCACCTCGTCGGTCTGGGTCACGACAGTGCCACCTCGTTGTCCAGGGAACCGATCCCGTCGATCGTCACCTTCACATGATCGCCGTCGCTCAGGGGCCCGACACCCGCGGGGGTCCCGGTGAGGAGCACGTCCCCGGGCAGCATCGTCATCACCGAGGTGACGTGGGCGATGAGCGCCCCGATCCCGTAGATCATGTCGCTGATCGGTGCGCTCTGGCGCACCTCACCGTTGACGGTGCACTGAACGACCGCGTCGGGCCCGGGGGCGTCGGTCTCGATCCAGGGACCGAGCGGACAGAAGGTGTCGAACCCCTTGGCCCGGGTCCACTGACCGTCGCGGGCCTGCAGGTCCCGGGCGGTGACATCGTTGGCGCAGGTGTAACCCAGGATGACGTCGGCGGCATCCTCCGCTGCGACGTCCCGGCACAGGCGGCCGAACACGACGGCCAGTTCGGCCTCGAAGTCCACCCGCTGCGACTGTTCCGGGAGTCGGATCGTCGCACCCGGACCCACGACCGCGGTGTTGGGTTTGAGGAACATGAGCGGCTCCGACGGCGTCACGGCGTCGAACTCGGCCACGTGGTCGGCGTAGTTCTTGCCGATCGCGACGATCTTCGACGGGAGCACCGGCGGCAGCATCCGCAGCCCGGCCAGCGGCACCGAGCCGTCCAGGACCTCGAGGTCCCCGAAGGGATGGCCGCGCAACGGCCGTACCGACTGCGGTTCGGTCAGGCCGTCGCCTTCGACCACCCCGAAGGCCATCGTGTCGTTCAACGAGAATCGGGCGATGCGCACGGCTCAGGATATCGGTCGCGGACCGGCTCAGTCGTCGGTCACCGGCGCCTCGGCCACCGCCTCGACGCCGCGGCCGGACAACTGCGGCCACTGGGTGAGCAGCACCCCGGCGATGACCACTACCCCGCCCACGAGTTCGTTCCACCGGAGGTGTTCGTGCAGCAGCACGACGCCGACCGTGGTCGAGACCAGGGGGACCACGTAGGTCACGGTGGCCGCGACCGTGGCGCCCGCCTCACGCAGCACCTGCCAGAACATGGCCATGGCCACCCCGGTCCCGAGGATGCCGAGGCCGAGCACCGAGATCGCCGCCGTTGCCGACATCGGTCCCGGCGGGTCGCCGGGATCCACGATCAGAAGGAGCGACAGCAGCACCGTCCCGCTCAGCAACTGCATCCCGGTCAGTTGGGAACCCACCAGGTTCGACGTTGTGAGAGCCACCCTGGCGAATGCGGTCCCGAACCCGTAGCAGACGGTGGCGACGATCATCGCCGCCACACCCGCCGGGTCCACCCCCGCCGTCGACAACTGCCACACCCCGATCAGGACGACCATTCCGACGAACCCGATCAACAGCCCGCCGACCTGCATCCGGTCCGGTCGTTCCCTCGGGATGAACCACGACACGAACAGGGCGGCGAACAGCGGCGTCGCGGCGTTCAGCAACCCGGCGAGCACCGACGTGATCCGCGTCTCGGCGAACGCGATGCACGTGAACGGCAGCGCTAGGCCGACCGTGCCGAGCACGATGATTCGCCACCACTCCCCCGACGTCGGCCGGGGCCACCGCCCACTGGCCACCAGGAACAGGCAGATCGTGAGCGCCCCCAACGCCATCCGGGCGGCGGTGACCTGCAGTGGGGTGAGCGCCGTCAGGCCTTGCTTGACGAACGCGAAACTGAACCCCCAGATGGCGGCCAGGATGACGTAGTTGATCAGCCAGGAACGACTGACCACTCAGTCGTCCACGTGCAGGAACGAGTAGCGCAGGGCGTCGTCGAGAGCCAGCCACGACGCCTCGATGACGTTCTCGTGCACTCCCACGGTCTGCCATTCGTCGACACCGTCAGACGTGCTGACCAGCACGCGGGTGACCGCATCGGTGCCCTTGACCCCTTCGAGGATGCGCACCTTGTAGTCGATGAGATCGAGTCGCTCCAACTCGGGGTGAGCCCCGAGCAACGCCTGCCGCAGCGCCCGGTCCAGTGCGTTCACCGGACCGTTGCCCTCGGCGGTCGAGATCACCCGCTCACCCTCGACCACGACCTTGACCGTGGCCTCGCTGACGACGGTCCCATCGGCCTGACGTTCCACAAGGGTGCGCCACGACTCCAACTCGTACACCGTGGGCGGCAGCGCCCCGGTTTCGCCCCGCACCATGAGTTCGAACGACGCGTCGGCGGCCTCGAAGGACCATCCCTGGGCCTCGAGGTCCTTGACCCGGTTGGTCACGCGAGCCACGGAGTCGGGGTCGGTCGACAGGTCCAGGCCGAGTTCCCGGCTCTTCATCTCGATGGACGCACGTCCCGCCATCTCGGTCACCAGCACCCGCATGTCGTTGCCCACCACAGCCGGGTCGATGTGGTTGTAGAGGTCGGCGGACACCTTCAGCGCACTGGCATGCAGCCCGGCCTTGTGGGCGAACGACGAGATGCCGGCGTACGGCTGGTGCGTGTCAGGGGGCAGATTCGCGATCTCGGCGATGGCGTGCGAGACGCGCACAGTCTCGGCCAGCGAGCCGGGGGGCAGCACCTGCAAACCCATCTTGAGTTCCAGGTTGGCGACCACCGCGAAGATGTCGGCGTTGCCGGTCCGTTCGCCGTAGCCGTTGGCCGTCCCCTGGACGTGGGTGACGCCGGCCTCGACCGCGGCCAGGGTGTTCGCCACCGCGCACCCGGTGTCGTCCTGGCAGTGGATCCCGAGTCGCACCCCGCTGCGTTCCTTGACGTCGGCCACCACCCGCGCGATCCCGCTGGGGAGCATGCCGCCGTTGGTGTCGCACAGGACTCCCACACTGGCGCCGGCCTCGGCAGCGGCGACCAGCAGCCGCACTCCGTAGTCGGGGTTGTGGTCGTAGCCGTCGAAGAAGTGCTCGCAGTCCACAAAGACGCGGCGACCTTCGCCGACCAGGAACGCCACGGTGTCGGTGACCATCGAGATGTTCTCGTCCAACGTGGTGCGCAACGCCTGCTCCACGTGGCGGACGTCGGACTTGGCGACCAGCGTGACGACCGGAGCCTCGGACGCCAGCAGCGCCAGGACCTGTTGGTCCTGCTCGACGGCCCGGCCGGCGTGGCGGGTCGCCCCGAAAGCCACGAGTTGCGCGTTGCGGAGTTTCAGGTCGGAGCGGGCCTGGGCGAAGAACTCCGTGTCCTTGGGCATCGCGCCGGGCCAGCCGCCCTCGATGAAGCCCACCCCGTAGTCATCGAGCAAGCGCGCGACCGCCAACTTGTCGGCCACCGAGTAGGAAATGCCTTCGCGCTGGGCGCCGTCGCGCAACGTCGTGTCGAACACGTGGAACGTGTCGTTGGGCCATTCACCCGGCTGCGTACTCATGATCGTCCTTCCCTGACTGCGTCGGTCCAACGAAAAACCCCCTCGCCCACGGGCGGAGGGGGTTCGCGCGACAGCGGGTGCTGTCGCGCCTAGCCGATAATGACGACGCCGGTCTCGGTGTGTCTCACCCGATCATGGTGACACCGCGCCGCACGCGGCGCAAACGCCCGTCACACCCCCGCCGCCACCAACTCCGCGACATCATCCTCACGTCCGAACGACCCGGGCTCGTAGGAGCAGAGCGGATCGTCGGCGAACACGTCGTGACTGTCGCCGAACGCCCGGGGTCGGGAGCCGCCGCACACGGCCCGGAACTCGCACGACCCGCACCGACTGTGGGGGGCGTCCGGGTCCCGCAGCGACCGGAACAACTCCGAGTCGCGATAGATCGCGGCGAGCGAGTCGTCACCCACGTTGCCCGCCGACACCGGCAGGAACCCGCTGGGGTAGACGTCGCCGGTGTGGGACACGAACACGAACCCCCGGGCCGCGCTCACGCGCAACGGCGGTCGGCGCATGTGATCACGCTGTCGGCGCGGGGACAGCAGCGTGAGGCGACGGCTGAGCATCTGGTAATCGGTGCCGAGTCCCAGCTCGGCCACGGGGTCGAGGCCCTCGCGTTCGCACAGCACCCGCTGGATGCACACCCGGCGGAAGGACGGTGCCTCCGTGGTCTTCAAGGACACGATCTTGTCCGCGTCGTAGCAGAAGTGCAGGACGTCCTCGGCCTGCTGCGACGTCAGCTGCGCCAGATCGGCGCCCCGGCCTGTGGGAACCAGGAAGAACACCGACCACGTCATGGCCCCGAGCCGGTCGACGGTGTTCACGATGTCGGGCAGCTGCTGCAGGTTCGCCGGGGTCACCGTGGTGTTGATCTGGACCTTCAAACCCAGGTCCCGCGCCGTGCGCCACCCGGCCATCGTGCGGCGGTGGCTGCCGCAGACACCCCGGAAGTCGTCGTGAGTCGCCGGGTCGGACCCGTCCAGGCTGAGCGATATGGCGTGGCAGCCCGCCTCACGCAGCCGGGTGAGGTTACGCCGGTCGAGGGCCTCGGTGCCCGACGGCGACACCGCCACGGGGAGGCCGATCTCGGCCCCGTACGCGACGAGCTCGAACAGGTCGGGTCGTTCGAAGGGATCGCCCCCGGTGATCACGAAGAACGGTGGCGGCGAGCCGAAGGCCAGCACCTGGTCCATGAGTCGCCGAGCCGCTGCACCGTCGAGTTCGGCCGGGTCGCGGTCCGGGACAGCGTGCGCCCGGCAGTGGCGGCACGCCAACTGACAGGCCCGCGTGGCCTCCCAGATGACGATGAACGGCCGCTGGGTCAGATCCAGATGGCTGCGCCGCAGCGCCCGGGCAGCCATGGTTCAGGCACGCACCAGCCGCAACCGCCATTCGTCGGGGCCGCGCTGCAGGTACTCCACCGCGAGTGCCCCGTCATAGCGGTCATGGGCCTGGGCGAGCAGGGGTTTCGGATCGTGGGGCGCCACCAGCACCAGCGCCGAACCGGGGGCGATGCTGTCCAGCGCCCCGAAGACGGCGCCGTGGCGCACGGCATGCGGGATCACCCGAGCATCGAAGACGGGATCGGCGGGCTCAGCCCCGCAGTTGCAGGAACAGCCGCCATTGGCCGCAGCGGCCAGAGGGAGATCAGGAGTCATGTTCCCATATTTACACCGGACCAGGCAAAGAGCAATGTGAATAAATATCTGGAGTCCCGGATCTCGCGCTTGCGCGCTAGACCGAACGGGCGGATGTCCAGTAGAGGTCGAGCGGGGCAGCGATGTCGGCCAACTCGGGGTACATCGTGTGGATGAGGTCGGTGGTGGGAGGCCACTCGGGCAGATGGTGCCGAACCCGATCAGGCTCCGGCGCCTTCGTGACGAACTTCTGGGTGGGGACCAACTCGGCGAGGAGTTCCTGGAACAGCCACCGCGACTTGCCATCGCGACGGAAGACAGGGGGTGGCAGCGAACATGCCACCTCGATGACTCGGCGATCCAGTAACGGGAATCGGTACTCGACCCCGAACTGTCGACCCATCAGCCACCATGCCGCGGTCCGCCGTTCCACATGACCGAGGTGCAGCAGCCGCGACTGTCGCTGGTGCGGAGGCTCGAGCAACCGGAACGTCCGACGCTTGGACCGGAACGCGGACCTGTTCACATCTCGCCACGCGCGATCCATGGCTGTCGCAGGTGGCCGAAGAACGCGCCACGCAGACCGGACCGGTCTCGCTCCCGCCCGCGCCAGCACCCGCCACTCGCCCGTCCCTCCCGCAGCCGCTTCCGCCTTCACCTGTTGCCATGCCTGACGGAACTCGCCCTGGCCCACCATCCACCCGAACGGCGGCGTGCCGCCCGCCGAGGCAGCCTCATCGCCACCCCACCCGGAGAGGATCGTCGTCACCCCGGCCTCACGCGCCCAGCCGAGGATCACGGTCTCGTACTGGACCATCGTGTGCAGCAGGAAGATCAAGGGATCGAGATGGGGATCTGACAGGGCCGCCCTCATATCTGCTTTGGTCACGCAGCGCATCCGAACTCCGAGCGCGGCACCGATGCGAATTGACCGGTCATGCTCGTCGGGCGAACCGTCGGGCGATCTCACGTCTGAAGCGATCCATCCGTAGCCGGCGGCCAAAGCCTGACCCTGGGAACCCAAGAGCCGCTGAGCTGCAGCAGCAACCATGGTCGAGTCGAGCCCCCCGCTCAGGTGGGCCGCAACCGGTGCACCACCCGCCGAAGCCAGGGCGTCCGAGACAGCCGCCAACACGGCCGACCTCAGAAGCGACTTCGCTTGGGCCACCCCCATCGGCCGACGTTTGACCCGCCGACTGTCGAAGTATCGAGAAAGGCGCCGGGTCGTCCCCTCGAGGACCACGATGCTGCCCGGAGGAACCTGGAACACGCCATTGAATACAGTCCGTGCCGGATCGGCAGGGGCTTGCATGAACAGTCGTGCGGCATAGTCGTGGTCGAGGGTTCCGTCCCAGCAGGACTCTCGGACAGCACGCAGGTCGGCATCCACCCGGAGGCCACCGGTCGCCGACCATCCGTAGTAGAGCGGGACCACACCCATGGGGTCGCGCACGAGGACCGCGCGAACACCGTCGCTCAGATGGGCAGCGAACTCCCCCACCAGCCCGCTGGTCCTGCCGGTCGCCAGAGCCTTCTGCAGGAACTCGACGGGATCCGCGTCCGACGCGGTCGACAGCCACCCCCAGAAGTCGTGACATCTCATCGCAGCGGGAAACAGTCACTCATGATGACCCTGCCTAGGAGGACAAAATACCGCCGATCGCTTCGGGGTCTAGCGCTTCGCCCCCTTCCGACGACGCACCGGAGCTGAGCGCTACGAGCTCCGGCCGTACCCAGGGCTCCTGCTGGGTCGACATGGCTGGGAATGTACACGCTGCTGGATCGTAGATGCGGAGATGCGTACGAACGGGCCAGTCTCAGGCGACGCGCATCATCCAGTTGTGCGGATCAGGCGCCACGCCGGTCTGGATGTCGAGCAGCGCACGTCGCAGTTGCTGGGTGACCGGACCGGACCCGCCGTCGGCCACCGTCCACTCCCCGCTGTGTGCCTTGACGTGACCGACCGGCGTGATCACCGCGGCCGTCCCGCACGCGAACACCTCGGTGATCTCGCCCGACTCGCAGCCCTTGCGCCAGTCCTCGACGCTGATCCGGCCTTCCTCGACGTCGTAGCCGAGGTCGGCGCCCAGGGTGAGCAGCGAGTCGCGGGTGATGCCCGGCAGGAGGCTGCCCGTGAGCGACGGGGTCATCAGGCGGGCGCCCGGACCGCTCCCGTACACGAAGTACAGGTTCATGCCGCCCATCTCCTCGATCCAGCGATGCTCGTTGGCGTCGAGCCACACCACCTGGTCACAGCCGTGGTCGATGGCCTCGGCCTGCGCCAGCAGCGACGCGGCGTAGTTGCCGGCGCATTTCGCTTCGCCGGTGCCGCCGGGGGCTGCTCGCACGTAGTCCTCGCTGAGCCACACCGTGACCGGCTGCAGGCCGCCGGTGAAGTACGCCCCGGCCGGCGACGCGATCAGCAGGTACAGGTACTCGTCGCCGGGGCGCACCCCGAGGCCGACCTCGGTCGAGAACATGAAGGGTCGCAGGTACAGCGACTTCTCGGGATCGGCAGGCACCCACGGACCGTCCTGCGCCAACAACGCCTTGATCGAGCCGAGGAAGAGTTCGTCGGGGAGCTCCGCCATGGCCAGGCGCGCCGCCGACCGGCGGAACCGCTCGGCGTTGGCCAGGGGGCGGAACGTGTAGATCCCCCCGTCGGAGTGCCGGTAGGCCTTGAGGCCTTCGAAGATGCTCTGGCCGTAGTGCAGCGAGTTGGTGGCCGGGTCCAGCTGCAGCGGTCCGTAGGGCTCGACGGCCGCGTCGTGCCAGCCCTTGTCCTGCATCCAGCGCAGTCGCACCATGTGGTCGGTGAACACGTTGCCGAACCCGGGGTCGGCGAGGATCATCTCGCGTTCGTTCGCGGGCAGCGGCGCGGGGTTGGGCCGCAGTGGGAACAGCGGCGGCGTCTCCGTCATGGGAACTCCAAAGGGACCAGGTCGCCCTATTGTGGCCGATGGTCGTGGCCGGGAGAACCAGCGCGGGCCGATGAGTCATGATGTCGCCATGGACGTGACCCGCGACAGCACCGCGACCCCCGAGGCGGTGTGGGCGATCCTGACCGACTTGGATCGGTTTGCCGACGCTGCCGACATCGAGGCCATCGAACGACTCGACGACGGCACCGGATTCGACGTCGGGACCCGGTGGCGCGAGACCCGCCGCATGTTCGGACGTTCGGCGACCGAGGACATGGGGGTCACCGCGATCGAACCCGGTCGCAGTTACAGGGTCGAGGCCGAGAGCCGGGGCACGCACTACCGCTCGGTCGTGTCGGTGGCCCCCCACGACGGCGGCTCGCGCCTGACGATGTCCTTCCAGGCGTCGGGACAGAACCTGGTCTCGAAGGTCATGGGAGCCACCCTCGGGCGGCTGTTCACCCCGATGGTGAAGCAAGCCCTGGGCAAGGACCTCGAAGCAGTCGCGCGCTCCGCGGAGCGCAGTTCCTGACCCGGATCAGAGGCGCCCGGCGATCGCGTCGCCGACCTGCTGGGTGCTGCGCGGTTCGACGCCCCGCTCGGCGAGGTCGGCGGCCACGGCTCGCTCGACGGCCGCCGCCGCGCCGTACTCCCCCAGATGGTCGAGCAGCATCGCGGCGCTGAGGATCGCGGCCGTGGGATCGGCGATGCCCTGTCCGGCGATGTCGGGGGCTGACCCGTGGACCGGCTCGAACATGCTCGGGTTGGTGCGGCTCGGGTCGAGGTTGCCGCTCGCGGCCAGCCCGATGCCGCCGGCGATCGCCGCCCCGATGTCGGTGAGGATGTCGCCGAACAGGTTGTCGGTGACCACGACGTCGAAGCGCTCGGGTTGGGTCAGGAAGAACATCGAGGCGGCGTCGACGTGGACGTAGTCCGTCGCGATGTCGGGGTACTCGGCCGCGACCTGGTCGAAGACCCGCTTCCACATGCCGCCGGCGTGCACCAGCACGTTGGTCTTGTGGACCAGGGTGACTCTCTTGTCGCGGCGAGCGGCTCGGGTGAACGCGTCGCGGACGATGCGTTCGACACCGTAGGCGGTGTTGATGCTCTCCTCCGTGGCGACCTCGTGCGGGGTGCCCGCCCGGAGATTGCCGCCCGCTCCCGCGTAGGGGCCCTCGGTTCCTTCGCGGCACACGACGAAGTCGATGTCGTCGGGACCCTTGCCGGCCAGCGGTGTCTCGACTCCGGGGAAGAGTTTGACCGGTCGCAGGTTCACGTGGTGATCCAGTTCGAACCGGAGCCGGAGCAGCAGCCCGCGCTCCAGCACGCCGGGCGGCACGGCCGGATCACCCACGGCGCCGAGCAGGATGGCGTCGTGCTGTCGCAGTTCCGCGAGCACCGAGTCGGGCAATGTCTCGCCGGTCGCCAGGTACCGCTGCGCCCCGAGGTCGTAGGTCGTCGTGGTGAACACGTCCTGGGCGGCGCCGCCGGCGACGTCGAGAACCTTGAGCGCCTCGGTGACCACCTCGCCTCCAATGCCGTCGCCGGGGATCACTGCCAGGGAGTACGTCGAAGCCATGCGCAGGAGTCTAGGTCGGCAACCGTGGCCCGTGGCGGGGACGGGTCCCCGCCAGCGGGTCGTCCGGCGCTCAGGCCGACGCGCGATCGGACTCGTGGTCCAGCAGCCACCTCTTGACCGGGAGCCCGTAGCCGTACCCGCCCAGTCCCCCGTTCGCGGCGATCACCCGATGACAGGGGACGAACGGCGCCACGTGATTCGCCCCGCACGCAGAGCCCACCGCGCGGGCGGCCCGGGGCCGTCCGATGATGTCCGCCATCTCGCCGTACGACACCGGTTCGCCGGGTCGCACCTCGCGCAGCGCGTCCCACACCTGGGTCCGCACCGGGCTCCCGCTCTGCCGCACCACGACCCGGTCCAGGGCCGCGTAGTCGCCGTCGAGGTAGTCCTGCCACACCTGCCGCACGTCGGGCAGGTCGCCGGGCACCGGGTCGCTCCCGGTCGGCAGCATCGCCACGATCCGGTCCACCGGCGCGAACCCCGCCGCCACCACCGCGCCATCGTCGGCGATCACCACCAGGGGTTCCGGGCCACCCTCGAGTACGTCGATGATCATGTGTTCTCCTCACTCAGGGCCACCCTCGGGGCCGGTTTCTGATCAACGCTGTGAGCGACCCACACATGGTGAGCCGCATACGATCGCCACGGCGCCGCCGAGTCCGGGTCGAAGCCGACGAAGCGTCCCCCGGGCGAGACCGCCCGCCGCAGGATCAGGTCCGAGCCCGGCCACACATCGGGGTCCGCCAGACACCTCATCCGCACGTCGGCCAAGGTCCAGGGGCCGATCCCGGCCACCTGTCCCAGCCGGTCGACCACCGCGTCACGATCGGCGCCGGCGGACAGGTCCACCTCGGCCGACGCCACCAACTCCGCCACCTCGACCAGCGCCCGACCCCGCCGTCGTGGGATCCCCAACGCGCCGGCAACCTCGTCGGGATCTCGGGCCGCCAACTCCGCGGCCGTGGGGAACCGGTCGCCCCCGGTGGTGAACTCACACAGTCGACCGTTCTGGGTGGCGGCGGCAGCGACACTCACCTGCTGACTCACGATCGTCGACGTCAGGGTGCGGAACGGATCCAACGCCCCCAGGACCCGCAACCCGGGCACCCGCCGCACCGCCGAGCCCAGTGCCGGATCCCGGGACAGGTCGGCGTCGATGCGGGCTGGCGCGGCATCGAGGTCGAGCCACCGGCGGACTGCGGCGATCCGCGTCGGGATGGCCCGCACGTCCACGTTCGCGGGCAGTTCCACGCGAGCGCGCACCGACCGCTCCTCGAACACCACGTGCACGCGCGTCCCGTCCGGCATGCCGGAACTCACGACACGTTCGGCCACATCGACCCGGTCCACCCCCGGGACCGTGTGCCGTGACATCCACGCCAGGACCTCCTCGGCCGCGTACGGCGGGCGGAACCGCAAGCGCACATCGACCCCCGTCGTCGCCGCCGAGCGCCCGTCGTCCGGGACCGCCCGCCGCAACTCCCCCGGGGTGAGCGCGAACTGGCGCCGCATGACGTCGTTGAACTGCCGCACACTGCCGAATCCCGACGCGAACGCGACGTCGGCGGCCGACATCCCGGTCTGCTCCAACAGCAGCCGGGCGGTCTGCGCCCGCCGGGCGCGCGCCAGCGCCCCGGCCGTGGCGCCCACCTCGGCGACGAGCGCCCGATTGAGGTGTCGCGGAGTCACGTGCAGCTGCTGCGCCAGGCCCGTCGCCCCGGTCTCGTCGGCGGCCCCCGAGCCGATCAGACGCAGCGCTCGGGCCACCAGGTCGCCGCGGTGGTCCCAGGCACGCGACCCGGGAAGGCTGTCCGGCCGACAGCGGCGGCAGGCGCGCAGACCAGCTGCGGACGCCGCAGCCGCCGACGGGTAGAACCGCACATTGCGGCGGTGGGGGGTCCGCGCCGGACACACCGGCCGGCAATAGATCCCGGTCGTCACCACCCCGACGAAGAACCGCCCGTCGAACCGGGCGTCGCGGGCCACGAGCGCCTGGAAACACCTGTCGTCGTCGGGGATCACCCGCCCAGTGTGCGCCGAACCGTCCCGCCGACCTAGCGGAAAACGGACGTCACGGCCGAGCCTCGGTGTGATCAGCGGTGGACCTCCTCGGCACGCGCTGGTACCTTCGTAGGGATGTTCGCGGCACTGCTTCTTGGCAGCCGCGGCGAGGCCTGACCCGACTGGCTTCCTCGCCGCGGAGTTTCCCGCTGCCGGTCTCCCCCCTTCCGACCGGACCGGACCCGAACTGAGAGGCCTCCCCATGAATCCCGCCGACATCCCCGCTGACGCCCACCACGCGCGCAACCCGCAACTGCCGTCGCCCATGCCGTTCCACCGGTATCAGCCGTTCACCCCCGTGGCGCTGACCGACCGCACCTGGCCCGACCGGGTCATCACCGAAGCCCCCCGCTGGTGTGCAGTCGACCTGCGTGACGGCAACCAGGCCTTGATCGACCCGATGACCCCCGAGCGCAAACGCCGCATGTTCGACCTGCTGGTGGACATGGGCTACAAGGAGATCGAGGTCGGGTTCCCGTCGGCGAGCCAGACCGACTTCGACTTCGTGCGGTCGCTGATCGAAGAGGACGCGATCCCCGACGATGTGGTGATCCAGGTCCTGACCCAGTCCCGCGAGCACCTGATCGAGCGCACGTTCGAGTCGATCCGTGGCGCGAAGCAGGCCATCGTCCACCTGTACAACTCGACGTCCACGCTGCAGCGCCGGGTCGTGTTCGGTCTGGACCGCGACGGCATCATCGACATCGCCGTGCACGGCGCGCAGTTGTGTCGCAAGTACGCCGAGCAGGTGGCCGGTGAGACCGAGATCTTCTTCGAGTACTCGCCGGAGTCCTACACCGGAACCGAACTGGACTTCGCCGTCGAGGTCTGCAACCGGGTCAACGAGGTGTGGGAACCGACCCCCGACCGCAAGGTCATCATCAACCTGCCGGCCACCGTCGAGATGGCCACCCCCAACGTGTACGCGGACTCGATCGAGTGGATGAACCGCCACCTGGAGCGGCGCGACTCGATCGTGCTGAGCCTGCACCCGCACAACGACCGCGGCACCGCCGTCGCGGCCGCCGAACTCGGATACCTGGCCGGCGCCGATCGGATCGAGGGCTGCCTGTTCGGCAACGGCGAACGGACTGGCAACGTGTGCCTGGTGACGTTGGGCATGAACTTGTTCAGCCAGGGCATCGACCCCCAGATCGACTTCACCGACATCGACGGCATCCGCCGCACCGTCGAGTACTGCAACCAACTGCCGGTCAACGAACGCCACCCCTACGGCGGCGACCTGGTCTACACCGCGTTCAGCGGATCCCATCAGGACGCGATCAACAAGGGGCTGAAAGCCATGGCCGACGACGCGGCCGCGGCGGGCAGCGAGGTCGACGACTTCCGCTGGGAGGTCCCCTACCTGCCGATCGACCCCAAGGACGTCGGACGGACCTACGAGGCGGTCATCCGGGTCAACAGCCAGTCCGGCAAGGGCGGTGTCGCCTACATCATGCGCACCGAGAACAAGCTGGACCTGCCGCGCCGCCTGCAGATCGAGTTCAGCCAGGTCATCCAGCACCACACCGACGACGAGGGCGGCGAGGTGCTGCCCGAGCAGATGTGGCACATCTTCACCGACGAGTACCTGCCCAACCCCGACGCCCCCTGGGGGCGGCTGTCGCTGGTGAGCGTCAACCAGGAGTCGGCCGTCGGCGGTGAGACCACCGTGACGGCCGTCGTGAACGACGGCGGCAACGACGTCCACCTGGTGGGAACCGGCAATGGTCCGATCGCGGCGTTCTGCGACGCGTTGACCCGCCACGGCATCGACGTCCGCGTCCTGGACTACGCCGAACACGCGATGTCGGCAGGCGGCGACGCCAACGCCGCGTCCTACCTGGAGTGCGCCATCGGCGACCGGGTGCTGTGGGGCGTCGGGATCGACCCGTCCATCGTCACCTCGTCGCTGAAGGCGATCGTGTCGGCGGTGAACCGCGCCGAGCGGGATGCGACCGCCCACTGAGGCTAGGGTGGGTCGCATGGCGGAACACTGGCGATTGACCTTCCCCGAGGAGCGCGTCACCCAACCGGTCATCTACCACCTGGTGAAGGACTTCGACGTCGTGCCCAACATCCGGCGCGCGGCGATCGAGAACCACTTCGGCTGGCTCGTGCTCGAGGTCGAGGGCGAGCCCGACAAGATCCGGGCCGCGGCCGACTATCTGCGCGAGCACGGCATCGAGATCGACGCCGCCGAGGGCGACATCGTCGCGGGCTGAGTCTCACCGGCTCAGGCCGTCCCGATCTCCCCGCTCACCTCTTCGATGATCCGCAGCGTCGCGACACTGTCGCGCGGATCCACCGGCATCGGGCCACCGTCACGCAGCGCTTGGGTGAGCAGCCGGTAGAACTCGGGGTAGTCCCCCGGCAACGTGGGCACAGGCTCGATCACTGCCGGATCCCCGGTGGACAGCCGACCCCAGTCGGACTCCGGCTCGGTCCCCCACCCGGGACCCGGAACCTGGCCGGCCCGCAGCGCATCCTCCTGCGGATCCAGGCCCTGCTTGACGTAGGCGCCGGTGGTTCCCAGGACCCGGAACCGCGGGCCGGGCGCTGCCGCCACCAGACTGACCGACAGGTGCGACTCGGCGCCGCCGTCGTGCACGATGCGGACGAAGGCCTCGTCCGGGACCCGGGCGTCGGCGCGCACCGTCTGCACCCCGCCCGATACCGAGACCGCCGGTCCCAACAGGTGCAGCGCCTGGTCGATCACGTGCGGACCCAGGTCCCACAACACCCCGGCGCCCGGTCCCGGCTCCTCTTTCCAGGACTGCTTCACGACCGGCCGCCAACGTTCAAACCGCGACTCGAACCGGTGGATCCGGCCCAGGTCGAGCGCCCGCACCGTCAGGTAGTCACCGTCCCAGCGGCGGTTCTGGTGGCAGGTCAGCGGAGTGCCGGTCCGGTCGGAGAGGTCGACCAGCGCCTGCGCGGCGGCCGACGTCGACGCCAACGGTTTGTCCACCACGGCGGCGATCCCCGACTCGAGCAGTCCGGTGGCCACTGCGGCATGGGTGTCGTTGGGGGTCGCCACGACCGCGACATCCACCAACCCCGGCAGTTCGGCAGCATCGGACACCACCTGGATCCACGGGTAGCGTTCCCGTGCCGCAGCGGCCGTCTCGGGTGACCGGGCGACCACGACCGACAGTTGCGCGCCAGGGGTCGTCGCGATCAGGGGGGCGTGGAATGTCGACCCCGCCAGGCCGTAGCCGATCACGGCGTATCGGATGTCCGTCATGAGCACCACCCTGGCGAGCGGGTCGCCCCGTTGCCACCGGGCGCACCGGGTTCAGCCGACGATGGGCTCAGGGAGCAACATCGACGGACAGCGACCCCGACGGAACGCCGTTGACCACGACTTCCACCGTGTGGGTCCCGGGATAGACCCTCCGGGTCGACAACTGCGCGAGGGATACCGAGCGGCGTATCGTCCGGGTCGCGTGGGCGCCGATCTCGTGCTCACCCGCGACGAACACCTTCCGGCGGGGAGCCTTGCCGGGGCGGGGGAAGGCCACGACCAGATCCACCAACACCGGCGCCATCTGTCCGGTCGGATTGTGCAGGGTGGTCTCGATCCGCAGGGAGTCGCCGATCGACGCCGCAGCCGGGGTCGCCCCCAAGTCGCTGACCATGACCGGCGACGGCCCGTATCCGAGCACGGCGAGGGCCCGGGAATCCCCGGCTTTCACCAGCGTGCGCAGCCCGTGCCGCACCAAGCTTCGACGTCCCGGATCCTCGGCCAGCCAACGCTCGGCGACGGCCAGGGTGACGTCGGGATGGTCTTTGGCGATGTCGTTGAGGTTGTTCGCCACGGACCGACGGACGTACTCCGACGGATCGTCCCGCAACGCCTCGAGCAGCGGCAGGATCGGCGCGGGATCGGCCACGAACTCCGGCAGCCGCGAGGCCCAGGGCAGGCGCGGTCGGGTCCCTTCGGACACCAGGCGACGGACATGTTCGCTGGGGTCGCGGACCCAGTCCGACAGCCGCGCCAACGTCGGCAGCGGCTGCTCGATGAGGAAGGCGCGGATGCTGAACTCGCACGTGAACACCTGGGTCAGCGCGTGTTGCGCCGCCATCGACTCCTCGAAGCACCCCTGCCCGTGCTCGGCCACGTAGATCGTGAGCGGCCACATCATAAAGGCGTCCCACGCAGGCCAGTCCGCGGTGTCGGCGGGCTCGGGGGTGCTGCGGCGGATGAGGTCGATCGCCGTCGCGGGGTCGGCGGGGAGCACGTCCGCCAGCGCCGATGCCACGGCCTGAGCCCGCTGCGACAGTTCCAGGTCCGGGAAGTCGGCGGTCGCCGCGGTCACGAACGAGTCGACGTCGAGATCCGGGACCACCGGCGCCAGCCGTGCGGCCAGTCGCCCGACCAGGGCGTCGTCGAACCGGTCCTTGAGGGGTTCGGCCACCGAGGGACTAGGAGACGAGGTCGACGGCGCGACCGTAGCCCGCACCGATCTGCTCGACGATCGTGTCCAGCGTCGCGGCCGGCACGGCCGAGTCGACGGTGAGCACGGTCAGCGCGCGG
The DNA here is from genome assembly GCA_046330625.1 of Candidatus Nanopelagicales bacterium. GTDB lineage: Bacteria > Actinomycetota > Actinomycetes > S36-B12 > CAIWTL01. The sequence goes on from JAXLSJ010000007.1 coordinate 83,312, forward strand.
CCGCCGGCGTCCGTGCGGCCGACCTGCATGCCGGCGATGTTGATCCCGGCGTCGCCGAGGATCTGTCCCAGCTTGCCGACCACCCCGGGACGGTCGACGTAGCCCAGGAACGCCATGTGGTCGGTGATGGCCACTTCGACGTCGTACTCGTCGATCCGGACCAGCCGGGCCTCGTCCTTGGGCCCCACGACAGTTCCGGCGACACACACCCGGCCACCGTCGACCTGAGTAGTGGTCACCGTGACCACCGAGCGGTGATCGGCGGTGTCCGGGGTGGAGTCCAGATGCACCTCGATACCGCGGGCCTTGGCCATGACCGGGGCGTTGACGTAAGAGACCGGGTCGTCGACCAACTGGCCGAAGACACCCTTGAGGGCGGAGAGCTCAAGGACGCGGACATCCTCGGCCGCCACCTCGCCCTGAACCTCGACGTCGATGCGCTCGATGGCGCTGCCCGAAAGCTTGCAGGCGATCGCGCCGAGCTTCTCGGCGAGCGGCAGCAGCGGCCGCACCGGCTCGGCCAGGACTCCGCCTTGCACGTTCACAGCGTCGGGCACCAGTTCGCCACCGAGAGCGAGTCGCACCGAGCGGGCCACCGAGATCCCGGCCTTCTCCTGGGCCTCGTCGGTGCTGGCTCCCAGGTGGGGAGTGGCGACGACGGTGTCCAGCTGGAACAGCGGGGAGTCGGTGCAGGGTTCCGACGCGTACACGTCGAGCCCCGCCCCCGCGACCCGACCATCGACGAGCGCGTCGTACAGCGCCTGTTCGTCGACGATGCCGCCGCGCGCGGCGTTGATGATACGCACCTCGGGCTTGACCTTGTGCAGTGCCTCGTCGCCGATGAGGCCGAGGGTCTCGGGCGTCTTGGGCAGGTGGACGGTGATGAAGTCCGACACCGACAGCAGTTCGTCGAGGTCGACCATGCGGACCCCCAGCTGGGCCGCGCGCGCCGGCTGCACGTAGGGGTCGTAGGCGACCAACTGGACGCCGAAAGCGCTGAGCCGCTGCGCGACCAGGACGCCGATGCGCCCGAGGCCGACCACGCCGACGACCTTGTCGGCGAGTTCGACGCCGCTGTACTTGGAGCGTTTCCACTCCCCCTGGCGCAGTGCCTCGTTGGCGGGCACGACATTGCGGGCAGACGCCAACAGCAGCGCGACGGCCAGTTCGGCGGCGCTGAGGATGTTCGAGGTGGGCGCGTTGACGACCATGACCCCGGCCTCGGTGGCGGCCTTCACATCGACGTTGTCGAGGCCGACCCCGGCACGGGCTACGACCTTGAGGTTCTTGGCCGCGGCAATCGCCTCGGCGTCCACCTTCGTGGCAGACCGGACCAGGATCGCGTCGACGTCGGCGATGGCCGGGATCAGTTCCTCGCGGTTCGCGCCGTCGCAATAGCGGATCTCGAAGTCGGGCCCGAGGGCCTCGACGGTGGCGGGAGAGAGTTCCTCGGCGATCAGCACAACGGGCTTGGTCATGACGGTCCTTCATGTCTGCGGCACACGAAATCCGGCCCAAGGCCGGATCGCCACCATTCTACCCCGGTGCTTGTGAACGCATTCACGAGCGACCGAGGGCCCTATGGCTCAGTTGTTCTTGGGAAGTTTCGGCAACAGCCACCCGAGGAACGCCTCGGGAGAACGGGTCTGCAGGTAGACGGTCCCCGGTCCGGTGAGATCGGCCACGAGTCCCTCGCCGGACAGGAACGTGCTCTTCCAGTTGCCGACCTTTCGGACGTTGTAGGTGATGCCCTCGGACCACCCGACCACGTGGCCGGAGTCGATGGTGAACGTCTCGCCGGCCTGCAGTTGACGGGAGTCCAGGGCGCCGTAGGCGCTGATGATCAGCTGACCGGAGCCAGTGCACTTGAGGATGAACAGTCCTTCGCTGGAGAAGAACGTCTTGGCACCGCCCCAACTGGAGTCGACATCGACGCCGAGCGCCGACGCGAGGTACGAGCCGGACTGCAGATACACGGTCTGACCGGTCAGGTCCCACACCACGACATCGCCCGGCAGATCCGGTGAGAACGACACCTCGCCACCCTGCGGTCCCGCGGTGAACGTGTTCATGAAGAACGACTCGCCCCCCAGCACGGAGCGCTTGAGTCCCTTCATGATGCCGCCCTGGGTGCTGGTCTCGATGCTGACGTTCTGCATCGACACCATGGCGCCGGCCTCGGCCTTGACGACCTCGCTGGGAGACAGCGTGACCTCGGCCACGGCGAACGACGGGGAGAACTTGACGGTTGTCTGCATGGTTCCAGTGTGCCCCATGGAGCAGTTACCTTAGGTAGTCGATCCGGGGAGGATTCATGGAGAAGCGCACGGCAACCCGCACCCTGACCGCCGCCGCGGTGGTCGTGGGCCTGGGGGCCACGGGACTCGTCGGAACACCCGCGTCGGCAGGTGGGCCCGACACCTGGTCGACCGTCGATGACACCGGGATCGTGAACACCATCCGGCCGGGGCTGCAGCGCCAGGGCAGTTCGCTGCGCGTGGTCTGGACCCGCTCCGGCACACCACCGACGCTGTGGGCCCGCACCGTCACCGCGGCGGGCGCCCTGCAGCCGACCTCCTCGATCATCTCCGCCGCCCAGAAGTGGAGCACCCTGGCCCACGACCCGGTCCCGCTGGGAACCTCGACAGCCCTGGCCGGCATCCGCGACGTCCCCGGCAAGCGGTGGCTCGGATATGGATTCCTGGCCTCCGCCGGCGGCAGCATCACCGGGACACTCAGCAATTCCGACTACGCCTACGAGGGCGACCACGATGCCACGTCCATCGACGGCAAGGTCGTGTTCGCGTGGTCCCACGACGGGGCCGTGAAGATCCACCGCGGCCTCACCACGGGCTTCGACCACACCGTCACCAACGGCGGCTGCTGCACCTATTTCCCCGCCATCAAGCGGGGCTCGGCCGCGCACACCGCCTGGATCGCGTGGTGGTCGAACAGCAACACGCAGACCGAGCGTGGGTGGCAGGTGCGACCGGTGAGCAACCTCGACAAGTTCACCCCCACCTTCGGCACCCGGCGCTCGGCCCCGGGGACGCTGACCGGGGGCGACTCCGTGTCGCCCAGCCAGCGCGCGGCGCTCGCCCGCCGCCCGGGCGGCGACGTCTGGCTCGCCTATCCCCTGGGCTACCCGAGCCCTCGCACGGTGCGGGTCTGGCACGTGGGCACCGGCGATTTCCGTGATGTGCCCACCGGCAGCCCGATCAACCACGTCGGCCTGTCCGCGGATGGTTCGGGCCGGCTGTGGCTGTCCTACGCCCGCAGCGACGGCCGTGTCGGCGTGGCCCGGTCCCGCCCGGACGTGTCCCGGTTCGGCAGCGCGAACGTGCGTGCGGTCCCGGGCGGCACTGCCTACAGCACCGCCATCTCGGCACAATCCGGACGCGCCGACGTCGTGGTCAACACCGGCAGCCAGATCCGGCACACCCAGTTCCTGCCGGCCCTGTCGGCGGTGGCGAAGGTCGGCAAGAAGAAGAAGCACGCCACCAAGTTGAAGGTGACCATCACCGATGCCGGCACGGCACTGTCGGGAGCCACGGTCGCGGTCAAGAAGGTGGGCAGCAAGACCACCAACGCCAAGGGAGTGGCCGCGTTCTCGGTACCCATGCCCCGCAAGAAGGTCGCGATCACCGTGACCGCGCCGGGCTACGACGGAGCGAAGCTCAAGAAGCGTCTGCGATAGGTTCCATCACCCAGAAGGCGGCCCCGGCCGGGTCGGTGAGGCCCGCCATCAGCCCGTACTCCGTCTCGAACGGCGGGATCGGCACCGCACCCCCGGTGTCTGCGGCCGCGGCGACCGCTCGGCTCATGTCGGCCACCATGAACGTGATCAGCCAGTGCGACGGGACGTCCTCGGCGCCCATCAGGCCGCCGATGCCACCGCGGGGACGGGGATCGTCACCGGCGGCGAACGTCGTGTAATCGTCCGGAGCCATCGCGACGGAGTCATAGGTGTAGGAGAAGACCTGGCCGTAGAACTCGCGGGCGATGTCCGGGCCGCTGGACCTGAGGTCCTCCCACACGAGCCCGCCCGGCTGGTTGGCGGCGCCGCCGGGGAACGTCCCTGCCTGCCAGACCCCGAACACCGCGCCGGTCGGATCCTGCGCCACGAACATGCGACCCAGATCGGACACATCCATCGGCGGCGCCAGCACGGTGCCCCCCGCCTCGGCCACGCGCGCAGCGGCCGCGTCGGCGTCGTCGGAGGCGATGTACATGGTCCACGCCGTCCGGGAACCCGGCTGCAACGGCCCCATCCCCGCCATGGGCAGGCCGTCGACCATCCCCATGACGTAGCCGCCGTACTCGGCGTTCGGTTCGGTGAAGGTCCACCCCAGCACCTGGGAGTAGAACGGCTGCACGGAAGCCGGGTCGGCCACCATCAGGTCAGTCCAGCAAGGGACGCCGGCGGGGTAGGGCTCGGTGGGGATCGTCATGCGCCCCATCCCACCCGATCGTCAGGCCGGTGTCCAGACCCCACCACCGGATCAGCGTGCGGCGGTGCCCTCGGTGTAGTCGTCGTCGCCGGAGTCCACCCACGCCATGAGCTTGCGCAGTTCGCGGCCGGTGGCCTCGATCGAGTGCTGCTCGCCCTTGGCGCGCAGTTCGGCGAACTCGGGTCCCCCGGCGTCCTGGTCGTCGATGAACCGCTGGGCGAACGAGCCGTTCTGGATGTCGGCCAGCACCGCCTGCATGTTGGCCTTCACACTCGGGTCGATCACGCGGGGACCCGACACGTAGTCGCCGTACTCGGCGGTGTCGGACACGCTCCAGCGCTGCTTGGCGATCCCGCCCTCGTACATGAGGTCGACGATCAGCTTGAGCTCGTGCAGGCACTCGAAGTAGGCGACCTCGGGCTGGTAGCCGGCCTCGACGAGGGTCTCGAAGCCGTACATCACCAACTGCGATGCGCCACCACACAGCACGGCCTGTTCGCCGAACAGGTCGGTCTCGGTCTCCTCGGTGAAGGTGGTCTTGATGCCGCCCGCGCGCAGCGCCCCGATCGCCTTCGCGTAGGACAGGGCCAGCGGCCACGCCTCGCCGGTGGCGTCCTGCTCGACGGCGATGATCGCCGGCACGCCGCGGCCCGCCTCGTACTCGCGCCGGACCAGGTGACCCGGACCCTTCGGCGCGACCATGCACACGTCGACGAAGTCCGGGGGGGTGATGTATCCGAACCGGATGTTGAACCCGTGGGCGAAGAAGAGCGCGTCGCCCTCCTGCAGGTTGGGGGCGATGGCCTCGGCGTACAGCCCACGCTGGGCGGGATCCGGGACCAGGACCATGATCAGGTCGGCCTCGGCGGCGGCAGTCGCCGGGTCGACGACCCGCAGACCCGCAGCCTCGGCCTTGGCGCGGCTCTTGGACCCTTCGGGCAGTCCGACCCGCACGTCGACGCCGGAGTCCCGCAGGCTCAGGGCGTGCGCATGACCCTGCGAGCCGTAGCCCAGGATCGCGACCACCCGGTTCTGGATGATCGAGAGGTCGGCGTCGTCGTCGTAGAACAAGGTGGCCACGGGAAGGTCCTTCGGATCGTGGGGATCAGGGTGTCATCACAGGGTAAAGGGCGGACGGAGGTCGGAATCCACAAGGTCAGGCGGAGCGCAGCGAGCGGTCCCCGATCCCCTTGGCGCCACGGCTCACGGCGACGGCCCCGGACTGCACCAGTTCCTTGATGCCGTAGGGCTCGAGCACCTTGAGCATGGCCTGCAGCTTGCCGGCGCTGCCGGTGGCCTCGATCGTGACCGCCTCGGGCGCGACGTCGACCACTTTGGCCCGGAACAGCTGCACGGTCTCGAGGATGTGACTGCGGGTGTCGCGGGTGGCGGTGACCTTAACGAGGATGAGCTCGCGCTGCACGGAACGCTCCTCGTCCAGTTCGATGATCTTGATGACGTTGATCAGCTTGTTCAGCTGCTTGGTCACCTGCTCGCGGGGCAGGTCCTCGACACTGACCACGATGGTCATGCGCGAGATCCCCGCCTGCTCGGTCGGGCCCACGGCCAGCGACTCGATGTTGAACCCGCGGCGCGAGAACAGACCCGCGATGCGGGCCAGCACGCCGGGGACGTCCTCGACGAGGACGGAGAGAGTGTGTCGGTTCGTCATGGTCAGACCTCTCGTTCCCACTGCGGGGCCAGATCGCGGGCATGTTTGATGTCGTCGTTGCTGGCGCCGGCGGCGACCATCGGCCACACCATGGCGTCCTTGTGCACCTGGAAGTCGATGACCACCGGCCGGTCGGTGATCGACTGCGCCTTCTCGATGACCGCATCGACGTCGTCGGGGTTGTCGCAGCGCAGCCCCACGCAGCCATAAGCCTCGGCCAACTTCACGAAGTCGGGGAACTGGTGGGTGTGCAGGTCCGTGTTGGAATACCGCTCGTTGTAGAACAGCGTCTGCCACTGACGCACCATGCCCAGCGCCCCGTTGTTGATCAACGCCACCTTGATCGGGATGTCATTGATCGTGCAGGTCGCCAGCTCCTGGTTGGTCATCTGGAAACACCCGTCGCCGTCGACGGCCCAAACCGTTGCGTCGGGACGCCCGACCTTCGCGCCCATCGCCGCCGGGACCGCGTACCCCATGGTCCCCGCCCCCCCGGAGTTGAGCCAGGTCCGCGGAGAGTCGAACTCGATGAACTGCGCCGACCACATCTGATGCTGGCCGACTCCGGCGGCGAAGATCGTGTCGGGACCGGACAGCGCCGACAGTCGCTCGATCACGTACTGCGGCGACAGGGACCCATCATCGGGCTGGTCGTAACCCAGCGGGTAGGTACCGGTCCAGTGATCGATCGTGAGCCACCAGTCCGCATAGTCAGGTTCGTCGCCGGCGTCCAACCGCGCCTGGATAGCGTCGGCCAGGGCGACGATGATCGCCTTGGCATCGCCCACGATCGGGATGTCGACGGGCTTGTTCTTGCCGATCTCGGCGGGATCGATGTCGGCATGGATGATCTTCGCCTCGGGCGCGAACGACGCCAACCGCCCCGTCACCCGATCGTCGAACCGGGTGCCGATGGCGATCATCACGTCGGCCCGCTGCAACGCCCCCACCGCGGCGACTGTCCCGTGCATGCCCGGCATCCCCAGGTTCTGCCGGTGGTCGTCGGGGAACGAACCCAGCGCCATCAGGGTGGTGACCACGGGGATGTCGGTCAATTCCGCCAGCCGTCGCAGTTCGTCCGCCGCATCGGCCTTGATGACCCCACCGCCCACGTACAGCACCGGACGCTGCGCCGACATGATCATCGATGCGGCTGCGCGGACCTGCCGGGCGTGCGGGTTGGTGGTCGGCTTGTAACCGGGCAGCTGGACCCGCTCCGGCCACCGGAACGTCGTCATCGCCTGCAGGGCGTCCTTGCTGATGTCCACCAGGACTGGACCGGGGCGACCGGTCGGGGCGATGTGGAAAGCCTCGGCGATGGCCTGCGGGATCTCGTCAGGATCGGTGATGAGGTAGTTGTGCTTGGTGACCGGCATCGTGATGCCGCGGATGTCCGCCTCCTGGAAAGCGTCGGTGCCGATGGCCGCACTCGGCACCTGACCGGTGATGGCGACGATCGGGACCGAGTCCATGTACGCGTCCGCGATGGCGGTCACCAGGTTGGTCGCCCCCGGCCCGGACGTGGCCATACACACCCCGACCTTGCCGGTGGCGGTGGCGTAGCCCTCGGCGGCGTGTCCGGCGCCCTGCTCGTGACGCACCAGGATGTGCCGGATCTGGGTGGAGTCCATGATCGGGTCGTAGGCCGGCAGGATCGCCCCCCCGGGGATCCCGAACACCACCTCGACACCCGCGTGCTCCAAGGCGCGAACCAGGCTCTGGGATCCGGTGATCTGCTCTGTCATCTGTCCTGTCCGTTCGGTCGGGCCCGCATCCGCCTCAGGCCGCCTCCCTCGCGGGGGTCTCCCGCTAGCCGGAGGCGGCCTGTCGTCCCCGGGACCCGCATGGTGGCGGACCCCGGAAACGAAAAACCCCCCGGCCTGTTGAGGCACCGGAGGGTTGCGCGTCGACTTGTGGTCGACGCGCTAGGTGATTACGAGGCGTGGGCTTCGCACGTACCCACTATTGCCCCTGGCGGCGAGTCACGTCAAGTCCATACGGCCCGTTCCGCCGTATCCTCGGACCATGGGCGTGCGCTGGCTGCGACTGTCGAGTGCCGCCGTGGTCGTCGGGTGGGTGCTGGTGTCGGTCGGCGGCGCGGTGAACCCGGGATTCAAGCAGTACGAGCAGTACCTGAGCGCCCTGTCGGCCGACGGCACATCGTCCCCCGGATGGGGTCGGGGTGCGCTGATCGTGGTCGGGGTCGGCTTGGCCACCCTGATCCCCGTCCTGATCCCGTGGTGCCGGATCTGCGCGGGCTGGACGGCCGTGGCAGCGCTCGGCGCGATCGCCGTCGCCCTCGTGCCCATGCCCTGCCCGTCGGGGGAACGGTTCTGCGCGACGCCCCCGACCGGGGCGTGGGAGCCGGTGACCCATGCCGCCACGGTGACCGTGTTCACCGTCGCGGTGGCGGCGGCCCTGGTCGCCGGCGCGTGTCGCCTCCGCGAACTCACGCCGGGCCGACGCCTCACCTGGTCGGCGGTTGCGGCCGGCGCCACGCTGGCCTGCGCGCCGATGCTCCTGTCGCTGTCGGGGCTCCCCCAGCGACTCGCCCTGCTGGCCGGCCAACTCGCTCTTCTGGCCTTCGCTCACGTGGCGCTGTCGGACCGCGTCAGAGTCGAACGGCGCGAGGCCGGTGCTGCCGCACGCCGGCTGCCGGTGCGCCTCTGAGGAAGTTTCGGGGTTCCGCGATGCCCGGGCGCGCCACGCGGCAGGATTCATCTCGTGACACGCGCCCTGTACCTCATCGCCACGTGGTGCGCGCGGCACGCCAAGCTGGTCCTGGGCCTGTGGATCGTGGCGCTGCTGATGTTCAACATCTTGAACAACCGGTTGCCGGCGGCGGGGGTGCAGGAGATCAATCTCGAAGGCACCGACTCCGCGGTCGGCCAGACCTTGCTGTCGCGGGCCTTCACGGGCGCCTCGACCGGTGCCCAGCCGGTGGTCATGGGCTGCCAGACCGATCTCGACACCGGCTCCGGGGCGACCATCGTCGCCAACACCCGGGACCAGCTGAAGCAGGTCCCCGGGGTCCTGTCGGTGACCGGACCAGCCCAGCAGGAGGACCTGCTGTCGGCCGACAAGCAGATCGCGATCCTGCAGGTCCAGGTCGCCGACGCCCAGTTGGGCGAGAAGAGCACAGCCCAGGACATCCTGACCACCGCCACGGAAGCGGCGCCCGAGTGCGAGGTGGCGGTCGGCGGAACCATGGGACAGCTGCTGTCGAGCGGCGAGTCCACCGCCAGTGAAGGGCTGGGCCTGCTCGCAGCCGTGATCGTCCTGATGTTCGCGCTGCGGCGGTTCGCCGCCGCGTCCGTGCCGCTGATCAACGCCATCATGAGCGTCGGCATCGGTTCGGCGATCGTCGGGCTGCTCGGACGTCTGGTGTACATCCCCGACGCAGCTCCCATCCTCGGCACCATGCTGGGTCTTGGGGTGGGGATCGACTACGCGCTGTTCCTCGTCGTGCGGCACCGCACGATGCTGCGCAAGGGGTTCGAGGTCGAGGACTCCATCGGGCGGACGGCCGGCACCGCCGGTGCCGGCATGGTCTTCGCAGGCACGACCCTGATCCTGGCCGTCAGCGGTCTGGCCCTGACCCGCATCTCGTTCCTGGCCTGGCTGGGATATGCGGCGGCCGTCGTGGTGGCCGTGGCCGTGCTCGCGTCGCTCACCCTCGTCCCTGCCCTCTTCAGCCTGATGAAGTACCGCGTCATGCCGAAGAAGGACCGCACCAAACACCACAACGACGACAGCCATCTCGACGAGGGAATGTGGGCGAGGATCGCCGATGCGGTGACCACCAAACCCTGGCGGTTCGCGATCGGCGCGACCCTGGTGCTCCTGATCATGGCGTTCCCGGTGACCAAGATGGAGTTCGGCCAGATGGACTCGTCGTTCCTCCCGACGACGTCGACCGGGTACCAGGCCAACCAACTGATCACCGAAGGATTCGGCGCCGGGTACAACGGCCCGCTGGCCGTCGTGGTCCAGATGAACAAACCCGCCAAGGCGCCCAAGGACGTGAAGCTGGAGTCCGGGACGGATCCCCGCACCGAGGACCCCCGGCTCACCTCGCTCGAGGAAGCACTCAAGGACACGCCGGGCATCCAGAACGTCGGCGACGCCATCGTGAGCCCGGACGGCGGCGTGGCCGTCATCCAGGTGACCCCCACCACCGGCCCCGGCGACCCCGCGACCCAGGTCCTGGTCACGACTCTGCGCGAAGAGGTCCTGCCCGCCGCGACGACCGGCGAGTCGATGGACGCGCACGTTGCCGGCATGACCGCGATCATGATGGACCTCTCGGTCCAGATCGGGGCCAGCCTGCCGATCTTCATCGGCGGTGTCGTGCTGCTGTCGGCGTTCCTGCTGCTGCTGGCCTACCGCTCGCTGGTCATCCCGGTGAAGGCCGCGGTCATGAACCTGTTGTCCATCTGTGCCGCCTACGGGGTGGTCGTGATGGTCTTCCAGTACGGCTGGGGGGCGGAACTGATCGGGATGGACCGGCTGGTGCCCATCGAGACGTATGTCCCGATGATCATGTTCGCGGTCCTTTTCGGCCTGTCCATGGACTACGAGGTGTTCCTGCTCACCGCGTTCCAGGAGCACTGGGCCAAGACCGGGGACATGGTCGTCTCGGTGCGTCGCGGCCTGGCGGACACCGGAGCGGTGGTCACGTCGGCAGCCGCGATCATGTGCGTGGTGTTCTCGTCGTTCATCTTCCTGGCCCCCGACGCCATCGCGAAGCTGTTCGGCGTCGGGCTCGCCACGGCCGTGTTCGTCGACGCCTCGATCGTGCGCTGTCTGCTGGTGCCTGCGCTGATGGTGCTAGCCGCCTCCATCACCTGGTGGCTGCCCAAGTGGCTCGACAAGGCGCTGCCGCACCTGCACATCGAAGGCGACCCCGACTCGCTGGAGTCGATCCACACCCCGCCGGCCGACCACACCCCCCACACCGTGGCCGAGGCCACCACTCCCGCCACCGGGGTGCTCCCCGTCGCCTTGGGGGCTGCGGTGGGCTGGATCGTCGGGTCCCGGGTGGCACCCGTGGACCAGTCGGTGCCCTACGCCACGATCGCCGTGGCTGTCTCGGCCGTGGTGGGAGGGCTCATCGTGTGGCTGCCCCGCGGCACGCCGGGTGCAGGATTCCGGCCGGGCACGCGCATCATCGCCTTCCTCGGCGGCGCCATGGGGGTGGCGATCCTGTACGCCCTGATCCGCGCCCTCATCCCCTACACCAAGCAGAATCCGGGCGTGATGGCTGCCTGGGCACTGCTGGTCATCGTCATCGTGGGGGCCTTCACCAAGCTGCGCCGTTACGGCTTGCCGTTCATCCTGGGTGGCATCGTGATGGCTGTGACGATCGCGGTGTCAGGAGTCGGGGACACGGGGCTGGGCACGTTGATGCAGTTGGCCATCGTCCCGGCCTTCATCGCCGGGCTCGTGGCCCTCGCCATCGAGCGGCTGGTGTTCCTCCTCCGTGACGACTCCCCGCCACCGGGGGAACCGCCGGAACCGCCCGAGCCCGACGACGCCGACTCCCCCCAGCTCACGGGAGTGGGGTCGTGAACCGCAGTCCGCTGATCGCCACCGGCGCCGTGGTGCTGACCGTCGCCGGGCTCCCCGGGGTGGCGGCTGCCGCCGGTCCCGATCAGGTGGCCGCCGATGCCGCACTCCGGAGCGTCCGGTTCCCCCGCGAGGCCCCCATGCTGCGTCAGGACTCCGATCTGGTGAACGACGAGATCGTGATCGCCCAGCTGGATCCCCTCGGCCTGCCCATCGACGCCGACCTGATCAGCCGGATCAGCAGTCGTCCCGGCGAGGAGCGCACGGTCGAGGATCCGACCGCGACCACCAACGTCGTCTACCTCAACCAGCGGGGCCAACCGGTGGTCAACAGTTCGGGCGACGCGATCGAACTGACCGTGGGGGGGCCCAACCCGTCCACGGTGCTGACCCAGGGCCAGGTGGACAAGCCCCTGTCCGTGGCGCTGCACGCGGAGTACCGCCTCAACGGGGAGGTGGTCGACCCCGAGGTCATCGTCGGTGCGTCCGGCGACATCTTCGTGACCTACACCGTGACGAACACCGACGTGAAGAAGCAGAAGATCACCTACACCGACGCCAACGGCAAGGAGTACTCCGAGAAGCAGCCGGTCTTCGCGCCGTTCGTCGGCACCCTCATGGCGACGCTGCCACCCGACATGCAGCTCACCGACAGCCGCGACGCCGTGGTGAGCACCGACAAGGAGGGCAACACGATCCTGATGTGGAATCTCGTGTTGTACCCCCCGATGGGCAACTACGAGCAGCGGGTCTCCTTCCGGGCCACCACTACCAACGGGTCCGTTCCCGCCACCGTGCTCAACGTGGTCCCGGTGGACCCCAACACCGACCCGTCGGTCAAGTTCACCACCGACCTGTTCCAGCAGACCGTCGACGGTAACGAGCAACTGGCGTCCGGACTGGAGCAGCTGAACAACCAGACCTCGCAGTTGGCGCAGGGGGCCGCACAACTCGCCGGGGGCATCGGTCAACTGGCCGACGGCACCCAGCAGGTGTCGTCGGGCGTGAGCAGTGGCCTGGTGCCCGGCACCCAGCAGCTGGCGCAGGGCGCAGCCCAGTTGGCCGCGGGCCAGCAGGAACTCGCCACGGCCCTGGGTGGGGCCGCCTCGGGCGCCGACCAGCTGGCCTCGGGCGGTCAGCAACTGGCGACGGGGCTGACGAGCCTGTCCGACGGCCTCGATCAGTACTCGCAGAACTTCCCGCAGATCGTCGACGGCACCCAGAAACTGCGTGACGGTGCCGAACTCCTGGCCAAGGTCGTCGGGTCCCCCACCGACAAACCGTTGCCGACACCGACCCCGTCGCTGCCCCCGGGACCGACGCCCATCCCCACCCCCAGCGGAACCCCGATCTTCCCCACCCCGACGCCGTCGCCGACCAGGACCCCGACCCTCATCCAGGCGATGGATGCCGCCACGAAGGGCGCCCAGCAACTGGCTGACCAGACGGTGATCCTCAACAACAACCTCTACCGCGCGCTGCAACTGCTCAAGACCCAGAACCAGAAGTCGGCACAGGTGACCGATTCCGCCGACTCGGCAAGCACCCAGGCACAGGCCGCCTACGACCAGTTGTGTGTCGTGCCCGCCACCCCGGGGTGCTCGGACCTGCAGGCTGCCCTCGACGACCTTGACGACACCATCACGTCATCGCAGAACGTCACCGACGCCTTGACCCAGATCGTCGGGACCGAGTCGGTCGAGAGTATGCGGGCCTATGGGATCGCCCAAGGTTCGCATGAACTGGTGCAGGCCATGCAGCTCATCCTGGGCGGCCTGAAACTGGTCGGCGCGGGACTGGACAACGACACCACCAAGAGCATGGTTCCGGCCCTTGACCAACTCGTGTCCGGGCTGGAGCAGGCGGACAGCGCCGCCGAGCAACTCGCGTCCGGCGCCGGCCAGGCCGCCACGGGCGCCGATCAGCTGTCCACGGGCACGGACCAATTGGCGGGTGGACTCGGACAGGCCGCCGGCGGGGCGGACCAGCTGGCCCAAGGCGGCGCCGGTCTGGCGCAGGGGGCGCAGGCGTTGTCCTTCGGCACCGAACAGGTCGCGTCGGCCCTGACCCAGTTGGCGTCCGGCGCCGACCAGGCCGCATCCGGGGCGAACGAGTTCGCCAGTGGCCTGACCATGTTCCAGACCAAGGGCACCCAGAAGATCTACGAGAGCGTGGCCGAGTCGAGCAGCAAGCCGGGTCTGGCGACCGCCTACCTGGAAGCCGCGTCGGCCCGCGCCAAGACCGCACTCCCCTATGGCCTGCCCGACGGGGCCACCGGCAGCGTTGCCTACGTCATGACCATGGAGGGCGTGTCCCCCTCCGGAGCCTCGATCCCCTGGGAGCTGGGCGGCATCGGCCTGATCCTGGTCGCTGGCGGCGCGGGTGCGGTGCTCAAGAACCTGGCCAACCAGCGCCGCGCCAAGTAGCCCGGATCGGGCCGGGACTCAGTCGCAGACGGCACCGCGGGAGGCCGAACCCACCAGTCGTGCGTATTTCGCGAGCACTCCGCGGGAGTACCGCGGCGGCAACGGCTCCCAGCCGTCGCGGCGACGCTGCAGTTCGTCGTCGGGCACGAGCAGCTCGAGGGTGCGGTCGTTCAGGTCGATGGCCACCCGGTCGCCGTCGCGGACCAGGGCGATCGGTCCCCCATCGACGGCTTCGGGTGCCACATGGCCCACGCACAACCCGGTGGTCCCGCCAGAGAACCGGCCATCGGTGATCAGCAGGACGTCCTTGCCCAGTCCGGCGCCCTTGATCGCACCCGTGATCATGAGCATCTCGCGCATGCCGGGGCCACCCTTGGGTCCCTCGTAGCGGATCACCACGACGTCGCCCGCCTGGATCGTGCCGTCCTCGAGTGCGGCCATCGCGGCCTGTTCGCGCTCGAACACCCGGGCTGTGCCCTCGAAATGCTCGACGGGGACACCGGCGTTCTTCACGACGGCACCCTCGGGACAGAGTGAGCCCGACAGCACGGTGATCCCGCCGGAGGGGCCCAGCGCGTTCTCGGCCGCGTGCAGGATGACGCCGTCGGGGTCGGGCGGTTCGATGTCGGCCAGGTTCTCGGCGACGGTGTTCCCGGTGACGGTCAGACAGTCGCCGTTCAGCAGTCCGGCGTCGAGCAATGCCTTCATGACCACGGGCACCCCACCGACGCGGTCGACGTCGCTCATCACGTAGCGGCCGAAGGGCTTGAGGTCGGCGAGCAACGGGACCCGCGAGCCGATGCGATGGAAGTCCTCCATGTCCAGCGGCACCTCGGCCTCATGCGCCATGGCCAGCAGGTGCAGCACGGCGTTGGTGGACCCGCCGAAAGCCATGAGCACGGTGATGGCGTTCTCGAACGCCTCGCGGGTCATGATCTGCCGCGCGGTGATGCCCTGCTGGAGCAGGTTCACCACGGCCTCGCCGGAACGCCGGGCGTACCCGTCGCGACGGCGATCCGTCGCGGGCGGCGCCGCCGAGCCGGGCAGGGACATGCCGATCGCCTCGCCGATGCTGGCCATCGTGTTGGCGGTGTACATGCCGCCGCATGCGCCCTCGCCGGGGCAGATCGCCCGCTCGATGCGGTCGACGTCCTCGCGGGACATCAGACCTCGGGCGCAGGCGCCCACGGCCTCGAAGGCATCGATGATCGTGACGTCGCGCTCGGACCCGTCCGACAGCGTCACGTGTCCGGGCAGGATCGAGCCGGCGTAGACGAACACACTGGCGACGTCGAGCCGGGCCGCGGCCATCATCATCCCCGGCAGGGACTTGTCACAGCCGGCGAAGGTCACCATCCCGTCGAGCCGTTCGGCCTCCATGACCGTCTCGACCGAGTCGGCGATGATCTCGCGGCTCACCAGCGAGAAATGCATGCCCTCGTGCCCCATGGAGATGCCGTCGGACACCGAGATCGTGGCGAACTCCAAGGGGTAGCCACCGGCCGCGTGGACCCCTTCCTTGGCCGCCTGCGCGAGGCGCTGCAGCGACAGGTTGCACGGGGTGATCTCGTTCCACGACGAGGCCACCCCGACCTGCGGCTTGGAGAAGTCGGCGTCCCCCATGCCCACCGCCCGCAGCATGCCGCGGGCAGGTGCCCGCTCCAATCCGTCGGTCACCTGACGACTGCGGGGTTTGATGTCGGGAGTCATGGGTTCAGGGTAGAGGCCGTCGATCCCCGGCCTGCCGCCGCGGGCGAGGCCGCGTGACATGGTGGAGTCGGAATGTGACACTTCACGGGTGTCACGCTCCCGCCGACCAGGACCGGTCCTGGCCCTCCTGGCCGCACTCCCGCTGCTGCTGACCGCCTGTGCATCGGGGACCGCCCAGGAATCGGCGACGAGGAGCGGGCAGGACGCGCGTGCCGCGGCGACGCCATCGGCCCCCCGCACCGCGACTGCTTCGCCCGACGAGTCCCCGTCCGCCTCGCCTTCGGTCACGGTCGATCCTGACGCCAAGGTCATCTACCTGACGTTCGACGACGGCCCGTGGGTGCCCTACACCCAGCAGATCCTCGACGTTCTGGCCAAGTACGACGCCCAGGCGACGTTCTTCATGGTCGGCGAGATGGCGGCACAGCACAAAGCCCTGATCCGGAAGGTCCACGACGCCGGGCACGCGATCGGCAACCACACGTGGGATCACTCGAACCTCACGACCCTGTCCGACGCCGAGATCCTGAGTCAGATGCAGCGCACCCAGCGGGTTCTCGACTCCACCGCCGCCGGCCCGGTGATGGGTGCCTGCATGCGGCCGCCCTACGGCGCGACGAACGATCACATCCGCGCACTGCTGGCAAAGGCCGGCTACCACACCTACCTGTGGGACTTCTGGGCCGAGGACTGGAACCAACCACCGATCCCACAGTTCCTCGACTCGCTGGAGACGGCGACGAAGGACGGGTCGAACATCCTGCTGCACGACGGCGGCGGCGACCGGCCGAACACGGTCGAAGCGGTCCGGATCATGCTTCCCCGCTGGATCAAGAAGGGCTACACCTTCCGTGCCCTGCCGGCGTGCGCCAAGCCCTTCGCGGGCGGATAAGGGTTCCCACGATCGCCCACAGGGACAGAGGCATCATCACCTCCACATCTTGTTCGGAGCGCATCGGACAGACCGGCTGTCGAGCCGACGCTGGCCGCATGAGAGTCCCTGACCTGTGGGTCCCACCAGCGACCCCGTTCACCGCTGGTGACGTCGGCCGGTCTGCCCATGTCTTGGCCCGCGCAGTCGCGGATGGCCGGGTGGTGCGGTTGCGAAATGGCGTGTTCATCGCTGCCGACGCGATGCCGACCGACCCCACCGATCGGCATCTGCTGCTCGGCCTCGCCCATCAGCGCACCTGCCCTCACCTGGTGGCGAGCCACGGCACCGCCGCGCTGGCCCACGGATTGCTGGTGCCACGGCGAGTCGACGTGACGGCGGCGCCCCCGCGCTTCATCGCGGCTACCAATGCTGCACGACGGAGCCTCACCCGACCCCGGGTGGCTGTCCGGCCACTGCCCGTCAGGGATGTGGTCAGCACGAGCGAGGACCTACGCGTCACGTCGGTGGCCCGCTCAGCGGTGGATGTGGCATCCGAACACGACCTGGCCGGAGCGCTGGTGGTTCTGGACAGCGCCGCCCGGGGCATCGCGCTCCAACTCAGCAGGGGTCGATGGCTGCGGGCGGTGCCCGACCGGGTGCTGCAGGCGTGCCGTGAGCCGTTGACCGCGGCACTCGACTCAGTGCCGCGGCTCACCCGGAGCAAGGTGCGACTCGCCATCGCGTGGACGGACCCCCGCCGTGAGTCAGCCACGGAGTCGATGTCGGCCGCAGCATTCATCACCGCAGGCCTACCGCCACCGAACCTGCAGCACCCGCTCAACACCGATGCCGGCGTCTACTACGGCGACTTCGCGTGGCCGGAGTTCGGAGTCGTCGGGGAGGCGGATGGGTTGACCAAGTACGACAGCGCCGAGGTCGCCCGGGAACGCCGTCGTCAGCGGGCCATCGAGGACGTCGGGTGGCGGGTCGAGCGGTGGCTCTACGAGGAGGTCGCCACCAGACCCGAGGCTGTGGCTGCCAGGGTGGCGCAGGCACTGCGGGAACGGGGTTGGCCCGGATGAACTCGGGAGACGCGCATGAACATGTCGCAATGGAGCCTGGCGGGAGTCGCGTTCGCCGACGCGCACGAAAGAGTGTCGTTATGGACGCCGGATGGGGCGCTATTACGACATGAATCAACGCACCTCATCAAGGAGGTCCCGCGACGGCCCTGAAAATGGCGTGAATGTGCGCGCGCAGGCCCGCCACCTCACTGGCTCGTCAGCGGAGCGTCACACAGCGTTTACCCTTGTGGGATGCACGAGGAGTTCGACCTCATCGCCGGCGACGGAACCCGCTTGACGGCGTGGCGCAATCGCACGGTGGAGGGTCCCCCGGTCCTGGTCTGCAACGGCATGGGGGTGCCCCCCGAGGCGTGGCCGCGGTTGCTCAGGGACGACTGCCAGTACTCGGTGGCCGGCTGGAACCACCGGGGAGCCCTCGGCTCCGACCGGCCCGCTGACCCGTCGAAGATCGACATCACCGACCACGCCGAGGACGCCGTCGCGCTCATGGATGCGATGGGGTGGGATCAGGCCGTGATCGTCGCCTGGTCGCTGGGGGTCAACGTGGCCTTCGAGCTGGCCGCCCGCCATCCGGAGCGCGTGGCCGGGCTGCTGTCCGTGGCCGGAGTGCCCGGCGGCACCTTCGACACGCTCTTCGCCCCCCAGCTGGTCCCCCGACCGCTGCGCCGCCCGATGGGGGTCACCGTGGCCCGGGCCGGTCGCGCCTTCGGCGGCCAGTTGAACGTACTGGCCCGCACGGTTCCCACGGGCCGACCGTTCGCCGAGTGGCTGCGCCACACCGGATTCATCCTGCCCTTCGCCGACCCCAACGACATCTCCGCGTGGGCGACCTCGATGAAGCAGCAGGACTTCCGCTGGTACTTCGAACTCGCGCTCGCCCTGTCCCGCCACGACTACGTCGACCCGTCGTTCGTGCGCTGCCCGGTCACGATCGTGTCCGGAGCCATCGACATGCTCACCTCGCAGGCCGATGTCCTCAAGTACGCCGAGCAGATCCCCCACGCCGAGGTCCACAGCCTGCCGGGCACCCACTGCCTGCCGCTGGAATTCCCCGACAAGATCATGGACATGCTGGCCGACCTCTATGCCCGGGCGGAATGGGAGGCCACCCTGGCCGAGGCCCGCGCCGAGGCCGGCATCGGCGACGCCGATGGCGAGTACTACGAGGATCTGACTCTCGACGACGAGGTGCTCGACCTGCGGGACCCCGACTTCGTGCGCTGAGCCACGAATCGCACGCCCCGGTCCCGCAGGCGCCCGTAGCGCATCGTGATCAGATCCAGCGGATAGTTCTGCCGCAACCGCCAGGGCCAGGCGTGCCCCTGCCGGGGCAGGCGGTCCAGCGCCCGGGCGACATAGCCCGACTTGAGGTCGATGATCGGCTCCCCCGCGCCGTCGGGCGGGCGCTGCGGGATGACCTCGTCGTAGCCGTGCCGGTCCAGGTAACGCAGGAGGCGGCAGAAGTAGTCGGCGACCAGGTCGGCTTTCAACGTCCAGGACGCGTTGGTGTAGCCGACGGCGAACACGAGGTTCGGCACCCCGGTCAACATCGCCCCGCGATAGGTGACCTCGTCGCGCTGATCCACCTGCCGCCCGTCCACGACGATCGTGATCCCGCCGAACGGCAGCAACGTCAGACCGGTGGCGAGCACCACGACGTCGGCGTCGATGGTGTCCCCCGATGACAGGCGCACCCCGCCGGGGGTGAACGTGTCGATGTTGCCGGTGACGATCTCCGCGCTGCCGTCGGCGATGGCGTGGAACAGGTCGCCGTCGGCCGCCAGGCACAGCCGCTGATCCCACGGGTCGTAGCGCGGGGTCAGGTTGGGGTCGAACGGATAGTCGGCCGGGAGGATCTTGGCCTGCTCGTCGTGGATGAAGCGCCGCATCACCTCGGGGCGGCGGCGACTGAACTGGAACGACAACTGTTGGACCAGCACGTTCTTGGTGCGGATCATCCGGTAGGCCGCCTTCGCCGGCAACCTCCGTCGCGCCCAGTCGGCGATCGGGTCGGTGGCGGGCAGCGGCAGGATGTGGGTCGGCGACCGCTGGAGCATGGTCACGCGACCGGCCGTGGCCGCCATCGCCGGGACGATCGTGACTGCCGTGGCCCCCGAACCGACCACGACCACCCGCTTGCCGGCGTAGTCGAGGTCCGCCGGCCAGTGCTGGGCGTGCACCACCGGACCGGCGAACGACGCCAAGCCCGGCAGATCCGGGGTGTACCCGTTGTCGTAGTCGTAGTACCCGGTGCACCCGTACACGAAGTCCGCGGTCATCGTGCTCGTCGGAGCAGACGGATCGTCCGTGTGCTGCAGGGTGAGGGTCCAGCGGCGGTCCTGGCCGGACCAGTCCGCGCGCACGACCTTGCGGTGGTAGCGGATCCGGTCGGTCACCCCGTACTCGGCGGCGGTGTCGGCGATGTAGGTCAAGATCGTGTCGCCGTCGGCGATCGCCTTGGGCGCGGTCCAGGGCCGGAACGCATAGCCCAGGGTGAACATGTCGGAGTCCGACCGGATACCCGGGTATCGGAACAGATCCCACGTGCCGCCCAGGGCATCCCGGGCCTCGAGCACGACGAACGTCTTGTCCGGCAGTCGCCGGGTCAGGTGACAGGCCGCGCCGACCCCCGACAGCCCCGCGCCGATGATGGCCACGTCCACATGCATGACCCCATCGTGGCCCAGTCCACCACCTGATGCCGGGACTACTCCTGCGAGCCCACCGGCCGGGTCGACGCCCGCTCCACGATGCGCCAGGGAAGGTCGACGGTCTCGAACTCCCCACCCTCGAGCACCCGTTGCGCAAGGTCCGCGATGGCACGCCCGCAGCCGTCGCCGTCGAGGAACACCGCCGATGCCGGCGGGTCGAACAGCGGCTCGAGCACACCATTGCCGATCGCCATCACCTGGACGTCGTCGGGACACGAGCGCCCGGTCGAGCGGATGCCGTCGAACACCGCCTGGACCTCGCCGCCGAGGCAGAAGATGCCGTCGACCCCGGCATCGGCGGCGGCCGCGGCGATGGCGCGGGTACCCTCGGTGTCCCCCGACGGTTCCAGCACGATCGGGTCCCAGCCGCCCGCCGAGCACCACCTCCGATAGCCGGACTCGGCAGCGCTGCTGATCGAATCGTGGTCCGACAGCGGCAGCAGCGCCACCTGTCGAGACCCCCGCCGGCGGAGCAGATCGCATACCTGGCGGGTGATGGCCGCGAAATCGTGGCCCATGGCGGCCGCGGCATGTTCGGTGGGTTGCCCGCGTTCGACGATCTGCCGGGCCCCGGGGGGCAAGGCGGCCGGCTGGGTGATCGACAGGACCACGAACAGGTCCACCGACAACTGGGACAGCGATTCGACGGACGCGGCGGTGGTCTGCACCACCCACATGCCGTGGTCGGAGAGATCTCCCATGAGCCGCATGCCCAACGAGAACCAGAAAGCCTGGGCCTTGCGGCTGAGCTCACCGAAGGACGGGCCGTCCACGACCACCGCGACCACGTCGGGACGGCGGGCGCCGGACTGGAACGCCCGGGCAACGGGGTCGGGCACATATCCCAGTCGAGCGGCCGCTGCCCGGATCAATGCGACCGTCTCGGGCCGGACCTTGCCCTCGCCCCGCAGCGCCCGCGACGCCGTCGACGGATGGACGTGAGCCAGCCGGGCCACGTCGATGATCGTGGGGCGCTTGTCCTGGTTCATGCCGCTTCCGTCGTGGTGCTCCCTGGATTGTGCTCCCTTCCGGAGGGCAACGAGCAACGGCAAACGTTTGCCTTTCGGATCCCGTCCCGGGCGTGCCGATGCCAGGGACAGACTGACCGCGTCCGGGACCGCCCGGCAGCACACCTGGGAGGGGCCCATGCGGCAATCCACCTCCGGAGCCACCGCCCCATCCGTTCTCTGGTCGACCCCTCGACTGACCCTGATGGTGGCAGGCGGCCGCGCCGAGAACGGTGGCAGCAGCCGCGCCACCGACGGCGGCAGCGCGAGCTACGGGAGTTGACGGCGATGAACGGCAAGATCGTGACCGGAGCCCTGTTCGCGAGCCTCGTGGTCGCCGGCGCAGCGCACGCAACTGTGACCGGGACATCCGGCGAACCCCAGAAAGACCCGGAGTATCT
This sequence comes from Candidatus Nanopelagicales bacterium, assembly GCA_046330625.1. Classification (GTDB taxonomy): domain Bacteria; phylum Actinomycetota; class Actinomycetes; order S36-B12; genus CAIWTL01. The sequence continues at coordinate 105,217 of JAXLSJ010000007.1, forward strand.
CAGCGACGCCGCCCGTCGGGCGGCGCCCCCCAAGCAACAGCGGATCGCCGCCGCTGTGGTCGCCAGCGGCTCGGTGACCGGCACCGTGACCGCCCAGGGCACCGTAGTCCCAGGTGCTTTCGTGGAGCTGTACACGGCCACCGGCAACTTCATGAACGACACCGTGACGAATGCCGCCGGCGCCTACTCGATCGGCCCCATCCAGGCCGGCCCGTACAAGGTGCGGGTGACCCCCCCGGCAGGCCGCACCGACCGTGCCGCCACCTGGGTCGGCGGGCGGGGCCTGCTCAGCGCTCGCCAACTCGACGTCACCGGCGAGCCCGTGACCGCCGACGCGGACATCCCCGCCGCCGTCTCTGTCCGCGGGCTGGTCCAGCATGCTCCGGGAGCCGGCAGCGCCGTGCGGGTGTGCGGTGAGTCGTACCTGGACTGCCGGCTCGGCGCGGTCGGGGCCGACGGAGGCTTTCGGATCGTCGGCGCACCGGCAGGGGACGTGTCGATCGCGTTGCTGCCGAAGGGCCACGGCCTACCGCTCGTCTTCCCGAAGACCCCACCCCGTCCGACGGTCACGCTGGTCGCAGACCGGACCACGCGGATCGAGATCGACGCCGCCAGCCAGGTCGCACCCATCGTGACCTACCGCGCACTGCCCGACACCACGCCACCGGTGATCACGTCGGCCCGCCTGACGTGGCCCCGCGGGGTGCGGTTCGTGACCGTGCGAGCCAAGGACGAGGCCACCGGCGTCAATCGGATGCAACTACGGGTGGGCGGCGTCAACCAGACGACGCGGGCGTTCCAGCTTGCTCCGATCCGCGTTCCCGGGACGGCCACGGTGCGCGTGCGGGTGCGGGACGGAGCGGGCAATTGGTCGGGCTGGGTCACGGCGACCGGGCAACCGCCCGCAGCAGCGAAGGGGGCGGGGCGATGAAGCGTCTGGCGATCCCGATGTCGGGGTTGGTGGCGGTCGCGACCCTGATGTCGGTTCCGGCGGCACACGCCGACACGCAGTTGTTCCTCGAGGACTTCGAGTCTTGCGGCGCCACTGGTGACTACGCCACCCTGACCGGCCTCGAGACCGCAAAGGGCTCGCCGGACCCCACCTACGTGACCCTCGACCTCATCTACCCCGATCCGACCCCGGTCTTGGCCTGCCCCGACTGGACCGAAGGGGGCCAGGCCTGGTTCGCCACGTACGAGAGCGGAACCGCGTTCCCCAGCCCGACCCGGGCCGCCTGGCTCAACGAGGGTTCTGTCGGCGAGGGGGGCCAGGGGTACATCAGCCGGAATGTCAGCGGACTCACTCCCGGGACCACGTACCGACTCAGCGCGATCGCCTGGACGGACAACGTCGATGCCCCGACGGCACTCAACTACTCGTTCGGCCCACTGTCCGGATCACTGCCGATGTCCGCAGGGTCGGGACAGCAAAGCCTGGAAGGCACCCTGTGCGCGTCCTCGACGACCCTGGACCTGACCCTGAGCGGCTCCAACGACACCGGCGCATCACCAGTGGTGGACAACGTGAAGCTGGAGGACGTCGGCGCTCCCTGCGTGATCGTGGCGGACCGCACGATGAGCATGGGCGTCGGGGCCGGCGACTCGGTCGACCTGTCCACCACCACCGGCTGGGACGGGAACTCGCCCCCGAGCCCCCCGAACGCGGTCACCTACAGCATCGTCGGGGGTACGTATAGCGGCCAGGCGTCACTGGTCGGCAGCACCCTGTCCTACACCGCGGACGCGGCCGACGCCGGGCGGACCGTCGTCATCGACTACCGGGTCTGCCCCACCGGGGTGTCCGCCTCGCCACCGTGCTCGGATGCGAAGGTGTCGGTCACCGTCTCGAACCTGACCGACCCGACGGCCCGAATCTACGGAAGTCCCGACAGCACCGGACCGGCGATCACGTCGGCTCCGCGCCTGGGCGACGACCCGGATCGGTACATGGCGTCCTACACCGGGCTGATCGGGGCCAACGGTGTCGACGTCACGTTCACTCCCCTGTGCGACGATGGCGAGGGAGGCTGGTGGGGAACTCCGGCCGTGGCCAGCCCCGACTCCATCGATTCCGGCGACTACTCCACGAGCCTTTCCTGCGGCGGGAGCACTCTGGTTCGCTACAAGATAGACGTGACCGTGGACCCGTCGTCGTGCCTGGTGACGGGGGGTCTCGCCTCCGGCACCTACCCCGTCACCACCGACCAGCAGTCGAACGCCGACACGGGCACGAATCTGCCGCCGCCGAACGACGGCGTCGCCGCCTACGTCGCCTCCGCCACATCGGAGTCGGGGTCCAAGGAGTTCTCGCCGGTGCGGTTGGCGGGCGTCTACCTACCGGCCGCCCGGACCTGCCCTCCGGCGGGCCCGACGGTGCTCTCGTCCAGCACCACGCAGGGGGCAAGTGGCCGATCGACTATGCGCAGACCGCCCCCAGCAACGGCGGGTCGGCGCTGTTACCCACGGCCGACAGCCTCGGGGTCACGGGTCAGTACCGCGTCCTCGCGAAACCCTTGCCTTTCGTGGGCGGAGCGCCGGGTGGTGGCTACCGCAGCACCTACGGGCGTTGCCTGGCCACGAACACGGCCACTCCCGGGGAGTGCGACCTCGGCGGGGTCGGGGTCACCACCGGCGGCGTCGACGGCCACTGGGACCCGGCCGGCTGCGCTGGGCAGACCATCGACGTCCGCAGCCGCCTGATGACGGCCATGGGATACGGCCTCTGGAGTGACGCCACCTCCCACAGCATGGGCGAGGATCCCTGCACCTGAGCCGACCCGACAGGCCGATACTGGAGGTATGAGCAGCCCGCGGGTGGCGGTGTTCGGATCGCACCCGATCCTGACCATCACGGTGGAGACCCGAGCCACCGGCGACAGCGACGACATCCACGTCCACGCCGGCGGACAGGGGGTGTGGGTGGCGCGCATGGCCGGCGAGATCGGGGCGGAACCCGTCCTGTGCGGCACCGCCGGCGGCGAGACCGGAGCCGTGGTCGCCGGACTGCTCGCCGACCTGCCCTTCGAGTCCCGGCTGGTACGGGTCAGCGCCCCCAGCGGGTGCTACGTCATCGACCGGCGCAGCGGGGAACGTCGCCCGTTCGCAACCGCGTGGAGCCTTCCGCTGACCCGGCACGAGTTGGACGACCTGTTCTCGACCACCGTGTCCGCCGCCATCGCTGCGGACGTCCTCGTGGTGACCAATCCCCTGCCCGGTGACGCCCTGCCCGGCGAGTTCTACCGCAACCTCGTCGCCGACGTGCGCAGCATGGGCACCCCGGTGCTGGTGGACCTGTCCCCGCCGCGCCTGGACGCTGCTCTGCGCGGCGGTCCCGATCTGGTCAAACTCAACGACTGGGAACTGGCGCAGTTCGTGACCGGTCCGGTCGACTCCGAACCCGACCGACGCGCCGCGGTCACCCGACTCCACGATCAGGGGGCGCGCAGCGTCATCGTGACCAGAGGCGGGCTCCCGGCGTACGCGACGGCCGAGGACGGCACGACGTACGAGTTCACCCCGCCCCGGTTCGATCACGGGTCGCCCGAGGGATGTGGCGACTCGATGATGGGCGGCATGGCCACCGGCTGGGCGCGAGGCCTGCCCTGGCAGGACGTGATCACCCTCGGCATGGCGGCCGGCGCGGCCAACTTCCTGCGCCATGGCCTGGGCACCGGGGTCCGCGCGATGGTCGAGCAACTCACGCCGCAGATCCGGTGCCGCGTCGTCCCCGACCCCGCGTCGGCCCCGACGTCAGAAGGGTGACGTCAGATCGTCGCCGGCGATGATGCCCGTGGGCGCGGCGCGCACGATCCAGTCCAGGTGATCGGCCAGCAGGGGCACACCCTCCAGGACCGCGAACCCGTGCGACAGAGTGGCCTCGCGGCCGAGCCGGGGATGGTGGCTGTCACTGGCGAGCACGTGGATCAGCCCCGCCTCGGCGAGCATGCGCATCCCCCTGTCGGCCGGTGGATCGCTCATGGTCGCCGCCGTCGCCTGAACCAAGGCACCCTCGCCGACGAGCCGGGCGAGACGTTCGAACAGGTCGGCCACCAGGTGGCGTTCCGGGTGGGCGATCAGCGATCGGAACCCCCGCTGCCGCAAGGTGACGACCGCGTGGTCCAGCGAGTCGCTCAACGGCCCCGGCCGGGGTTCGAGCAGGATCCACCGCCCGCCACCGCCCAAGGACACCGCCGCCAACTCCGGGTCCGACAGGTGTTCGACGATGGTCTCGGCGACCTCGCCCCCCGGGAGCACCCGGGCACGACCACCGGCCTCGCGCACCGCGTCGTTCAGCGCCGCGATGCGGTCGGGCAATTCCTCGATCCGGACATCGTGATCGTGCCGGATGTGCGGGGTGGCGCAGATCGTATGGACCCCGTCGCCGTCCGCCTGCGCGACCATCTCGACGCTGTGGCGGATGTCCGAGGGGCCGTCGTCGAGACCGGGCAGCACGTGGCAGTGCAGGTCGATCACCCCCCCAGTGTGCGACAGTTTCGCGCTCGCCGGACCGGGCAATAGAGTGCCGCCTATGCACGTGTCGCCTCGTCGGTTGGGTTCCTGGGGGTTCGAGGTCGGCTCGATCGGGTTGGGCTGCATGTCCATGACCGGCGTCTACGACGTCGAGCAGCGCCAGGACGAGCGCTCCGAACAGACCATCCGCCGCGCCCTCGACCTGGGTGTCACCCTGCTCGACACGGCCGACTCCTACGGGCCCTTCACCAACGAACTCCTGGTTGGTCGGGCCATCGCCGGTCATACCAACGCCGTCGTGTCCACGAAAGTGGGCCTGGTGGGCCGGTCCGACGGCCAGCAGTTGCGCAATGCCCGGCCCGATCACATCGTGAGCGCCGCGGACGCGTCGATCCGCCGGCTCCGGACCGATCGACTCGATCTCTACACGTTGCACTCCGCCGATCCCGAGGTCCCCCTGGCGGAGTCGTGGGACGCCATGGGCGGCCTCGTGAGCAGCGGCAAGGTCCGCGCCCTCGGGATCATGACCACCCATCCGGCCGTCGTCGCGCATGTGCAGCAGCGCTTCCCCGTCTCGGCCGTGTTCACGGAGTTCTCCCTGTGGCGCCAGGACTCCCGCGATCTGGTCGACTGGTGCGGTCGGCGAGGCATCACGGTCCTGGCGACCAGCCCGCTCGGTCGGGGATTCCTCACCGGCACCTTGTCGCCGTCACGCACCTTCGCCTGGACCGACCTCCGATCCCGGCTGCCGCAGTTCTCCAGCCAGTCCCTGGCCGACAACCGCGAGATCGTCCAGAGGCTCACGTCCGTGGCACGACGCCATCGGGCGTCCGCCGCGCAGGTGGCGCTCGCGTGGGTGCTCGCCCAGGGCGACCACATCGTGCCGCTCATGGGGACCAAACGCCCCGATCATCTCGAGGAGAACGCCCGCGCCGCCGAACTGCGCCTGACCGACCTCGACATGCGCCAACTGGCGGGTGAGGATATCACCGAAGAGCTCCTGGGCTGACCCGCCGACCTGCCGCAGCGGTTGCGGAACTCCTGCTCGCGCGGTACTTGTACGTCTATGGATGTGCCCGCGCACGGCCCACCGCCGGGCCGGCGGGCGGGATCGCCCAGCTCTGCCGGCGCTCCGGACCGGAGCCGACTCGCGGCGCTGGACTCCATGCTGGAACCGCTGTCGATCATGCGCTCGGTGCGGGACGACGACGGCACGATCATCGACTTCGAGTGGACCTACATCAACCGCGCCGGCGCAGCGGAGATGATGCTGCCCGTCGAAGGCCTGATCGGAAGTCGACTGCTGGAACGGCTGCCCGAACACCGCAACGGCCTCTTCGACACCTACGTCCGGGTGGTCGAGACCGGAGAGCCCTTCGAGGTGACGGAACTCGGCTACGACGACACCTGGGAGACCGCCGAGGTGCAGCCGCGGGTGTTCGACATCCGGGCGATCCGGGTCGACGACGGATTCGCGGTCTCGTGGAACGACGTGACCGAACGGGTGGCCAACCGCGCGGCGCTGGCCCGCAGCGAACAACTGTTCCGCCGCGCCATGCAGGACTCGGCCGTGGGCATGACCCTGGTCACCCGCGACGGCTCCTTCGTGGACGTCAACCAGGCGATGTGCGACTTCCTCGGCCACGACGCCGACACCCTCATGGCCGGCCATTGGCAGGAGTTCACCCACCCCGACGACGTAGCCACAGAAGAAACTCACTTGCGCCGCCTGCTCACCGGCGAGATCGACACGTATCGGATCACCAAGCGCTACCTCCACGCCGACGGCTCGGTGCTGGTGGGCGACCTCAGCGTGAGCGGGATCCGCAATGACGACGGTCAGATCACCGGGTGTGTACGGCAGGTCATCGACATGACCGCACAGGCGCGGCTGGTCGAGGGCCTGGCCGCCACGACGCGGGACTTCCAGTTACTGGCCGACAACATCAGCGACGTGGTCGTGATGTACGGACCCGACGGGTCGGTCCAATGGGCCTCTCCGTCGCTGAAGACCTTCCTGGGCATCGCTGTCGAGAACGTGATCGGCAAGACCACGCCGTTTATCCATCCGGACGACCGGGAGCAGTCGTTGAGGTGTTCCGGCGGCGATCCGTGATCCGGGCGCGCCACCTGCGCAACCGCGCCCGTGTGGTGGCGGCCGACAGGTCGACCCCGTGGGTGGACTCCTCGATCGAACTGGTGTGGGGCGACGACGGAACACTCCAGCACGAGATCGTCCTGATGCGCGATGTCTCCGCGGAGGTCGAGGCGCTGAACACCCTGGCGGCCAGCGAGGAGCGGTTCCGCCGCGCTATGCACGACGCGGGGATCGGAATGTGCCTGATCGCCCCCGACGGCACATTCATGGAGGTCAACCCCTCCTTGTGCGAGTTCTTCGGCTACGACGCCGAGACCCTGAAGACCAAGACGTGGCAGGAGCTCACCCATCCCGACGACCTAGAGGTCGACCTGGCCCAGGTCCAGCGCGTGATGAGCGGCGAGATCGACACCTACCGGCTGACTAAGCGGTACCTCGCTGCGGACGGATCGACCCTCGTGGGTGATCTCAGCGTCAGCACGATCCGCGACCGGGACGGCGCCGTCACCCAGTTCGTCTCGCAGATCGTGGACATCACCGAGCAGACCCGGGTCATGCACCAGTTGGAGCAGTCGGAGGAACACTTCCGACTGTTGGCGGACCACACCGCCGAGGTCGTGGTCCGCGGCGACACCGACGGCGTCATCGTCTGGATCTCCCACTCCATCACGCAGGCCAGAGGCTGGCTCCCGGAGGACCTGATCGGCACCCCGTTCCTCGATCTCGTGCACCCGGAAGACGTCGAGTCGGTGCGGGCGATCCTCCCGGGACTGCAGGAAGGTGTCCCCGGGCGCTTCGAGGTCCGGATCCGGGGCAAGGACGGCAGCTATCGCTGGTTCGCCAACACGGTCAATCCCGTGCTCGACGATTCGGGCCGAGTCACGGCACGGGTGGCGAATTGGCGTGATATCGACGACGAGGTGGTCGCCCGGGACCTCGCCGCCCGGCGCGAGCTCGAGTTCCGGCAACTGGCGGAGCATGCCGCCGACATCGTCATCCGCGTGGGTCCGGACAACCTCATCGACTGGGTGTCGCCCTCGGTGTCCGACCTGTTGGGGTGGCGTCCGGCAGAGATGGTGGGTCGGCGACCGGTGGACTTCCTCGCGCCCGAGGATCTCGAGGGATTCATCCGGGCGGTCCAGGACCTGCAACCCGGGGTCCCCGGCCGCATGATCGGCCCGGTTGCGGGCCGCCAATGGCGACTTCCACTGGTTCGCCAACACCGCCACGCGCATCACCGACGCCGCGGGCCACGAACTGGGTCGGGTCGTCGGCATGCGCAACATCGACGCCGAGGTCGAGGCGATGGCGACACTGACGCAGAGCGAGGCTCGCGCCGAGTCGGCGATGACCTCGGCGCCAGGAGGTATGGCGATGGTCGACCTGGAGCGCCGGTTCATCCAGGTGAACGACGCCATGGCCACCATGCTCGGCCGCGAGCGGACCTGGTTCGAGGGCCGGGGCATCTGGGAGATCCTCCCGCCCGAGGACGACATCGCGGACCAGCAGATGCGCAGCCGGCTCCACGCCGGCGACGCCGAGTCGCAGGTCGGCGAACGACGGCTGCTCACGGCCGAGGGATCGGTGATCTGGGTCCAGCACGCGATCGGTCTGGTCCGCGACGCGCATGGCCGTCCCCGCTCGTACGTGTCCCAGTTCGTGGACATCACCCACACCAAACGTCGCGCCGAGCAACTGGAGTACCTGGCGAGTCACGACCCGCTCACCAAACTCCCGAATCGACGGGCGCTCGACCGCGAACTGGCCCTGCTCGCCGAGGCCCCTCGGCGCACCGGACCACTCGCGGCCCTGTTCATCGACCTCGACCAGTTGAAACCCATCAATGACGAGCTCGGGCACGCCATCGGCGACGAGATCCTGGTGATCGTGGCCGAACGGATCCGCTCGGTGTTGCGCACCGACGACATCGTCGCCCGCATCGGTGGTGATGAATTCGTGGCGCTACTGCCGTCGGTGCGCGATCCCGACGATGCTCGGGCGGTCGCGGAGAAACTCCGCGCCGCCGTGGGGCGGGACCTGCCGGACCCCACCTGGCAACGAGTCACCCTCAGTATCGGGGTGGCCCTGGATACGGGTGACTCCTCGCCTGAGGATCTCCTCGAGCGCGCCGATCTCGCGCTCTACCGGGCCAAACACACGGGGCGGGACCGCGCAGTGCTCTACGACGAATCGATGGTCGTCCCCAGCGACGGTGACGCGTGACGGGACCGGCCGACCGGGAGACCTCGGCACGGATCACGCGGGAAGACTTCGAGAACACCCTGGGCGGGCTCCCGCAGGGTGTCGTCGTGCGCGGACCCGACGTCGCGGTCCGGTACGCCAATCCCGCGGCACGGGAGATCCTGGGCATCAGCGCCGATCACGAGATCGACCCCGCCGAGGTCGCGAGTTGGCGCATCGTCGACGAGTCCGGTGCGCCGGTCGACATGCCCGTCCAACGGGTGGCCGCCGAGGGACTCAGCTGGCACGGACTGCTGTTCCGGATCGAACGGCCGGGGCATCCGGCCCTGTGGCTGCAATCCGACGCCCAGCCCTTTGCCTTCTCCGATGGGACGGTGGGCAGCCTGTCGGTCTTCACCGACGTCACTCCGGCCCAAGAGGCCCGACTCGAGGCCGAGCAGAATGCACAGACCCTGCGCCTTCTCACCGCGAGTGCCACCGACGTGTTGTGGCGCACTGATGCGGCCGGGCACATGCAGTGGGCGTCAGAGTCGCTGACCCGCGTCCTGGGCTGGGACCCCGAGGCCCTGCGCGGCACCGACCTGTTGGACATCGTCCACCCCGACGATCGCGACCAGGCGGCGCAGGCGCGGCTCACCGCGCTGTCCGGAGGGCAGACCCGAGCCGAGGTCCGGATACGACGCGCCGACGACTGGTGGTGTCCGGTGGGGCTGCGGGTGGGCCCCTTCCGCGACTCGGCCGGTGTCGTGACCGGCACCGTGACCGTCGCCCGGGACATGAGCGCCGAGACGGGAGTCGCCGAGCAGCTGGCAGAGTCTCAACGGCTCATGCGGATCCTGACCGACCTCGCCGACCGATTGAGCCTCGCGTCCGGGATCACGGAGGTCTGCCGGGTCGCGGCCGAGCTGGTGTCCCAGACCCTCGCTGACGGGTGCCTCGTGAGTCTGATCACCGGCGACGGGACCGAGATCCGTCCTGCCGCTTCGTTCCACCGCGACCCCGCGCCCCGGGACGCACTTCTTCGGGTACTGGCAGGGGCTCCCAGCGCGCTGGCCGGCACGGTCACCGGCGAAGTCCTGGCCACCCGGCAGCCGGTGATCCTGAACGTGGATCCCCCCGACGCCGCCGACACGGAGTTCCGGGCGCGATTCGCCCGGACCGCGCGGGAGAACTCCATGGGCAACGTCGTCGTGGCACCACTCATCGCCCTCGGCGAGCCCGTGGGGTCGCTGTCGCTGTTCGCCGCCGACCCGTTCCCACGCGAGAGTGCGACCGCCATTGCGGCCGTCGCCCAGCGGGTGGCGCTGGCGGTGCGCACCGCCACGCTGAACGAACAGGTCCGCGCCGCCGAGCGCCGTTTCCGGATGATCGCGGAGAACACCGCCGACGTGGTCATGCTGATCCGCACCGACGGGCACATCGAGTGGGTCTCGCCCTCGGCACGCCGAACCCTCGGGTGGGAGCCGACGGATCTGGTGGGACGGAGCAACACCGATCTGGTCCATCCCGACGACCTTCCGCGATTCCGGCGGGAGGCGGCGTCCCTGGTCTCCTCGGGTGGCGCGGGCGGCATCACCGCCCGGGTCCGGCGCGGTGACGGCTCCTACATCTGGGCCGAGGCAGCGTCGCAGCCGGTACCGGCCGAGGGCGACCAGCCGGCCTATCGGGTCGTGCGAATGCGCGATGTCTCGGAGCAGATCCGGGCCTTCGAGGCGCTCGCGGCCAGTGAGCAGCGGTTCCGGGCCACGCTCGACGCGGCTCCGGTGGGCATGGCCGTGGTCGATCTCGACCGCCGTTTCGTCGACGTCAACGACGCGCTCTCCCGGCTGTTGGACAGGTCCCCGGAGTGGTTGTCGACCCACGGGATCGCCGATGTCATCCTCCCCGCGGACGACGGCGACGACGCCGAGATGCGAGCGGAACTGTTTGCCGGCACTGCGTCACGGATCAGCCGGGATCACCGATTCGTCCGGGCCGACGGCGAGGAGATCGCAGTGCACCATGTGGTGGGGCTTCTGCGGGACGACAAGGGCACCCCGACAGCCTTCATCTCGCAGTTCCTCGAGGCGGCCGGACCGCCCGGCGCCGAGTGACCCGTCTCAGACGCCCAGCTTCTCGAGCAGCAGTTCGCGCACCCGGCCCGCGTCCGCCTGGCCCCGGGTGGCTTTCATGACCGACCCGATGATGGCGCCGGCCGCCTGCACCTTCCCGTCCTTGATCTTCGCGACGGCGTCGGCGTTGGCCGCGATCGCGTCGTCGATGGCCGCGAGCAGGGCTCCGTCATCGGAGACCAGTACCAGGCCGCGAGCCGCGATGACGTCGTCGGGACGGCCTTCGTCGGCCGTCACCCCCTCGAACACCTGGCGCGCCAGCTTGTCGTTCAGAGTCCCGGCGGCGATGAGCTCCTCGACCCGGGCGACGTCGGCCGGGGTCACCGGCAGGTCCGCCAGATCGCGGGACTGCTCCTTGGCGATGCGGGACAGTTCGCCGAGCCACCACTTGCGCGCCCCGACCTGATCCGCACCGGCAGCGATGGTCGCTTCGACCAGGTCCAGGGCTCCGGCGTTCAGCACAGAGTCCATGTCGAAGTCGCTGATCCCCCACGCCGCCTGCAGCCGGGCCCGGCGCACCGCGGGCATCTCGGGCAGGGTGGCCCGAAGCTCCTCGACCCAGGCGGGGTCGGGGGCGACCGGAAGGAGGTCCGGCTCGGGGAAGTATCGGTAGTCCTCCGCCTCTTCCTTGGAGCGGCCAGGAGTGGTCGTGCCGTCGTCCTCGTGGAAGTGCCGGGTCTCCTGCTTGATCGTTCCGCCGGCGTCGAGCACCGCCGCCTGGCGCCGGATCTCGAACGCCACGGCGCGCTCGACCGAACGCAGGGAGTTGACGTTCTTGGTCTCGGTGCGTGTCCCCCACGGTGCCCCGGGGGGCGCGAGCGACACGTTCGCGTCGCAGCGCAGCGACCCCTCCTCCATGCGGACATCCGACACCCCCAGGCTGCGCATGATGTCGCGGAGCGCAGTGACGTAGGCCCGCGCCACAGCCGGCGCGAGACCGGCGGTACCGGGCACGGGCTTGGTCACGATCTCGACCAGCGGGATCCCGGCACGGTTGTAGTCGACGAGACTGTAGTCGGCGCCGTGGATCCGACCGGTCGCTCCGCCGGTGTGGCTGAGCTTGCCGGTGTCCTCCTCCATGTGGACCCGCTCGATCCCCACCCGCACCGTCTCGGTGCCACCCTCGTCGGTGGGCACCGTGACGTCCAGCCAGCCGTCGGTGCACAACGGCTCGTCGTACTGGCTGATCTGGTAGTCCTTCGGCATGTCGGGGTAGAAGTAGTTCTTCCGGGCGAAGCGGCACCACTCGGCGATGGAGCAGTTGAGCGCGAGTCCCATGCGGATCGTCGACTCGATGGCCGCGGCGTTGACGACCGGCAAGGATCCCGGCAGCCCGAGGCAGACCGGGCACACCTGCGTGTTAGCCGGCCCCCCGAAGGTCGTGGGGCAGCCGCAGAACATCTTGGAGACGGTCCCGAGTTCGACGTGGACCTCGAGCCCAATGACCGGCTCATAGCGCGTCAAGGCGTCGGCGACGCTGGCGACCGTGGCGATGCTCACCGGTCCCCCCTCTCGTCCGATCCCACCTGTTCGATCAGGCGGTGGCCCCACTTGTCCTCGAGCGCACCTTCCAGCGCCGCGCCGACGAGGTACAGGCGGTCGTCCTGATGGTGGGGCGCCATGATCTGCAACCCGACGGGCAGACCATCCTCGGGCGCCAGGCCGACCGGCAGTGACATTGCGGCATTACCCGCGAGGTTGACTGGGATGGTCGCGATGTCGTTGAGGTACATGGCCAGCGGGTCGTCGACCTTCTCCCCCAACGGGAACGCCGTGGTGGGGCAGGTCGGCGACACCAGGACGTCGCAGTCGGCGAAGGCGGCATCGAAGTCCCGCTGGATAAGGGTGCGGACCTTCTGAGCCTGGCCGTAGAACGCGTCGTAGTAGCCCGAGGACAGGGCATAGGTGCCGAGCATGATCCTTCGCTTGACCTCGTCGCCGAACCCCGCGGCCCGGGTCTGCGCCATGACCTGTTCGACCCCGTTGTCCCCGTCGTCGCCGACCCGCAGGCCGTAGCGCATGCCGTCGAACTTGGCGAGATTGCTCGACGCCTCGCTCGGTAGGATGAGGTAGTAGGCCCCCAACGCGTACCGGAAGTGGGGACAGGACACCTCGACGATCTCCGCCCCCAGCTCGGCCAGGAGTTCGACCGCCTCGGTGAACCGCTGCTCGACCCCCGGCTGGTACCCGTCGCCGCCCAGCTCGGTGACCAGACCGATCCGCAGACCGCGGACGTCTCCCCGCCTGGCCGCACCCACGACGTCGGGCACGGGGGTGGTCAGCGAGGTGGAGTCGCGCGGGTCGTGACCAGCGATGGCCTGGTGCAGCATCGCCGCACCGAGCACCGTCCGCGCGCAGGGGCCGGCCTGATCGAGCGAGCTGGCCAGTGCGACCAACCCGTAGCGGGACACGGCCCCGTAGGTGGGTTTCACGCCGACGGTCCCGGTCACCGCCGCCGGCTGGCGGATGGAGCCGCCGGTGTCGGTGCCGATCGCCAGAGGGGCCTCGAAGGCTGCCAGCGCCGCGGCCGAACCGCCGCCGGAGCCGCCGGGGATCCGGTCGGTGTCCCACGGGTTGCGCGTGGGCCCGAAGGCAGAGTGTTCCGTGGACGACCCCATGGCGAACTCGTCCATGTTGGTCTTGCCGAGGATGGGCATCCGGGCGGCCCGGAGGCGTTCGACGATCGTGGCGTCGTAGGGCGGGCGCCAGTTCTCGAGGATCTTCGATCCCACGGTCGTCGGCACCCCGGTCATGGCCATGACGTCCTTCACCGCGATCGGCACCCCGGCCAGCAGCGGCAGGTCCTCGCCGGCTGCCCGGGCGGCGTCGGCATCGGCGGCCGTCGCCAGGGCGGCTTCACCATCGACGTGCAGGAACGCATGGATCTCGCCGTCGACCTCGGCGATCCGGTCCAGGTGCGCCTGGGTGATCTCGACCGACGACAGGTTGCCCGAGGCCATCTCCTCGATGAGGCCGATGGCCGACTCCCGCATGATGTCGCGGCTCATGCAGGGTCCTCATCGAGAATGCGAGGCACCCGGAACCGCCCGTCCTCGGCCGCGGGCGCCTGGGACAGCACCACGTCGCGGTCGAGGCAAGGTCCGGCAGCGTCGGGGCGGAAGACGTTGGTCATCGGCACCGGATGCGAGGTCGCGGGCACGTCGTCGGCCGCGACCTCGGACACCGTGGCGACGGCATCGATGATGACGGTGAGCTGTTCCGCGTAGTGGGACAACTCGTCGTCGGGCAGATCCAGGCGGGCCAGTCGGGCCAGATGGGCGACCTCGTCGCGGGTGATGGCCGTAGTCATGGCCCCAATCGTAGGGGCGAGCCGCCGGTCGACCGGCAGGGCGGGGCGGGGCCGTTCGTGCCCGGGTCGGATCAGAGTGCACAATGACGGGATGCGACACGACGAGCAGACCCATCGGACCGCGGACGGCGCCAGCGTCTTCTGGCAGCAGTGGTTCCCCGATACCGACCCCGTCGGCGTGGTGTGCCTGGTGCACGGCCTCGGTGAGCACTCCAGCCGCTACGGCTACGTCGCGCAACGGCTCACCGACGCCGGACTCGCCGTGTATGCCCTGGACCTGCGCGGGCACGGCCACAGCGGCGGGACCCGCGGCGACCTGCGGGTGGACGATGCGGTGGCCGACATCGCGGCACTCGTGGCCGCGGCGCAGACCGACTACCCGGGGCTCCCGGTGATCCTCTACGGCCACAGCCTGGGCGGCCTGTTGACCATGACCTATGTGGTGCGGCGGCGGCCGGACGTGGCGGGCATGGTGGCATCGGCACCGGCCCTGGACTCCGAACTGCGCGAGCAGAAGGTCAAGTTCACGATGGCGAACATCCTGGGCGGCATCGTGCCGGGGGTGACCATCCCGACCGGGCTCGATCCCAACGGTGTCAGCCGCGACCCCGAGGTGGTCGCCGCGTACACCGCCGACCCACTCGTGCACGACAAGGGGTCACTGGCACTGGCGAAACAGACCTTCTCGGCCATGGACGACATGATGGCGCAGAAGACGTTCCCCATCCCGCTGCTCATCATCCACGGCACCGCCGATCCCCTCACGGTCCCGAGTGCCAGCCGGGTGTTCGCCGACAACACCGAGGGCGACATCACCCTGATCGAGTACGACGGCATGTTCCACGAGCCGCACAACGAGCCCGAGAAGGAGCAGGTCCTCGACGACGTGCTCGCGTGGATCACCCCGCGACTGGGCTGATCTCCGGCTGACGATCCCGCCGCGACCGGGCTGCTCTCCCGCTCGACTGCGGCGCAGCGCGGGGGCAGACTGACGGTGTGATCGACTACGCGGCGTTCGTCACGACGACTGTCGACACCGCCTCGTGGTACTTCCGCACCCCCGAGTCGTGGCTGACCCTCGCCCTGGTCGCAGTGGTGGGCTACGCCGTCGCCGGCCCCATCGCCCGATCCTCCGGCTGGAACGTGTGGGGCACCCGCGTCGCCCTGTGGGGTCTCGGGGGCGCCCTGGTGCCGACCTTCGTGGCGCGCCTGGGCTACTACGACCTGCACCTCGATCTCGCCGCCGGCTGCTCCCCGGTGCTGGAGGACTGGGTCAGCGTCAATTCCCTGCTGAACCTGGCGTTGTTGGTTCCCTTGGGTGCCGGCCTGGCGTGGGCGTCGCGCTCACTCCTGGTGTCGGCCGCCGGGGTCGTGACCGTCGCCGTGGCGATCGAAGTCGGCCAGGCACTCAGCGGACTGGGCGCCTGCGAGCGGGGCGACTTCCTCCGCAATGCCCTGGGGGGCCTGGCCGCGGCCGCCCTTGTCCGCCTCTGGCAGGTCGGGACCGGCCCTGATCAGTCCCGTAGCAATCGCTCGACCTCGGCCATGACCGGCAGGTCGGTGGCCAGCCACGGCACCTGATCGAGTTCGTCCGGCCCGAGCCAGCGCAGTTCGTCGTGGTCGACCAGTCGGGGCTCCCCCGCCACGATGCGTGCGGAATACGGTTGCCACAGGCCGGGCCCGCCGATCATCGGCAACGGGGGTCCGAGCGGCCCGTCGATGCGGATCGCCACACGCAGTTCCTCGTCGATCTCGCGCAGCAGCGCCTCGGTGAGGGACTCCCCCGGCTCGACCTTGCCCCCGGGGAACTCCCAGAGGCCCGCCAGCGCGGGCGGACTGGTACGACGACACGCCAACACCTGACGGCCGCCCGCGGTGTCGCGCACGATCGCGGCGGCCACCACGCGCACGACCTCGGTCACGGCCGTTCGCCCGCCAGGAGCCGTTCGAATCCTGCTTCGTCGAGGACGGGGCGACCGAGCTCGGCGGCCTTGTCCGCCTTGCTGCCGGGGTTGTCGCCCACGATCACGTAGTCGGTGCGCTTCGAGACCGAACCGGACACCTTGCCGCCCCGGGCGAGCACTGCTTCCTTCGCCCCGTCGCGGCTGTGCCCGGCCAGGGTTCCGGTGATGACCACCGTCAGCCCCGCCATGGTCTGGTCCTGCTCCTCGGCCGGAGCGTCGGCCAGGCTGACCCCGGCCTCGCGCCACTTCGCCACGACGTCGCGGTGCCAATCCTCGGCGAACCACTCGCCCACCGCTTCGGCGATGATCGGTCCGACCCCCTCGGTGGCGGCAAGTTCCTCGAGCGAGGCTGCCGCGATCGCGTCCAACGAGCGGAACTCGGCGGCCAGCGCGCGGGCGGCGGTGGGACCGACGTGACGGATCGACAGTGCCACCAGGACCCGCCACAGCGGTCGGTCCCTGGCCACGGCGAGTTGTTCCAGGAGTGCGCGGGAATTCGCCGACAGTTCCGTTCCCCCGTCGCCGTCGGCGCGGGTGAAGAACGGGCAGGTCGCCAGATCGGTGGCGGTCAGGGCGAACAGGTCGCCCTCGTCGTGCACCAGGCCGCAGTCGAGCAGCGCGTTGGCGGCCTTCCAGCCCAACCCTTCGATGTCCAGGGCCCCGCGGGACCCGACATGGAACACTCGCTCGCGCAACTGGGCGGGGCACGAGCGGGTGTTGGGACACCGGATGTCGACGTCGGTCTCCTTCTCAGGCGCCAGCGGGGTCCCGCATGAGGGGCAGTCGACCGGCATCACGAAGGCACGCTCGGACCCGTCGCGTTCCTCGACGACCGGGCCGAGGACCTCGGGGATCACATCGCCGGCCTTGCGCAGGAACACCATGTCCCCGATCAGGACCCCCTTGCGCCGGACCTCGTCGGCGTTGTGCAGCGTGGCCATGGACACCGTCGACCCGGCCACCTGGGCCGGTTCCATCACCGCGAAGGGGGTGACCCGACCCGTACGCCCCACGTTGACGGCGATATCGACCAGGCGGGTGCGCACGACCTCGGGGGGGTACTTGTACGCGATCGCCCAGCGGGGCGCCCGCGAGGTCGCCCCCATGCGGCCCTGGATCGCGATGTCGTCGACCTTGACCACCACGCCGTCGATCTCGTGATCGAGGTCGTGGCGGGTGTCCCCGTACCCGGAGATGTAGCCGAGCAACGTCGGTTCGTCGGTGACGACCCGGGCCGTCGCGGCCGTCGGCAGTCCCCAGCCGGCCAGCGCCTCGTAGGCATCGGACTGCCGCGCCGGCTGCCACCCCGACGTCCGTCCCACGCCGTGAACCGTGAGTTGGAGGCGTCCCAGGCGCTGTACGGATCGCTCGAGGTCGGCGGCCAGGCGGGCGATCTTGGTCTCGCTTCGGCGCGACGCCGCCTGCGCCGCTGCCAACTCCTCCTCGCGGCGGTCGACCCGCTGCCGCAACGACCCGGCGCCCGCGTTGCGGGCGTTGGCGAACGGGGTCCGGCCCGCGGCCAGCATCTCGTCGTTCATCCCCGCGAACGCCTGCTTGTCGAAGAACACCTCGCCGCGCACCTCGAGCAGCTCGGGCACCGGGAGATCACCCGGGGACAGTCGGGCGGGGATCGAGGGGATGAACCGCGCGTTGTAGGTGACGTCCTCGCCCACCCGCCCGTCGCCGCGGGTGGCGACACTCACGAGCGTTCCGTGGCGGTAGACCAGGTCCACCGCCAGGCCGTCGATCTTGAGTTCGCAGAGCAGGGGCGGCAGCTCCCCCAGATCCTTCACGACCCGGGCCAGCCACGCCTGGAGCTCCTCGACGCTGAAGGCGTTGTCGAGGCTCAGCATGCGTTCCAGGTGTGTCACCGGGGTGAACATGCCCGCGTGTTCGCCGCCGACGGTCTGGGTGGGCGAGTCCCCGGTCACAAGCTCCGGATGCGCGTCCTCGATCTCCTGCAGTTCCCGGAACAACGTGTCGTACTCGGCGTCGGACAGGGTGGGGTGATCCGCGCCGTAGTACTCCTGACGGGCGGTGTTGATCCGGTCCACCAGTTCGGCCCACCGGGCCCGTGCGTCCGCCATGCGCCGACCCTATGCCCGCCTCAGAGGTCCTCGGCCAACCGGGCGGCGAGGCGGGTCGCGGCGGTGAGCGCCTGCCGCGCCTGATCCGGGGATGCGGTGGCCAACCCGCACGCGGGGGTGACGGCAACCTGCCGGGCGGCGTCGCCACCGAGTCCGGTGCGTTGCCACATCGACGTGAACCGACGGGTGGCGTCGTCCGGGGAGTCCCCCCACTGGACGGCGCCGGCGAACAGTCGAAGGCCGGACTCGAACGCCTCCGCGACGTCGTCGGGTTCGGTCCGGGTCGCCAGGTCCCACGAGATCCCCGCCACCCCGGCGGACCGCGCCACGGCGAACGGGAAGTCAGCGCAGCAGTGCAGCAGGCTCGGCGTCTCGACCGCGGCGACCACATCGCCGACCACCGCCGCCGCCCGGGCTGCCGGGACCACCGCCAGTCGCCCCAGTCCACTGGCGGTGGGGATCCGGCCGTCGAGCACCGCGGGGAGCCCGGGTTCGTCGAACTGGACCAGGAACGCACGCTCCGGCAGGCGCCGCCGCAGGTCGGCCAGGTGAGCTGCAGTGGCCGCCGCCAAGGCCTGGGACAGTTCGCCGACGAAACCCTCGTCGCGGACCAGCCGGCGCCCAGCGGCGTCCTCGACGGCCGCCGCCCAGGTCCACGGGCCGCAGACCTGCACCTTGACTGTGCCCGATGTGCCGGTGAGCGCCTGCTCGAGCCGATCGCAGTCCTCGCCCAGCCACGAGCGGGCGCGACGCATGTCCGGACCGACCTGCCCGCTGATCTGCCAGCCTGTCGGCACTGTGGTCAGCGCGAAGTCCGTGGAGACCGCGGTGAGCAGTGCGCCGGTGCGTCCCACCATGTCCGCGCCGGCGCCCCGGGCGGGGAGTTCGGGAAGATGCGGCAGGTCGGGAAGTTCTCCGGTGACCACGGCGACCGCTTCGGCGACCGACGTCCCCGGCATCGAACCGATCCCGGTCGCCACCGACAGATCGCTCATCGGTAGGCCCGCTCGAGGGTGTCGGCGGCCTGACGGGCCACCCCCGCCCGCTTCCGCGGGCCGCGGGTGGCCGTACGACCGCCCGCGAGCGCCATGATCACGGGCCGGTCGACCAGCGCCGTCATGGGGTACCACTCGACCCACCGTCGCCCCGGCGCCCCCATGACCTGCAGCAGATCGGCATCGGGCCACCAGGCCCGGCCGTAGGTCAGGAACACCTTCTCCAGATTGCCCGTCGTGATCCCGGCCAGGGCGTCGCGGGTGCGCGCGGGCCAGGCGATCTCGGGCAGTCCGGCGCGCAGCACCGCGACCGGCACCGTCACCACGGCAGCATCGGCGGTGACCTCGCCGCGATCGGTGGTCACCCGAACCTCATCGCCGCTCACCCGCACCGAGCGCACCGGCGAACCGAGGTCGACGCGGATCCCGCGGGCCAGCAGTTCGGGGATGCGGCCGTAGCCGCCCTTGACCAGCCAGTCCCCACCCCGCGGCGTGTCGCCCTCCCACAGTGCCTGGGCGCCCAGCCGCTGCAGGTCCACCCCGTACTCCATCACCAGTTCGGTGCGTGCCGCGAACCGCTGCTGTGGTGTGCGGGCCTTCCATCCCTGCGCCGCCAGCGCCTGGTCGACCGAGAGTCGACGGGGCGGCCGGTGTCGGGCGATCCGATCCACGGCCCGCCACAGGTCATCCTGCGCCGCCCACACCCCCCCGACCTTCCCGCCGTCGGGATACTCCCGGACCCGGGCGTCGTCCCAATCGGTGCGCACCAGGGCCAGCCCCGCCCGCTTGGCCAGTGTGGTGATGGGGTTGTCGGTGATCCCGTGGATCCAGGATGCCCCGAGTTCCAGCGGCACCCCGGTGCTGCGGTCGGTGTCGATGCGGCCACCGATACGGTCACGGGCCTCCAGCACGTGGACCGTCCAGCCGGCGCCCGTGAGGCGCTCCGCGGCCGCCAGCCCCGCGATCCCCGCGCCGACGATCACGGCCGTACGACCCGGCACCTCGCGGTCCACGAGCCGGGCGGCCCGCCGCCCCGAGCCGTAGGCCCCGTTCACCGTCGCGGGGAAGTCCGTGGCCACGTACTCCCCGGCCAGGGCCACCCGACCGTGCGCCAGGGTCTCGGCGAGCACCTCGCGGGCCGCCCAGCCGGTCCCCGGCGACAGCGCGCTGTACGACCCGCGGGCCCACGGATCCGTCGCCCACCGCGAGACCACCGAGACCGGCGCCGGGGATCCCGTGGCGGGGGATCCCGTCGAGGGAGATCCCAGTGACGGCGAGCCTCCGGAACAGCCGGTGATGGCGGCGGCGACGGTCGCCGAGGACAGCCCCAGGAAGCCGCGCCGACCCAGGTTCAGGCGTCCGCCTTCGCCGGTTCCCACTTGCCGCCGTTCTCCCAGTAGTGCCGGATCTCCTCCAGCTCGCGACCCTTGGTCTCCGGCGCCAGTTTCCATACGAACAACCATGCCAGGAGCGCCATCACGGCGAAGAATCCGAATGCCACGGCGCCGCCGACCTTCTCCATCGCAGAAAGGAAGAAGTTGGCGATGATCCAGTTGGCGACCAGGTCCGCAGTGAGCATGGCACTCGCGCCCAGCGCGCGCAGCCGGGCGGGGAATGCCTCGGATGCGTAGACCCACACCAGGGCGCCGAAGCCGAACACGAACCCGATGTTGATGAACGCGATGCCGAGGAACCCGAGCACCACCTGCCAACTGGCGAATGTGTCCCCCTGCTGGGTGGCGAAGGTGACCACCATGGCCAACTGGGCGACGATCATGATCGAGATGCCCGTCAGCAGGATAGGCCGCCGGCCCCACTTGTCGACGGTCCGCATCGAGATCAGGACCGCCACCAGGGCGATGAACTGGATCCCCACGTTCAGCAACAGGGTCTGCGAGTCCGACTCGATCCCCATGGCCTTGAAGATCTTCGGACCGTAGGTGACGGTGGCGTTGATCCCGGTGATCTGGATGAAGAAGCCGAGACCGACGACGAAGATCGTCGCCCGGAGATACGGCTGGCGCAGCATCTCGCCGAGCGCTCCGCCGGACTCCTCGTCGATGGTGGCCTGCATGTCGTCGAGTTCACCTTCGATGTCCGCATCGGGATCGGTGGTCTGTAACGACTGTCGGGCCTCGTCCCGGCGACCTTTCATCATGAACCAGCGGGCAGTCTCGGGCAGCCTCATCAGGAACGGCAGCAGGATCAGGGCGGGCACCGCCGCGATGCCCAGCATGATGCGCCAGTTGACGGCGTCGTTGACATCGGCCAGGGCTGCCGCGACCAGGAAGCCGATGATGATGCCGATCACGGTGCTCACCTGATAGGCCACCAGGGTCGCACCGCGGACCCGGGCCGGAACCGACTCGGCGACGAACACGGGGACGGCGACCAGCGAGATACCGATCGTGATCCCCAGGAACACCCGCGATCCCCACAGCATGGCCACGGACACCGAGGCGGCACTCAGCAGGCAGAAGATGATGTACCCGGTCGCCACCAGGATCATGGACTTCTTGCGCCCGATCCGGTTGGCCACCCAGCCGCCGATCAGTGCGCCGATGATCTCGCCGATCACGATGGCCGCGGTGACCGTCTCGACCGCCGCGGTCTCCATGTTGAGGTCGTCCTGGAAGTACAGCTGCGCGCCGCCGATGTTGGACTGGTCGTAGCCGTAGATGATCCCCAGGGTGGCCGCGGTGACCGCGACCATGATCGCGCTGCGGGGGAGTTTGGCGGGCGGGGCTCCCGCGGCAGTCTGGCTCATGACCGACCTCCGAGTGTGGTGCTGAGCCGAATGTGGCGCACCGGCACCCGAGGTTGCCTGTTGAGGGGTCTCCCTGTGCTCAGCCGATCCCGGGGAGACGGTTGAGCAGCGGCACTCGCTGGAGGGGCGACCTGCTCTCCCGGGCCTGCTTCATGGTCCGGATGTAGCGCCAGTAGTCGACCTGCATCGTGTGCCGCTCGGAGCGCACATAGCGCTTGGTCATGTCGGCCTGATCCCGCTGGATCCACTCCGTCATGGTGCGCCGGTCGGGAAGATCACGATCGCCAGCGAGGATGTCCGCGACCCACAACGCCTGGTACTCCACCAGCGGGATGCCCGAGCCGACGGTCTGGATGAACCCCATGAACCACAGTCCGGGCCGGTCGGGCGGCACGATGCGCAGATACAGCGGCATGGCGTTGCCCGCCGGGTCGTAGACCTCGGGGTCGAGGAACGGGAACGTGATGTCGTAGCCGGTCGCGTAGACGACGAGGTCGATCTCGTCGCGAGTGCCGTCGACGAACTCGACGGTGTCGCCGTCGAACCGGGCGATGTCCGGCCGGATGGCGATATCGCCGTGACCGACCCGGTCGTAGAGCTCGGCCGACACCGTGGGGTGGGCGGACAACAGTCGGTGGTCGGGTTCGGGCAGACCGCGGTCCTGTGGCCGGCCGGTGGCGATCCGCACGATGCTCTCGTAGGCGATGCGCTCGACGGTGAACGGCAGGTAGGCGGTGAGCGACGACGACAGTTGGTCGACCGGGCGGCCGAGCGCGTACTTGGGGATCACGTGGACGCCGTGCCGCGTCGACAACAGCACCGTCTCGGCGGTCCGGGCGGCGTCGCAGGCGATGTCCATTCCGGAGTTGCCGACTCCGATGACCAGCACCCGGCGACCGTCGAACACCCCGGGGTCGCGGTAGTCATGGGCGTGGAAGGACTCGCCGGTGTACTCGCCGGCGAACTCCGGGGTCTTGGGACTGCTGTGGTGCCCGTTGGCGATGAGCACGTCCTGATAGGTCCGGGTCTGTCCGTCGCTGGTGGTGACCGACCACCCGTGCTCCCCCGGCAGCCCCGGACCGGCGATGGGCGCCACCTCGGTCACCTCGGTGTTGAACGTGATGCGACGGCGCAGGTCGAAGTGGTCGGAGAAGTCATCGAAGTACTGCGCCACCTGGTGGTACGGCGGGTAGTCGGCCCAGTCCGACGGCATCGGGTAGGAGGGGAACTCGGTGCGGGGGCGCGAGGAGTTCAGGTGCAGGGTCCGGTAGGCGGCCGCTCCCCCGTTGTCGTTGTCGATCTGCCACAGGCCCCCGACGTAGGACCCCTTCTCGAACCAGTCGAAGCCGACACCGGCGTCGACCAACGCCTTGCCGGTCGCCAACCCCGCTGCTCCCGCCCCGATCAGACATGCCTGTGCGTCGAACCCCATGCGGCCACCGTAGTCCTCCGCGTGAGCGACCGGAGCCGGCGGCCGGCTTAGGGTGCGATCGATTCCGTGTGGTGCTGTTCCAGGACCGAACCGGCCGGCTGAAAGTCGTCACCGGTCGTCCGTAGCCGGGCATCGTTTCCGCGCCCCACCCTTCCGAGGGCCGATCCCCTACCGCACCGCTTCCTTGAGCGCTTCTACCGTCGTCACCGTGTCCGCCACGGTGGGGGGCGGGGTGGCCATTCTCGACCCGGAGCCACCATCCCGAACCACGGGAGACCTCACCGCCATCCGTCCGGTCCGCCACTGGATCGTGTCAGCGGTGATCTCGGCATATCCCTCGTCGACGCCGGAGACATAGAAGATGCCGAACGGGCCCTCCCTGAGGAACAGGACTGCAGTGGCGCCGGGAGTTGTGTCACCGACACCATCGGCGATGAGGTCCACAGCGGGATTCCGGGTGTCGAACCGCGACACCCGTAGGTTGCCGGGAGGGGCCCCCTTGATCACCGATTCCACGGTCACCTGCCACACCTGCATGGGCGGGGAATCGGGGTCCGAGATCTTCGGCTTGCTCAGCCGGGAAAGGGTGGTCGACGTCGGGTCGTGAAGCCGGGCCACCACCACGAGATCGGCCTGGTCGTACATGTCCTGCAGGTCTGCGTACCACACCCCCTCCCCGTCATAGACGATCGTCTTGCGCGGGGCAGGGGGCTGGCTGACGGCTGCATCGCCGTTGCCGCTCATCGGGGCGGAACAACCACCCAAGGCGACCGTAGCTGCTGCGACGGACAGCACGATGATGCCGGTGCGCGGACGCGACATGGACTCCCCCATTCCCTGGTGAGGAGTCTGACCGCGACCAGCACCCGGGTCAATGCCCCTTGTCGGATCTGGTCTGGGCAGGTCCTTGCCCTATTCGAACAGGTGTTCTATTCTGGTCGGGTCGCCAGGTGGTGGTGTCACCGGGTGTTGGTGACGTTGTATGGATCGCCCCAGTGGCTGATGGCCACCC
>JAXLSJ010000008.1:0-127909 GCA_046330625.1 Candidatus Nanopelagicales bacterium
GGTCGGTGCCACGACGCTCGATGAGTACCGCGAACACATCGAGAAGGACCCCGCGCTGGAGCGGCGGTTCCAGCAGGTCCTGGTCGCCGAACCCAGCGTCGAGGACACCATCGCGATCCTGCGCGGCATCAAGGAGAAGTACGAGGCGCACCACAAGGTGTCGATCGCCGACCAGGCGTTGGTCGCGGCCGCCACCCTGTCCGACCGGTACATCACATCGCGGTTCCTGCCCGACAAGGCCATCGACCTCATGGACGAGGCCGCCTCGCGCTTGCGGATGGAGATCGATTCCGCGCCGGTCGAGATCGACGAACTCCAGCGTGCCGTCGACCGCCTCCACATGGAGGAGATGGCGCTGGCGAAGGAGACCGACGAGGCGTCGAAGGAGCGGCTCGACCGGTTGAGCAAGGACCTCGCCGACAAGGAGGAGCGCCTGCGGACGCTGCGCGCCCAGTGGGAGCAGGAGAAGTCCGGACTCGATCACATCGGCGAGCTCAAGATCCGCATCGACGAGCTGCGCACCGTCGCCGACCGCGCCCAGCGAGACGGCGACTTCGAGCAGGCGTCACGGGTTCTGTACGCCGAGATTCCGGCGCTGGAGGCGAACCTGGCCGAGGCCATCGCCAAGAACACCGAACGTCCCGCCGAGGCCATGGTGGCCGAGGAGGTGACCGCCGACGACATCGCCGAGGTCGTCGCCTCGTGGACCGGGATCCCCGCCGGCCGGATGCTCCAGGGCGAGACGCAGAAGCTGCTCAACATGGAGGCTGAACTGGGCAAACGCGTGATCGGGCAGAAGGAGCCGATCCGCGAGGTGTCCGACGCCGTCCGCCGCAGTCGCGCCGGGATCGCCGACCCGAACCGCCCCACCGGCTCGTTCCTGTTCCTGGGACCCACCGGCGTGGGCAAGACCGAACTCGCGAAGGCGCTGGCCGAGTTCCTGTTCGACGACGAACGCGCGCTGACCCGCATCGACATGAGCGAGTACGGCGAGAAGCACTCCGTGGCGCGCCTGGTCGGGGCGCCTCCCGGCTACGTCGGCTACGAGGAGGGCGGCCAGCTGACCGAAGCCGTGCGTCGCCGTCCCTACTCGGTCGTGCTGCTCGACGAGGTCGAGAAGGCGCATCCCGAGGTGTTCGACGTCCTGTTGCAGGTGCTCGATGACGGCAGACTGACCGACGGTCAGGGGCGCACGGTGGACTTCCGCAACGCGATCCTGATCCTCACGTCGAACCTCGGCAGTCAGTACCTGGTCGACCAGACCATGGACTTCGACAAGCGCCAGGAACTCGTCATGGACGCGGTCCGACAGCACTTCAAGCCGGAGTTCCTCAACCGGCTCGACGACACGGTCATGTTCCATCCGCTCGACACCGAGGAACTGACCCACATCGTCGACCTGCAGCTCGATTCGCTGCAGAAGCGCCTGTCCGATCGGCGGCTGACCCTCGAGGTGACCCAGGCGGCCAAGGACTGGCTGGCGCTCAACGGGTTCGATCCCGCCTACGGCGCCCGGCCGCTGCGGCGGCTGGTGCAGTCCGCGGTCGGTGATCAACTCGCCAAGGAGATCCTGTCCGGCGAGGTCCGCGACGGCGACACCGTGTTGGTCGACGTGGCCGAGGACCTGGACTCGCTGTCGGTGACGCCTCAGCGATCCTGACCGCCGACAGGTCTCAGGCGGTACGGCAACTCCACCGCCGTGGCGCTCGGGGTGGGACCCATACGTGCGGTCACCACACTGTGGGCGATGAGTTCGCCGCAGCGGGCACCTTCGAGGCTCAGAAGGGCGTCGCCCGGCCTGCTGGGGGCGCAGGCGGTCTGGGGTTCGGCGATCGTCACCAGGCGCACCGCCAGACGTGATGCCAGTTCCGGCATCGTGGCGAGGATCGCCGACCGCGACGGGAGTTCAAGCCGAGAGAACAGCCCGTCGATGGGGTCGGTGGCCCCAGGTGAACGCCGGGCGCCGCTGCCCTCGTTCACGGTGCTGACCTTCACGCGGCCCGGCAGAGCAGGTCTTCGCAGGTCGAGGCGATGGATTCCGCGGCTGGGGAGGGAGCGCGGTGCTCGACCACGAGGACGTGTCGGCAGCCGCGGCCGATCAGCATTCGGGCGACGTCTTCCCCGATCTGGGTGTGGGGGTGGACGAAGCACAACTGGGCTACCTGTCCGGGAAGGCCGTCGCGGCCACCGACCACTCCGCCTCGCCGGCGTTCCGGGCGCGACATGGTGGCTGTCACCTGGCCGGCGGTCAGGAGGACCAGTGCGTCCGTCGGGATCTCCCGGTCCTGGAGGTCGCCGTAGCTGACCAGTACCAGGTGGTCCCGCTGTTCCGCGGTCGTGATGAATCCGCGCAGCAGGCTGGACCAGAAGGGCAGCAGGGCGCCGTTCCGGTCGTGGGTGAGGTGCTTGTCGACACAGACGCCGATGAGTGCCGGGCGGGTCGGACGCGGGGAAGAGGTCATGATTCCCTGTTCCCCGCGTCCGTGGCCGCGTCACCCGGGCGGCGAGCCGGATCGTTCCGGCAGGGGCCGGTTACTCGGCCAGTCGCCGGTAGATCGCCTTGCGGGCGTCGGCCAGTGCCTCGGTGGCCGCCTGCAGGTCCTCGGGCTTGTTGAGCTGCGAGACCTGCCAGACCGCGGCCGCGAGTTGCTGGGCTTCCTGCCACAGGGCGCGTCGTTCGGTGTCGTCACCGTCGGAGTCGCCGCTGGTGACCCACGGTTCGCCCCAGCCGGCGCCTTCGGCGTCGACCAGTTGCCGACCTTTGTCGGTCAGGCTGAACACGCGCTTGCCGTGGTCGTCGGTGTCCGGTCCGACCAGACCCTCGCGGGCGAGCCGCTTGAGGGTCGGGTAGACCGAGCCCGGCGAGGGCTGCCAGGCGCCGTCGCTGCGGTCGGCGATCTCGGTGATGATCTCGTAGCCGTGGCGCGGCTGTTCGGCGAGGAGCAGCAGGATCGCGGCACGCACGTCGCCCCGGTCACGGCGACCGCGGCGTCGACCGCCGGGACCCCATGGTCCGGCGGGACCCATGGGCCCGAACATCCATTCGGGGCCTCCTCGGCCTCCTGGTCCCATCGGTCCTCCTGGTCCCATCGGTCCGCGTGCTCCCATCATTCCTCCCTTGAATCCGGGATGGCATCCGTGGCCCCGGTGGCCTCGGCGTCGCCTCCGGCCGCTCTCGTTCTCGTGCTCGTTCTGGGGTTCCCCCAGGCCCACGGGGGGCACGGTGGGGAAGTCGGTGTCAGTCATTGTGTCTCCTTGTCATATCCCACTGTCGGGATGTATCTGACAACACTCACGATATATCGCGTTATTCCGTGACGCAAGACCTGGTTCCGGACAACTACCGTGGAGGGGTCGGAAGGAACCCCATGTTCGGTCGCCCCCGCGTGTCCCCACGCTCCTGGCACCCCGCCCCCGCGCCGAAGGGGCCGGCGCCAACGTCGATCACGGTCGCGCGGCATCTGTCCGTGCCGGGCACCGGTCCCGAGGACACTCTCGTGCTGGACAACCGGATCTACACCGGGCTCGACGACGGCCGGGTGCTACGGCTGACCCCCGACGGACGGCGCATCGATGTCGTCGCCGACACCTCAGGACGTCCGCTGGGCCTGGAAGCCCATCCCGACGGGCGCATCGTGGTGTGCGACGCGCAGCGGGGACTGCTGCTCCTCGACCACTCCACAGGGGCGATCCAGACGCTGGTGCCTCGCGGGACCGCGGACCTGCACGTCTGCAACAACGCCGGCATGCCGCCGACGGCACGATCTACTTCCTCGACCTCGACCCAGCGACCAGCCGACGCACTGACCGCCGACCTCTTGAACAGCTCCGGGACCGGCCGACCGGCTGCGGCGGACCCCGACGGCGAGGTAGTCGTGATCGCCGAGGGTCTGCAGTTCGCCAACGGGGTCGCCCTGGCGCCCGACGAGTCGTTCGTGGTGGTCGCCCAGACGGGGTCCTACGAACTGACCCGGGTGTGGCTCAGCGGGCCGGACGCCGGACGGACCGAGACTTTCGGGGACATCCTCCCCGCGTTCCCGACAACCCGTCCAGTGGTCCCGACGGCTTGATCTGTCGCGATGGCGAGCCCGCGCAAGGCGATCCTCGACCGGAGCGCGGGGCTTCCCTTCGTGCGTGCCGGGGCGTGGGCGCTGCCCGAGTTCCTGCACCCGAAGCCGAGCGCACTGGCGGCAGCGCGGGCGGTGTCGGTGGCCGGGGATATCGTTCATGACCTTGCAAGCGACATCGAAGCCTTCGATGGTCACCGGGGTCCGGCGACACGGGGACGAAGCCTGTACTCTGGCAGCCTTGGCGACGGATTGCCTTGGCGGTGGTGGAGCCGTTGACCACGGGGTGACGCGGCTCTGGATGGGCTGCCAGGCGCACACTGGGGAGACGGGCCGGTCACGCGCCCTGGATGGCGCTGACCAACCCTGCAGGAGGTGATCATGAGCGCCGAACTGAACCCGACCCCATCCCGCAACCGACGCGTCCCCGGCCGACGTGCCCGCCGATGAGAAGCCGGCCCGACTTCCACCGCGCTGGTTCATCCGCACCTTCTGGGCAGTGCACCGAGTTGTCGTCCGGTCCAGCCACGGCCACCTAGGTCTTTGGCGGCCCAAGAAGGGCTGGGGGGCTATGCGAGCGACGATCACCGGTCGCCGCACCGGCAAACCCTGCACCGTGGTGATCGGTTGAAATACCGTGACGGCGAGACGCTGGTGTCGATGGCGATGAACGGCTGGGCCGATCCGGAGCCGGCGTGGTGGCTGGATCTGCAGGCTCGGCTGGAATGCCAGGTGGACACCGGCGACGGCCTTCGCCCCATGATCGCCCACGCCGCGGAAGGCGCGGAGCGTGCTCGGCTGTGGGACTGCTGGCGCCACATCGATCAAGGACTCGATCAACTGGCGGCGCGGCGCTCTCGGCCCACGGCTGTGGTGGTGTTCGCGCCACTCGCGTGAGGTTCAGCCGGCGACGCGAGAGTCACCAACCGCGCGGTCGCTGCACCGGCCTGTCGCGAAAGCGTATCGCAGGCTCGCTGGTGGTCTCGGCTTCGCTCGACCGCCGGGGTGCGCTGGTGGTCTCGGCTTTGCTCGACCGCCGGGGTGCGCTGGTGGTCTCGGCTCGGCTCGACCACCGGGGGCGGCCTCACGGCGCTGGCGCGCCTACTCAACCCGCGGGGGTCTCGGCTCTGCTCGACCACCGGGGCGGTTTCGATACGGCGCTGGCGCGCCTACTCAACCTGGCGGGGGTCCCGGGCTCTGCTCGACCACCGGGGCGGTTTCGATACGGCGCCGCCGGCGCGCCTACTCAACCCGCGGGGGTCCTGGCTTCGCTCGACCAGCGGAGGGATCAGTCCGCGAGTTCGTACCGGCTTCGGCCACGGCAGCCGCGACCGAAGCCCGGTCGAGTCCGGCTTCGCTGGTGACCTGCACAGTGGAGCGTTCGCCCGGCACCAACGAGATCGCCACCCCGACGACCCCGGGGAGTGCGGCGACTTCCTCGGTGACCGCAGCTACGCAGTGCCGACAGGTCATCCCCTGACGGCGTATTCGGCGCTGACGGTCATCAGATCCTCCTCGTCGAGCCGCCCCGCCCAAGTTTAGAGCCGCGGCGTTGGCATGGTCACGCCAGCGCCTGGTCGAGGCGGGTGAGGGCCTCGTCCAGTGTCGCCTCACGTTTGCAGAACGCCCAGCGGACATAGGGGTCGGCGTCGGGGTGATCGCTCAGGGCGCTGAGTGGGATGGCTACCCACCCGGCGTTGCCGGGGATCCAGTCGCAGAACTCGGTGCCGGAGTCGAATCCGGCGCCGGTGACATCGGTGGTCAGGAAGTAGGTGCCCTGGGTGGTCAGCGGGCGAAGCCCCAGCCCGGCCAGCCCGGTCGTCAGATGATCGCGCTGTGCCGCGAGGGCGGCGCGGAACTCGTCGAAGTAGGCGTCCGGGAACCGCAGGCCCTCGGCGAACGCCCACTGGAACGGTCCGCTGGACACATAGGACAAGTGTTGGCGCACGACCCGGACGCGGCGATCAGGTCGGCGGGACCGGTCGCCCAGCCGACCTTCCAACCGGTGTAGGAGAAGGTCTTGCCCGCCGAGCCGATGGTCACGGTCCGCTCGGCCATCCCCGGCAGGGTGGCGATGGGGATATGGCGGTGCTCGTCGAAATCCAGAGAGGTGTTCGTAGGCCTCGTCGGAGATGACCGTGAGGTCGTGGGCGATCGCGATCCGCGCCAGTTCGCCGGTTTCCTCGGGGTCAGGACGATGCCGGTCGGGTTGTGGGGGAGTTCAGCAGCAGGACCTGGTCGCCGGGGCAGCGCGGCCCGAGGGCGGCGAAGTCGGGTCGCAGTTCCGGGCCCGCCAGCGGTGCGGTCACCGCGTCGCACCGGCCAAGGCGATCACGGCCGGATACAGGTCGAAGTAGGGCCGAACAGGGCGATCTTCGTTCTCGGATCGGCGAGCGCCATCACGGCAGCGGCGATCACCTCCGAGGCCCCCGTACCCACGACGACCTCGTCCCGCCAATCCACGGCCAGTCCGTAGAAGCGCTGCTGATGGTCGGCGATCGCGCGCCCGGTAATCTGGGGAGTCCATGTGCCGGTGGGTATTGATTTCCGTGACCTTCGCGGATGGCGCGCACGGCCAGATCCTGCAGCGCCACCGGACCGTCGGCGTCGGGGAATCCCTGTCCGAGATTGACGGCTCCCACTCTTGTTGCCAGCGCGGACATCTCTCCGAAGATCGTCGCGGTGTAGGGCACCATGCGCGAGGTAAGCCGTTCGGTCACAGGGCCATCATGACCCCGCGCGCGGGTCCGCGTGGGTAACGTGCCGGGCATGAAACCGCCCAGCAACGCACTCCTCGCCGGGCCGACCCCGCTGACGTTCCTCCCGCGGTTCTCCGAGGCGCTGGCCCGCGAAGTGTGGATCAAGCGGGACGACCTGACGCCCGTCGGATTCGGCGGGAACAAGATCCGCAAGCTGGAGTACCTCCTCGACGAGGCCGACGAACGAGCAGCCGATGTGCTGGTCACCGTCGGTGCCGCACAGTCCAACCACGCGAGGGCGACCGCCGCAGTGCGCCATGACCGGCCGCGAGTGCCGGTTGTGCTCGGCGGCGCAGCGCCGGACCGCCACCGGCAACCCGTTCCTCGACGAAACCGTGGGGCGCCCACGTGGAGTTCGTCCGCAGGGCGGCTGGCCGGCGTGCCTCGAACGGGCCGAGGCGCTGGCCGCCGAAATGGCTGCGGCCGGGCGCCGCCCTTTCCTGATCCCGGTCGGGGGGTTGACCGCCACCGGCGCACTGGCCATGCGCGCGCCTACACCGAACTGCTCGATCAGGGAGTGCGGGGGACGATCGTGCACGCGACGGGCAGTGGGGTACCCACGCGGCCTGCTCGCGGCCATGCGCCATGGACGACGGCCCGAGGTCGGCGGTCCAGGTCGCCGACACCGCCGAGTACCCTTGCCGAGGTCGCCACCGACCTGGCCCGCGAGGTGGTGGGGTGATCGCGCCCGACGACCCGTCGTCGCCGCGACCGTCCCCGACGGCTACCTGGGCCGCGCTACGGCGTGGCCACGCCGGAGGGCGGGCGGCCCGGCGACCTGCTGGCCCGGACTGGAAGGCATCGTCCTCGACGACGTGTACACAGCCAAGGCCATGGCGGCAGTGGTGGCGGACGACAACAGGATTCCCGCTGGGCCGGTGACCTTCGTGCACACCGGCGGCGCCCCGTCGGTCTTCGCCTGATCGGGGCTGACCTGTTCGAGATCACCCCACCACCTCGTCCGTGCGCTCAACAGGCATCAACGCCGTCACATGTTCCATGGAGGTCGAGTTCCGAGAGCAGAGAGGGCAACGATGCGGGTCGGCGCCGACGCAGGGCTCGTCCGTCATGGTGCGGGCGCTGGTCGTGTCGTCGTGGCTGCCCTCGTCGTGACCCTTCCGAACGTGCTGGCGTCTGCCGTGGATCGGAACCCCGGGGTCGACGTGAGCGTCGTCCGCATCACGCACGGGGCCCGGGTGGTCGCTCCTGGAGAGCGGGTGCTGTTGTCGGCGACGGTGATGAACTGGGGCGACCGGGCGACCTCCGCCGGCGAGCCGCTGGTCGTGGCTGCCCGCGACCTTCCGGCTGGTGTCACCCCTGGCGCCCGGGGACCCCGCCCAGCCGGGGCTGGGAGTTGCGGTCCGGATGCCTGCGAGTACTGCACGCCGGTGGAGCCTGACAAGATCCTTTCCTTGCCGTTGTGGCGCGGGTCGACCGGCCCGTGCTCGCTGGGACCCCCGTCGCGTTCGACCTGGTCGCTGACAGCGTGAGCGACGTCGACGACACCACGGCAGCGAGCCCGGTGCGGTTCCGGGTGGGCGGAGCCGGGGGTGACCTGCGCTCCGGGTGCACGTGAGTCCGGTGACACCGCTTGCCGTGGACACCGCGCCACCCTGCACGCGCGGGTGTTCACCGTCGCCGGGGACGGCCGCCCGGCGTCCCACGGTGTCGCAACTGCTGCCGTCGTCGTTGCTCCGGAAAGTCCGCACCTCCGCACGGGTGGCGGTGTCGCGACGGGCGCGGCGCTGCCGGGTGGCGGCGACCCTGCCGGTGGGCCGGGCGTCGGCGACGCTGACGATCACGGGCATCGTCCGACGGCAGCGACACGCGACGGACCTGGCGCGGCAGTCGCGGGCCTCGGGGCGATACGGGACAGTCGACTGGTGTCCATCGTCCGCAGTTCGGGGAGCCCAAGTCGGCGGCAGCACCAGTCGTTGGTGGTCCGCACTGCGAAGCCGCGCGCCGCGAAATCCGCCGCGGGCCGCTGCAGTGCCGGATTGGATGACGACGGCCCACCTTGAGGTGGCCCTGACGCCGCTGGGCGAGGTCAGGCCCCGAGGTTCGGTGCGCTTCGCAGCCCGGGTGCTGCACAACGGGGTGGGTCGCGCGCGCCACTCGCGCCTGGTCGTGGACTGCCGAAGGGTTTCCGGGGTGACCTCGATCAGCGACGGTGCTCGGCGTTGTCGGACCACCGACCGCTCCGCCTGATGCCGGCTGCGACGGGCGGTGGACCGGCGCACTGCGGCCGGCCCCACGGGTGATCCTCACCACCCGGGTCGGCAGACACGTCGCGACGACGCGTCCGCCCCCCGGATGGCGGTCACGTGGCGTGTCGGGCACCACCGCTACCGCGATACCCCGACCGCCTGTCCGTCCAGGTGATCGCACCGCTGCGAGTCCGTGCGCACGCCTCGGATCGGTCGGTCCTGACCGGGGCGCGGGCCAGTCATGCTCCAGGCCGACATCCTCGGTACTGATCCCCGCTCCCGGCCCGCCTATCGGTGGCAGCAGTTGTCCGGTCCCCGCGTGCGGTGGCGTGCCCCAGGCGCAGGCCCACGGACCGACCCACGTGACCACCCGGTTCGCCGTCCCCCGCGTGCGGCGGGCGGCCACGTTGCGGTTCCGGTTCACCGCGGCGCGCACGGCGCCTGGGCGTCCGACGTGATCTCGATCCGGGTCCGCCCGTCATACCGCGGCGCTGCCCGCGCGCCGGGCCCAGCATCCACGCCCCGGGCCGATTCCCGACTGTTCCGACTGGCGGGGTGCCGGTGCCTGGCCGCCACGATCACGATCGACGTCCCGGCGCCACGCTGATCCGCCGAGTCGGCGGCGGGTTGTACGCCGCGGTAAGCGCCACCACGTGCGGAAACGCTGGCGCGTCCTGTCCGGGTCCGACCGGATGCTGCGGGGATCGCGTCGAGGCTCGTCGGTGACCCCGCGCGCACCACGCCGACCTGGCCTGTACTCCGTGGGTCTGCGGGTGAAGGGATCGTCGCGGCGGCATGCATCGCGCCGAGATCATCCGCGTCGTCGCGCCGGAGCGGTCATCGCTCGGTGTGAGCGCCACCGCGTCGGGTTTCTGCTCCTGTTCGCGACGGCGGCCTCTTCGGGCTCGTCGGTCGGCAAGATCGCGATCGGGGTGGCGGGTCGCTGGTCCTGGAGGGGCTGCTCGTCTCCGGGAGCACGTGTTCGGCTGCCGGTGCCGCGCTGGACTTCACCGACGCCACGCTCACTTCGGCACGCACACCTCGCAGGCGTGGCCGGTCTTTCGCTGACGGCCGCGGGACTCACCGTCGATTCGCCGGGTGCACCCATGATCTCCCGGGCCCGTGGGCGCAGGCGCCGTCCTTCCTCGATGACCCCAGCCCTGGACTTCACCACCGACGGCGACGTGACGGCGAGCTGGGCGGGGTCCTCGCTCGACCGTTGGCGGGGTCGGTGTCCCTGCCGGAATCCCTGCTGTTCCTGGATCTCCCCGGAGGGTGGACGGGGACGACGACGGTCGCCTTCACCCTGCGCCCATCCGCTGAGCCTGGACGCCCCGGCTGCGGACGGTTCGGGTGCGGACTGGTCCGGGTCGGTGGAACTCACCGGCTGCGCCCTCGACGGCACGTTCTCCGTCGACACCCAGGTCGCCAACATCGTGCTCCCGGCAGGTGACGGATCGCAGGCCACCGTGTCGGGTGGCGGCAGCATCGGGCTGGCGAAGGCCGGGGGCGCGGTGGCTTACCAGTTGCAGGCGGCCCTCGACGGCCCGGTGGACCTGTTCCCGGAGTTCCCGCTGACCAGCGCCGGACTGACCTGGGACGACACTGATCACCGTGTCCGGCGCCACTGATCTCCGCCGACGGCGACACCGTCCCGGTGTCCCTGACCGGCACCTACGACGGGGACGCCGACTGGTCGCTCGCGGCATCGCAGACCGGGCCGTGCACCGCCCGACGTGACGGTCAGCGATCTGTCGGGACCGTGGCGTACGCGCAGCAGGTGCTCACCTTCTCGGTGAGTGGTGCGGCCCAGAACGTGGATCTGCCCGACGGGGTCACCGCCACCAGCCTGACCGCCCAGGTGACCAATCAGTGCCCGACGTCGGGCCGCAGCACCGGCGACCTGCGGCTGATCGTCGACGCCGTCGGCACGATCTCCGCGGGCGGTTCGACCGACGACTACAGCGGAACGGTGGATGTCGACCCTGGACACGATGGACCTCACCTTCGACGCCACCGTGAGCGGCTGTTCGGTCCGCGGACTTCCCGCTGACCGACGTCACGCTGGCCGAGCAGCGGTCCGGGTTCCGCGGGTACCTGTGCCCCGGCCGCCGGAGCCGGCCAGGTCACGACGTTCACCGCGACGATCGCCGACGCGTTCGGCGACGAGGACATCGACGTGGTGGGCGACCTCAGCAGCGCGGGGTACCGTTTCGCGGCGAACCTCGACCAGTTCAGTCCGACGGGCGACCCGACCGACAACTCCCTTCGACGATGTGACCCTCCTGTACTCCAGCTACGCCACCACCGCGTTCGTGCCCGGGGTGGCCGATCCCGTGGCGGTCCCGGCCGAGACCGCCGGCGTCTATGGGACTCCTCTACCGCGCCGTGCGATGAGCGGGGCCCTGGGCGGACTGAGCGGCAGCGGTGTCTTCCAGGCCGTGATCACCGACGGCGCGGACGGTCTGGGGTTCTCGGGCTCGGTCTCCTACTCGCTGGCGGATTCGCTGTACCTGATGGGGTCGGCCACCTCCTCGCCGGCGGTGTCGTTGGACAAGGTGTCCCTGACCGCGGACCTCGCGGGCGACGAGTTCGAGATCGACCTGGTGGGCAGCGGCGACCTCGATGTCGGGGGCAGCGACATGCCGTTGGCGGTGGGGGTGGACGTCGACCTCGTCGACCTGAGCTTCGGATTCTCGGCGACAGTCGCGGGTGGTGATCCCGTGGCCGACGCCTTCGGGTATCAGGGGCTGGACCTGCAGAACCTGGCCGTCGCGGGAGCCGTGGGTGGAGATCCCGAGTTGGCGTTCGCCGCTGCTGCCGACCTGCCGTCGAGTTGGGACGGTTCGCTGGGCGTGCCGCCGCGGACACCCATCAGCCTGGCGGTCGACCTGTCGGCAACGCCGTGTCTGCAGTTCTCGGTCGGCCAGGCCGATCAGACCGTCGCCGCCGTGGACTTCATGAACGAGGGGGTCCTGGTCGCCGACTACGCCAACCTCGTGCTGGCGCCGGTGGGCTGCCAGTTCGCCGACGTGACCATCGCCCCGGGGTTCGCCCTCGACTTCGACGGATTCGTGTCCGGTGACCCGGTGGACTTCAATTCCTCGCTGGACCTCGGGGACTCGGGCTTCGCGCTCACGGCGTCGCTGGCGGTGGGGGAGTTCGACCTCGGCGGGACCACCACGCTCACCGACACGTCGTTCGATCTGGACCTGGACCCGGCGGCGGACGTGTTCTCGATCGATGTGTCGGCCACGGTCGATGTGGCCGGCAACTCCCTGGCGATCTCCGGGGACTACGACCAGACGGGCCCGGGTGCGGTGACGGCGTCCTTCCAGGCCTCCACGTCGGGGGCCGTGTCGGTGGCCGGGTTCGACTTCGACGACGCGACCGTCTCCCTGACCTATCGGGACAGTCCCGCCGGGTCGGCACTGTCGTTCAGCCTCGACGGGGATGTCAGCTTCCTGGACCAGTCGCTCGACGGCACGTTGGCCCTGACTGCTGCGAATGGAACGGTGGTCTCGGCGAGCGGGAACCTGGACGTGTCCGTCGACCTCGACATCGTGACCGTGACCGGTCCGCTGCAGTTCTCCTACCGCGCCGGCCAGGGCGCGACGGCGCAGTTCGGCCCCGGCACCGTCGACGCCTTCGGGGTGCAGTTCACCGGGGTCACCGGGAGTCTGCAGCCCGACGGGTCGTACGAAGTCCGCGCCGTCACCGGGATCCCGGAACAGAACGCGAGCGCCGCCGACGCGTGGCTCTACGGCAACGAAGGCGGCGAGTTCAACACCACGTTCTTCGGCGAACTCGACGTGACGATCACCGGGGGCAACGGAGAGTCCGCGACCGTCGGGTATCAGGGAAGCTGGGTGGCGATGTCCAGCGAGTGGGCAGAACACACCTGGGACAGCTACGGCGACGACGTGGCCCTCCCGGCCCCAGGGGATGGTTGCCCGGCGCCGTTCGTCGCGGGCGACGGCGTGGCCGGCACTCCTGCCGCCAACTTCTGGCTGAACCCGGTGGCGACGGAGGAGGCCAGCACCGGCGACTCTGACGACGACGACAACTACTGCATCCCGTTCCAGTCACAGATCGTGTGACAGCCTGAGCCTGTGTCTGCTGACGTTTCCGCCGATGTGGTGAGACGGCATCGGCGTGCCGTGAGCGCGCTGTTCTTCTGCCAGGGGTTCGCATTCGCCGCGTTGATCACCCGGATCCCCGCGATCCAGGAGAAGTTCGGGCTGAGCGACGGGCAACTCGCCGGGCTGCTCGCCCTGGTCCCGATCGTGGCGGGAGTCGGCAGCGTCGTGGCCGGCAACCTCGCGGTGCGGTTCCACAGTGCGGTGGTGCTGCGCATCTGCGGCATCGGCGTGAGCCTCAGCATCGTGATCGTGGGTGCAGCCACCGACGCGGGGTCGCTGCCGCTGCTGCTACTGGGCCTGGTGTTCCTGGGATTCGGTCTGGGCTCGGTCGACGCGACGATGAACATGCAGGGCATCGGGGTGCAGGCTCTGGCGGGCCGCAGCATCATGGCGTCGTTCCATGCGTGGTGGAGCCTGGCGACCATCCTGGGGGCGGTCGGCGCGTCGATCGCGGCGGCGACGTCGCTATCGCTGTTCGGCTTCATGGTGATCGTGGCGGTGATCCTGATCCCGATCCAGTTGGTGGCCGGACCACGGTTGGTCCGATCCCGGGTGGCTGACCATGCCGGCCCCGACCCGTTGGCCGCGTCGTCGGCCGTTCCGTGGCGACCGCTCCTGGTCTTCGGCGCCGCGGTCGTGGGCGCGTTCGTGATCGATTCGTCGGTCTCCAACTGGTCCGCGGTCGACCTGGTGAGTGTCCAGGGCGCGACCGAGTCGGTCGCGGCCCTGGCCTACGCCGCCTATGCCGTGGCGATGCTCAGCGGGCGTCTCGTCACCGATCGGTTGGTGGTGTCCCGTGGACCGACCCCGGTCATCTGGGTGGGTTCGATCGTTGCCGCGGTGGGACTCGTGGGAGTGGCGCTGGCGCCCGGCGAAGGGTTTGCCATCGCGTCGTTCGCCGTCGTGGGTCTCGGGTTGAGCCCGGTGCTGCCGCTGGCGTTCACCGCGGCCGCCCGCCACGACCCCCAGCACACGGGGATCGCCGTCGCCCGGGTGAACGTGGGCAACTACATCGGCTTCGTGCTCGGCGCCCCATTGGTCGGGGTGATCGCGGAGTTCTCGTCGCTGCGGGTCGGGTTCGGGATCCTGGCGTTCGTGGCGTTGGCCATCGGTGCCACCGCGAAGTCGTTCAGCCGCTGACTCCCCGGTGGTCGACCCGCTGGTCGAGCGGAGCCGAGACCCCGCCCAGGTCGTCGGTCGAGCGGAGTCGAGTACCACGCAACGCCTCGACCACCGGCCTCCCTGCACGCGGGGCGACCACCAGGAATACCCCGCCGGCGGCGGCGGCCACCAGCACCGCCAGCCGGGCGATGTGGCGACGCGGTGGGTCACGGCGGTTCCGACGATGGTCCTGACCGCCAGGGCCAGGAGCATCCACCACTGGGGCAGCAGGAACCCGATCACGAGTGCTGTCACCACGTTCTGGATCAGGAAGAACGATTGAAGCGTGGCGCGGGAGCGGCGAGGCTCCCAGCCGGCGTTGGCGGCATACATCCCCACCGGCGG
Source organism: Candidatus Nanopelagicales bacterium (assembly GCA_046330625.1). GTDB lineage: Bacteria > Actinomycetota > Actinomycetes > S36-B12 > CAIWTL01. Next base: position 14,682 of record JAXLSJ010000008.1, read on the forward strand.
TCCGCCGACGCCGCCGACGACGTTCAGCACAGCGCTGGACACTCCCGCGGCGATCGCTCCCCGGACCCCGGTGAACCAGGCCCACGCGGCCCCGCGCCACAGCAGCACCACCCCGGCCAGGACCGCGACCCCGGCCGCCAGCGCCACCACTCGGGTATCCACGCCTGCGAGGGCCAGGGCCACCACAGGCGTCGCCACGAGAGTCGGGATGAGCAGCGACATCAGGTCGGTGGGCCGGACGGCCCGCCATTGCCGCGACAGCGGGATCACCGACGACAGAGCGGCCAGGACGACCAGCACCGCGACGCCGTCGCGGGGGCCGAGCAGGGCCAGCAGCGCAGGCGCGGCCACGAGGGAGAACCCCATCCCGGTCACCGATTGAGCGATCGCCCCCGCCGCAATGCTGGCTGCGGCGAGGGCGATCAGGAGTTCGGCGGTCAGCGGACCCGCTCCAACTCTGCTTCGAGCTCGGTGGCGGCCACACCGGCGGCCTCGATGCCCATGCCCTCGTCGGACATCGCGGATCCTTCGAAGACCTGCTCGTGCGACGAGCCGAAGGCTCCCTGCTCCAGCGAGTACCGGCGCTGGAACAGCATGGCCACGGCCATGAGAACGGCCGGCACCACGGTGAAGCCGAGCACCAGCGCGTTCTGTGCGCTCTGGCTCTGCACGACGGGGTTCGCGGCGGTCGAGGCGACGAATCCACCGAGACCCAGCACGAGCATGTAGATGTACGGGCCGATCGCGGTGCCGGTGGCCTCCGTGGCAGTCCAGACCCCGGTGTACGAGGCGGCCTTGCTGCCGTCGGCCGACGCGGCCCGGACGACGTCGGGAACCATCGAGAACGCGAACAGTTGCAGGCCGGCGAATGCCACGCCCAACAGCACCACGACCAGGGTCGTGACGGCAAGTCCGAGGACGGCTCCGGCCGCCAGGGCCAGCGAACCGACGATGAACATCAGCTGGCTGATGAGCAGACCGCGCTGCTTGCCGACGCGCTTGCTGACGCGCAGCCACATCGGGCTGGCCAGGATCGCGGGGGCGAGGAACGAGCCCATGAACAGGGCGGTGAGACCGACGTTGCCGAACACGTACTCGGCGTAGTAGGGCACACCGGCCATGAACAGGTGGGTGACGGTGCCGGTGAACAGGTAGGACAGGACCAGCATCCGGAAGTTCCGGTCGGACAGCGCGATCTTGACGCCTTCGCGGAACGACGGGTGGTAGGTGGTGTCGATCTCGGTGGGCATGTAGGACTGCAGGCGCTTGATGCCGAGGATGGCGACGATGCCGCTCACGACCATCACGCTCGACAGCAGGATCGCCATCATCGTGTAGTCGCCGCGTTCGCCCGACTTCACCAGTGCGGGGGCCAGCACGCCGGCGCCCAGGAGTCCGACGGTCAGCACGACCATGCGGAACGTCATGACCCGGGTGCGCTGGTGGTAGCCGACATTCAGATCGCTGGGCGTCGTCAGGTAGGGCACCTGGAACGACGCGAAGAGCAGGTTGCCCAGCATGAAGAAGAAGGCGACCCACAAGGCCGCCGCGCCACCGCTCAACGAGGCCGGGACCGAGAACATGCCGACCAGGGCGAGGGCCAGGAACAGGCCGATCCACATCATGTGGCGGCGGTTGCCCCGCCGGGCGCGCTGACGGTCGGAGAGGGTGCCGAACCACGGGTGGACGATCACGTCGAGCACCTTCGGCAACAGCAGGGCGAACCCGGCCAGGAACGGCGAGACACCCAGCACATTGGTCAGGTAGAAGGCCAACAGCAGGCCGGGGACGGTGACCCACACGCCCATACCGAGCGAACCGGTCGCGTAGCGCAACAGTTCGCCCGACGACGGTGCGGCGGTGGTCGAGTCGGACGTGGGGGACGAGGTGACACTCATGTCAGAGGGCTCCAAGGAAGGGGCGGATGAAGGGGGGGGGGGGTTACGGCAGCGCCCGGGACCAGAGGGCCCCGGGCGCCGAGAGATCAGGCGGCGTCGCGGAATCGATTCACCACGCCGGCGGCCAGCGGCGCGTCGGCGAAGGCGCCTTCGCGCAACCGGCTGTCGAGGGTGCGGCGGACGATCATGTCGACGACGTCGGGGAGGTGCCGGGCGAGGTTGAACTCGACCATGCCCTTCGTGGTCGTCGGCACGTCGCGGCGGACGTGGCGGGACAGGGCGGCGTTGACCACGGCGGCCACGACCCCGGACAGCGGCTCGTAGACCGACATGCCCTCGAGCGACAGTCCCGCGTCCTTGGTGGACTCGTGGATCGGGCTGCGGACGGCCGACGGGTACACCGTGGAGACGCCGACCGCGGGGGCCAGTTCCAGGCGCAGGGCGTCGGCGTAGGCGACCATGGCGCGCTTGCTCACGCCGTAAGCCGCGGCGAGCGGCAACTGCATGACGGCCATGCGGCTGGCGACCATGACGACCCGGCCGCGCGACTCGACGAGCGCGTCGACACAGGCAGCGGTCACCCGCCAGGTGCCGAGCAGGTTGATCTCCAGTTGGCGGTGCACCTCGGCGCCCGGCGGAAGCTCCGCGGGGGCGGGTCCGCCGATGCCGGCGTTGTTGATCAGGATGTCCAGTCCGCCGAGCCGCTCGATGGCGTCGGCGACAGCGATCTCGACCGACTCGTCGTCGGTGATGTCGCACGCGATGACCTCGATGGCGTCGTCCGGCTGGGGGGCGATGTCCAGCCCGACGACGGTCGCGCCGCGCTCGGTGAGGTCCGCGGCGATGGCGCGCCCGAAGGTGCCGCTCGCGCCGGTGATGATCACACGCTTGCCGGTCGCGTCGACCTCGTCATGGATGTAAGGGATCTTCATGGGTGTCCTGTTCGTACGTGGTGGGTGGGGTCGAGGGAGGCGGTCAGGCGGACAACCGCACGCGGGACCGCGCGCTGGTGACGCTGCCGTCGGACCGACGGGTCGGCGCGAAGATCTTCTTGCCGCGCTCCATCCGGTACCGGCCGAAGCGCAGTTCGCGGGCGCTGTCGGAGATGAACGCGTCGAAGTCGATGCGCATCATGGGACGCTTCTGGCCCCACCGCTCGACGGCCGAGCGGTGCGCCCGACGGATCGCGGACTTCTGCATCGTGGTCGTCGGCAGTGCGTATTGGCCGGCGTAGTAGGCGGCCGCCAGCTTGGACTGGACCTCGACGACCGGCAGCGCCGCGCCGGTGGACTGCATGAGACCGACGAAGGTCAGGCTGGGGTCCTCGGTGTGGAACACCCGGTGGTACAGGGGCATGGCCTCGGGGTCGGTGCCCAGCCACTCCTCGTCGAGGAAGGGGATGGTGACCCGGTAGCCGGTCGCCCACACGATGATGTCGACGTCGTGCACGGACCCGTCGGTGAAGATCACCCGTTCGCCGTCGAAGCGCTCGATGCCGGGCATCGGCCGGACCTCGCCGTGGGTGATGCGGTGCAGGATCGTGTCCGAGATCGTCGGGTGGTTCTGGAACAGGCCGAAGGACGGCTTGGGCAGGCCGTAGGACTCGGGAGTGCCGATCGCGAGGCTCAGCATCCGCTGCGCGATCACCTGACGTACGCGCCACGGCAGCACCGACAGTGCGCCGTTGGTGGCGTCGGCGGGCTTGCCGAACAGGTACTTGGGCACGATGAAGGACCCGTGGCGGGCACTGAGCATCACGTCGTCGGCGACGTAGGAGGCGTCGACGGCGATGTCCATGGCGGAGTTGCCCATTCCGACGACGAGCACGCGCTTGCCGCGGAACGTCTCGGCCTTGCGGTAGTCGTGGGCGTGCATCTGGGTGCCGACGAAGGTGCCGGGGTAGCCGGGCTCGGGCCACCGGGGATCCCAGTTGTGGCCGTTGGCGACGATGACGCCGTCGAAGTCGAACTCCTCGCCCTGATCGGTGGTCAGGAGCCAGCCGTCCTCGGTGCGGTCGACGGACTCGATGGCGGTGTCGAACAGGTACCGCTCGGTGACGCCGAAGGTGTCGGCGTAGTCCTGCAGGTAGCCGGCGACCTTCACGGCCGACGGGTAGTCCTCCCACTCTTCGGGCATCGGGAAGTCGGCGAACTCGGTGCGGCCCTTGGAGGTGTTGAGGTGCAGCGATTCGTAGGCCGGCGAGACGCCGCTGGTGTTCTCGTAGACCCACAGGCCGCCAACGCGATCACCCTTCTCGAAGCCGACGGCGTCGACGCCGCGCTCGATGAGTTCCTTCATGGCCGTGATCCCGGCGGCTCCGCCACCGATGACTGCGATACGGGCGTGGGGGCGGGCTGCTGAGGTCAAGATGTGTCCTTCTCGTGGGTGCTGGTACGGCGCCCTGGGCGGGCACAACACTCGTATGCCCGACTCGGCAGTGACCGAAACGTTATGTGCTGCGCCGATCGGGTGGTGTCGCCCGTGCCGAAGGTCCGAGGATGGCGGGATGGCCCACGAGATGCTTCCGGCCGACGTCGAGGCGGTGATGACGACGGTGGTCGTCCACTGTGGCGAGACCCAGGCCAAGGCATTCCCCGTGGCCGAGTTGCCGGACGTGGCGACACATGGCGTGGGACTGTCCCCGGTCGCCGACGCCTTCGACGTCGGCGGCTCCATCGACACCGATCAGTCGCTCGCCCGCCCCGACGGTGATCTTCGGCTGATCCCCGACCTGGGGAACGTGAGGTTCCTCGGCGGGATCCCGGGCTGGGCGTGGGCCCCGGCGGACCGCTACCACCAGGACGGTTCGCCGTATGAGGGTGACCAGCGGTTGTTCCTGCGGCGGATGCTCGCGGCCGTCGCCGACGCAGGGCTGAGTGCGAGCGCGGGATTCGAGATCGAGTGGAACGTCGGCCTTGATCGCGACGAGTTCGTGCCGGGTGTCGCAGGCTCGCCGTACTCGGCGCAGCGCCTGCTGTCGGGCGGCTCCTATGCGAACGACGTGATGAGTGCGCTGGCGACGGCCGGAGTGCCCGTGCAGCAGTTCCACGCCGAGAACGCCCCCGGCCAGCTCGAGGTCTCGCTTCCGCCCCGGGACCCGCTGACAGCGGCCGACGATGTCGTCCTGGCCAAACTGGTGATCGCCGCGGTGACCGACCACCACGGACTGCGGCCCACCTTCAGCCCCGTGGTGGCACCGGGCCTGACGGGTAACGGTGGCCATCTGCATGTGTCGTTCGCGCGGGACGGCGTGCCGCTGTTCGGCGGAGGTTCGGAGTCCGGGGGGCTTACGAGCGAGGGTGCGTCGATGGTCGCCGGCCTACTGCGACACCTGCCCGGTCTGCTGGCGGTCACGGCTCCGCTCGAGGTGTCGTACCTGCGACTGCAGCCCCACCGCTGGGCCGGCGCGTTCCAGGTATGGGGGGTCGAGAATCGGGAAGCTCCGCTGCGGCTGATCCCTGGTGGGGCACCCGTGCGGGCGAGCCTCGAGATCAAGTGTGCCGATTTGGTGGCCAACCCGTACCTGTTCGTCGGATCCGCCCTGGCCCTGGCGTTGTCGGGACTGCGGGAGCCGAACCCCCTGCCCGAGCCGGTCGTGGGGGATCCCGCGGACGGTGATCACCCGCGGCTGCCCGCCGCGCTGGGCGCCGCGGTCGACCGGTTCCGCGCCGATGAGGTCCTGCGCACCGCCTTGGGGGAGCAGCTCCACCGCACGGTCGCGGAGAACCGGGACGCCGAGGTTCGGCGTGCGGCGAGTCTCGACGTCGAGGATCTGATCGCCTCGACCCGATGGTGGCGGTGAGCACTCAGGGGTGAGTAGCCGCGAAGCTGCGTATCGAAGCCCCCGGTGGTCGAGCGAAGCCGAGACCACGGGGACCAGCGCCCCGTTCGACAGGTCAGCGCTGTCGGGCGCGGCGGGCGCCCACCTCGCGCACCAGGGGGCGTGGCAGGTACTGCGCCATCAGGCTGAGGGCGCCGTATCGGCGGCTGGCCACACTGATGAGCCGCCCCTTGTCGGAGTCGCGCAACGCCTGGGACACGACGTCGTCCACGTCGAGCCAGAGCACGCCCGGGATCCCGGCCATGTCCATAGACGCCCGCTCGTGGAACTCGGTGTGGGTGAAACCCGGACACACGGCGGTCGCCGCCACGCCGGTCCCGGACAACTCCCCGCTCAGCCCTTCGGTGAACACCGTGACCCAGGACTTGGCCGCGCTGTAGGTGCTGCCCGTGATCCATCCGGCGACGCTGCTGACGTTGATCAGTCGCCCCGACCCCCGCGCCACCATGCCGGGCAGGGCCGCGTGCGACAGCCTCATGACGGCAGTCACCATCACGTCGATCATCGCCTGCTCGTCGGCCACGTCGGAGTGGAGGAACGAGTCCTCGATGCCGAAGCCCGCGTTGTTGACGAGGATCTCGACCGGGGATTCCGGGTCGGCCAGGATCCGGGCCACGCGGTCGACGTCGGCGCGGTTCGCCAGGTCGGCCGGCACGGCCACGGCGTCGACCCGGAAGTCGGCGCGCAGTTCGGCGGCCAATTCGTCGAGTCGTTCGGCGGTGCGGGCCACCAGGATCAGGTCGTGGCCCCGCTCGGCGAGGGCGCGGGCGAATCCGCGGCCCAGCCCCGCGGTGGCTCCGGTGACAAGTGCTCGGGTCATGGGGCCATCCTCCCCCGAATCTTCTGGAGGCCGAGCGTCGGTGGTCGAGCGAAGTCGAGACCGCGCCCCCCGGTGGTCGAGCGGAGCCGAGACCACCTCACCGAACTCGAGAGTCGGCGCCCCGTGCCTCACGGGCGCGGGCCGACGACTGAGTCACCGGTGGCGCCTCGGCGGCGGGTCCCTCTCGTGTCCGTGGACCGACGACGCGCAGTTGCCGGATCTGTCTGAAGCCGACGGCACCGACGGACAGTCCCAGAATGGCCAGCCCGCCCGCCGTGAGGGTCGCGGGTATCCCGATGTGCGCTGACACCGGTCCGGCTGCGATCGCCCCCAGCGGGCTCAGCGCGTACGAACCGACGGCGTCGTAGGCGGCTACCCGGGAGAGCCTGTCGGTGGGGATGCGTTCCTGCAGGGTGGTGCTCCACGAGATCGTGAAGACCTCCACCCCGATCCCGGAGAGCCCGGCTGCGATCACGATTGTCAGCGTCGGCAGGGGTCCGGCCAGGGCGAGGATCGGCAATGCGAGGCAAGCAGTGCCGAGGGCGCCGACCAGCAGTGGTCGATTCGGTCGCACGCGCATGATCAGGATTGCGCCGGCGGCCGCGCCGAGTGCCTGGCCGGCGAGCACGGCGCCCCACGAGCCTGGTCCATTCAGCGACTCGTCGGCGACCACCGGACCAAGGACGGTGAAGCACCCCAGGAAGAGCGTGTTCACCAGGCTGAACTGGGCCACGATGAGCCACAACCACCGGTGACCGGTGAACTCGCGCCAACCGTGCCGCAGCTCGGTCAGGTATCCGGGAGTGGCGTGCGGCGCCAACGCAGGAAGTCTGATCCAACGGCGGAAGATCGCGACCACGAGGTAGCTGAGCGCATCGACCGCCAGGGTCCAACCCGGACCGATGGCGGCGACGAGCAGACCCCCTGCTGCCGCACCGCCGATCAGCGCGGTGTTGGCGGCGAGGCGACTCCACGAGATTCGCCGACGACAGGTCAGCCGGTGGCACTGTTTGCGGCACGATGCCGTGCGCAGCGGGCAAGTAGCAGCCGAAGGCGGCAGCACGCAGGGCAGACAGGGCGGCGATCACCCACAACGGGCAGGTCCCTGCGAGGACAACGACGGCCAGCGCGCCCTGCGCAACTGCCTGCGTCAGCTCGGCACCGACGATGACCCGCAGCCGGGGCAGCCGGTCGGCCAACACGCCGCCGAACAGCAGCGCCGCGACGGTGGCAGTCAGCGCGGTGGCGGCGACCACGCCGACATCGCTGGCGGAACCGCCCAGGTCCAGTACCGCGAACGGGACGGCCGTGGCCGCGACGGCGGACCCGAGTGTGGACGTGAATTCCCCGGCCAGGAGCAGCCGGAAGTTGCGATGTGACAGGGCCCCCGTTGTCGGTCGCATCAGGCGCCCTCGTCGTCGTCCACCTCGAACAACACCGCGCTGGCGCTGACGTGCAGGGCGCCGGTGGTGCGCAGCGGTAGGGCTCGTTCGTGCAAGGTGGCCATCGCGTCGGCAATCTGGCGCGCCGCCTTCTCCCACACCTCCCGCTCGACCCACAGATCAGCGTCGGAGAACACCGCCCAGTCGCCTACCGTCGCCCCGCCCAGCCGGCGAGCAACCTCGGTGGCCACCGCCTGCACCGCCAGGTGTGGGTCGTCGTCGCTGCCGGCAGGGCCGGTTCCGCCGTAAGCCGGTATCGGCGCTCTCGCCCGCCGCGGACGTTGCGAACCTCCGCGAGTTCGAGGAACCCCGCCGCCGCCAGCTGACGGACGTGGAAGCTGACCGCAGCCTGACTCATGGACATCTCCCGCGCCAGCTCCGCGCTCGACATCGCCGTTCCCGTCACGAGCGACAGGATCCGCAATCGCACCGGATGTGAGAGGGCGCGCAACCTGGTCCACTCGTCCGGGTCTACCTCCAAAGACATATTTGGAGGGTCTCACAACCCACGTGGCCCGGTCAACGGGTCGAGGGTGGCGGCTGGCCCGGTGGTCCAGCGGAGCCGAGACCGCGTCCCCCGGTGTCGAGCGGAGCCGAGACTGCGCCCCCCGGTGGTCGAGCGGAGCCGAGACCTCCGGTCCCCGGGTGGGCGCGCACGTTCCTGCCGTTCTGACGACCGTGCGAACCGTCCGCTCTCGACCCGCGCACAGTTGTGTCGCAATGGCTTCGAAATGGGCATCGAATACGACATGTCTTTGCGCGGGTCCCGACCCGGCGGCCCCGGAGGAGTCTCATAACGACAGGTTCGTGCGCGTGTGCTGCGGTCTCGGCGTCGCTCGACCACCGGGGGCTTCGCTCGACCACCGGTGCATAGCTCGACCGCGGTGGTCTCGGCTTCGCTCGACCACCGGGAGGGGTGGCCGGGGGTGGTGGTCTCGGCTTCGCTCGACCACCGGGGGTGTCGCTCGACCACCGGATAGCGGGCACAGTCGGCGCGGCACGTACGCTTTCGCAGAAGCTCCCGAACCGAGAGGCTCTCATGTCCCTGCTGTTCAACCCCCGGACCTACGACCCGTCGAGTTTCGACGACGAGACTTCGCGGCAGCTGTTGGCGCTGGTCGACTTCTTCGAGAGCAAGGGACTCGCGCGCAACAAGGAGGAGTACTACTCCGGCGAGTGGTACACCGACTTCCTCGCTCTCGTCGCCGAGAACAAGATCTTCTCGACGTTCGCCACCCCCGCCGAGGTCGGTGCGCTCGTCGGCGACGACGACGCGCGCTGGGACCTGGCGCGGATCAACGACCTGAACGAGATCCTCGGCTTCTACTCACTGTCCCACTGGTACGCGTGGCAGGTGTCGGTGCTGGGTCTGGGCCCGGTCTGGCTGTCCGACAACGATGACGCTCGACGCACCGTCGCCCAGTTGCTGGCCGACGGCTACATCTTCGGTTTCGGCCTGTCCGAGCGGGAGCACGGCGCCGACATCTACTCCACCGACATGATCCTGACCCGCAGCGGCGACGGGTACACCGCCAGCGGGGGCAAGTGGTACATCGGCAACGGCAACGTGGCGGGCCGGCTGAGTGTGTTCGGCAAGTTCGCCGACGACGATCCGGAACGACCCGGCGAGTACGCGTTCTTCCTGGTCGACACCCAGCATGAGAACTACGAACTGATCAAGAACGTCGTGGCCGGCCAGATGTTCGTCGCCGCCTTCAACCTGCATGAGTACCCGGTGGCCGAGGCCGACATCCTGCACGTCGGCAAGCCGGCGTGGGACGCGGCGCTGGCCACCGTCAACGTCGGCAAGGTGAACCTCGGCTGGGCCAGCATCGGCATCAGCGAGCACGCGTTCTTCGAGGCGATCACTCACGCGAACAACCGCATCCTCTACGGCAATCGGGTGACCGACTTCCCCCACGTGAGGCGCATGCTGGCCGACGCCTACGCCCGACTGATCGCCATGAAGGTGTACGCGGCCCGGTCGGCCGACTACTTCCGCAGCGCGAGCGAGGACGACCGCCGGTTCCTGCTGTTCAACCCCATCACCAAGGCCAAGGTGACCAGCGAGGGTGAGCGGGTCATCGACCTGCTGTGGGACGTCATCGCGGCCCGCGGGTTCGAGCAGGACACCTACTTCAGCCGCGCGGCCACGGATATCCGGGCGCTGCCCAAACTCGAGGGCACGGTGGCGGTCAACATCGCCCTGGTGCTCAAGTTCCTCCCCATGTACCTGGGTGCGGCCCACGGCGCCGCCGCCGAGTACCCCGAGGTGGGTGTCCGACAGGACGCGGCCGACGACGCGTACCTGTTCCATCAGGGACCGGCCAAGGGGCTGAGCAAGATCGGATTTGCCGACTGGCGTCCCGCCCTCGACCGGTTCGGCCACCTTCCCAACGTGGCGGTCTTCCGCGAGCAGATCGACGCGTTCACCCGGTTGGTCATGACCGCCCCTCCCAGCGAGGAGCAGAGCAAGGACCTCGACTATCTGCAGGTGCTGGGGCAACTGTTCACCCAGATCGTGTACGCCCAGTTGATCTGCGAGTCCGCGGCGCTAGCGCTCGACGCGGGCGAGACCCGCACCGGCTCGGTCAGCGACCTGTCCGACCTCACCGAGGCGCACGTCGACCGCATGTTCGCGGTGTTCGTGCAGGACATGGCCGAGCAGGCCGTCGCCCTGCACGGCCAGGCATCGGCGAACGACACCCAGCGCGACCTGGGGCTGGCCATCGTTAAGCGGCCGGTCATCGACCCTGCCGCCGAACAGCAGTTCGTCACCGAGGTCCTGTCCTACGACGGCGTCTACGAGATGAAGCCGTGACCGCGCGCGACGACCTGCTCGCGGCCATCCGCGACAAGGCGGTCGTGATGGGCCGGGTGATCCTGTCCAGCGGACAGGAGGCCGACTACTACGTCGACCTGCGCCGGGTGACCCTCGACGGCCACGCCGCGCCCCTGGTGGGCCAGGTCATGCTCGACCTGACCGCGGATCTCGACTACGACGCGGTGGGCGGCCTGACGCTCGGTGCCGACCCCGTGGCCACGGCCATGCTGCACGCGGCGGCCGCGCGTGGCCGGCAGCTCGACGCCTTCGTCGTGCGCAAGGAGTCCAAACACCACGGATTGCAGCGCCGGGTCGAGGGACCCGACGTCGCGGGGCGTCGCGTGCTCGCGGTCGAGGACACCTCGACGACGGGTGGTTCCGTGCTCACTGCGGTCGAGGCGCTGCGCGAGGCGGGCGCCGAGGTGGTCGGGGTGGCGGTCATCGTCGAGCGGGGTGCAGCACCTCGGGTCGAAGAGGCCGATCTGGAGTATCGGGCCGCCTACCACCTGGCGGACCTGGGACTGGACTGAGCAGACCGGGCTGACCGCGCTCCGACAGTCTCGGGTAGCCGAACAGGTCCAGATCGGCGGCGAACCACTCCTCGATCCGCTGCAGCGACTCGGTCGACAGCAGGGCCGCGTGGCGGATGCCCGGGCGCGGGTCGGAGTCCACGTTGCGGTTACCGCTGCGGCTCGGCAACGAGTAGCGGCGGCAGAGGTCGGCGAAGTCGGTCTCGAAGTCCTCGACCCGGCCGATCACCGAGGCTTTTCGGACTCCATCGCGATGGGTCCAGTAGTGCGCGGGATGCAGCGGGAGGTTCGGGTTGTGGCCCGGGACATCGACACAGCGCCGGTCGAGAAGTGCGACCCACCGGTTCAGGTTGCCGCCACTCCGGTGGAGCAGGTCGCGGGTGGCGGCCAGTTGCAGTTCCGAGGATCGGTTCACGAGACGGTCGCCGAAGTCGTGGTTCCCCTGCCTGGCCAGATCACGGTGCACCTGTCGGAAGGCGCTGACCACCCGGTCGTAGGGGTTGCGGATGAATACGGCGACGTCGTACCCGAGCGCCCCCTCGGGCAGGCGGGCGAGATCGTGCTGGGTCAGATGGTTCGAGATCACGCGACCCACCTCGGGCTCGAACCACACGGCGTGGTCGCGGTGGAATCCGTTGAGCTCACCCAGACGATGCCGGGTCGTGGAGGACGCGGACTTCCACGGCTCCAATAGGATCAGGCGATGCCGGTGGAGGACGAGCACGGGGGCCACGCTAGCCCGGGTGTCTGGCGACATCCCGAAGCCCGGGCCGAAGCGTGGACCCCCGAGGTCGCGGGCGCGTATCTGGCGTCGTTCCGGAGGTTGCGCGACCTGAGCCGACCGAGGGCCACGACGCCGCTGCGGCTCGCGTTCCTGGGTCAGCGGAGTTACTTCGGCGTCACCGCCCCGCCCGAGGATCTGCCCGGGCTGACGAGCCACTTCTTCGACCGGATCCCGGGGACCGACCCCAGCGAGGTGACCGGACGGCTGCGCCGCTGGGCCCCGGACGTGCTGGTCGTGTTCCGGCCGGAGCTGCATCACGACGTCCTGCGGAACGTCCCGGAAACCCTGCGCGTGGGGCTGCTCACCGAACCGGTCCTGATCCCGGGGTGGGAGGGGAACCTCGACCTGCAGCGCCGGACCAGCGAGTTCGCCGCGCTCGACCCGTCCAGTTGCGATCTCTACGTCGGCTTCAACCCCACCTTCACCGACACCTGGGAGTCGCGGGTGCCGATCTGGCGGCACCTGCCGCTTCCGGTTCACGACAGCGTGTACTGCCCCCCGGACGCGGTCACCGTCCCCCGGCGCGCGGGGGGGATCTTCGTCGGCCGCGTCACGGACCACCGCAACCGGTTCCTGATGCCGCTCAAGCACCGGTTCGACTGGACCGTGGTCGACCACGGGCTGCGCAGCCTGGCGGGGATCACGGTAGGGCTCAATCTGCACGCCGACGACTACCCCAACTTCGAGAACCGGGTGGCCTTGCACCTGGCCCGCGGGCACCTCGTGCTCACCGAACCCCTGTCCCCGCAGTACGACCTGATCGACGGTGTGCAGGTACTCTCCGTCGACCGACCGCGTGACCTGGTGGAGATGGTGGCCGATATCGACGACCTGCCCGAGCGGCACCACCACATCGCCCAGCGGGGTCGCCTGGCCGCCGAATCTTTCCGGGCGTCACGCCGCTGGCCGGATCTCCTCGTCGACCTCGCGGCGGCGGTGAACCCATGACCGACCACAGCGAGCGGGCGGAGTGGTTCACCGGCCCCTGGGTCGAATCCGTCACGCGGTACCGATGGTTCCTCGAACGGGCCGCACTGCCTCCCGTGCTGATGGATCTGGGGTGTGGCAACGCCTCGGGCCTCATCGGGGCCCTGGCGTCGCTTCACCGGTGCCACGACTGGTGGCCCGAGGTGGTGGTGCTGGTCGACACCGACGCGGACTCCCTGGCCGAAGCCTGCGAGTCGATGGGCGACGTGACCCGCCGACTGGGGCGGGCCGCCCCGACCACGCGGGCCTGTGTCGCCGACCTGTCGGGGTCCTCGGTCGAGGTGGCTGCCCTGGTCGCCGATTACCGTCCCGCGGTGACCGCCTTCGAGGTGCTGGAGCACCTCGCCGACAGCACTGCCGCACTGTCCGTCCTGCGATCGGCCGGAGAGCATGCCCCCGCTGCCCTGTCGGTCCCCCACGACGCGTTCTTCCATCCGGCCAACCCCTACCACCTGATCACCCCGTCCGAGGCGACGGTGGCGGAGTACCGGGGCTTCCTCGGCCAGTCCTGGACCGCGGAACAGCAGTACCGGGTGTCGGGCACGGCCATCGGCCGGGTCGGACCGGGAACCGGAGCGGCAACCTTCGAGATCGACCCCGGGGCCGTGCCGGTGGCCAGCCACTTCCTGCTGTCGACCGGCCTCGCCCCCGCCGCGGAGACTGCCGTGGTCGGACTCGCGGACTCCGATGACGCCGCCCGGCATGTGTGGGCCGTGCAACGCGAGATCGACCTATACCACTACCAGGGCGGCGGGCGCGCGTGAAGATCGCGCTGCTGGTGCACAACCTGGGCCGGGGTGGCGGCCAGCTCGCGGTCGTGGCGCAGGCGAACGGGCTCGCCCGGTGGGGGCACTCGGTCACTGTCGTGGTCGAAGGGGAACCCCTCGACCTGGCGGACGATCTGGACCCGGACGTCCGGCTGGCCCGCCGGGGCGACATCGTCGACCACCGGGACGTGGTGCTGGCGTCGTGGTGGCGGACTGCCCTGTGGGCCTCGGAAATCCCGGCGGACGCGTACGGGCAGTACGTCCAGTCCTTGGAGGATCGATTCGCCGGACCCGGGGAGCGGGCACTGCGACAGTGGTGCGCTCAGGTGCAGTTCGCCGGCTGGCCGGTCATCACCGAGGCCCGGTGGATTGCCGAGACCCTCGCCGTGGTGGCCCCCGGGCAGCGGTGTTTCCTGGCGCGCAACGGGATCGACCCGTCGATCTTCCCGGCGACGCCCCCGGTGCAGCGCCCCGACGGCCAGCCGCTGCGGGTGACCGTGGAAGGGTCGTCGGTCTGGTTCAAACGGACCCGGCAGGCGCTGCAGGGGGTGCTCGCCGCGACGGTGCCGATCGATCTCACGTACGTGGCGGCCTGGGGGGACTGGGTCGACGATGGGCTCGACCTGGATCGTCACCTCGGCCGGGTCCGGCGGCTCACCGACCTCACCCAGCGGCAGGTGGCGGAGGTGTTCCGGGGGACGGACGTCCTGATCAAGGTCCCGATCGTCGAAGGCATGCCGGGCCCACCGTTGGAGGCCATGCACTGCGGGGCGACCGTGATCGCCTCTTCGGTGACGGGGATCGAGGAGTACGCGGTCCACGGGTACAACTGCGCCTTGGTCGGGTTCGACGACCCGGTGGCGGTGGGGTGGTGGCTCGACCGGCTGGCCACCGATGCGATCCTGCTCGCCCGGTTGCGCCGCGGCGCGTTCCGCACCGCCCGGGTCTGGCCCTCGTCCGCCGAGACGGCGGCAGCCTTCGACCGGGCCGTGCAGCAGGTGCGGGCGATCGGATACCGACCCGAGCCGGACAGCGGTCCACCGGCCCGCTTGGTAGGCCCCGCGCGGGTCGCAGCTCCGCCGCGGCCGTTCGACTCCGAGGCCGCGCTTCCGGAGATCACCCCGGGCCGGGGGACTCGCGCTGGGTTTCCGCGCCGACTCCTGCGCCGGTTCCCGGCGCTGCCGAAACGACGCCGTGCCGCGGTGGTGGACGAGGAATGGCGCGGGGCCACCGGCTCACCCCATCCGCTGTTCGATCCGGACTGGTATGTGGGGCAGTCCGGACGCCTGCTGGCCGCGGATCCCTATCGGCACTACCTCGGCGTGGGTTTCCGCGCGGGGCTGTCCCCCCATCCCCTGATCGATGCCGAGTGGTACTGGCGCGAATACCCCGACGTCGCCGCCCACGGGGTCGAACCGATCACCCACTTCTCCCAGTACGGGGTCGCCGAGGGGCGACGGTTCTCCGGATGGCTTGACGCGGAGTTCGTGCGGCGGAACCATCCGCGGCTCTCCGACCCGGCCGAACTCCTGCGATTCGTGATGTCCGAACTGGTGCCCGAACGACGGCGGACGGCGCCGGGTCAATCCGCGGTGCTGGACATCCGCGACGGCCGGCGGATGCTCGCCGGGCTCAGCCGCCCGACTTCAGCGCCGTCAGGTTGACCGCGACCTGGCCGTCCTGCACGAGCACGGTGGCCTGCACCCGCATGTCGCCCTTGGTCCAACTGCTCACGCCGCCGTCGGGACCCCCGCCGAAGGTGCTGTCCGGGGTGAACCCGTTGCTCTCGAGGGCCTTGGTGATCTCGTCGTAGACCTTGCCGGCGTCCCCGGAGCCCTGATAGGTGGCGCTCCAGGTGGGCCCGTCGGCGCCGTCGAGTCGGATCGCGTTGACCAGCGCGAGGCCCTGCGGTCGGGGGACGTCGGACGGCCAGTCGGCAGGCAGGGTGGCCGTGCCGTCGGGGGTCGGGGCGTCGGCGGTCAGGGTTGCCTCGGGAACCGGCAGGGTCGTGGGTTCGGAGCCGCCGCAGCCGGCGAGTCCCAGGGCGGCGACACCGACCACAGCGGCGACGGATGCACGGCGCATCGGAACTCCTTCCGGTCGATTCCGAGCCTGCCGCACGCCGCCGCCGCTGTCAGGTCGATCGCGCCACTGTGGGCATCCGTCAGCTGGCCCCGGACGGCGAGTCGCACTTCGTGACCTGCTTCCGGTTGGTCCCGGTGCATACCTCGAAATAGGTGGGCGACGAGCCGCCGGCCTGGACCTCGGCATACCGCCCGTTGAGTTTGGCGAAGACGGAGGATTCCGTCTTCGTCGTGGTAGGGCCGGTCACGGTGTACCCGGCGGATCGCAGCTGCTTGGCGTAGAACCGGGTCACAGTGGAACGCGACTGGGAGGTTCGGTAGCGGGCATAGGCCACACCGGGGCCGGTCGCCTTCTGGACGCGGACGGCGCCGGGGGGCGGGGTGAGTCCTGCGGCGAGGGCGGGAGCGACGCCGGTGGCGGCGATCGCTGCGGCCGTGGTGCCGATCCCGACGCGGGTGACGAGTGATGTCATGGTTCCTCCTGGGTTGGTGACCCATCGAGGGGAGCACCCGGGCACGGCATCCGCCAAGCCGTTCAGGCGGTCTTGGGGGTGCCTTGAACCGGGCTTGATGCCCGAGCGCCCCGACCCCCCAATCCGCCGTGGTTCGGGGACGCCTCGACAGCCTCAGCAGCGCGGAAAGGTGGACCGACGTCGTGCGCAGGGCCCGGGCTCCGGGGTCCGCATCACCTCGCGGAGCCAGTGGCGGTAGTGGCTGACCTTGGAGTAGATGCCCGGATAGGGGTCCCAGGCGCACCCGGCGCCCCAACTGACCACACCCACCAGGACACGATGTCCCGCCAGGGTCCGGACGAGCGGGCCGCCGCTGTCTGCTGTGCACGTGTCGCGCGGCACCGGGGTCAGTCGCGATGCACACAGCTGGCGACGCGGGTATGTCGCCCTGTCGGTGGGGGCATAGATCTCCCGGCACGACGCCATGTCATGGGCGAGGAGTCCGACCTGGCGCAGGGTCGTGGAGTTGTCCCGGGCTCAGCCTTCGACGGGCGGTGCGGACCGTCTGCTGCGGACGATCTCGATCGCGATCGGGATCGCCGACAGGAAGACCACCGAGAGCAGGATGATCTCGAGGTTGTTCTGGACGATCGGGAAACCGCCGAGGAAGTAGCCCGCCAGCATCACGCCCCCGGCCCAGATGACCCCGCCGATGGTGCTGTAGGTGACGTACTTGCGGTAGTCCATCTGTCCCACGCCGGCGATGGCCGTGATGAACGTGCGCACGATGGGGACGAACCGGGCCAGGATGATGGCCCGCGGCCCGTACTGCTCGAAGAACGCGTGGGTCTTGTCGACGTACTCCTTGCGGAAGAACCGGGAGTCGGGCTTGTCGAAGAGCGGTGGGCCGGCCTTGGCGCCGATCCAGTATCCGACCAGGTTCCCGGCCACGGCGGCCACGATCATGATGAGGGTGGCGACCCAGATGTTCATCGTGATCGATCCCTGGGCGATGAGCAGCCCGACCACGAAGATGAGGCTGTCCCCGGGCAGGAAGAAGCCGATGAGCAGACCGCATTCCGCGAAGATGATCAGTACCGCGCCCCAGAAGGCGTAAGGACCGAGGTTGGTCAGCAGCGTCTCGGCATTGAGCCAGTCCGGCAGCAGGGCGGGGGCTTGGGTGAGCACGGGTGAAGCCTAACCGCGCCGCCGCGGCGCAAACGTGGCCTGCGACACGGGGCGGCGTGGGGCGGCGCCTCCGGCCGAGGCTTAGCCCGTCCCCCTACGGTGAGGGCACCAGGAAGGGAGCGCGAGTGTCCGAGACCGATGTCGACGTGGCCGATGCCCCGCCCCCCGCGCCGCCGGTCCGACGTCAGGTCACCTTCGTGCCCGGCAACGTCTGGCGGGTCGGCCTTGTCGCGATCGCGCTGCTCGCCTTGGCGCTGTTCCTCCGATTCGTGATCGACGACGGCGGCTCGGTGATCTTCACCGTTCTCATGAGTTGGTTCGCCTCGATCGCGATGGCTCCCGCCGTCGACCGGCTGTCGCGGCACATGCGTCGGGGCGTCGCGACACTCCTCGTGATGCTCGCGTTCGTGATCGCTGCGGTGATCTTCATCGTGTCGTTCGGGAGTCTGTTCGTCGACCAGGTGGCCCAGATCGTCGCCTCGCTTCCGAAACTGGTCGAGGGCGCGATCGAGTGGGTCAACCAGCGCTTCAACCAGAACATCGACATCGAGCAGATCAAACAGGCGCTCAACCTCGACGCCGACAAGGCGCAGGCGCTGGCGACGCAGATCGGCTCGCAGGCGCTCAGCATCCTCGGGTCGGTGCTGGGGTCGGTGTTCGGGCTGTTCACGTTCGGCCTGTTCACCTTCTACCTTTCGGCCGACGGTCCCCGGCTGCGCCGATGGTTGGCCGCGCTGTTCCCCGAACGTGGCCAGGCGCTGTTCTTCAACGTGTGGGACATCACGGCACGCAAGACCGGTGGGTACATCGGCGCCCGCGTGATCCTGGCCTTCATCAACAGCTTCACGACGGGCATCGTGTTCTTCTTCATCGGCATGCCGTACTGGCTGGCGTTGGCGATCTGGACCGGTGTCGTGGCGCAGTTCGTGCCCACGATCGGCACCTACATCGCGATCATCCTGCCGGTGATCGTGGGGCTGCTCTCGCCGACCCCGTGGATCGGCGTCGCCGCCCTGGTGTGGGCGCTCGTGTACCAGCAGGTCGAGAACCTGACGATCGAACCGCGGATCAGTGCCCGGGCGGTCGACGTGCATCCGGCGGTCGCCTTCGGTTCGGTGATGTTGGGCGCGGCCCTGTTCGGGGTGGCCGGCGCCTTCCTGGCGATCCCGGTGGTGGCGATGATGTTCGCGCTGCTCGATATCTATGCCCAGCGGCACGAGATTGTCGGCGACGTGTCGGAGGATTCGGGCGGCGGCAGCCTGGAACCCGAGCCCGACCCGACCCCTGCGTGAGCGTCCCGACCGGACCCGTGGGGCCGTATCCGCAGCCCTGGCCCGACGACCCGCGACTCGACCCGGTCCTGCTCGCCGAGGGCGACTCGCGCAATGTGGCCGACCAGTACCGCTACTGGACCGTCGAGGCGATCGTGGCCGACCTCGACACCCGCCGGTCCGGGTTCCACGTGGCGATCGAGAACCTGGCGCACGACTTCAACATCGGGTCGATCGTGCGGACGGCCAATGCCTTCCAGGCCGCGGCTGTCCACGTGGTCGGGCGCCGCCGCTGGAACCGCCGGGGGGCGATGGTCACCGATCGGTACCTGCACGTGCAGCATCACCCCGACCCGGCCGGCCTAGCGACCTTCGCCGCGGATGCTGATCTACCGATCATCGGGCTGGACAACGTGCCGGACTCGCAACCGCTCGAGCGGTATGAACTCCCCGAACGGTGCGTGCTGTTCTTCGGCAGCGAGTCCGACGGGCTCAGTGCCGACGCCCAGGCGGTGTGTGCGGCCACCGTGGCGATCACCCAATACGGCTCGACCCGCTCGCTGAACGTCGGCGCGGCGGCAGCGATCGCGATGTACTCCTGGATGCTCCAGCACCGCACCGGGCCATAGTGACCGCAAACCTCGCGCGAGGGCACAGACCTCGGCACTGTGCGGCCTCCTGTGCCCGAGGTGTGAGCGCTCGCGCGAGGTTTGCGGTCAGCGGGCCAGCGACGAGGCCAGGGCGCGGGCGGCGACCTGGACGGGGTCCCAGACTCCCGAGAACGGTGGGGAGTAGGCCAGGTCCAGACCCACGATCTGCTCGGCGGTCATACCGTTCCAGATCGCCGTGGCCGCGGTGTCGATCCGCTTCCCGGCCCCGGCGCCCCCCACGATCTGCGTGCCCACCACCCGGCCGTCCGCGCGGTCGGCGATGATCTTCACCGCCATCGGGCAGGCGTCGGGCATGTAGCCCGTGGCGGTGGTGGTCTGGATGAGTCGCGACACGGGGTCGGCGACCTCGGACTCCGACAGGCCGGTGCGGGCGATCTCCGTCGCGCAGAACTTGGTGATCACAGTGCCCACGACACCCGGGAACCGCGCATCGCCCCCGGCGATGTTGAGTCCGATCACCCGGCCGTGCTTGTTGGCATGGGTGCCCATCGGCAGGAACCGGCGCTGTCCGGTGAGCCGGTCGATCACCTCGACGCAGTCCCCTCCGGACCAGATCCGCTCGTGTCCCAGGACCTGCTGGCGGTCGTCGGTGAGGATCCCTCCGAACTCCCCGATCGGCAGGCCCGCGGCCCGCGCGAGTTCGCTGCGAGGGGTCACCCCCAGACCCACGAAGACGATGTCCGCGGGAATCTCGCGATGATCCGTCACCACTGCGCGGACACCCCCGTCCTCGCCCGCGAGGATCTCGCGCACGGCCTCGTCGGTGTGGACGGCGACGCCGCCCGCCGTGAGCGCCTGACGCACGAGGGCACCCATCTCGGGGTCCATCGACCCCAGCGGGTGCGGCGCCCGCTCGACGACGACCGTGGCCAACCCCCGGGTGACGCAGGCCTCGGCCATCTCCACGCCGATGTAGCCGGCGCCCAGGACCACGGCGTGACGGGGCGCCCGCGCCAGGGTGTCGATCGCCGCCTGCGCCTCGTCGAGGGTCTGCACGTGGTGCACCCCGGGCAGGTCCAGGCCGGGGATGGGCGGGGCCAGCGGATGTGCGCCGGTCCCGATGACGAGGTGGTCGAACGGAAAATGCTGCACCTGCCCGCCACTCATCGGCACCGCCGACACGACACGATCAGCCGGATCGATGGCCGTCGCCCGTAGGCCGGTGCGCACGTCGATCCCCCGCTCGCGGTGCTCCTGGGGCGACCGGGCCACCAGCGCGTCGGGTCCGTCGACCTCGCCGGCGATCCAGTAGGGGATCCCGCACGCCGAGTACGACGTCCACGACTGTTGCTCGAGGACAGTGACGGCCACGTCGGCACCCAGCGAGCGCGTCACCTGGCCGGCCGCCGACATGCCGGCAGCGTCGCCCCCGATCACGAGCACCTGGAGGGCGTGGGTCATGTCAGGACCTCCGCAGTGGCCTCGGTCGAAGGGTCCGGATCGTCGGCCGGCACTCGCATCGGCCCGAGGCCCCGGATCGTGGCGAGCAGGACGATGCTCAGCAGCAGCGCCGTGCCGGCGAGGTCGAACTCCAACCCGCGGCCGGCGTAGTTGAGCAGGACGACACCGACCACGGCGACGCAACCTCCGATCAGCACCCAGGGTCCACGTCGGGCGAACGGCCCGCGGCCGATGCGCAGCAGGACCGCGAGGCACAGGAGTACGGCAACCAGCGGCACCGCGATCAACCCGTACCCCGATCCCTGGTAGGTCTCGTTCTCCGGAAGCAGCAGTTTCGACAGGCCCACCGCCAGCGCGATGGTGAACAGGTGCAGGGGGAGGTGCATCAGCATCCAGGTCCGCTGGCGTGTGGCCATCCCCGCGGGGGACACGTAGGCGAAGTAGATCCACCAGATGGCCGTGATCACGGCGAACACCAGGGGCAGGGCGTACAGGTCCAGATCCTCCATCGGCTCCTCGCCCGCCACGAGGGCGAGCTTCAGGAAACTCTCGCCCAGGACGATGATCGTGAACTCACCGAACCGGTGCGTCACCCGGTGGGCGACCTCAGCGTTCCAGACGACGTTCCTCCGCAGAGTGCTCAGCACGAGCAGGAGCGCCCCGATCCACAGCACCACCGAGTACTGGGGGGAGGTCACGAACCGGGTCATCATGAACACGGCGATCGCGGCCACGAGTCGCCAGGTCTCGGACCGGGTCATTCGGGCGGGATCACCGGGAGTGGTGACCGCGCGGTTCAGCAGCATCCCGGTGGCCAGGACCAGGCCGAAGAAGAACCCGACCGGCTCGGACACCTCGTCGGTCACGTCCTGCAGGAATTCGTCGGCGGTGATCGCCATGAGGAGCACCAGTGCCATCTGCACGACGATCAGCACCCGGGGCAGGACCCCGGAGATCTCGGATCCCTGGAGCCGCAGGGTGGTCATGAGCCAAGTGGTCCAGATCAGGGCGAAGACCAGCATCAACCAGGCGGCCTGCCCGGCGCTGTAGTCGCGGGAGTAGCTCGCGGACACCACCACGATCGCCGCCACGAACGCGAGGTCGAAGAACAACTCGAGCCACGACTGTGCCGGCGCGGGGAAGACCGGGCGCATGCGTGTGGTCACGCGAGGGAGCCTAAGCCCGGATCCACCGTCTCATCCGGCACTGGGCGACACTCGCGACCCTGAGCACGTCGAGGGGCTGCGCTCTCGGATCACATCAGCGTTCCGGTTCTGACAGGATGCCGACGAGGACCCCGTCACGAAGGAGACAACGATGCCCGTCGCCACACCCGAGGTGTACGCTGAGATGCTGGATCGCGCGAAGGCCGGCCAGTTCGCCTACCCGGCCATCAACTGCACATCGTCGGCGACGATCATCGCGGCGCTGGAGGGGTTCTCCCAGGCCGGTAGCGACGGCATCATCCAGTTCTCGTGGGGTGGCGCGCAGTACGCGTCGGGCAGTGTCAAGGACATGGTCACCGGCGCAGTCGCCCTGGCCGAGTTCACCTACGTGGTGGCCAAGAACTACTCCGTCAACGTCGCCCTGCACACCGACCACTGCCCCAAGCAGTACCTGAACGAGTACATCCGTCCGCTGATCGACATCTCCCTGGAGCGGGTGGCCAACGGGCAGGAACCGCTGTTCCAGTCGCACATGTGGGACGGTTCGGCAGTGCCGCTCGCCGAGAACCTGGACATCGCCGAGGAGCTGCTCGACAAGACGAACCGGGCCCGCCAGATCCTCGAGATCGAGATCGGCGTCGTCGGCGGCGAAGAGGACGGCATCGAGGCCAAACACGACGCCAAGCTGTTCTCGACCGAGCAGGACGGGCTGGACACCGCGGCCAAATTGGGCCTCGGCGAACGCGGCCGGTACATGGTGGCCGCGACCTTCGGCAATGTGCACGGCGTCTACAAGCCCGGCAATGTCGTGCTGACCCCGAGCATCCTCGACGACATCCAGAAGGCCGTCGGCGAGAAGTACGGCAAGGACAAGCCGTTCGATCTGGTGTTCCATGGCGGCTCCGGCTCGCTGCTCAGCGAGATCCGCGAAGCACTCGACTACGGCGTCGTGAAGATGAACGTCGACACCGACACCCAGTACGCCTTCACCCGGCCCGTCGCCAACCACATGTTCACGCACTACAACGGTGTGCTGAAGATCGACGGCGAGGTCGGCAACAAGAAGGAGTACGACCCGCGCGCCTGGGGCCGCGAGGCCGAGGCCGGCATGGCGGCGCGCATCGTCGAGGCTTGCGAGGACCTCCGCAGCGCCGGCACCAAGATGAACTGACGCCACCCGGCCCCCGCCGAGGCCGTGCGCGGCTGCCGGTCACGGTTCGGCGATTCTCATCGGCTGACACGCCGCCAGGCCTCATGGTGGACCCATGAGGCGCACCACCGCGAGCTCGGCGCGGGTCCGGGCGGGACTCCTGACGCTGCTCGTCGTCGGCGCCATCACGGCGACGGTGTCACCGTCCGTCGCCGAGACTCCCGCGCACCGGGGTGCCGATTCCGCGCAGCAACTGGTGACGGTGCGCGACGGGGTCGTGCGGTGGCGCGTCGTCCTGCCGGACCGTTCCCCCCGCCGCGATCTGCTGCGCGCCGATCCCTGCCTGACGATCAGCAAGGACTCCGCCGCGGACGCCCCCACCCAAGTGTGTCTCACCAGCCGAGACCGCGCCCGGGTCCGACGTCCCGACGGCAGTCGCTTTGTGGTTCCGGTCGGCCTCCGGCGTGGCCCGGGCACCTCGTGGGTCGTCAGGATCCGACAGGCCGACCTCGCGCTAACCTCCGGAAGCAGCACAGCGACGGCCGTCTGCGACACCGGCCGGTGCGTGGCAGGGAACGGCGGGCTCGATGTCCCCCGTCTACGCATGGCGTCCTGCCGAGCGCGCGCTCCGTGGCTGGTGCATGAGGGGTCGCCCGACGTCGGCCGAGCCGTGGCGCTGACCTTCGACGATGGGCCCGGTCCCAGTACGCGGCCCGTGCTGCGGGTCCTGCGCCGCGCCGGAGTCCTCGGCACCTTCTTCCAGGTGGGCCGGATGATCGCCGCCGACCCCGGGATCCTGCCGCGCATGGCGCGCGCGGGACACGTGATCGGCAACCACAGCTACACCCATCCCGTCCTCACCGGCGGCGACACTCGGGAGCTGCGGCGCACGACCCGCGCCATCGTGGCGGCCGGCGTGCCGACCCCGTGCGCCTTCCGCGCCCCCTACGGCGACAATCCGACCGACGTGATCCGGATGGCCCGCGACCAGCGGATGGTCACGGTGCACTGGAACACCGACCCCGGCGACTGGCGGGGCCTCAGCGCCGACCAGATCGTGGCCACCACGCTGGCGCAGGCGCGCCCGCGATCGATCATGGTCTTCCACGACGGGGAGCATCACCCTGGCATGGTGGCGGCGCTGCCCCGCATTATCAGCGGTCTCGAGGAACGCGGATACCGGTTCCTGACCGTTCCCGAACTGCTGCGTCTCCCGGTCCATTACCAGTAGCCGCCACTGCTCGGGCCCTGCGGATACCGCATCCTGGGATACCCTCTTCGGCGGCGGAGAAGCAACGGAGACGAGGCCCACCATGCCGGCAATCGTGCTCGTCGGCGCCCAATGGGGCGACGAGGGCAAGGGCAAAGCCACCGACCTGCTCGGGAGTCGCGTCGACTACGTCGTGCGCTACCAGGGCGGCAACAACGCGGGCCACACCGTGGTCGTGGGTGACCGTACCTTTGCCCTGCACCTGCTCCCGAGCGGCATCCTCACCCCT
Organism: Candidatus Nanopelagicales bacterium; assembly: GCA_046330625.1. Classification (GTDB taxonomy): domain Bacteria; phylum Actinomycetota; class Actinomycetes; order S36-B12; genus CAIWTL01. The sequence goes on from JAXLSJ010000008.1 coordinate 39,457, forward strand.
GGCTGCACACCCGTGATCGGCAACGGGGTCGTGGTCGACCCCGGTGTGCTGATGGCGGAGATCGAGGGCCTGCAGGCGAAGGGGGTGGACACCTCGCGGCTGATCATCAGCCCGGATGCCCACCTGATCACGCCCTATCACGTGACCCTGGACAAGGTGACGGAACGTTTCCTCGGCAAGGCCAAGATCGGTACCACCGGACGCGGCATCGGGCCGACCTACAGCGACAAGGTCGCCCGCCTGGGCATCCGGGTCCAGGACCTCTTCGACGAGCACATCCTGCGGCAGAAGGTCGCGGGATCCCTGGAGCTGAAGAACCAGGTCCTGGTCAAGATCTACAACCGCCGCGAGATCTCGGTGGACGAGGTCGTCGACTCCCTGCTGCAGTACGCCGACGCCCTGCGACCGATGGTCGTCGACACCAGCCGGGTGCTGAACGACGCCCTGGACGCCGGCCAGGTGGTGCTGCTCGAGGGCGGGCAGGGCACGTTGCTCGACGTCGATCACGGGACCTATCCGTTCGTGACGTCCTCGAACCCGACTGCCGGCGGCGCCTGCACCGGATCGGGCATCGGCCCCACACGGATCGACCGGGTCGTGGGAATCCTCAAGGCCTACACGACCCGTGTGGGCTCGGGCCCGTTCCCCACCGAGCTGCACGACGAGGATGGCGAACGGCTGCGCCGGATCGGGGGCGAACGGGGGGTGACGACCGGGCGCGACCGCCGATGCGGCTGGTTCGACGTGCCGATCGCCCGGTTCGCGGCCCGCGTCAACGGGCTCACCGACATCTTCCTCACCAAGCTCGACGTGCTCACGGGCTGGGAGCAGATCCCGGTCTGCGTGGCCTACGAGGTCGACGGCCGGCGGGTCACCGACGTCCCGATGACGCAGACGGACTTCCACCATGCGCGGCCGGTCTACGAGTACCTCCCCGGGTGGACCGACGACATCTCGACCGCGCGGACCTTCGACGACCTCCCGACGGCGGCGCAGGACTATGTCCGGTTCATCGAGGACAGTGCGGGTGTCCGGGTCAGCGCGATCGGGGTCGGCCAGGACCGCGACGCCACCATCGCCGTGCACGATCTGATCGACTGAGCCGGATCGGCGGACGCCGTTACCGCCCCGACCCGGGCATCTGTAACCATCGACGTATGGACATCGACGCCCGCAACGGAATGCAGATCCTGTCCGAGTCCGAATGCCACGGACTCCTCGCCGGGGAACAGGTGGGGCGGCTGGCCGTCGCACCCGGGGGGCGACCGGACATCTTCCCCGTCAACTACCTGTACAGCGGCGACGGGATCCTGTTCCGGACGGCCGAGGGCTCGAAGTTGACCTCCGTGGTGGTCAACCAGGCGGTGGCGTTCGAGATCGACGGCTACGACCCCGACGCCAACGAGGCGTGGAGTGTGGTCGTGTCGGGGACCGCTCGGCTCGTGTCGCAGGACGACGAGTCGGCATTGCTGGAGGAACTCCCGCTCTTCCCCTGGAACACCGCCCCCAAGTACCACTTCGTCGAGGTCGTCCCCAGCCACGTGAGTGGCCGCCGGTTCCTGGCCGAGGGCCGCCGGTGAAGGTGCTCGTCATCGGGTCGGGGGCCCGGGAACACGCGCTCGTGCGGGCGCTGGCCACGGACCCCTCCGCGGTGATCGCGTGCGCGCCGGGCAATGCCGGGATCACCGAGGACTGCCAGACACTGCCGGTCGACGTGGGCGACCCCGCCGCGGTCGCCGGTCTGGCCGAACGGTTCGGCGCGGACCTGGTCGTCATCGGTCCCGAACTGCCGCTGGTCAACGGTGCCGCCGACGCGGTGCGGGCGGCCGGGATCCCCTGCTTCGGACCCTCGGCGGCTGCCGCGCAGCTCGAGGGCAGCAAGGCCTTCGCCAAGGACGTGATGGCGGCCGCGGGAGTCCCCACCGCCGCCAGCGCGACGTGCGCGACCGAGACCGAGGCCGCGGCGGCGCTCGACCGCTTCGGTCCCACCTACGTCGTCAAGGACGACGGCCTGGCCGCGGGCAAGGGTGTCGTGGTGACGGACGACCGCGACGAAGCCCTGGCCCACGCGCGGCAGTGCCTGCGTGGCGGCCGGGTGGTGATCGAGGAATTCCTCGACGGCCCCGAGGTCTCGCTGTTCGTGATCACCGACGGCACCACTGCAGTGCCACTGCTTCCGGCGCAGGACCACAAGCGCGTGGGCGACGGGGACACCGGTCCCAACACCGGCGGTATGGGTGCCTACACCCCGCTGGCCTGGGCGCCGACGGGGCTTGTGGAGCAGATCATGGCCGAGGTGGCCCGGCCGACCATCGCCGAGATGGCGCGCCGCGGCACCCCCTACTCCGGTGTGCTCTACTGCGGCCTCGCATTGACCAGCCGGGGTCTGCGGGTGGTCGAGTTCAATGCGAGGTTCGGGGACCCGGAGATCCAGGCGGTGCTGCGGTTGCTCGAGTCACCGCTGACCGAGGTCCTGGACGCGGCGGCCCACGGCAGGCTGGCGGAGGCGCCGCCGCTGAGGTGGCGACCCGGGACGGCGGTGTGTGTGGTCGTGGCGGCCCAGGGGTACCCGGGTGACGTCATCACCGGGGATCCGGTCGCCGGGATCGACCGGGCCGAGCAGGTCGACGACGTCTCGATCGTCCATGCGGGCACGGCGCTCCGCGACGACGTCGTGGTGACCGCGGGCGGTCGGGTGCTGTCGGTGACCGCGGTCGGCGCGGACCTGGACCAGGCCCTCGCACGCGCCTACGAGGCGGTCGGGCACATCGACATCCGCGGCAGTCACCACCGCACCGACATCGGCGCCCGCGCCGGGTCGTGAGCGACGGCTGATCGCCCGAGCAACCAGAATCCTCTCCCCACTCGGGTGGCAGCCGGGTTGCCGAGCGGGAGATGCCGTCGTTGTGGTGCAGTGGGGAGAGGATTGTGGTTGTTCTTCCCAGACGAACCGGTCTGATCGTGCGCTTGGCCCAGGGCCTCTATGCCCTGGAGGTCCCGCGGACAACTGGCGATCTGCTGCGTTCCGCCCTGGTCTCGGCAGGTCCACACGTGGTGGCATCACACGGCACGGCCGCGTGGTTGTGGGCGCTGCTGCCTGAACCGCGGCCTGGAGAGGCCCAGCCCTGCATGTGAGCGTTCCGCACGGTTGCTGGTGTCCCGCCATCCCTGGAGTGAGTGTCCATCAGGCGACGTGGACCGAGCCCCGTATGAGGGGGGACTGGCCGGTCACCGGGCCGCGACGCACGTTGGTGGATCTATGTGGCAGCTCGACGCTGCGACAGTTTCGGTTCGTGGCGCTCGACGCACTCCATCGCGGGCTCCTCACCGTCGGTGAGTTCCTGGACACCCAGGGGGTTCCGCAGCGACTCCTTCGCCGGTGGCGGACCGTCGGTGAGGAAGCAGAAGCGGGCGCTGCGTCGGGTGGGGAGGCCGAGTACTGGCGGATCCTGCAGAGTTCGAGCCTCCCCATGCCCGAGTTGAACGTGGCCGTGCTGCAAGGCCGCTTCGTCGTCGATGCCCTGTGGGAGTCGCCCCGGCTGGTTGCCGAGATCGACGGCCGCGAGCATCACACCAAGGAGTGGCAGTGGGAAGCCGACTTGCACCGGCAGAACGAACTGCACGCAGCCGGGTTCGTACTCATCCGGTTCCCGGTGTCGCGGGTGCTCGGTGACCCGGGAGGGGTGGCCGCCGAGACCGCGGCCCTGCTCCGTCGGAGGGAGACGGAACTGGGGGTGCCCCGCACCGATCGGCCCTACCGCCACCGGATGGGATGATGGCCCGGTGACAGAGATCGGCAATGTCCTGGCGGGTCGATACGCCTCGGACGAGATGATCCGGCTGTGGTCGCCGGAGTACAAGATCGGCCAGGAGCGGCGCTTGTGGCTGGCCGTGCTGCAGGCGCAGGACGACCTCGGCATCGACGTGCCGGCCGATGCGGTGGCCGACTACGAGTCCCACCTCGACGAGGTGGACGTGCGCTCGATCGCCGAGCGGGAGCGGGTCACCAAACACGACGTCAAGGCGCGGATCGAGGAGTTCAACGCCCTCGCCGGGCACGAGCAGATCCACAAAGGCATGACGAGCCGGGACCTGACCGAGAACGTCGAGCAGCTGCAGGTCCGGGACGCGATGGTGCTGGTGCGCGACAAGGCGGTTGCGGCGTTGGCTCAGTTGGCCGATCTCGCGGTGCTCCATCGGGACCTCGCGATGGCGGGACGTTCACACAACGTGGCCGCGCAGATGACGACCCTCGGGAAACGTTTCGCATCCGCCGCCGATGAACTGTCCCTGGCGGTGGAACGCATGGACGATGTGATCGCCCGATATCCGCTGCGGGGGATCAAGGGCCCGATGGGCACCGCCCAGGACATGCTCGATCTTCTGGACGCCGACCCCGACAAGTTGGCGGAGCTCGAGCACCGTGTCGCCGCGCACCTCGGGTTCTCTCGGGTCCTGGATTCGGTCGGGCAGGTGTATCCCCGCAGTCTCGACGCCGAGGTCGTGGGGGCTGTCCTGCACCTCGCGGCGGGACCGTCGTCGCTGGCGACCACGATCCGGCTCATGGCGGGTCACGAACTGGCCACCGAGGGTTTCCAGCCGCGTCAGGTCGGATCCTCGGCCATGCCGCACAAGATGAACGCCCGCTCCTGCGAGCGGATCAACGGGTTCATGGTGCTGCTGCGCGGCTACGCCACCATGGCCGACGACCTGGCCGGCGCCCAGTGGAACGAGGGCGACGTGTCGTGCTCGGTCGTGCGTCGCGTCATGCTGCCGGACACGTTCTTCACGATCGACGGGTTGTTCGAGACGCTCTTCGTGGTGCTCCGGGATTTCGGGGCATTCCCTGCCGTGATCCGCGAGGAGCGCGACCGATTCCTGCCGTTCCTGGCCACCACCCGGGTGCTCATGGCGGCCGTGCGCAACGGGTGGGGCGCGAGACGGCGCACGAGGCGATCAAGGAGAACGCCGTCGCGGTGGCGCTGCAGATGCGCGAGGGCGAGGGGAACGACCTGCTCGACCGACTGGCCGCCGACCCCCGGCTGGGCCTCACCCGCGAGCAACTCAGCGCCGCCCTGGCCGACCCGCTGGTGTTCACGGGCGCCGGTGGCGCGCAGGTCGATGCCGTCGTGGAGCGGGTGCGTCGGATCGTCGAGCGCCATCCGGGAGCGGCGAGCCACGCCCCCGGGAGATCCTGTGAACCGCCCGCTCGAACTTGGACCGCCTGGTCCCCTGCGCCGACGGCTCAACGATCTCGTGCTGACCGGGCACAAGGTGGCCGGATTCGCCCTGCTCGAGGAGTACGCCGACGAGGGCGAGGCCATCGAGCACGTCGGAGAGGAACTCGACCTCGTCGACGACGACGGGATCCGGCTGGGCACCGTCCGGATCACCGATGTGCGGCACCTTCCGTTCGGCGCCGTGGACTGGGGGCTCGTCGAGGCCGAGGGCGAAGGTTTCGCGACGGTGGCCGACTGGGCGCAGGGTCACCGCGACTACTGGGCGTCGCAGGGTCGCCAGGTGGACGCGGATGACCCCGTGGTGTGGACCCGCTTCGACCTGATCGACCCGCGCCCGCTGGTGCCGCCCAGGCCGACGGCCGGCGACCTGGAACTTCCCGAGGGGTACGAGCACGTGCACTCCGGCAAGGTCCGGGACCTGTTCCGACTCCGGGCGGCGACCTCCTGGTGGTCGCCGCGGACCGGATCAGCGCCTACGACTGGGTGCTGCCGACCCCGATCCCCGACAAGGGTCGGATCCTCACCCGGATGAGCCGCTGGTGGTTCGAGCAGCTCTCCGACCTGGTCCCGAACCATCTGCTCGACCTCGAGCCGCCGGGATTGGTGGGCGACCGCGGAGTCGTGTGCCGGTCGCTGGAGATGCTGCCGGTCGAATGTGTCGTGCGCGGGTATCTGACGGGTTCGGGGCTGTCGGACTATCGCCGGACGGGTGGGGTCTGCGGGATCACCCTGCCCGAGGGGCTGTCCGACGGGTCGCGCCTGCCGAAGCCGATCTTCACGCCGGCCACCAAGGCGGCCATCGGCGATCATGACGAGAACGTCAACCTCGACCAGGTGGCGGCAACTGTGGGGCCGGCGACCGCCGGGGAGTTGCGCGACACCTCGACCGCGATCTACGAGCGCGCCGAGGCCGTCGCCCGCGAGCGGGGCATCATCCTGGCCGACACCAAGTTCGAGTTCGGGCGGGTCCCCGGCGACGACACGATCATCCTGGCCGACGAGGTCCTCACCCCCGACTCGTCGCGCTACTGGCCCGCCGATCGGTGGCAGCCCGGGCGCCCCCAGCCGTCGTTCGACAAGCAGTACGTGCGGGACTGGCTGACCTCGCCCGAGTCGGGCTGGGACCGGGAGTCCGGCGAGCCGCCGCCCCCGCTTCCCGACGAGGTGGTGGCGCGGACCCGGGCCAAGTACGTCGAGGCCTACGAACGCATCACCGGGCAGTACTTCGCCTGAGCTCCGGCACCTTCGCCCGCGCGGTCAGGGCGCCCACCAGTTCCCCGAGACCACCAGCAGCACCTGCAGCCGGATCGTGTCGCCGTAGTAGTCGGTCTTGGAGCCGTAGTTGCCGCCGGTGATCGAGGTCCACAGGTTGTTGAGCCAGGTCTGGCCGGATGAGCCGCCGAGCATCGCGTTGACGGCCATCGGCGCGGTGAAGGCGAGGTCGTCGTAGCTGACGTAGGCCTTGCCGTTGGTCCCGTTCTTCACGTAGTAGCCGGCGCGCACCTTGGTCGGCGTGCCGCCGGTCGCACCGCGGATCCAGGTGTTGGTCTTCAGTTGGCTCGCGAGCAGGTCGGTGCGGCCGTTGGCGATGTAGGACATCGCGAGCCGCCACGGGGTCCGGCAGGCGTTGTAGTCGAAGTCGCCGTCGTGGTTGCTCTCCAGGTAGGTGCCGCTCACCGGCACGAACGACCCCCCCGACAGGACCATGAAGTCGGGCACGAGTCCGGTGGTGCTGCTGCCCGCTGCGGCCTGGGCGTTCACGATGCCGGCGATCTTGCTCGACACGTTGTTCCACTTGGTGGCGTTGGCCGGGTCCAGCTTGGCGAAGGCGACCAGGTGGTCGGTCATGAAGTCCGACGGCCGGGTGTGGTTGTTGTCCGCAGCACTGCCGTGCGCCCAGTCGCCGGGGTTGAGGGTCCAGGTCGTCTGGTTGACGTCGTAGGTGAGGATGTTGCGGAGCATGGCCAGCGCCGCGGTCCGGTAGTTGACGGGGCCCGCCGATCCCCACTGCGTGTCGGCGAGTTGGAGGGCGTAGGCGATGTCCAGGTCGCCGTCGGTCGCGGAGTCCGACCCCTCGACGTTCTTCATGACCCCGTTCTTCAGCGTCTGTTTCCACGCCATCAGGTTCGGCCCGACGCTGCTCAGATGCTTGCGGTAGTAGCCGTACATCGAGTCGAAGGTCGCCTGATCGGCGAAGTAGGCAGCCAGCACCATGCCGTAGCCGTGGGCCTCGGAGACCGTGCTGGAGGTGCTGTCGTACTTCACCCAGGTTCCCTGACCGCCGTCACTGCGCAGGTAGGTGCTCTTCCAGGTCGTGTAGAGGCTCTGCACCTTGCTGTCCATGGCGGCCTGGGTGACGTTCGTCGGCTTGATGACGCCGGCGGTGTAGGTCGCGTGGGCGGGGAAGGGGTGCGTCGCGGTCGCAGCCAGCGCCGGGGACGCGGCGGGAACGCCGAGCAGGGCGACGGCTGCGGCCGTCGCGATGCTCCCGATGGTGCGTCTCATTCCCGGGTCTATCGGTCGCCGCGAGGGCCGTCTTGACATGCCGATGCCATGCTTCGTGGACTCCCACGCGGGCTTCCACTCACGACTAGGCTGCCCGCGTGACCGCGCTGATGATCGTCGCCGGCCTGGTGCTGCTCGTGGCGGGGGGCGAGGTCCTCGTCCGGGGAGCCGGCAATGTCGCCGCGGCGCTGGGCATGTCGCCGCTGGTCGTGGGCCTCACCGTCGTCTCGTTCGCGACGTCGGCCCCGGAGTTCGCCGTCACCATGCAGTCCGTGATGGCAGGGTCGCCGGGGCTCGCGGTCGGAAACGTGGTCGGCAGCAACATCGCCAACATCCTGTTGGTGCTGGGGGTCGCGGCGATCATCACCCCGCTCACGGTCAAGTCCCGCGTCGTGCGGTTCGACGTCCCCGTCATGATCGCGATGAGCCTGCTCGCCACGGTGCTCGCGATGAACGGCGTCATCGCCCGGTGGCAGGGCGGTCTTCTGGTCCTGTGTCTGGTCGCCTATGTCGTCTGGACGGTGCGGATCAGCCGTCACGACCCCGAGGGCGAGAAGGAGAAACTCGATCCCGCCTGGGTCAGCGACGAACTCCGCCCGGAACCCACGGCCGAGCGGTCCGGCCGCAATCTGTTCGCCAGTGTCGTGATGATCGTCGTCGGCGTGGCGTTGCTGGTGTTCGGCGCCACGCTGTTGGTGAAGGGAGCGACCGAGGTCGCCTCGGCGTTCGGGATCAGCGATCTGGTCATCGGACTGACGGTCGTCGCGGTCGGCACCTCGCTGCCGGAGCTGGCGACCAGCATCATCGCGGCGATCCGCGGGGAGCGCGACCTGGCGGTGGGCAACGCTGTCGGCTCGAACATCTTCAACCTGGGTGCGGTGCTGGGTATCGCTGCGGTCCTGACGCCGGGCGGCATCGTGATCCCCGGGGGCGCGCAGAACCTGGACTTCCTGCTCATGACCGGGGTTGCCCTGCTTCTGCTCCCGGTGGTCTACACCGGATACGCGGTGGGCCGGTGGGAGGGGATCCTGTTCGTGGTCTTCTACGCCGCGTACACGGTCTACCTGTTGCTGTCGTCGAGCGAACACGACGCCCTGCAACCGTTCTCGACCGTGATGGTGGCGTTCGTCATCCCGCTGACCCTGCTGTTCCTGATCGTGCTGTCGGTGTCGGAGTACCGCCGACGGCACGCGCCCGTCCTGCCGGACTGACCCGCGTAGCATGGGGACCGTCCCCGAACCCAGGAGCGCCCGTGGCCCGCGTTGTCGTCGACGTCATGCTCAAGCCCGAGATCCTCGATCCCCAAGGCCGCGCAGTGCAGGGGGCGCTCACTCGCCTGGGCCTTGCCGGTGTCGACGACGTCCGTCAGGGCAAGCGGTTCGAGATCACGCTCGACGGCGCGCTCGACGACGACCGCCGCGACGTGCTCGACCGGCTCGCCGAGGAACTGCTGGCCAATCCGGTGATCGAGGACTACACCCTGCGGGTGGAGGCCGACGCATGACCCGCGTCGGGGTCATCACGTTCCCCGGGTCGCTCGACGACTCCGACGTGCGCCGCGCGGTCCAGGTCGCCGGGGCCGAGCCGGTCGCGCTGTGGCACGGCGACTCGCAGATCGGCGAGGTGGACGCGGTCGTCGTGCCCGGTGGGTTCTCCTACGGCGACTATCTGCGGTGCGGGGCCATCGCCCGGTTCGCGCCGATCATGACCGACGTCATCCACCACGCCGACGACGGCCTGCCGGTCCTCGGGATCTGCAACGGCTTCCAGATCCTGTGCGAGACCCATCTGCTGCCCGGGGTGCTGACCCGTAACGAGTCCCTGCACTACGTGTGCCGCGACCAGGCGCTCACGGTGTCCCGGACCTCGACGGCGTGGACCAGCGGCTATGACGACGGCGAACGCATCGTGATCCCGGTCAAACACGGCGAAGGCCGGTACGTGGCCGACGACGAGACGCTCGACATGCTCGAAGGCGAAGGTCTCGTGGTCGTCCGCTACGCCGAGGGCAATCCGAACGGGTCGTTCCGCGACATCGCGGGGATCTCCAACGAGCGCGGCAACGTGGTCGGTCTCATGCCCCACCCGGAGCATGCGGTCGAACCCTTGACGGGGACCCCGGGGACCGACGGCCTGCGGTTCTTCACCTCGGTGCTCCAGTCGCTGGTCGGCTGACAACCGGGCTGAACGAAAGGTGGCGGCATGACGACGATCGAGCAGTGGTGGCCGCAGGTGGATGCGGCGACGCGCCAGTGGTTGACCGACAACAACGGCGACGATCTTCCGGTTGCCGTAGCCCAGCAGATCACGCAGGCGGGTGGGTCCGCGACGCCGGGGGTGCCGATCCCCGACGACGAGGCCGACTGGATCGAGACGGTGGCGAACGACGAGACACCGCGGGTTGAGTAGGCGCGCCAGCGCCGTATCGAAACCGGCCACCGGAGTCGGGTCTCGCTTCGCCCGAGCCGGGGTCCGGGCTCGGGTCGGGCGCCCCTTGGAGTCAAGGAACCGCCTTCGGCGGTCGGTGTTGGATGGATGCTCCGCCTCGCAGGCTCGGCTGCGCATCTGGTTCCGCCTTGACGGGCGCCGACTCCGACCCGGACCCCGTCCCGGGCTCGGTCGGTGGGTACGTGCGGCTTCACGGTGGTCGAGCGGAGTCGAGACCACGGCACCACCCGCGTAACCCGCAGGCGTTGCTACGGCCTCATGATCATGGTGAATCGCGATGGGTTGAGCCTGGGAGGTGAGAGCAGCAGCTTGATCATGAGGCGATTTCAACGGCCCTGCCCGACGTCAAGGGGTCTCGGCTTCACTCGACCAGCGGGGTCTTGGCTTGGCTCGACCTCCGGGGGCTTCGATACGGCGCTGGCGCGCCTACTCAACCCGCGGGGGTCTCGGCTCCGCTCGACCACCGGGGGTCGTGCCGCTCGACCGCCGGTTGCTCACCCCGCCGGCAGGCGGGCGTGCGCCTCGGCGACGGGATCGAGCAGGTCCAGGGCGCGTGGTGTCGAGTCCGGCGGCGGAGACCAGCAGGGTGTCGGGGTCCGGGGTTGCTCCAGACGGTCCGCCAGACACATCAGGCCGTCATGGGCGGCCGCGGCCAGACCGGCCGGTGGTTCCTCGGTCCCCGACAGTTCGTGCCACCGGATGAGCTGTTCGCTGACCAGGCGTAGGTCGGCCATGATGATCAACGCGGTGTGGGGGTCGAGTTCGTGGCGGATCGGCTCCTGGGCCGCGGAATGGGCGGCGGCCTCCGCCCGGGTGCGGACCCGCAGGACGGCGATCCGGCGTTCGGTCATAGCGTCGGGGGCGCCGGCGAACACCGCGTCGCTGTACGCGGCGCCCGTGCGGGCCAGGTCGGCCAGATCCCGATGGACCGAGGCGCCGGCAGCCCGGGGGAACACCAGCGACGCCGTCACCACGATCACGCCGGCGATCACCGTGTCGACGAGGCGGGGCACCAGGGTGGTGCGGACCGGGTCGCCGGTGAGCGCCAGCAGGACGATCACGAACGAGGTGATGCCGGCCACGGCCACCGTGTAGTTCGCATACAGGAACGCCCCGACCAGCAGAGCGCCGAACCCCACCGCCAGGGCGAAGCTCACCGGCCCGGTCACCACGAGCACCAGGCCGATGGCCAGGACCAGCCCCACGACAGTGCCGCCGATGCGCATGACGACGCGGGTGACCGTACCCGCCAGGTCGGGCTTGGCGATCCACGCGACGGTGAGGGGGACCCAGTACCCGTGGGCCATCGGCAGGAGCAGCGAGATCACTGTGGCCACCGCGATGGCCAGGGACAGCCGGAGGGCGTGGCGGACGAACGGATCGGACCAGGTGAGGTGCTCCCGGAGCACCCGGCCGGGATGGACCGCCAACGGTGGTGGTGGCCCGAATTCGGCGCGCCGTCCCACGGGCCAGGGATCCGTCACGGCGCGGGCTGCCCGCTCGAGTGGTCCGGTGACGGCAGTGACCAGAACCGGTGGGGTCCCCTCGGCGACGGTGACGTCGGCCGCCGTCCGCACCTGCGCCAGCGCTCCGGGAATCGCCCGGCGTCGTGGGGGGAACCGCAGTGCCCCCCCGATGTGCCGCATGGTGTGGGCCACCGAGTGCTCCAACCTGCGGGCGGTGACCCGATGCTCGGTGCTCAGGGCGATGAGCGCCAGTCGCAACTGGGCGCAGTCGTCCGCAAGACCGACAGCCCATGACCGGGAGGGGCCGCGGACCTCGCCGTCGGTGGCCCGGGCCTGCGCGATCATCGGCATCAGCGCGACAGCGGTCGTGGACACCGTGTGGTCCGCCCCCTGTGCTGCGTACCCCACGCCGCGGTAGGCGGTGGACAGCACCGTGCGCAGGCCTTCGGCACGTCGCAGGAGCCAGCCGGGAACCGCGACCACCAGGTAGGCCACTCCGCCGAGCAGGAGCCAGCCCGAGGCGATGACACCGCCGTCCAACGCCCCCGGGCTCCCCGAGTACATGGTGACCAGGACAAGCGCGATGGTGCCGCCCAGTGCCGTGCGGGGGCCGATCACCCCCACGTAGCCGCAGACGGCAGCGGCGATGCTACTCCCCAGCACGTGCAGCACCGGGAAGTCGGCGATCAGGCCGCCGAGACAGGTGGCGACCAGATATCCGGCCAGTGTGATGAGGAGTCCGACGAACCGGTTTCGATCCGGATCGGTGGAGTCGGCGAATCCCACGAAAGCGGCCCCCAGGGCAAGGGACACGACGGCCGTCGCAGACGCCCAGCCCACGCTCGCGAGGATCACCGCGCTGACGACGAGGCCGGTCCGCAGGCCGCGGAGCCACAGGATCCGGGCGCGGTCGACGGCCAGCGAGGTGCGCAGGGCCGAGCGGGCCACGGCCCCGGTCTGCGTGCTCACCGCGCCAGTGTGGCGAAAGCCGCGGCACCGGGGGTCCAGGTCGGGGCGACTAGACTCAGGGTCGGTGGAATGCGGCTCAGTCGGCCTGCTGCGAGGAGTGAACGGATGACCCTGGACACGGTCGAGCTCGCTGAGTCGACTCCCGACACCGAGCAGCCCTTCGCCGAGTTGGGGCTCAAGCCGGACGAGTACCAGCGCATCCGCGAGATCCTGGGCCGCCGACCCACCAGCAGCGAGCTGGCCATGTACTCGGTCATGTGGAGCGAACACTGCTCCTACAAGTCCAGCAAGGTGCATCTGCGCCAGTTCGGTGACAAGGCGCCGCCCTCGGACGCGCTGCTGGTCGGAATCGGCGAGAACGCCGGGGTGGTCGACATCGGCGACGGCTGGGCGGTCACGTTCAAGGTCGAGAGCCACAACCACCCCAGTTACGTCGAGCCGTATCAGGGCGCGGCGACCGGGGTCGGCGGCATCGTGCGCGACATCATCTCGATGGGCGCGCGGCCGCTGGCGGTCATGGACCCGCTGCGGTTCGGCGCCGCCGATCATCCGGACACGAGGCGGGTGTTGCCCGGAGTGGTCGCGGGGATCGGTGGTTACGGCAACTGTCTGGGCCTGCCGAACATCGGCGGCGAAGTGGTGTTTGACGCCTCGTACCAGGGCAACCCGCTGGTCAATGCGCTGTGTGTCGGGGCCATGAGACACGAGGACATCCACCTGGCCAGTGCCCGTGGCGTGGGCAACCGCGTCGTGCTCTACGGCGCCCGGACCGGCGGCGACGGTATCGGCGGGGTGTCGGTCCTGGCCAGCGAGACCTTCGAGGACTCGGGACCGGCCAAGCGGCCCAGTGTCCAGGTCGGCGACCCGTTCATGGAGAAGTTGCTCATCGAGTGCACCCTCGAAGTCCTGGGCGCGGGACTCGTCGAAGGTATCCAGGACCTCGGCGGCGCCGGTATCTCGTGCGCGACCAGCGAGCTGGCGAGCAACGGCGACGGCGGGATGCACGTCCACCTCGACCGGGTGCCGCTGCGCGATGCGACGCTCAGCCCCGAAGAGATCCTCATGAGCGAGTCGCAGGAACGCATGTGCGCCATCGTGACGCCGGAGCACCTCGAGGAGTTCCTCGCCATCTGCGCCAAGTGGGACGTCGAGGCCGTCGACATCGGCGAGGTCACCGACACCGGTTCCCTCACGATCGACTGGCACGGTGAGCGGGTCGTCGACGTCCCGCCGCGCACCGTGGCCCACGAGGGTCCGGTGTACGAAAGGCCGTTGGCCCGACCCGACTACCTGGACGCCCTGCAGGAATCCGGTCCGGACGATCTGGCGCGACCGACCACCACCGCTGGGCTCCGGGACACCTGGCTGCGACTGGCGGGCTCGGCGAACCTGGGCAGCAAGGCGTGGATCACCGACCAGTACGACCGCTATGTGCGGGGCAACACCGTCCTGGCCCAACCCGAGGACGCGGGCATGATCCGCATCGACGAGGAGACCGGTCGCGGGGTGGCGCTGTCCACCGACTGCAACGGCCGCTTCGCGAAACTGGACCCGTACGCGGGCGCCCAGCTCGCGTTCGCCGAGGCCTACCGCAACGTGGCCACCACTGGCGCAGTGCCGCTGGCGGTCACCAACTGCCTCAACTTCGGATCGCCCGAGGAACCCGGTGTCATGTGGCAGTTCGCCGAGGCGGTACGGGGCCTGGCCGACGCGTGCCAGGTCGCCGGGACCCCCGTGACCGGGGGGAACGTGTCGTTCTACAACTCGACCGGCGATGTGGCGATCCACCCGACGCCGGTGGTCGGGGTGCTCGGCGTGATCGACGACGTCGACCGGCGCACGCCGCAGGCGTGGGCGGATGACGGCGAGGCCATCTACCTGCTCGGCGACAGTCGCGACGAACTCGCCGGCTCGGAGTGGGCGCATGTCGTCCACGGCCACTTGGGGGGCCGGCCCCCGGTCGTCGATCTGGAGCGGGAGCGGGTCCTGGCGCAGGTCCTGGTGGCCGGCAGTCGCGACGGCATGATCAGCGCCGCCCACGACGTGTCCGACGGCGGGGTGGCCACGACTCTCGGCGAGATGTTCCTGCGCAGTGGCATAGGGGCCCGCACCTGGGTTCCCGACGGTGTCACACCCTTCGTCCACCTGTTCGGCGAGTCCGCCGGGCGAGCGGTGGTCGTCGTCCCCCGCAGCGAGGAGCAGCGGTTCACCGCCATGTGCGCCGCGCGGGAATTGCCGGCGGCCCGGATCGGGGTGGTCGACTCCGGCTTGGGCGCCGACAGCGACGAGACCGATCAGGTGCTGGTGGTCGCGATCCCGGACGACGACGACCTGGTGATCCGGCTGACCGACCTGCGCGCCGCCCACTCGGCCCTGCTCCCGAAGCTGTTCGGCTGATGCGGCTCACGGGTCGGATCGACTTCGCCATCCGCGCCGCCGTCGAGATCGCGGGCCGCGGCGGCACCGTGCGACTCGACGACGTGGCCAAGGCCCAGAACCTGCCGACCGAATACGTGCGGTCCGCCATGCGCGATCTGCGGCGCTCCGGCATCGTCTCCAGCAAGCGGGGCCACGACGGTGGCTACGCGCTGAGTCGTCCCGCCGACGAGGTGTCGTTGGCCGACATCATCCGCGCGGTCGACGGTCCCCTGACCGAGGTGCGCGGCGAGCGCCCGGACAACGTCGAATACACCGGCGTCGCCGCCCCGCTGCGGGATGTCTGGCTGGCGCTGCGGGCCAACGAACGCAAGATCCTCGAGGCCGTCTCCCTGGCCGACGTGGTGGCCGACGACCTCCCGCCGGTCGTGACCAGCCTGCTGGACTGACCCCTCCCGGGCACTTCGTCCCGGGCATCGTCGGGCCGATGGTCCCGATGTTCTCCGGCGGGCACTCTCCCGACCATCCTCGCTGGGTAGTCGCGAAGTAACTGCGCGTACAACTGGAGGAGAGGTGATCCCCATGCGATGGTCCATTCTCGGCGCGGCAGTGGTGGCGTCAGCCCTGTCCCTTCCCGTCACCGTCACAGCACAGGCGGCGGATCCGCCCCCACCGCGGACCCTCACCAAGGCGCAGTACCACCTGACCAACGGCAACACCGGGATCATCGACCTCGCGACCGGCGGGGATGCTGCCGAGGTGCCCGGACGGCCGACGCCGCTGGTGGTCAGCCTGGGCGACTCCTACATCTCCGGCGAGGCCGGCCGGTGGGCCGGCAACTCCGAACAGCGCAAGTGGAGCGACTACACCGATGCGCTGGGCGACTCCGCCTACGCCGACGTGAACGGCAAGGAAGCCATTCCCGGATGTCACCGCGCGGAGGGCGCGGAGATCCACTTCGGCGGTGGGGTCACCTCCGTCAATCTCGCGTGCTCGGGGGCCACGACGGCCACCGATGCGTCGGCGAAGCCCTACAAGCCGGGGATCGACGCCTCGGACACCCAACTGCACGGGGTGAAGGCGCTCGGCCAGACCGCGTTGCTGGCCCATCTGGCACAGGCGAACCGGCATCGGATCCGGCTCGTGGTGCTGTCCATCGGGGGCAACGACTTCCACTTCGGGACGATCGTCGAGAAATGCGTGAAGGCGTTCCTCGGGTGGGGCGACTACTGCAAGGACAACCCCGAGCTCCAGGCTCTGGTCGACAGTGACTCTGTGACGGCCCGACGGACCGAGATCGCCGGCGCGATCGGCAACGTCTATGCGGCGATGAAGTCCGGCGGATACCGCGACGAGGAGTGGACCATGCTGGTCCAGACCTACCCGTCGCCGGTCGCCGACAGTCAGACCATCCGCTACCCGCAGACCTACGCCCGGCAGTTCCGGGGCGGATGCGGTTTCTACAACGCCGACCTCGACTGGGCCAACGGCACCGTGCTCGCGACGGTCAACAGCACGGTGAAGGCGGCTGCCGGCGACGTGAAGGCGGCCCATCCGAATCTGCGGATCCTGGACCTCGGCCCCGCGCTGATGGGGCATCGCCTGTGCGAGACCGGCACCACGGTGGTCGGCAAGATCGAAGGGGCCCTGTGGGGCTGGGACTGGGCGCCGGTGCGGGCGTGGACCCAGAAGGACGCGGCCGGGATGTCGGAGTGGGTTGCGCAGATCCGCGCCGTCCAGACCGGCGATCCGTATGCCCAGGAGGAGTCGCTGCACCCCAACTACTGGGCCCAGAAGGCCTACCAGTCCTGCCTGACCGAGGCGTACGGCAGCGGCACGGTGCGCGGCGGCGTGTGCTCCTTCGCCGGCCTCGACCGCCAAGGTCTGCCCACGATGCGGGTCGACCCGTTGTTCGGGTGGGAGGACCAGCTGGGCGAACTGCCGACGCTGGGCAAGCCGGGACGCGGTGCACCCCATGCGGTGCGGCACCTGCGTGCCGAGGACACGACCGCGGGGATGCGGCTCGCCTGGAAGGCGCCGAGGGGCAAGGCCCCGGTGCGCGCGTACTTCTACCACCTGCGGCGTGCCGGTCACGCCTGGCAGCCGTGGTTGCGCGCGGGGGTGTCCCACGAAGTCGTGATCCCGATCGCCCGTCCCGGTCGCTACCGCGTCACGGTGGTGGCCCAGAACGAGCACGGGAGTTCGCCGTCCCGCTCAGCACACGTCCGACTGCGCTGAGCGTCGGGGTCCCGCGTCCGGTCAGCCGGTGCGTCGCCGAGCACGGTAGGCCGCGACGTGCGCCCGGTTGCCGCACCCGTCGTCGCAGTAGCGTTTCGAGCGGTTGCGACTGAGGTCGACCACGACGGACTCGCAGTCCTCGCCGTCGCAGATCCGCAGGCGGGACAGTTCGCCCGCGCGGATCACGTCGACCATGGCCATCGCCGCCTCGACGGCCATCCGCGACGCGAGCGGGGCCTCGGGTCCCGTCGCGTGCAGGTGCCAGTTCCAGTCGTCGTGTTTGACGAGTTGGGGCAGGGCCCGTTCGGCCCGGAGGAGACGGTTGACCAGGTCGACACACCCGGGTTCGTCGAGTTCCCAGAACTTGCGTAGTACGGGGCGCAAGGCCTGGACCTGGCGCAGCTCGTGCTCGTCGCCGGTGCGGTTGCCGCTCCAGCGTTCGGTGATCACGAATCGATCCAGCGCGGCGGTGTCGGGTATTTCCTCCACCCCGCCGGACGAGGTGTTCACCAGCGCCGCAGCCCCGGCGAGCGCCACCTCGGTGTCATGAATGAACATCAAGTTGACTCCTTACGTGGCGCGGGCCTAGTGTCATGACCAAGATACTACTTCGGTCCTTACATGAGCTCCGAGCGAAGGAGTCCGACATGGCTCGTCCCCTGCGCGCCGGCGGCTTGGCGCTGGCTCTCGTGTCGTCCTTCGCGTTCGCGATGTCCGGCCCCCTGGCCAAGCCCCTGCTCGACGCCGGCTGGAGCGCCGGGGCCGCCGCGCTGCTCCGGATCGGCGGCGCCGCGCTCGTACTGCTCATCCCCACTGTCCTGCTCATCCGGAACTCCGGGGTGGCAGGCCTGGCAGGCGCTTGGCGCTATCTCCTGGGGTATGCGGCCCTGGCTGTCGCCGGGACCCAGATCGGGTTCTTCAGTGCGATCCAGACGCTTCCCGTCGGGCTGGCACTTCTCATCGAATACACCGGCCCCCTGCTCGTGGTGCTGTGGTTGTGGTGGCGGCACGGGCAGCGGCCCACCCGCTGGGTCGTGGTCGGTGGGGCGCTGGCGATGGCCGGGCTGGTGCTCATCCTGGATCCGTCCTCGTCGGGCGGGCTGGATCCGGTCGGGGTGCTGTGGGCGGTGTTCGCCGCGGTCTGTCTGGCGGGCTACTTCGTGCTCTCGGCCCAGGTGCAGGACGACCTGCCCCCGCTCGTGGTCGTGGGCACCGGGATGGTGGCGGGCTGGCTGCTGCTCGCGGTGGCCGCTGTGCTGGGACTGCTCCCGGTCGTGACCACGACCGCGCCGGTCGCGATCGGGGGACAGGTGGTGCCCTGGTGGTGGCCCGCGATCGCACTGGTCCTGGTGGCCACGGTCTTCGCCTACCTGACCGGGATCGCCGCCGTGCGTCGACTCGGCGCCCGCCTCGCGTCCTTCGTCTCATTGCTGGAACTGGTGATGGCCACCGCGCTGTCCGCGCTGCTGCTGGCCCAGGTGCCCGGCCCGCGGCAACTGCTGGGCGGTGTGGTGATCCTGATCGGCCTGGTCCTGGTCCGCATCGGCGAACCCGACCCCGAGCCCGAGCCGGGCTTCCCGACGATCCGCGACACGCCCAGCACACTGTCCGCTTGACGAGTTCTCCAGTTTTCCTACACAGTTAGTCGGGAAACTGGGAGGCGACATGGGTGCTGCAGTGGTGGCAGTGATCGGAGCCGGTGCGTCGGGCGCCCTGACGGCGGCGGCGATCCTCCGTCGGGCCGGGGCCGACGTGGCGGTACGGCTGATCGACGCGGCGGACAGCACCGGGCGGGGGGTGGCGTACGGCACGGTGGACCGACGCCATCTCACCAACGTCCCGGTCGCCCGCATGAGCGCCGACCCCGACGCCCCCGACGACTTCCTGCACTGGCTGCGGCGCCACCGGGCGCCCCAGGTCCGGGTGACCGACTACGTACCCCGGCAATGGTTCGGCGAGTATCTGGAGGGCCATCTGGCCCGGACGGCCGAGAGGTCCCAGGCCCGGCTGTACCGGATCAATGACGAAGCGCACAGCATCGTGCCCCGGGGTGGGCGGTACCGCGTGCGTCTCCGCCACGGGCTGAGCATGATGACCGACGCCGTGGTGCTCGCCGTAGGTGCCCCGCGCGCGGACGCCGGCCTGCTGCCGTCGGCCCTCACCGCGTCGCCGCTGTTCTGCGCGGACCCCTGGAATCCGGTACTGCTCCACCGCGCCACGGATCATGCTGACCGGATCCTCTTCGTGGGTGCGGGCCTGACGATGGTGGACCTGGCCATCAGCCTGGACCGGCCCGGACGCAAGCTCATGGCGGTGTCACGCACCGGGCTGTTGCCGGCCGCCCATGCCCGACGGCCACCCAGTGGGATCCTGCCGCCGCCAGTGGTGCCCGACGGGGTCCTGAGCCGCCAGGCCGCGGAACGCCTGATCGTCGAGCAGGTGCGACGCGCGCAGGCCGAATACGGAGACTGGCGTCCCGGGATCGATTCCCTGCGCCCGGTCGCCGACGAACTGTGGCAGCGGCTGTCCGTGATCGACCAGCGCCGGTTCGCTCGCGGTGAGGGCCTGCGTGAGTGGGAGGTCCGGCGCCATCGCATGGCTCCCGAGACGGCCGAAAGGCTGCAGGAGATGCGCGACGCCGGACGGTTCACGGTGCGTCGGGCCACGATCGCCAGTGCCCGCCGCCACCGCAACGGTGGCCTGCGGGTGCTCCTCTCCGATTCCACCCGGCTCCACGCCCACGCGGTCGTCGACTGCACCGGTGCGGGGATCCCCGACGCGGTGCGCCAGGGCGGCAACCCGTTGCTGGCCGACCTCGTGGGGCGTGGTCTGGCACGGATCAACGACCAGGGACTCGGGCTGGACAACGACCGTGGCGGGGCGTTGGTGTCGGCCGACGGGCGGGTGCAGTCCGCGCTGCGGGTGGTGGGGCACTATCGGCGAGGCCCCGTCTGGGAGACCACGGCGATCCCGCAGATCAGACTGCAGGCCGTTCAGGTCGCCGAGGATCTCCTGGCCGCGCGACAACCGGCACCCGTCCCCGAGCGGACCCGCTGATGCGGCTCACGGGTCGAGTGGACTTCGCCATCCGCGTGACCCTCGAGATTGCCGCCCACGAGGGTCGCACCGTGAGTCTGCGCGAGGCGGCCGAGGCCCAGGACCTGCCCACGGACTACGTGCGTGCCCTGATGCGGGATCTGCGGCGGGTCGGGATCGTCCGCAGCCGACGAGGGTACGAGGGCGGATACACCCTGGGACCCCGACCGGATCAGGTGTCGCTCGCGGACATCCTCCGCGCGATCGGGGAGCCCCTGGGTGGGGACGACGGCGCCGCCGGCCACCAGTACCCCGGCGTGGCCGCCCCGCTTGCCGACGTGTGGGCCGAGCTGGACGGACTGCAGGGTCGGCTGCTGGAGTCGGTCACCCTGGCGGACGTCCTGGCGGCGCGGGCCACCGACCGCGGGTTGAGTAGGCGCGCCAGCGCCCTATCGAAACCCCCGCGGGTTGAGTAGGCGCGCCAGCGCCCTATCGAAACTGCGGCTCCTATCGGCCACGCCCGCTGCGCCCGGGATCGGTTGCGTGGGTACGTGTGGGTTGCCCGGTGGTCGAGCGGAGCCGAGACCCCGGACACGCGCATGGAGATGCGGTAATGGCTCCTGTCGGTGGCCGGGGCTTCTGAGGCGCGCTTGAGAGTGTCGTAATGGGCGCCGGGGAGTGCCCCATTACGTCACTCTGGAGCGCGGTCCGGACCGGCGGCTCCCAGACCGCCGCCCTAACGGCATGAACGGGTGCGTCTTCGGTCTCGGCTTGGCTCGACCAGGGGGGGTGTCGATACGGCGCTGTCGGGCCTACTCAACCCGCGGTGGGTGAGGGTTTCGATACGGCGCTGGCGCGCCTACTCAACCCGCGGTGGGTGGGGGTTTCGATACGGCGCTGCCGCGCCTACTCAACCCACGGGGCTCGGATCAGGCGGGGGTCGACACGACGTCGGGGGAGACGGCGACCGGAGCCACGACCCGTTCCCGACGGTGCGCCCGGATCCCGATCACCGCACCAGCCGCGACCAGGGCGGCGACACCGAACGCCGCAGCCAGGCCCGGGACCCCCAGGAGCTTGGCGAAGATCGCCCAGTTCGAGATCAGCACCATCGTGCCGACGAAGACACCGAGGATCATGCGCGGCGCCCGGTGCGCCAGACGTGCGGCGATCGGGGCGGTGATCGCGCCGCCGGCGATCAGGCCGATGACGGCCAGCCAGGGGATGCCCGACTCGCCGGCCCCGACGAGGAACCCCATCGACGCGGAGACCGCCACGATGAACTCGGCGGTGTTCACGGTGCCGACCACCCGGTGCGGCTCGTGCTTGGTCAGGGTCATGAGCGAGGGGGTGGCCACCGGGCCCCAACCGCCGCCGCCGGTCGCGTCGACGAACCCGCCGATGAGGCCCACCGGCCACAGGTGCCGGGTGCGGGCGTTGATCGCGGGGATCAGGTTCTTCCCGAACCCGAAGCGCAGGATGATGATCACGCCCATCAGCGCCAGGATCAGTGCCATCCACACCCGGGCCCCGTCCATCGCGATGTTGGTCAGGACGACTGCTCCGAGGAACGCGCCCACCGCGCCTGGGACGGCGATCACCAGAAGCACCCGCTTGTCGACGTTGCCCGCATGCCAGTGCGAGATGCCCGACACGAACGTCGTGCCCACCTTGGCTGCGTGGGTGCCGGCGGAGGCCGCAACGGCCGAGTAGCCCAGCAGCGTGAGCAGGGTGGCCGAGGTGATCCCGAAGCCCATCCCCAGAAGTCCGTCGACGAACTGCGCCGCAGCGCCGACGAGGCCGAATGCGGCAATGGTCACGAGGTCCACGAACACTCCTTCGTCCCGGCGGCGGTGACGCCGTCCCTATCAAAGCACTAATACAACATTGTTCATGCTATTTGGGCGGGTGACGCCCCGCAACCCATCGGGAGGACAATGTCGGCATGACCTCCGTCACCCTCGTCCGGCGCCCCAGCCCCGAGGACCCGCCGGTCGGGACCTGGGCCGTGCTCGGGATGGGCGATCACGGGACCGCGATCCGCGACGCGCTCGCCGGGTCCGGTGTCGACGTGCTGGCCTTCGACTCCCGACCCGGGACCGACGCCGGTGTGTTGTGGGGGCACCACGTGATCGCCATCGAGGAGATCGACGACATCGACGCCCTCGCCATCACCAGCGTCGACCTGGCCGAACGGGTGCTCGTGACCGACTACGTCACCGGCGTCGTCGTGAGTGTCGGGGCCTACCGTGACTGGCCGTTCCTCGACCCCGAGACCCTCAACGTCGTGACCGACACCCCGGTGCTCGCGCACCGCATGTTCACCCCGCGCCACCCCGCCATCGTCGTGTCCGGTCCCGACGCCGCCCCCGCGCTCGAGCGCCAGGCGCAGGTGGTCGCCCGCTACGCCGTCACCTTGCGCGTCGACCCGCGGGCCGCGCTGACCTTCCACCGACGCGTGTGCGCCCGACTGCTCCCGGGATGGCCGCGTGCCGATCACGACCCGGCCGCCGGACAGGACTACGACGCGGTCCTCGCCGCCGATCTGGCCGTCCTGGACGGTGGCAGGTGACCGACGATCGGGCCCGGGTCCGGGCGATCCTCGCCGCTCTGGCCGCTGCTGCCCCAGGGCGCAGCGTCGAGTTGCGGGTGCCGCCCTTCGGCGCCGTTCAGATCATCGAGGGACCGGCGCACCGCCGCGGCACCCCCAAGGCCACCGTCGAGATGTCGCCCGCGACCTTGACCGACCTCGCCCGCGGGACGCTCACGTGGACCGACGCCGTCGCGTCGGGGGCGGTACTGGCGAGTGGTGAACGCACCGATCTCGGACACCTGTTCCCGCTGCCCGCCGATACAGTCGGGACGTGACCCGCTACGGCTCCCAGTTCGGCCCCGATCTGACCTTCCTCGGCGTCCCCGCCTGTACGTGGGACGAACCCGAGACCTATGCCGGCGCCGACGTCGTCATCGTCGGCGCCCCCTTCGACGGGGGCACGAGCTACCGCAGCGGCGCCCGGTTCGGACCGCAGGCGATGCGGTCGACCTGCTACCTGCCCCACGACGGTTCGCGGCCGTCGCTGGCGCTGCGGGTCGACGGCCTGTCCGGCGATCTGGACGTCCGCGACGCCGGCGACGTCGAGATGTTCAGTGGCGACGCGGCCCGGTCCTGCGCCTCGCTCGAGGAGGCCATCGGGACCATCGCGGCGACCGGGGCGATCCCCCTGGTGCTCGGCGGCGATCACACGGTCACCTGGCCCGGCGCGACCGGGGTCGCCCGGGCCCGCGGCTGGGGCAAGGTGTCGGTGATCCACTTCGACGCGCACGCCGACACCGGCGACATCGAGTTCGGGTCGTTGATCGGGCACGGCCAGCCCATGCGCCGACTCATCGAGTCGGGAGCGGTGCGCGGCGACCGGTTCCTGCAGGTGGGACTGCGCGGCTACTGGCCCGGCCCCGAGACGCTGGACTGGATGGCGGACCAGGGCATGCGGTCCTTCGAGATGACCGAGGTCGTCCACCGGGGCCTCGACGACGTCATGGCCGACGCGTTCCGGATCGCGACCGACGACTGCGACGGCGTCTACCTGAGCGTCGACATCGACGTCTGCGACCCGGGTCACGCCCCGGGCACCGGCACACCGGAGCCCGGAGGGCTGTCGGCCCGACAACTGCTCGATCAGGTGCGCAGCATCTGCTACCACCTGCCTGTGGTCGGGGTCGACGTCGTCGAGGTGGCCCCGCCCTTCGACCACGCCGACATCACCGTGCTGCTCGGCAACCGGGTCGTTCTCGAGGCGTTGAGCGCGATCGCGCGGCGCCGCAAGGACGACCGCGACGGCACCACGTGGGACCCGGGAAGGCCGCTGCTCGACGGCAGGGGAGCGTCCGAGTGACCTGCGGCTCAGGTCACTCGGCGGCGTTGGCCGCCACCAGACGCGAGACCTGCGCCACCTTGCCGGCACTCGCGCCCGGCACCAGGACCGTGACCTCGACGTACGACCCGTCGACGATCATCGCCGTGCGGCCCAGCGCCGGGAGCACGTAGGCGCCGTCGGTCCCCTTCATCGCCACGGGCGTGACCGCCCCCAGGTTCCGCTCGGCGTTCTGCAACGAGTTCTGGAACGTCGAGCGCGCGTGGCCGTCGATCTCCTTGGTGAGCACCAGGGCCTCTTGGCTGGTCGCCGTCCACTGGCACTCGACGGCGCCTTCGTCGGACTCCGGGTTCACGGTCGGCAGCGGCAGGAAACTCGTGCCGGTGATGCTCGTCAGACGTTTGGCGTCGAGCAGCGAGCAGGCGCTCGCGGGATCGAGACTCGGGCGCACGACGTCGGCGGACTGCTGCCCGGCCGCATCCCGGGCGGAGACGCACCCCGTCAACGACGCCGCGAGCAGGGGCAGTCCCACGAGGGTTGCCGTCAGTGAGGGTCGCACCTGCACAGGGTAAGCGCACCGATGTGCTCCCGGTCACCGAGTTTCGCTGTTCCGTGCGTTCCGTGACCACCCCTACACTGATCGGGTGGGGCGCGGAGACGGACTGCTGAATCACGACTTGCCCGGCGACGACAAGGGCCCGAAGGACGCGTGCGGCGTTTTCGGGGTGTGGGCCCCCGGAGAAGCGGTCGCCCAACTCACCTACTTCGGGCTGTACGCGCTGCAGCACCGGGGCCAGGAGTCGGCGGGGATGGCCGTCAGCGACGGATCCCACGTCGTGGTCTACAAGGACATGGGCCTGGTCTCCCAGGTCTTCAACGAGTCGGCGCTGGAGAGCCTGCACGGGCACCTGGCCGTCGGACACTGCCGCTACTCCACCACCGGGGCCAGTGTGTGGGAGAACGCCCAACCCACCTTCCGCCCCACGGCCAACGGCATGCTGGCGCTGGCCCACAACGGCAACCTGACCAACACCCACGAGATGGCCGAGCGGGTCGCGGCCCAGGCCGCGGAGTCGGGCGAACTACCCCTCAGCGACGCCGCCGTCGCGACATCGGACACCGATCTCGTCGCCGCGCTCCTGGCCGCCCATCCCAGCGAAGGCCTCGAGGCGGCAGCGCTCGCCGAGCTCCCCCGGGTCGAAGGGGCGTTCTCGTTCGTCTTCATGGACGAGCACACCCTGTACGCGGCTCGCGATCCCCACGGGATCCGGCCGTTGGTGCTGGGCCGACTCGAGCGGGGCTGGGTCGTGGCCAGCGAGACCGCCGCGCTCGACATCGTGGGCGCGACCTTCGTGCGCGAGATCGAGCCCGGCGAGTTGGTGGTCATCGACGCCGCGGGGCTGCGGTCCACCCGGTTCGCGCCGGAGAAACCCCACGGCTGCCTCTTCGAGTACGTCTACCTGGCGCGCCCGGACACCACGATCCGCAGCCGCAGCGTCGAGGCCGTGAGGACCCAGATCGGGCGTCGGCTGGCCGCCGAAGCGCCGGTCGACGCCGACCTCGTGATCCCGGTGCCCGAGTCCGGACGATACGCGGCCATCGGCTACGCCCAGGCGTCGGGGATCCCGTTCGGCGAGGGTCTGGTCAAGAACGCTTACGTCGGTCGGACGTTCATCCAACCGTCGCAGTCGATCCGGCAACTGGGCATCCGGCTGAAGCTCAATCCGCTGCGTGGGGTCATCGAGGGCAAGCGTCTGGTGGTCGTCGACGACTCGATCGTGCGCGGCAACACCCAACGGGCGCTGGTCCGCATGCTGCGCGAGGCCGGTGCCCGCGAGGTCCACGTGCGGATCTCCAGTCCCCCCGTCAAGTGGCCCTGCTTCTACGGCATCGACTTCGCCACCCGCGCCGAACTCATCGCCAACGGGTTGTCGATCGAGCAGATCCGGGACTCGATCGGAGCCGACTCCCTGGCCTATGTGTCGCTGGACGGCCTCACCGAATCCACCGAGTTGCCGGCGGGCGAGTTGTGCCGGGCCTGTTTCGACGGTCGTTACCCGGTGCCCCTGCCCGAGCCGCAGCGGCTCGGCAAGGACCTGCTCGAGGTGTGGGGAGTCGACGAGCTCGCCTCCTCCGTGCCCCGCGCCACCGACCCGGGCGAGGCAGCCGATCCTGTGCCGGCGCCGGGAGTGCGCACCGGGGCGCCCCGATGACCGACGGACCGTCGTCGTACGCCGAGTCCGGGGTCGACGTCGCCGCCGGGGAGCGGGCCGTCGACCTCATGCGCGCCAGCGTGGCTGCCGCGCAGCGGCCCGAGGTCGTGGGCGGGCTGGGAGGCTTCGCCGGCCTGTTCGACGCCTCGGCTCTGCGGGGTTATCGACGGCCCCTGCTGGCCACGGCCACCGACGGGGTCGGCACCAAGATCGCCGTCGCGCGGGCTCTCGGGATCCACGACACCATCGGGCGTGACCTGGTGGCGATGGTGGTCGACGACCTCGTGGTGACCGGAGCCGAACCGCTGTTCCTCACCGACTACATCGCGTGCGGGCAGGTCGACCCCGAACGTATCGCCACCATCGTCGGCGGCATCGCAGCCGGCTGCGCCGAAGCGGGGTGCGCCCTGCTGGGTGGCGAGACCGCAGAACATCCGGGCCTCATGGCCCCCGACGAGTACGACCTGGCGGCAGCAGGGACGGCCGTCGTCGAGGCCGATCAGATGCTGGGCCCCGACCGCGTGCAGGCCGGTGACGTGGTCATCGGACTCGCCTCGTCGGGCCTGCACTCCAACGGCTACTCATTGGCCCGCGCCGTGCTCATGGGTGACGACCCCTCCCGGCTGGAGGTCACGGTCCCCGAACTCGGCCGCACCGTCGGCGAGGAACTGCTCGAACCGACCCGGATCTACACCACCGTCTGTCTGGACATGATCCGCACCGTCGGCGGGATCCATGCCCTGTCCCACATCACCGGCGGCGGGCTCGCGGCGAACCTGGCCCGCGTGCTGCCGCAGGGGATGACGGCGCACCTCGACCGGGGGACCTGGACCCCGGCGCCCATCTTCGATCTCCTCGCCCGGACCGGCGACATCGCCCGCGCCGAGATGGAGGTGGCCTTCAACATGGGGATCGGGATGGTGACCATCGCCGATCCACGCGTGCTGGCCACGCTCTTCACCCGCTACGCCGGGTGGGGTCTGACCGTGCTGGGCCAGGTGCGGGTCACCGAGGCTTCCGACATCTCGTCGGCCGCGCCGAAGGGTGGTTCCGGGGGAGTCGTGGTGCTGACCGGCGACCACCCGAACTGATCGACGGTTCCGCGGTCGGGTCCGGCCGGGGTCCCTCGTGAGCACGCCGGCCCGATCGTTCCGGCTCGACGACCCGGTCGTCAGCGGGTGTCGTCGTCCTCGTCGTAGTCGTCCTGATACTTCGCGTACGGATCGTAGGGGTCGTCGTCGACCTCGGCTTCCGGGGTCTCGGGGATGTCCTCGTCGCCCTTCAGTTCGGCCTCAAGCGCCGACAGGTCGGTGTCCGGCCCGCTGTACTTGAGTCGACGGGCAACCTTCGTCTGCTTAGCCTTGGCACGGCCGCGCCCCATGCTCGACCCCCTCGCCCGGTGGTCGGGGGTCGTTCGCACGACCCACCTCATGCTGATGAATCCTCCACACCTTACCCCGGATGCACCGTCACTTTCGCGACTGCGCGACGCTCGCGGTCCCTGCGTCGGCGTCCGCGGGGCGCCTCCGTCCCGGCCCGATGCACCCCGGCCAACGCCACGCCGACGGAGGTCCCACGAGGAATCCCGGAAATGGTGTAGCCGATTTGTGACAATCGGTTGCCGCCCGGTGTGACGTGTGCAACATTCATCGCACACGGCAGGCGGGTCCGTCGGACTCGGGGAGAGCCGGACCGGCGGCATGAGTGAGGAGCCATCATGGCTGGACGACCCATTGACGGAGATGAGTTGCTCACCCCGTCCGAGGTTGCGGCGCTGTTCCGCGTCGACCCGAAGACCGTCACCCGCTGGGCCAAGGCCGGCAAACTGACCTCGATCCGCACCCTGGGTGGCCACCGCCGCTACCGGGCCGGTGAGGTGTACTCGCTGCTCGACCGGACCCCCGGCATGCGCACGGACGTCCCCCGCGAGGTCATCGACAGCACACCCCGTCCCCCGGCTGGCGCCCCACGCCCGGTCCCGGTCCGTCCCACCGTCGCCCGTCCCGGCGTCCCCCGCCAAGCCGGCCAGCCGGCGCAGCCGCCGGCCCGTCCGCCGGCACGTACCATCAACCTCGCTGGTTCGCGCGACGCCAGCCGCCGCTGAGACCTCGCCGACCCCACCCCACACCGGTGGTCTCGGCTTTGCTCGACCATCGCGTCAGGCAGCCGGTCCGCTGCTCCCCAACCGGCCCAGGGCCTGGGAATCGGTCATCTGCTTCATCAACTTCCGCATCCCCGCGGGAAGCTGCAGATCCTCCTGCTCGGCGAAGTCCATGGACACCGTCGATCGACCCCACTTGTTCAACGTCTCGTTGATGCTGGCCACCGCCCGCAGCGCCGTCTTGGCCACGAGCCGGGCCTCGGCCCACATCTGCTCGCGCTCGCGCAGGGCCGCCTCGATCGCCTCGGCCTGGGTCGCGGAAGCCGTCAGCCCGTAGGCCTTCTGCAGGGACTCGCGCAGGTCGATGCGGTAGTCGTGCCCGACCCGCTGGAACACTCCGGGCTTCTGGTTCATCGCGTTGAGGAGATCGAACACCGCGATCACGAAACTCGAGACGGGCCGGAACAGCGTCTCGCGCGGGACCATCGGCGGCCGGGTGTCGGGTGCCCCGAACCACCACGGCCGGCGCACGAACATGGTGTAGGCGAACTTGTTCACCGGATCGTCGTTGTGCACGACCATCAGGTGCCGCCCGGTGGCGTCGGGCGCCTCGTCGGGCTGGGTGACCAGGACCATGCGTCCGTGGGGGTCGATCGCCCGGGGTTGGTCGACCCACAGGTGCCAGGCGCGACTGCGGAAGGGCACGCCGAGGTACAGCCCGGCGGTGACGTCCATGCTGTCGAGGCGGGCGACCCCGCCCACGGCCGCGACGTCGAGCGCCACCTGGGCCCCGAGGCTCTCGCCGAACTGGTACAGCCGCGGGCGTCGGGCGGGGGGGATCCGCCGGATGCGCCGGCTGATCGCGTCGAGCACCTCGGCCTGCAACTGCGTGCCTTCGGTGGTCTTGTCCAGGGCGAGCGCCGAGGGGACCAGCGCGTACTGCGGCACGACGATGGCGCAGTTCCCGCGGGTGAGGTACTCCAGCGCCTCGGCCATGACGTAGTTGACGTAGCCGACACCCGTCGGCGAGGCGACCACGATCACGGACCGTTCGAACCCGCCGAGTGCCTCGAGCTCGGCGACCGCCAACTCGGCGCGTTCGGAGACTGCGCCGTCGCGAGGGATGACCGCCCGGACCGGATCGATCGCCACGTCGCCCATGACGTTGGTGATCTGCGGGGCGCGCAGGGCCATGAGCACGAACCGTCGGCCCTCTTTCCCGATGGCGTCGAAGTCCACGAGGCTGCTCGGCCCACAGGACACAGTGGTCGTCGTGGGAGGTGAGGGGTAGGCGGGCTCGACCACCTCGTTGGCCCGCAGCGTGCGATGGCGCACCTTGTCCAGCGCGAACAGACCGGCAGCGGCCAGGCCGGCGCCGGTGACGCAGTGCGACAGCCACACACCCGTCTCGCCGAGGTCGGTCCCGGCCAGGCGGGTCAGGCCCAGATTGATCCCGCGGGCGACCGTCTGTTCGGTGATGGCCAGGCCGGCGATGCCGCCCGCGGTCCCCACCGAGATCGCCCCGATGGTGGCGAACGCCTTGACGCCCTGGATCGACGACACCGCGTGACGTTCCTCGTCGACCCAGCCGTAGCGGTTGGCCCGAAGGTTGCGGCGAATCATGGTTCCCGCGGCCATGGCGGCGCCGAAGGTCATGTCCATGACCAGCGTGGTGGCCATGCCGGGGCGGCGCCCCAGAGCCTGGTGGGTGACGGCGTCGGACGCGGTGACGAGTCCCCCGGCCAGCCCGGTGGTGGCCAGCAACTTGGCGCCCGACCAGACCGTGGCGTACACGAGGTTGTCCCCCGACCGGGGCCGCAGCAGCCGCTCGACCGCAAATCCGCCGACTCCCGCGACGACGGCTCCCGCCAGCCGTGCGCGCGTTCCCGCGCGGTGTCCGGGAACGCCGGCGACGAGACTGGAGATGCCCGCCCAACCGGTGGCGCCGATCGCGTAGTGCGCCGTGGCGTTCACGCCCACGACGACCGCCTGCTGAGTGGGGCTGCGGGGGAGGAGGCCGCGGGCGTACGACGGTGCCACCGACCAGGCCGCTTGCATGAACCCGGTGCGCACCGACGGATCGGTGGTGAACTCGGTGACCCCCGCAGGGATCCGCCGCATCACGGCGGAGAACACGGACATGCGGCCATCATGCCGCGAACCGCCGACCCGACGCGTGATCAACGCCACATACGGAATCCGCAGAACTTGCGGTCTCGATGTATGGAATCGCGAGGTGGCGTGTACTGTGAGAGCACGCCCCCGGCCCGCGTCGTCATCCCCCGTTGACGCGACCCGGGGGTCCTTCTTTTTCGGGAATGGCGCTTGGGGGCGTCCCGTTCCGATATACGTGAACGCTCAAGCACCAATGTTGCCGGCCCTCTACCTGGGCCATGGCGCGCCGCCCCTGCTCGACGACCCGATCTGGCCCGGGCAGCTGCGGGACTGGGCCGACCGGCTGCCGCGACCTCGCGCGATCCTGATCGTCAGCGCCCACTGGGAGGCGGCCCCGCTGGCCCTGTCCAGTCCGATCGCCGCGACACCGGTGATCTACGACTTCGCCGGGTTCGACCCGAAGTTCTTCCGCATGACCTACCCCACCCCGGACGCCTCGGTCCTGGCGGAGCAGGTGAGCGGGCTGTTCGGCGATCGGCACAAGCCGGTGGTCACCGGCCGCGGACTCGATCACGGCTCCTGGGTACCGCTCACCGTTATGTACCCGGACGCCGACATCCCGGTCCTGCAACTCAGCGTCCCGACCCAGGACCCGGAGGCGCTCCTCGCGCTGGGTGCGAGACTCCGGCCGCTGCGGGAGCAGGGGGTGCTGATCATCGGGTCGGGGTTCCTGACCCACGGCCTGCCGTTCCTGCGGCGCGAGGACTGGATGGGGACTGCGCCGCCGCCGGCGTGGTCTCGCGACTTCGACGACTGGGCCGCCGAGGCGCTGGTTCGAGGCGATGTGGCCGAGCTGACCCGGTACCGATCCGTCGCCCCCGGCATGCCGTACGCCCATCCGACGGTCGAGCACTTCATCCCGCTGTTCATCACCCTCGGTGCGGCTGACGATCCCGAGGCGCCGCCCACCACCGAGATCGACGGCTACTTCCTGGGACTGTCGAAACGGTCGCTGTCCGTCGCCTGACGTGGGGGTGTGAGAAAACCCGCGTGCGCGGTGCGCGGCCGCTGGCTTCGCGTGCCGTAGCCTGGAGAAACGACACCTCGTCGACTCATGTCATCGACTGGAGAAATTCGCTGTGGACGATTCCGTCAACACCTTTGGATCGTTGTTCCTGACGACCCTCTGGATCTTCCTGCTCTTCGCCTTCATCCTGGTCCTGTTCTACATCTTCTCGGACATCTTCCGGGACCACACGATGAGCGGCTGGGCCAAGGCCATCTGGATCATCTTCCTGATCCTCCTGCCACCCCTGACCTCACTGGTGTACCTGATCGCCCGCGGCAAGGGCATGCAGGAGCGTGCTCTCGAGCAAGCCCAGCAGGCACAGAAGGCGCAGGCCGAGTACATCCAGCAGGTCGCGGGTACCGACCCGGCCGATCAGATCGCCAAGGCCAAGCAGTTGCTCGACCAAGGTGTCATCGACCAGGGCGAGTACGACCACCTCAAGGCCAAGGCCCTCGGCAAGGCCTGAGAACCTCCGCTGCCGCTACTGCGCGCGGCGTTCCGAGAGTTTCCCTCGGAGCGTCGCGCGCAGTTCGTCGTCCAGGCCCAGTTCGTCGGCGAACTGCAGGGCCAGCTCCCGCGCCAGCCGGGATCGTTTCCGGTCCTCGACGTCGATGATGACGTCGGCCGCCCGGGCGTAGAAGGGTTCGCGACGGCGCATGATCTCGGCCGCGGACCTGGTGTCGTGCAGTGCGGGCCGCTGGGGGTCGCCGGCGGTCTTGGCCGCCAGACGGTCGACGTCACCTCGGAGCCACACCACCGGACCCGACGTCTTCAGGGCCGCCACACAGCGTTCGCTGTAGATCTCGGTACCGTCGTCGTCGAGATCCACGATGATGCCGCCCCCGCAGTCGACGATCACCTGGTCGAGCGCCGCGATGCGCGTCACGATCTCGAACTCCCGCTCCCGGAAGGCGGGCCAGCCGTGGTCGGCCACGAAATCGGGGATCTCCTGGCCGGTCTCGTAGTGCAGGAGCACGTCGGTGGACAGCACCGGGCGTTTGGCGGCGAATCCCAGACGTCGCGAGATGTTCGATTTCCCCACCCCGCGCATGCCGATGAGCGCGAGATTCACGCGTGAACTGTAGCCGTCGGCAGCGGTTCGTAGGCGCGATCCGGGGCCACCGGTTCGAGTCGGAGGTCGGTCTCGTCCGTCAGGTAGTCGTACCCGATGGCCTGGAACCGCCGGGTGGGGTCGAGCGTCGTGTAGCGGCGGCGACGGGCCTCGCGATCGGCGGGCCACATCATGCGCAGGTGGTAGATGGTCAGGTCGGCGCGCGGGAAGGTGCCGTCGACCCGACTGTTGAGGGGGGCCCAGTGGCAGTGCAGTCGCTGCCGGTGGAACTGGTGGTCCCGCCGGGCCTCGAACAGTCGCGCGGACCACTTCTGACCCCAGATGCCGTCGGCGCGGAACTGCAGGGGGCCGTCCCACAATTCGCGGACAGTGACGGCGTAGGCCCGGTTGTCGGAGCCGGAGATGATGCGTTCCGCCCGCTTGCGGAACTGCCGCTCCACCCGTTCGTCGGCATCCAGCCCCAGGAGCCATGACGGGCCGAAGTCCCACGACGCCTCGACCAGTTCCCGGTGGTTCTCGGCGTCGTTCCAGTCGGTGTCCTCGTGCGCCGGGTGGGAGAGCAGCCGCAGCACCTTGGGCTGGCGCGCGACGAAAGCCGCCGACTGGTCGGTGGAGCCGTCGTCGAGGGCGATGATGCCGTCGACGTGCGGGGAGACATTGGCGAAGTATCCGGGGAGGAAACGCATCTCGTTGCGGAACGACAGCAGGGCCAGCAGTCGACGCCGCCTCCGGCGCCACCTCACCTCGGGGTCCTGGACGTATGGCGCACTGGCATGGCGACAGGTTATGCCCGGATCCCGACAACGCCTCAATGTCGACCTCCGCGATGCCGAAGGAGGGAGCCGGGGGGTGAGATCGAGCGGACGGGACGCGAGATGAATCGACTGTCGGCAGTGGTGGGAGTGGCCGCTCTGGCCCTGATGGGAGTCGGAGCCGACGCCCAGGCTGCGACGGTGTCGAGCGCGACGACCGTCACCTCGGACTGGGGGACGGGTTTCTGTGCCGACGTGAAGGTGAGCACCAGTTCCCCGGCCCCGGTCCGGTGGAGTGTGCCGGTCTCGGTCACGGGCGGCGCCGTCAACTCGCTGTGGAACGGGGTCCAGAAGCCGGCCGGAGACCACGTGGACGTCTCGGGAGCGAACTGGAACCTGACCGTGGCGGCGGGCGCACCCACGACGTTCGGGTACTGCGCCACCGGACGGCCGGTCACCGGGCCGACCCCGACGCCGACGCCGACACCGACACCGACACCGACACCCACGCCGACCCCGACCCCCACACCCACCACGACGGGGACCGGACTCCAGCTGTCCTACACCGTGAGCGCCTGGAGTGGCGGTGGCACCGTCAACGTCACGGTCACCAACAAGGGCCCCGCCGTCACCGCCTGGTCCGTCGACCTGCCGTGGCCGCTCACCGTGTCGTCGGTGTGGTCCGGCGTCAACAGGTCCTCGGCGGGACACGTGGTCGTCGCCAACGAGGCCTGGAACGGCTCGCTCGCCCAGGGCGCGTCCGCCACCTTCGGGATGTCCGTGACCGGCGCCATCCCCGCGGCCACGACCTGCACGGCGACCACGAACCGGGGATCCGCGGGGTGTGCCGTGACGGCCGGACCCGCTCCGTCGCCGTCGACCGCGACGCCGACCCCCACCACCACTACCGCATCGCCGACTCCCACACCCACTCCTACCGGGACCGTCGATCCGCTGCCTGCGAACTACTCGGTCGCGCCGTACGTGGATCTGGCCGGGTGGCCCACCCCGGATCTGACGAAGATCCGGGCGGCCAGTGGGGTGTCGACCTTCACGGCGGCGTTCATCACCAGCGCCGGTGGCTGCACCCCTGCCTGGGGTGGTTACCCGAGTCTGGGTATGGCCTCGACCGGGGACCAGATCGCGGCCATGAACTCCTCGATCAGCACCCTGCAGGCGGCCGGGGGCAAGGTCATCGTCTCGCTCGGTGGCGCGTTCGGTTCGGAGCTGGCGCTGACCTGCACCGACACCACCGCCCTCAAGAACGCCTACCGGGCGGTGGTCGACAAGTACGGCCTGTCCCGCATCGACTTCGACATCGAAGGGGCGGCGCAGTCCGACCGGGCCGCAAACGTCCGGCGTGGCCAGGCCCTCGCGGCTCTCCAGGCGGAGCGCAAGGCCGCGGGCAAGCCCCTGACGGTGACCTTCACCCTGCCGGTGCTGCCCGACGGGCTCACCCAGGACGGCATCAACGTCCTGAAGGACACCCAGTCCGGCGGGGCGGCCGTCGACCTGGTGAACGTGATGGCGATGGACTACGGCGGCGCCAACACCCACATGGGTCAGTCGGCGATCGATGCCGCGAAGGCGACAGCCGCCCAGGTCGCCTTCCTGTACCCCGGCGCCACGGCGGCGCAGCGCATCTCGCGGGTGGGGGTTACCCCGATGATCGGCGAGAACGACGTCGCCGACGAGGTGTTCACCCTGGCGGACGCGCAACTGCTGCGGTCGTGGGCCACGACCAACGCGCTGGGCATGGTGTCGTGGTGGTCGGTCACGCGAGACACCCCGTGTCCCAACAACGGCGCCTACGCGTCGTCGACCTGCTCCGGGACGACGAACGCCCCGTGGGCATACGCCAAGGCGTTGGGGTCCTGAGTCCGGGTTGCCGCGAGTCCGTCGGCACCTGCGCGGTGGATCAGCCGAAGAGGCGACCGAAGAATGTGTTCTTGCGAGCGGCCTCGCGCTCCGCTGCGGTGCAGCGGCACCGCTGAGCCTTGGGCACGCCGCGGAGCACCTCGTTCTTGTGCTGGCCGCAGCCGGCCCACGTGGTCTTGCTGCACAGCTTGCAGGTCGTCTGTCGGCACATCCGCCGTCCCCTTCCCTCGACTCGTGACTATACCCCCAGGGGTATGGATGTGCGCAAGTGCCCAGCTCGATCCCTCCCGCGGATCCCGGGTCCGGCGGTTCGTGCGCCGTTACGCTCGGGCCATGCCATTCACCGGGATCCCCGCCGAGGCGTTCGAGTTCTACGAGGCGCTCGACGCCGACAACAGCAAGGCCTTCTGGACGGCCCACAAGGGCGACTACGAGAGGTACGTCCGCGACCCGCTCGCCGCGCTCGGTCAGGACCTGTCCGCGGACTTCGGCGAACCGAAGTTGTTCCGCCCCTACCGCGACGTGCGGTTCTCCAAGGACAAGACCCCGATCAAGGACCACCAGGGCCTCTACGTCCTTATGCGCAACAGCGTGGGGTGGTACGTGCAGGTCAGCGCGGCCGGCCTCATGGTCGCGGGCGGTTGGTACGAATCCGCCCCCAACCAGATCGCGGCCTATCGCGAAGCCGTGGACCACGACCGCAGCAACGCACTGGGGGCACTCGTCGCCGGTACCGCGAAGAAGGGGTTCACGATCGGCGGCGACCAGCTCAAGACGCGGCCTCAAGGCACGGATCCCGAGCATCCCCGGCTCGAACTGCTGCGGTACAAGACGCTGTACGCGGAGCGTCGCTGGGAGCCCCAGGCCTGGATGGGGACCCGCCGGGCACTGTCGCGGGTCAAGCAGTCGTGGGAGGACCTGACCCCACTCATGTCGTGGTTCGCCGACCACATCCCGGCGGCCGAGGGCAGGGACCGGCGATGAGCGGCGATCCGCCGTCGCTCACGATCGCCGCAGTCCTGCCGCTGAGCGGACCGGAGTCGCTGTTTGGCCACCAGAGTCTGCAGGGTGCCCGGATGGCGGTCGCCGAGATCAACGCGGCGGGCGGGGTCCGCGGACGTCGCGTCGACCTGGTGGTGCACGACCAGCGCACCGAGACCCAGCTCGCCGTCGACCAGACCCGGGCCGCCCTGGCGGACGGGGCGTTCGCGATCCTCGGTCCCACGAGCAGCGCCGATCGCGACGCCATGCTTCCGCTGTGCGAACAGGCACGTCGCCCGTTGCTCTACGCGACCGACTACGAGGGCGGCCAGTGCTCGCGCTACCTGTTCTGCTACTCCCCCATCCCGGAGCACTACCTCAAACCCCTGGTGCCGTTCCTCATCGAGAGGTCGGGGGACCGGTTCGCCCTGATCGGCGCCGACTACGTGTGGCCACGGGGGATCGGCCGGGCGCTACGGACGGTGGTCGAGGCCCGTGGGGGGACGCTCGACGCCGAGATCTACCGGCCCATGGAGCAGATGGACTTCGCCGCCGATCTCGAGGCGCTCGATGGCGCCGGCACGGTGGTGGTCGTGCTGTTGGGGGCCAGCGGTCAGTCCTTCCTCCAGCAGTTCGCGGCCCACGAGTTCGCCCACCGACCGCGACTCGCGGTGATGGCGTTCAACGAGAACTACATGGCAGGACTGCCGTCGGATGTGGTGGAGGGAATCGTGACAGCGGTCCCGTTCCTCGAGTCCCTCGACCTGCCGGAGGCTCGCGACTTCGTGGCGCGGCAGCGCGCCATGTTCGGGCCCGACGCGGTGGTCAGCTACTTCGCCGAGTCGCACTACGGCCTGCTGATGTTCCTGCGCGACGCGATCGAGGCCGTCGGCAGTGACGATGTCGAGGCCGTCATCGACGCCATGGGCGACCGCACCCGCACGGTCGGGAACGGCCCGGTCACGTTACGGGCGTCCGACCATCACATGATCCTCAACATGGTGATCGCCGAGGTCCGCGACGGGGAGTTGCTCGCCGTGCAGGACGTCGGGCGCATCGCCCCGCCGGATCAGTGCGCAGGGTCGGATGAGTGACCTCACGGTCGAGGCCATCCTGGCGGGGGCCCGTCGGATCGTCGCCGAAGCGCCCCTGGGGTGGTTGATCACCTCTGGCACCGACGCCCAGGTCCACGCGCGGGTCATGCAGCCGTTCCCGGTCGGTGACGATCTGGTGCTGTGGTTCGGGACTTCGCCGAGCAGCCGCAAGGTCGCCGATGTGGCGGCAACCGGCCACGGCACCGCGGGGTTCTCGTCTGCCGACGGGGCGGGATACGTCACCGCGACCGGACCGGTGGAGATGATCACGGACCCCGCGACCCTGCACCGACTGTGGCGTGAGGACTGGGACCGATTCTTCCCCGGCGGTCCGGAGACCGGCTATGTGGTGCTGAAGCTGTCGCCGCGGCGCATCGAGGTGCTGGACTTCGCCCACGGCATCGCGCCACCCCCGTTCGGGGCCGTCGCCGCCGCAGTCGAGTGGCGTGGGACGGAGTGGGGACTCCCCTAGGTGTATACCCCAGGGGGTATAGTCATGGCCTATGAAGAGACTCGCCCTCGCCCTCATCGCCCTCATCGCCCTCATGACCGTCCTCGTGGCGGGATGCAGTTCCGGCGGCGGTGCGGTGAAGACGGTGGACGCCCAGACCTTCCTGGACACCGCGAGTCAGCCCGGGGTGACCGTCGTGGATGTCCGGACGCCCGCGGAGTACGCGGCCGGTCATCTGGACGGTGCGGTCAACATCGACGTCGAGAGCAGCGACTTCGCCCAGCAGCTGGGATCCCTCGACAAGGCCACGACCTACGCCCTCTACTGCCGCAGCGGCAACCGTTCCGCCGCCGCCGCCGATCAGATGGCCGCGGCAGGCTTCACCTCGATCGACAACCTCACCGGGGGGATCGCCGACCTGGCGGCCGCCGGCGGGCAGATCGTCACCTGAGCCGGAGCCGTCAGCCCGGACAGATGTGCAGCACGGTGCGGGTGGGTCCGGTGCGCGTGCCCCCGGGGCCGGTGGCCGAAACCTGCACGGTGTAGTCCCCGGGCGCCAGTTGCCGGGTCCCGGTCCAGTGATCTCCGGATCGGGAGAGCGGCAGGGCGCCGGTGCCGTAGTCGGCCGTCACGCCGGTCACCGAGCCGCTCACCCGCGCGGTCACCCGGAGCCGGAAGGCGTCGCACCGTGTGAAGGAACCGTCTGGCGCCCGGTCGAGGTCGGTCAGTCTCGTCGTGACGACGACAGGCGGCGTCGGCGTGGGCGTCGGCGTGGGTGTCGGGGTCGGCTTCCGTGTGCGCGTCGGCGTCGGCGTCGGCGTCGGTGTGGGCGTGCGGGTCGGCTCCGGGGTGGGACGGTGCGAGTGCCTCGGCCGGTGATGGGGTCGTGACGTGCGATGGGGTTTCGGAGAGGCGATCTGCGGCGAGGTCGGGGCCTGCACCGCCGCAGTGGCGGGGTCGGCGGCAGCCACGTCTCCGGGGGTACTGTCCGCCTGGACCTTCTGCGGCGAGGTCTGCGCCGGATCGTCGGTGGGCGACGATCCACCGCCGTTCCCGGTTGTCGAGCTCTGATCGGTGGTGGTCGACGCCGAGCCGTCTCCGGTCGCTGCCGGGTCATCGTCCGGCGAGGTCTGCGGGGTCGTCGCCGCGGTCGGGCCCACGATTCCCGCCGACGGGCTGGGTGACGCGTCGGGGACAGTCGGGGTGACCGGCGGTGCCTCCGCGAGTGGCTGGTCGGCCGTACTCGCCCGCACGATCCACGCTCCCACCAGCAGCAGGAGCACGGCTGCCGCGGCGATGACAAGCGCCCGGCGAGGACCGGGACCGCGACCCTGGGGGTCGCCTGGAGCGGCAAGTCCGGCGTCGAGGGGGACGGGGAACCCGTCGGAGGCGAACGGTTCGGCACGCGCCCCCAGTCGGGCGACCTCGGCAGGGTCGGCCCCGGTGCCGGCGCTGCCGTCCGGACCGAACAGCCGGGCGTGGAGCCCCAGTGGGGCGGAGACAGCGGCGATCGGGGCCGCCATCGCCGGGGCACAGGCAAGTACGGCCGCCCGACTCCGGCGCTCGCACTCGTCGCAGTCCTTCAGATGGCGCGCGATCCGCTTGCGCAGCAGGGGGTCCAGCCGGTCCGCGTCGCGAACGATGCCGGCGAGAGTGGGGCAGTCGCGGCCGCGGGTGCGCAGCAGGAAGAGGCTCATCCCGGCGACCCGCAGGGAGTCGCGGCACCGCGACAGCCGGGCGTGGACACCCGTCCCGTCGGTGCCCAGGACCTGCGCCACGGCCCCCGCGTCGAGGTCCTGGGCCAAGGCGAGGACCAGGACGTCCCGGTCGGCCGGGCTCAGCCCGCCCATCGCGGAGTGGACCAGTTCTGCGGATTCCTCGCGGCTGAGGTTCGTCGTCAGATCGGGGGTGTCCGACATCGTGTCCCACACCTCCTCGTCATCCCCGGCCGAGGTGTACCGGTCCCGCCGGCGCAGGTGCCGGAGGCACTCGTTGCGGGTGATGGCGAACAGCCAGGGCCGCAGTCGCTCGGGGTCGCGCAGTTGGCCGATCCGGTCGGCGGCGACCAGGAAGGCGTCGTGGACGGCGTCCGAGGCGATGTCCCCGTCGCGGGCGACGCTGATCGCGTAGCCGTACAGCCGATCGGCATAGGCCGCGTAGACCCCGGCGAGTCCGCGGACCCCGTGATCGCGCAACTGCGCGACGAGGTCGGGATCGTCGGCGGCCATGGTGCTGAGCGTAGGCATGTCGACACGTTTCCTCCGGTGGAGTGCACAAGGTGGGGCCCGTCGGGTGACGGGCCCCACCGGTGGTGTCACTGGCGTTCGCTGGTGACCTCGATGTCGGCGGTGAACCGCAGGTCGGGCGAGCGGTAGACCTGGGCGGTCACGGTCTGCACATGCGTGCCCGCTGCCTTCGGCAGGGTCACGGCCACCTGGGCGACGGCCGAGTCGCGGCACTTGCTCGAACCCTGCTGACCGATGCTGGGTCCACCCTCGGGCCAGCAGCCGCCCTTGGTGATGGCGTCGTCGTCGAAGCCCTGGACCTCGAAGAAGGCCTTCCCGTCCTGGGCGATCCCGTGACCTCCGATGAGGCCGTCGAGGGCGAGTGTCTGTCCGTCGGACACCTTGTACCCGGAGAAGGGGTCGGTGTGGGTCCACGACGTCCACAGGCTCGGGATCGTCGGGTCGGCGTCGGGCGCCATCCGCGTCCCGAACCGCACCTCGCCCTTGCCGACGGTGTCGCCGTTCTCGCTCACGTGCACCTTCAGCACCCGGAAGGACACCGAATGGGTGAGAGGCGTGGCCAGGGGCATACCGGCCATCGGCTTTGTGGTCGTCATGAACGCCTGCTCGACGGGGATCCTGCCGGGGCCGACCGGGATCCGCGCGACCGCGTAGTAGGTCGTGGCGGGCTTGAGTCCGGTGACCGTCTTGCTGAACCGGTAGATGCCGGGACCCGTGGCGAGGTCGCCCGGCGTGCCGGGCTTCTCGGGGGTGCCGTTGACCACGACGAAGCTCGGCGTGGTCGGGAACTGCCAGCGGCCCTGCACCTTGATGGGCTTGCTCCGGCTGAACTCGATGGTCGCGTTGGCCCGGTTCGCCCGCCATCCCAGAGACCAGGCGGTGTCCGTCGTGGTGTGCAGCCCGGTCGGCGTGATCCAGGCTCCCGAGTCGACGGGGGGTTTGTCGGCAATCGCCGGGGTCGGGGCCGGCGCCGGCGGGGTGTCGGCCAGGGCCGGAGTGGCGACCGCCAGAAGGGCGATCGTGGCTCCGGCGATGGTGACGGAACGGGTGGTCGGGGTGCGGAACATGCTGTCTCCTTCGAGTTCTCGGTGCGCCGGGTGCGCACGCTCACGAGGGAAAGAGGTCCGGGGTCGGCGGATGCCAACAACTTCTCGACACAGATTCCGAAATTCGTCATGTCCCCCGCGCCATGCCGGTCGGGACGGGAGGTTCTACGCTGGAGTTGTGGCTCCACGTGAGGTGGGCGACGTGCTCGGGGGCCTGTTCGACGTCGCCCCGGACGGCATCCTGGTGGTCCGCCACGACCAGACGATCGCGGCGGCCAACCACGCCTTCTGCGCCATGACCGGATGGACCGTCGACGAGTTGGTGGGGCGGCCCGCGGCGGATTTGGTCCATCCTGATGACCTGGCCTCACGACCTCTGGAGGTGGACCGCGGCCGCCGCGGCGACGTGGTGGTCAATGACCGAAGGTTCCGCTGCGCGGACGGTTCGTGGCTGTTGTGTCAGTCGTCCGTGCGGGTCACCGATTTCGGCTACGTGGGATTCGTCCGCGACATCAGCGATGTCGTACGGGAGCGCGAGGCCCGGCTGCAGGCCGAGGACATGTATCGGCAGGCGGCGGTCGGTGCCGCCATCGGTCAGGCGATCATCACGCCCGATGGCACGTTCGTGCGGGTGAATCCCGCCTTCTGCCGGATCACCGGGTACTCCGAGGGCGAGTTGGTGGGGGGCAATGCCCAGGAGATCGTTCACCCGGAGGATCTCGCGGGCGACCTCGAGCAGTTCGCCCTGCTGGTTGCCGGCGAGATCGCTTCCCACGTGATGGAGGTGCGCTACCTCCGCCCGGACGGCTCCACGGTGTGGGTGCGGCTCTACACCTCATCCATCCGGGACTCGGCCGGCACGCCGGTCTCCTTCGTCGCCCAGGTCGAAGACATCTCGAAGGAGAAGGCGGTGGAGGCGGAGCTGCGCCGGTGGAGCCACGAGGCCGAACTCCGGGCCGAGTTGGCCAGTGCCTTGGTCACCCATGGGCTGTCACTGCCGGATGTGCTCGAGGTCGCCACCCGGGGCCTGGCCGACGCGATCGGCGACGCCTGCGTGGTCGCCCTCATCGATCAGGAGCGCTCGCTGCTCGTGCCGACCGTGTTCCACCACCGGGACCCCGAGGGCGAGGTCGCGCTGCGCGACGCGCTCACCGGAACACCCGTTGCCCTGGGCGTGGGAGCGTCGGGGACGGTGGCGGCCACGGGTGAGCCGTACCGCGTGAGTGGCCTGTCCCTGGACCAGATCCGCAGCGTGGTGGCGCCGCAGTACCACTCCTACGCCGAGCGCTATCCGCCCAGCAGCCTTCTGGTGGTGCCGCTCATCAGCCCCCGTTCCGCGATCCTCGGCACGCTGGGGCTCAGCCGTGGTCCGGCCTACAGCGACGACGATGAGCGCCTGGTGTCGGACATGGCCGACCGCATCGCCGTCGCGATCGACAACGCCCGGTTGCACCAGCAATTGGTGGAGGACAGCGCCGATGTGGCGCGCGCGAACTTCCTCCTGACGACCGTGACGGATCATCTTCCGGCCGGGGTGTCCTACTGGGACAGCGACCTCTGCGCCGTGTTCGTCAACCCCGGCTACCGTGCATGGTTCGGGTTGGGGGACCGCGACATCCGAGGGCTGCCCATGGCCGCGATCCTCGGCGCTGACGTCTTCGAGCAGACCTGGCCACACGTGCAAGCCGTTCTGCGGGGAGAGCAGCAGGAGTTCGACCGGACCAGCATCGACCCGGCGGGTGCAACCCGGCATGCCCACGTGGCCTACGTTCCCGACCTGCGCCCGGACGGGACGGTCGCGGGCTTTGTCTCCCTGGTGACCGACGTGACAGCTCGCGTCCAGGTCGAGGCCGAGATGACCGAACTCGCCCTGCACGACCAACTCACCGGCTTGCTGAACCGCCACGCGTTCATGGATCACCTGAAGTCCGGACTTCGGCAACTCGCACGGTCCGGGGGGGCCGTCGCGGTGTTCTATCTGGACCTCAATGACTTCAAGGACATCAACGACCGCCACGGGCATCTGGCCGGGGACACCGTGCTTCAGGTGACCGCCGACCGGGTACGGGGCGCCATTCGTGAGGTCGACTCGGCGGCCCGCCTCGGCGGCGACGAGTTCGTGATCGCCGGTCACGTTGCCGAAACGGGCGAGGCCGACGAGATTATGAAACGGCTGCGGGCGGCCCTCACTCCTCCGATCCAGCTCTCGGATGGTCGAGTCGTGGCCAGCACGGTCGCCATCGGCCTGGCCACCACCACCGACCCGCAGTTGAAGGCGAAGAGTCTGATCGCGGCGGCGGATGCCGCGATGTTCGCGGACAAGGCGGCCGCGGACGCCTCCCGGTAGCCGAGCGGAGCCGATACCCGCTGCGGCTTGAGTGGAGGCGATCCCGGTGGTCGAGCGGAGCCGAGACCACTTGCCGGGGAAACGAGTGCACAACCCTTGATGATCATGACGCAGTGGTGCTCGCTGAGCGGTGGGCCGCCACCGAGTTCATGATCATCAAGGACTGTGCACCCGACCCGTGTGCGCCGACCCGGACCTCCTCGACCGTGCCGTGGTCCGGGACTGAAGTCACGCTCGCCGGAAACAACCGGCATCCGGTCGCTCCCGCTGGGAGACTCCCGGTGATGTCGGATCCATTCGTCTCCCGCGGAATCCGGGTGGCCGTCGTGCTCCCCGTGATCTTGATCGTGCTCGACCAGATCCTGCACCTGGGAGCTGCCAGCCTGCTGGGCGTCTTCGCGGTGTCCGGCCTCTTGATCATCGGCGACTTCCGTGGCCCGCCGATCCCGCGGGCTGTCACCCTGCTGGTCGTCAGTGTCGGTGGTGCCGTCATGCTCGTGCTCGGCGCCCTCGCCGGAACCCACGAGGTGACTGCGGTCGTCGGTGCCGCGATCGCCGGCTTCGTCCTGCTCCTGGCCGGGGTGTACCGCGGCCAGTTCGGCCGGGCGGGGATCCCACTGCTGCTCCCGTTCCTGAGCGAGGCCGCCAACCCGGCAGCGCTCGCCACGCTCCCGGTGGCGCTCGAGGCGTGGCTGGTCGGCTGCCTGATCGCGTCCGTCGGAGCCCTGGTGATCCTGCCCGGCTACGAGCGCGACATCGAACATCCGCGGTTCGCTGCCGCCTGTGCCGCCTTCGCCGACGCTGTACCCGCCCTGTGGCCGCGGGTGACCGACGACGCCGACGCTGCCTACGGCCGGTTCGCCACCGCGACCGCGGAACTCGACGAGAAGTGGCAGGGGAACCGGTCACGGCCCAGTGGCATCCTCACCCGCGACCGGGCCTTCATCAGCGTCCTCGACTACCTGCACCAGATCCAGACGCTGTGCGTGACGCGCATCCAGACGGGAAAGGGGACACCGGCCAGCGATCCCGATCTCCCTCTCGCGGTGTCGGCGACGGCCCGATCGGTGGCCGAGAGCATGGCCAGTGGTCGCCCTCAGGT
Organism: Candidatus Nanopelagicales bacterium; assembly: GCA_046330625.1. Taxonomy (GTDB): domain Bacteria; phylum Actinomycetota; class Actinomycetes; order S36-B12; genus CAIWTL01. The sequence continues at coordinate 84,074 of JAXLSJ010000008.1, forward strand.
CACGCTCTCCGGTCTCGTCGACGTGCGGGGCCGGCAGTGGGACGACATGGGAGCCGAGTTCGCCAGTGCCGTGGAGACGCGCGATGCGGAGGCCGCACGCGAGGTCGCCTCACGGAACTTCCTGCTGCGGGTCGCGTCACTCCTGACGGTCGGTCTGGGGGTGCAGACCGAGGTGGCCCTGGGCGGTCGCCCCCGCACCGAGTTGCTCAACTCCGGTGCCATCCCGATCCCGGAATGGCGCCCGACACCGTTGCGGCTGCTCGCCCAACAGCTGCGGCCCACGTCGCCCTGGTTCCGCAATGCCGCGCGCGGGGCCTTCGCCCTGGCCGTGGCCATCGCCATCGCCCGCCTGCCGATGATCAGCCACGGGTTCTGGATCGTCATGGGGGCCATCGGCGCCCTGCGTTTCGACGCCATGGGCACCGGCCGCACGGTGCGGGCCGCGGTGGTCGGCCAGGTGGTGGGTTTCGTCGTGTCGTTCGGGATCGCGACGACGTTGCGGCCCTATCCGACGGCATTGGCCCTGTTGATCCCCATCGCGGGTTTCCTGGCCGGGTTCGCTCCACCGACCCGGCTCTGGATGCCGCAGGCTGCCTTCACGATCCTGGTCGTGCTGTGCATGGCCTTGATCACTCCCGAGGTCCAGGGGGTCCCGATGACCCGGTTCGAGGATGTGCTGATCGGTCTGGCGGTCTCGCTGGTGGCCAGTCTCCTGTTGTGGCCGCGGGGGATCCAGCAGCATGTGACGAGTCGCATCGTCCGAGCTGCCGTGGCCGTCGAGCAACTGCTCCGGCATGCGAACCGGCGCCTGCTGGGAGACGAGACGCCGGATCTGGACCAGGCCACAGATCACGCGCGCATGTGCCTGCGCAGCGCCACGGAGGCGTGTGATCTCGCCGCCCTCGAGCAACCGCCGCAGCCACCGCCCACGATGTCGTGGACCCGACTCGTGATGGCAAGCCGACACGTCTTCTTCGGCTGCGCGATCCTGGGCAACGCACCGAGCGTCTCCGCGCCGCGCGCCGTGGCCGCGCCACTGGACGAGGCGGCCACGATGGCCGGGGAGCGGTTCCTCGAGGCCCAGGACGACGTGCTGGCCGCGCTTGCCGAACACCCCGGCGTCGACCCGGGCTTCACCAGCGTGGCCTCGTCGCTCGCCCAGGGACCGCGTCGGGTGATCCGCCAGCTCGCGGGTCAGGCGGGAACCGTCGCGGTGGCTCACGCGCCACCGGGGCCCGAGGGGGTTGCCTTGGTGCAGACCGTCGAGTGGGACGGGGTCTGGCTCGAGCACGTGGAACTCACCGCGGGACACCTGGAGAACCGGCGCGACCGGATCGAGCACGCGTCCGTGGGGTGAGTGGTCTCGGCTTCGCTGGACCACTTGGGTTTGATACGGCGCTGGCGCGCCTACTCAACCCGCGGTCGGTGGGGGTCTCGACCGCCTGGTCGTCTCACCCGTCCAGGCGCGCCGCCAGGGTGTCGAGCCCCGGACCCGAGAGCTCCGGGAGGGCGACGGGTCGCCCAGCGATGGCGAGCAACAGCGCCTCGGCCGGACCCGTCACCTCGGGCCCGGACCCGGCCGACCAGTCCAGGTCGGTGGTGCGCCACGACAGCCCCCGCACTCGGTCGGCGGGGACGAAGCCGCGACTGGCCTTGGGTCCGGTCATGAAGTCGAGGGCGACCCGCAACCGGTCCGGGTCGAAGTCCCGGGTGAGCCCCAGGGGGCGCCGCATGTCCTGGCCGTGGATGAGCAGGTCGGTCAACGGGGCCTCGAGTCCGAGTCCCGGAGGAGTGAACCGGCGTGCGGCGCGGTCCCGCAGGCCGGCGGCGATCTCCGGGGTGGGCCGGCGGGCGACCTCGGCGGTCAGCGACTCGCTGGCGGCGTTGAAGTTCCCGCGGTTGCGGACCATGGTCCACGCGAACCGCGGGGTCGAGGTCACCAGTGGCATGAGCAGGTGCGCGGCGACATCTCGCACGGTCCACGCGCCGCACAGGCTCGGGGTGTCGAGTTGCGCGTCGGACAGTCCCTCGATCAGGTCGGCCGTGGCCCGGCGTTCGTCGGCGATGTCCGCGCTGAGTGTCTCGTCGTCCATGGTGCTCACGACCGGTGCAGGCTGAAGCGCCCGTCCGGCGCGAACCGGGAGCGCAGCCAGGCGCGGGCGTCGTCGGCCCGGGTGGGGAGGTCGGTCGGATCGGCGCCGAGGAACACTGCGGCGTTGTGCAGGGTGGCCTCGCCCAGGTGTGACACGAACTGTGCGTGCTTCTCGTGCATCTTCCGTTTCCACAGGTCGGGGTCGGGGCTGTCGCCGGGCGCCGCCGGGCGGGCGTCCGGATTGGCGGCCCCCGCGGTGTAGGCCAAGGGGTTGAGCTGATGCATGTCGCGCCGGGCCTCGCTGCGGTTGAAGGCGGCCTCGATGGTCCGGGCAGCCCCGACCCGGGGGGTCAGGGGAGGTCCCAGGTCGAGTACCTGCTGCAGCGTGTGGGTCATGGACGTGTTGCTGTGCACGTCCCGGATCACCGTGCCCCGCTTCGTGTAGGGCGAGATCACGATGGCCGGTACCCGCACGCCGAGTCGATCGAAGCCGAACCCCTGTTCCCCCGGATGATCATCGGGCGGGATAGCGGCCGGCGGCGGCACATGGTCGTAGCAGCCGCCGTGCTCGTCGAACATCACGACCAGCGCCGTCTCGTCCCACTGCGGCGACGTGCGCACCGCGTTGTAGACCGACGCCAGGAACTGCTCGCCGGCGCGCACATCGGTGGGTGGGTGGTAGTCGTTGAGCGCCCCGCAGATCATCCGCGGTTCCACCCAGGAGTAGGTGGGCAGCGTCCCGTCGGCGCAGTCGGCGAAGAACTCCCGCATGTGCGCGGAATGGTCGCGCCACAGGGACAGGTGCCGCGCTCCCGCCAGGTTGATGGCGGTGAGCGGCACGCTCTGGCTCTCGTCGAAGTAGCACTTCCAGGGATGCCCGTGCTCGGTCATGAGGTCGAACAGGTTGGGCAGGTCGTTGTCCCACGCGTAGTCGTAGGTGATGTTGTTCTGGACCCGTCCTGCGCTGGTGCCGGCGTGGAAGAACGTCCGGTTCGGGAACGTGCAGGTCGGCACGTCGCAGTGCCAGTGGGTGAAGACCGCGTACTGCTCGGCCAGGGCGTTGATGATCGGTGCGGTCTCCGGCGTGAACACGCCACCGATGCTCTGCATCTCGTCGTCGAACAGCTCGCGCTCCAGCTGCCACAGCGCGGTGTAGTAGTAGTTCAGCGCGAACCCGTCCATCGTCGGCTGCTGCCCGGGAGTCGGTGCGTTGAACGGGTCGACCATGAAGTCCGGGAAGGCCGTGTACGCGGCGCGGTGCTTGTTGTCGTCGGGTCGGTAGGCGCCGTACACCTGCACGTTGACGTCGACGTACTCCTCGCCCGGATCGGGGATCGGGTCGGTGAAGTTCGTCGCGGGGTGCACGCGGACGGTGCCGTTGGGGTACGGCAGGAGGATCTCGCGGTCCCGGATCCCGTCCTCTGCGTCGAGGTGCGGCAGGTGGCCCAGGAGGCTGTCGAACGACCGGTTCTCGAACATCACCACGACCCAATGCTTGATCCGGTCGATCATGTGAACCTCCTCAGGCTGTCCTATGACGGGACTGGGTCAGCCGGTGCCGTGGATGCTGCATCGGTTGCCACGGTCCTTCGTGGTCGCCCAAGCCCGGGTGAAGGTGTCGCGCGTCGCAAAGGCCTTCTTGGCCACGATGCGCGTCCGCACCTTGACCCCGGAGCACGAGGGATCGGCGGAGATGCGCACCTTGGGGCTGGTCGTTGCGGTCACGCTGTCGGCGATCGCGGGGGCGTGCACCCGCAGTCCGCACAGATGCTCGGTCAGCCGCTTGCCCAGTTTCACCCCGTGCAGCGAACACGTCGCCCGGACCGCGGTCAGCGTGCCGTCGGTGTGACGGACTTGACGAGCTTCGAGCGCTTGCCGATCGGCAGCGCCCGGTGTTTGGCGCGCGCAGTCGCGTGCAAGTTGGTCTGCGGCGTCGACCCGGCCGTCGGAGTGCCGGACTTGGCGTTGCTGGCGGGGCTGGGGCCGATGGCGTTGATCGCGCGGACTCGGACGCGGTAGGTGGTCCCGTTGGTCAGGCCAGTGATCGTGAAGGAGCCCGATGTCCCCCGCTGTTGTGCCAGGCGCTGCCGTCGAGGGAATACTGCACGGCGGTGATCGGGGAGTGGTGGTCGGAGCCGAGGGTGGCGATCACGGCGAGGGATCGGTCGCCGCCGGTGACGGAGTCCAGGGTGGGCGCGGCCGGGGCCGTCGGACAAGGGATCCTCGCCGGCGTGTTCCCAACTCAAGAAGGCGTAGCCGCCATTCACCGACGTTGCCGAGGGCACGCAGATGGCCCACACGGCGTCCTCCCTTCCGCCGCCGATCTGGATGTCCCACCCGGCGTCGGCGTAGGTGGCGTGGGAGCGCAGCTCGGTCGAGGACTTGGCGGTCCCGGTCCCACCGCTGAGCGCCGGGTTGGCCGTGCTGCTCCAGAAGGAATCCAGCTGGGTCAGGGTGTCCCCACCGACCAGGCCACCCAGGAGCCCCGGGTCGGTGTCGGGATCGCTCACCGAACCGGTGGCGTAGTTGCTGGACAGCCGCCACCAACTACTGGGTTCGAGGGGATCCGAGGACGCCTTTCCGATCAGGCCGCCCACGCGGGAGGTCGTCCCGGTGGCCGCGACGTCGCCGCGGGCGTAGGAGTCGGCGACCCGGCCGGGGGTGCCGAGGATCTCGCCGATCAACCCGCCGGCGTTCCCCTTGGTGTGCACGTTGCCCCGGGCGAGACTGCTCTCGACGACCGAGTGCTGCGCCGACCCCACCAGGCCGCCCGCTTCGCTGCCATGGTCGGCTGTAACCGAACCGGTGGCGCTGGAGCGGTGGACGGATCCGTCGACGAGGCACCCCACGAGGCCGCCGGTGCGGGTGGCTTCGGAGTCCGGGGCAGCGCGCTTGTTCGTGACGTCTCCCGATGCCGAACTGTCCCGGACGACGGCTGTCGAGACGCTGCCGGCCAGTCCGCCGGTCGCGGACCCGCCCGAGGACGTGACGTCACCCGAGGCGGCGGAATCCTTGATCCACCCTTCGGTCACCTGGCCCGCGAGAGCGCCCGAATGGTCGCCACTGGCGGTGACGGTTCCGCTCGCCACGACTTTGTCCACGGTCGTGTTGGTCCTGCCGATGGCTCCCCCCACGTCGGTGTGTCCGGTCACGGTGGCATCGGCCGCGCTGTCGCTCAGCGGACCCCCGCTGCTCCGGCCGAGGATCCCGCCCACCGAATCGTGACCGGACACGGTTCCCTCGGTGGCGATCTCGGCGACGTGTGCGTCGAAGACGATGCCTGCGCCACCGCCGACGTAGTCATCACCGGTGACGTCGGCCGAGGACGCGGACTTGGTCAGCCATCCCCCGCAGTCCAGGACGCCGACGATCCCGCCGGCCGAGATGCCGCCCGTGATCGTCCCTGCCGTGGCCGCCTTGGTGATGCGGGAATCACACGTCGACCCGGCGATGCCGCCCGATCCGGCGGGAGAGTCGACGGTCACGGACACGGCGACCTTGCGGATGTCCGAGGTTCCGACATAACCGACGATGCCCCCCATGTCGCCCACGCTGCCCTGCACGCTGCCGCTGGTGCCGGACTCGGTGATGCTGGAGTCGGTCATGCGGCCGACGATCAACCCACCCTGGCCGTCGGCTGTCACCGCACCTTGAACGGTGACCCGGCGCATCACCGTGCCGTCGCTGGCGGTCCCCGCCAGGAGACCGACCCGGAAGTTCCCGGCCACGGTGGCGCTGGTGAGGTTGACGTTGCTGATGAGGGCCCCCTGGAGGGTCTCGAAGAGTCCGAGGTCGTTGTTGTCGTCATCGACGGACAGGCCGTCGATGGCGTGGGTCGCACCGTCGTAGACGCCGGAGAACGGGCTCAGGGGATTCCACCCCGGGGTCAACGAGATGTCAGCGATCTGCCGGAAGTGGCGGTCGCGACAGAACTCCACCTCGGCGAGGTCCGTCTCGCTGCCGACGAGGTACGGATCGGCGGAGGTCCCGGTCCCGCCGGCCGCGGGAGCGCCGCTCCATGCACCGCCGGCCATCCAATAGGTCACGCAGTTGCCGTTGGCTGCGGCGGGTCCCGACGTGACGGCGGTGAGACTCGCGGCGACCACGACACCGGCAACTGCGCCGACCACGGGGCGGGTCAGGTGCTTCATGCCCATGTCTGGATCCCTTGCGGCGGCGACCGGACCTGATCGAGTCCTACCTGTTCATAGCAGGGAAGGGGCGGCGACGGAGGTCGAGCGGAGCCGAGACCCCGGCCCTGTCGACGGGCCTCGCTGCGCCCGGTCCGGGGTCCGGGCTCGGGTCGGGCGCCTCTTGGAGTCGGGGAACCGCCTTCGGCGAGCTGTATTTCTTGATGCGCGCCTCGCAGGCTCGGCTGCGCATCCTGTTCCGCCTTTACAGGCGCCGACTCCGACCCGGACCCCGAACCGGGCTCGGTGGGTGGTTACGGAGCGACGACTGCGCCGTGGGTCTCCTTCGCCGGGATCGAACCCAGGCACGACGGGATCGGCTCCATCCGGTATCCCTGCTTCCGCAGCCAGGGGATGTACGTCCGCATCGCTTCGACGGTGTTGGCGCGGTCGCCGCCGCCGTCGTGCATGAGGATCACCGCACCCGGTCTCGTGAACGACTTGAAGGTGGCCACCATCTGGTCGACGGGCGGGCTCGACCAGTCGGTCGCGTGTCCCGTCCAGATCACGGGCGTCTGCCCCAGGGACTCGGCGATGTGCGCGGCCTCGGAGTTGATCAAGCCGTACGGGGGTCGCATGCACGAGCCCATCACCGGCCCGACGGCCTTGTTGGTGGCCTCGAGCTGGGCGCGCACCTGTTCGGCGTCCAGGGTGTTGAGGTTCGGGTGGTTCCACGAGTGGTTGCCGATGGGCATGCCGGCTTGGTGGATCCGCTTGACGAGTTCGGGCTGTCCCTGCGCCTGGTTGCCGATCAGGAACCACGTGCCCACGGCGTCGTTCTTCGTGAAGATCTTCAGCAACTCTTCGGTGTAGGGGGAAGGTCCGTCGTCGACGGTCAGGTAGATGACCTTCTCCTTCGTGGGCTGTCCCACGGCGTGTTCGTACCACCCGGCGTATCGGGGGATGCCGATGTCGCCGCCGGGCGGGTCTTCGCCATGGCGCCACTCGACCTTGGTGTCGGGGTCCGGGGTCTGCGCGGCCGTCGGTGAAGGAGAGGCAGTGGGCTGCGATTGGTCGGCGGAGGTCGCGGTGGTCGCCACTGACGGCGCCGTTGCCGGACCGGTCGGGCCCGGTGCGGACGTGCTCGGGGTAGACGGGGCCCCGCCGCACGCGGCAAGGGCCAGGGCGGCGGCCAGCAGGCCACCGACACCGAGCGCGGGGCGGGTTATTGACACAGAGTTCCTCCAGTTCCACCCATTGTGCATGGTGTGGCCGGTCAGCCGGCCGCAGCAGCCGGCCTCAGGAGGAGGTTGTGACGATCCCCTCAGGTGGGGTCGGACTGCAGTGTGGCGGCGTCGTCGCCCTCGCTGCCCTTGTGGATCGCCACCGCTTCGGCGAGGTAGCCGCGGATGGTCTGCTCCTGGTCGACATCGGTGGTGGACACCACGACGTAGGACTTCTCGTCGGGCAGCGCCTCGGCGAGCGCCTTGAGCACATCCTCGTCGGAGCCGTGGCGGCCGTGGGCGATGAGCCCGCCTGTGCCCGTCCCGACCAGGACGGTGCCGACGACAGCCGGCGGGAACACCAAGCCCACGGCCAGGCCGGCGGCGGCGCCGATGGCCATGCCTCGGGTGGTCGACTCCTCGTAGCGGATGATCTTCGGCTTGCCCTCGTGGTCCTTGCCGCGGTGTTCGATCAACGCGCAGTTGAAGGTCTTGAAGTGGTTGAGGTCGTGCTGGGCCTTGATGGTCTCGAAGTCCTTGCCGGCGGCCTCGGGGTCGTCGTACTCGGCCAGCAGGATCATCAGCGGGGCGGCCTCCTCGGGGGCGGCCGCCGCCGAGGAGGCGGCTGTGGGTGCGGCCTCTTCGGGGGCAGCAGGGTCGGGTGTCTCGTCGCTCATGGACGTCCCTTTCTCGCCGTAGGCGGGGGGCGCGGAACCGGCCCCGGATATTCGCGAACGTATCACCGGGCCGCAGCCGGTGGCCTGCGCAGCGGTCTCGACTCCGCTCGACCACCGGCGCTGGTCAGAGTTGCAGGACGTTCACGGCATTGAGGTACGCAACGGCCACGGCCTCGGGATCGTGCAGGCCAGCCGGTCCCGCCGTCGCCTGCTGCGCGCGAGCTCGGATGGCGCCGCCAGGGTCGGGCGCGACCAGGTCGATGCTGAGGGAGTCGACGACAACGCGGGTGTCGTGGTCGTCCAGGCCGTCGAGAGCCAACCCGTTGTGGAGCAACTGCGCGGCCTCGGCGAACACCTCCCGGGCCATGTCGAGATCGACCCCCGGCCGCTCATCGGCGATCGCGTCGGCGGCGGCCATGAACGTGGCGTGGGCAGGACCGAGGTCGGAGTGGGATGTCACGTCTCCAGCCTCTCAGGGCGAGCGGCTCGGTCAGGCCAGGCCCGCGACGAGGTCCACGTACTGCTGCTTGGCGGCGTCGCTCGACATGCCCTTGAGCTTGCCCCAAGCCTCGTACTTCGCCTTGCCCACGAAGTCGGTGAACCCGGGCTTCTTGCCCTGGACGTCGCCGACCGTGGCCTGCTTGTACAGGGCGTAGAGGTTCAGTTTGACCTCGTTCCCGGGGTCGGATGCGAGGGTGGGGACTCGTTCCACCGCCGCCTGGAATGCTTCGTCGATCTCGGCCATGCGGCGACGCTACCGACACGGAGGTTGCGATGCCTGGCGAGATCTCCCGGTTCCACGCGGCATTCGGGGACCTCGAGCCCGTACCGTGAGCATGTGCGGAGAGTGGTCAAGCATCTACTAGCAGTAGTGACAGGTTCTGGTCTGGCCGCGGCGCTGATGGCCGCACCGGCCCGCGCCGACACGGTCACGCTCACCGTCGAGGATTCCGTGACCAGCGCACCGATCCGGTTCGCCGCCGTGACGTACGGCGATCTCCGCACCGCTGCGGCCACCGACGACAGCGGTGCCCTCGTGATCGATGCGCCCGGCGGATCGACGACCGCGACCGTCGCCGCCCCCGGATATGCGGCGCAGACGGTGCCGGTCGGTCCTGGCGACACCCATGTGGCGCTGGTGGCCGACGGGGGGCTGGCGATGCAGGACATCTACGGCTTCCCGATCTACAACGCGGTCATGACGGCGGACCGGGGTGCCTCTGGCGTCTTCTACGCGGCCAGCGCCTACGGCACCAGCATCTGGCGGACCGGCGACGCGGGTCGATCGTGGGGCCCGGTCACCACCGAGGCGATGGATCCGGAGCACGGGCTCAAGGGCGAGGCCCACTACACCGGACAGGTGATCGCCACCAGCGGGGTGCCGGGCGAAGTGGCGGCGGCCTCGACCATCCGACGGGAGAACGGATCGCAGTGCTTGGCGATCTCGGCATCCCGCGACTTCGGCGCGACCTGGCGCAACGTGCCCCTGCCCGGCGATTGCCCGGCTGGGATCCCGAGCGTGTACTGGGCCCATTCGGGATCACCGGCGAAGTCGGTGCTCGTTGCACGCATGGGCACTGAGCTGTATCTGGCCGACATGACCCAGGACGATCCGGTCTTCGTCATGGACCCGGGCTTCGCGCCCGGCCCCGACGACCAGGTCGCCGTGGGTTCACCGACGTCCGGCCCGTTCCTGGCGGTCGCACCGAGTGGCGATGGTCGCCTGACGGATCACTTCCAGGTCCGGGATCTCGACGCGGGCGGCGTCGGACCCGCCACCGACATCCCGCTCGGGTCGTCGATCGAGGTGTCGGCGGGGACGTTCCCCTTCCGGGTCGGCGGCACTGACGATTCCGTCATCGTGCTGGGCGACGGCGAAGCCTGGGCGGGGGGCAACGACCACACCGACGAGATCGCGCTGGTGGCGCGGGCCGCAGCGGGCGACTGGTCGACCGCCCGGGCCGGGGTGTTCCGGACCGGAACGTGCTACGCCCACGAGGTCGCCGTCGCTCCGGTCGGCGACGCGACCGCCGGGGTCCGCGGGGTCTCCGCCGGATGCGCGTTCACCGCGACACCGTCGGCGACCGACGGGGAGTGGGACTTCTCCGCCTCCGCCGCCGACCTGGGGCTGCGCTTCGCCTACTCCGCCGGGTACGACGGGTCGGGCACCACCGATCTCCTGAGCCTGTCGTTCACCGGCGGATCGCGCGGGGTCCAGCGGTTCCGGGGTGCGGGGACGGCCGAGCAGCACTACCAGCCGATCGATCCCACCGACGCCACCGACGGCATCCGCGACACCCTGGTGACCAGCACCGGCACCGGACCCGACGGCGAATCGTGGGTCTCCCTGTCACCGTCCGGCGGCCGGCAGGTATTGGCCTCCGACGCCGGTCAGTGGCACCACGTCCTGCGATACCACGGGGCCGACGCGATGGACTGGTGGCACGGCGCGACCGGCACGTGGCTGGGCACCAGCCGCACCGGCGTGCCGCTGTCGCTGATCAGCGACTGGACCACGTCGGACGGCCCGGCCGACTCGTTGTCGGGCAACTACCCGACCGACCCGAATGTCACCGACCTGACCGCCACGGACATCGAGCCGGATCATCAGTACACGGGTGCCGACGTGACGGCCATCGCAGGTGTCACGGGCCGCGACACCGCGTTCCTGGGCACGTTCGCCGGGACCGGCGCGGCCGCCTACGGGGGTCGGGTGTTCGTCGGCGAGATCGGCACCGGGGGCCATCACGTCGGACTCACCGAACTTGCGATGCCCAGCGGTGCCACCGCCAAGGTCACCGACATCGCCTACTGCCCGGCCGCCGGTTCGGACGCAACCGTCGCCGACACCGTGTTCGTCTCGACCGGTTACCAGGGGTGGGCCCCGGGTGGGCTCTACCTGGCCCACAACGTGCTGGCGCGGGTGGACGCCCACCAGCCGGTCACGCTCCAGCGGGTCGCCGGGATCAACGACGCCCGCGACAACGTCGTGGTGCCGCAGGTCAGCGTCGACTGCGCGGGGGGTTTCGCGGCCAGCGTCGAGCCGGACTCCCACGAGGCGGTGGTGTCCGACGACGCCTTCGCCACTCTCGAGCCGGTTGCGCTCCCCGATGCCGACGACCAGACCCCCGGGGACCAGCCCCCCGCGATCGACAAGGTCGATGTCGGCGCCGCCGGCGAGGTCCTGCTCGGGGGCGACGGACCGGTGCCCGGCTTCGTGTACGACGTCGACTTACTGCTGAGTGACCCGCTGGCCGAGCAGACCCCGGACATCGTCGAGGTCCACGATCCGGTGACCTCCGACCTGCCCCTCGAATTGTCGGATCTGGATCTCAAACCACCGGACCCACCGGTCGCGTCGGCACAACGCCGGAGCCGCCGTGCCCAGGTCGCGGCGCAGCAGGTCGTCCAGGAATCCCCCGCCGTGCGGCTTGGCGCCATCGGCACCCTCTCGGGATCGTTCACGCTGTCGGGCCGCCGCGCCCATGCCCCCGACGACGGACCCAACGCGACGCCCCCCTCGGCGCCCACCGGGGTGTCGGCGATCGCCGGGAATGCCCGCATCACCGTGCGGTGGAACGAGTCGGCCGACGGGGGTTCCCCGATCACCGGCTACACGGCCACGGCCGCACCCGGTGGCCGGACCTGCTCGGTCGGAGCTGCCGCACGTTCGTGTGTCATCACCGGCCTGACCAACGGGACCAGCTATCGCGCGACGGTGAGGGCGGTGAACCTGCGGGGAACCTCGCCCGCGTCGACGCAGAGCAACGCTGTGACTCCCGCCCTGCCGACCACGACGGTGGTGCTCTCGCGGCCGACCACCGGCGTCATGCGCGCCACACTCGGGCAGGCCCGTCCGGGCGGCGGTGCGTGGAACGTGCAGTTGCAGCGCCGGGTGAACAACGCGTGGAGCACGGTCGTGACCAAGCCCACCGCCGCGGGGGGAAGGACTGTCGAGTTCGGCTATCGGCCCTCCGGTCAGTACCGCGCCTTCGTCGCCGCCCAGTCCGGGTACGGTGCGACCTCGTCGGCGCCACTCACGTATGTCGCGGCCCAGGCGTCGCTGCGGACCACAGTCGTCGTCGGCGGCGGAGCCTTCGTGGTCGACGTCGACCCGAACCTGCCCGGGGCGGGCTCCTGGCAGGTCGCCGTGCAGCGCTGGACCGGGACCCGGTGGGCGGCGGTGAAGAACGTCGCCACGACCGGTGCCCGGGAGATCGTCAACGTCGACCTGGCCAAGGGCCGGTACCGCGCCGTGGTCGCCGACCAGCGGGGCTACCTCGGGGCCACCGGGGTGGCGGTCACCCTCACCCGCTGATCGGGTCCCACGGCGACCAACTCCGGCTCAACCGGCGACCGGGACTTCCTCGCGGCGGTCGGCGTCGTCGGCCGCCAGCCGGGCCGGCCACCAGAATCGTCCGCCGGTGAGGAAGGCCAGGGCCGGGACCAGGACTGTCCGCACCAGCAGCGTGTCGAGCAGGACGCCGATGCACACGATCAGACCGATCTGGGCGAGCGCGACCAGCGGCAGGACCCCGAGCACGGCGAACACCGCCGCCAGCAGGATGCCGGCGCTGGTGATCACACCGCCCGTCGCCCGCAGCCCCGCCAGCATGCCGGCCTTGGTCCCCAGGCTCATGCTCTCCTCGCGGGCGCGGGTGACCAGGAAGATGTTGTAGTCCACGCCCAGGGCGACCAGGAACAGGAACGACAGCAGCAGCACGCCGGAGTCCAACCCCGGGTAGCCCAGGATGTTCGACAGGATCCACCACGAGGCGCCCAGACTGGCGAAGAACGTGGCGACCACGGTGATGACCAGCAGCACCGGGGCCACGAGCGCCCGCAGCAGCACGACCAACACCACGAAGACGATGGCCAGGACGAGCGGGATGATCACCCGGGCGTCCCGTTCCGCCGCCTGTTCGACGTCGATCTGTCGCGCCACGTCGCCGCCGACGACGGCGTTCGCGTCGGGCACGCCGGCCACCGCGCTGCGGAGGTCCGCGATCGCCTGGTCGGACCCTGGCGACCCCGGGGCGTCGGTGAGAATGACGTTCACCTGGGCGGCATCGTCGCCGGCCGGACCGGGTTGCACCGTCGCGACACCGGGGACCTTCTGGGCGGCGGCGGTGACGGCGGCCACCTGGTCCGGGGTGGTCACGATGGTCGCCGGCGTGGCGGCGCCGGCCGGGAAGGCGCGCGCCAGGGTCTCCTGCGCAGCGATCGCCTCGGGCTTCTCCCGGAACTGGTCGGCCTGGCTGAGTCCCAGCGAGATGCCGGTGGCACCCAGGGCGAGCACCAGCAGCAGAGCGCTCGACAGGACCGTGGTCAGCGCAGGACGGATCGAGACCGCGGTCCCGATACGGCCCCAGAACCGACCCTCGCGGGCCACGTCGCCGACTCGCGGCACGAACGGCCAGAACAGCCCCCGCCCGAACAGCACCAGGCTTGCGGGAAGCAGGACCAGGGCGAACACCATGGCCACCACGACCCCGACCGCCGCGCTGTAGCCCAGGCCGCGGAGCAGTTGCTGGTCGGCCAGCAGCAGGGTCAACAGGCTGAGCACGACGGTGGCGGCCGAGGCCACGATCGGTTCGGTGGTGCGGCGCACGGCCACCTGCATTGCGGTGAAGCGGCTCGGTTCGGTGCGCAGTTGGCTGCGGTAGCGCGAGATCAGCAAGAGCGCGTAGTCGGTGGCCGCACCGAACACCAGGACGCTGGTGATGCCGGTGGCGGACTCGTCCACGGCGAGCCCGAAGGCCGGAGCGGTCAGGGCGACGAGTTTGAGGGCGAACTGCTCTCCCAGGGCCACGACTGCCAGGGGCACGAGCCAGAACCAGGGGCTGCGATAGGTGATGATCAACAGCAGCGCGACGACCAGGACGGTGGCAAGCAGCAACGTGACGTCTGCGCCTTCGAAGACCTTGCCGAGGTCGGCCGTGATCGCGGGACCGCCGGTGACCTGCGCGGCGAGGCCGGCGGGCAGGTCCTGACCCGCGGTGGCCCGGATCTCCCCGACCTCGGCGATCACGTCGGTGGCAGAGGCGGACGTGTCGACGGGCACGGCGACGACCGCGACCGTGTTGTCCTGCGAGTGCTGCGGCGGTGCGACGGGGCCACCGGCGGCGAGCGGGGCGAGCGCTTCGGCGCGCTCGGTGATCGCGGCGCGGTCGGCCCGATCCAGGGGAGCGTTGTCGGTGCGGCTGACCACGACGATGGCGGGAGCGGTGTCGCTCGTGGGCAGCGCGGCGGCTCGCAGTTCGGCCTCGGCGGACTGGTAGCTCGCCGGGAGCCCGGACGGGACCTCGGGCAGGACACGATCGGGCGGCGTCAGCGACAGGACCACACCGATGGCGATCACCACGGCGATCACGGTGGCCAGAGCCGTCTTCCACGAGCGGACCAGGGCGGTCAGCGGATTCCTCATTCCCGTCACCTCCGCGGTTCGTTCACCGCTAGTAGTTGCCTGCGCTGGTAACGTGACTGAAGAGTAATCAGTCATACCGGCTACTTGAGAGATAAGATACTAGTGAAACTAGGCAAAAGCCAGACCGGGTGCGAAGGAGGTGCGCGATGACCGAGCGGGACCTTCCCCCCGACTGGGCGGGTACCTCACTGGCCAGCACCCTGCAGGCGGTGATCAAGGCTGCGGAGCGGGCCCGGGTCGGCATCGCCCGCCGCATGGACCTCAGCCACAACGAGGTCGACGCCATGGAACACGTCATGGAACGGCCCATGGGGCCGGCCGAACTCGCGCGGCGTCTGGGCATCACCACCGCATCCAGCACGGTGCTGGTCGACCGGCTCGAGGAGGCGGGTCACCTGACCCGTCACGCCGATCCGCACGATCGTCGCCGCAAAGTCCTGGCCCCGACCCAGCAGGGCGCCGAGTCGGTGTTCGCCGAGATCGGCCCCCTGGTGGCTGGCATCGCGGCCGTGGAGCAGGGCATGACGGCGGCGCAGAAGCAGACGGTGGCCGAGTATCTGGACCGCGTGGCCGAAGTGCTGGAGCGCAGCGCGCAAAGTTGAGCCCAGCGTTCGCTCTCGAGGTGCATCGAACAACCGAGCACCTACCTGCTCCTGGTGCAGTGGCGCACCCTGACCGATCACACCCGAGGCTTCCGGGGGTCCGAGGAGTACCAACAGTGGAAGGCCCTGCTGCACCACTTCTGCGACCCGTTCCCCGACGTGGCGCACTACCAACTGGTGGAACAGGATCCGGGCTGCCCCAGCGACAGTCGCCGAGGAACTCGCCGTCACCCAGCCGGCGAGCAGCCAGCAACTCAAGGTCTCCTCTCACCTTGACCGGGTCCACCCGGAACTCCTGCTCGAGGCCGCCGCCCCGATCCTCAGGTCCCTCGCGACCGACTACGGATTCAGGCGACTGGCTGTCTTCGGCTCCGTCGCACGCCACCACGCCCGTCCGGACTCCGACATCGACCTTGTTGTCGAGGCCCCCGCCGGCACGTCATCGTTCGCGTTCGTCCGCTTCAAGGGGCTCATCGAGCGTGTCCTCGGACGGGAGATCGATCTGATCGACTACGGAGGCCTCAAGCCGAGGATCGACGATGACATTCGCCGAGAGGCAGTGCTGCTGTGATGGATCGCCGGGCCGGCTAGGCCGCGAGTCGCAGCAAGATCACGACACCGATCGGCAGCAGCACGAGGGCGGCCGGCAGCGCGATCACGAGTACTGCATGGCTCCGCGACTTCGCCTGGTCGGCCACGATCGACCAGCCGACAACGACTGTTGCGGCGATGGCGCCGACCGCTGTCGTGACGATGACGAGGATTGTCGCGCCGACCGGTCCCGGAGGCGGGATGGAGGGTTCCCCGGAGCCGCGGATCACGAGCAGCCCTGCAACCACGACGCCGAAGGCCACCCCCACCCCTACGGCGGCGAGCACCGCTCGCGCAGGTCCGGCACGATCGCCCAGACGAAGGGCGACCGGGATCAGGAGCCCGACGAGAATCGCCGCGACCCCGGCAATCGGAAGGATCCACAGGAAGCCGGGTGGTGGCGGCAGATCGCTTCCCGACAGCATGACCAGCACACCCGTGACGAAGGTCAGGACGCCGAGGGTGGCGGCCAGACCAATGCGAGTCACGGCCACGAAGCCTACGTCGGCTTCATGCGCGTGGCCGCAAGGTCGCGGGCATGAGCCAACTCGTCCGGGTCGAGAATTTCACCGTGTCCGCCGACGGGTTCGGCAGCGGCGTGGATCAGTCCCTCGAGCCGCCGTTCGGTCACGCCGATCCGGGTGAACTGATGGCCTGGCTGTTCGCGACAGCGAGTTTCCCGGGGCGATCGGACGGCGGTGGCTCCCGGGGTCGGGACGACGCCATGGTCCGCGACTTCACCGACAACATCGGCGCCGAGATCATGGGGCGCAACAAGTTCGGGCCCGTGCGGGGTCCCTGGTCCGACCTCGAGTGGCAGGGCTGGTGGGGGGACCAGCCCCCGTTCCACACACCGGTCTTCGTGCTCACCCATCACCCACGACCTTCGTTCACGCTGGCGGACACGACGTTCCACTTCGTCTCGGGCTCGCCGGCCGAGGTGCTGCCGTTGGCGAAGGAAGCAGCGGAGGGCCGCGACGTGAGGATCGGCGGTGGCGTCTCGACGGTGCGGGAGTTCCTCGACGCGGGCTTGGTGGACACCCTGCACGTGGTCGTCGTCCCGATCGAACTGGGCCGGGGCGAGCGTCTGTGGTCGTCGCCTGACGAATTGCTGGACCGGTATCACTGCGACGTGGTGCCGAGCCCGACCGGCGTCACGCACCACCTGTTCTGGCGGCGCTGACCCCGCGTTGCAAGGTGACGGCAATGGCGAGGTCGAGCGCGTACGGCTCGCGAGAGGAGAGGTAGAGGTGGCCAGGGACGGGGTCGAACCGTCGACCTTCCGATTTTCAGTCGGACGCTCGTACCAACTGAGCTACCTGGCCGGAGGGCCGGCACTGCTGCCGACCCGGAGCGACCCTGACCGGACTTGAACCGGCGACCTCCGCCTTGACAGGGCGGCGCGCTAACCAACTGCGCTACAGGGCCTCAGTACCCCCAACGGGGTTCGAACCCGTGTTACCGCCTTGAAAGGGCAGCGTCCTAGGCCACTAGACGATGGGGGCCAACTGACCTCTCACCGACCCGTTGCCGTTGAGGTGCCGCTCAAGCATAGGGGACGGGCCTGCCGTTCTCCAACCGCGTGCGCGGACACCGGATTCTCGGGTAGCGCGATCAGCAGGCACACTCGGAACCATGCCCCGAACCGTCGCGCCGCCGGTCTCGCGCCGCGCCGTGCTGGGCGGCGCCGCGATCGGAGCTGCGGGCCTGCTCGCCGGGTGCGGGATCAGGGGCAAGCCGACCGGGTCGACACCGGAGGGCTCCGGGGTCCGCGACGACAGCATCGTGTGGGGCAACTGGGCCCTGTATCTGGACTACGACAAGGCCACCCGCAGCCACCCCACCCTCGACGCCTTCGAGGCCAAGACCGGCTACACCGTCGAATACCGCGAGGACATCGACGACAACTACGCCTTCAACGGCAAAGTCGCCCCGCTGCTGTTCAACGGTCAGGACATCGGCTACGACGTGGTGTGCCCGTCGGACTTCCTCGTCGCGGAGTGGATCCGCAAGGACTTCCTGGCCCCGCTCGACAAGGAGCGCATCCCCAATTCCAAGAACCTGCTCGGGCCACTGCGCGATCCCGACTTCGACCCCGGCCGGGTGTTCTCGATGGCTTACCAGTCCGGTTTCGCGGGCCTGGTCTGGAACAAGGAGAAGGTCCCCGCCGGACTCCGCACGATCGACGACCTGTGGAACCCGGAGCTCGCCGGCAAGATCCTGATGATCTCGGAGTTCCAGGACACCGTCGGATTGATCATGATGAGCCAGGGGGTGCGGGTCGACCAGCCGTTCACCCGCGACCAGTTCCTGACCGGCCTGGACGTGCTGCAGCAGCAGCTCGACTCGGGCCAGGTCAAGCAGGTCCGGGGCGGCGGCTACAAGGAGGACCTGATCAGCGGCCAGGCGTGGGCCGGGATCGCGTGGAGCGGTGACATCTTCCAGATCAACGCCGAGAACGGGGACAAGTGGGGTTTCGCGCTGCCGGAGTCCGGCGGCACCCTGTGGTCGGACAACTTCGTCATCCCCGCCTGGGCGACCAACAAGCCCGGTGCCGAGGCGCTCATCGACTACTACACGACCCCCATGTGGCGGCCGAGGTGGCGTCGTGGGTCAACTACACCTGCCCCGTGGCCGGCGCCCGCGAGGCGATGGAGAAGGTCGATCCGTCCCTTGCCGACGATCCGTGGATCTTCCCCTCCGACGACCTCCTCGCCCAGGCTCAGGTCTTCCGGCTGCTCAGCCCCGAGGAGCAGGCCGCCTACACCGACGAGTTCGGACGGGTCACGCAGGCATGACCGGTCACCCGACGTCGCGACCGCCGTCGCGGCCCTGCGCCGCGGTGATCTGGTCGTGCTCCCGACCGAGACCGTCTACGGGCTCGCCGCCGACGCGCGACCCCCACGCGGTCGCGCGGATCTACGCGGTGAAGGGGCGGCCCGCGGACCATCCGCTGATCCTGCACATCGCCGACGCTGCCGACCTGGATTCGTGGACGACGGACGTCCCCGACTACGCCCGGCGGTTGGCGACCGCCGCCTGGCCGGGACCGCTCACGCTGGTGCTGCGCCGGTCGCCGGCGGTCGGCGACTTCGTCACCGGTGGTCAGGACACCGTCGCGGTCCGGGTCCCCGATCACGACCTGGCCCGGGAGATCCTGCGGGAGTTCGGATCGGCCGTCGCGGCCCCGTCGGCCAACCGGTTCGGACGGGTGTCTCCCACGACGGCGGATCACGTGCGTGCCGATCTCGACCTCGCGGCCGGTGACGTCGTGGTCGACGGCGGTCCCGCTGCGGTCGGCGTCGAGTCGACGATCGTCGACTGCACGGGCCCTCGCCCGATCCTGCTGCGGCCCGGACGGTACTCAGCCGCAGACATCGAACGCCTGAGCGGGGTTCCCGTGGCCCCACTCCCGGAGGTGGCGCCTCGGGTGTCCGGTTCCCTCGCCTCGCACTACTCGCCGACTGCCCGCGTCGTGGTCGTCGCCGAACCGATCGCGACTCCCGGGACGGGACTGATCGCGCTCGAGTCGGTCCCGACCCCACCGGGGGTGGTGCGGCTGATGGCGCCCTCCGACATCGAGGACTACGCCCGTCGGCTGTACTGGGCGCTGCGCGAAGCCGATGCGCTGGCCCTGGAACTCGTCGCGGCGATCCCGCCGGGAGGCGACTCCGGACTGGCGCACGCGGTCGCCGACCGGCTCGCGCGTGCTGCCGCCGACACGGACTAGCCAGCCGCGCCGGCCGGGTGCGTCAGCCGTAGCCGAGGTCGTGGAGCCGTTCGTCATCGATCCCGAAGTGATGGGCGATCTCGTGCACGACGGTGATGTGGACCTCGTCGATCACGTCCTGCGGGGTGTCGCACATGCGCAGGATGGGCATGCGGTAGATCGAGATCCGATCCGGCAGGGCGCCCGCGTAGTTGATCCCGCGAGCCGTCAGCGGAACCCCCTGGTACAGCCCGAGCAGGTGCTCACCCGGGGGTGGCCAGTCCTCGACCACGAAGACGACGTTGTCCACGAGATCGGCCAACTCGGCGGGGATCTCGTCGAGTGCCTGGGCGACCAGGTCCTCGAACTCCTGCCGCGACAGGAACAGCACGTCAGTCGAGGACGGTGCCGATGCCCACCATCCGCACGACATTGCGCCGCAACCGGAAGTCGGTGACGATCTCGCCGGGCGTCATCCGCCCGATCATGCACGACTGCACGTGGCGTTGGGTCGCGACCTTCTCACAGCGCACCGAGTAGGTGCGACGCAGCTGCTGCTTGGTGGAGCCCACCCCGATCCCGCTGCGCGTGCGCTGCGCCGGGGACTCGGTGGTCATGTTGGTCACGGACTTGTGCACGAGAGTGATGGTGAGCGTGTGCGGGTAGGTGAGTATCTGGTACTCGCCGAACTGGTTGACGCCGCTCTGTGTCCGCAGCGGAAGCCCCAATTTGCGGACCACGGTCTTCTTGCTCTGGCCGACCTTGACGTTGCTGATGCCCTTGCCGACCTTGATGACCTCGCCCGCCTGGGCGGCGGTCGCCCCGGTCAGCAACAGTCCTGCGGCGGCGGTGCCGGCTACGGCGATGCTGAGAATCTTCATGGTCTCGAGACTACGCATTCCGACGCCGCGAGGCCGTGGATTGAGGGCCGTCCGGTGGTCGAGCGGAGCCGAGACCACCGGGAGCGGGGCTCGGCCCCGCTCGACCACCGAGACCACCGAACTCCTCGGCGGCCCCCAGAGCGATGCCGCCGTTGCTACGGCCTCATGATCATGGTCATTCGCGACCGGCTGAGCGTGAGAGGTCGGTCGAAAGGCATGATCATGAGGCGAGAACAACGTCTCGAGCTGCTGTCGGGTTTCGATTAGCTGCTTGGCCGCTACTCAACCCGCGGCCCCGCGGCCGATGCTCAGGTCAGTCGAGGAACTGCGCGACCTCGACCTCTTTGATGACCTTCTTGGTCAGCCGGAAGGTCGTGATGATGTTCCCCGCCTGGAACTCGCCGAGCTGGCAGATCTGCTTGTTCTTGGTGACCCGCTCGCAGTTCGCGTCGGGGTAGGCGACCACCAGGTCGCTCTTGCGCGAGCCCACGCCGATGTCCTTGTTGGTCACCTGCGAGGGGTTCTGGGTGGACACCTGGATCACGTGGTTGTTCCAGAGTTCGACGGTCAGGTTCTTGCCGCCGGTGCCGTAGTAGAACATCTTGACCGTGCCCAGGGTCTCGACCTGCATCGATTCCTTGTGATCGGGCTGGCCCTTCTTGCGGATGACGGTCTTCTTGGACTGTCCGATCTTCACCCCGGCGATGCCGACGCCGGGATTGATCTTCGCCTGGGCGACGGTGGTGCCCGTCAGGACGAGGGCGGCGCCGGCCGCGCCGGCGATGGTCAGTGAGGCAATGCGGTTCATGGGAGGAATGTAGCCCCACCCAGCCCGCGACGGCGGTTCATGCCGCCATGAATACGCCTGCATGGACGGTCATGGTCGGCTCCGGTCCTTGTGGCCACGGACGCTCGATGTGGCACGATCCTCGGGATGCCACCCGACTCCGAACTGGGCACCGTCGACGCCAGCCGGCAGACCCTGCTCGACTGCATCGGCACGGCCCCGGAACTGACGTTCGTGCGAGGCCCGGGCAACCGCGGCGATGAGTTGATCTGGGCGGGCACGCGCCGACTGCTGCACCGGCATCACTACCGCGAGATCGGAGTCGACGAACTGCCCCGGGCGCGCGGTCACACCGCGCTCCTGGCCGGGGGCGGAGCCTGGTCGCAGCACTACCACGAGTACATGCCCACGGCTCTCGCGGTCGCCGAGGCCCGATTCGACCGGGTGATCGTGCTGCCGTCGAGTTTCGACACCCGGGTGGATGAGGTCTGGGAGGCGCTCGCTGCCACCCGGGCGACCGTGTTCGCCCGGGAGACCGAGTCCCTCCGACGGATCCAGGGTCTCTGCGACGCGCGACTTGCCCACGACTGCGCCTTCTTCTACGACTACGAGCCACACCGGCGCATCGGCTCGGGGACCCTCCACGCGTTCCGCACCGACGCGGAGTCCGCGCGACTGGCGCCGATCCCTGCCGACAACGACGACATCTCGGCGACGGCCGCCTCCCTGGACGAGTGGCTGGACACGATCGCCCGCCACGAACGGGTCGAGACCGACCGTGCTCACGTGATGATCGCTGCCGCCCTGCTCGGCAAGGACGTGGGATTCCTCCCGGGGGGGTACTTCAAGGTCGCCGCACTCGCTGCCACCCTCCCTCCCGAGGCGCGGGTACAGGAACTGCCCCCACGACCGACCTCGATCGACGATCGGCCGCCACCGGCCCCGGTGCGCCACGAACTGCAGGCCGCAGCGGCCGCACATCCTGCTCCGTCCGTCGCGCCCGTACCGCTCGACGCTGCCCCCCGCGTGTGCGCCGTGATCGTCAGCCACAACCGACCGGACCACGTCGCCTGGGCGGCGCGGTCGGTGCAGCGCAGCGGCCCCGGCGTGCGCACGCTCATCCTCGACAACAACTCCGACGACGTGACCCGACGGACGTTGGCAGAGCTCGCCCGCTCAGATCCGGGGATCTCCGTGCGCTACTCCGACCGGAACCTGGGCTGCGCCGGTGGGCGCCACCTGGCAGTGACGGACATCAAGGAGGAGTTCGTCCTCTACCTCGACGACGATGCGGAACTCATGCCCGGCGCGCTGGAGCACCTGGTGGCAGACCTCGACCAGCACCCTGCCGCCCAGGCGGTCACGGCTCACGTGGTCGGGCCCGACGGGACCACCTTCCACTCGGGCGGCTCCTACGTGGTGTCGGCCGACACGGCTCGCTTCACCCTGATCGGGTCGCAGAGGCGATTCGACGATCCGGGGATCCCCCCGTCGGGTCCGTGCGATTGGGCACCGGGAACCGCCTCGCTGGTGCGGCGGTCGGCCCTGGATCAGTGTCCGGTCGATCCGGCGATGGCCGCCTACTACGAGGACAATGAGTGGGCGCTGCGGATGGCGGACATCTTCGACTCCCCGTTCCGCCGCAGTCGGGCTGCGCTGGCGATCCACCACTTCGGTCCCCGGCCGACCCTCGAGAATCGGTTCGCGCAGGCGCGACACCAGGCGCAGATGCTGCGGACCCACGCGCACTTCCTCGCCGTCCACGGCGTGCTGCTGGACAGCGGCGGAGACGAACTGATGGCGCCCTTCCACGGCATCCGGGGACTGGAGGGGCGACCGGAGCCCGTCCGGGCGCTGCTGCGCGCGGCGACCGACCCCGAACGGCTGGCCGTGGACCTGCTCGCCGGGGACCTCGGGGCGTCCCTCGGATACCTCCGGGGGGAGTCGGATGACGCGAGCAACCCGGTGGCGGAGCGGGACGAGGCCGAGGCGCGACTCGCTGCCGCCGAGGACCGGATCGCCCGCCTGTCAGCGCGTTCCGTCGAACTCGATCGCATCGTGAACACCCGCTGGTGGCGATGGCGGCGCCGCGTCGGTGCGGCCCGTTCCGCGGTCCGGGAGTTCGGACGGGGGCGCCCATGAGCGCCGTCACGGTCGTCACCCTGCACGAGCCGGTCGTCACCGGTCACGAGGTGCGGTTCTCGTGGGACGTCGAACCCGACTCCCGGCTGTACGCCCGCGAGCACTTCACCCTGGCCTTCCCCGATGACGTGGACCTCACCCGGATCCCGGACGCGGTGTGGTGGCGGATCATGATGATCTGCCTCTACCCGCACTGGGTCCTGCTTCGCCCGTGTCGTGTCGAACTTCCGATCCGACTGCCCGACGGGGAACGCGAGTACTGGCTGCGTCTGTGCGACGCGGCCGTCTGGACACTCGAGGGTCGGATGTCCGGCCATGACGTCCAGCGCCGCATCGAGATCGCCGAGGGTGGCCGCCGGTCGCCATGGCCGCAGCACCCCGATCCGTCCGACGTGACGGTCGCGGCGTTCAGCGGTGGTCGGGACTCATTGACCCAGCTGGGACTGCTCCAGGAACTCGCACAGGACCCGATTCTGGTCACGGTCGTCTCGCCCCGACCGGGGTCCGAGGAGCACCGATCAGCACGCCACGACGAGGTCATGCGCGAGGTGGTCGCCCGCACTGGGGTCGAACTGCTGACGGTGCACAGCGACTTCCGGAGCCTGGTGCACAACGACTTCGCCGCCCAGCGCTATTCGCTGGCGGTCACCGAACTGACGGACTGCCTCCTGTACCTGGGTGCGGCGTGGGTCGTGGCGCTGGCCCGGGGGGCGGCCCGGGTGGCGCTGGCCGCTGAGGCAGAGGTGCACGTGACCTCCCGACGTGACGGCCTCACCCTGCAGCACGGGCATTTCATGTACTCGGGAACCACGCAGCGGGCGCTGGCCGCGCTGGCGGCACCGACAGGCGTGGCGTTCACCGGCCTCACGGCGCCGTTGATGCAGTTCCAGGTGCAGAGCCTGCTGACGCACCGGTACCCGCACCTGCGTGACCTGCAGTACTCCTGCTGGGAGCTCACCGGGGACCAAGGGGCCTGCAGCTCGTGTGGCGAGTGTGTCCGCGTGGCGATGTACCTGCTGGCCGACGACGTGTCGCCCTCCGTGGCCTCGATCGATCTGGGCACGCTGCTCCGTCACTGGCGGCACTGGTTCCGTGATCCCCTCCGTCCGGCGTTCGCGGGCCCGGAGGCCGACCTGCGAGGCGAGTCGCGGGACATCCGGCGGCATCAGTTCCGGACCGTCACCGTCGAGCGGGTCGCGGCGCACCTCGGCGACGATCCCGAAGCACTCGCCCGGTACGCGGAACTACGCGACGAGGCATTGGCCGACCCCGCGCCGATCCCGCCGCCACCGGGATACCGCACTGCCCATCTGGCTTTCGTCGACGAGCGTTTCCGGGCGGGGCTCGAAGCGATCGTCGCCGAGCACTTCGCGCCGACCGCGGCAGGTCAGGAGTCGGCCGATCGCAGCCTCGCGTTGTCTGAATGGATCATCGCGCCACTGGGTGATCCGACTCTTGGCCGACCACGGCCACCCCACCTCCCCGTACGCGGGCTGCGTCCCACGCCGCCCGACCCGCGGCCCCTGACCGACGCCGAGATGGCCCGGGTGGAACGGAGCCTGCCCGCTCCCGAACCCACGTTGGACACCGCCGCCGATCGGGTGCTCCGGGTGTCCGACACGTCGTTGGACGGCAACGAGGAGACCTACCTGCGCGAATGCATCGCCGACAACTTCGTGTCGTCGGCCGGCTCCTTCGTGACCCGGTTCGAGGAGGCGTTCGCCCGCGCGGCGGGAACCCGGTTCGCGGTGTCGTGCTCGAGTGGGACCGCCGCGGTCCAACTCGCCTATGCCGCCGTGGGTCTCGGGCCCGGGGACGAGGTGATCATGCCGACGTTCACCATGATCGCCACCGCCAATGCCGCATCCCATCTGGGCGCCCGTCCGGTGTTCGTCGACACCGATCCGACCACGTGGAACCTCGACAGCGAGGCGGTCGCGGCGGCGATCGGTCCGCGCACCCGCGCGATCGTCCTGGTCCACACCTACGGACAACCGGTCGATCCCCGTCCGTTCCAGGACCTGGCCGTCCGCAACGGTCTGGCGCTGATCGAGGATGCTGCCGAGGCTCACGGCGCGAGCGCTTTCGGGCGACCCGTGGGCAGCCTCGGCGACGCCGCGGCGTTCTCGTTCTACGGCAACAAGATCCTCACCACCGGTGAGGGAGGGATGGTCACCACCGACGATCCGGCCGTCGCCGCCTCGGTGCGCGAACTGCGCGACCACGGCTTCTCGCCCGAACGGCATTTCTGGCACCGCCTGCGTGCCTACAACTTCCGCATGTCGAACCTGCAGGCCGCCGTGGGTCTGGCCCAGGTCGAGCGGCTGGACCGGTTGGTGGCCGCCCGGAGACACCTGGCCGATCAGTACCGAGCGGCCCTGGCCGACGTACCGGGCATCCACCTGGCCCCGCAGTCGCCCGGGGGGTTGACCAGCGTCCACTGGATGTTCGGCGTGCTGGTCGACGCCGGGCCGGAGCGTCGCGACCGGCTGCGGTTCGACCTGGCGGCCGCCGGCATCGGGTCCCGCACGTTCTTCGTGCCGCTGCATCTGCAGCCGGCCTATCTGCGTGAGTACCGCGGGTCGTTCCCGGTCGCCGAGCGGTTGGGGCGCACCGGGCTGTACCTGCCCTCGGCTCCGACGGTCACCTCTGCGGATGTCGCCCGCGTCGCCGCGGTGATCACCCGAAGCCTGGCGGCGGCCGACTTGTGAGGCACCCGCACCGGCGGGTCGTCCGGTCAGGTGGAGTCGACGGCAAGTCCGAGTTCCCGGTACAACTGGCCCAGGTCGGCGACCGCGCGCGAGAAGCGCCGCTCGTACAGGTCGCGCCCCGCAGCGGCGAGTCGTCGGCGCAGTGCCGGGTCGTCGATCAACTGTTTTGAGCGCGCCGGCGAGGGCGTGCGGGTCGGCGGGCGGCACCAGCAGACCGTCCACGCCATCGGAGATGTCCGCGCGCCGCCGACGGTGGACAACGGACCGCCACCCCGCCTGCAGTGCCTCGAGGACCGCGACGGAGCCGCTGCTTTCCTCGAGTGAGGGGAGCACGAAGACGTCGGCTGCGCGTAGGTAGGTCATGGAGCGGGGACCCGGCCGGGGAAGATCACGCGGTCGTCCAGGCCCAGGTCGCGGC
Source organism: Candidatus Nanopelagicales bacterium (assembly GCA_046330625.1). Classification (GTDB taxonomy): domain Bacteria; phylum Actinomycetota; class Actinomycetes; order S36-B12; genus CAIWTL01. The sequence continues at coordinate 110,464 of JAXLSJ010000008.1, forward strand.
CGAGGCGCGGTGCGCGTCCCAGAAGATGCCGCCGCCACACAGGCATGCCCCGAAGTCGACTCCCCGGCTCCAGGCAGCAGCGCCAAGGCTCTCAACAGCACGTCGATGCCCTTGCGTCCGTCGTGGCGGCTCATCGACAGGATCAAGCGCCGCGCGCGTGCAGCGCACGAAGTTCCGGGGGTGTCTCGGTGTCGCGTTGCTCGTCGAAGGATGTCGGCGGGGTGTAGGTGAGGTGTCGGATCGGGAGCCCCGGCCCGTACGCGTCGGTCAACTGCCGCGCCACCGACCGGTAGTTCACGGATGACGAAGCGCGGCTCTGGCCGGACGTTCCGGACGCTGGACCCGCACCGTCGCGGCACGGTTCCACAGCAGGGCCCACTCCGCACGGGCGCGGCGGATCGGGGAAGCGCGCACGAAGGCGCTGTCCCGCTTGGCGAGAGTCTCGTGTTCGACGGTGCACCACGCCGTGGTGACGAGGTCGACGTCCACCCCTGCCGCGCCGAGCCGCCCACGGGTCTCCGCGCTGGAGCCCGGTCCAGAACGAGAAGGAGTGGATCACGTGACGGCCGGGTCGACCGAGGAACCGCACGGCGCGTCGCAAACGGGCTCGTGCAGGGGAAGGTCGACCAAGGCGCGCGCATGAGGGGGGTCGGCACCCGGTGAAGCGTGCCGAGCTCGGTCTCGCGCACGTCGCCACGGGGGGCCTGGGTGATCGGCGCGAGCGTGAAGATGTGCGGGTGCAGCCCTAGGTCGCGGGTCGCCAGGGCGTTGGCCCGGACGTAGTCCTCGCCGCCGCCCTTTTCCGACCGTCGGGTCCCGGCCGATGACGAGGATCAGCGTCCCGTCCGAGGTGGTCATGACGGTGCGGGTCCTCTCGGTCCGCCGGACGGGCGGGAGCGGTTCCGCCCATGCCCCGACCCTAGGGCCGCACCTGGCCCCACCGTGCCCCGACGGCCGGGAGGCTCCGATCTGCTCACCCTCGGGCTGCACGTGGTGCCGTGCCCTCGTTACCGTGGGGCATGACCGCCGCACCCACGCCCTCGCCGAAGAAGCCGGCCACGAAGGCTGCCGCCAAGAAGGCCCCGGCGAAGAAGGCCGCCGGCAAGAAGGCGCCGACGAAGAAGGCCGCCGCCAAGAAGACACCGGCCAAGAAGCCCGCCGCCAAGAAGGCGACCACCAAGAAGGCCGCCACGAAGAAGACGACTCCCCGGCGGCAGGTTGCCACCACCACGGCCCCCCGCCGGAAGTACGACCTGACGCTCTTCGGGGCGACCGGGTTCACGGGGCAGTTGGTGGCGAAGTGGCCCGCGGGGCCGCACCGGCCGACCTGCGGATCGCCCCCTGCCGGGCGGGACCGGGGCCGGGTCGAGCAGGTCTCGGGATCGGCGGGCGCACGACTTCGCGATCGTCACCGCCCAACTCCCGCGACGACGGATCGCTGGTTGCCATGGCCGCCGACACGACAGCCCTCATCACCACCGTGGTCCTTACGCCCAGTACGGGCTAAGCCGGTGGTCGCCGCCTGCGCGGCGGCGGGAACCCACCACTGCGACCTCACCGGTGAGGTGCTGTTCATGCGCGACAGCATCGACCGGTATGACGAGGTCGCGCGAGCCAGTGGGGCGCGGATGCACTCGTGCGGGTTCGACTCGATCCCCAGCGACCTGGGGGTCCTCGCGCTGTCGTTGGCGGCCACGGCGGACGACCCCGAGGCCCGGCTGCGCAGCACGCGGCTGGTCGTCACGGGCATGAAGGGCGGCGTGAGCGGGGGCACGATCGCCTCGGGTCTGGGCGAGATGGAACGCGCCGGATCCGATCCCACGGCCGCCCGGATCCTCAGCGACCCCTACTCGTTGTCGCCGGACCGTTCGGCCGAGCCGGTGCCGGGCGACGGTGCCGATCCTCGTGGCCCGGTGCGCGACGAGGTGATCGGCGCGTGGTTGGCGCCCTTCCTCATGGGGCCTATCAACAGCCGGGTCGTGCGTCGGTCCAACGCCCTGAACGACTACGCCTACGGCCGCGACTTCCGCTACGCCGAGTACCTCGCCACCGGCGACGGCACCCTGGGGCGCCTCGCGGCCATCGGGGTGTCGGCCGGGATGGCGACGCTCGGAGCAGCGATGTCCCTCGAACCCCTGCGGGCGATCGCAGCCAAGGTCATGCCCGAACCGGGTGAGGGGCCCGACGCCGAGGCCCGTGCCCAGGGACGGTTCAGCATCGAGTTGCACACCCGCACCACGACAGGGGTGCCCTACCGCGCCCGGGTCGCCGCGCTGGGCGACCCCGGCTATGCCGCCACCGCCATGATGCTGGCAACCACCGGCATGGCGCTGGCCACCGCCGACGACCTGCCTCCCGCCGCCGGCGTCCTGACCCCGGCCACCGGATTGGGCGAGTCGCTCATCACTGCGCTGAAGCGCGCCGGGATGACCTTGGAGGCACGCCGGGTCTGAGTCCCGATCCACCGGCCGCAGGTGACGGGACGGTCACGGTGGCCGGGACCTGACCACCGTTTCCGGGTCGCCGCCTAGCATCGGCGCATGACCGACGCTGACCCCCGTGACCCCGTCGACTCGACTCCGCAGGATCTCGGGGACGAGGACACGTCCCTGCCCGAGGTCGGCGTGACCGAGGCCGAGCAGTCGCCGACCGATCAGTCCGAGGCAGGCCACTCCGATGAGGAGTCGGTCGACGAGGAGGCGGTCGGCGCGGAGGCGATCGATGAGGAGGCGGCGGACGAGACTCCCGCGCTTCCGGAGTTCGACGGCCCGATGATCGAGGGTCGGGGGATCCGCAAGGCGTTCGGCACCACCCAGGCGCTGGACGACCTGGCGATCGAGGTCCACACCGGCGAGGTCCATGGGTTCCTCGGCCCCAACGGCGCGGGCAAGACCACCCTGCTGCGGATCCTGCTCGGGCTGGTGCAGCGCGACGAGGGCGTGCTCACCGTCATGGGTCTCGACCCGTGGCACGACGCCGTGCGGCTGCACCAGCACATCGCCTACGTCCCGGGCGACGTGCAACTGTGGCCGCACCTCACCGGCGGCGAGACCATCGACCTGCTGCTGCGCATGCGCAAGGTCCGTCCGTCCCGCCGCGACGAACTCATCGAGCGGTTCGACCTGGATCCGGCCAAACGGATCCGCGACTACTCCAAGGGGAACCGGCAGAAGGTGGCCCTGGTCGCGGCTTTCGCCGCCGACGTGCCCCTGTACCTGTTCGACGAGCCGACCGACGGGCTCGACCCGCTCATGGCCCAGGTGTACCGCGAGTGTGTGACCGAGGCCCGCGAAGCCGGCGGCACCGTGTTGCTGTCCAGCCACATCATGAGCGAGGTCGAGGCCATCGCCGACCGCATCACCATCCTGCGCAGCGGGCGCACGGTCGAGACCGGGACCCTTGCGGAACTGCGCCACCTGACCCGCACCCGGGTCACGGCGACCACATCCCGTCCGGTCGTCGGGCTGGAGTCCGACGAGCATGTGCACGACCTGGTCACCGACGGCGACCGGGTGAGTTGCGACGTCGGACCTCAGGGTCTGGCGACCGTCCTGGCGGCGATCCAGACCGCCGGTCCGGTGGCGCTCGACTGTCGCCCCCCGAGTCTGGAGGAGATCTTCCTGCGGCACTACGGGGCCGACCCGGCGACGCAGGCGGACGAGGTCGACGAGGAGGCGGACGGAGGGTCTGATGACCGGTCCGGCGAAGCGGTCACCACCGATGACGCCGGCTCCCCTCACGAATCCCCTGACACCACTGACAGCCATGACTCTGGAGACGCGGCCGATCACAACGGCCACGAGCAGAAGGTGCCGTCGTGACCGGTGTCGGCACGCTGCTGCGGTTCGACCTGTCTCGGGACCGGCTGCGGATCCTGCTGTGGGTGGCCCTGCTGGCCATCATGGTCGTCGGGGTCGCCTCGTCCTGGGACCGGCTGTATCCGTCGACCGACGAGCGTCTGCAGCTCGTCGCCATCCTGTCCGGCAACCCGGCGCTCACCGCGCTGCTGGGGCCGCTCACCAATCCCCTGTCGACCGGCGGGCTGACGGCCTGGCGCATCGGCGTCGGCATCGTCCTGGTGCTCGGGCTGGTCAACATCTTCACCGTCACCCGCCACGTGCGTGCCGAGGAGCAGGCGGGCCGGATGGAGTTCCTCCTCGCGGGGCGGTCCCGGCGGGTAGCCCCCCTGTGGGCGGCGCTGGGCGTCACCGTGGTCACGAGCCTGTCGTTCGTCGTGCTCGCGACGCTGCTGATGATCGCCGTCGGCCTGCCCGCGCAGGGTTCGCTGCTGTTCGCCTCGGCGGGCGCGGCCTGCGGCTGGGTCTACGCCGGAGTCGCCGCCGTCACCAACCAGATCGCCCGCACCGCGCGCAGCGCCAATGCCATCGCCGGTGCCGTGCTGGCCCTGTCCTGGGCCGTCACCGGCGTGGGCAACCTGCAGGACAACGCCCTGGTGTGGGTGTCGCCGTTCGGCTGGATCGGCAAGTCCGACGCCTTCGGCGGCGATCACTGGGGAGTCGTCGCGATCGCCGTGGTGATCACGCTGATCCTCATCGCCGTGGCCGCCGCCATGCAGGCGCGCCGCGATGTGGGTGCGGGTCTGCTGCCGCAGCGGGAGGGCCGTCCGCAGGCCTCACCGCGGCTCACCGGCGCCTATTCGCTGGCCTGGCGCTTGGAACGCCCCGTGCTCATGTGGTGGCTGCTCGGGTACATCGTGCTGGGGTTGTTCATCGGACTGTCCCGCGACGCCCTCGTCCAGTTTGCCGAAGGCAGCCCGGCACTGACCCAGATCCTCGAGGCGCTCGGCGGCTCCGGCGCCATCATCGACGTGTTCCTCGCGACCTATGTCGGGCTGGGCGGGATCGTCGTCGCGTTCTACGCGGTCGCCACCGTGCTGCGCCTGGAGTCCGAGGAGCAGTCGGGCCACACCGAGATGGCGCTCGCCACCGCCACCCGGCGGTCCCGATGGGTCAGCTCCTACGTGGTGCTGGCCCTGCTCGGGGCGACCGCGATCCTGGTGGCCCTGGGTCTGGCGCTGGGGCTGAGTTTCGGACTGCAGGCCGGACAGGGTCTGGGTGACGTGCCGCGGTTGCTCGAAGCCGTCGCCGCGTGGATCCCGGCGATCATCTTCGTGGTCGGCCTCACCCTGGCGCTGGTCGGGATCGTCCCGCGCTGGGCGGGTCTGGCGTGGGTCGTCGTCGGCGTCTTCGCGCTGCTCACCGAACTCGGTGCGGTGTTCGGGCTTCCCGGCTGGCTGATGAACCTGTCCCCGTTCTCCCACGTCGCCAAGGCGCCGGCGGAGTCCCTGTCACCGGCGCCCATGCTCTGGATGACCCTGCTGGGTGTGGCGCTTGCCGTCGGTGGCTACATCGCGGTCCAGGTGCGCGACGTTCGCGCCTGACCGGACCCGCGCTCTGCCCCCGACCGCCGTCCCCCGACCGCCGAACGCCGTACTTCGACCCCGACCGCCGAGCCTCAGCTCACGTCCGCGCCCGACGGGACCTCCGTGCCGGACGGGGGACCCACCACCCGGCGGCGGAATGCGTAGTACGTCCAGCCCTGGTAGAGCAGGACGATGGGGAACATGATCACGGCCACCCAGGTCATGATCGTCAGGGCGTAACTGCCGCTCGCGGTGTTGGCGATGGTCAGGTTGTTGGCCACGTTCGTGCTCGAGACCATCACGTTGGGGAACAGCGACGCGAACAGCGCGGCCACCACCGACCCGATCCCGACCGCGCTGCCGGTGAACGCGATCCCGTCCCGGCCTTTCCGCTGGAACAGCAGGCTCACGACCACGCCGAGCACGGCCAGCACCTGGAAGACCAGAGACGCCGGCTTGATCCCCACCACGACCGCGGTGGTCAGCACCCACAGGATCACCACGAAGAACGAGACGCCGGTGAAGGTGATGGCGGCCTTCTCGCTGCGTTCCCGGACGGCTCCCGTGGTCTTGAGTGCCAGGAAACTCGCGCCGTGGGCCAGGCACAGCACCAGGAGCCCGATCCCGGTCAGCAGACCGTAGGGGGTGAGCAGGTTCCAGAACGTTCCCGTGTACTCCTGGTCGGCATCGATGGGGAGCCCCACCAACAGATCTCCCAGGCCGACTCCCAGCAGCAGGGGGATCAGCGCGCTGCCCACCCCGAGCGCCCAACTCCACCCGGTGCGCCAGGCGACGGAGTCCCGCTTGCCGCGGTACTCGAAGGCCACCCCGCGGGCCATGAGGGCCAGCAGCACGAGCACGAGGGCCAGGTACAGCGACGAGAACATGGTGGCGTACCAACCCGGGAACGCCGCGAAGATGGCGGCCCCGCCCACGATCAGCCAGACTTCGTTGCCGTCCCAGAAGGGACCGATCGCGTTGATCGCGACCCGTCGCTCGGTGTCGTCGCGTCCGACGAACCAGTGCAGCATGCCGACGCCGAGGTCGAACCCCTCCAGCACGAAGAAGCCGACCCAGAAGATCGCGATGATGACGAACCAGATGTTCTGCAGGTCCATGATCGCCGCCTCAGTAGGTGAGCGCCGGGGCGCGGTCGGGGTCGTCGCCGGACGAGGTTTCGTCCGGGTCGTCATGCAGTCCCTTGCGGGCGTAGCGGATCATCAGCGTCGCCCACACGATGCCCAGCACCACGTAGATGGCGGCGAATGCGGCGATGCTGATCCATACCTCGGTGGCCGACACCGACGGGCTCACCCCGTCCTGCGTGAGCATCAGCCCCTGCACGAGCCACGGTTGTCGGCCGTTCTCGGTGAGCATCCACCCGAAGGTGTTCATGATGAAGGGGGAGAGCACGGCCGGGATACACAGCCACCAGAACCATCGGGTGTACCACTTGTCGCCGGTGAGCTTCTTGCGCCACCACAGGAAGACGCCCACCGCGGCCAGGGTCAGGATCGCTCCGGCGGTGTAGGCCATGAGGCGCATCGACCAGTACTGGACGAACACGTTGGGCACGTAGTACCCGGGGCCGTACTGCTGTTCGTACTGCGCCTGCAGTTCGTTGAGACCGATCACCTGACCGTTGGGCGAGTTGGTCGCCAGGATCGACAGCAGGTAGGGGACCTCCAGGATCTGGGTCGGGTCCTGGTCGTCGTTGCCGCCTCCGATCTGGAACAACGAGAAGGAACACGGCTGGCAGGTCTCCCACTGCGCCTCGGCCGCGGCGATCTTCATGGGCTGGTACTCCGCCTCGATCACCCCGAGCTCACTACCCACGCCCATCGCCAGGATGATCGACGGCAGGAGCACGGCCATGGCGGTCTTGGCGGCCGTCATGAACGCCAGGTTGCCCTTGCGGATGTGGTACGCGGCGACCCCGAGCATCGTCACCGACGCCGTGACTGCGGCCGCCAGCAGGACGTGGAGGTATCCCCAGATGAAGACCGGGTTGGTGAACACCGCGCCGATGTCATTCAGCGAGGCGCGTCCGTCGACCACCTCGTAGCCGACCGGGTGCTGCATCCAGGAGTTCGCGGCCATGATGAACAGCGCCGACAGCGCGGTACCGACGGCGACGATCCAGATGGTGGCCAGGTGGAGTCTCGCCGGCAGCCGGTCCCAGCCGAACAGCCACAGTCCCAGGAACGTGGACTCGAGGAAGAACGCGGCCAGGCCCTCCATCGCCAGCGGGGCGCCGAAAACGTCGCCCACGAACCGGGAGTAGGCCGACCAGTTCATGCCGAACTGGAACTCCTGCACGAGCCCGGTGACCACCCCGATGGCGATGTTGATCAGCAGGATGTGGCCGAAGAACTTGGTGAGTCGCTTCAGCTCGGGGTTCCCGGTGCGGTGCCAGCGGGTCTGCAGGATCGCGGTCAGGAAAGCCAGCCCGATCGTCAGGGGGACGAACAAGAAGTGATAGATCGACGTCATGGCGAACTGGATGCGCCCGAGATCCAGGTTCGACATCGGCGACTCCTCGGTGGTCGGGCCCCGTGTTCGTTGGGTCATACCGTATTGGTGATCGCGACGATACGCAGCGTGAGAGGCAATCGGGGTCCAGGACTGCTTGCATGTGGCCATGGGTCCCGCTGACTGGCCGCGCCGCCTACCCATGGCGGTCGCCCAGGTGCGCCGGGGGGCGTTGGACGCCCCGTGGTCCCAGGCGTCGTGGTGGGGAGTGGCCCGGCGCAGTCTGGTGATGGGGGGCTTCGTCCTGGGCGGGGTGATCACCGGCGAACTCGGTGTGTGTGTGTTCGCCGCGTTCGGGGCCCTTCAGTTGGGGTTGGGCGAGGCGATCGTCCCGTTCCGGCGGCTGGTGCAGCTCGTCGTGGTGATGACGGTGCTGATGTCGGCGGTGGCCTTCGTGGCCATGACGCTGGGGGGAACGTGGTGGACCGTGCCGTTCCTGGGCGCCGTGGCGTTCGTCCAGGGCGGCACCGTGGCCGTCGGCCTGGTGCCGCGCGCCACCGGCATGGGGGCCCTGGCCATGGGGGTGATCTTCGCGGGGCTGTCCGGCGACCCGGCGACCGCCGCTGTGTGGCTCGCCATCGGCAGTGCGACCCAGGCCCTGCTGTGGCTCCTGCTGTGGCATCGGGAGCGGGACATGTCGATCCGGGTGGTGCTCGCCAACACGATCCGGACCTTGGGGGCGATGGCGCACCGGCAGCGGGTGTCCGGTCGGGACTCCAATCGGGCGTCCGCCGAGGTGGACGAGGTCGAGACGGTGATCCGGGAGTCCGGGATCAGGTACCCGGATGCGGCGCTCCGCGTGACCCATGCCGTGAACGAAGTCCGCCGGTCGATGATCGCGTGGCGGGTGCTGGTGGGGCCGGGCTACTCGGACCGGCTCCGCGTGCAGGGCCGGCTGCGGCGGTCGGTGGTCGCGTTGGAGGTCGGACGTCTGGCGGCGGTGTCGCCGGACCCGGTGCCGGACGGGGCTCTGGACCCGGTGCCGGACGGGGACTGGCCGGTGGCACAACGTCTGGAGCGCAACCTGCACGCCCTGGACACGGCCGTCGAGCACCTGCGGACGTCGACCCATGACGACGCCTCGGGGGCAGCGTCCGGGATCGGCGACCAACCTCCGGACACCCCCCCGGAAGCGGGGCCCGCAATCGAGTGGTGGCGACCGGGGACCACGCACTTCCGCCACGGGCTGCGGATGGCCGTGGCGATCGTGATCGCGCAGTCCTTGAGCCTGGTGTTGCCGCTGGCCCACAGCTTCTGGATCCCGCTCACCTGCGTGTTCGTGGTCAAGCCGGACTGGTCCTTCACGGTGGTCCGTTCGACAGCCCGCCTGCTCGGCAACCTGCTGGCCGTGCTCCTGGTGCCGGTGGCCCTGCTGGCCACCGGCAGCTCGGTGGGTCTCGTCGTCGTGATCCTGATCATGTCGGCGGTCGCGTTCCGGTTCTTCACCGGGAATTACATCCTGGGGTCGTTCGGGATCGCCGGGACGATCCTGATCCTGGACCAGACGCTGGCGCCCGATCAGTCGCTGTACGTCTCGCGGATCGTCGCGACCGTGATCGGCGCCGTGGTCGCCATCGTGGTCTCGGCCCTGATCCCCAGCTTCCGTTCCGGTCAGGCCACCGACCTGGTGCGCGATGTCATCGCCGGACTGGGGGAGTGGACGGCTCGGGTCGTGACAGCCGTGCAGATACCGGGGCGGCTCGACGACGCCGAGATCGTCACGATCGGGGAGCGCGAGCGCAACAACCTGATCCGACTGCGCCCCGCCGTCGAAGGCGCCCTCATGGAACCCCGTCCCCGGGTCGACCCGCGCTGTCTGGCGGTGGCCCTGGATGCCGCCGAGCGGGCTCATCTGAGTCTGCTCGCGCTGACCTTCCAGGCTCGCCAGGCCAACGACGACGCCGGTCCCGCCCTGGACATCCGGGCCGATGCCGATGCCGCGTGCGCCGAGTTCCGTCGGGCTGCGGTGGCGCTGGGAGTCGCCGAACCGGCACGGCCGGACACGGCAGAGCGGGTGGAGCGACCGGCCACGGACGAGGAGCGGGCTGTCGGGTTGGAGGCCGTGCGGCTGCACCAGGCCGCCGCGGATCTGGCCGAGGCGTCCGGATGGATCGCGCGCACCCAGCGTTGACCCGCAGGCCGTCGGCTCAGTCCTCGGCGGTGCGGGCACGGGGGAGCAGGAGCATCGGGCTCAGGGTGCCCAGGCACAGGACGAGGACGACCGCAGCCGCCGTGAAGCCGGAACTGGCGAACCGGATGAAGTCGTCGGGGGTCGAGGCAGTGCGGTCGCTGCCGCTCTCGACCCAGACCACCAGCGCGCGCAGGGCGTCGGTGATCAGCACGCCGGGGATCAATGGGATCACCGGGGCGAAGGCGAACACCGGCGACGCCTCGCGCAGTCGCGGGCCCACCGTGTAGGCGATCGCCCCCACCACGAAAGCCGCCAGGTAGTCGGCCGTGACCAGACTCAGTCCCAGGTCCTGGCCGAACTCGCTCAGGAACCGCGCCAGGATCGCCACCACCGCCACGATCGGAAGGGCGCGGCGGTGGACGTTGAACAGGACTGCGAATCCGAGGGCGGCGGGCGCGGCCCAGAGCACCGTCCACAGGGACATCAGAACCGCCCCCACACGAACGCCGCGAGCGCGAGGCCGAAGGTGGCGCCGAGCAGGATCACGCTGGCTCGGGTCAGTCTCGCGACGGCATTGAGGTAGTTCGAGGTCAGCAGGTCGGCGGTGCCGTTCAGCAGGGGGACGCCGGGGACCAGGAAGAGGATCGCGGCCGTGGTCGCCGTGGCCACGTCTGGTTGGGCCTCCGTCCCGGTGCCGAAGCCCGCCGCCAGGACGACCGACGCCGAGACGAACGCCGCGAACAGGCAGTAGACGAACGGCTTGAACCGTCGGTGGAGCATGACGTGGCGCACGAACGCGCCGGCCGTCGCGCCGATGGTGGCCAGGGCGATGCCCCACCCGCCACAGCCGAACAGGCCCGCGAACGAGCCGCACGCGATGCCGAGCATCAGGATCACCACCGGGGTGGGGTACCGCCGCGATGAGGCGACGATGCCGGCGAGTTCGGCGTCGAGTTCGTCGGGGGTCTTGCCGGCCGACGCCTTGGAGAGCCGCGAGAGCTCGGTGAGTTCGGTGAAGTTCACCCCGAGAGCCGGGACCGTACGGACCGCGGTGTGGGAGACCCCGGCCTTCGTCACCGTCAGCCCCAGGCTGCCCGACGCCAGCCAGGTCTGGGCCTCGTCGGCCCCCAGGTTGAGGGCGACCCGGCGGACTGTGTCACGGACCCGCGCGGTGTAGCCGCCGGCCATCTGCACCCGGACGCCGACCGACAACGCGGTGTGCAGGACCGACTCGAGTTCGGTGCGCTCGACCGGTTCCACGGCCCCACCGTAGGGGCGCGGCAGGCGCCCCGACGGACACTCGGGCCTTTCAGGGGAGGAGCGCGCCGGGTGGGTGGTCGGCGGGAAGGGTGACGGTCGGCCCGGCGGGGACCCCCGCATCGCTCCACGTCATCGTCGGCAGGGGGGCCACCGGCAGCGTCGCGATCCGCCCCCCGGGGACGGGTCGGAAGTCACCCGTCGCCGGCGCCACGAGATCCGGCACCAGGGTGTTCACCCGGTTGTCGCGGAGGAACGCCCGATCGCGCGCGCCCTCGAGGCCGGTCGGCATGTCACTGCCGCCGTTCACGAAGACGTTTCCGAGGATGACCAGGTCGGTATCGACACGCGACGGATTCGGGACCCCGGACCCCGAGGGCGCGGTCACGGGGCCGTCGAGCTGCAGCTGCTGCCACTGCGACTGGTAGCCGGTGGGGTTGATCACGAGGTTGTTCAGGAAGTACGTGTGCCGCGAGGGGATGTACTGGCCGTCGACCCCCACCCCGCCCCAGCCGCCGCGGTTGCGGTTCTGCGCGCAGCGGACGGTGTCGCCGTCGCAACTGCGGCTGCCGTGGACGAACTCGACGGTGTGACTGCGGGCGCCGACCCGGTACAGCGTGTTGTACGCCATGACCGTGTTGTAGCCACCGTTCACGCCGAGGCCGGCGCCGTCGGTGTCGTGGATGACGTTGCGGACGACGGTGACGCCGTAGGTCTCGTAGCGCAGCCAGGGGGCGACCATGAACTCGAAGCCGGTGCCCTGACCGGCGGTGAACCCGCCGGTGCCGCAGTGGTCGATGACGTTGTCCGAGACGGTGATGTAGGCGCTACCCCCCTTCACGTACGCGCACCAGTCCTCGGCGTGGTGGATGCGGTTGCCACGGATCAAGGCGTAGCGTACGGCCACGAAGTCGATGGCGTTCTCGTACGACCCGCCGATGTCGCTGCCGGTGATGGTGAGGTGGTCGGACTGGTTGGCCTTGAGGGTCTCGTGGGCGGCTCCGCGGCCGTTGAGTCGCACGTTGCGAAGAGTGACGTAGGAGCACTTCTCGCAGTGGACGGTGTCGCCGGCGCGGTCGATGACGATTCCCTGCACGGTGAGGTGGCGGACGTCGTAGGCGTTGATGTCGCCGCGCAGGGTGGCGGTGCGCGCCCCGTCGGCGGCGTTGATGACGATGGGTGCCGCCGCGGTGCCCCAGCGGCTCTCCCAATAGTTGGGGGTGTTGGTCTGAGGGTAGGTGCCCTTGCGCAACTGGATCCAGACGGGCCGGGTGAGGGTGCGCGAGGGGGGGATCCGCCGCCAGGCTTCGGCGATGCTGCGAAGGGGGGCGGCCCGGGTGCCGGCGGAGCCGTCCTTTCCGACGGCCGGGTCGACCCACAGCTGAAGGGCGTTCTGCGGTGGGCTGACGGTCGCCGACGCAATGCCCTGTGCGCGGCGCTGACCCCACTCCGGGCACCCCAGGCGCTGGTCGAACAGGCGCAGCGGCAGCGCCGTTCGCGGTGCCGTTGGCAGTGCCGCCGCCCGCTACCAGGGCCACGACGGCGAGGTAGAGGGCGCCGCCAGGGCGGGCGCCGCTGCACGCGGTCACGGTGGGGGCGGTCGCGGTACACCACCGTGAAGGATCGGGTTTCCGGGCCGCGCAGGGCAGGTCCGATCGGGGGATCACGACTTCTCTTGTCGGCCCTGGCTACTCAGGGGTTTCGCCATTGGTCGGGGGGACGGGGGTGGTGTGCCCGGTAGGGGTGGGGTCCGCCGGGGGTGTAGTGGGGGTTGCCCGGCTATTCGCCGGCGAAGTTGAGGTCGACGGCTCTGTGGTGTGCCCAGCAGAGCAGGGTCATGGTGTCGATGTCGGTGGCGCCGCCTTCGGTCCAGGGGGTCACATGGTGGGTTTGGCATTCGGCGGGGGGTCGCTGGCAGAGCAGGCAGCCGTGGTCGCGTAGGGCGAGGGCGGTGCGTTGGGTGGGGGTGGCCAGTCGGGTGGTGCGTCCCAGGGCCAGGGGGGTGAGGTGGCTGCGGCCGAGGTGGCCGGTGAGGGGGTGGCGGTGGCGGCTGTCGTCGACGAGGGCGCCGGTGAGGACCCCGGCGCACAGGGCGAAGCGGGCGGCGGCGTCGCCGAGGGTGGTGGGGCCGCTGGTGGTGGCGTGGTGGGCGTGGTGGGCGGCGGCGGTGGTCAGGTCTGCGGGGGTGGCCGGTGTGGGTCGGAGGTGGTGGTCGGTGATGCGTTCGGCTTCGGGGAGGCCGATGGTGATGGTCGCAGCGACGGGGATACCGCCGCGGGTGGCGGGTAGGTCGCCGTAGGTGGCGGCCTGGTTGATCAAGGTGATGAGGGCGTCGGCGCGGCGTTGCGGGGTGGTCAGAGCATCGCCGTCGACGCGCAGGGAGTCGGCCAGGGCGGTCAACGCGGCGATCAGGGCTTCGCCTTCGACGGCGGGCAGGTCGGCAGCCATCAAGACCATGCCGGCGTGGTGGGAGAAGGTGACGGATCGCTGCTGCCAGTCGTGTTGGGCGGCGTGGTCGCTGTCGTGGGGGCGCAGCAGGTCGACACCGTGGCGCACGGCCAGGCGAAGGGCGGGCACGGTCAGCAGGGGCAGGCTGGGGAGGACCGCGGCGATCAGGGCCCGGGTCTGGACCTCGGTGAGGCAGGTGATGCCGCGGGCCAGCACGGCCAGGTGGGCGGTCGAGATCTGGGCGGTGACCCACAGGTCGCGGAGCGCGGGGTAGCGGGCGGCGAGTCGGGAGGCGGCGACCAGGCTCGAGGCGGCGGCACCGTCCCAGCCGGCGTCGCGGGTCACCACCGTGGTCGGGGAGTACCGCAACGCGTCGTGGCGGGTGGCGGCATCGACACGGTCACCCAACACGGTGTCCAACACCTGCCGCAGCCGCGCGACAGCGGTGACTTCGTGGCGCAGCTGCCGGTCGGTCCCGAGACCGACGGGGATCGGGGTGGTGGCGATCACGGCCAGGCGGGCCACCAGGTCACGCACCTGCGGACCGCATTCCCCAGCCCCGGTCAACAGCAGGGCCGTCAACTCCCCGGCGCCGCCGCCACCGGTGGTGAACCGGCCCACCGACACATCCGGCTCCGGAGCCGGTTCCGGGGCGGTCGACTCCTCGACGACATCCGCCGGCCCCGCACCACCGCACAGTCCGCCGGGCGGCTCGTCGTGTGGATCACGCTTCATCAGACACCCCCTCCGCCGTCAGGTCTTCCCCCGCTGGCCCGGCGGCTTGATTCGAACTCATGTTCGATTATGGCTGGAGGGTCCGACAGTTACGGCGCGATCCGACGCCGGGCCTCGGCCGGGCGGACCCAGGTCCGTGCCCCGCCGAACCAGCGTTTCATCGCAGCGGACCGCTAGCCCTTGGTGAGCTCTTCGGCCAGCATCACGATGATGCCGCTGGGGCCGCGGACGTAGGTGAGCTTGTAGATGTCGCCGTAGGTCGCCACACCCCGCAGCGGGTAGCAGCCGTGTTTCGCTGCGATCGCCAGGGCCTCGTCGATGTCGTCGACCGAGAAGGCCACGCGGTGCATGCCGATCTCGTTGGGCTGGGTGGGTTCGGTCTCGATCGCCTCGGGGTGGAGGTACTCGAAGAGTTCGAGGCGACCCTCTCCGTCCGGCGTCTGCAGCATGGCGATACGGGCGTGGTTGCCGTCGAGGCCGACGGCGGTGTCCGTCCACTCGCCGCTGACGGTGTCCCGGCCCAGGACGCTCAGCCCGAGGTCGGTGAAGAAGGCGATCGCAGATTCGAGGTCGCTGACGGCGATGCCGACGTTCTCCAGCTTGATGGGCATGCGCCGTACGCTACCGAGTCGCCGGTGCCCATCCGTTCGCGGCGCTCCCCCGCCGGGCCGACGGGCGGAGGCTCTACCCGTGCGTATGGAGCAGTGTGATCATGACTGTCGAGGTAGCCCAGGTCGAGAGACACCGAGATTGCGGGCGGCCAGTTGTCGACCGGGGCGAACCAGCAGACTTCCTACACTGCGATGGGCCTCGGTAGGCGGCGAAGGAGGGGATATCGGTGAACAGCTACTCGGTCCGCCGCGCCGCCTCGGGTGACCTGGTAGCCCTGGTGGAGCTTCGTGTGGAGATGTTCCGGGCCATGGGCATCGAGACATCGGATGCCACGGACTGGCGCGCGGCGGCCCTCTCGTGGTTCGCCGACAGGGTCCATCGTCCGGACTTCGGGATCTTTGTCATCGAGGTGGAGGGCGCGATCGTCGCGGCGGGACTGGGGCAGGTCAGAGATATGGCGCCTTCACCGACCAATCCATCCGGTGGAGACGTGCTGATCAGCAACATCTGCACGTTGCCGGCACATCGCCGCCGGGGCTACGGCAGTGCGGTGTTCGCGGCGACTCTTGAATGGGCACGCGGAACGGGGGTCGGCCGAGTCGAGCTGATGGCGACCCAGCCCGGCAGGCGGATGTACGAGCAAGCCGGCTTCGCGGAGACTCCGTGGCCGGCGATGAGGTTCACCTTGTAGGGAGACCGGCAGCAACCCGAAGGCGCCCGCCCAGGCGCGAGGGCCGGCAGCATCAGCGAATCGCCCCCGGACAGCGAGGGGGCGGAACCCTCACGGACCCCCTGCGTAGGGTGGAGCCATGGACTTCTCCCCGTCACCCCGCGCCCAGGAATACCTCAAGCAGGCGGAGGAATTCGTCAACGAACGGGTCATCCCCGAACTGCCCGGCTACCTTGCGGCCGCCCGCGCGGAACCGTGGACGGTCCCGCCGGTCGTCGAGACCCTCAAGGCCGAGGCGCGCGCGGCCGGACTGTGGAACCTGTTCCTGCCCGACGAGCGGTTCGGCCCCGGCCTGTCGAACGCCGACTACGCGCCCATCGCCGAACTCACCGGCCGGGCGATGCCCCTGGCCCCCGAGGTGTTCAACTGCAACGCCCCCGACACCGGCAACGCCGAGGTCCTCGTGCACTACGGCAGCGAGGCGCAACAGGAGCAGTGGCTGACCCCTCTGCTGGCCGGGGAGATCCGGTCGGCCTTCTGCATGACCGAACCTGCGGTCGCCTCCTCCGATGCGTCGAACATGGCCGCGACCGCCACCATCGAGGGCGACGAGGTCGTCATCAACGGCGACAAGTGGTGGAGCACCGGCATCGGACACCCCGACTGTCAGTTCGTGATCTTCATGGGACTCACCGACCCCGCCGCGCACAAGTACCGACAGCACTCGATGGTGCTGGTGCCGACCGACACCCCTGGGGTCGAGATCGGGCGCATGCTCCCGGTGTTCGGGTACTTCGACGAACCCTCCGGACACGGCGAGGTCTCCTTCACCGACGTCCGCCTGCCGCTCGACGCGATCATCGCCGGACCCGGCCGCGGGTTCGAGATCGCCCAGGGTCGGCTCGGCCCGGGACGCGTGCATCACTGCATGCGCGCCATCGGCCTGGCCGAGATGGCGCTGGAACACGCCTGCCGTCGGGCGAGCACCCGCGTGGCCTTCGGCAAGCCGCTGGCGAATCTCGGCGGCAACCGCGAACGGATCGCCGAAGCCCGCCTCGCCATCGACCAGGCGCGCCTGCTGGTGTTGCGCACCGCCTGGCTCCTGGACCAATACGGAGTCGCCGGGGCGCGCAACGAGGTGTCCCAGATCAAGGCCGTCGTCCCGCGCATGGCGTGCGACGTGATCGACATGGCCATCCAGATCCACGGTGGCGCCGGCGTGAGCGACGTCTTCCCGCTGGCCGAGGCCTACGCGGGAGCCCGCGCCCTGCGCCTCGCCGACGGGCCCGACGAGGTCCACCTCGGCATGGTGGCACGCGCCGAACTCGCCCGGTACTCGGAGCCCGGCGCATGACGACGATCGGCACCCCCGAGGGCCTGTCCGACGAGCCCCGCGACCTGCGGGCCGAGGATGCCTTCGACATCGAGTCGCTGCAGCAGTGGCTGCACCGCCACGTGCCCGGCATGACCGTCGAGAACCCGCACGTGCGGCAGTTCCCCGGCGGCGCCTCGAACCTGACCTACCTGCTCTCGTACCCCGACCGCGAGGTCATCCTGCGTCGGCCGCCGGCGGGCACCAAAGCCGCCTCGGCGCACGACATGAAGCGGGAGTTCACGATCCAGGACCGCCTTCGCCCCGCCTTTCCCCAGGTGCCCACCGTGCTCGCGCTGTGCACCG